>NZ_BEXF01000028.1 GCF_002897295.1 Brevibacillus reuszeri
AGCAGCATGAGTCTCTTTACCATACAAATAGCGAAGAACTGCTGATAATTTATCTTTTGCAGTAAACTTAGACAAAAAAACTGCACCTCCAACTGTTAGGTGTGTCTAACAATTGGGGTGCAATTCAGTCGGGGCTGTTTTTCTTGTTGCCTTTTCCATGTACTATCAGACTATAAAAATTATAAGGATGATAGTATAAGTGCTACTAAGGCCCTGCCTGCGCCAATAGGCTTGGCAAAGCCAAGTTTTCTAATGGTATAATGGACGAAGTTTCTGGTTGGAGAGGAGAAATTTCACGCACATGGGTCAAGAAAAGGCATCTGTACAATTTGTGAAAGGCGCCGCGATTCTCGGGGTTGCCGGTCTTGTCTCCAAACTGTTGGGCGCAGTATACCGCATTCCGTACCAAAATATTGCCGGTGACATCGGTCTGTACGTATACATGCAAGTGTACCCTCTATATACCACCCTCCTGATTTTGGCGACCGCAGGCTTTCCGATTGCCATCTCCAAAATCGTCTCGGAGCGTGTGGCAGTCGGCGATGTAATTGGCGCGCGCAGGGCATTTCGCGTAGCCAGTATTTCGCTCGTGATCCTCGGCTTCTTTTTCTTTCTCCTGTTGTATACAGGAGCCCCTCTAATTGCCACGTTTATGGGCGATCAGCATTTGACTACACCGCTTCGCGCGGTCGCTTGGTCGTTACCGTTAGTTCCGATGGCAGCTATTTTACGAGGTTATTTTCAGGGACACCAGAATATGATGCCTACAGGTGTTTCACAGGTAGCTGAGCAGTTAATTCGCGTTGTTTTTATTTTATTGTCCGCGGTTTGGGCAATGAGTGTGTATCAGGATGCTTATTTGGCGGGAACAGGTGCAGTATTTGCGGCATTCCCTGGTGGGGTGGCTGCTGTTCTCGTATTGCTGTGGTATTGGAAAAAGGACAAGCATAACCTGCTTCCGATTGCTTCGACGCAAGTACAGTCGTCAGGTGTAAGTGCGTGGACGAATCGGCAAGTGCTACAGAGCTTGTTGTATTATGCGCTGCCAATCTGTATGGGGGCATTGGTTCTGCCGCTCATTCCTCTGGTAGACTCGGTGACGGTCGTGAACATGCTCCAGTGGAGCGGTATGCATGAAGATTTGGCCAAGCTGGCAAAAGGTGCGTTTGACCGCGGGCAGCCGCTCATTCAGTTTGGAACGTTCTTTGCCACTTCGCTTTCATTGGCATTGGTCCCAGCTATTAGTGAAGCGGCGGCGCAGCGGCAAAACAAGCTGATTGCCAACCGGGCAGAGGTTGCCATTCGTCTTACCTTTTTGCTAGGTCTCCCAGCATCCTTTGGCCTCGCGCTGCTGGCTGAGCCAATCAACGTGATGCTCTATGGAGATGATAAAGGAACACAGGCACTTGCGATCCAGTCGTTCACGATTATTTTTGCGACGCTCAGTATTGCGAGTGCGGGAATTTTGCAAGGAATGGGCCGGGTGATGCGACCTGCGCGCAATTTGTTTATCGGGGTAGTTGTAAAGCTTGTCCTCAATCTAGTGCTCGTTCCTTTTTGGGGAATTGCGGGTGCAGCATTGTCCACGGTTCTCGCGTATCTGGTTGCCATGGGCCTCAATGTGCTTGCGGTGAAAAAATATACCGGAGCTCGAATCGGTCTGCGTCAAACAGCTCTGAGGCCATTCATCTCGGTCATCATGATGTCAGTCGTGGTGCTGGTTGTAGAATGGGGAGCGAGTGCTCTGTTCGGTAAAGTCATCACCTCGGAGCGACTGTTCCAAACCATTGTTGGCCTGATCGCGGTCGGGGCTGGTGCTGTCGTCTATTTGCTGGCGCTTCTCAAAACTGGTGGCCTAACGAGAGCTGACATTCACTTTTTACCAAAAGGCAAGCGTATTGCAGCGCTTTTAACCAAGTTTCAATTTCTTCCTAAGGAAAGACCATAGACGAACGTAACAGGTAAGGAGGCAAGGCCAGTGGGAACAGCGAAAAACACGCTTACGGTAGTAGGCTTGGGTGCTGGTGATCTCGATCAGCTTCCATACGGGATTTACCGCACGCTCAAGCAGGCATCTCATCTGTATCTGCGAACACAGGAGCATCCGGTCGTTACGCAATTAGTAGCGGAGGGCGTAACTTATGAGTCATTTGATGCAGTGTATGAACAGCATGATGCTTTTGCCGAAGTGTATGCGGAGATTGTGGAACGACTGTTGACGAAAGCTGCACAAGAAGACGGGATCGTATATGCGGTCCCGGGCCATCCTCTCGTGGCAGAGCGCACGGTTCAGCTTTTGCTGGATAATGGTCCGGCAAGAGGTGTAGAAATCGAAATTGGCGGAGGACAGAGCTTTATTGATCCTCTGTTCGCTCGTTTGAAAATTGACCCGATCGAAGGCTTCTCCTTGCTCGATGGTACGGCATTGGTTGCGCATCAGATCTCTCCTTGCTTACATACGATTATCGCCCAGGTGTATGACGCGTTTATTGCATCGGATGTAAAGCTAACCTTGATGGACGTGCTTCCGGATGAGTACCCAGTGACCGTTGCGACAGCGGTGGGGGTAAAAGGTGAGGAGCGCATAGAGACTGTCCCATTGTACGAGCTGGATCGACAGGGTCACTTTGGCAATTTGTCTCTCGTCTACGTCCCCCCTGCAAAAGATGAGAGTGCACTGTACCGTCAGTTTTCTCACTTGAAAGATATCGTTGCGATTTTGCGCAGTCCAGACGGTTGTCCGTGGGATCGGGAACAGACGCATCAGAGTATTCGCAAAAACTTGATCGAAGAGACGTATGAAGTGCTGGAGACAATCGATGACGAAGACCCCGATGCGATGTGCGAGGAGCTGGGTGATCTGTTGATGCAGATCATGCTGCATTCCCAAATGGCCGCCGAGGAAGGGTACTTTACAGTAGATGATGTCATTGCTACCTTGAACGAAAAGCTGGTTCGCCGTCATCCGCATGTATTCGGTGAAAAAAGCGCAGAGGATTCCGAAGAGGCGTTGGCGAATTGGCAGGAAATCAAGGCGCAGGAAAAAGCGGCAAAAGGAATCGACGTCACGACCCAGTCACAACTGGCTGGCATCCCGCGTGATCTGCCTGCACTCATGTACGCGTACAAGCTTCAGAAGAAGGCAGCACATGTCGGCTTTGATTGGGACAATATTGCCGATGTATACGCCAAGGTAGACGAGGAATACCGTGAGCTCCAAGAGGCATCCGAGGATGAGCGGGCGGGAGAGCTGGGTGATCTGTTGTTTGCTGTAGTAAATCTGGCGCGTTTCCTAGGGCTCGACCCAGAAGAGGCACTTGCGTTAACCAACAACAAATTTAAAAAGCGTTTTTCCTATATCGAACAAAAGCTCCAGGAAGCAGGCCGTTCATTCGAAGAGACGGATTTGCAGGAGATGGACAAGTGGTGGGAGGAAGCCAAGCACCACGCGAAAGGGAGAGGATAATACATGAGACTGGATAAGTATTTGAAAGTATCTCGTTTGATCAAAAGACGTACGCTCGCAAAAGAGGTATGCGACAAGGCACGAGTGGAAATCAACGATCGCCCGGCAAAAGCATCTAGTAACGTAAAGATCGGTGACAAGCTTGCTATCCGCTTTGGTCAAAAGATCGTTAGCGTAAAGGTAGAGGACATCAAAGAAAATCCGCGCAAAGAAGAGGCAGCATCACTCTACACCGTTATTGGAGAAGTACCAGTGCCGCGTGACGAAAAAGAAGAGGAAGCTTACATCAAAGGCAAAGAATAGACCGTAAATGCAAGAAATCGAAAAGGATGGGCATTTAGATGAAAATCTGACTGCACTGTCCTTTTTTCTTCGACAAAAAATACGTACAAGAAAATGATGGTAAATAGGCTAATTAGGTTAAATAAGTAGATAATCCCAATTCACCTGATTGTGAATGTAGAAAAATCAGATATTTTGGGTTGGTATGCAGATTGCAAAGTCCAGTATTGCCATTAAACCAAATTACGTTTAACTGAGGTGGAATGACAACTGGATAAAGTAGAGATGAAAAACGAGCATGGTCATTATTTTGAGGAATCCATCGAAGCGTTAGCCAGTAGATTGATTCAATTTGAGGCTACAAGTGCAGAACGGGTCAATCAAAGTGCCGATTATTGCTGCGACTGGTTGCGCAGCCATGGACTAGGCGTCGACGTTTATGTGAATCAGGGATTAAAAAGTGTGGTGGCGACTGTAGGTGAAGGGGAATCTACGCTCATCCTGAACGGACATCTGGATGTTGTGCCGGGGCAGCCGGAGCTGTTTGCACCAAGAACAGCGGATGGGCGACTGTATGGCAGAGGCAGCTACGACATGCTGGGAGCAGTGGCCTCGATGATGGTGCTGATGGCTGAATTGGTCAAGAATCCTCCTGATTGCAAAGTGATTTTGGCATTGGTGCCAGACGAAGAGACTGGTGGTGAGCTGGGAAGCGGCTTTTTGGTCCAGCAAGGAATACTTGGGGATTTGGTCATTTGCGGGGAGCCGACGAATTTCAAGATAGGCGTTCACGCAAAAGGGATTCTACAGCTAAAGGTCGATGTAAAAGGAAAAGCTGCACATGGCAGCAGACCGTGGCTGGGTAAAAACGCCATTCTAAAAGCAATGGAGCATTACCAATCGATCATTTCCATGGACGTTTTTCAGGAAAGCACAACGTATTTCAAGCAGCCGTCCATCAATTTAGCAAAAATACAGGCTGGAAAAGTATATAATCAGGTGCCTGATTTTTGTTCAATGGGGATCGATATTCGATATTTACCAGGGCAAAATCCTGATGAGATTATGGATCAAATCAGAGCATTGCTGCCTGATGCCGAGATCAAGGTTGAATTTCAGGGCAGACCAGTCGAGACCAAAAGCGATGATCAATTTGTAAGAAAATTATGTGAAGTTGCCACCCAGCTCGCGGGAGATCAGGTTATTCTCTTCGGGCAGGATGGATCAGCGGATACACGCTTTTATGCTGCAAAAGGGGTACCTGCTGTTGAGTTTGGTCCAGTTGGTGCGAATCATCACGGGCCGGATGAGTATGTCGATATCCATTCCTTATATGTATACAAAGACATTTTGAGGGAATTGACTAAAAATTCAAAAACAAAGGGTGAATGACATGAGTTTTCGTGACAAGGTAGTGATTGTAACAGGTGCTGGTTCGGGTAATGGGCGGGCGATTGCCCTGCAATTTCTGGCTGAAGGGGCAAAAGTGGTGATTGCCGACATTAACGTGGATGGAGCAAACGAGACTGTTTCCCTCTCCGAACATGGTGACAATGCGCTGGTCGTCAAAGTAAACGTGACGAAAAAAGCGGAAGTCGAGGGCATGATTGCGCAAACGATCGCGCATTTTGGAAAGCTCGACATTTTGATCAACAACGCAGGAATCGTCAAATTCTCCACCTTCCTGGAGATTGAAGAGGAAGAGTGGGATCTGGTGCATGACGTGAATCTGAAAGCACCATTCTTGTGCTCGCAAGCGGCAGCCAAGGAAATGATCAAATCGAATACGCGGGGACGGATTATCAATATTACGTCCGTAGAGGCTCACCGCATCGTATCTAGCAGCGGTCATTGTCAGCCACACTACAATTCCTCCAAGGGCGGTCTAAATTTGCTGACCAAAGCGATCGCGCTTGAGCTCGCCGCGCATGGAATTACGGTTAACAGTGTAGCTCCGGGTGTAGTAGAAACGCCGTTCACAGCAAAAGGTCTGGAAAATCCGGAGATTCGAGCATGGGTACTTGATCGCGTTCCGGTAGGACGTGTGGCAACGCCTAATGATATCGCCAATGCCGTTCTGTTCCTGGCAAAGCCAGAGTCAGAGTACGTGACAGGCGCGACGCTGTTTGTCGATGGCGGATGGACAATCCACTAAACAAATTTGGAGGGCGAATCAGATATGACAAGGCTGGACATGAACCGTCTGAAAGAACTGGAAGCACAAGGTGAGATTGATACGATCATCATTGCTGGTGTGGACATGCAAGGCAAGCTGTTTGGAAAGCGCGTGCCGGCGTCCTATTTTATTGAGGATGCAAAGGACGGGATTCACACATGCGCGCTCAATCTGGCTTGGGATGTCAGCTTGAACTTCGGTGGCTTCAAGTTTTGCAACTGGGATACGGGCGTACACGACATGAAAACGGTGCCTGATCTGTCGACGCTTCGTCCGTATCCGTGGCAAAGCAAAACAGCTTTCGTACTAGCTGATTTGCAAAATAAAGATGGCTCGGATGTTTCCATCGCACCTCGCAACATGCTGAAAAGGCAAATCAACAAGGCGCGGGAACAAGGGTTCATGGCAAAGGCAGCTTCTGAGATCGAATTTTATGTGTTCCGGGAAACGTCTTCCTCCGTGCGCGAAAAGAACTACAACAATTTGACGCCACTGTTTGAGTATCCGATCGACTATTCTCTCTATCGACTGACGGTGGATGACTGGTTCCTCAGCCAGCTGACTCGTAATTTGGAGGCGGTAGGAGTACCGATCGAAGCTCTCAAAGGGGAGTGGGGAAATGGTCAGATCGAGCTGAATGTTCGCTATGCCGAGGTTTTGGAGATGGCGGACCGCACGGCTATTTATAAAAATGGCATCAAGGAAATTGCGGCACTGAATAATTTAATGGCGACCTTCATGGCAAAACAAGATGCCAATGATTCCGGCAGCAGCGGACATACCCATATCAGCCTGTGGGATACCGAAGAAAAAAATAACATCTTCTACGATCCTTCCATGGAGTACGGGCTTTCACAGCTCGGTCGCTACTTCCTTGGCGGCATGCTGGAGCTGGCACCTGAGATGATGCTGATGTATGCCCCTTACGTCAATTCCTACAAGCGACTCAGCAGCTTTGGCTCTGGCGCACCGAATACGGTCAGTTGGGGGATAGATAACCGCAGTACATCTTTCCGCTACGACGGTAAAGGCAAGTCCAGCCGTTTTGAAAACCGAATTCCCGGAGCAGATGCGAACCACTATTTGGTGCTTACCGCGATGATGGCATCAGGAATGTACGGAATTGAGAATAAGATCGATATTCCACAGCCTGTGAGTGGAAATGCGGCAGATCAGCCCGTTCCGCGTCTACCCACCAACCTGTTTGATGCGATCCGCCTGTTTGAAAAGAGTGAACGCGTAAAAGAATTGCTTGGCAAAGACGTGTTTGATCACTATTTGCAGGCAGCGCAAAACGAGCTTCAGGACTTCTTGACTGCTGTAACAGATTGGGAGAGAAAGAAGTACTTCGAATTTATTTAGGAGGGAAATAGATGGCTGTCGATCAATTGAACCGTTGGAATCATAACTGGATTAATGGTAAAAAGATAGAAACCGATCAGGTCGTTGCTGTACGCAATCCGGCAACGGGTGAGGTGATCGGCCATGTTCCCAGTCTCACCGAGGAATTGGTCACAGGTGCGGTGGATGCAGCAAGCCAGGCGCTCCCAAGCTGGTCTCGCCTAACCGCGAAACAAAGGGGCGACTATTTGCTAGCGTGGGGAGAACGAATTCTTTTGCACAAAGAAGAATTGGCACAGCTTCTCTCGCAGGAACAAGGAAAAGCCCTGAAAGAGGCAAGGGGAGAAATCGGCGGATCGGTTGAAATTCTTCGCTGGTATGCCGAAGAGGCCAAGCGCGCATACGGAGAAATCATTCCCGCTTCGAATCCAGGCCAGCAATTGTTGATTTATCGCGAGCCAGTCGGTGTTGTCGGGCTGATTACACCGATGAACTTTCCTGCTGCTACGCTGATGCGCAAGGTAGCGCCAGCACTTGCAGCGGGCTGCACAGCGATCTTGAAGCCGGCGAGCACGACTTCACTCATCGCAGTTGCGCTGTTTGAGCTTCTGATGGACACGAACCTGCCCAAAGGGGTAGCAAATCTCGTAACGGGCAGCTCCAACGTGATTGGAACGGTATTAATGAACGATTCACGGGTGCGCAAGGTTTCCTTTACAGGGTCTACAGAGGTAGGCAAGCTGCTGATGGAGCAGGCAGCAAAAACGGTCAAAAAGCTCGGACTGGAGCTTGGCGGCAACTCACCTGTGATTGTCTTCCCGGATGCCGATTTGGACAAAGCTGCGCGTGATATCGTGGACAACAAGTTTGAAAACTGCGGGCAGGTATGCAACGGAATTAACCTGATTTATGCTCATGAAGATATTCGCGAGCAGCTGGCTGAAAAAATCGTAGAGCTGGTCAGTGGTTTGAAGGTAGACATCGGCACACAGCCGGACGCAGATGTCGGTCCGCTGATTGATCAGGGAGCTGTCAAAAAGGTAGAGGCATTGGTCAACGATGCGGTTGCCAAAGGTGCCAAAGTGCTGACAGGCGGCAAGCGCATAGAAGAAGGCGTGTATCAAAAAGGAAGCTTTTATGCGCCTACTGTGCTCGATCAAGTAACACCTGAGATGAACATCACTCAGGAAGAGATTTTTGGACCAGTGGCACCGATTCTCACGTTCAAGGATGAGGCAGAGGTATTGAAGCGTGCAAACAACACGCCGTATGGACTGGCAGCCTATTTCTACACGAAAGACGCAGCGCGCATCTATCGCGTGATTCAGGAGTTGGAGACGGGTAATATCGGCGTAAACGGAACCTCGCTTGCCTATGTCCAAGCTCCGTTCGGCGGGGTAAAGGAAAGCGGTATGGGCAGAGAAGGCGGCCGTCACGGCTTGGATGAGTATTTGGAGTCCAAATACGTTGCGTTGACCCTGTAGACTAGGCAAAAAAGAAATGAACTGACAGACAGTGGCAGAGTGAGCGGGTGGCAGCAAGCCAGTCAGTACCCGCTCCACTTTTGACCACAGAACATCTCAAATAAGGTGGGAATGGCGTATGGGAAGTATTTCGAGTGCAGAATTGAATAAGGGCAGCACTGAAACAGGCCACGATACCGAGAAGTTTGGGTATAAGCAGGAGCTGCATCGCGGACTGACATTAAAAGACCTCATCATTTATGGTTTAATCACCATGCTGCCGATCGCGCCCATTGAGGTGTATGGACTCGTAGCAAGTTCGAGCTTTGGGATGGTTCCGTTTGTATACATGATCGGGATTGTTGCGATGGTATTTACCGCGCTAAGCTACAATACAATGAGTAGAGAGTTTCCCATTTCAGGCTCTGTCTACTCCTATGTACAGCGTGGCTTGAATCCACATGTTGGTTTTGTGACAGGCTGGCTGATCATGATCGACTACATCATGTGTCCGGCGCTGCTGACAGGCTTTGCTGCATTGTGGCTGAACCGAATCATTCCATCCATCCCTATTTATTTAATTATTCTGATATTCACGATCATCAATACATTCATTATCGCTCGCGGAATCACGCTGACTGCGATTGCCAATCGGATCTTCCTTGCCATGGAGCTGATCATTCTCGCACTCTTTATCTTTTTTGCCGTAAAGTACGTCTTTATCGATGGACATGGCGCAGGCGGATTCTCTTTGGAGCCGTTGTTCCAGGCTGACAAAATGGACCTTGGCTTTCTCGCAACGGCAACCTCGATTGCGGTTCTAGGATTTTTAGGCTTTGACGTCATCAGTACATTGTCAGAGGAAGTCAAAAATCCGGTCAAAACAGTCGGAAGAGCTACCGTATCATCTCTATTAATTATCGGGCTGCTGTTTGTGGTTCAGACCTATGTAGCGGCGCTGGCTCATCCACAATACGAGAATCTCGACCCTGACATGGCGATGTTTGATATCGCAAGAGAGGTTGGGGGAGACTGGCTCTACTATACGTTCATCATCGTGGGCGTTCTCGCAGTAGGTGTCGCGAACGCGCTCGCGATTCAATCCGCTATCTCCCGTATTATTTATTCCATGAGCAGAGACAAGCTGCTGCCGTTTTCAGGGGTCTTGGGCAAGATCCATCCGCAATACAAGACACCGTTCAACGCGACCATCTTTGTCGGAATCGTTACACTGGTAGTTGCGGTTACTGTTTCAATCGAAGCGATCGTGCAGCTGTTAAACTTTGGCGCGCTCACTTCCTTTATGCTTTTGAACATAACCGTTTTTGCTTACTTCTTTATTAAAAAACGTCAAAGAGATTTCAAGGGCTTTTTGAAATACGCCGTACTTCCGGCAATTGGCTTTAGTATTATCGTGTTTGTTTGGTCCGGCTTTGACGCCAGGACGTTCATGGTTGGTTTCGTATGGATGGCGATCGGGATCATCATGGGTGCGGTAAAATCAAAGGGATACAAAGAAGTACCTCCAACACTTAGGGATGTTTAAGAAAACAGAATTATGTTACAACTAAATAGAACCATCAGCAAAAAAGAGCATGATGGGATCGTATCTTTTACTTCATATATGAAAATATGTGAAGTTTTTTCTTTGCTTCAAATAAAAATGAATAGATGCGATCAGCTTACGGGGGTGTTTCCCATTTCAATCGTAAAAGTTGCCATCATTGCCGGATATGAAACAACCAGTCAACGAATCTGTGATCAGCTCACGGCTCTTTGGGGCGCGTATATTTCATTCATCCCGATGGCTGCGGGCCGCTATGAAGAGAGTATGGCGCTTGATGTCGACTTGATATTGGTCAGTTCGCATATTATTTTTACCCGCTCATCACCTGCTGTGATCAATAAACGGACAGATGTACAAATTATAGGTCGAACATTGTCCAAAGCAGGGTGGGAAAAAATCAAAAACCTACCCGACGGAAATTATATGATTGTCAATGATGAGCGCGACTCTGCCGTGGAGACGATCTCGTTGATCTATGAATTAGGGCTCAGAAATGTCAATCTGCTGCCGTGCTACCCTGGCGTTCCAGAACAGCCAGAATCGGCGATCGCGATTACGCCTGGCGAGCGCAGCTTTGTCCCCGCTCATATCGAGCATGTCATTGATGTAGGAGAGAGGGTCGTCGATATTAGTACGATGGTGGAGATGCTGATGCGCTTTCACCTGCTCAATCATGAGACGACGCTCATCTTAAATGAATACGCGAAAAAAATCGTTTCGCGTAGCCAAGGTCTGCAAGCGACCATGCATGGCTTGATTCACACAAAAAACTTGTTCGAGGAAACGCTGAACATGGTTCAGGACGGAGTCGTTACGTATGACGAACGAGGAAAGATTACTTTTCTCAACAAAGTAGCGGAAGAAATTCTGGCCTTGCCGTTTTCTCGCGTAGCGAATCGGGATATACGCGGTGTGTGCAGAGAAATGCAGATTGATACAAGCTTTTTAGACGTGGATATGCAAAATCAATTAATTACGATTCGAAACCAGAATATTCTGGTTAATAATATGAAGATTTTGAGTCGCGGGAATGTGGCAGAAGGTGTCATTACGCTCAAGATTGCCAAGGAAGTCGAGGAATTGGAGCTAAAGCTCAGGACCCAGCTCAGAACGAATGGACATACGGCACGCTTTCACTTTTCAGACATCGTAACGAATTCACCGATCATGAAGCGGGTGGTCAGCCGCGCACAGCGTATGGCGCCAAACGATTTGGGTGTGCTCATCCTGGGCGAAAACGGAACGGGCAAGGAGCTGTTTGCTCACTCTCTTCACAATGCGTCGCTCAGGGCCAACTTTCCCTTTGTAGCTGTCAATTGCAGCGCGCTTCCTGAGTCGTTGTTGGAATCGGAGTTGTTCGGGTATGAAGATGGGGCCTTTACTGGTGCGAAAAAAGGAGGAAAGCCCGGCCTGTTTGAACAAGCTCATAGAGGAACAATTTTTCTGGACGAGATCGGCGATATTTCTCCCCATCTGCAAACTAGACTTCTTCGGGTTGTTCAGCAAAAAGAGATTATTAAAGTAGGAGGAACCAGGGTGCTCCCGGTCGATGTTCGCGTCATCGCAGCGACCAATCGCAATCTGGCTACGATGATAAGGGAAGAGAAATTCCGCGAAGATCTATACTATCGGCTCAAAGTATTGCAAATCGAGGTACCGCCGCTTCGGGAACGCAAAGAGGATATCCCTTATTTGGCCCAGCACTTTTTGAAGAAAAAGAAGATGCCCACGGAATTGCCAGAGCCCATCATAGACGTCATTACTCAGTACCATTGGCCCGGAAACGTCAGGGAGCTGGAGAACACGATTGAATATTTATCAATTATGAACGATGGAGACTTACAAATCGAGGACCTGCCCTTTAGCATTGGCGAAGCTGTTGTGCAGGTAGCAAGCGCGAGCGACAAGATGACCCAGCCGAGACAGGCGGTGAATCAGCGAGATGAAAAGCTCGTGCCCGCTGAATATGTGGAGATGAACGTCGAGCGACTTCTTTTGGAGCTCGTTCTGGAAGCCAAAGTGAGAGGGCTTCATACAGGGCGGAAGCATCTCATGCAGCTGGCTAGAGAAAGAGGCGTTCTTTTGACAGAGAACATGATTCGTAAGCAGGTCGATTCTCTCCGCCAAAAAGGACTGGTTAACGTACAAATAGGGCGAGCGGGCTGTCAACTAACGCCGAAGGGCTATGCCTATATAAAGAATCGAGAGGAAGATCTCTAGACTACTGCCTTCATGAAAAAAAAGGATATAATGGGGGTAAATGAAAGCGAAAAGAAAGGATGTGGTAACAGATGCAACAAAGAGGAGTGCGTATGGGTTACTTCCTAGCCATTTCGCTTTTGCTTTCAGCCTTGTTTTACTTCTTTGCCTCGAATTGGCCTGCGCTCGATCGATGGGGAAAAATCGGTGTGAGTGCTGCAGTGTTGGCTCTTTTTTATCTGTTTTCCTATGTGGGAGCATTCATATTAAAACGCCATTCGTTCATTAGTAATTGGCTGTTGGTAGCCGGAGGGCTGGCATTTGGGCTGAGCGTAGCCCTACTTGGGCAAATATACAATTCCCACGCGGATAGCTACATGCTTTTTGTCGTCTGGTTCATCCCCAATCTGCTTTTTGCCATATGGACCCGTTATCAGCCCTTTTACGTGATTAGCTACGTTCTCGCACACTTGGCAGTCTTCTTCTTTCTGGACCCTTCTGTTGTCAATGTGGCTCGTGAGGATGAATGGTGGTTCATGGTTTTCTGGCTGATTGCACTCGTGAATATCGCGTTATTCTGGCTCACCTCGACAGGGAGACTCCAATCGCGTCCGATCTACTACCTTTCCTTTTTTGTTTTTCAAGTAAGTCTGTTTACCTCTTCTTTTGTGGATGTATACGGCCCGTTTCCAGAGCTTTTATATATGCTGCTTGGGGTAGGCTTATTTATCACCTTTTTAAAAGGGGTACCGAATCGTGGCTTGTTAATTGCCACGTCTGCATTTTTGGCCCTGTTTTTACTGGCGAATTTCTTTTGGTTTATGATGAGGCATTTCTCAGAGGGCTTCTTTCTGATTGCTTTGCTGGTAGCGGCTGGACTTGTATGGGGAGCGGTGGCTGGTATCAAATGGCTGCGTCAGGATTCGCCATATCAACAGAGTGGTTGGGTGCGGTTTTTCCAGGAGGCGTTTACGGTTCTGGTCACCACGATTGCTTCCTTGATTGGAGCCATCTCGTTGACGGGGCTGCTGTTCCTGATTTTGGAGGATGAAACAGTTGTTAATTTTATCTTCTTCTTGTCTTTGATCGGCTTTGTTGCACCGGTCCTGTTCTATTCCAGAATGAATGCAACGGTGAGGTATACGCTGCTTACGATGGGATATCTCCTCGCAGCCGGCTCATCGATCTTTTTGGAGGGCTATTACTGGATCTTTTTCCTGGCCGTGCTTCTGTATGCGTGGTTTACTTTGTCCAGTATTCCTGCGAGGCTGTTGACTCAGCTGGCGTTTCTGCTCGTTCTGTATTTTCAGCTGGGTCATCAATATGCGGTTCGCGAAGAGCTCGCTTTGCTAATTGTGATTGTCTCACAGCTAGCGATGTATTTCCTTCCGCGTTTGCCAGTCGTTTTGCAAAACAGCTCCTTGGTTTATGCGCTACTCAGCTTTTTAGCGCTGACGGAGACGAATTCGTACGGCCCTGCTATGAATGTAGCGATTAATCTAGTGTTTTTCGGATTTACCACGTATATGCTCTACCGTACCCTGCATCAAAACAGGCGAGTTGATTTTGGCATCATCCTTGGCTTTTGGTTCGCCTTTTTACTGATGAAATACTACGACTTCCTCTGGAGCTTGCTGCACAAATCGCTCTCACTGATACTACTTAGCTTGTTGTTTTTTGCAGTCAGCTATTGGCTGGAACGTCGCTCGAAAGAAGAAGCGCCGCTACAGACACCGTTTTTTTTGCAAAGGCATAAACGACTCTTGCTTGGTGCTACAATTCTGCTGCAATTTGCGCTGCTCGGCTATCAGGTATGGAGCAGCGAGTCCATTCTGACCAACGGAATGACAGTAAAGCTTGAGCTGGCACCAGTAGACCCGCGCTCCCTGCTGCAAGGGGATTATGTACAGCTGTCTTATACAATCGCTACTTTGCCGGATACGGACTTCGAGGCTGGCAAGAAGCTTCGGATCGTGCTGAGGAAACAGGAAAACGGGATACACGGATATAGCGGGTTCTACGAACAAGATGGTGTGTGGAATCAGCCGTATGAAAAACAGGCGGATGATGTCATCATCAACGGGACGACAGTTGGCTACCAACGGATCGAGTATGGGATCGAAAGCTTTTTTGTCCCAGAAGGAACCGGTCTGGAGGTCGAGAGAACCGCAAAGTACGCGATCATCAAAATAGGAAGCAAAGGCGATGCCCTATTGGAAAGCTTGTCGCCAGAATAAAGAGACGTAGAAAGAGGCTGCTCGCTATACTGAGCAGCTTCTTTGTATGCTTTGGGTAAAGCCATTCGTTACCAGTCTGTAACCTTTTTTTGTCGAACTTTTCCTATCATAGAAGGAATTGCAGATCACAGTCTTGGCTGTGTTGTGCTGACCGCAAGCGGTCACATCCAATTTTTTGAAAGACGTCACGGGCGTTTTTCACGGAAAAGGGAGGAGTTACCGTTGAACAAGAGCGCGAAAAAAGGGATTTCATTACTGCTGGCAACATCGGTGTTGGCTAGCCCATTTGTCTTGGTACCGCATGCTGCATATGCACTTACCGTTGAAGAGGTTTCGGCGGACGATACGGGTGTAGACGAGGAAACAGAATATACAATTGAGTTCGAAATCGACAAGGAACTGAAAGCGGGCGGTACGATTACCGTCAAATTTCCTTCTGGATATCAGGTAGACAAGAACCTGAAAAAGAAGGATGTTACGCTAGAGGATGACGACGGCGATAAAATTGCGATTTACAGCGTGGATGCATCCAAGACAACTGTCGATATCGAAGTAGACGAAAAGATCAAAAAAGGCACAACCCTCGTACTGACCATCGACAAAGTAACCAACCCGGACGACAAGGACAGTTATTCGATCGGTGTGAAGACAAGTGCTGAGAGTACGTACAAATATGAAAAAATCAGCATTGGCAAGTCTTCGAGCAGCAGTAGCAGCAGCGGAAAATTCGTAGTCTCACTTAGCAGCAAAGACTCTGAAGCGGCAATCTCGCTGACGCTGGGTAAGCTGAGCCTAGCTTCCAAGACAAAGCTCAAAAAGGGCAAATACATTTACGTGAACTTCCCGACCAAGGACATGCTTCCCAAGAGTATTAACAAGTCTGACGTTCGAGTGAATGGTGAAAAGGTCGATTACGTATCAATTTTGTCTAATAATTCGGTTCGTATCGAGGTTCCGAGCAGAGTAGATGGAGACAACTATATTGATCTAGAATTTTCGAAATCAGCAGGAATCGTGAATCCATCAAAGGCAGATAAATATTATACCTTTACGATTGAATACGATGACAAAGAGTATAAATCAAAAGATGTAGAGGTAAGCGGATCTTCCTCCTCCAGTTCTTCATCGATCTCGGTGGGGATGTCCGATTACAAAGCAGGAGCACGCGCCAGCTATACGCTTGATTTGGAACTATCCGAAAAACTGTATTCGAATACAGACATTCAGGTTGACTTCCCAACAGCAGATATGGTGCCGCCTGTGCTCTCCGCTTATAATGTAACGGTGAACGGAGACCAGGTGTCGAATCTGTCTACCAGTGGAAGCAGGGTTAGCTTCCGTACACCAAGTGGATTCAAGAGCACAGACAGCATCACGATCCGATTTACCCAGGATGCGTATATTACCAACCCTAGAACAGCAGGATTTTATAACATCACGGCCAAAGTGGATGGCAAAACGTATCGCTCCAAAGAATTCCAGATTACTGGTGCGGCAATCCCTACCCCTATTGCAGTAGACAATTCGCTGGCAACCATCGGCCTCACAAGAGCGACAGCTGCTACTCCTGCGGGCCTTTCGATTGGTATTAAAGGTCTGGGTGTTGCGATTCCACGTGCCCAAGGCTTCGTGGAGGTCGTACTTCCTGCCGGATTCCGCGTACCTGCCTATCTGCCAGCAAACACGGTAACGGTAAACGGTGTGGCTGCCAACTACGTAGGTGTGCGTGGGCAAAATCTCATTATTTATCCTTCTCAGGATATTCCGGCACAAACCGCTGTTCAGGTAAATATCGCGGAAACAGCAGGTGTCGTGAACCCGGCGACTGCTGGTGTATACAGCATCGGTGTGTACACATCGGAGGAAAAAGGATTGCTGTTTGCTCGCCCAACGACCGTCGTTGCGCTGAACGGTGTCAGCTTCAAAGCGGATGTAGCGAATTTTACCAAGTCGGGTAAAACAACTGCTCTGGCAGTGGCTCCTTATACGGTAAACGGCAACACGCTGATTCCTACTACGTTTTTCCGTGATGCGCTAGGCTTCCAAATCAGCTACACAAAAACGACAGCGAAGGTCGTCAGCGGAAATACGGTCATGAATTTTAAAGTGGGTTCGAACGTAGTCAATATTAACGGACAAAACGTAACCCTTCCCGCAGCTGTTCAATTGAAAAACAATATTCCAACGCTGCCATTGAAAACAATTGCTGACCGTACAGGCTATAAAATCATTTATGTGAACGGAAATTACACCGTTTATAAATAGAGTGCGAGCAAAGCCCCGTCTATTGGCGGGGTTTTTTGTTCTAAAAGGACATCCCCCTCCATACGATTGTACAAGAAGGGTACGTTAGGGGGGAGTAATCATGAATGACCACATGAAGCGGCCTCGCCATGAAATCGTAATGATCAATCGACGCAGCTTGGCGATTTCAGGAGTGAAAAACGTCGAAAGCTTTGACAGCGAAGAATTCCTCTTGGAGACGGATGGCGGCTTTTTAACTATACGTGGCCAAAATCTTCATATGAAAAATCTGAGTTTGGAAACCGGAGAAGTAGCGATCGAGGGCCTGGTTCACGAAATGGCATATCTGGAGCAAGGGCAGGCGTCAGATCGGTCGAGAGGATTCTTCGGCAAACTGTTCAAGTGAGTATCGTCACTCAGCTGCAGACGGTGCTGGCCATGTCGACGTGTGGAGCATTAATGGGAATAGGATTTGACACGTATCATGTATTCAAAGGAAAGAGCAGGCTGCCGCTTTGGATCGTGTTCATCTTTGACATCCTTTTTTGGGTAGGAAGCATGGGCGCTGTTTTCTACATCCTTTTAAAAGTGAACGATGGTGTCATTCGATTCCCCATCTTTTTTGGAATGATCTTTGGTGCATGGCTGTATTTTTTAATAGGTAGTAAGAAGTATATCCATTTTTTACACCGCGTGATAAAATTTTGTCAGTGGTTATACCGAACAATTATACAAATCATTGACACCCTCGTAGTACGTCCCGTGTTGTTTTTGTACCGAGTGATCCTGATGTTGCTGGCATTTTTGTATTCCGTATTGCTTGCGATCACAGGCTTTTTGTGGAAAGTGACGCGTTTTGTCATTTCTCCGTTTGCCAAATGGGGTCAAGTTTTGGGGAAAAAAATGTTCGGGAAAACAACAGGAATTTGGACCAATTGGAAGAATTGGTTTCACTCAAAGAGAAAGCGGGAGTAAAAACGAGGTGGCCTACTCATGAAAGAAGCGATATCCATGCCAACTAATCGAAAAGGGCAACGGCGTAGAATGAGGCTCTTTTTCTTTTTTGTCCTCTGCTTTTTCATCTGGACTGGCTATACCCTTTACTTGCAGAGTGGTGTGCTGGCGCAGAAGAAAACCGAGCTGGAGACCCTGAAGCAAGAAGCAGCGGCCTTGCAGCAAAAGCAAGAGGAGCTTACCTATGAAGCGAGCCGTCTCAACGATCAGGAATACCTGGCGGAGCTAGCGCGCAAACGAATTTTCTACACCAAGCAGGGCGAGAGTATTTACGTGATTCCAGAATAAGTTGCCTTATCTGATCTTCGAGGAGAGGGAGGCTTTCCACATACATGGGAGTCGAGGTCGGGAGCAAACTTGAAGGAAAAGTGACAGGTATCACGAAATTTGGCGCGTTTATAGAGCTGCCTGGGAATGTGACCGGTCTTGTCCACATCAGTGAGATTTCGGACGTTTACGTCAAAGATATTCATCAGTTTTTGAAGATTGGTGATAAGGTGATTGTAAAAGTACTGAGTATCCGTGAAGGCAAGATTGGTTTGTCGATTAAAAAAGCACAGGAAAAAGAGCGTCCGCCGCGAAACCACCGAGAGCGTGGAGAAGGCTTTGAAGATAAATTAAACCGCTTTTTAAAAGAAAGCGAAGACCGCCAATCCCCATTGAAAAAGAGTGGGGACAAAAAGGGACGCGGTCGGTAAATGTTATTCCGAAGATTATGACTTTTCTTTCTTTGAGAAAAGTGTATTTTACTGCAAATTCAGGAAGGGCATTTGAAAGCAATGACGAATACGTATCGTAAGCCCGTTTCGCAAAGCGCGAATCACCTGTCAGCCGACGTTATCCGCCATAACGTCGGTTTTTTTTGTCCAAATACGTTAATGAATTTGTCGCACGATTCTGTGAATACTCTTTGGTTTTTTGACAAATTTTACAATACCACCTCCGTATAATTGAGAAACACATTGAACAAGAACGGGGTGGTACGGAATGATCGCAAACAAAAATGTCACTGGAGCCGGACAGGTATGGACCAGGCAAGTTTCAGAACGAATGGATACAACTACACGAACGTGGGGAGAGAAGGTGGCTGATGCAGCACAGAAGTGGAATGTCCTTCCGCTCCTGATGGGCTTCTTGCTCGGACGTGCGTTGATTCTCGAAGAACTGACCCCTTTTGTCATACCTTATTTCATTGTCATGTTTTATATCCGGCGAGATTGTATCCTAACAACCGGGTTTGCTCTGATTCTGGGAGCTTTTACTCAGTCAGTCCCCATTGGCTTGCAGACAGTCCTCAGCGTCGTGCTGGCGCTGGTTGTGTGCAAGATCATGGAGAGAACGCGCAGAAAGGATTTCTCTCGTACGCCTCTTTTAGTCGTAACGACGGTATTCATCAGTCATTTGCTTTATGCCGTGTTGACCAACCAGGTTAACACCTATGAGCTGGTGATGATCGCAGTCGAAGCGGTACTCGGTTTTGTTTTGACGCTCATCTTTATCCAGTCACTTTCGATCATCCATTTGGCCAAGCCCTATGAGCCGTTGAAAAACGAAGAGATCGTGTCGTTGGTCATCTTGCTGGCGTCATTGATGACAGGAACGGTCGATTGGATGGTAGAGGGAGTGTCGATGGAGCATGTACTCTCACGCTATCTGCTTCTCGTATTTGCCTTCGTTGGAGGTGGCACAATAGGTGCGGCTGTAGGTGTAGTTACTGGCTTGATTCTAAGCTTGGCAAATGTCAGTGCACTCTTGCAAATTAATTTACTGGCGTTTTCCGGTCTTTTGGCTGGTTTATTGAAGGAAGGCGGCAAAGTAGGGGTTTCCGCAGGACTTTTGATTGGAACAGCTATACTTGCGATATATGGCGGGGCAGAAGAGACACTGTACCTCTCATTAGTTGAGACTTCAATTGCGATCGCCCTGTTTATTTTGACACCGGCAGCTCTGTGGAAAAAGGTTGCCCGATTTATACCCGGAACTCCCGAAAATCTCCAATCCCATCAGGAATATATGCGTCGTGTCCGTGATGTTACTGCAGGAAAAATTCAGCAGTTCTCTGATTTGTTTACGCAGCTGTCACATAGCTTTGCCCAGACGGCGGATCGGGATGAGATCGAGGAGCAGGCCGATGCCTTCCTCAGTCGCGTAACTGAATTCACATGCCAGAGGTGCTGGAAAAAAGAACAGTGTTGGGAAAAGGATATGCAGTCTACCTACGAAGGTATGCGCCATCTTATGGATAAGGTGTACGAAAATGGTACGCTTGCTGGCGTAACACCGCCTCGGGATTGGGAACGGAAATGTGTGAAAACGGAAAAAGTGATGACTGTGATCGAGCAGGAATATGATCGACAGGAGTCGTTTGATCAACTGAAGAAGCAGGTAAAGGAAAGCCGCAAGCTCGTCGCTGATCAGCTGTCGGGTGTATCGCGAGTGATGAGTGACTTTGCCCGGGAAATTCAACGGGAGGGCATGGAGCTGAGCCTACAGGAAAAGCAAGTTTCGAAGGCGCTGGAAGGACTGGGTCTTTCTGTACGCCGCGTTGACATACACAGCTTGGAGGAAGGCAAGGTAGATATCGAGATCAGTCAGCCCACCTGCTATGGAAGGGATGAGTGCGCCAAGATTGTTGCCCCCATGCTAACCGAAATATTGGGAGAGAATATCGTGGTCAGGGAGCGGCATTGTGAAGCGCAAAAAGACGGCTCGTGCACGATGTGCCTCGCTTCCGCCAAAACGTTTGAAATTGAAATCGGCGTGGCTGGAGCTGCCAAGGACGGCAAGCTATTGTCCGGCGACAGCTTCCGCACGATGGATTTAGGGAATGGAAAAATGGCCTTGGCGATTAGTGACGGGATGGGAAATGGGGAGCGAGCTTCTCTGGAGAGCCAATCCGCGCTCGACATGCTCCAGCAACTGTTGCGCTCGGGAATGGATGAAAAAATTTCGATCAAAACGGTGAATTCAGTGCTTGCCCTGCGCTCAACTGAGGAGATGTTTGCCACTGTTGACCTGGCACTGATTGACCTTCAAACCGCTCATACCCGGTTTATCAAAATTGGTTCTACACCCAGCTTTGTTAAAAGAAGCCATGACGTCATAACGATCACAGCGAACAATTTGCCAGTGGGCATACTAGAGGAAATCGAAGTAGATGTCGTATCCCGTATGCTAAAGCCTGGAGATCTGTTAATCATGATGTCTGATGGTATTTATGAGGCCCCGCGGCATATCGAGAATCGCCAGATGTGGATGAAGCGGATTATTAGTGAGCTCGAAACCGATGATCCTCAGGAAGTGGCTGATCTTTTGCTGGAAAAAGTGATACGGCAGCATTCCGGAAATATTGTCGATGACATGACGGTACTTGTAGCCCGCATCGACCGATTTGTACCACAATGGGCAGCGATTCAGGTCCATGGGATGCCGAAGCTAGAGCGTCCACGGATTGTAAGTTAAGAGTATGATTTCCGATCTCCCCGTCGATACTGTTGCTAAAACAGGCAGAATGGGGAGATTATTTGTGAAAGAAGCGACACTTAAACAAATTTTGGTGGTGACCGATGGCTGCTCGAATTCCGGTATGAGTCCGGTTGCTGCGGCTTCCCTGGCACGAGAGCAAGGCATTACGGTCAACGTGATTGGCGTCATCGATAAAAGTGAGCTGGGTGAAAAGGGAGAACGTGAGATTCGGGATATCGCAGAAGCTGGAGGCGGTTTGTGTGATATCGTCTATCCTCAGCAGCTGGCACAAACGGTACAAATGCTGACGCGCAAGGCAATGACGAGAACGATTCATCAAGTGGTCAATAAAGAATTGAAAGAGATTTTGGGCGATTCCGGAATAGAGGAGCTGGCCCCGGAGAAAAGGGTACAAGTCGCGGGGATGGTAGATGAGCTGGGCGAAAAAAGCAGCCTCAACGTGGTCATGCTGGTAGACACCTCGGGTAGCATGAAGCCAAAGCTGTCTGCTGTGCAACAGGCGATTCACGATTTCAGTATCAGCCTGCATTCTCGAAGCGGACAGAGCAGAATGGCGGTAGGTTCTTTCCCGGGTAAACATAAATATTTGGACATTCGCATTCCGTGGACAGAAAAAGTAGAGCAGGCCCATCAAATCACCAGCGATTTGGCGATGAGTGGGATTACTCCTACAGGTCCAGCTATTGTCGAAGCGATCGCTTTGTTTGAGCAGGTAAAGCTCCCTCAGTCGTTATCTGACCGTTATGCCAGCATGGAAGAGGATGACGATCACAACGGAAGCTTGCGTGACCATGTCTTCTAAAGTGAATATTCCGGATCTGCCGAAGTATTTTCAGGGCAAATGGAACAAAAAATCGTATCACGTCCTAAGGGAGCTGGGACGTGGTGCGAATGGAGCCGTGTATCTAACCTCTCAGGACGGTATAAAGCGGGCGGTTAAAGTCGGGCTCGAGGGCATAGATATCTTAATGGAAGTAAACGTGTTAAAAAGCGTACAGCAGGGGCGGGATTCCCGAGTGGGACCGCTCCTGTGTGATGTGGATGATCTTGTCCTTAACGGCAAGCCTTGTACGTTTTATGCCATGGAATACCTGGATGGGGAACAGCTGGATCATTATATACAGCGGGCCGGGACAGAGTGGGTGACAGTGATGATTGTCCAGCTTCTTGCCCGGCTCGACATTCTTCACAAGCACGGCTGGGTATTTGGCGATTTGAAGCCAGAGAACATCATGGTGACCCAGTCTGACAAGCAGGTACGCCTGATCGATTTTGGCGGAGTAACCAAGCTGGGCAATGCCGTTCGTCAATTTACCGAAGAGTATGATCGGGCTGCCTGGCACGCAGGTGACAGACGAGCAGAGATTGGATACGACCTGTTCTCAACAGCCGTCATGATGGTGCGACTTATGGTCGACAAGGAAACGTGGAAAAGTAGCTTGGGCGACCCGCGCGAGACGGCATTGCTCTGTGATATAATACGGAAAAGTGACAGACTATACCCCTATCGAGTGTCTCTTCTTAAGGCCTTCCACGGAAAGTTCGCAACGGCGGGGGAAATGAGAGCAGAGCTGCTGGCCATTCTGCGAGAGCAGACTGTTGCCGCTATGCAGAAACCAAAGCGGGCATCCAAACCTGCAGGCAAAGGAATCAGTGGCCTGTTTGTCGCCTCTTTGCTGCTCTTGGCTGGAACTTTGTATTATGCATGGTTCATGTGAAGGGTGTGACAGTCGTGTCCTCAGATTTGGTGATGGATACATGCTTATTGGCTGGCTCGATTATTTTGAAGAACGGTGGAGAGACCTACCGGACAGAAGAGACGATGGCGCTGATAGCACAGGCAGCAGGAATGGATGATGTCAACAGCTCAGCAACGCCGACGAGCATCATTTTGTCTTTCCGCTGCAAGGGGCAGGACCATACACGTATGGTTCGTACTCCTAGAAGAACAACCAATCTAAACAAAATTACATTGGTCAACGATGTTTCCAGAAAGTTTGTCAGTGGTGGAATCAATCTGGAGCAAGCGTATCTGACACTGCGTGAAATCGATCAAAAAAAGCCGTTGTATCCCAAATGGATGCAACATATGGCAGCCACGATAGCCAGCGGCTCCTTTTCTATGCTGGTTGGTGGAACCTGGTACGATCTCGCTCCGGCCGCTCTGGCAGGGCTGATCGTCAACCTGAGTCAGGAATATTTGGAACAGTTTGTACGAATGAAGTTTTTTACGGAGTTTTCTGCGGCTTTATTGGGAGGATTATTCGCATTGCTGGCTGTGACAATTTTTCCGCAGCTGCACATTAGCATCATTATTATCGGTGCGATGCTCCCGATGTTCCCTGGTATCGCGATCACCAACTCTTTGCGTGATTTGATGGCGGGAGATTTGGTCGCAGGTGTTTCGCGCGGAGTGGAAGCGATGCTGACAGCTGTTTCCGTCGCGGTAGCTACAGCTATTATTCTATGGTTTATGAGGTGAGCCCAGATGTTGCTGCAGGGTATGGTGCTTAGCCTGATTTCATCAACCGCATGGTGTGTGCTGTTCAACGTCCCGATTCGTACGATCTTTGCGGGAGGACTTGCGGGAATGATCGGATTTTTGGTCTTTTCCTATCTTCCTACGTTGGGGTCGGAGGTATTGTTGTCCACATTTGTTGCTGCTGCGGTTGTTTCCTTGTTAAGCCAGTTACTATCCATCATATTGCGTGTCCCTTCTACCAACTTTAGCGTTGCGGGAATTATTCCGCTCGTGCCGGGGTCGTTGGCTTACAAATCCATGCTGGCATTTGTGAACAATGATTATGTAGAAGGCATTACGCTCGCTACCAAGACGATGATGGTAGCAGGAGCGATCGCTTCCGGTCTGATGTTTGGCATTTCTGTGTTGACGATTTGGAGAGGAGCGCGTCATGCTGGCAGACGTACGCAACGAGATTGAATCAGAAAAACTGCTGAACCCAGGCGAAACAGTTGTTGTAGGAGTTTCCGGCGGAAATGATTCTACAGCTCTTTTGCATATCTTGGCGACTCTGAATGAAAACTATCACTACGGTTGGAAGCTTCACGCGGTTCACTTGAATCATGGGTTTCGCGGTGAGGAAGCGCGGCAGGATGCATTATACGCCCAGGAGCTGTGCAAAAAGCTAGGCGTTACCTTTCACCTGTTTGAGTATGACGTGCCCGCTTATATGGAACAAACGGGTATGGGAGGGCAAGAAGCCAGCAGGGAAATTCGTTATCGCCTGTATCAGGAGGTAGGAGCCAGGTACAAAGCGACAAAGCTGGCAGTCGCCCATCATGCGGATGATCAGGTAGAGACAATCCTGTTTCGTCTTGTGCGCGGGACTAGGCTCCATGGGCTTTCGGGGATGCCTATGCGGCGGATGCTTGAGGATAGTCAGATGGAGCTGATTCGGCCGCTTTTGCATAAAACCCGTAAAGAACTGGAAGCCTACTGTCTGGAAAATGAGCTGAAGCCACGAGAGGATAGCAGCAACCAATCACGCAAGTATTCGCGCAATTTATTGCGGCTTGATGTGATGCCGCTACTAGCGAAAGTCAATGAGCGCTACCGTGAGCATATCCTTGATGCAGCCGCTGCCATTGGCCAGGACGAAGCCTTTTTGATGAAGCTCGCAGGCGAGCATTTGGAACAGGTTGCGATGGAGACAAAACGCGACTCTGTCGTGATTGAGAAAGACAAGTTTCAAACTTGTGACGTTGCTTTACAAAGGAGAATGATTACTCTAATATTAAGTTATCTCTCAAAACAAACCGAATGGTCTTCGCAGCATGTGGAGACCGTTTTGCACATGCTAGGGGGAAGTCGCCCCTCTGCGGAATTGCATTTGCCGGGGCAACTGGTTGTAAGCCGGATGTACGGCCGAATTCTTTTTCGTCGTAGCGGGCGGGAAGATCGCATACATACGTATTGTTACGAACTCGCCGTTCCGGGTAGTACCTGGATCGATGAGAGCAAGGCCACGGTACATATTACTTACCTTGAGGGTCCCATGGATTTGGAGCGACTTCCGAAGAATGAAGCGGTATTTGATGCCGATCATTTGCCTGGAGCGCTGTATTTGCGTAACCGAAAGCCTGGAGACCGTCTCACCCTGTTTGGCTCAGCAGATGGAAAAAAGCTGAAGGATTTACTGATTGATGCCAAATTCCCGAGAGTCTGGCGGGACAAACTTCCGCTTTTAACGGCGGGCGATGAGGTGATTTTGGTACCGGGCGTGCGCCGTTCCGCCGTAGCGCCAGTAAGTGAACAGACCAGGCGTTTTCTACACGTGCGGATAGAGTTTGGAGAAGATTGGCGGGAGGTTTTTTCATGAATCAAGACATCGAGAAGATTTTGCTATCAGAGAAAGAAATCGCAGACAAAGTACAGGAATTGGGCAAGACATTGGCTGCAGAATATCGGGATAAAAATCCTTTGGTTATCTGCGTGCTAAAGGGTGCAGTTGTGTTTATGGCTGATTTGATCCGTCACATGGATATTCCTTGCGAGATGGACTTCATGGCTGTTTCCAGCTACGGAAGCGGAACAGAGTCTTCTGGCATGGTGAAAATCCTGAAGGATCTGGATGCCTCTGTGCAAAACAGGCACGTACTGGTAGTAGAGGATATCATGGACAGCGGACTGACGCTGAGCCGACTGCTTGAGCTGCTGCGCCATCGTGAGGCAGCATCTGTTAAAGTGGTTACTCTCCTGAACAAGCCAGAGCGTCGCAAGGTGGATTTATCACCAGATTACAGCGGTTATGATATTCCAGACGAATTCGTTGTCGGATACGGCCTGGACTATTCCGAGAAGTATCGTAACCTGCCGTACATTGGGGTATTGAAGCCTGAAGTCTACACGAAGTAGGTTTGTTGTGGAGACTGTGCTTACTATGATAAAATGTGAAAAGTGTCTGTTCGTGAGAGGAGGTAAGGCATGAATCGCTTTTTTCGTAATACCGGGTTCTACCTACTGATTTTTCTTGTCACGGTCGGGATCGTGAATTTCATCCTCTCCGGTACTGATAAGGTTGGGAAACTTACATATCAGGATTTCCGGGTACAGCTGAAGGCCGACAACATTACTGAGTTGTCTATTCGACCAGAGAACGGTACATACCGCATCGAAGGTACGTTGGCCAAGGCAATTCCGGGACAGGAAAGCAACAAATTCTTTACCAATGTGTTTTTGTATGACTCTGATATTATCTCTTTGGTAGAAGCGAAGATTGATGAACAAAAAGTGAAGAAGGTAGAGGTCAATCCGGCCGAGGGCAACAGCATTTGGCTCACGTTCCTGACTTCCATCATTCCGTTTGTCATCATTTTCATTCTGTTTTTCTTCCTTTTGAATAATGCCCAGGGTGGCGGAAGCCGAGTAATGAACTTCGGTAAAAGCCGCGCGAAGCTTTACAATGAAGAGAAGAAGCGCGTTACATTCGACGATGTAGCGGGTGCAGACGAAGAGAAAGCGGAGCTGGAAGAAGTCGTTGATTTCTTGAAAGACCCGCGCAAATTTAACGCTGTTGGTGCCCGTATTCCTAAAGGGGTCCTGCTCGTAGGTCCTCCAGGTACAGGTAAAACCTTGCTCGCTCGTGCTGTAGCCGGTGAAGCAGGCGTTCCGTTCTTTAGCATCTCTGGTTCTGACTTCGTGGAGATGTTCGTCGGGGTGGGTGCATCCCGCGTGCGTGACCTGTTTGAAAATGCTAAGAAAAATGCGCCTTGCATTATCTTTATTGACGAGATTGACGCGGTTGGTCGTCAACGCGGAGCTGGACTCGGCGGCGGCCACGATGAGCGTGAGCAAACTCTCAACCAGTTGCTCGTAGAAATGGACGGTTTCGGTGGAAACGAAGGCATCATCATGGTGGCTGCGACCAACCGCCCTGACATTCTCGACCCGGCACTTCTGCGTCCGGGACGCTTTGACCGTCAAATTACAGTAGATCGCCCTGACATCAAGGGACGTGAAGCGGTGCTCAAGGTACATGCCCGCAACAAGCCGCTTGGTGAGGACGTAAAGCTGGATGTGATTGCTCGCGGTACTTCGGGCTTCACAGGCGCTGATCTGGAGAACCTCTTGAACGAGGCAGCTCTTTTGACAGCTCGTAAAAACAAGAAGCAAATTAATATGTTGGAAGTGGACGAAGCCATTGACCGCGTAATTGCTGGTCCGGCGAAAAAGTCTCGTGTGGTTAGCGAAGACGAAAGACGCCTGGTTGCATTCCACGAAGCTGGTCATACGATTATCGGCTACTACCTGAGAAATGCAGAAATGGTACATAAGGTAACAATCATTCCGCGCGGCCAAGCCGGTGGATACACAGTGATGCTGCCAAAAGAAGACCGTTTCTTCGCTACCAAGACTGACCTGCTTGATAAGATCGTTGGTCTGTTGGGCGGACGTGTTGCAGAGGAAATCGTGCTCGGTGATATTAGTACCGGTGCTCACAATGACTTCCAGCGCGCGACTGCTATCGCTCGCAGCATGATTACCGAATACGGAATGAGCAAGCTCGGTCCGATGCAGTTCGGTAAGAGCCAGGGACAGGTATTCCTGGGCCGCGATTATGGTAACGAGCGCAACTACTCTGATCAAATCGCATATGAGATCGATCAGGAAATGCGCAATATTATTAACGAGTGCTATGCGAAGTGTACAGAGCTGTTGACTACACATCGCGACAAGCTCGATCTGATTGCCAACACTCTGCTTCGTGTAGAGACGTTGGATGCAGAACAAATCAAACAACTCATCGAAACTGGTGAAATGACAAATGACCCACTCGAAACAAAAGATGTGGTAGTCAATATTTTGTCGAAGCAAGAACCAGTTCAACAAGATGCAGTTCAAGAGACCGTTCAAGAACAAGGAACGGAGCAAAAGCAAGAAGAAGATACAAAAGAAGAACCGAAACAATAAGGGGCGCCTCAGGTGCTCCTTTTTTTCACATGAAGGATATTGATACAAAAAGACATGAGAGAGGGGAAAAGGGATGCTACTCACACCGGGCTTGGCTGCTTTTGATATGGATGGGACCTTGTTAAACAAAGACTCACAAATGACAGAGGTTACCAAAGAAGCGTGTCGTCAACTAAGAGAGCATGGCTGTAAACTGGTTTTGTCTACGGGCAGAACGTATGGGTCGGCACAGATCCCCATCGATTCCTTTCCATTCGACGGCTATGTATGCAGCAACGGAGCGACTTTGTACGAGGCAGACGGGACGTTGGTTCAACGTATTTCGTTGCCTAAGGACATCGTGTTTGATATGCTTCATATGCTCAGAGCGGAGCCGATTTACTACGAGCTGCACGATACAGCCAGTAGCCGCATGATGGTGAAAGAAGACCGTGAGCGTCTTGAAAAGTTGATCGAGGAAGATATCTCGGTCGAAGGCATGCTCATGCGCAGATTTGCTTTTTACAAGCTGGCTCGCATCGTTCCCTTGGCAGAAATGGTGGAAAAGGTGAATTCCGGTGAAAGCGAGATCGTAAAAATCTTTATCTGGCACAGCAATCCGGAAAAATTAGAATGGGTTCGCCAGCAGCTGGAACCGTGGAGTATGCGTGCGAACATCACTTCTTCTGGAAGCCACAATGTCGAGGTCATCCCTCAGGGCGTTTCCAAATGGGAGGGTCTGCGGTATTTTTGCGACAAATGGGGCGTAGGGCCAGAGAAAGTAATGGCTTTTGGTGACGCAGAGAACGATAGGGAAGCGTTGACTGGGGCCGGTTATTCGGTGGCAATGGAAAATGCGTCCGAGGAAATCAAGCAGCTGGCGAAATATATCGCTCCACACCATAATGAAGACGGTGTCGCTACATTTATTCGTGAACGCATCATCGGCAAATAAGAATAAGCATATACAAACCGATCTGGAAAAGGTCGGTTTTTTGTATTGGCAAACCAGATACATTGACAAGGCTAGGTAATCAGCTTACAATGACCGTAAATTATGACACCACCGTAGGGGGATTTTTTCCATGGACGCTTTAGCGTTAGAAAAAAAAGCCCAGCGAAACGCTGAGTTACGTGAACGGCTGATGCAGCTGAAGAAAGAGAGAAACGCCATTATTCTTGCTCACTTTTATCAACGTCCAGAGATTCAGGAAGTAGCTGACTTTATCGGGGACTCTTTTGGCTTGGCTCAAAAAGCGAAAGAAACCGATGCAGATGTGATTTTGTTCTGTGGAGTTCACTTCATGGGAGAAAGTGCAAAAATTCTCAATCCCCAAAAGACAGTAATCATCCCTGACGAACGAGCAGGCTGTCCGATGGCCGACATGGTGAATGTGGAGGGTCTTCGCAAGCTGAAAGCACAGCATCCAAACGCGAAGGTAGTGGCTTATATCAATACTTCTGCTGATGTCAAAGCAGAGACCTACATCTGCTGTACGTCGTCCAACGCGAAGCGGGTGATCGAGTCTGTAGACAGCGATGAGATCATTTGGGTGCCGGATAAAAACCTGGGCCACTATGTCTCGCAGTTTACAGACAAGAAAATGATTATTTGGGAAGGCTACTGCAATACGCATGACCAGCTGTCTGTAGAAGACATCATGACGTTGAAGCAGCAGCACCCGGAAGCAGTCGTTGTCGTGCATCCGGAATGTCGTCCTGAAGTCGTTTCTTTGGCGGACTATGTCGGTTCTACAACAGGAATCCTCAAATACTGCCGCGAATCGTCTCACAAAGAGTTTATTATCGGTACCGAGGATGGCACACGTTATATGCTGGAAAAAGACAGCCCAGAGAAAACGTTTATTTTCGCTTCCAAGTACCTCGTTTGCCCGAACATGAAGGTAAACAACCTTAAAAAATGTGTGGAAGCACTGGAAAATATGAAGCCAGAGATTTTTGTTCCAAAAGATGTTGCAGATGCTGCGCGTGCTTCTTTGGAGCGTATGCTGGAAGTTGCTCCGGCTTAAGAAAACGATTCATTTATAGAAAAAAGCAGGGAGTAGGGCCGCTTATAGGCTCCACTCCCTTTTTGCTTGTGATATCCTTACTGTTTCGTTAGCTGCATGATATCTTTACGGCGATAGACATTGAGAACCAGCCCGATCAAGGCCATTTGCAGGACGAGATGCACAACTCCATTGCTGACAAATGGCAGAATAGCGGAGGTGGGTGGTACAAGTCCGATGGTCATGAAAATACTCCAGAAATACGGAGTGAAGAAGACTGCCATCCAACCGGACAAAAGCAGGAAGCCGTAACGGTCTTTTACCAGTTTTGTCGCTCTAAGCAGACGGGCGAACAGAATTATTCCAATCAGCACCAGTGCCGCCCCGGCTACCAAGCCAAAGCTGTAGACCAGATAGGTGAAGATGAAATCGGACTCGATGGCAGGGAGTGCATCCAGGCGTGAGCCGAAACCATTGCCCCAGAGCCCTGCGGAGGATAAGGCTTTCATGGATTGTACGAGCACGTATCCTCTGCCGTTTGGATCGGCATAAGGATCAAGAAAACTAAGAAGTCGCTCCCATTGGTTGAGGTTCATAGAAAAATATATCAAGCTTGCAACGGCAGGGATCGAAGTGCAAAGAAAAGATAGAATGATTCGTCGGTATGCCTGGGAAGTGAGAATGAGCACAAGGAATCCAACGAGATACAGCAGGAGAGAAAATGTGTTATTTCCTCCGAGCAGTAATAGCAAGGGTAGAGCAAAAATAGCAAGGATTTTTATAAAAGAGTAACTCGCTTTCCAATTCCATTCCGCAAAGATCCCTGCCAGCGACACGATGAGAAGGTAGGGAGCTATGGCAAAGATATTGATATACCAGCTGCCTAAAAGGAATTGTGGCTGCCCGTTAATCGTATTTCTGGTTAGCAAGCTATAGAGCAAAAGAAGAAGCGTCAGGAAGTACAGGTGCTTGCTGTATCGTTTGAGCTTGGTGTAGTCGGCAAAGAGAATCGCGATGAAAGCGATGCTGCCAAGCAGCACCCCGATCAGCTGTCGTTCTAGCAGTCCCCCCTCATCCCGAGAGACGTTGATCGAATACATGGAAAACAGTCCAAACCCAATCAAAACGGCTGCAAGTCCAAATATTCCCCACTCCATGCGAGGCTTATGTGCCTGATGAAGCTGTCGACCTAAAGTAGTAGGATCGCCCATGGCAGCTATCGCTTTTTCTACGGACTCTTCTTCGCCAACCCCCATGGAGCGAAAGTCTTCGATTTTGTCGGCAATATGATTCTCCAGTTCTAGCGTAATTGAGGGATGTACCTCTTTATTACGGATTTGTTTACAGACAAGCTGTATGTAATGGTCTATCCGTTCCTTTCCCATCATGCCTGTCCACCTCCCAGTACATGATCTACGGCTGTACGAAAAGTGACCCACTCCTGTTTTTTATCCTGAAGATATTTTTTGCCTTCTGGCGTAATTTCGTAGTATTTCCGCTTTCTTTCTCCTTCGCCCTCACTCCAATACGAATGGACCATTCCATCTGATTCCAGCGTGTGTAATATCGGGTAGAGTGTTCCTTCTTTAAGCGAGAGGACGCCATTTGAGTTCTTTTCCATGGCTTTGCTCATCTCGTAGCCGTACATCGGCTTTTGCTCCAACAGGGTCAGAATGAGAATAACCGTACTGCCCTTCATCAATTCCTTGTTAATTTTCATAGATACCTCCTTATGCATAGAAATACGATACATAGAATATCTAGGTATGATTCTAAAACAATTTGGCATCGTTTGGCAAGCGCTTTGACCTGATACGAAAAAAAGCTCCCGATTACCGGAAGCCATTTTCATTGTGATTGAGGTTTTACGAAGGCATAGGTGTAGGTGTTGGTTTGCCGTAGCCTTCTTTATAGGTATTGTCTATGTAGTTGCGAATCTCTAACGGTGTTTTACCTGCCTCTTTCAGCTTGGATGAAATGACGGCGATTTCCATACACACGCCGCAACGTGTACCATGGTCGTCCCAAACGATTGAGCCATCAGGTAGCTCTTCTTTTATGAAGCAATTGCCATTGTGAAGATGGCCGGCACTCTCACCACATCCGCAAAAGCAAGGGATCGATTTGAGCAGTTCGCGATTGGCGCCAGCGATTTTGTAGGACTCGATGATGACTGGGTCCAGGTTATCCAGAAATTTGGGCAGCTGATCGACCGAAGCCGTCTTCTCCTGTAGATCACCATTCGCTGCGTGCTGCGTGTGATCATGTTCATTGCTGGCATTATCCGTAGCTCCACAGCCAGTGAGAAGGGCTGCAGTAACGATACTAATGGCTAACCATGATTTACGTTTCATTGTGGACATACCCCCTACCCCCTATATTATCACAATCACATGGAGGAAATATGAAGCTATGCCAAAGGAAATGAACATATTCCAGTTAAATCGGAATAAATCCTATTTACTTTTTAGGCACCTGTCCGTATAATGAAAAACGAGAGAAAAGTAAATCGGAATCATTTTGAATTGGAGTAGGAGGATATCAGAGATGAAAAAGAGCCTGTTGGCTATGATAAGTTTATTAACTGCAGTGAGCATGGTAGGCTGCGGGGCAAAAGAGGCAGCGAGTACTCCGCAAGCGGATGGTCAAACTGCGGCAAAGCCAAAGGTGTATACAACGATTTATCCATTGGAGTATGTTTCAAAGCGCATCGGTGGCGAACATATTGACGTAACCAATCTCGTTCCCCCAGGTGTGGAGCCGCATGACTATGAGCCAACCGCAAAAGACATGGTGGCGCTCGCAGGTGCAGATATTTTCGCATTCAATGGAAGTGGTTTGGAGCTGTGGGTTGATAAGGCTGTAGGAAACCTCGACAAGAACAAAACGGTGATCGTCAATTCAACTGAGGGTATGGATTTGCTGCAGGCAGCTGAACATAAGCACGAGGAAGAGGGGAAAGCCGAAGAGCATGCTGAGGAAGCGCATGAGCATGAGCACGGTGAATTTGATCCACATGTATGGCTCGACCCGACCAAGCTAAAGGCACAGGCAGAAAAGATCAAAACAACTCTGGTACAGAAAGACCAGGCACATGCAGCTGATTATGAAAAGAACTTTGCACAGCTGGCAAGTGATCTCGATCAGCTGGATAAAGACTTCAAAGACATGGTAGCGCAAACGTCCAAAAAAGAATTCATGGTTGCTCACAGTGCGTTTAGCTACTTAGCGAGTCGTTATGGACTTTTGCAGGTAGCGATTTCCGGAGTGAATCCTGCTGATGAGCCATCTCCTTCGCAATTGAAAAACCTGGTGGAGCATGTCAAAGAGCACAACATCTCCTATGTGCTGTTTGAAACATTGGTATCGCCGAAAGTAGCGGAGGTCATTGCAAAAGAAGCGGGTGTGAAAACGGCTACCCTCAATCCATTGGAAGGTTTGACACAGGACGATATTAAGGCAAATCGAGATTATTTGTCGATTATGCGTGATAATATGGAAACATTGCGGACAGCATTAAAATAAAGCAAGAAAAAAGGGATGTCGCTTCTTTAGGGAGCGACATTCTATTTTTTCCACCAAGTGCTTTTTGACCAAGATATACTTGTGATTGGAGTAAAATCGTAGTAGGATGAAATCAAATCAGAACAAATCCGATTTAAGGAATGATTGATTCATGGAGCGGACAACACAAGGGACACCTGTCGTTAAGCTCACAGGAGTGTCCTTTCAATATGAAGACAAAGTGGTTCTCGATGAGGTTGGCTTCGCGCTGGAGCGCGGGGATTTTGTGGGCATCGTCGGTCCAAATGGATCAGGGAAGTCTACCTTGATGAAGCTGATTCTCGGTTTGCTCTCGCCTACCAAAGGAACCGTTGAGCTTTTTGGTCAGCCGCTACCCAAATTCCGTGAGTGGAACCGCATTGGTTACGTTGCCCAGCAGGTGGCACATGGTGCTGGCGGATTTCCAGCTACAGTACGCGAAGTCGTCGCCTCTGGTCTGGTTGGCAAGGTGGGGCTGTTTCGCAGGTTGACCTCTCGTCACCATGAGAGTGTGAAAAATGCCGTAGAGCGTGTGGGCTTATCGGCAAAGCTCGATCAACGGATTGGCAGCCTGTCTGGAGGTCAGCTGCAGCGCGTGTTTATTGCTCGTGCTTTGGTAGCCGAGCCGGAGCTGTTGATTTTGGATGAGCCGACCGTGGGTGTCGATCAGGAGTCGATCGAGCAGTTTTATGGTTTGCTGCGTTCTCTAAAGGAAGAAAACGGTTTGACGATGATGATTGTCAGCCATGATGTTGGTGTCATGACCCAGTGGGTGAACAAGGTCGCATGTGTACAGAAGAAAATTCACTTCCACGGAACAGCACATGACTTTGAGCACAACCAGGATAAGATTTTGGAAAGCATGTACGGCGGCTCGATGAAGCTGCTGTCTCATCATCACTAAGCTCGTAAACACGTTAAAAGAGGGAGTATGACCATGCTTGCTGATTGGTGGCAGTATGATTTTTTGCGGTATACCCTGTTTTCAGGGATTTTAATTGGACTGATCTGTCCGGTACTCGGGACATTTCTCATTGTTCGCCGTTTGTCCATGATGGCGGATGGCTTGTCGCACGTAACGCTTTCCGGGGTAGCGGCAGGGATGCTGGTATCCAAGAAGATCGCATTTTTCTCAGCTGTGAATCCGTTGTTCTTCGGGATGCTGTTTGCCGTGGTGGGCTCGCTCTTTATTGAGCGACTGCGCAAGGTGTACAAGGCTTATCAGGACTTGGCCATTCCGATTATTCTATCGACTGGCTTGGGGCTTTTCACTGTCTTGATCAGTGTGGCAGATGGATTCAATGCTGATTTGTACTCGTACTTATTTGGTAAAATTGTTACTGTCTCTATCGAGGATTTGTATGCACTGATTGGTGTGGCTGTCGTTGTTTTGGGTACAGTTGTACTGATTTACAAAGAATTGTTTGCTGTTTCCTTTGACGAAGAGTTCGCCCGGGTTTCAGGAGTGGCTAGACGTTCCATCAACTTATGGTTTATGGTATTGGTAGCATTGACGATTGCCGCTTCCATGCGCATCGTTGGTGTACTGTTGATCTCGGCACTGATTACGCTCCCGGTTGCCGCAAGCTTGCAAGTTGCGGGAAGCTTTCGCCAGACGATCTTTTTTTCCATTCTGTTTGCCGAAACCTCGGTATTGAGTGGTTTATATTTTGCCTATCTACTGGACTGGGCATCTGGTGGTACAATTGTATTGATGGCAGTATTGATTTTGCTTGTCGTTTTGGGTGTCAAAAAGCTACGGGTTCTTTTGCGATAAGGTCATCTGGATAAGACAAAAGGAAGGAGTGTTTGTCGATGAAAGTAGAAGAAGCGCTGCAAATATTGAAAGACAATGGGTTCAAATATACCGGCAAGCGGGAGGAGATGATTCGCATCTGCGCCGCAGAGAAGCGATACCTCTCAGCCAAGGATATTATGGAGCGAATCAAGGAGCTGTATCCTACACTCAGCTTTGATACCGTTTATCGCAACATCTCTACCTTTGTTGAGCTGGGGATCTTGGAGGAAACGGAGCTGGATGGCGAGGGCAAATTCCGGCTGGCCTGTTCGGCAGACGGTCACCATCACCACCACGTCATTTGTACGGAATGTGGAAAAACATCGTCGTTGCCAGGCTGTCCAATGAATATCATGGCAACGGTACCTGATGATTTTGAGGTGACGGGCCACAAGTTCGAAGTGTACGGAACATGCAAAGATTGCGTTTCACATACAAACTAAATGAACGTTTTTTCAAAAGGGAGTATCTGTTTTGGCAGATACTCTTTTTTCGTTTTCTTCCAGCGCCGATTTGCTATAATGAGTGGAAAATCATCCGTTTTTTCTTGAACCTTTTATTACATGGAGAGAAGGGACACTTATGATTCCCCGCTATATTGTGGACTTTGATTTGCAAGCTCTGCCTCGAATGAAAACCGATGTAGCCGTCATTGGAGCAGGCATCGCCGGCTTGTATACGGCGCTGCAAACGAGCGAATATGCCGATGTCGTACTGATTAGCAAAAAGGGATTGGATGATAGCAATACGCGCTGGGCGCAGGGTGGAATCGCAGCCGTGACGGCAAAATCGGATTCGCCCGAGCTTCATCGCCAAGATACGTTGGTTGCCGGAGCGGGTCTTAGCTCGTTTGAGGCAGTGGATGTATTGGTGCATGAAGGTCCAGAGCGCTTGAAAGAATTGATTGCTTATGGAACGGAATTTGACCGGGATGCAGAGGGCCGATACGAACTGACCCAAGAAGGGGCGCACAGTAAGCGGCGTATTTTGCATGCGAACGGGGATGCGACAGGCGCAGAAATCGTCCGAGCCTTGTCTGCAAGAGTCAAGGAGCAGCCACATATTCACGTACTGGAGCATCATTTTGCGATAGATGTCATCACGCAGGATGGCGAATCGGTGGGGGTTATTGTACAGAAGCCAACCGGGGAGCTCTTTTTCCTGGAGGCAAAAGCGACAGTGCTTGCAACAGGTGGGGCTGGTCAGCTTTATCGCTACACGACGAATCCGGACATTGCCACCGCAGATGGGATCGGAATTGCCTATCGGGCGGGTGCGCGCATCAAGGATGTCGAGTTTATTCAGTTTCATCCGACAGCTCTCTACTACCCGGGAGCACCTCGCTTCCTTATTTCTGAGGCTGTTCGCGGAGAAGGGGCGATTTTGCGCAATAGTAATGGCGAGCGCTTCATGGACAAGTACCATCCGCAAAAGGAGCTGGCCCCTCGTGATATCGTAGCGCGCGCGATAGTTTCGGAAATGGAGCAAACGCATGCTTCGTTTGTGTATTTGGACATTACGCATGAATCCGAGGAATTGATTAAGCATCGGTTTCCGACGATTTATAACTTTTGTCTGCAATATGGCTTGGACATGGTAACGGATTGGATACCCGTAGCACCAGCTTGCCACTATATTATGGGTGGGGTACAGACCGATCTCCACGGCGAAACGACGACAAAACGTTTGTTTGCCTGCGGTGAGGCTTCTTGCACGGGTGTACACGGTGCGAACCGATTGGCGAGCAATTCGCTGTCAGAAGCAGTCGTGTTTGGACATCGGATATCGGAGCGGATCAAGGAGCTGCCTGAGCTTCCCGTTATTCGAGCGTTTTCCGTGACTGCGGAACAGCGTGGGCATCGGATGTTCAATACACGTGAACAAAGAGTCAAGCTGCAAAAGCTGATGCTTCGTCATGTCAGTGTGAAACGCCATGAAAAAGGACTGAAAAAAGCTCTGGCAGAGCTGGAGCGTATGGAGCAATACTATCATTTTCAAATAGATGGAAAAGAAGCGTTTGAATTCTTCAATTTATTAAATGCAGCGGTGCTCACCACCAAAGCTGCACTCATGCGCGAGGAAAGTCGGGGCGGGCATTATCGCATTGACTTCCCAAACAAGGACGATTTGATCTGGCGCAAGCACTTGATACAATCGGTGAGCGAAGGTGTTCAGGAGGAGAGTGACCAATATGATGTGGAATAAACGAGAGCTTGGTAGAAAAATCGAAGAATGGCTGCAAGAGGATTTGGGATTTGGCGATGTTACGACGATGAGTACCATCCCCGAAACTGAGCATGGAATCGGGATTTTGTATGCCAAGGAGGCAGGGATTGTAGCTGGCCTGCCTATTGCTCAGCAGGTGTTTGAGACTGTGGACCCTGAACTGGTGTTTAGCGCTAAAGTAGAAGAGGGAACACGTGTAGAGGTCGGCGACCAAATTGCTGAGGTGAGTGGTTCGGTTCGCTCGATTTTGAGCGGTGAGCGTCTCGCCTTGAATTTGATGCAGCGTCTTTCCGCGATTGCGACAAAAACGAGCGAATATACAGCTGCAGTGGCTGGCACAAAAGCGCGAGTCGTTGATACACGCAAAACAACGCCAGGACTGCGCTTTTTGGAAAAGTACGCTGTTCGCGTCGGCGGAGGCTATAACCATCGCTTTGCTTTATATGATGCGGTTATGATCAAGGACAACCATATTAAAGGCGCAGGTGGTATCGCACAGGCAGTTGCGGCAGCTCGTGCAGCAATCCCGCACACGATGACGATCGAGGTAGAGGCAGAGTCGCTGGAACAGGTACGAGAAGCGCTTGAAGCTGGTGCAGACATCATTATGCTGGACAACATGTCGAACGAGCAGATGGTAGAAGCGGTGCAGCTCATCGATGGACGAGCATTAGTCGAGGCGTCTGGCGGAGTGAACCTGGATACGATCGGTGCTATTGCCAAAACGGGCGTCGATATTATTTCTGTCGGGGCTTTGACCCACTCTGTTAAGGCGTTTGATATTAGTCTTGATTTGAATACGCGGAAGCGCTAAGGAGTAATCGCTATGCTATTGGTGGTCGACATCGGCAATTCCAACGTGGTCATGGGTTTGTATGAGCGTGATTTACTGCGGCATCATTGGCGGTTTGCCACGGATCGCCAAAAGACGGAAGATGAGTATGGCATGCTGGTGAAAAGTCTTTTTGACAGTGTGGGAATGACGCTTGACCAGGTGAGCGGGATTATTATATCTTCGGTGGTTCCTCCGTTAAACGATACGATTGAGCGGATGTGCGTCAAATATCTGAGGCAAAAACCGCTGATTGTCGGGCCAGGAATCAAAACGGGTCTGAATATCAAATACGAGTACCCGCGAGAAGTAGGGTCTGACCGGATCGTCAATTCTGTTGCCGCGATTCATCATTACGGGACACCGCTGATTGTCGTGGATTTCGGAACAGCGACTACCTTTTGTTATGTGGACGAGCGGGGGCAGTACTGGGGTGGAGCAATTGCACCTGGTATTGGGATTTCGACGGAAGCGTTGTTTAGCCGTGCAGACAAGCTGCCACGGATCGAGATAGTCAAACCTGCGAGTGTCGTAGGGCGCAACACGATAACAGCGATGCAGTCGGGTATTTATTACGGATTCGTCGGACAGGTGGAGGGGATCGTGCGGCGGATTAAAGCTGAATTCGGTACGGAGCCAAAGGTGGTTGCCACCGGGGGATTAGCATCGATCGTTGCGAACGAGACGGAGTGTATTCACGTTGTTGATCCGATTCTTACGTTAAAAGGACTCCGCTTGATCTATGAACGGAATCAATAACAGGTATGGAATAAATAACAGCCGTGGCTCAAAATGCTACGGCTGTTTTTGGTGCCACCTAGACCTTTTTGCAAAAAAATAATTCCGGATCAGCCTGGTCAAGATGCGCAATTGTTCCACTGTAATCATAGCCTAACTTGTGGCAGAGCCGTTGCATCCGTTTGTTGGAGAGATTGGTGGAGGTAAATAGCTTGTCGGTAGGACAGATGGATTCCAAATACAAAAGAAGATCAGAACCAACACCGTGTTTTTGATACTGAGGGTGAACCATGATTAGTGATACAAAACTTTGTTTAAAAAATGACTGATCCATAAGAGCAAAACCGATGACATCCATATCAAAAGAAGCAACGTAGCATTGACCTGCTGCGATGGCGTTACATAGCTCAGCGGAGCGACTCGTATTGCCGAGAACCATAGCATCGATTCGACAGACAGCCGCGGAGTCCTGAGAAGTAGCTTGCCGGATGAGAGTCATAAGAACACTTCCTTCCTTTGCTAATCATCATAGCATTTTGACACTCTGGCATGAATTATATGGATCACCTCCGTTTGTAGGGGCCATTGTTTGTCTGCCTTGTTAGTCCATATGCAGATAGTGTAGAGAATAATCCTGGAAAAGCGTGATTGCGAAGAAAAGAATCTCGGGTATTTATCAGGGCGTTTGGTAATGATAATTTCGTGGTTGTTAAGAGCGCGTAAAAAAACCTCTATCGAGGCCTCCTCAAGAAAGAGCGACCGCGTTTAGTGGAAAGTTTTAATGCGCTCCGGAATTCATAAGCGTGACGCTTATAAATTCCTATACGTCAAAAAAAGTGTGATTTTTTATCATCTTTTCGTTGACACCAGGTACATGAGAGGATACAATGGCTATTGTGCCTAGCAGGGAAGTTTTATCACGATAAACTTTTTAAGCGGAATTGAAAATAACTCTTGCTTTTACAAAATAAACGTGATAACATTTGAGATCTGGAAGGCAACAATAAGTTGGATCACCTCGATCCACTTTGTATAGATTGTGGATGGATGTCCGAGCGGCCGAAGGAGCACGATTGGAAATCGTGTAGGCGGGGTCGACCCGTCTCGTGGGTTCAAATCCCACTCCATCCGCCATAACACTTTCATGGCCCGTTGGTGAAGCGGTTTAACACAGCAGCCTTTCACGCTGTCATACAGGGGTTCGAATCCCCTACGGGTCACCATATAAAACACCCCACAAAGTGAAGCTGATGATTTTTATCATCCTGCAAGTTGTCGGGGTCCCCGAAAAGTAATCGGTGTTGTTACAACGCTTCACTTCACTTTTTGGGGTTGCGGAGGCTTAGCTCAGCTGGGAGAGCATCTGCCTTACAAGCAGAGGGTCGGCGGTTCGATCCCGTCAGCCTCCACCACTTATATTCTTAAAGGATAAGGAAGGTCAGCTAAAAGCACCACGTCCTGTGGTAACGCTGACACCAGGTCGTCCTGATCATCGCGGGATGGAGCAGCTCGGTAGCTCGTCGGGCTCATAACCCGAAGGTCGCAGGTTCAAATCCTGCTCCCGCAACCAAATATGGAGCTGTGGTGAAGTTGGAGTTCACGCCGGTCTGTCACACCGGAGGTCGCGGGTTCGAGTCCCGTCAGCTCCGCCATTTTTAACCTAATGGTTTTAAGTGGCAGGAAACAATATAGCACGAGCCATTAGCTCAGTTGGTAGAGCATCTGACTTTTAATCAGAGGGTCGAAGGTTCGAGTCCTTCATGGCTCACCAGTTTTTAAAAAGCAAAAACTTCAAATGCGGTCATGGCGGAATTGGCAGACGCGCTAGATTCAGGTTCTAGTGGTGGCAACACCGTGGAGGTTCAAGTCCTCTTGACCGCACCAAACAACGCACAACTAAATTCATTTATGCGGACGTAGCTCAATTGGTAGAGCGTCGCCTTGCCAAGGCGAAGGTCGAGGGTTCGAGACCCTTCGTCCGCTCCATTACATGTGCCCTTAGCATAGCTGGATAGAGCGTTTGACTACGAATCAAAAGGTCGGGAGTTCGAATCTCTCAGGGCACGCCACTTTACACCCAAAAGTGAAGAAGAGCGTTGTAGCCTATTCCGAGTACTTTTCGGGGGCCCCACAACAAAATAAAATCGGGAAGTAGCTCAGCTTGGTAGAGTACTTGGCTTGGGACCAAGGGGTCGCAGGTTCGAATCCTGTCTTCCCGACCATGATTGCCCTTTATTAGATGCCGGGGTGGCGGAATGGGCAGACGCAACAGACTTAAAATCTGTCGGGAGTTTCTCCCGTACCGGTTCAAGTCCGGTCCTCGGCACCATAGATCTTCGATGCGGGTGTAGTTCAATGGTAGAACTCCAGCCTTCCAAGCTGGTCGCGTGGGTTCGATTCCCATCACCCGCTCCATAGTCAGAAAGCAGAATGTCTCATCGTCATTCTGCTTTTTTGTATTGTCAAAAAGAATAAGAGATCTACGCACCCACTTACTAAAAAAGGCCGCGTAGATCTCATTGCTTTTGCATTACTGGATCAGCTCATGTCTGTCGAACCGTGTCTGATCTTTTTTGTGGTAGAAACATATGTTTTCGTGTAGAGTAAAGCTATGATCGCTTACCAGATAAAGGTAACGGATCTCTTGCATCTCCTCCTGATCGCTCAGGAGGCTTTTTCGTTCATGGGTATAAAAGTCTACGCCGGCAGAGCACGGGGTAGTCATGTTTTCAAATTCATGCTTCTAAAGTCGGAAGCTTCCTGGAAAAAAGAACATGGAAACGATTATTCAGCCTGTCCAATTGGTAGTGATACGACAAAACGAGTACGTTTTTCGTTGGAATCACAATGAATCGTCCCGTTATGTTTTTCGATTATATTTTTGCAGATGGACAGTCCAATGCCTGTCCCATTTTGTTTTGTGGTAAAGAAGGGTTGAAACAAAATCTCAGCAATTTCTGGTGGAATCATTTCTCCATTGTTCTCCACACTTAAATACAGCCATCCATCAGAAGACGTAGAGATGACGTGAATGCATTTGTCCGTTCGATTCTGTACGGCATCAATCGCATTGTTCAACAGATTGACGACGACTTGCTTTAAGCCTTCTTCATAACCAGCAAGTGAGCAGGGGTGGATTAGTTTTTCAAAGCGTATGTTTTCTCCCAGTAAGCGTGGGGTGATCAGTACTTCGACTTCTTCCAGTAAGCTTTTCATTTCGATAGTTTTAAAAATTTCGTCTAGAATCGGTTTTTTCGAAAAACTGAGAAAGCCTGTAATTTGTCGGTGCAAATTTGCAAACTCATGCATAACAACCTGAATATAGGACTGCAGCTGCGCCTGTTCCCTGGTGGACTCCCCAATCAGCTTCAAGAAGCCCTCGATTGCACAAAGGGGATTGCGAAGCTCATGGGCCATATTTGCGGCGATTTTGCCCAGCATCGTCAATTTGTCATTATGCAAATAGGAGATAGTCTCTTCTTTTTGGATCAACTCACGGTTCATCATTTGCTCAAAATGATAAACAGCCCAAAATACGCTTTCATCCATAGCTTTGCCGAGCTGGGATTCTAAATAATGCATGTCCTGCGAGGAAAGGGCCCATTTTTGCAGTTCAGGTTGGAGTACCCGCCAGAAAACATTTCGATACAACTGATACGTACGCAAAATGGAGGAGAAGGGGTATTCCTGCGAACGCAGCCACTCTCCCATATCCAGTGACCAGGTTTGCATATCTTGATCCACATTTTCCACCAGATAACGGGCTAAGAGCACCGTTCGTTTCTCCGCGAAATCGCGGGGGATTGTTACAGGAATTTCCATACTTCGAATAATTTCTTGCATCCAAATTGTAGTGATATTTGGTGCGAGGTCCAATATTTTCCTAGAAACGTCCATTAGGTTTAGCGTCACAGTACCCACCATCTCTTATCCACCCCACTAAAATCGTAAAGGAAAAGGGATAGGGAAGACAAGGTATAAATTGCCCTTTTTAGCAATAAAAAGTTTTTTGCTGAAACTTTTTATCTACAAAATCTGCCGAAAAACGCCTTATTTCGGAAAAATATTTAATCATGAGTCCGATTCTAGTCGCATAAAGTAGAATGGACAGACTTTTGGTGGACCAGGGAGGCGGAGATGGAGGAGCATTTTTGGCTGGGACTGGTGCATATTTTCATGATTGATTTGGTCCTGAGCAGCGATAACGCGATCGTAATTGGGATGGCCTGTCGGGGGCTGCCGAAGAAGGAACGAGGAAAGGCAGTATTATATGGAACGCTGCTGGCAGTCATGCTGAGAATCCTTTTGACTTCAATGACAACCTGGATGCTAGATATTCCTCTAGTAAAAGCAGTAGGCGGGATGCTGTTGCTGTGGATTGCGTGCAAGCTGATGATGGGCGAGCAGGAGGAAATGACTGAAATCTCTCAAAACCAAACAGTAGGTCAAGCTGTGAGGACGATTTTGCTCGCTGACTTTGTGATGAGCCTGGATAATGTACTGGCTGTAGGCGGCGCTGCACATGGAGATTTGCGACTCGTCATTTTGGGATTGGTTATGAGTATTCCGCTCTTGATGTGGGGAAGTGCTTGGGTAGCTCGTCTCATGAACCGTTTCCGCAGCTTAGTGATCATCGGGGGAGGCATGCTCGCATTTACGGCAGTTGATATGTGTCTGGAGGATCCGTACATGTGGAAATGGATCAATCCATTCATGTTGAATCATATTTGGTTGCCTGTCATTGTTGCTGGACTGGTCATGCTGTGGGGACGCATGAAAAGAGCGTGAACAGGTAATGAGGAACTACTGTTATAGGGCATACTACAAAGAAAACGAGGCAAGAAAGGAACCGGTTGCAGATGAATACAAGCCTCTTGATGCTGTGGGGATTCTGGGATGAAATCTATCAACGCTGTACCCGGCTCAAGTATATTGAAAAAGGAAACAATATTTTCCGTATCGTTCCTTTGCGTTATCGTGGAGAATCATTGGTAACTGCAGATGGTCAGAGCATTCACAAGGGAGATCTGATTGTAAAGATACATATCCACAACTACTACTTTGCTACCTTGTGTAATGGAGTAAAGGATGAGCTTCGTATGGCATTATTGCTACGGCGTCATATTATGCAATCATTGCCCAAGCTGGCTGCCTATTTGGAAGGGATGAATAATCGGGAAGAAATTAAAGGGATTGTCGGGACAACCATGCTGCATAAAGGGGTTCAGCCCTTGGGTTTTTCCATCTCTGATGTACCGATGAACACCTTGTTCCGTTTCAAGCGGTGGTATTTGCACTTATTGATTCGTCTCATTCATCCAGATGGCAAGCGCAGGGTGCAGACACGGAGGCAGGAGATACCGTTAAAACGGGTGTACATGTCAAAAGAGCACTTATTAAGCCGTTATGGTTCTAATAGCAATGAGCCTACAGGAGAATTGTTCTAATGGCAAAACGATTCCTGTTAGTTACCGAAGAATGGGCAGGCAGTGGCCACCGAATGGCCGCGGAGGCACTACATGAAGTGCTGGACTCACATGAAGGCATAGAACGATCGAGAATAGTAGGGGGATTAACCACGGCCAGTCCCGCTTTACGGGAGCTGTCCCGTTTTTTTTATCTAAGCATGCTCCGCTATGGCAGGCCCATGTGGCAACGAATATACGAGCAAGACCGTCTCTTTGGGACGATACTGAAAATGCCGCTTGGCTGGTGGCTTTCCAGGCGCCTGGAGAACACCCTAATAGACATAGAAAACCCGGATGTCGTAATTGCCACACATGCCTACTGCTTATCGGCACTAGCTCAATCCAAGCAAAGGATGGATAAGCCATTCCATTTGGTCAGCATACCTACTGACTATCATTTAAACCGGTTTTGGGTGCATCCAGAAATCGACACGTATATAGTCGCTCATCAACAGATTGCGGATCGGCTTATTCGCTCGTACCAGGTACACGCCAGCAAAATACAAGTTCTCGGTATTCCCATACGCTCAGCGTTTACTACGGCTGCAAAAGTAGAAAAGAGCATTTGGAAAAAACAGCTTGGTCTAGAAGAGCAATTTACCGTTCTCGTATGCGGTGGGGAAGGTGGTTATGGGAGAATAGCTGAGGTCATGAAGGCACTTGCCAAAGAGATGGAGCCCCTCCAATTGATCGTGATTACCGGAAAAAACGAGAAGCTGTATGAAGAATTGCAAGGATTGACTGGCAAGTATCCTTCTACCCACCGTATCTTACTGAGGAAATTCGAAGCACAAATGTGGCAATGGATCGGAGCAGCGGATGTATACATAACCAAGCCAGGTGGAATTAGCTGTGCAGAAGCAATGGCACTGCGGACACCGTTGCTTCTTTATCAGCCCTTGCCGGGACAGGAGAGGGAAAACTCTTCCTTTTTGCTTGATCAAAAGGCTGCGGTTCTTGCTAATGACACGGAGGATATCAGGACATGGATCAGACATTGGCGAAATCAGAAGCAACGCGACAAGATCATTGAGCAGATGGAGCAGGTGCGGCGTCCAGAAGCAGCTCGGGAAATAGCAGAGTACTTACTTCATATGTAATACGTAAATTTGGAAATGAGAAAAAGAAAAAAGTACGAATGAACAATCCAAGCTTCACACATATTAAACTTACCAACGACGAGGAGGTGATAGAGATGGCTAACAACAACAACGGTTCCAGCAACAACCTTTTGGTACCTCAAGCTAACCAAGCGCTGGACCAACTGAAATACGAAATCGCTTCTGAATTCGGCGTTCAGCTTGGCCCTGACACTACTTCCCGTCAAAACGGTTCTGTTGGAGGAGAGATCACAAAACGTCTTGTCTCCTTCGCTGAACAACAATTGGCTGGACGTGGCTAATTGAATACGCTGGATGAGGAAAGGCACCTGCGGGTGTCTTTCCTTTTGTTCATGAATGAATATGGTAAAATTTTACAAGAAAACTTTGTAAACAAACAAGAATAAATTACGGTCAACGGTACGAATCTATATGTGTCAGGAGGTGAAGGGACATGACCGTATCAGCACAAGTGAAGCAAGCTCTTGCCAGCTTGAAAGGTGCACAAGCTGACCTGGAGACATTTGCGCTTAGCACGCAAAACCAGCAAGCGAAGCAACTGTACACACAAGCGGCGGAACAAACCCAGACGATTGTAAACAACCTGCAACAACGGGTAACAGAGCTGGAAAACGAAGAGCCGCAGTACAAAGGATTCTAGGGAATGGCAAAAGGGGGAGAGGGTCTCCCCTCTCTTCTCGCTTTTCCTCATGGCTGATGGAGGTGGATTATGCCTGACTGGCTGAACATAGCACTACGAACAATTGGCGCTTTGGTGTATTTATTTATCCTCACGAAAATCATTGGAAAAAGACAGATCAAGCAACTTACATACATCGAGTATATCGTCGGTATCACGATTGGTTCCATTGCTGCTTTCATGGCAACGGAAATGGACGGCCCAGCTTATCACAGCTTGATCGCGATGGGTATTTTTGCACTCTTTCCGGTTGTAATGGAATGGCTTTCTCTCAAAAGCAAAAAACTTCGTGATTTTTTCGAAGGCAAATCAACGGTCCTCATCAAGGAAGGAAAAATTTTAGAAGACAACCTGAAAAAGGAACGTTTGACGGCGGAATATTTAATGGAGCAGCTGCGAATCAAAAACGTGTATAAAATAGCCGACGTAGAATTTGCCCTCATGGAAACAAGCGGTGAAATCAGTGTCCTGCTCAAGTCACAGAATCAGCCCATTACTCCCAAGCTTATGGAATGGTCCGTAGCCCCCGTGGAAGAGGGACAAGTAATCATCATGGATGGCGTCATTATGGACGAGCCGTTGGCGACAGCAGGTCTTAATCGCAGGTGGGTGAGAACCGAGCTGCAAAAAGCAGGAGTGGCTCTTGAAAATGTTTTTCTTGCTCAGGTAGACAAAGGTGGAGAGCTGTACCTGGATCTGTATGACGACAAAATTAAGGTGCCACAGGCGCAAGCGATGAAGCAAACCTTTGCCACTTTGAAAAAATGTCAGGCGGATCTGGAGCTGTTCGCTTTGGATACAAAAAATGAACGAATGAAGCTGTGTTACCAACGAGATTCGGAAGAGCTGCAAGACGTAATCGATCAAGTAAAGCCGTTTCTGATACGGTAACCAAGGAGTGAAGAGAAGTTGGCCGACCAGAAAAAGAAAAAATTGACACCCGTGCAGCAGGAATACCAGCAGCTAGCAAAAGGACATGAACCGCCTAGACCGCTTCTGCGCAATTTCATTCGTGCGTTTTTAGTAGGGGGTGTCATTTGTTTCATCGGGCAAGGGATACAGGAGCTGTTCATCCAATACTTTGACTTCACGGAGAAGACAGCAGGCAATCCGACAGTAGCCGTATTAATTCTCATCTCCGCTCTTTTAACCGGATTCGGGTTGTATGATCGTATTGCACAATGGGCGGGCGCAGGAACAAGTGTCCCAGTAACCGGATTTGCAAACTCGATTGCCTCAGCCGCCATTGAGCACCGGAGTGAGGGATATGTTCTCGGGGTTGGCGGGAACATGTTCAAATTAGCGGGCTCAGTTATCGTTTTCGGGGTCGCGGCAGCATTCGTCATCGGGTTGATAAAAACGTTGTTCCTGATGGGAGGATAAGCGATGCGCCAGGGTCATCAGTCTTGGGTCTTTGCCACAAGGCCAGTCATAGTCGGTAGGGCGGCGATTGGTGGGCCGTTCGAGGCCAAGGGACCGTTGGCAGAGGATTTTGATACACTGCATGGGGATTTGATGCTCGGCCAAGACAGCTGGGAGAAGGCAGAAAGAGTGCTAATGGAGGAAGCGTGCACCAAGGCAATCGAGAAGGCTGGCGTACAAAAAGAAAAGATCGACTTCCTTTTAGCCGGCGATTTGATGAACCAGATTATTTCAGCCAGCTTTTCGGCGCGTACGCTCTCCATTCCTTTTCTAGGTCTGTTCGGTGCTTGCTCTACTGCGATGGAAGGGTTGGCGTTGGCAGCGCTTATGGTAGACAGCAAAGCGGCCGATTACGTAGTCGCAGCAACTGGAAGTCATAATGGAGCTGCAGAGAAGCAGTATCGGTATCCAACCGAGTACGGCTCACAGAAGCCGCCAACGGCACAATGGACAGTGACGGGGGCAGGTGCAGCCGTCGTAGCTAATCAGGGAACAGGGCTGCGTATTCAATCAGCTACCATCGGTCATGTGGTGGACATGGGAATGACAGATCCATTTAACATGGGAGCTGCGATGGCACCGGCTGCCCTTTCGACCATTGAAACGCATTTCCGGGACTTAGGACTCGCTCACGATCATTATGACTTGGTAGTTACCGGGGACCTCGGAAGAACGGGACATTCCATTTTGTCTGAGCTGCTTCCCAAGCATAATGTGCATGTTCCACTCGAGAGGTATAACGATTGCGGCAAGCTCATTTATGGTGAAAATCCCAATGTTTGGTCAGGCGGTAGCGGCTGTGGCTGCGTTGCAACGGTCACCTATGGCCACTTATTGAACCGTTTGCAGGCTGGCGAGTGGAAACGGATCTTGGTGGTAGCGACAGGTGCATTGTTATCACCTATCTCTTATCAGCAAGGAGAGAGTATTCCTTGCATTGCTCATGCCGTAGCCATTGAAGCAGAGTAGCTTGGAGGTGACATCATGACGTTTTTATGGGCGTTTTTAGTCGGAGGAATTATTTGTCTGATTGGGCAATTTCTCATGGATGTAGTAAAGCTGACACCTGCGCATACCATGTCGTCACTTGTTGTCGCCGGAGCTGTTCTGGATGGCATTGGGGTGTATGAGCCGTTGATCGATTTTGCCGGGGCTGGAGCGACTGTTCCCATTACCAGCTTTGGAAACGCACTCGTGCATGGAGCCATGGCCGAAGCCGAGCAGAATGGAGTTATTGGTATTGTTACCGGGATTTTTGAGGTGACAAGTGCAGGGATTTCTGCTGCCATCGTGTTTGGTTTCATCATGGCGCTCATTTTCAAGCCAAAAGGATAATCCAGGATTGAGTATCGCTATTTCTTGCCTGTACTACCAATAACATTGAATTGAACCTGCTTTCACCAACTTGTAGAATGGGTGCTTGAGGAGGGGATGTTCATGTGGTTCCATAAAAAAACGCTGACGACCCTACTGATGGCCATTTTGACCATAGCATTTGTACTGCCGACGAATTCACTCGCAGCTCCTTTACTGCAAAGGGGAAGCGAGAATGGCGATGTATGGGATCTACAATATCGGTTGCAAATCCTAGGATTCTATCAAGACAGCTTGGATGGCAGCTATGGAGGAAACACTTATCAGGCCGTCAGAAAGTTTCAGAAAGCATATGGATTGACTGTTGATGGGATAGCAGGGAATCAGACGTGGAGCAAGCTAAAGAAAGTTTCTGTGAATCGTTCGGAAATGCAAATGCTCGCGCAGCTCGTATACTCAGAAGCGCGTGGAGAGGCATTTGAGGGACAGGTAGCGGTTGCGGCAGTTGCAATGAATCGCGTGCAATCGGAAACTTTTCCGAACACACTGAGTGGCGTGATTTTTGAACCGTACGCGTTTACCGCTATTGATGATGGGCAATTCTGGTTGACTCCTAACAAATCAGCTTACAAGGCAGCATGGGAAGCTGTACGCGGATGGGACCCAACCAATGGTGCTCTCTACTACTTCAACCCGGATACCGCAACTTCTAGCTGGATCTGGTCACGCCCGCAAATCAAGCGTATCGGTAAGCATATCTTCGCTCGATAACAGAAAATGAAAATCGACTCCCTTGAATCTGGCTTAACGCTGTGGTTCAGGGGTTTTTTATTTGATCAACCAAGCATTGGGAAGAATTGTGCATTGTTTTCTGAAAGTGGTTCGGTAAAATGGAAAAAAGGTTACAAACCGATGACAACGGAGGTTGATGATGAAGAAGATGCTGATCCTGGCCTCTCTGGTCGTCCTGACGCTTGTAGGGACACCAGCCGTAGAGGCGGAGACAAACACGAATACCGCAACACCTTATGCTGATATTGCAGGACATTGGGCCGAAAAAGAAATTGAGAAATGTTACATAGCGGGTGCAGTAGGTCCATCTGAAGATTTTCGACCAGATGAAGCTGTGACACGCATAGAGCTGTTGACGATGTTTGTGAAGGCAAAGGGAATTGAGCCAGTGCAAACAAATCAGTCGTCATTTAAAGACATACCTGCAGATAGCTGGATGACGCCATATGCTGAAATTGCTTACCGTTTAGGCATCGTTCATGGACAAAAGCAGGGGAAGGACCTTTACTTACATCCAAACGACCCCGTTCAAAGGGAGGAGCTCGTATCTATGCTCGTTCGCTCTGCGGGGGATAGTGGAGTCGTCAATCAGCTGAAATGGTCAACGACGATCCAAGCCTTGGCTAAGTACCCTGATGGGGAGCGCGTACAGGAAGTGTATCAGCGCCCATACGTTTATGCACTCCAGAATGGGCTGATGAATGCTTATGCGGATGGCAGCTTGCAGCCGCAAAAACAGATGACACGGGCTGAAGCGGCGACCTATGCAGCCTTTCATCTTTTAACAGGAAAAACGAGCGAGCAAAAGACATTGGCAAACGGAACTGCTTTTAAGCAGACGATGACTGTGCAGACGACTGCGTACAGTTATCCCGATGATAAAATTTTGTCCTATCTGGAATATCCGCTCAGAGAAGGTGTTGTTGCAGTGGATCCAAAGGTCATTCCTTTGGGGAGTCATCTGTACATCGAAGGCTACGGATATGCAGTAGCAGCTGATATCGGTGGAGCTGTCAAAAACAATCACATCGATCTCTATTTGCCTACTGTAAATGAGGCACAAAATTACGGGCTGAAAAAAGGAGTCCAAGTCTTTTTGCTTGATTAAGATAAGTGATAAACATATTTCCTACTCTTTCCACTCATACTAACGTGGAAGGGGTGGGATTTTTTTGTGGATCTGGTTGCTAATAGCATGTATCGTTTTGGTGATCATATTGTTGATCACGCCGGTAAAAATAACACTGTATTACGATCGAGCGGGAGAAAATGATCAGCTTGTATTTGAACTGTCTGTCTGGTTTGGGCTGTTCCATAGAAAATATGACATCCCCATTTTGTTTTTGAAGCAGACAAAGGGCGGACCACAGGTAGTAGCCAAGGTGGAAACGATACAGGGTGGAAATAAAGTAAGAGATACCGTCCGCGATTTTACGCGCAGACAAGCAAAAAAGTGGTATCACAACTACCGCGATGTACTAAAAAAAGTACGTGATTTACAGCCTTTATTTAATCAGTTCTCCAAGCATATTCGCTGTTCGTATTTGGAGTGGCATACGCAAATGGGAACAGGACAAGCTGCAGAAACAGGGGCTTTGACTGGTATCATCTGGGGAGTAAAGACGATGATCATTGGAGTCCTATCGCATACGATTTCCCTACATGCCATGCCTCGTATGAGTGTGCAGCCCGTCTGGAATCAGGCATTGATCCAAACGCGCTTTCAATGTGTGCTCCATTTTTACCTCGGGTATCTGCTCATTACGATGCTGAGAATGGGACTGCGCCTCAGAAAAACGAGGGAGCACAAATGGCAAACGAGAACATCCGAAGCTTGAATGCGCATGTAGGCTCTTCTGGAAAAAATGCTTGCCTGTACATGCTCTGAATTTGTTGTGGGTATGTTAATAGATGAGCATGAGTGAAAGGAGGAGCATACATGGCAGACCACCCGATTCAAGGATTAATGCGGACAGCAATGGAAAATCTGAAACAGATGGTCGATGTGAATACAATCATTGGAGATCCGGTTGAGACTCCAGATGGCAGCGTTATTCTTCCTATATCCAAGGTTGGCTTTGGCTTTGCGGCAGGGGGAAGCGAGTTTCAATATGAGCACCATCACCAAGGAACGATTGGCTATCCATTTGGTGGGGGTAGTGGTGGCGGTGTTTCGATTACTCCTGTAGCCTTTCTGGTTGTTGGGAAGCAAGGAATTCGTTCCATTCCTCTTGAAAATACTACGCATCTGTATGATCGGATTTTGGATTCTGTACCGCAGTTTGTGGAGAAGATGCAGGGCATGTTTGGAAAGCATGAGGAGCCGCAGATTCAAAACACCACCATTATCGCCAAAACGGACGATCATGATCTGGAAGAACTGATGGAACGGGGATAAGTAAAAAGCAAAACAGGTATGCCTATGTTGCTTACAGGCATACCTGTTTTTTTACCACAATACATTCAAAAACAAGCCGGTTTTCGCCACGTGCAAATATTGCATGCTGGAGATCGTAGCAATCGTATACGGATGGGAACCGATGGCCTCATCGTAATACCTGGAAAAGCTACCGAATGGCTTGCTTTGGAGCTCCAGGACTTGTTCACGGAATTGGAGGGACAACCCTTGCATGGCCTCTTTAAAATCGGTGTAGCCCTCTTGAACAGAAGTCACCCATTTTTGTTCATCCAACACAAGTTCTCCAGTTGGCAGCGAACTGATCCCAAAACGGTTCAATACATCGTCAGCGGCTTTTGCAATCCTCTCGAAGGTAGGAAGCTTTTGCATTGCCAGAGTTTCTTCGTTCCGTTCCAAGAAATGATGCATGCTGTTAAAACGATCTACGAGCTTACGGGTATGCTGGAGCAAGCGCTCCAAGTCCGGCTTCACGGTAAGAATGATCGGCTCTGTCCCGGCATTATGGAGAGTAACAACAAGATTATCACTTTCTAGCATGAGTTGGTTCGTTGCTGATGTTTGCACTTTGCCATTTACGTAATAGGTGGCATCTGCGGCATGTGTCACGATATGATCGATTCCGAGTGCGCTAACACTGTTGCCAGACAGATCACGGAGTGTAAAAGCTTGTGCGGCCCCCGTTTTGGTGCTGGTGATGACCAGCGACTGCATGCTCCCGGAGGTTTCAATCCGAGTCGTCAGTCCTGATTGGTTTTGATCCAGCGCTTCCTTCATCCGCGCTAGGCTCTGTTCGGACGTATCACTAGCAACAGAGAAAAAGGAAAGCAGCTCCTCTTTTTCACCTGTTAGCAGAGAAAACTGCTGAAATCCTTCTCGCACCGAGGTAGGTGAAGTCTTCTCCAGCAAACGACCAGCATTGGTTTGTCCATTTGCCAAGCGAATAACATCTATGCGATAGGTAGCAGGCGCGGCCTCCGCATTGACTGTTGCAGTAGCCAAATTAGGCTGTGAGCTGATCGCCAGACGCCTGTTGATCGAGCTGTGTGGGCGCTTGGCATCAAACTCTTTGGCAGTCTGGTCCAGTAAGGCGGAATAACGGTACAGGTGCGACAGCGAATCGGACAGCTCTGTCATCCATTGCTGCTGGCGGGTGTAATAGGGCAGCAGGTTGTAAGCAGAAATCGGGTCTACCGGTGTATTCAGCTTTGCCTGAACCATTTGAAACTGATAACGGCCTACCCGTTGGCTGTATGGGACATAACTGACACGGTTCACTTTCATGATGATCACCTCACCTGCGAACAAGTAGCGTAATGATTGAACTACCTTCCATTATAAACGATGTTTATTCCATTTCAATGAGCAGGTCGCCAGTTTCAATCGCTTCTCCTGCTTTGACATACACGGCTTTGATTTTTCCGTCCATCGGAGCCTGAATGGTGGTTTCCATCTTCATCGCTTCACTTACCAGCAGGTGCTCGCCTTTTCGTACCTTGTCGCCTTCTGAGACGAGTACTTTGAGAACCTTTCCTGGCATCGATGCTCCGAGGTGGGCAGAGTTTTGCGAATCTGCTTTGCGTCTAACGAGCTCCGATACTTTCGCTGACTGATCTCGGACAAAAAGCTCGCGTGGCTGTCCGTTCAGCTCAAAGTAAATGATGCGACGGCCATCAGGATGCAGCTCGCCAATAGCTACAAGCTTGATGATGAGCGTTTTTCCGCGTTCAATGGTAATGGCTGTCTCTTCTCCGGCACGTAGTCCATAGAAGAACGTGGACGTGTTCAAAACAGAGAGATCACCGTATTCCTTCATGCGTTGCTCAAACTGCAGGTACACCTGTGGATACATAATGTAAGAAAGCACATCCAGCTCACTCGGTGCACGCCCGATTTTTTCCTCCAATTCAGAAGCGACCTGGTTAAAATCGACAGGAGAGAGCAATTCACCTGGTCGTGCTGTAAAGGCGTCTCTTCCTTTTAACACGAGCTCCTGCAGCTTTTTAGGGAAGCCACCAGGTGGTTGGCCCAAATAACCTTGGAAGAACTGAATGACAGAGTCAGGGAAGTCGAGGCGTGTGCCTTTTTCCCAAATGTTTTCTTCGTTCAGGTTGTTTTGCACCATAAACAGGGCGAGGTCACCCACTACTTTTGAAGAAGGGGTTACTTTTACAATGTCCCCACACATTTGGTTAACGACAGCATACATGTGTTTCACTTCATCCCAACGGCCTTCCAGCCCGACAGCTTTGGCTTGCTGCTCCAGGTTGGTGTATTGGCCGCCCGGCATTTCATGTACATACACTTCTGTGTTGCTTGCTTTCATGCCGCTTTCAAAGCCTTGGTAGTAAGGACGCACATCTTCCCAGTAGTCGGACAGTTTGTTAAACGATTCGAGAGACAGTCCCGTATCACGCTCAGTATGAGCCAAACTCGCGATCAGACCGTTCAGGCTTGGCTGGGATGTCAGACCGGACATGGAGCTGACGCATGCATCGACGATATCTACGCCGGCTTCAATTGCTTTAAGCAGCATAGCTGCGCCGTTTCCGGAAGTATCATGCGTATGCAGATGAATCGGAATTTCGATCTCTTGTTTCAGCGCGTTGATTAGCTCGTAGGCAGCATAAGGCTTGAGCAGACCAGCCATATCCTTGATTGCGAGGATGTGCGCGCCCGCCTTCTCCAATTCCTTGGCCAGATCAACATAGTAGGAAAGCGTATATTTGGTTTTCGAAGGATCGAGAATATCGCCAGTATAGCAGATAGCTGCTTCCGCTACTTTGCCATTGTTGCGCACGGCTTCGATTGCAGTTTGCATGCCTGGCAACCAGTTCAAGCTATCGAAAATGCGGAACACGTCTACGCCATTTTCTGCAGAAGCTTTGACGAACGAGTGGATGACGTTATCCGGGTAGTTGGTGTAGCCTACGCCGTTTGCTCCGCGGAGTAGCATTTGGAACAGCACATTCGGGATACGCTCACGCAAAATCTGCAATCTCTCCCATGGCGACTCCTGCAAAAAACGCATCGTAGTATCGAACGTAGCACCGCCCCACATTTCCAGTGAGAAGAGTCCAGCTCCGAGCTTGCCCGTCGCTTCTGCTACGGAAGCGAGATCATAGGTCCGTACACGAGTGGCGAACAAAGACTGATGCGCATCGCGGAAGGTCGTATCGGTAACGAGTACCTGCTTTTGCTCCTGAATCCAGCGAACGAGTCCGTCTGCGCCCTGCTTATCCAAAATTTGTTTTGTTCCGTCCGGATACGGCTGGGCAAAAGGTGTTCGCGGGATGCGCGGCGAATCAAAATGCGGCTTTTTATCCAGCTTTTCGAGTCCAGGATAGCCATTGACAATGGTGTTTCCGATGTAAGATAGTAATTTCGTACCGCGATCCTGGCGTCCAGGGAAGATGAACAATTCAGGCTTGGTATCGATAAACGAAGTGTCGTAGCTGCCGCTTAGGAAATCTGGGTGGGTGACCACATTTTCCAGGAATGGCAGGTTAGTTTTTACGCCACGAATACGGAACTCGCGCAGCGTTCTGAGCATTTTCCGTGCTGCCTGATCAAAGCTCGTTCCATAGGTAGAGATTTTGACCAGCAGGGAATCGTAAAATGGGGTAATGATTGCTCCTGGATAACCGTTTCCGCCATCGAGACGTACACCAAAGCCACCACCAGAACGCCATGCTGACAAACGACCAGCATCTGGCAGGAAGTTGTTTTCAGCGTCTTCTGTCGTTACACGGCACTGAATCGCAAAGCCGCTCATTTGAATCTGGCTTTGATCAGCAATGCCGATTTCCTCATCGGACAGAGCATGACCTTCCGCTACGCGAATTTGGGCTTGTACGATGTCGATTCCGGTAATGAGCTCCGTAATTGTATGCTCAACCTGAATTCGAGGATTCACCTCAATGAAATAAAAGCGATTGTCAGGGGTCAGCAAAAATTCAACTGTACCTGCGTTGGAATAACCAGCCTTTTGCATCAGCGTGAGTGCGGATTGGCATATCTCCTCGCGCAGCTTGTCGTCGAGAGAAAGGCTAGGTGCGACCTCAACCACTTTTTGGTGACGACGCTGTACGGAGCAGTCACGTTCGAACAGGTGAACAATGTTGCCGTGGTTGTCGCCGAGAATTTGAACTTCAATATGTTTTGGTTGCTCCAGGTAGCGCTCGAGATACACCTTGGCATTACCAAATGAGGAGCGGGCTTCGGAACGTGCCCGATCAAGTGAATCTTGGAGCTCGTCTTGACTGCGTACGATGCGCATGCCTCGGCCGCCGCCACCGGATACACCCTTGATGATGATTGGATAGCCGTATTCTTTTGCAAAAAGCAGCGCCTCTTGCAAAGTCTCAATCGGCTCAGGCGTACCTGGAATGACAGGAATGTTTGCTTCAATTGCTAGACGTCTTGCTTCTACCTTGTCTCCGAATTTATCAATCAGTTCTGGAGACGGGCCGATGAAGATGATGCCTTCATCCTGGCATCGTTTGGCAAATTCGGCATTCTCGGCAAGGAAGCCGTAGCCGGGGTGAATCGCGTCGATGTCGTTGCGTTTGGCAATCTCAATAATGCTGTCAATGTCCAGATACGCTTCAATAGGCCCCTTACCCGCACCTACCAGATAGGACTCGTCCGCTTTAAAGCGGTGAATAGAAACGTTGTCCTGCTCGGAATACACAGCTACGGTACGGATGCCTAGCTCGGTAGCGGCACGAAAGATTCGGATCGCGATCTCTCCACGGTTCGCTACCAATAAACGATTGATTTTTTTCCCTAGCATGATATTCTCTCCCCCTTGGTCTCCTGCGAGACTAATAAAAATTTTATATATAGTACAAATATACAAAATTTTCTCTACGCAATACACCCTTTTTTACGAAATGGAGTGCAATTCAATGAATTCAGTGCTTCCAATTTTTGTGTATGGCTCTCTTTTGGAAGGTTTTTGGAATTACGAGCAATACATCCGGCCATATGAGCATCGGATTATTCCTGCGGTCATCAAAGGTGAATTGTATCATCTGCCGCCTGGCTATCCGGGTTTGCTTGCAGGAGCTGATGATATTATCGGAGCAGTCGTCTACCTTTCGACGCAAGTATATGAAAAGGCGCTTACTGGTCTCGATGAGCTGGAGGACTTTTATGGAGCAAACGACCCCCGAAATGAGTACGAACGAATGATCGTGCCAGCACGAGTTTTGGATGAAATCGAAAAGGTAGAGAACGTATACGTCTATCGCTACGTAGATGAACAATATATAAAGGAAGAAGGAAAGAGGCTTGCACACGGAAACTGGCGCTATTTCATGCTTGGGAGGCAGGCTGAATAGGGATTGCCCGTTTTGCCAAAACTGGTAGGGAAAAGGAGGGTCCCTGCCATGGAAATTAATAATGGAGCTCCAGCTCAGATTTGGCGCTTATTGATTCCAAAGAGCTACTGGATGTACGCGGATGAAGTGCCAGAAGACGAACTGATTTTTCATTATCGCGACCATATTTACTTTGTAAACAATGATGGTTCTGTTCTAGCAATGCCAAAGCCAGCCTGCTATGATCTCTTGGATTTGGGCACCATTCTGGAGTATTTGGCTACTTCTGATGATACGATTGATTTTGATGATGAGGGAGAATTCGATTTTGGTTTTGTCCTGAAGCAGATGGGCTATATCGCTTCTGTAAAAGAAAGGCGGGCCAAGGCGACGTATCAAATCGAAATCATCAATACGGCGCTGCCCAAATCAAATGGATCACACTATGAATTAAAAAATGTCCATTTTGTATTTGCTCTTTATCACGCCTTGATGCGCTGCCATGAGCTCAATCAAAAAACAGATTGGGAATATGAGCATGAAGTAGTGAGGATTGTCAAAGTAGAGGCGAGCACCTCTGGAAAAGTGCAAGTGAATCTGTAATTTCTACTATTGGCATAGTGAAAAAAAGTGAATGATAGGGTATGATAAACAAGTACATATGATTGATTGGTGAGGAGGAAGAAATCATGACAACAGCTGTAGAGCGTCAAGGCGCATTTGCATTCAAAGGAGCACCAGTTACACTGCTCGGTCCTGAAATCAAAGTAGGGGATACTGCTCCTGATTTCACAGTAGTAGGTGGCGATCTGTCTCCTGTAACTCTGCAAGATTCCAAAGGCACTGTGCGCATCATCTCCGTAATTCCGTCCATCGACACAGGTGTATGCGATGCACAAACTCGTCGTTTCAACGAAGAAGCTGCGAAACTGGATGGAGTAACAGTCCTGACTGTTTCCGTTGACCTGCCATTCGCACAAAACCGTTGGTGCGGTGCTGCTGGTATCGATAAAGTAAAAACAGTGTCTGACCACAAAGACCTGTCCTTCGGTACAGCGTACGGCGTAGCAATCAAAGAATACCGTCTGCTGTCCCGTGCAGTATTCGTTGTAGATGCAAACGACAAAGTAGTTCACGCTGAGTACGTGGCTGCTGCTGGTGAGCATCCAAACTACGAGGCTGCTATCGCTGCTGCACAAGCTGCGAAGTAAGCAAATATTAGTCTATAAGCAAGAGAAAACCTCTTTTCGTGCAAGTCGCGAAGAGAGGTTTTTTATGTAGACAAATGCCTAGGAATAGCCTGAATGACTCATATGGAAAAAGTCCCTTGACATAAAAATAACCAGTGGTTATATTATAACCATCGGTTACTAACCACTGGTTATTAAGGTGAAGCAAATAGCATTAAGGAGTGCACACTAATGGCAACCAAACAAGAAATGCGATCGGAAGAAACTAAGCGCGCTATTTTGGCAGCTGCTGGTGAGCTTTTTGCCAATAGAGGCTATGACTCAGTATCCATCAGGGAGATCGCCAAGGCTGCAGGCTGTTCTCATACGACTTTGTACATTTACTTTAAAGATAAGGAAGCATTGCTGCATCAGCTGTCCAAGGGGCCGCTACAAGGATTGGCGGATCAGATGGAAGGGATGCTGAAGGACCACTCGCTGGCTCCTGAAGACTGTTTACGTCGAATCAGCATGCTGTTCATTCGTTTTGCGCTAGCAAATCGTACGATGTATACACTATTTTTCATGACCAAGGCTACCCGAATTGACGAGGATACTTCTGAGAGTCAGCTCCAAAAGCTGCGGATACACTTGTTTGATCTGTTCAGGCAGGCATTGACGAATTGCTTACCAGAGGAAAGAAAGGCGGAAGACTCGCTTGCCTATGCACGCGTCTATTTTTACACCTTGCAAGGCATTGTGGGGACGTACACACATTCCGAGGAAAATCTGGAGGGCATCTTGGATCGACTGACATCTACCTTTGAGCTGACGATAGACGTGATGCTTGCTGGAATCACACAACATGCGAACAATGGAGGGGACTTAAAATGAAAGTAGAACAAATTTCGGAGCATATTTGGAGTGTTCGTTCATGGCTGATGATTCCGTTTCGGGTATGGGTAGTTGTGGAAGCAGACGGTGTGACGCTTGTGGATGCAGGTATGCCTTTTATAGCAAAGGGGATTCTTACATTTGTGGAAGAGCTTGGTGCTGGTCCCTTAAAACGAATCGTACTTACGCATGGCCACTCCGACCATGTAGGCGCTATCCAAAAAATCATGGAGAAGAATCCGGTTCCGTTATTTGCTCATCGAATCGAGCTTCCCTATATGCAGGGAGAGCAGCTGTACCCAAGACGCAAGAAGCTAGAAAGAAACGTGCAGGCAGGCTTAGCACAGCCACTGGCTGAAACCGAGGAAGGCGGACTTGCTGCGATTGGAGGATTGCGTCCTTTTCTCACTCCGGGACATTCTCCGGGGCATGTCGTCTATTATCACGAGCAGGATCAAGTGCTGCTAGCCGGAGATCTGTTTACGTCGAAAAAGGGTAAGCTTCACCGTCCAATGCCGATGTTTACTGCCGACATGGCAGAGGCGTTAAAGAGTAGCCAGATTGTTCGTGAATTGCGCCCAGTGCATCTGGAAGTATGCCATGGGAAGCCGGTAAAAAATCCAGCAGAGCAGCTGGATGCTTATCTTGCGGATACATCAGCTGCTCTCTCTATCCCGACCAGTACGTGGCAGTCATCGTAAGAAACAAGTCACGGCATTAATACCGCAGAAGGATCGCTCAAACTTTTGCTCAGCAGCACGCTTCTGTAGTTCGTCTCGTTCCATTGGACGTAATCTACGAACCGGTAGCCTCTGGCAGAGTAATAACGGATCAGGTGATGAGCACCTTCTGCGGTATCAAGCGCCAGCTCGGCTGCTCCATCCTGAACGGCCAGCTCCTCGACACGGCGGATCAGTAGGTCACCGAAACCTCGTTTGCGATGCAATGGATTGACGGCGAATTGACCGAATTTCGCCACGTGAGACTGCTCATACCACTGCGTTCCTTTTGCCAATGCTGGTGGGTAATACATAATCGTTGCGATCAGCTCTCCTTCCAGCAAACCGACGAGACAGTGACCATTCTGCATCCTTTTGCGAGTTCTGGCAGCGTCTTGATAGGAAGCCACGAATTGGAACCCCATGTCGGCAAGCGTTTGATAGGATTGATTCAGAAGTCGGGTCAGGTCTTCAATTGAGTCGGTTTGTGGCTGAAAGGGTCGAATCACGATTTGGCTTTGAAGAGCATCGGCATCTGACATCATTTGCAGCTCCTTTGGCAACTGTTCATTTCTGTAAATTCTGATAGTATAGCACAAAATGTCGAAGTCGGATGAAACGTACCGGCTTTTTTTTCGTCTTACTAGAGAGGTGATTGGATGAAAAAGGTAGGAATCGCTGCCCAGCTGTTTCTGACAGCAGTACTTTTAACAGGTTGCCAGAGTAGCTTCTTCAATCAAGCCAAATCACAGGAGCTCGCCCAACCGCCAGAGCCGACTATAGCCTGGAAGGGAAAGTCAGCTACGACAGTGCCGACGTCCTCTTGTTGGCAGTATGAAAATGTAGGGCATTGCATTGATAAAGCCGCACCCCCTGAGATTATTGGTGAGATGAAGCCTAAGCCGCTTCAAGTAAATCCTGGTGCCGTTCTGTCTGTGACATATACCGCGCCACCCGAGGAAAATTCATTACGAGTGACCCAGTGGATCGGTACGAAGCAGATTGAGCAGCTTCTGGAGAATGGAAACGAGTGGAAGGTACCTGATCAGCCAGGGTGGTATTTGTTTGACGTCCGCGGCCAATGGTCACAAGGCGATGCAGGGCACGCATTCGTCATTGAGGTCCGGGACACGTTGCGTCTGTCGCCGCTGTAAAGCTCTTTTTGGTATACTAAGCGATGAGGGATGACCAAAAGGAGAGACAGCATGCTAGAAGAGTTGATGCGCTTTACGGCAGACGAATTGGATGAGGGGCATACCGTACGGGACGTTTTGCAAAAACGTTATGGGGTATCACGCCGTTTGCTCATTCGCGCCAAATTTAAAGGAAGAATAACACGCAACGATCAGCTGGTCTTTGTCAACGAGAAGCTGCAAGCAGGCGATGAAATTGTCGTCATGGTGCAGGAGGATGCGGAAGAAACGGTAGCACCTGAGGAAATGCCGCTGGAGATTCGCTTTGAGGACGATGATTTGATGGTGATTGCGAAGCCTGCAGGGCTGGTCATCCATCCCACAGGTAACCATGCAGGTGGCACGCTTGCAAATGGAGTGGTCGCTTACTGGAAAAGTCGCGGGGAACACCGGAGGTTTCGCGCGGTTAACCGTTTGGATAAAGATACATCAGGTCTCTTGATTGTCGCGAAAAATCAATGGGCTCACGAGCAGTTCAGCAGGATGCAGCAGGATAGAGAACTACACCGTACCTATCACGCGATTGCAGAAGGGGAAGTACAGGAGAATGAGGGGACACTAGATGGACCGATCGGGCTTGCCGAGGACTCCTTTATTACCAGAATGGTGCGCCCAGATGGACAAGCGGCTCTGACCCATTATCGTGTCTTGGCGCGAGGAAACGGGATGACTCACCTGGAGGTAAAGCTGGGAACAGGACGTACCCACCAAATCCGGGTACATATGAGTCATTTCGGGTATCCGCTGGCAGGTGATGATCTGTATGGCGGAGGCCGAGAGTACATCGGGAGGCAGGCGTTGCATGCCGCACGTCTGTGCTTTGTGCATCCCCGTTGCGGTGAGCTGATGGATTTTATCGAGCCGATGCCTGCAGATATGCAGGAGCTGGCGAGACGCTTCTTATTGTTGTAAAAGGAACAGGAAATGACATAGGCAAAAAATTTCGTCATTTTCCTATGGAAAGTTGAAAGCGTTTTCGATATGATGAGAGTAAGAAATGATAAACAAGAAACAGTGGAAACACTGGGACGACAGCTGGTTGTCTGCGGGGGAAAATCCCGCAAAGATTTTTTTCGTTAGCAGACAAAGCCCAGCTTGCGCCTAACGCTTGTTTCGGAACGTTTGACAAAGGGGTACCCCGCGTATTTGTCATGCAACCGATTCGGCTTGGGGGTGAGCTGGGCTTTTTGTTGACTGGAAAAGACGAAGGAGGAGAGAAGATGGCTTTTTATCATCGAATGGGGGAAATACCTAAAAAGCGGCATACGACCTTTTACAAGCCAAACGGAGAGCTGTATCGGGAACAAGTGATGGGCACAAAAGGGTTTTCCGGGATTCAGTCCATCTTGTATCATCACAATCCGCCTACACAGGTTCGGGAAACGCGTAAATATGCGGATGTCCGGCTGGAATTTGTCGAGCAGGAGAATTTGAAGCATCAGCATTTTCAAACCTTCAATCTGGAGCCAGGTGGAGATCCGATCTTTGGCAGGAAGTATCTCATGGGCAACAATGACGTCGTAATGGGCGTGTGTGCACCGACAGAGCCGATGGATTACTTTTATCGCAATGCGGATGGAGATGAGGTGGTATTCGTTCATCAGGGAGAAGGGGAGCTGCAAACAATTTTCGGTACGCTCGCCTACAAGCCAGGCGATTATCTCGTCATCCCGATTGGTACGACCTACAGGATCGTGCCATCGGTTCAGAGTCGGTTTTTAGTGATCGAATCACAAAATGAGATCGTTCCTCCCAAGCGCTATCGCAATGAGCACGGACAATTGCTGGAGCATTCGCCATTTTGCGAACGGGATATACGCGTGCCAGAAAAACTGGAAACGCACGTGGAAAGCGGGGATTTTGAAGTCCGCGTAAAACGCCAATCGGTCGTTTACAGCTACTTTTTTGATTTCCATCCGTTTGATGTGGTCGGCTGGGATGGCTATTTGTATCCGTATGCGCTCAGCATCCATGATTTTGAGCCGATTACAGGACGCATTCATCAGCCACCTCCTGTACATCAGACCTTTGCTGGCCAAAACTTTGTGATTTGCTCGTTTGTGCCGCGGATGTACGATTATCATCCTGATGCTATTCCGGCGCCGTATTTTCATAGCAATGTAGAAAGTGATGAAGTGTTATACTACGTGGAAGGCAATTTCATGAGCCGCAAAGGGATTTTTGAAGGCTCGATTACGCTGCACCCGATGGGCATTCCCCACGGACCTCATCCTGGCAAAGCCGAAGCGAGTATCGGCAAGAAAGAAACGAAGGAGCTGGCGGTTATGCTCGATACGTTCCACCCGCTGCGCGTCACTCGCGAGGCACTGCCAATTGAAGATGGAGCGTATATGTCGAGCTGGATGCCGCCACGTGAATAGAGAAGAGGGAGAGAGGCATGGAAATTTCCATTCAAGAGATCGATCGTCAGGACAAATACAAGCTGCTAATCGGATGTATCATCCCCAGGCCGATTGCATGGGTGACAACTGTTGGTAGTGAGGGTGTCATCAACGCTGCTCCATTCAGCTATTTTAATGTAGCTAGTATTGAGCCGATGATGGTCTCAATCGCTGTCATGCGCAAGCCAGGGAGTCTCATGAAGGATACGGCCAGGAACATTCAGGAGACCGGAGAGTTTGTCGTCAATATGGTCGATGTTCACAACGTCGATGTGATGAATCAAACATCTGCCGACTATCCTTCGACTGTCAGTGAAGTAGAGGCACTTGGACTTGAGCTCGTGCCATCCGCTCTGGTCAAAGCACCGCGGCTCTCTGCTTCGCGCATCCATTTTGAGTGCAAGCTGCATCAGATTGTAGAGCTGGGATCACCTACGACAAGTGACTTGATTCTGGGAGAAGTCGTCCATGTGCAGGTTGCAGATGAATTGTACCAAGCGGGCAGAATTGACGCTAAAGCATTCGCGCCTGTCAGCAGGCTGGCTGGGCATACGTACGCGGAGTTAGGCGAGCTGTTTGACCGCCCTCGCCCAGTATATACACCAGAGAACGATCAAAAATAATTCGTGAATTCGTATCCAATGAGAAAAGACCGTTCCTCTATAGGGAGCGGTCTTTTGCCTGTGTTGCCCAGCCCTACTTCAGACCCGGATAATGAGAAACTGCGTCTGGTCGTATCCAGCGATCGTATTCGCCAGAGGTGCTTGCGTTGACAGGCGGGCCATAGGGTGTGGCGTTTGGCTCATGACCTAGGGGATGCACGACGTTTTGCTGATAGTAAAAATTGCGATCACTTTGAATGAATGATCGGTCTGCCTGATTATCAGGAGTGCAGCCCCCGAGCAGACAGACGGCTACTATTATGAGCAGCGGCATCAGTAATCACCTCTTTGGTAGCGTAAACCTGAACCGGCTGTTTCATGCAGGCTTGACCAATATCCGTCCAGGGACGGAGGAGAAATCCCTCTACGGACCATTTTGCCGAAATCGCCCAAAGGGTATCCTGTAGATACAAGGAAAACGGATACTGTAGAGAGGACGGAATGCTATGATGGAAAGACGCTTATATCGTTCACAACAGGATAAAAAGCTATTTGGAGTCTGTGGTGGAATTGCTCACTTTCTCGGAATTGATTCTACATTAGTTCGGTTAGGAGTTGTCGTTTTAGCAGTTACGACAGGAATTCCGATTTTGATTTATATTCTTCTGGCGATGATTATGCCGAAGGAGCCGCGCTCAATTTTTGGCTCGGACACCTATGACATGTACAATTCTCCCTATCACTCTGGGGCGCGGATGAACGATCTGGATTCTGAGATCGATCGTTTGGAAAAACGTGCACTGGTGCAGGAAGTATATCGCCTGCGAGAGGAATTGGGTAAATATAAAGGGGTTTAAGGAAAGAGGAGGCTTTGGACCCAGCAGGGGCGAGTCTCCTTTTTGGGTAGAAAATAAGGCATTTCGACTCAAATTGGTTGGTAACTATTGGAACAATCCGCATAACATGTAAGGTGGATAACGTACATAGGGAGGGAAAAGCAGTGTATCTTGGCGTTTTTGATTTACATCAGCGTTTAGAGCAGACCCGAAAAGTTTTGCGGGAAAAGCAGCATCTGAAAAAGCTGATTGAAGAAGATATTCAAGAGCTGGAAAAAGACGTAAAAGATCTTGAAGCAATGACCGAAAAGAACAACTACGCAACAAGTATTCAGCGGTAATAGGACCAAAGAAAAGTGGCGGCTGCGCAATTGTGCAGAAAGGCCACTTTTTTATTTTCTTCTTGATGAGTCAGTTGCCTAGCAGGGGAGTATCCATCGACCATTCAGAGACAAGAAAATAGCGGCCACTTACAAAGCAGCCGCTTTTCTCTCGATATCTATTGTCGTTCGTCTTACGATTTCCAAATGTCTGCGACAATCTCAAAGGAACGGATGCGATCCGCATGGTGATACATTTGCGTAGTGATCATCAGCTCGTCGGCTTGGGTCGCTGCCAGCAATTCCTCAAGCCCCTCCTTTACGGTGTCTGGGCTGCCGATAACCGAAGAGCGTAGCTGGGATTGCACCGAGATCTTTTCAAATTCGGACCACAGTTCATCCATATTGTCTACTGGCGGTTGAATCGGCTGGAGGTTACCGCGAACGATATTCAAAAAGGCCTGAAAATGAGAGGTCGCCAGGCGCTGCGCTTTTTCATCCGTATCCGCAGCCATCACGTTAACACCGACCATCGCGTACGGTTTGTCCAGCATCTCGGACGGGCGGAAGCAGTGGCGATAGGTTTGCAGGGCAGTCTGCATGTAGTTGGGTGAAAAATGGCCGGCAAAAGCAAACGGCAGCCCAAGCAGGCCCGCGAGTCGTGCAGAAAAGTCGCTGGACCCGAGAAGCCAGATCGGGATATTCAGCCCTTCACCAGGAATTGCCCGTACACCTGTTGATGCACCTTCCGTTTGTGGTCGGAAATATTCGCGTAGCTCTTCCAGAAGCTCCGGGAAGTCCTCGCCGCCGATGCGCATATCACGACGCAACGCCCGAGCCGTACGTTGGTCTGATCCAGGAGCACGACCAAGACCGAGGTCGATCCGTCCGGGGTAAAGTGATTCAAGCGTACCAAACTGCTCCGCAATAACCAGCGGAGAGTGATTCGGAAGCATAATGCCACCGGAGCCGACACGCAGCTTCGTGGTCCCTCCGGCGATATGGCCGATCAAGACAGAAGTAGCAGAGCTGGCTACACTCGGCATCGAATGATGCTCGGCAAGCCAGTAGCGCAAGAAGCCCCATTTTTCAACATGCAAAGCCAAATCCAGACTGTTGCGGAAGGAATCTGCGGCTGTTCCCCCCTGGATGATGGGGGCAAGATCTAGAACGGACAAAGGAATATCGCGCAATGTCCGGGAATGATTTGTATCTGACATGAATAGTGACCCTCCTTTGACGATGAGCGGGACGTGTGTGCCAGGGCACCTGCACCCTAGCATGATGGTACTAAATGTACTTGCATGATACGTACCAGCCAATTTCATGTCAAGGCACCGATGTTCTGTGCAGCACATTGGCAAAAGAAAGAAGCCTTGTACCAGATGATGTACAAAAGGCTTCTTTCTCTCTCAGTATCCCTATTGTTTGGTTAGAATGACTGGCCCATCCGCTGTGATGGCAAGTGTATGCTCAAACTGTGCGGACAGCTTTCCGTCCCGAGTGCGGGCAGTCCAGCCATCTTCGTCAATCGAGACATGATACGTCCCGATATTGAGCATCGGTTCAATCGTGATAACCATGCCTTCCTTCAGGCGCTGGCCACGTCCGGCCGGTCCAAAGTGAGGTACATACGGCTCCTCGTGCATTTCCTGACCAATTCCGTGGCCTGTAAAGTCACGAACAACCGAGTAGCCTTGGGCCTGTGCGTACGTCTGGATAGCATGGGAGATGTCTCCAATCCGGTTTCCGACGACAGCTTGCTCGATGCCAAGATATAGTGATTTTTCCGTTACTTCCAGCAGTTTTTTCGCTTCCGGGGAAACGGTTCCTACTTCATAAGACCAGGCTGAATCAGCAAGCCAGCCGTCTTTGCGAACTACCATATCAATTGTTACGATATCACCGTCACGCAGGGGCTCTTTTTTCGGAAAGCCGTGGCAGATCACGTCATTTACCGAGCCGCAAGTCGCATATGGGTACCCGTGGAAGCCTTTTTGCTCAGGGGTTGCACCGTGCTTCGCCAAAAACTGCTCAACGAATTGATCGATGTCCCACGTTGAAATGCCGGGACGGATCATGGTCGCTATTTCGCGATGACACGCAGCAAGGATTTTGCCCGCTGCCCGCATCAATTCAATTTCTTCAGGTGTTTTGAGGATAATCATTGGTTCTCTCCTTGTCCTCGCGTAAATTCTATGGCTCTCTACAGTATATAGTGTAGACTTGTTTTCGGCTAATTGCCACAGTCAAAACAGCATGGTAGGATGAGGGAGAAATAATCAACCTGGGGGTAGGTAGCGTGGACAAGTTTCAGGAACATCTGGCGAACTACCAGATACATGTAAAAGAAGACGTGGAAAAACGCGTTGCTTTTATTCGTGAACAAATTGATGGACCGGGGCTGGGCGGGGCAGTAGTCGGTATCTCTGGCGGCATAGATAGCGCAGTTACAGCGGCTTTATGTGTACGTGCCTTGGGACGCGATCGGGTAATCGGTATATGGTTGCCAGCTTATTCCCTCGACGTTCATGCAGTGGATTCCCAGAAATTAGCTGAAGCGATTGATCTGAATCTCGTGACGATTGATGTAGGTCCTGCGTACGATGCGCTTGTTCCAGTAATCGAAGGCGTCCTGCCATTGGATGATAAAACAAAAGGCAATACGAAAGCACGTCTACGCATGACGACCTTGTATGCCATCGCAAATCAAAAAGGATACCTCGTTGCAGATACATGCAATCTTAGTGAAGTCCATGTCGGCTATATGACCAAGGGTGGCGACGGTCTGGCTGACTTTAATCCGGTTGCGAGCCTGACGAAGCATGAGATGAGAATCCTGGCTTCTGAGTTGGGAGTTCCCGATTCGATTATTACAAAGCCACCTTCTGCTGATTTGTGGGAAGGCCAAACAGATGAACAAGAAATGGGCTTTACCTATGAAGACCTCGACCGTTATTTAATCACTGGCGAGACACGTCCAGAAGCAAAAGAGCGTATCGACTACTTGCACCGCATTTCAGAGCACAAACGCAACCTCATGCCAGGTATTTAACATGGGGAAAACATACCAGCTGTTTACCAGCTATTTGTGGCAAACGACTAGTACCGTAGTGTCGACTGATGAGCGTATCTACTTGTTTGATCCAGCGTATTTTCCACAGGAGATTGATGGGATTTTTGATTATGTGCAAAGCGTTCGGGAGGGACGTGAGCTGGTTCTCGTGTTAACACATGGGGATTGGGATCATATTGCAGGCTACCCAAAGTTCCCGGATGCCAAGCTCATCGCACAAAAAGAAATTCTGGAGTCTGGACGGCTGGAAAAGAAGCTGAATAAAGTGAAGCGATTCGACGGCTCGTATTATGTAGTTCGTCCGTATGACTTCGAGCTGCCTTCCTTCTATAAGCTTGTAGAGGATGCCGAGGATTGGCAGGAGGTGTATTTGCTGCCTGTTCCGGGTCATACGCCGGATCAGCTGGCGACGCTTTTTCGGGACCAGAAGCTGCTTGTAGTTGGGGATATGCTCTCCAATTTAGAGTTTCCGTTTATCGATGATAGCGCTGCTTATCTGGAAAGCCTCGAAAAGATCGAGCGACTGGTGACGGATGGAGCGGTAGAGGAAATCATTCCTGGGCATGGGATTCCAGCTATAGGACGCGAAGACATTCTACATAGAATCCATCGGGATCGACAGTATCTAAGCGAAGCACGCGCCATCATTTTCGAAGGTCTGGCGTCAGGAGTAGAGGAAAAAGAGCTGGAAGAACGATTTGGACGGATGATGTATGACGACCAGCCGATCGATCCGCATTTGCTTTCGGAGCACGAGCAAAACCGAAATCAACTGATAAAAGAAGCTGTTGCGCGGAAAGGTTGATTCTTGGGCGGTTTTGTACGATAATAGAGGTTATGCATAATCTCTCTAGAAAGAGGTGGAACAGATGTCGACGACTGAATTGATGCTGAAAACGAGTCTGGAAGGACGCGTGAAGCGTACCTTGCAAACATACTTCCGTCGCCCCAACCTCGTGTTGGTGAGCGAGAGTCTGGGAGCGAACGGCCTGTCCCCAGAGCAAGTACAAGTTACGTTGGAGCTGTTGAAGCAAGACACTACTGTTGCCGAAATCATGGAGCAACTGCGGGATAAAGGCTACTTCGCATAACTTTGTGAGCAGGAAAAAGACCGGTTTGACAATGAAATTGTTGTCAACAACCGGTCTTTTTGTTTTGTCTTACGTAGTCGTGCGACCATGTGATAAAGAACGACGCATCCTTTTCCGACGATAAAACTGCAGTGCGGCAGAAACGAGAAAGTAACTGGAAAAGGCAACGATGAGCCCCATGACAGCACTGCCTGTGAAATAGGCGAGTCCTTTTTCCTTCATCCAGATCAGCCATTTTTCCCAAGGCTCATTATTGTGGACGAGATGCTCCTGCAGAGGTTTACCCGTAATCGCATATCCAAGATTGTAATTAATGACCATAAAAATTGGCAGGACGAGCTTGCCAATCACAAAAGCAATCAGGCTTGCTGGCAAGCTGGCACGAAACAGCTTGACCAATGGGAAAAGCAATAAAAATGCCAGCCCAAAGGTGGGAAGGGTAATGAATTCTACAAAAATCCCAACACTGAAGCCGCGAGCGACAAAGGATGGAGCCCCTTTCATGCGAATCAGCTTGTAGTATTCCAGTTTCAGCTTGCGAAAAATTTTTGTCCACATGATGTCTGTACCTCGTTTGTCACGTCTCCATTTTTTCATTATAACCAAACGGTGTTTTACTACTCAGCGAATTTGCAGTACAACGTAACGAAAACATGGATGATTCGTACTTGATTATAGAATAGAAAATAGTTATCTGAGAAAGTATTACCTAGGTAACCGTACACGGATGCTAGTTGATTGTCAACTGAGCATGTGATTTGTGAATACTTATATATTTTGGCATAATGAAGAGGGCAGATTCACTGGAAAAGTGGTGAAGGTTGTGACAGATGTAATGGCGACAATCGGTGATTCGATTTCGCAGTACGGATATGGCGCTTTGTTTGGATTATTTTTTCTAGGGATATTGGGAATGCCACTGCCAGAGGAAACCCTGCTCGTATTCTCAGGCTTTCTTGTCTCGACAGGTAAGCTGTCGTATTGGCCAACCCTGCTTGTTTGCTTTCTCGGTTCAGTTACCGCGATGACAGCTGCCTATTGGATCGGAAGAACGTTAGGCTTTGCTTTTCTGGAGCGATATGGGAAACGGCTGGGCATGGGCTACACCCTTTATAAAAAAACGGAAGACTGGTTTAATCGGGTAGGCAAGTGGGCGTTGCCGCTGGGATACTTTATCCCGGGTGTTCGGCAATTCACCGCTTATTTTGCCGGGATTACACGGCTACCTTTTCCTACCTTCATGATCTATACGTATTTGGGTGGATTATTTTGGAGTGTTTTGTTTGTGACGCTTGGATGGCAGCTAGGGGAGCGCTGGGAGGCTGTCTTTGATCTCATTTCCCGCAATCTCGCTATTTTCTTCATAGCCCTACTGGTTATCATCGCTGGCGTTTCGTATATTCGCCGTAAAAGAAACATGAAAAAACGTATGCAGGAGGAATCGAAATGAACGAGGAAGACAGAAATCAAGACAAGCAAAACGAAAATTTACCAGCTGTCAGAAAGCCCATTGAGCTGATTCCAGTTGAGCTGCCTGAGCCTCATCAGCGCTTCTACGACAAGTTGCGTGCAAAGATTGAAAGCTTTATCAAAGACAAGGGCGTCAACGAAACGGTCGCCAATTATATCCTGCTCGCCCCGGATTTGTTCGTCCTGCTTGCACGTTTGATCATGGACAAGCGGGTAGGCGGCACATCCAAAGCCATCGCTGGTGCTGCAGTTGCTTACTTTATTGCACCGATTGACTTTATCCCTGAGGCGCTCGTTGGCGGCTTAGGTCTTTTGGATGACGTTGTTCTTGCGGTGTATGCACTCCGTAGAATTCTCGTTGACGTAGATGAAGCTATCGTACGGGAGCATTGGAATGGCGAAGATGATTTGCTTGCGGTAATTACCAGGGTGATCAAAGCAGCTGACGATCTGGTTGGCAAAAAAATTGTGAAGAAGCTGGAAGAGATCGTGTTTCGAAAAAAATAAGGAGTAGGATGGGACGAGTCGATGAAATATCTCGCGGATTATCAAGAAGGAGAGCGTGTTGTCGCGTTTTGCCTGGTAAAAAATAAGGAAGCTGGCGTCGCAAGCAATCAGAGTGAGTATCTCAATCTGGAGCTGGGAGATCGCTCTGGTACACTCATGGCCAAGCTGTGGGATGTAAGTGCGGAAATGAAAGAAGCCATCGCAGTGAAGTCAGTTGTAAAAATTGATGCTGCGGTTCAAATGTACCGGGGGAAAAAGCAGCTGGTCATTCAACGAATCAGGCCAGTCTCGGCTTCAGATGAGGTTCTGATGGAATCGCTTATTCCTATCTCACCTGTACCTGTTGATGAACTGTGGGACAAGTTGGAGCAAAAGATTAACGGCTTGCAGAGTGGTACGCTAAAAGCAATTATCAAGGAAGCGCTAGCAGATGGTGAGATTCGCGAGAGAATCCGTCAATACCCTGCTGGAGTTCGGATGCATCATAACTACTATCACGGCTTATTGGAGCACATCGTTTCCTTGCTCACCGCCGCAGAAAGATTGCTTCCGCTCTATCCGCAAGTGGACAGAGATGTTCTCTATGCTACCTGCATCATGCATGATATCGGCAAGCTGTACGAGCTGTCTGATCCAGTAGCTCCTGATTATACAACACCAGGTCAATTAATTGGTCACCTGGTTATGGGAGTAGAGATGGTAAGCAGTATTTGCCGCAAACTGGATATTCCTATGGGGGATGCTGAGGTTCTGCATCTGAAGCATTGCATACTAAGTCACCACGGTGAAGTTGAAAATGGCTGGGGTAGCGCAGTTTCGGGCAAGACACCAACTGCTGTCCTCTTCCATTATCTCGATCAAATTGACAGTAAAATGAATGCCTTGGGTCAAACGCTCTCAGACATGGGCGAAGAGGATGAATGGGCATATGCTGGTGTACTGAAAAGAAAGGTTTGGCGTGGGTATTAATCTCAAGGCTGCTGCACAATGTGTAGCAGCCTTCATTTTTGTATGAGAAATGATGAAAAAAAGTAACGCTTTCCATTTCTTATACGTAATCGGAGTGATGGATAATTTAGGAGGGAAATGAGTGAAGGTTTCAACCAAAGCGGCAACACTTTTGCTGGCAGCAAATGTTTTGACAGTAACAGGAGCGGGTGTGAAGCCAATCATTGTTCACGCTTATGTAGGGAAATCGAGCGAGGGTACCGTTGAATTGCCACCAGAAGTGATCGAAACATTGGAAGAGCTGCAAGAAAATTATTTGCCAGCCATTCAAGATTTGCATGTCAATTATTTTGGAAATCGAAGCGACTCCTATATCCTGAACCTATCTGACCAGAAAAGTGCTATCAAAGCAGGGGCTTCCTTGAATCTCGTCATCGATTCTGGTCACAATATTTCCTCCCTAATCTATACAGACCCATACAGAGACAGCAGAAAAAAACCAGAAAAGCAAAAAAACTACAAAAAAGCAGTCGATTTTCTCCATAAAAATATGTGGGAAGATTATGTTGTTGCTACCCAACCGATGTTATCCAGCAATCGTGGATCAACGCGTGACAATCTTCTGGTCGTACCTTTTTATCCTAGACTACATGAAGTGCGTGTATGGAAAGAAGTAGGACAAGTCATGGTTGATGCTGAGGGGCAGATCGTGCTTTATCGCAAGAACGAAGAAAAATTGCCCCTAGAAACAGAGGTTGTGAATCCGAAGCAAGCGATTGCGAAAGACAAGGCAGAAAAGTCCTTCGGGGATGAGCTGACGCTGGAGCTTGTTTATGATAGCAAAAGTGGCAAGCTTGTTTATACACCGAAAAACGTACCGATCATTGACGCACTGACTGGGGAGGCTGTCCCACCGGTTACTGTAGAGAATAGCAAGACGCTGAGTCTCAAAGGAACAGCGGACAGCTCCAGTTGGAAGGACCAAAAGAAGCTGGAGCAGCTGCTCGTGGATGAATTTCAGCTCGCTATCCCCACACTGAACTACAAACATGGAAACGAGACGAGTAAGGAAAGGACCACGGATCTTTACCAATGGCTGAATCCGGTTTACGAAAGTGCAACGTTTGCTGTAGACCGCCAAAGCGGGCAGCTTATCGAGCTGAAGCTGGAAGGAGCAACAAGGGATGGTAGCGATAAAAAGTGGACCGAAGCTGAAGCGGAGAAGCTCGCTGTTCAATTTGTGGAAAAGTACATATTATCCACCGAAAAATCATTTGTAGTGAAAACATCAAGACTGATAGACAATTTGCCGGGCTGGGTGGATCAAAATCGCGTCCAACGAATATTCAGCTATGAGTTTTATCCGCATGTGAACGGTATCACGACGAAGGAGCCATTGTACACCGTTGATGTGGATGTCAAAAAAGGGAAGGTAGTTACGGCTAAGGTAGCGGAACTATCCAGCCTGCCAGCAAGTCTTGCACAGGACAAGCTGGTCGACATGGAAACGGCTAAAAAAGCTTTTCTAAAGCAGTCGAATGTTTCACTGGCGTACTGGTATCCAAAAGCTAATACACAGACAGCCAAGCTGCCACAGCTTGTATATGCCCCCACGCTGGAGATGCTATCGACACAAATCAATGCTGGAACTAGCGAAAAAGAAGAAAGCTGGCTTGAATGGATCGAATAAGATTTGCTCCCGGCGAAAGATAATTCTTCGCCGGGATTTGATTTTTTAACGCAAAAGAATGTATGAGCGACCCGCTATACCGCCATGCATTGGTGTTGATTGAGGCTTTCTTCCTAAATCAGAAAGTAAAAACTTCACGTATCTGCATCCTGAATTAGCAAGAATAACCTTCCACAAAAACGCGGTCGCACCTCCTTGAGAAAGCCTCGATAGAGGCTTTCTTATTATCGAAATTGATAAACACTTTCTGTCTAGTAGGATTTTTTTGCTTTTTGTAGAATATCTCTTTGATTCCCATTTGATTTGGCAAACAATGCCGATCACGAGAAGGAGAAAGTGCATGAAACGGCCAACCTATACCCTACCAAGTATTGTCAAGAAGGTATTCCGGTCTGGTGAGCGCTCCCTCCCCCGGACGGAGATATGCTCCCGGATGGAAGCGAATGAGCTGAATGCTTTTTTGGATCTGGACAGCACGGCACTCTTAGAGAAAGTGCTGCAGATGGATCAGTCACCAGTGCGGGTTGCCAGTTCTGAAGCAATCGTGGAACTAACTTATCAGCCACATCAATTGTATGATCTGGCGTACCGTTTTTTGCGGGATACTGGGGCACCAAAAAAGCTTGAGCAGATCGTTGCCGAGCTGCGCAGACAAACCCAGTTTGGATGGAATCAAATTTTGCGCATGCTGCAATTGGAGAAGGACACCCGCTTTGTCCAGTATCAGGGAGATATTCGCTGGTTTCTGGCTGAGTGGACACTGGGAAATGACCAGGTCTATGAGTTTTGCCGTAAAAATGCAATCACTCAAGTGACATCCCGCTCCTTGATTCACTTTCTGGAGCAAGAAGTAGGGATCGCGGGAGACGCGGCTTTTTTACCCGTCCTTGATGATCGCTTCCGGATCGATGGTGAGATTTTGTACATCATCGTTCGTAGTGAAGATGACATTGCAGAGGAAATCGAGGAGCAAATCGGCGAGCCAGCGGCAGCAGAAGTTGCCGTGACAGCTGAGGCCGTTGCTTCTGAAACGATAGCGAATACCGAGTCTGTGTCAGAGGCAGCTGTATCCGAATCCGCTCAACAAGTTTTGCATGAAGAACAAAAAGAAAAGATGAAACCGTTAATTACCAAGGAGGAAATGACAATGAGTAACGCAATTAACCAACAAGTCCTTGAGGAAGTACAACAGCTTTTGCAAGAGGCAATCAGCCGCTTGGAGACTCGCCAGCAAGATATGTCCCAGGAAGTTGTCGCCCACTTTCAACAAAGTAACATGCAAGCTATAGAAGTGCTGATGAAAGAGAAACATAAGCATGAGCAGATTGTACTTGGCATTCAACAAGTACTGGCTACCAGTGAACAACAATGAGTAAACTTGGGGCTACGATCCGGTTGGAGCAAAGATTTGTCTTCTTGCGCGAAGTAATCGCGGGCTATCGGATTCGCCTTCAAGAAATGGAGCAGGAAGTGGTGGAGCTTTTCACCGCAAACCAGCTCTCTGCTATATCAGCTTGCATGGGCGAGAAGCAGCGCATCGTCCGCTTGATGAACCGTTTGGAGCAATTTATTGCCCAATGGGAAGACAAAGGTGATGTGGGTATCGCACACGATCCAAAACGAGAACACTTGAACACATGACGAAAAATGCGGTAAAATAGGGGGATTGTGTAGGATTCCCCGCGCATGCCGCGTGGGATGGAAAGGAGACCCAAACCCTCTATGTCAGTAGGAAGAAACGAACTTTGCCCCTGCGGGAGCGGGAAAAAATACAAAAAATGCTGTGGAGTCGTTACGCCGATAACGGAATTGCGTAGCCGTCACGAGCAAAAATTACAAAAAGAATACGCTGGCTGGGTCGAAAGATTAAACCATTTTGTTGGTGGAAATGTGACCAGCGAAGTGATTTCAGAAGCTCGCAAACGTTTTGCAGACGAGATCGGTCTCTCCGAAGAGAGTGTGATGCAACCTGAGTGGGCGGCACATTTCTTCAACTGGTGCGTGCTTGATGTGAAAACAGGTGGAAGTACGCTGCTTGAGAACTATGTCAAGCAGCATGGACGTCGGATGGAACCGGATCTTCGCCGTGCCTTCGCCGAGTTGCATCTAAATGTATATGAAATCGTTGAAGTGGAACGGGATGTCCTGACGATTCAGCAGCCCATTACCCAAGAAAAGCACTACTTGCTGCGCTCCAACAATTTGAATGTACAGATCGGACAATTTATTGTGGGACGCCTCTTGAATTTGGGACTGCGCAATATGCTGTTTTCCGGAAGCATCATCTTGCAGCCGCATGTAAAAGCACAGCTCATGGAATGGCTGAAAGAGCATCCTGAAGTGGTGGATGCTGCTGACGATACAAGCAAACGTGTGTATACAACCGACCTGTATCGCTTCATTGTTCAGTTTGGTGAAACACAAGACCAGTCGCAGGGAGCAAAGGAAGATGCATTGCTTCGTCGCACCTATGCGTTGCCAAAGCGCGAGCAGTTCCGTAAGAAGATCGAGGCAAACAGAGCGTTTGAACTGAAAAAACGCGATGGTGCTCGTGAAATTTGGGTATATGCGACACGGAAAGAAGAGCATCTGTTCCCTATGCTGAAAAATGCATTGCTTGAGTTGTATGAAGTACAGGCAGAAGTGCTTGTACAGGAAGACAAGCTCATGCTGGAAGGATATGCTCCTCAGCTGGATGAAGTAGCTCGATTGCTTGAACTGGTTGCATATGACAACGAAGAAGAAATTCGTGTGTTGACGTCAACAGGCTCCAAGCTCTCGAAGGGCACTCTGTTCATTACTAGTCAGCCAATGCTGCCACCAAAAGTACTGCAATGGGCAGTCCAAACGTATTTCGCTGAAAAATGGCTGGTAACACCACATGAGCTGCTGGATGATCTGGCGCCTGTTCTAGTCGCAGCGACAGACAATGAGGAGATGCGTGGCAAGCTCCAGGCACTGATGGATCAGATGGAGCAGGATAGCAAAGTGGGTCAAGGCTTGGCGCGGTTCATTCGTATGGACATGCTCAGACCACGTCTTGCTTTATCAAATGAAAGCATTCACGTAAACAATCTGTTGAGTAGACCACTCATCGAAGGTCTCCCAGAGAGCGTGTATACCGTACATCCAGAGCGACTGGCGGATATCAATCGCTTCGTTCAGGAAATGACGGACGGCAAGTCAGAAGCAACTGTCAAAAAATACGACGAAGTGATGAATAACTTCCGTACTTTTGTCAGAGGGGCTTTTGGGCCTGCTTTTACATGGGACCAGCTGCGTCGTGAGGATGTGGCGTACTTCCTCATTCACGACATTTATACTCGTGCGGATGCTACGACTAAAACATTAGCAACCAATCTGTTGTCTGTACTTACAGCGTTCTTCAAATGGCTTGACAAGCAAGGAGAAACCTCCTTGTACGCAGCGCTGCAACCATTGTTTACAGAGCTGAAAGAGACTTTGCCAGAAACGTATCGACTGCGGGGAGTTCTGGAAAAAGAAGCGAATCAAAATGTCCTCCAAACGTCTGCTGGAATTGCGGAAATCGTGGATGAACCACTGATTCTGCAAGATCAGACTGCGAATGGCTGGGTGGCGCTTCGGCCAAATGGGGAAAAGCTCAACCTCGTAATCGAGGCTGAGCTGGGACAGCTGCTCGCTTCTGATTGGATCATTTCCGGTCTGTTTGGCAAAGGCGAGGATGGCAAATGGCGCCTGTTTGGTACGCCAGAGCTGTATCCACCTGTAGTAGCCCTGTTGTTAGGTGCACCGACAAGTGTACTCGTATAATAGAACAAAAGAACCCGAGGGAGCCTAAGCTTTCCTCGGGTTCTTTGCGGTTGTAAAAGTAGTTAGGATTGGTTCCAGGCACGAACAGTTGCATCTTTTGGTAACAAGAAGCCCAACATGCCGATTAAAGGCAGCCAGGAGCAAAGCGTAATGACAAAAGAAAGGCTGTACGTATCGGCGAGTGATCCAAAAACGAGAGCACCCATGCCGCCCATCCCAAAGGCTAGACCGATAATGAGACCAGATACTGTGCCAATCCGACCGGGAAGCAGCTCTTGGGCATATACGACAGTCACGGAAAAGCTGGACAGCATAATCAACCCACTCAAAAAGAGCAGGGGAAATGTCCAAAATCCTGAAACGTACGGAGTCAGGAGTGTTAACGGAAGCGAGCCCAAAGTAGAGAGGATGAGCAAATTTCTTTTTCCAAAGCGATCAGAGAGTGGTCCGCCCAAAAATGTTCCGATAGCTCCTGCCAAAAGGAAGCCAAAGACGACCAGCTGTGCGCTCGCATACTCCATGTCCTTGATATACATCAAATAAAACTGATAAAAGCTCTGGTACCCGGCATTCATCCAGGACCTGACACTGACGATCAGTACCAAAAGACCGATAGCAAGTAATCGTTTGTCACGATGTGCATAGGCTACAGCTGTAGCGGCCGCTTTTTTCAAACGTTGTTGACCCCGATACCAGAGAGCCACATACAAAAGTACCGAGCTGGCAACGAGTGCAGGCAATAAGAACCACATGGCTCCCGTCTGTCCCAGATTGGCAAAAACAAGAATCGTCATAAGAGGAGCGAGGGCCTGACCAGCGTTACCTCCTACCTGAAAAATGGACTGTCCCAGCCCGCGCCGTGGACCGGATGCTAGATGCGCAAAGCGTGATGCTTCGGGATGGAAGACTGCCGACCCGATCCCTACGCAGGCGACGGATAAGAGAACGACATAATAGTTCCCAGCAAAAGCAAGTGCAAGCATTCCAAGCCCAGAGACGATGAGGGCGATAGGCGGAAGCAGTGGTCGGGATTTTCGATCGGAGAAGTAGCCGACGACCGGTTGAAGAACAGATGAGGTAAGATTCATGACTAATAAGATCATGCCAACCTGCGTAAAGCTCAGTAACAGGTTTTTTTCTACAATGGGGAGCAGGGCAGGGATGACTGCCTGTAGACTGTCGTTCAGCAAATGGGCTATGCTAATCGCAAACAGCATGCGATAGACAGTAGGCGCTGCACTCCCCGAAGGTTTTGCTTGAATCGGTGTAGCTGAAGCGCTCATATAGGTTTCATCTCCGTCTGTTTTCGTCAAAACGGCTCTTCATCCTCCAACGAACTTTTTCACTGGAAGAGAAGCAACCGTCTTGTTTTTCCACTGTAGCACGGAAAGCCCAAGGCGTCATTACTGTATACGTGGAATATGGATATAGGCAATAACGGACAAGAGGCAGTCGATCAAGGAAGTTTTTCTACAGGTAGGTAAACGAACCATGTTTGTCGAAAAAGAGAGGATAATAATTCGCTAAATCACGAACAAAGGCGAAGAGGGGTGCTGTAATGCTGGAAGGGATGTCAGAATATTGGCTATGCGTAGGTGGAGCCAATGTGGATGTGCAGGGAGTCACTATTGCCAGATTGTTGCCTGGAACGAGTAATCCTGGTCATGTCCAGCAAGCGGCAGGCGGAGTAGCACGAAATGTGGCAGAAAATTTGGGCTGGCTGGGCCAGGAGGTGCAGCTATTTACACTGTTAGGGGAGGATGCTGACGGCGAATGGCTGAGACATATTACGGCGAAAAGTGGCGTAGCTACCCACGGGATGTTTCTTATCCCGGGTAAATCAACGGGGCGATATTTGGCGATTCGCGATCTGGACGGCGATTTGTACGCTGCTGTTGCCGATATGGATGTGAATGAAGCTTGGACAGATGCTTTGGTTCAAAGTGGAGTGCAACGCTTGCCGCAAGCAGCCGGACTGTTTATGGATGCGAATCTTCCGCAAATGGTGATGCAAACATTTCTTCAGGAAGCAAAGCGTCTCGGGAAAAAGGTTATTGTTGATCCCGTCTCGGTTAAAAAGGCAGAGAAATGGCGAGGTATGCTAAATGGAGTCCATTTGCTCATTTCCAGTATAGATGAAATCGAGCAATTGAGCGGACAATCGCTATACTCGTTTTATGACGTGGAGCGTTGCGCCCGCAAACTCGTAGATGAAGGAATCGGTAACGTTATGGTAATTTGCGGAGATGCGGGATTATGCCTTTGTGATCAAAACGGCTCATCGTGGCTGCCCGCTCCTCCCAATCCGATTAGAGAGACAGCAGGAGATGCGTTTGCTGCCGGAGTGATTTATGCGCAAAATAAAGCTGCGTCGCTTGCTGAGCAGGCCGCATACGGGATCGCACTGGCAGAGCTATCCACCCAGCAAACGGGCATGTATGACATCGACCATTTGGTAAACCGAAAAACTTTCTTTGCCTCTACCCAAAAGCAGTGATCGGGAGCTGGGATGAGATTACATACATTGACGCACACTACTCGGTAGTCTTGTACGAGGAGGAGTGTACCATGGAGAAGAAATCTAACGATGTAAACGGCAAACAGGAAAGCCACGTTCGCCAAGGGGGCGATTCTCATCGCTCGAAAAACAAGAAGCCAGAGGGTCCTGTGCAAGGCTTCAGCCAGGCGCCTCGCGGGTTGCAGTAAATCTGAATAGTATCTGTGTAAAAGTTTCCCCTATCGACAAAAAGATGGGGGATTTTTAATTGATGGGAACATTTTTCTACAAATGAAGACAATGGTATGGTACAATACCTGAATCAGACTATTACCAACAGAAGAAAATATTAGTGCATCCAGCCATGTGGCACTGTTTTGTATTGTGCCTCTATTTTCTTTTGTAAAAAAACCTCATTTGAGGTCTGCTTCTGACAAGAGCAGCCGCCATTGGTGGAAAAATTGACGCGTATCGGATCGTTTTTTGAAAGAATGTGGCATCCAAGTGTAACAACTAAACATTCTGATACGTCTTAAAAAGCGTGCGCGAACAAGGAGACTGATACATATGCCAGAAACTGTTGCAAAAACACGCGCTTCTGCCCCCCGAAAAAAGCAACCGACCCGTAACCGAAAAGTACGTCGATTTTTGTTTTTCTTTAGCTTGATAGCCCTGTTGTTGGTTGGCGGTGTGGCTGGAGCAATTTATTGGAAAATTGAAGACACTCTGAATGAAGTAACGAATCCAACGAACAATGGATTTACATCCACCGTTTCTCAAAATGTCGATCCGGTTTATCACTCTGACAAGCCAATGTCTTTTATCGTTCTTGGCTCTGACAGCCGTCCAGAGACAGGCTCGATGAACACAGATGTGATGATTGTGGCAGTCGCGAATCCAAAAACCAAGAAAGTGACGATGGTTTCGATCCCGCGTGATACACGGGTGAAAATTCCAGGCTATCGCGATTATCACAAGATCAACTCCGTTTATGCAAACGGAGAGGCAGAACGACGTCAGGCAGAACGTAACAACAAGGTTCCGACTGAGGACGGAATTTCCTTAACGAAAAAAACACTTAATGAAATTTTGGGTATTCCGATTGAGCATTATGTTGCCATCGATTTTGACGGTTTCAAAGCAGTGGTTGATGAGCTAGGCGGTGTTGAGGTGAACGTAGATCGCAAGCTGGTCTATGATGATCCGACTGACAATACACACATTAATCTGAGTCCTGGCTTGCAAAAGCTGAATGGGGAGCAAGCCTTGGGCTATGTACGACATCGTCATGACAATCGCGGCACTAAATACTACTCCAGCGATTTTGATCGCAACAGACGTCAGCAAGAGGTGATTAAAGCCATTGTGGACAAGGTCGCTTCTGTTGAGGGATTAACCAAAGTATTTAACATCATGGATGTAGGTGCGAAGAATATACATACAGACCTGTCTAAAGATCAAATCAAGGGATTGGCATTTGACTTCAAAGGCTTTAATGCCTCAACTGTCTCTGCATTGGACAATGGCGCCTACTGGCAGGGAGGATATACGTATCTCGAGAAAGAGAAGCTCGAAGAAATTCGCAGCTCTCTGCAAGCGGAGATGGGTGTAAGCGGCTCTGTAGTTGCTCAAATTAACAACTCTCCTGTTCTAGGCTCTGGTGAGGCAGCGGTAGCAGCATCGAGCAGCAATACATCGAAGAAAAAGAAAACGACAGAGACTGCAGCTCCACCACCAAAGAAAAAGACTCCGGAAGAAGAGGAAGCTGAGGCGACACCACCTGCAGATGCTGGCGACCCTCAGGATTCCCTTGACCAGGTAGCACCGCCCGCAGATATTGTGAGCCCGGAGCAGTCGGGACAAGCTGGACAGACTCCACAGAAGGAACAAAATCCACCGACGACAACAGTCCCACCTGCAACCAATGGCAGTGTAGCTCCGCCACCTGATATTATGCAGCCTACAGGACAGGAAGCAGGTTCTGTTGCGCCGCCAGGTATCTAAAGCACTTTCCAACAATTAAAAGACGCATGCTAAGCACCCGTTCAAAGTAGAGCGGGTGCTTTTTTCACTATTATGCGAGCACATCTCCTCTGCTGAAAGCGAGTGAGGTTTTCTTACTAGTATAAAATACTCACTTTTCAAAAAGTTTTTTTATAAAATAACGCGAGGAGAGGTTTAGAAAACACCAAAAGCATGGTACAATAATAATATGCTGATAAGACAGAGTAATCAGATAATTAAATGTATGACTGGAGGGATTTGGATGACTATTTTCTTGGTGAATCTGTTTCTGGTGATTGCTTTCGTGTACCTGATCAGCCGCCAACAAAATGAAGAATTGGTGTACGATGAAGATTTTTTCCTCCAGAACCCCTCAGCCTTGGAAGAATATCAGCAAATGCCGATTGATTTCCAACACGCCTTTTTCCGCAAGCATAAAGAGTGGATCAAGGAAAAATATATGCGCGGAGAGAGCTACATCCTGGGCTACTGTCCCAACAAGGAAGTGCGTCGCGCCTGGTTATCTGAATTCATGAATCAAAAAAATATCAACAACAATCCAACCCCTTCTTCTTGAAGGGGTTTTTCATGTGCGCCCAGCATGGGCGTTATCTCTAGGGTTAAAGTCCCGAATGGTGAAGGCAGTAGTAACCATTAGCCTAAGACAAGGGTGTCCACCGTGAGGTGGAATCTGAAGGAAGTTGGCGGCAAACCTC
>NZ_BEXF01000029.1 GCF_002897295.1 Brevibacillus reuszeri
TTCATTACTATAACTTAATTCGCATTCAAACGAAACTAAACAACCAGTCGCCGATTCAATTTCGGCAACTGGCTGCTTAATTGGCTAAGGTGTTTTGATCCCTGTCCTACAGACGGGGGTCAGTCCCTATTTCCTCACCGACCTTTTTTATGACGTCCAAAAACTTTTTCGTTAAGCCAAGGTTCAGGTAGTGGGGGCTCCGCTTGGAAAAACACCTGTGCTGAGGTCTGGGGGACACTGTAGTACTCTAATAAGCGGGTTAAAGCTTTCTTTAGATTACTTATTAAATCTTTTGATAAAAAGGGCACCGTAGCCATTTGAGCCTCCAGTTTTTTCACGGAGGCAAGCAGAGAAGAACGTATCTCTTTTAGCGATGTATCCACCGCAGCATCTTGATCTTGATCAAGCGTTGTCAGCAGGCTGTGTTTTTGGCCCAATAAGCGCAAGACGTCCTCAACTTTGTGTAGGGTAAGGAGAGCCTCTTTCTCAACTTCGCCCCCACGAGTCGCCAGAGATGGGCTTTGCTGCAGCTTGCTCATCAATTGGCATACCAGCTGGATTTTAGCCTCTGCCAAGGCATAAGCAGCCATGACTGTCTGCCGCTTTGCCTCCACGAAAGTATGAGGAATGCCTTCGTTATTTCCCGATTTATAACTGACCAACCAGTAAGGAAAAATCCCCTTCTGTCTAGTTAGAGTGATCCAGTGATACATGATCATTGTTTCCAACGCACGATTTGACGCTTCCAGCCAGCTTACGAGCAGTTGGTACGAATAAGGTGTTATTTCACTGCTTATCAACATCAAGCAGGTATTGGTCTGCACAGCCTGGCATTTTATTAGGACGGCCAATGCTTGTTCCAAAGCCACCGTGGAATCCACTAAACGGGCAAATCCTGAAGGATGCTCATCTCCCCCCATCCACTTTACCCTCTTAATCATGTCTTCGTATAGATGATCACTAGAAAGGTCAAGTAGCTTCGTCTTCATCTACTGCAACTCCCTCATCAACCACGAAGCTCTTCCCTTCTATTTCATCTACTGCAACTCCCTCATCAACCACTGGGGTTTTCACGTCTATTTCATCTACCTCAACCCCCTCATCAACCACGGGGGTCTTCACGTCCATTTCATCTACTTCAACCCCCTCATCAATCACGGGGGTCTTCACGTCCATTTCATCTACTGCAACTCCCTCATCAACTCCGGGGGTCTTCCCTTCCATTTCCAGAATATGATCCAACTTGAATTGAAGCAGGATTTGCTTACTGATCATATTGCGGACCATTCGCTCCATGCTTCGATTCAGGCGAAGCATGTCATCCAGGCTTACATCATCCCTCTCCAGCAGTTGCTGAATCTTATCGCCCTCCGCGTTCATTATGTGGGATATGCTAATCTCCTCCATGGCAATGGAGGTTAACAAAAGATGAATAACTTCCTCCCGTTTAAGCGTAATGCGAGGTGTTACATCCGGTATATTATGTAAAGACATTTTATGACAACCTCCATCTCATGAAGTTTGAGCAAAGATAAAGCATATAGGATAACGCCACAAGACGATCACTCGCAAGCCGTCGTTGTACATGAAGGCGGTTTTATCACGGAACTTACTTTTATCATCCTATTTCTCACATTATCTTTTTATGATGTGTGTGCGCCATTTTTTAAATCGATTGGATAAACAATCATAATATGGTATATTCTCCTTATGTCTATTTGGATGGAAAGGTACGGTACCAAACGTATGCCAACTATAACTTTGTAATGGCCTAAAAAACTGGATAGCCTCGCCTTGAAAAACATGTCGTTTTTCATATAGGTGTAGTCTGCCCTTTTTTCCCATTACAAAGGAACGTAACGAAATCTGTAGGTGTAGATTCGTACGGAGATCCTCATTGGGGAATCTCCTTTTTTATTGCCAAAAAACCACTCTACTTCTACAGGACATCCAAATAGCAGGTGCGTTCCTTTCACTTTTCGAAGAGGTGAAGGATACCATGCTGAAGACCTGGCATACGTGGATATTAAAAGAAAATAATCTGGATCGAGAAGTGCTGCGCTATTGCAGCAATTGTGGACATATCGTACCGTTTTTTGACACCATGGTCCGCCGTCATAACTCAAACGGGAAAAATGTCTATCGCTTCGCCATTTATAAATGTGTGAAGAACCATACATGGAATGAAAAATTGGCTACCTATAAAGCATACACAGATCATCGAGAGGTGCTGGTTACGGAGACGATTGAGCCGCAAATAGAGCTCCCCCGCCTCCCTCTCCAGCAATATCAGGAACATGGAATACAGGAAATAACCATCCTCATTGAAAATGTAGAGGGACGATTCCGCATCGACAAGCTCCTCGCAGAGAGAATCGATGGCTGGAGTCGCAATCAAGTTATCCACAGAATCAAAGAAGGACATATTCTCGTGAATCAACAGCAAATAAAACCTGGGTACACATTGAATGCTCAGGACATCATTTTGATTCACATGCAATAAAACCGTCCTAGATGCCGGAACCAGAAAAGTCGCAGAGATGTCTGCGGCTTTTTTGGGTCGACCTTTACTCTTTCCTCAAAATGACCATTTTCCGCTGGCCATCCCACTCAACGTGAAGCCCCAGCAAAGTGGCCAGCTCCCTCGTCGCAGCGTACGAAATTCCTTTTTCATTGATGCAGGTAATTTCTCGTCCATTCACTGTTACTGTTTTCGTTTCAGGCTCCCAGCCGACTACTCCCCCCACTGCCTCAGTAACGGCTCGTACAGGCACATACGATACCCCATTGATGACGAAACCATTGGCAGCTAGCGTTACCTGAACCTCGCACTTATCCACAATATCCTGTGGTTTTTGTGGATAAACTGTGAGCAACCTGTGGATATCCTGTTGAAACCTTGCCCATGCCTCTGCTGCTCTGGCTCCTGTATATTTTCGGGCATAATCATCGCCTACAAAAAATGCAGGGCAATTCTTTCCCGTAACGTCATAATGGCGCCACAGCTGCTCCACGCCCCAGCCGTACCTTTTCAAAATAGAAGCCGTTAGCTCCACCGTACGCTGATACATCACTTGGAAGCTGCCGTCCTCATTAACGCACATCTCGATCCCAATCGTACAGTTATTCGGATAGGTGCTCAGTTTTGCTAGTGCCATAGGCTTGTAGACTTTTGCCCCGACATGATAGCTCATTTCATTTTCCGGGAGACAGCGAATGATCTTGGTGTCATCCACGATATAATGGGCGCTCGCTTCCGTCGTAGGATTATTAAAGTAGTTGCGATTTGCGAGGGCATCCGCCCCTCTACGTTCATTTGCCGTCCAATGGATGACGACTCCCTTTGGGGTTATTTTGGTTCGCGGGCGCGATCTAGCGTTTGTTAACAGCATTTCGGTTATTTGCATTTATACGCGTGGCTCCTTTCGCTGGGCTCGTTCTGTTTTCGCCTTGATCTCTGCACTCACCAGCCGCTCAATCGATTTTGGCATCGGCCAGCCAGCTCGGTGTGCATTGGCAGTCAGACTCGTCCACGTGTGATAAATCAGCGCGAATGTCACCCCATAAAAGAGAAATCCCGGCGTGCCCATCACCCGGTCCAGCAAGTTACCGACTGCCGGCAATGCCATGATAAACAACGTTCGCGGAATTCTCGCCAGTCCATACTCGGACGAATAAGATAAATCCTTTTTCGAGGCTGATACCCCTGTTATCCAATCAAGTGCGATCATAAAAAAGAGCACGACCAGGATGTCCTGCCGGTTCGTGCCATAAAAATAGTGAAAGACGGATGACACGAGTGCACCCGTTGTTGCCGCCCATCCGTTCGCCGGAGTCGCGATGCTATCCAAGCTGTGTAAAAACTTCATGCACGTATCTCCTCCTCACCCCCTTGGGGGAAAAATAAGAGGGAGAGCCTATTAGACTCTCCCTTTGTGTGATGGTACAAAAAATTCCCTAGAATGGGTTCCAGGGAAGTCAAAATGGGTGTACTGCCGTGATGGATTACAACGTGAGATTAAAGTAATAGACCCATGCATGTGCAGGATACTCTGCGTCAGAGTTGTCTACCGCATACACTGCCAGCTTCTCGGAGTGTTCGGGTACAGCTAATTCGTTGAACGTATACTCGTACGTGGATCCTTTAGGAACCGATGTCATGAGTGTTCTCACATTCGATTGACTCACAAAGTATACATGGTACTCTTTGACCTCTGCTTCATCAGTAGCCCCGTCCCACGTCAGGATTCCATTCACTTGAATATCATCGTTGTTCAGGTCATTGTAGAACAGGTTTTGAGCTGTTGGTATGCTATTCTCGACTTTGTCCCCCTTCTCTCTGCTGGAGGGCTTCGTTCGAGCCTACACCGTGCGGGCGATTTTCATCGCACACGGCGTTCCATCAACGGGAATGATCGGAATTTTACAATGGGCATAAGTAGTATAAGCCCTTGGTGAGAGATTCGTAAGGTATCAAAAGGTGGATAGTGGAGTTTTTTTGATAGTGCTGATGAGAAAAAACAACAAACAAAAAAAGACTCCCTCTGGAATCTCACTACTTGGTTTTCGTATTAGTAGCTGACACGGATGTTGTCCACATACGCGCAGTCTTGCCCTTTTGATGTCGAGCCATCTTTTACGTAATGAAAGGTTACAGTTTGGTTTCCAGTTCCGAGTGTCACCGTATAATCCTTCACCCAGCCTGTTTCACCTGAGGCTTTCAGCTTACTTTCTCCATTGACCAGCACTTCCAAATAGTCGTAGTTCGCTTCAGAGCTGACGAAGTAGTCGAATTTCAACGTAGGGGTTTGGGCATAGCTGCTTGGGATGTTTTCTGTGAATTGCATGGTTGAGGTTTCTTTGTGGGTGATGGCTTTACTTTTACGGCTCCATGTTCCTGTGGAAGCTTCCGTTTTGGAATCAGCCCAATCTCCCGTGAAGGTGAAAGCGTATTTGGTGCCTTCGAATCCTTCTGAGATGGTTACAGGGGTTGGTCCAGGCTGTTGCAGGGTTGTCCCTGACTTGCTAGTGCTTGTAGTAGACCCGTATGCGTTACGTGCGATTACATAATAGACGTATGTTTTATTTGATAATAGACCCGTATCCGTGAAGGTTGATGAGGTTCGACCTGCTGTGATTAAAACGCCATCTCGGTAAATATCGTAGGTTGTTGCTCCGTTTGAAGAATAGGTTAATGTTAACGAGTTTGCAGTGGGTGAACCAACTGTCAACGAAACAGCACCAGGAGCAGATCCAGAAGCAGGCTCGGTAATGTTTAATATGACTGGGCCGTATTTTCCTTCTGTATGTTTGTATCCGTAAACTTTCGGGTATACAACTTTTCCAGCAGATAGAGGTACAGTTACTTTTGGTTGGCTTCCTCCCGCACTATCGTCATCAGAACCAAGTATCGTTACTTGATCCGTGTCAATAATATCCATGTATGCATCAAATCCTGAAGTCGTTGTAAAAGTGTAGTTACCTGTCCGAGGAGCTGTGTATTTAAAATATAAATCCTTTGTATCGATTAGCGTGCCGCTTGCTGATGTACCAAATACAGTAATGGCATTTGCATACGAATCACCTGGGGTAGTTCCAGGTGTAGGAACTCCCCCCGAACCATTACCCATTGTCAGAGTGGCACTATCAACACTGGCCAAAGTAGAGTCACAGTATATTTGGATGATGTATGCTTTATTCGCCACAAGATTTGCTGTAATTGTTTTAACTGACTCTAAAGCAACCACCGTATTGTAATCCTCTGTAAGCACAGTCAACTTAAAGTCATTATTATTCATCGCAAACACATGCGATCCAGTACGCGTGGCTACCAAGCGTACGAAACGATAGGAAGATCGCTTAAAGTTCTTGATAGGAATAATGCTATTTTCACTTTGAGCAATGTAAGGATTCATTAATGTTTGTCCATCGACATAGCAAGTAAAATTATAGTAGTCGTTTGCATAAAATCCAGCAACGGTATAGGCAAAGATGTCATTGTATAAAATAAATCCATGGCCGCCACTTCCCCAACTCGTACCCCAGGAATTACGAATTTTAAACATGCCCTTGTTGTCATCATAACCAACAATTACAACGGCATGACCTGCAGTCGTTTCTTCTCCAGATATGGGGGTAATTACCCCTCCTGCTCCAGGATTATGGAAGGATGGTTTTGAGTCAATTTCTAATAGCACTGGGATACCACTTGCTAAATGTTCTTTAACTCCTTGAATCATTGTTTCTTTGCTTGAACTTGGTTTATACAGTTTAATAAGAGGGTTGGGTGCAGAGTTTTTCCAAAAATCACCTGATACTCGCTGCTTACTTGTAATTGGCTCTACAAATTTATGCTCTTCAGTAGACGTAGCATAAGGCCGCTCAACTTCAGCGCAGGCTCCTCGTTGATTAGCATTTGTTATTGCATCAACTATTTGCATTCCTGCACCCATTGCATTTGGATAGTACAAATGCAATGGGGAGCGCACGATTGTATTTGCCCCTCGCCCCGATAACTTACCATCCCAATAGTCCAAGATTGCAGCTGATGCAAATGCTACACAAGTTCCATAGCGTCCTTGGCTACGAATTGGCGGAAATTGCGGCGCTAAGTCAACTACTATTGGGAGAGCTGCTAATGTGGCAACTCTCATCGCTTGGCGTTTTCTATGATATTCTTCACTCAGGGATTCCAATTCTTCCTTACGCTCTGGAGTTAACGGAATTAACCCGTAACCATATTCAATCTTGTTACCCATCTAAATCTCTCCTTAGATTCTTTAAGTTTTTACGTCCATGATTACTCGAACTACGCACGATACAACGATAATATTTAACTAACGTGTAAGGTCTTTCTAAAACTCTTAGGTTAAAAACATCCTTCCCACACCTCCCTCTTTTGTGTCATCATTCCTCTAGCGAGCCATGCCCGCCAAGCAAGGAGCGAGTGGACATACGTCTTAAACTCGCAAAATGTGCGGCTTTTATCGCCAGTCATACGAGGCACAAAAAAACCACCCGGCATTTTCCCGGATGGCTTTGTAGCTACTCGTATATTCGTTCCGCTTGACTTAATTATAATTGAAAATGGTAATCAAAAGTAATTTTATAAATAAGTGTGAGCTTGTGTAAACCAATGTCACCATTTAAGGACTATCCTGAACAACACAACCCCGATTCCTAAACAAAGACTCACCTGTCACCCCTATCAATAACTAACCCGAATATTATCCACATACGCGCAATCCTGCCCTTTTGATGTGGAGCTATCCTTGACGTAATTAAACGTCACCATTTGTTCCCCTGTGCTGAGTGCAACCGTAAAGTCCTTCACCCAGCCCGTTTCACCGGATGCTTTCAGCTTGCTTACTCCATCGAGCAGTACCTCCAAATAGTCGTAATTGGCTTCGGAGCTGACGAAGTAATCAAACTTCAACGTTGGTGTTTGTGCATACTTGTTTGGAATGGACACTTTAAACTGCATCGTCGATGTTTCCTTGTGTGTGATGGCTTTACTCTTGCGACTCCATGTCCCGGTAGACGCTTCGACTTTCGAATCAGCCCAATCTCCTGTGAAAGTAAACTTATATGTGCTTCCTTCAAACCCTTCGAAGATCGTAACAGGATCGGGGCCAGTATTGACGCGGGTGGTCCCTGCCTTGCTTGGGCTGGCAGCTGACCCATATGCATTACGCGCTATTACATAATAGGTGTATGTGGTATTAGGCGACAGATTTGTATCCGTAAACGTGGTTGCTGTGCGTCCTGCTGCTACAAAAACGCCGTTGCGGTAAATATCATAGGAGGCTGCACCCGTTGAAGAATAAGTCAGTGTCAACGAATTGGCAGTTGGAGTCCCCACTGACATAGAAACCGCTCCCGGAGCATTACCAGCAGAAGGCTCCGCAATTCGTAGCGTTACCGGACCGAATTTCCCTGCCAAATGGTTGTACCCGTAAACTTTCAAAAACACGACCTTCCCCGCAGTTAACGAGACAGTCACCTTTGGTTGATTTCCGCCTGCACCATCGTCGTCTGCTCCCATAATCGTCACTTGGTTTGTATCGATAACCTGCAGATAGGCATCGAACCCAGAAGCAGTACTAAAAGTGTAGCTGCCTGCACGAGGAGCTGTATACTTGAAAAACAGGTCCTTTGTGTCGCTTAGCGTTCCGCTTCCCGAGATGCCGGACACGACAATTGCGTTTGCAAACGAATCACCTGGTGTAGATGCGTTGAGCATTATTCCCATACTTTACATGTTCTCCTTTCATTTCGACCGAATGAGCGAGCCATGCCCGCCGAGCAAGGAGCGAGTGGACATACGCCTTCAACTCGCAAAATGTGCGGCTCTATCGCCTTTTTCCTTGCTCGCCAAGCACTTCCTTTTTGTATAAAAAAACCACCCGGCTAAAATACCGGATGGCTTTGTGCTGTGCTGCTCTTCTATTCATTTCGCTTGACTCAAGTATAACCGACGGATGGGAAATAAAGGATATTTTCACGTAAGTGTCAGGTTGTGTAAACCACTGTCAGTCCTCTCATGACTCGTGCGTCAAGCCTTCCGCCAAACACGCAATCATCTTCGCCATCATTTTTGGAAAAATCTCTTCTCCAATTTCTCCCCGATGCAAAGGAATGAGAATAACTGTACGGAAAAGCCCGATCAACACTTCGGGATCGGTTTCGGTAATCCCCTTTGCCTGAAGCCACCTCACAAATTCTGCCGATTCCTCCAGATCCTCTCGAGCATGCTCGTCTAACAGCTCTTGCGGAAGACGTGACACAATCCGCTCAAACTCTCCGCGCTGGTACAAACTCTGCAAAAAAGGGTTCCCCTCAATCGCCTGCCACGATTTTTCAAAAAAGCGGACGAGCAGCTCTTTTGGTGGCAGCGTTTCGCGCATAATTTCCACCATGATCTCCTTTTTTATCGCTTCCTCTTTGCGGAGAATTGCGTAATACAGCTCTTCCTTTGAGCTGTAATAGGTATAAAATGAGCCTTTGGCAATGCCACACGCCTGCACGATGTCATCAATGCTTGTCTTCAAAAACCCATATTGAATGAATAATGCTTTCCCTTTGTGGAGAAGATCGTTTTGGATTTTCGTTCTCTGTTCCGATGTAATCCGGGCCATTTTCATCTCCTTGTTTTTATTTGACTATTTATACACTTTTAGTCATTTATCTGTTATATTGATCTTATTATAAGAGAAATCCCGGCATGTACGGAAGCTTTTTCTATCACGTCTGATTTGGAGGAGTGCGCATGCCTGCTTTGGCAGATGGACTGATTCACGGATTTGTTGCACCTGGATTCGAACTCGTGCAAGAGGAGTTTATCAACAATTTTACGAAGCGAGGTGAAGTCGGAGCAGCTATCTCGGTATTCATCGATAATGAAGTGGTCGTCGACCTATGGGGCGGCTATCGAAATAGACGGACACGCGACATATGGGAAAAGGATACGCTCGTTCAAGTCTTCTCATCAACAAAAGGCTTTGCGGCGCTCGCCCTTGCGCTAGCACATTCCAAAGGCTATTTTTCCTACGATGAAAAGGTATCCACCTATTGGCCTGAGTTTGCCCAGAACGGAAAAGAAAGCATAACGATCAGACAAATGCTTGCCCATCAGGCAGGTCTCTCTCCACTCCACGCCCATCCGATTCAGACCTTCGATGACCTTGATACAGCTCGTCTAGCCACTTTCCTGGCAGCAAGTCCACCCGCATGGGAGGTTGGAAAAATACATGGATACCATGCATGGACGATTGGGGCATTGATGGGCGAACTTTTAAAAAGAGTAGACCCTCAACGCCGAACCCTGCAAACTTTTTTTCAAGAAGAAATAGCAGAACCTTTGCAAGCTGAATTTTACATAGGCTTACCTGCAAAGGTTTCAGACAATCGAATCACTACAATTGAAGGCATCAATCATCCACTTCAGCTCTTAAAGGGCATCACGCGTTTACCGCGAAAAATGCTGCTCGGATTTCTTACCCCCAACTCATTGGTCGCGAGAAGCTTGGTAGATCCGAAAAGGCTAGTTGCAAACGATCATTTTAACCATCGCCCGATGCTCTCTATCGAATTCCCATCTGGAAACGGAATCGGGCAAGTACACGCGATGGCAAAAATCTATGGAGCTTTTGCCAGTCGTGCTGAGAAGCTAGATCTACTAGACTGCACCATGGATGAATTGAGAAGACCGGCTGCTCCCCCGCAGGACGGCTACTACGATCATGTTAATTGCATGAATATCGCCTATTCTTTAGGCTTTTGGAAGCCATTTTTCGATCTGAAATTTGGCCAAAGTGAAAGCGCATTTGGTCATCCAGGAGCGGGAGGCTCGTTTTGCTTTGCCGATCCAGATAAGAAACTCGGCTATGCGTACGCGATGAATAAGCACGGCTTCGGGATGGCGAACGAGCCAAGAGAACTGGCTTTGCGAAAAGCCGTCTACGACTGTCTATAATTTGGATTGCCTCTGACCGTTGTTTTACCCAGTCGGTTGAATCTTGCTTCCGTACATCGCCCGCGCCATTTTCATAACCGCGCTTCGCTTGATCTCATAATATCGCTGCCGGGAAACGCCGATCTCTTTGGCGATGAGGTTGTTTTTATCTCCATCCAAAAGCGCTTCGACGATCAAACGCTCCTGCTCACCCGGAATCGTCTCCACTGCCCGGTTGATCCGTTCGATTTTCTCCTGGAGATTTTGCAGCCTCTTCCACTTGCGTTCCCGGCGTACCACTTCTGCATGTGTCTTGTCACCGGTAACCCCCTTTCCTTTTGGCAATGCCGATTCGATCCCGTACTGTCCGACCATCCCCTCACCTGCCTCGCGCAAGTATCGCTGAATGCGAACAACCTCGATCAGCATGTAATTGTAGTCACGAATCTCATCCTCGGTTTTCTGGACAATATCCAGCGCTGGCTCCAGCTCGCCCATATGGCTAAAGCTGTCGGCTTTCACGCGTTGAGCTGTCGGTTTTGCCTGCGAGCTCCCTGCTTGGCTTTGGTCCCGCATATACTTGTCCCATTCCGGGCAAGACTCAATCTTTCCGACATGCAGATCATGAACCTGGCAATGGGCTTTTTTCCCCCAGCACGTGGCCGGGCACACTTCGCATACGGCTTCCATCAGTACATCCTTGCTCATTAATGTCACTTGTGCCATGATCGTTCCTCCTTAAGGGCATATATATCGGGTGTTCCATGTATAGAAAAAGAACGTTTGTTCGTATTGTTAGTACAAGTATCTCATACAAAACTGACATATTCAAGCTTTTTATACCATTTCTTTGAAATATCCAAGAGCCACAGCAACGGTCACGGTAAACACAAAAAAGCCAGTCCCTCTGCCTGTTCAACAGAAGGACTGACTCCACTCCCTAAGCTTCTTTCGCGTATACTCATTAATCCCAAATATTCGGACGGTCGATTCTCATCGTGCGCATGTAATCCAGCAGCTGCCCTGTGTGAACGGACTCGTGGTAAGCAATACGCAGCAGCATGTCTCCCAAAGTACGAACATACCCGACCTCGGATCGATCAATCCGAATGCTTTCCAAATCGCTTTTCGTCAATGTTTTCACGTACTTCAAAAACTCTTCTCGAAATGGCGCAGCAAAATGCAAATCATCTTCTACTGTCGTAAATTCCTTTGTTTCAAAAGGATTGGGAATGGCTGATAATGCCGCACTTCCTCTATGGATCAAAATCTGGTGATAGAGAAACTCGCCCTCAATTACGTGACGAATCATTTCTGCGCACGTAAATGCTTTATCATCCGGCTTCCAATTCAAAAGGTCGTTCGGGATGCTTTTCCATACTTTGATGCTTCGGCGTCTGACTTCCTCAAAGTTCAGTATAAGCAGGTCATTCTCATTCATGCCATTCCCTCCTCTCTAATCTCACACTTCCTATTGTTGATAGCAGTCACACGTTACGATATGATCGTTCACCATGCCGACTGCTTGCATATAGGCATAGCATATGGTCGTACCGACAAAAGTAAAGCCGCGCTTTTTCAAATCCTTGCTCAGCTTGTCGCTAATCTCCGTAGATGCAGGCACGTCCTTCATTTCCTGAAAATGGTTGTGGATTGGCTTGCCTCCTACGAAAGACCAGATATAGCTGCTAAAAGAGCCAAATTCCTCTACCACTTTAAAGTAAGCTTTGGCATTCGTGACGACTGCCCGAATCTTTAATCGATTGCGCACGATTCCCTCGTCCTGGAGCAATTCTTCAATTTTTTGCTCATCGTACTGAATAATCTTTTCCGGATCAAAATTATCGAATGCCCTCCGGTAGTTCTCTCTCTTTTTCAGGATGGTATACCAGCTCAGGCCAGCTTGAGCTCCCTCCAGATTTAAAAATTCAAACAGGAGACGATCGTCGTAAATGGGCACGCCCCATTCATTGTCATGATAATCGATATATAAAGGGTCTTGGTTTACCCAGCCGCAGCGATTCACTCAAACATCCCTCCTACCAACTACGAACATATATTCTTATTTAGATCATATACAAACTTTGGCTATTCTGCAAGTTTTTCTATCAACTCTTTTTCAAAAAAAAGAACCCCAGTACTCTGAGGTCCCTTCCTATTATCAGCCGTCATCAAGCCGTCAAAATGATCGGTTTGTCCTTGGTGATGACAATCGTATGCTCATATTGTGCGACGTAGCTTTTATCTGGCGTAACAAATGCCCAGCCGTCCCGTCCATCCGTTACATACTCCGCTCTCGTGGAAATGAACGTTTCCACCGCCAAGACCATCCCCTCGGTAAGCAAGCGTTTGTCCGTCTTATCGTAGTAGTTCAAGATATGGTCAGGGTCCTCATGAAGACTTTTTCCGATCCCGTGTCCCGTCAAATTTTTCACGACAGTAAAGCCACTTTTCCGCGCTTCATTATGAACGATGCGTCCGATCTGACTCATTTTTGAGCCTGCCTTGGCTGACTCCAGCGCTTTGTATAGCGAATCCTCGGCAACCTTGCACAGTGATTGCTTCCTCGCATCTCCAGCCCCGACTACGATAGAAGCCCCTGTATCCGCATAATATCCGTCTAATTCGGCTGATACATCGATGTTGATGACATCGCCCTCGTTTAGTACAGTACCATCCGGAATTCCGTGTGCCACTACATGATTTACACTAATGCAGGTGTAGCCAGGAAAATTGTACTCTTTACGCGGAGCTGATTTGGCACCATGCTGCTCCAATATTTGCTTGCCGATCTGATCCAGCTCTTTTGTTGTTATACCAGCCCGTACTTCCTTAATCATCGCTTCTCTGGCCTCAGCCACAATTCTCCCAATACGCTTCAGGCAAATCAAATCTTGTTCATTCTGAATCGACATCTATTTCCCACCTTCTCGAAAAGACTCATTTTCTTCCGTTATATACAAATATGTAGCGTAATGCAAATACAAGGCTACTTGCTGCTACTGTTCTCAATGATTGTCATGGTGTTCCGAATGTATTTCATCGTTTTTTGTACCGCTTCTTCTGGGTCCATGTCTCTGCGTTTGTTAAGAATCGTAGTGAGCATGCCTTCCCATATAAGTACGTTCATTTCATTCACATCGACAATCGTCTGATCATCGAGGTCTTGTTCCTTTTTAGCGAGCTGCAATAATGACAAGCTGCGCGAGGTCAGATCAGGATCGTATAGTAACGGCTTGATATCCTCCGCAAGTCCGATCAGATCGCTTGAGTAAATGGAAAAATAATGCTCCAAAATATCCTCTGGCTTCTTCCCCAGGTTCGCGATAAACAGGGCGTGATAAATATGCGGCTGGGCAAAGGAATGTTTGCAAAAGCATTCCCAGCTCCATACATACTTTTCCAAATAGGTTTGACCCCGCTCTAAATAATCAGGCAGCTCCTGCAAGTAACCTGATACAAATCGCATAGAAGCAAAGTAAATCAGATGGGACAGCTCATCAAAATAATTGTAGATCGTCGAGCCTGTGTATCCTGCCTTTTGTCCGATTTTCCGGGCGCTAACCTGCTCGATTCCTTCCTCTTCTATAATCTCAACGGTCGCATCCACGAAATACTGGAGCATTCGCTTGATTTGCAGCTGACTTCTCGCCATTTCATTCCCGTCCTTTTTCATCGTCTCATTCTTCATTATACCTTTTTACCAATCGGGATGTTTACGTTCATCCTCGTGGTCAAGTAGAGTCAATAACACCCCATCATCTGCATAAAAAAGAACCCCAGCCATTACACTGCGGTTCTTGTACCTTGTTATCCCTTATAGCAATTGGGCTAGATTCATCGCATATACATCTGGGCGCAGCTTCGCCTGCTTTTGAATGAATCCGATCGAAATGCGATTGAACTCTTCAGGCTGATCGACATTGACGACATGACCAGAATTCGCCACCAGACTCAGCTCTGAATACTTTCGCTGACTTACTCGCGTCTGAACAGAAGGCAAAAACATATAATCCTCGTCACCCATAATGTACATCGTTGGAATCGGAGGCTCTTTTGCTAGCAGTGTGTGCAAGAAGGAATTGACGCCTTTCGTGAGCTTGAACCATCGTTTGAATTCCTTTTGGCACAGTTTTTTGGCTTCTCTGACAAATAACGAGCGGGATTCCCGATGTCTTTCACTCGGCATGATCACCCAAGCGAACAGACGGTACAGCCACATGTACGGAACGATATGCTTAACCAGATTACCCAGTGTAATCAATAGCTGGGAACGGAAATTGAGCCTGGTCACAGCACCTGCCAAAACCATGGAGCGTATCTTTTCCGGCTCCTTTTCTGCAATGATCTGAACAATGATGGTTCCAAGCGATATGCCCACAAAATGAGTCGATGTAATACGCAGATGATTCAGAACATCAATGACATCTCTGCTCACATCTGCAAAGGTATAGTCCTTGAACAGCTTGCGCTTGGTGTTTTTGGATTTGCCATGCCCGCGCAGGTCGACGAGGAGAATATTGAAGTTCTCTTTGTAGGATTTGATCTGTTTATACCAAATGGATGAGCTGCCCCCTGCCCCATGAACAAAGGTAACCCATTCATAGTTTTCGCCACGTATGTATGTCTTATAATGAATCACTTATATTCCCCCTCACCGTATTATATAGGAGGGGTGTCAAGAGTGAAAGTGTTACCATATTATTGAAAAAAAGACTGCCAAAGCTCCCCCTTTGACAGTCTCTCTTCCTTATATTTAAAAGCTTGCTATGCCTTTCTTTTTCGACGCAGCTGATAATACGTGACTGCCAGTGCCAGTGCGAGCACGGTCCCTTTAATAATATCGTAGGCATAATACGGCAGATTCAGCATCGTCATCCCGTTTAACAAGACCCCGATCAGAATCGCCCCCACGAAGGTTCCGAAAACGTTTGGCTTGCCTGCCCCAAAAACGGAGAACCCGACAAACGCGGCAGCTACCGCATCCATCAGCATCGAGCCGCCACTGCTTACTTGTCCTGTTCCGATCCGTGCTGCGAGCAGCATTCCACCCAGTCCTGCAAACAGAGCAGATAGTACATAGGCAAGCGTCCGATAGCGATTCACCGGAATCCCTGACAGACGTGCCGCTTCCAGGTTGCCGCCCGTCATGTACAGCATCCGTCCCTGTCTCGTATAGGTCAAATAAACATGCGTAATGGCAACAAGCAAAAACGTTAAAATAACGGGAACGGGGAGCGACAGAATCTTGCCCTGCCCTAGCCAGAGAAACCATTCCTGGAATTTGCCTGGAGCAGTCGTTCCGTCTGTCATCGGCATGTTCGCATAAATGGAATAGCCTTTGGAATACGTCATATGAATCCCGTTTACGATATAGAGCATCGCCAAGGTTGCCAGCAGATCGGGAATCCGAATCTTTACAACCAGAAAGGCATTGATCAAACCAACTAGCAGGCTCAGTGCAATCGGAATCACTAAAGTCGCTACGACACCCTGTTCATACCACACCATCATGGAGGCCGAAACAACTGTAGTGAGTGACACCGTAGATCCGACGGAAAGGTCGAATCCCCCTACAATGAGGGAAAAGGTAACGCCGATCGCAACGAACGTCACAATCGAAATGGAACGCAGAATGTCGGTAATGTTGTCATACGTAAAGAAGTACGGATTGGTAAGGCTAAACAAAAGCATAACGATGACAATAACTGCCACTGTTCCATATTTATAAACAAAGTCAAACAAGCTAAATTTCTTTCCTTCCACGCTACTCACCTCCGCTTGCATAATACATAATCAGCTCTTGGGTCGCTTCGGTGCGACTCAGTTCTTTGACGATTTTTCCTTCGAACATGACGAGAATACGATCCGCAATCCCGATCACTTCCTGAAACTCGCAGGAAAAATACAGAATCCCCTTTTTTTGCTCGGCCAGCTTCCCGATCAAACGATAAATATCACTTTTGGCGCCAATATCTACCCCTTTGGTCGGTTCGTCGAACATAAAAATACGCGAATCCGTGTTCAGCCACTTCCCGATCGCGACCTTTTGCTGGTTACCACCGCTGAGATAACCAACCAGCTGCGCGATATCAGCCGTTTTCACACCAAGCTTTTGTACCAAATCTCTTGACTGCTTGGATTCGATTCCTTTGCGGATAAAGCCAAGTGGAGAAAAGCTGGCCAAGGTAGCTACCGACAGGTTGTTGTTGACCGATTCTTCTACAAAAATGCCTTCCTTTCGTCTTTCCTCCGGCACGAGAACGATTCCGGCATCGACAGCATCCTTGGGAGAAGTCATGCGCACTTGACGTCCTTTTAGCCTGATTTCGCCGGAATCCTTCTGATCTGCGCCGAACAGCAAGCGAGCCAGCTCCGTTTTCCCTGCACCCACAAGTCCGACCACGCCGACAATTTCGCCCTCGCGTACATGCAGATCGGCCCTGCGCACCTTGCCACCGGCCACAGCCCGGGCCTCAAGAACGGTTTCTCCAATCGGCACCTCTACTTTCGGGAACTCCTCGGAAAAGCTTTTTCCCAGCATGTGCGAGATCACTTCGTCCATGCTCGTCGCCGCTGTCTCAGTCGTAATGACGCCCTGACCATCTCGCATAATCGTGATCCGATCACAGATTTCAAAAATTTCCGGCAGACGGTGGGAAATGTAGATAATCCCTACTCCAGCGCTTTTTAGCTGTGCGATGATTTGAAACAGCCGCTCGCTTTCCTTTGTGCTGAGTGGAGCGGTCGGTTCGTCGAAAATGACGTATTTTGCTTTTTGCACAGTAGCGCGCGCAATCAGAATCAACTGCTTTTCTGACAGCGTACATTGCTCCACCAGCATTTTTACGGGGATAGAAAATCCGAAGCCCTGCAAAATCTTTTCCGATTCGGCGTACAAGCTCTGCCAGTTGAGAAATCCCTTTTTCTTCGAGGAAACAAGCTGATCTAGCAAAATATTTTCAGCTACACTTAAATAAGGAACGAGTGCGGTATCGACCTCCTGATAGACGCACTGAATGCCCAGCGCCTTGGCGTCCTGCGGAGATTGTATCGATACCTCTTTGCCGTCGATGGAAATAGCCCCTCCATCTGCCTGATAGGCTCCTGTAAGAATCTTCATCAATGTGCTTTTCCCTGCCCCGTTCGCTCCTAGCAGCGCGTGAACCTCGCCAGCCTTCACTTCAAACTGCACCGACCGAAGCGCCGGGACGCCAGAAAACTGCTTTACAATGCCTTTCATTTGTAAGGTAGACATGCGCTGCACCTCCCCGATTCAAAAAAGTTAGCTCTTCGTGAACAAAAAAACCTCTATCGCGGCCAACTCACCTGTGAGCGACCGCGTTTTAGAGGATCGTTTTATCGTGGTAATGCCAGATGCGAGCATGGCTGCTTTCGCTCGCTGACGCACGTAGCTGTGATTACTTGCCCCACTCGCTTACGTATTGGGACAGGTCGCCCATTGTTACTTTTTTATCCTTTGGCAAATCAGATTGCTTCACCAGTACTGGATTCAGCTTGACGTTGTCAGGCACTTGCTCACCCTTGATCTTTTGGAAAACAGTTTGTGCATGGATGCGTCCAATATTCGATGGGTCAACCGCTGCAGTCGCTGCCCATGGAGAGTTCGCCTCCTGAATCAGCTGCAAATCCTCATCGCTCAAGTCGATTGAATATACTTTGATTTCATTGCGGCCTGCCTGCTGGATGGCACGAGTAGCACCTTTGGCAAATTCATCCCACGCTGCCCATACAGCTGTGATATCGCCCTTGTTCGGGTACTTTTTCAAGATCGCTTCCATCTGTGTTTGCGTGTCCAAAGCTGTATTGTTGGTTGCCGAACCAAAAGCAGCAATTTCCTTGATATCCGGGTACTTTTTGAGGAAAGCATCATACGAAACTTGACGTTTTTCCATTGGGGCAAAACCGGCTACCCAAATTTTTACGATGTTTCCTTTGCCGTTGTTCTCTGCCGCTAGCTGCTCCAGGCTCAGCTCTGCCAGCTTGTTATCATCCTGCTCTACTACTGGCACACCTGGCAATTTAATATCGGTGTCAAAGAGGACAACCGGAATTTTCTTGTCAATTGCTTTTTGCGTACCCTGCTGCAATGCTTCTGCTGTACCGTGGTCGATCAAGATTCCATCAAAGTGCTGGTTTACCGCTGCATCCAGATTGGAAGCCATTTTCGACAGGTCTGTATCGGCGTTGAATACAGTCAATTGTCCGCCGTTTTTCTCTACCTCTGTTTTTACGCCATTGATGTACTGCGCAGAGAATGTACCTACGTTTTGGCGCATGATCAGTGCGATCTTTTTCGCATTGTCGCCACCCGCTCCGCCTGCACCGCCTGTTGCACCGCCACTACCGCATGCTGTCAGCACTACCGACAGTGCCAATACTACTGAGCTTACCAATCCGAATTTCTTTTTCATCTCCATAATCCCCCTTTTTTCTGTCTTCCTTTTTCCGCTAAAGCTATGTGCCAAAGCAACCAAAAAAGCCTCTTTCAACAGATGAAAGAGGCTTCAATCGACAAGATTCCCGCCTCTTATCTGTCAGGTAGCATCTACCTGTTGGAGTTAGCACCTTGGCTTGCAAGAGTTAAGAAACATCTCACATGCTAGGTTGCCGGGCTTCATAGGGCCATTCCCTCAGCCTTCTCTGGATAAGAGTTGTTATTATATTCAAAACGTTTTGTATTAGTATATACAGACTATAATCCTTCCATTACCCATCTGTCAACTGGGTGTTTTGAACAAGATTGAGGCTTGGTGTAGCCAAGTTTTCTAAAAAGAAGCGGGACCAAAGAATTAGAGGATTTGTGTTGTGTCTTGTCGAAATATTTAGAATCGATACATAACCTAAACAGTCTGGTATGGGGATGTCCAATGAGCCTACTAAAAGAAGTGATTCTACAGCTCTTCTTTGCTCTTACTCCGTTTGTTTTGTACAACATATATTACCGAGACAAGCTCCAAAATTACAGCAAAGCCTTTATTCTCATAACCAGCTCGATCAGCCTTATTCTTGCCATGACGTTTGCTTCCAGTGTTGTCGACGGCATCATTTTTGATATACGCTATGTCATCCTATTTTTTGGACTTGTCTATGGCGGCATGCAGACAGCACTGATTCTGCTCATCGAGTTTATCATCTATCGGTGTTATTTGGGTGGGGAAGGAACGGGAGTCGCCCTTCTCATGCTCGTGTGCAGCTTTCTACTCTCCATCGTGATTTACAAGCTATACCAAAAGACTCATAAGAAAACTTTCTTTACCTTCCTCGCTGGAATCGTTTTTTCCGCAGTGGCGCTCGGACTGACCTTTATCTTTTTTCCTGACTATGTGAAAAAGCATCTGGCTTATCATGTGTTTGTCATTCCTGCTCAAAACTCGATAGGCATTTGGCTCCTGATGTCGTTATTTGGCAAGTCGATAGCAGACAAGGAGCTATTCATTGCCCACGCCCAAAATGAAAAAATCCAGGCCATGAGCCATGTCGCTGCCTCACTCGCACATGAAGTTCGCAACCCGTTGACTGCGGTAAAGGGCTTCTTGCGTTTAATGCAGGAGAGTCCTAATGAACGTGCCAAAACCGAACAGTACATCAAGATCAGCCTCGATGAAATCAAGCGAACGGAATCCATATTAACGGAATACCTTTCCATCTCCAAGCCTCTACAGGAGCGCTCTGAGCCGATCAATGTATCCGAACAGCTCCATGTCATTCAAGAGGTCATGCTTCCTTTTGCCAACATGCATAATGTGGAGCTGGATGTACAAATATACGATACGCCTGTAACGATCATCGCCAATCCTGACGAGATCAAGCAGGTGCTGGTCAACTTTGTCAAAAACTCAATCGAGGCTTGCGCGGAGGTACAGAATGGACGTGTCATACTATCGATCCTGATAGAAAAAGGAAACGCTATTCTCATGATCACTGATAATGGAATTGGCATGGATGCGGGGCAAATCCAGCGCCTTGGCTCTATTTATTTCTCGACCAAAACGAGCGGGACAGGTCTAGGTCTCACCTACTCCTATCATGTCATCCATTCAATGGGCGGCACCGTTCAGGTAACAAGTGAGCCGTTTATCGGGACCCAATTTACGATTACGTTTCCTTGTCATGTAATCGAAAAAACGGGAACAAACCTTACTGCCTGAGCACTTTTATCATAAATACCTGCTCTGCCATCCGGGTAAAGCCTGCATCCTGCAATGCGGTAACGACTGCTCGGTTTCCAGCTGGCAAATTCACAGTCAAGCGATGGCATTCCTGATCCAGCGGCGCAAAAGCATGGGCCAGTGCATAGCGGATGATTTCGGCATGATCATGACGCTGTGGATCGGCCTCACAATGAAAAAGCAGGATCGTCGACAAAGCTTTGTTTTCATCATAGAGCCGTCGATACAGAGCATATCCAATGATGCGCTCTTCTCGATCGATGACGAGGAGCGCTTCTTTGTTTTCAATCGTTTGCCATTGTATGTCCCATACCGGATTCGTCCAAAAAAGCAATTGGTATACGTCATGAGGCATCCCGTGCAAAACGCGGTAGTGGGACTGAGAATCTTCGCTACAAATTGTACCAAGCGCAGCTTTCTTTTCAAGGAAAATCGACTGATCCACCAGCTCGAACCCCATTTTTTCATACAACGATATCGCTTTTTCATTTTCTCGTATAGCGACAAGTGCTGCGAGCTCTACCTCCTGCTCCTCGTAAATGCGGAGTGTCTCCTCCATCAATGCCTGCCCAACACCTTGCTTGCGATAGACTGGAGCAACTCCGGTTCCTCCATTCCACCCCACCTTTTTGCCGTTACGCTGCCAAATCCCATTTAATACGATCCCTACAGGCTCATCGTTCATAAAGGCAATGACAGAATGGAGGGGAGACAGCTCTTCCTTCCCCATTTTCAGGGAGAGCGTGTCTGCCGTTTTGGATTGATCAAAGTAGTATCCTTCAAAACCGCGGTTGTAGGCCTGTACCGCCTCATCTAGCGTGCATTGGTTATATCTTTTGAACGTGAGCATAGAATCTCCTCCACAATGGAAATGTGATCATTGTAGTTATTTTACTAAAAATTTCTAATTAATAAAATATTTTTTATTAAAAAGAACAACTTCACCACACCAAATCGCTCTCCCCTATTTTACGATCATATTACAGCAAACACTTATAAAAGAATCATGTTTGACCGATATGAATAAAGTGAATGCTACCTCTTCCTATTCCTATATGAGGACGTCACTATTACTCGACATCTTGGAGGAAACGTAAGTGCAGTATAAATCCCGTTCCTTTTCGCTCTTGGCTCTCGTTACATTATTCGTATTCATGACTGGCTTTTCCACTGAAAACAAGCAAATAAAAGCAACCTGGATCTGGTATACGAGCTTGATTGCTTCCGAGCCTGATCAGATTATTTCGTTTAGCAAGGAACAAGGCGTAAACCTCCTATACTTGCAGATGGACCTTTCACAAAAGCCTGAATACTATCGTCCGTTTATTCGAAAGGCAAGTGAGGCGGGCATAGACGTTCATGCGCTTGGGGGAAGTCCACAATGGGGCTTGGAAGCAAACCGCCCGAGAATCCTCGCATTGGTTGACTGGGTCCTTGCCTATAACCAAACAGCTGGAGAAGAAGAAAAATTTAGCGGTGTACATCTCGACATTGAGCCTTACTTATTGCCGCAATGGAAGACAGATCAAGCATCCGTCGTCAGACAGTGGAAGGAAAATGTAGAGGCCTATACAACACATGTCCAAAAGGACCCAAGACTGGAGATTGGCTGCGATATTCCGTTCTGGCTGGACAAGGTGTATTTGCCAGATGAGGCTGAACCTGCCTCCGCCTTTAGCAAATGGCTAATCTCCAAGCACGATCATGTTACCATCATGTCCTATCGCGATCGTGTCGAGGGACCGAACAGCATCACTGCTTTAGTTACGGAGGAAATGGGCTGGGCTGATGAGCTGGGGAAAAGCATACTGCTCGCTGTAGAAACAAAAGAAAGTCACGAAGGCAATCATATTTCTTTTTACGAGGAAGGCAAAAGGTATATGAGCCTCATGCTGTCCCGGCTGTCGGACTTGATGTCTGTTCACCCATCCTTTAAGGGAACCGCGATTCATTCTTATGAGCATTGGGCCGTATTGAAAGAATAATAGACAAATCGCAAATGAAAAGGCAGTGGAAGTTTCGGACGTGAAAATAAAGTCCTAGACTCCTACTGCCTTTATTAGTAGCTATTGTACCGTCAGCCTAATTAGGTATTCAACTCAGAGCATACACCTATATTTTACATATACTGCTCACAAAAGGAGGAGTATGGTGTGCATCTGCCAGTTTATTTTCCCTATACGGGTTACCCTGTCTTGTTTTCCTATCCTTATCATCCCAATTTTCAGCATTTGCAATATAGTCATCTAAGCTCTGTCCCTGTATACGCTGGTAAGACCTATCGATATGATTATGAAGATGGAAATGTGTTTATCATTCATTTTTTTGACCCTACTCATCGGCATGATCAAGGGATTGCAGGACCGCATACTGGATTAAATGGGTACTATACATTCAATTACGTGGAAATAGCTCCTCGCGTTTATTTTATGTATTGGTTGGAAGAGGTTTACACGGTCAGCCAGGTTGCAGACTTTAATAGGATGCTTGTCTATACCCATTATACCTATAATGATAAGGGTGTTCGAAAAAGTCTATTCCATTCCGGTACCATAACCGAATTAGACAGCTTCCCCTCGTAATCCAGTCTCATCCTTTTGCAAAACGATCCTTCCTGCAAGAATAAACGAGGCTACCGATTTACACTACCGGCAGCCTCGTTTTATGTTTCGTATCGAATCATGTTCATTCAAAAATAGTACATCTATCGCTACCTGCGATCAAAAGCAAGTCTCACAGCAAGACCTGTCAAGACACTTGCCATTAGCCATCGCTGCACCCGTATCCATGATGAGCGTGTGCCAAACCACAAAGCAACTCTGAACACACCAATTTACATTCTCTCTCTCCGTAGTTCATTAATGTTAAAATTTGTAATACCAAAAGACCGCTTTTTCATGAGCTGTCTGAAAGGTTGAATACAACATATTATCTACTCCACCAATAATAAAGTTGTTTTTTGCGTAGAATCGGCATGCTGAAATATTAACATCCTGTGTTTCCAGCATAACTCCAGCTAAATTATTCTGAATAGCCCACTCGATAGCCTTTTGCAATAATATGGTTCCGATGCCTTTTTGTCTCCAATCTTTAGCAACAGCAATATCTTCAATGAGAGCGTAACCGTTCCAATTAATGCAGAGCTTAATTTGTCCGACGCAATTCTTATCATCGTAATATAGGAAAACAGCTTTGTCTGGTTCGTCAATATAACTAATGTCGATTTCCTCATCCTCATATTCTTTGTAATATGGCTCGGTAAAAATCTCCTCTGTATAAGTCCAAATTTCATTTTCGTACTTTGGTATAATCCGGCCTGATACGAAAAAGCCCTCATTCGCCTTCTTAAAATCGTCCTTATTTAACTGCGTCATTTTTACGATCATCAACTCATCTCCTGGTTGGATTTTCAAGGTCATTGTTTCTGAAGGATAAGGCTATGATTCTGCCGGCTCCACATCTCTGTATAAAATTGGGTATTTTAACCATAATAAAACAGCCTAATATGATTTATTCCAACCTGAACAGAGGAGTGGATGAATATGAAAAACAAATGGATACTTGCGATTCTGTTAACCTCGGCACTCGTTTTTAGTATGATGCCAACAGCAGTATCTGTGCAAGCTAAGGAGGGCAATAACAAGGATTCCGTTTGCCTAAGTCCAAAAATGGTGCAGCTGAAAACAGATATGCAGAAAGTCTGGATCGACCATACGATTTGGACGAGAAGCTATATCGTCAGTGCCATATCGAATCGTCCAGATCAGAAGGACGTTTTGGACCGGCTTTTGCAGAACCAGCAGGACATTGGGAATTTGATCATGCCTTATTATGGGGAAGCCGCCGGGAATAAGCTGGCTGATCTACTGAGAGAGCATATTCTGATCGCAGGGAAGATTGTAGCGGCTGCCAAAGCGGGCAATCAGGCGGATGTGAAAAAGTTAGAGGTGGATTGGCATAGAAATGCTGATGATATCGCAAAATTTTTAAGCGCAGCGAATCCGAACTGGCAATTTAAAACGCTGCAGGATATGCTTTATCAGCACCTTCAGTTGATTACGGAAATAGTCCTAGCCTGCCTCAAGGGAGACTGGAAAGCGGATATAGCAGCGACCGACAAAAATGAGATCCATATGATTCATTTAGCGGACATTTTGACAGAAGGCATTGTGAAGCAGTTTCCTGAAAAATTCTAAACTCATTCGATAACGCTGCAAAGCACACCTAGTCTGCCGGATCACATGTCCGGCAGACTGGATTTTGTCACACGGTCGTTCCTTCGCTTTTGCTGGAAATATAAAATCATTTCATTATGTAATCCCTATAAAACTTGCTTGATTATAACGTCGACGCCGCTTGACCTACCAGATCGACAAATTGCTGGCTATCAATCTGTTGTCCCTGCCGCAGCTTAATCGTTTTCCGTTCAGGTGGCCCATCAAATCCTTCCGGCAGTGAGAATCCGGCTGTATTGAAAATGGTGAAGCTTACCGCATCTTTCGAAGTGGAGATTACGGCTGCGTACTTCCCGCTTTTAAGAAAATGCGGCTTTTTATACTGCATTCGTTCTTGAACATCGGGAATTGCTTCATGTACAACCTCCCGAAGACTTGCGCAAAGCTCTTCTTTCCACTGTTCTTTTTGTCCATCTATAAATTCCGTTACTTCCAGGTTCATCGTTCTGTCTCCCTTCATTGGTTCAAGGTACCTTATCTGTACTTCAACATGCCAATCTGACTGCGCAGCTCATACTCCAAGCCTTGCTGGAGAGAATCGGTGTAAGTCGATGACTGGTCATAAACCCGTCGCAGCTCAATAACCCCTTCGCCGTAGCCATTTGGGTCCGGCATGCGCAATGCCCATTCGATCGCTTCCTCTTCGGAGCTTACTTCAATGAGTGTAAACCCAGATACCAGCTCTTTCACTTCGCTGATCGGCCCCCACTCGAGTACTGGCCGACTGCCTGGTTTATGGAAAGACATGCGTAGTCCACTGGAGCTCGGGTATAATTGTTCGGTTGCAACAAGTATCCCAACCTCTTCCAGCTCGTGAAAATAGGACTGCAAGGCATCCATGCTCGACTGGCTTGGCGGAATACCGGCTTCGTAATGTCTTGTCACTTTCGTCATCATTACGTACTTCAAATCCCTTCCTCCTTTACTAAGTCGACTCGCATTCTGCCGCACGTCGAAGCAGCAGCTGCTGTTCCTGTTCGTTTCTTGTCAGCGAGGCCGCGAATCGAAATGCGTCACGAGCCTCTTCCTTGCGCCCAAGCTTCTCGAGGAGATCGGCTTTGACGCTGGGGAGCAAATGATAGTCCTTCAGCGCCTTCCCTTCCTCCAGCCGCTCTACAAGCTGAAGACCAAATTCCGGGCCGAACGCCATCGCGATAGCCACTGCTCGGTTTAATTCAACTACGGGGGAAGGCATCACCCGTGACAACGCCTCATAAAGAGCCGCAATCTTCACCCAGTCGGTCTGTTCGACGGCGCGCGCCACAGCATGGCAGGCTGAAATGGAGGCTTGCAGCGCATACGGGCCAAGGGGACGACCACAAGACTTGGCACGTTCAAGTGCAGCTAATCCCCGCCTGATCAGCAAATGGTCCCATTGTGCTCGATTTTGGTCCTTCAGCAGGATCGGCTCACCAGAGGAAGTGACACGGGTTTTAAACCGGGACGACTGGAGCTCCATAAGAGCGACTAATCCATGCACCTCCGGCTCAGCAGGCGCCACCTCAGCCAAAATGCGTCCTAATCGCAGCGCCTCCTGGCACAATAGCGGCCGCAGCCAGTTGGTGCCCGAGGTAGCCGCATATCCTTCATTAAATAGAAGGTAAATCACCTCGAGTACGGACTCCAAGCGTTTCTTCAACTCGTTGCCAGTCGGAACTTCAAAATCTGCCCGCGCTTCGCGCAACGTCCTTTTGGCACGGACAATCCTTTGGGCAATGGTCGGCTCTGGAACAAAGAAAGCACGTGCAATTTCGTCTGTGGAAAGTCCACCGAGCAAACGAAGCGTGAGTGCGATACGTGCCTCACGCGATAGAACTGGATGGCACGCCATAAAGATGAGTCGCAGGAGATCATCTCCAATCTCTCCATCCCCTGCATTACTTCTCTCATCTTCTGCAAACAAATCGCTGCTGCGACCAAGCTCCTCAACTTTCCTGTCATGGATTTTGTTACGACGCAGCATGTCGATGGCACGCCGTTTCGCAGCAGCCATCAGCCAAGCACCGGGGTTATCGGGTATGCCGGTTTCCGGCCACTTCCGGAGCGCGATGACTAGCGCGTCCTGCGCAAGATCTTCTGCAAGATCGATGTCACGAACCATTCTTGTCAAACTGGCGATGATTTTTGACGACTCCAAGCGCCAAATTGTATCGATAGTACGACGAGCAGTGGAATCCGTCACGACTGAGTACGCTTTTGCAGCTCAGCCATCAGTGCAGCATGGTCAGCAATGAGCTCGGGATTGTCAGTGAGCTCCGGACCCTCAAAAACTTGACGAAGCTCGATTTGTCCCTCACCGAATCCGTGGGGATCTGGCATGCGCATGGCCCACTCGATTGCTTCTTCTCGTGATCGAACCTCGATTAGCGTATAGCCGGCGATTAATTCCTTCGCCTCGCTGAACGGTCCATCGATAATGGTCGGTTTTCCTCCAGGCTCAGGATAAGAGATGCGGATAGCGCCTGAACTTGGATGCAAACCATCCGCGGCAATCAAGACACCAGCCTTGGCAAGTTCCTCATTGTACCGCATCATTGCTTCGAAAAGCTCCGGGTTGGGTGGTAATCCTGCTTCGGAATCCTTTGTCGCTTTGACAATCATCATAAATCGCATACTGTAAGCTCCTCCTCTTATAAAAAACGATAAACCTCATATTAACTGTGTATTCTGGCTTCTATTATGACGTTGAATAAACCAGGATGAAACCCTCTTCACTCTTCACTACTTCACAATCTGCCAATTCACTCCAAACTTGTCTTCGACTTCTCCGTAAAAAGCTCCCCATGGCTGCTGTTCAAACGGATACTTTACTGTACCGTCCTTTGCCAAATTCTCGAAGGACTGGCGGGCATCCGCTTCATCTTCATGAGTGAGTGCAAGTGAAATGAATCGTCCTCTCCCAGTCGGTTCGAAGGAGTCAGAAAGGAACAATAGGTTCCCTCCGGCTACGGTCAACACCAGATGCATCACTTTATCCTTGATTGCTTCTGGTGTTCCGGGGGTTTGCCCGTAAGTCATAATGGAGCGGATTTCCCCTCCCAATGCTTGCACATAGAATGCAGCCTGCGTTCTCGCGTCCTCCGAATGAATGTAAGCGTTGAGTTGTGCTGTCATGTTCAACATCCTTTCCTCTTCGTTATTTGACCTTCTATTAAGGCGACGAACCGAAGACGACAAAATCGACATATCCGAAAAAAATTTTTTAAAAAAATCGCTCTTTTTGAGAAAGCGATCTAATGCCTTTTCAATCCACGCACCAAAGAAAAAAGCAGCCTTTCTTGCTTCGTCGGCTGCCGCTGGTTAATTGAACTAACGTTCTCCGTTAATTAAACTTTATCCTGGTTACGCTTTAATCTTTCGACCTCGTTTTCTAAATAATGTAAACGTCTGTGTATTCTATATATAATTGGTAGATATGCAATAATAACGAGTAAAACCCATCCCATGTACACCCCACCTTTTTAAAATAATTATTTCCCTAAAAACGGTATCACAATCTACGGAAAATTTGTGATTTCATTTTCATATTAAGTTAACTGCTCGTTAGTTTACCTTGGCCACCATTCTAAAACCATTCAAGCTGTGTTAGTTTTACCTCTGCTATAAATGTTTTAGACTGAGCTAACTAAAAATAAATAAGCGCAGTCTAAAACCTTAAAATAAGTTTGTAGACCGCGCCATATCTATTTGAACTATCTCTTCCGCGTCCGTTTAATCGTATCCTTACACTCGCTATTCCTTTTTCCCAATCAACAATTCCACTTCTTCAATTTCCTTCGGGATCTGCGATGAGAGCACCTCGCAGCCGTCTGCCGTTACTAACACATCATCTTCAATCCGAATTCCGATCGCTTCTTCCTCGATGTACAAACCAGGTTCAATCGTGATTACCATACCAGGCTCTATGGCAGCACTGTAATCCGAGACATCGTGCGTATCCAGTCCAAGATGATGAGCCACGGAATGATAGTAGTACTTGGACAACTCACTGCTCTCTTGGATGAGACCGAGACGGAGCAGGCCATCTGTTAAGACTTGCTTCGTGACCTCATTTAGCTGTTGAAGTGTGACACCAGGCTTCACTGCTGCGATGGTCTTGATTTCTGCTTCGAGCACGAGCTGATAGATTTCCTTCTGACGTTCTGTAAAATGGCCATTCACGGGAAACGTTCGCGAAATATCCGCCGCATAGTAGTTCGATGCTGCTCCGAGGTCGAGGAGGACCAAGTCGCCATCTTCCGTACGCTGATTATTCTCTTCATAGTGCAAGATCGTAGCATTGATTCCGCTAGCAATAATAGGTAAGTAAGGAAGCTCGCGAACACCATGCGACTTCAATGCGAAATCATAGTGCGCCTCTAATTCATATTCCATCATTCCTGGACGTGCATGCGACCACATGCGCCGGATCGCTTCATCCGTGATCGCAATCGCACGTCTGATTTCTTCAATCTCTGCAGGACTTTTCACCATACGCAGTTCCTTCAGCCATGGGCCTGCATCGTGAATCTGCAGGGTCCGATATTTCTTCTGTGCGTCTTCGGCAAAAGCTTCTGCAGGAGTCAGCTCATCGCTCCACTGATAGCGATACAGGTCAAGATAGAGCGAGCCCTTTCCTTCGCAGCGCCTCATAAAGGTTGCAAATGCCTGAAGCCACTCATCGAGATAGTCGAAGTGTTCGATACCAGACTGCTCTTTAGCCTCTTGATCCGATAAAACAGCTCCTGTCCATTTCGCTTCCAGTTCATTTGGACGCTGAAGAAATAACGTTTCGGTCACAATGCCAGTGCGTTTCGTGATCATGAGAATGAGGTTGCTGCGAGCAATACCAGTTAGATAATAAAAGTTGCGATTCGGCGAAAACGGAAATTTATCGTCATTGCTGCGTGTCTTGACGTCCCCTGAAAATAGCACGAGTGCGCTGTGATCTGGCATTTTTTCCGCGAGTTTCTGACGGCGATTGATGAACTCTTTTGAATCCATGGTTCTTGTCATTTGTTTTCTTCCCCTTCGTTCATGAGTTTCTGCATGGCCTGATCCAGCTCTTTCACCGCAGTATCTTTTCTATACCTTTCTTCTAATTCCACTACCATTTTTTCTCTATTTTACCACACCGATTTCACCAGCAAGCAAACAAAAAAGAGCGGACAGGCTTCCGCTCTTTTTCACATTCCAAAATAAATTCCAGCATACGAACTAAAGAAGAAAGACTAGTAGCTCCCTAATCTTTGCGATGTTTTTTGGGCGACTTCTTTTACTTTTTGAATTAAAAATTGCAAGCGCTCTTCTTTTAAATCATACGTCAAAATCCCGATACTCAAAGCACCAATCACTTTTTGATTGTAATCGAGTACTGGGGCCGCCACCGATGCTGTATTCTCTGTTCTCTCTCCGAAGCTCACCGCGTAGCCTTGTTGCTTTATCTCCGTCAGCTTTTCCAAAAACGCCGGCACATGCTCCTGCTCAATCAATTGCTGCAGGATTTGCTCAGCCTCATTGGTCGACATATTCGCTAGAATCGTTTTATTGGCAGCACCGATGTTGAGTGGGATACGCAAACCGAGCTGATCATAGACGCGAATATTGTGCTGGCTGTCGATGCGATCTACGATGATAGATTCAAGTCCGCTCGGTTGACTGAAGTAAACGCTTTCTTCTACTTCTCTGGCAAGCTCCTCAATCATCGGTTTTATCACTTTGCGGTAGTCGATCCGGTCAAGTACCCGGAGGCCAAACTCCATCCATTTGACGCCCAAGGCATACTGCTTGCCCACCGCATCCTGTTCCACTAGCCCGTGCTTCATCAACGTGTACAGGAGCCGATAGATGGTACTCACTGGAAGATGACATTCTTTCGATAAATCGTTTATCGTCCACCATTTTCTTTGTTCGTCCGACGAAAGTGCCGTCGCGATCGCCATCGCTCGATCAAACGATTGGATCACGCTCATCTCCCCTTTATCTGTCTGTATCCGGTATACCCCATATCTTAAACCATTTTCTATAATTTTGTGAATCGTAAAAAAAAAAGAACACCCCGCAATTGACAGTGTGAAACGAGAGTGTGTAAACTAAGTGTAAAATATTTCGAAATATGAATATAATTCTACAATGTGGAATTAAAGGAGGCAACTATGTTCTCAGGCAGCCAATCCATGGTCAAAAAGATGAAAACCGTCATCATCAAACACCCTAATCAGGCCTTCATCAGTCAGGAGCATTTGGACCAATCCTGGAAAACGTTCAACTATACAGATAATGTCGACTGGAACAAAGCACAGGAGGAATATGCAAAATTCGAAGCCATTCTGCGAGAGCACGTAGAAAATGTACTTCACCTCCCACAGTCTGACCAAACCGGCCTCGACTCGATTTATGCCCATGACCCTGTAAAGTTCACCGCCAAGGGTGCCATTATTTTAAAGTCAGGCAAGCAGCTTCGTCAGGGTGAAGCGGAAGCATACAAAGCCTTTTTACAAGAAAACAACATCCCGATCTTGGGTCAACTGACTGGTGATGCCCTCGCAGATGGCGGCGATTTGGTCTGGCTCGATGAGAAAACGCTTGCAATCGGACTTGGCTTCCGCACGAATCAGGCAGCGATCGCGCAAATCACCGAAATGGTGAAAGACTTTACCGAAGAAGTCATCGTCGTTCCGCTTCCTTATGATCGCGGCGCAGAAGAATGCTTGCATCTGATGTCCGTCATCAGCATGGTGGATCATGATCTCGCTGTTGTTTATTCCAAGCTGATGCCTGTATTCTTCCGCCAGCTGCTGATCGACAGAGGTATCCAGCTGATCGAAGTTTCTGATCACGAATACGAGAATCTCGGAAGCAATGTACTGGCACTGGCACCTCGTGTATGCATGGTTGTTGCCGGAAATCCAGCTACCAAGCAGCTTCTCCTCGATGCAGGCGCAACCGTCTATGAATACGAAGGCCAGGAGATTTCCTACAAAGGTACAGGCGGTCCTACTTGCCTGACTTGCCCTGTAGAGCGTGTGTAAATGTAGGCAGTTCGTCGCTGCTATTTTCCCCAAGCAAAAAGCCACTTTCGCAGTGGCTTTTTGTCATATTTCATCTACTTTTTTGAAAGAATAGGAATGATGCCCTCAAATATAGACTCCTCCCTATCCAGACCACTCAGCAACAAATCATAGCTGTCTTTTTTCTTTACCGGGAAGTCAAGTGTGACCGTCTCCCTCGTATCGGCTACGATTAATTCATTGTAGTTTTGACCGTCGATTCTGAGCGTAATCTCTTCAGGCTCCTTATTCGGAATCACAATAAAGAGCTTGTCATTCTCGTAGTACACCTTTTGGATATGCAAGGTTCGTTTGCCAAATGAGATATCCCGCGGGTACTTGTCCTTCATACTAAGAACATGGCTGTCTCCTATTTTTCGATTCGCAACGATTCCATCAAAACGAAGCTCTAGCCTCTCTGGAAGATCAGAATGGTAGAAAGACGGAATAAACTTGATCGTATATTTGTCTGTCCCTAGGATCTGTTTGACGTTTGGATTGAGCGTATCATCCATAGCACTATATTCATTTCCTTTTTCATCTACCAGCCTAGCATTTTGCAAGCGTTTCAGCTCGAACCCGTTCTTGAGCTTTGCCTCCAGCTCTACCTGCATCATAGTGGGAGCAGCTACCATTTGATTCACCGAGAGGGAATTCAATATTTCCTCTGCGCCCAGCCTGGACTCTGTATTACTACCTTCTGTCGGCTGGATTACCTTTTCGGCTGCAACGACTGCTTTTGGCAATGGCACCCGCATTTCCGCCAGTACCTCATTTACTTCCTTGTTCTGTCTTTGGATCGTGATGGGAAGTACCGGATTAGGCTGGTTCACCAGCTCCTGCATTTTCTGTGACTCCAGCAAATAGTTTGCCTTTATAACAAAATAGTAGGTGCCTTTAATAAGCTGAAGATCCTTTGATGCCCCTCCACTAAGACTCATATCGCCCAGACTTACATCTAGTCCTCCGTACAGTAGCGCAAATTTTTTGTCCTCATCATTATCTTTGACAATTGCCTCAAGCTTTTCTCCCGAAACCAAGAGCGTATAAGTGATCCGCCGTTGATCAACCATGAGGTCCTTGAGCTGAAACGTAAAGCCGTCCTTCTCCACCTTTATTTCAGGCAGGATCGGATAGCCATTCTTTAAGGCATGAGAAAACCCTTTATCCGGGGTCGTCCATTCAAATTGCTCCGGATACCGCTGCCCCCCTGTCACCCCAAAGATACTCTCCGCTCCAGAAAAAGGCTGAACCACCTGCAAAAAGAACGTAGCACAGACCGCCACACCTGCCGTCCACGAAGCAATCTTCCAGCCCCTACGCCGATTTTGTGTTTTGATTTTTTTCAACACTTCTGTTTCCAGCTGATGCAATTGAAACGGGTACTGCTCTCTTACCGCCTGCTTTGCAGATCGGCCCCACTCTTTCCACACACGATCCTCGCTCATCCTTGTCCCCCCTTGGACATGCTCTCTCTTAATTGCTTTCTAGCGCGGTGCAATCTCGTACGGACAACCTCCTGGGAAACAGAAAGAATCTCCGCTGCCTCCTGTATGGACAAGTCCTCATAATAATGCAGCAGGATGACCTGCCTGTACTTCGGTGCGAGGGAGTGTATATACGCTACGATCTCATCCCGCTTGACTCGACTGAGAATCTCTTCTTCCACCCGATTCGTTGCCTGACCGTCCAAAAGATTTCCAAGATGGTCATCTACCGTTGGAAAAATGTTGCGAAAGGACCACGAGCGAAAATGCTTTTTGCATTCATTCATGGCAATCTTGTAGAGCCAATGCTTGATCTGACCTTCCCCGCGAAATTGGTCCAAATGACGGTATGCCTTGATAAACACGTTTTGCGTGATATCCTCCGCCAAGGAATGGCTCTTTACCGTGAGGCAGATGAGATGGAATACATTTTCCCCGTACTCCTGCATCAGCCATTTTAGCCGAGCTTCCCTCGTTTCCGCCAAGCTAGCCGGTATTGTTTCTGCTCCGTTCAACCTGTTTCACCTCATCGCTTGTTTCTACTAAATATGATCCTTCTGCGGTCAGGTTTGTGACAAATCGGGCGATCGTAGACTGTAAATAATGTCCAATAATAAAAACCGCTGTTTTTACAACGGCAAAAGGAAATGGAATATAATAGAAGACAGGAGTGTGAGCCATGATGAAAAAGAATTGGAGCGTCGGTATATTTGTCTTCGACGATGTTGAAGTACTTGATTTTGCTGGTCCCTTTGAAGTGTTTTCCGTTACGACTTATCCTGACCAACATGAGGACAGTCCGGAATCCAATCCGTTTCTCGTAAAGCTAGTTTCAGAGACGGGCGAATTGGTACATGCCTGTAATGGATTGAAGGTGCAGCCGGATTACAGCTTTGACAACGCACCACATTTTGATATTTTAGTGATCCCTGGTGGAATTGGTGCCAGAGAGAAGGAGATTTACAACGAAAGAGTCATTCAGTGGATTTCACAGCGGATGGATAGTGTGAAACTGATGACATCCGTTTGTACAGGTGCTCTTCTGTTGGCGAAGGCAGGTCTTCTCGACGGAAAAATGGCAACGACTCATTGGGGGAGCTATGATAGACTCGAGAATGAGTTTCCAGCTGTCACTGTAAAAAGGGATGTCAAGTTCGTTGATGAAGGGAACATTGTGACATCGGGTGGGATTTCTGCCGGAATCAATATGACCTTCCACATTGTTAAACAACTGCTAGGTTCGGAAACTGCTCAAGCAACAGCCAAGATAATGGAGTACGATATCACCATTGAGTAGTGATTATTTGAGTGTGTCACCCATAAATTCACAATAGGAGTGAATGGTCTATTAGTAAAATGATCGCAGACAAGCTTCGGGCAGCCGGTTGTGTTTTCGCAGAAGATGAGGCCAAAATTCTTATCTCCTCAGCACGGACCACTGCTGAACTAAATGATATGGTAAACAAGCGCATCACAGGCTTGCCCCTCGAACACATTCTCGGTTGGGTCGAGTTCTGCGGTCTGAGGATAGCCGTGGATACTGGAGTCTTCATACCACGTCGACGTACCGAGCTTCTAGTCCGCCATGCTATCAGCTTGGTACGGTCAGGGTCCGTAGTTGTGGATCTGTGCTGCGGATCAGGCGTATTAGGTGCCGTGATAGCTGCAAATCTTGAGCGGATCGAGCTGCATGCGGTTGACATCGACCCTGTCGCAGTAAGCTGCGCCCATAAGAACATTACAAGCGCCACTGGTCACATCTATGAAGGTGATCTTTATGAACCTCTGCCCTCTACATTACGGAACCGTGTCGACATCCTAATCGCTAATGTACCCTACGTACCAACCGAGTCAATCAAGCTACTTCCCCCAGAGGCCAGAATATATGAAGCGCACGTGGCACTTCATGGAGGTGAAGACGGACTCGACGTTATGCGACGAGTAGCAACCGATGCAGCACTCTGGCTGGTTACGGGTGGTCACTTGTTCGTCGAGACTAGTGAGCGTCAGGTGCCGCTTGTCGTCAAAATCTTCGCACTGAGCGGGTTAACTCCGCAAGTGGTAACAGACGAAGAACTAGAAGCTACCATCGTTATCGGAACAAGAACCTGATCTCAACTCCCTTGACACAATGCTTCCGCAATCTCAATCACCCGCGCTCGTGTTATCCCCGTTCTTTGCTCAATCGATAATGGATGCTCCGTCAATTCCAGCTCGATATACGGACGAACTCCGACAGGTCTCGTATGAACGAGGGTTTTCATATGCAAGGTCGTATCGGGATAACACTACAAAGAAGTGGACAGCCAGCCAAACATCGGCTCCAGTTCTTTTTCTCTTCCTTCTTCTTCCCAGTTTAAATAAGTTCGCTTGAAATTTTCTTTGCTAAGCGATACCCATACATTCCAAATAAATGTGTCTTCGCTATCTATCACGGGAATCTCGATACACCCGCGGACAAAATAATGCTCATCATCAATCACACATAATTCCTCATTCATCAAGCAGCGCTCGTCCCGTTCTTCGGGGGCTAATGAAAACCAAAGAGCAGGCGCTGGACTCCCGTAGCTGAGTGGAAGCTCCTCATGCACATTACCGCAGCATGCACACGTATACCCTTTTTGAAACGTCATATTACATCTCCTACTCCTTGTGATGCATCCTTTTTGGGTTTGGTTGAAGCTTGCTGCATGTATTTTCCAATTTTATCAAACTGGTTCTTTTTTCACAATGAACCGACGCTTCCCTCGCCTTGTCACAAACCTCCCCCTCCCCTCGTTATAAGGAAAACTGCAGCGAGGAGCTGATTCACATGAAAGAAATAACTTGTGTAGTCGTCGGTGGAGGCTATGCAGGCATACATGCTGTCAAAGCGATGCGAGAAAAATTGGCTGGTCGGAGCGTTCGCATGATTTTACTGGATAAAGAGCCCCATCATTTGCGAAAAGTCTTGTTGTTTAAGCCAGCTGTCAGTAAAGATGCAGAGATTGCGCTTCCCTTGAACCGCATTTTTCCTGAAGGCGTCGAATTCATTCAAGGCACGGCAACTACCATACAAAAAGACGAAAAGATCCTATTGTACCAAGACCAAAAAGGCAGCTCACAAGCCATTCATTACGACATCCTCGTTCTTGCCGTGGGCAGTGTCATCCGCCGGGCAGAGCCGGGGCAGGGAGGGATTGCGCTATCAAGTGTTGAGGCAGCCGTATCCATCCGTGAAGCCTGGCAGGCAAATATGCGAAAAGCTGCTCAAGAGCAGAATCCAGAAGAACGTCAGCGTTTGCTTACAGTTACAGTAGCGGGAGCGGGAATTAGCGGAATCGAGACTGCGGCGGAGCTGGCTTATGCCATGCGCGAGGAAGCGGCACGCCTCGGACTGCATCCTTTGGCAGCAAAAATTTACCTCATCAATACCGAGAATCGCCTGTTCCCGGATGGACCAGCCAAGCTTGGACGCAGGCTGGAGCAGGCGCTAAATGACTATGGTGTATCGGTACTGCATGGACAAAAGGCATTGCGGGAACAAGACGGGATCGTGACGCTGTCTGGTGGCAGTACCCTCTCAACTGGACTTTGCATCTGGTCGCTCGGACTCCTCCCCAATCCCCTCCTTCGTACCATCGGCGTCCCTATTTCAGCGCAGGGACAGGTGATTGTCGATGCATCGTATCGTGTGAGCGGTGCGCCTGGCGTATACAGTATCGGGGATTGTGCCCGGATCATCGACCCCACCAGTGGGCAAGCCGATCGGATGACGTGCAAAGAAGCGACAGCTCAAGCTGCGCGACTCGGAAGTGTTGTAGCGGCTGATCTGGATGGTACCCCCTCCCCTGCACACAAAAGCTTCATGGAATTTTTCTGCATCGGATTGGGACCTGAGCAAGGTATCGTATGGACACGTAAATGGGGACTGGATATTATTTTGACAGGGAAGCTCGGCTGGAAAATCCGTCAATACACCTGGAATATAGCTAGCATGCTGCACTAAAAACGAGATCAAATCTGATTTACGCGAAAAAAGGAAGTGAATCAGGGATGGAGCTGTTGTACCAGACTTACAAAGGACTGCTGTTTTCTCTTGCCTACCAGATGACCGGCTCTGCTGCGGACGCTGAGGATATCGTGCAGGATGTGTTCGTAAAAGCACATCAGGTCCAGCTTGAGCAAATGGCAGATCCCAAGGCCTATTTGTGCAAAATGACCACCAATCGCTGCCTCGACCTCTTGAAGTCAGCTCGTAAAAAGCGGGAGCTGTACACGGGACCGTGGCTGCCTGAGCCGATCAATACTCCTGTTTCCGATGCGGCTGAATCTGTGATCCAAAAAGATCTGCTCTCCTATGCCATGCTCGTCCTGCTAGAGCAGTTATCGGAAACGGAGCGGGCTGTGTTTGTCCTACGCGAAGCGCTTAGCTTTGACTATGAGGAAATCGCCCAGCTCGTCGGAAAAAGTGAAGCGAACTGTCGCAAAATCATTAGCCGTGTGAAAGCCAAGCTCGGTATTACCTCTGTGGAGGAGCACGCTCTGTTTGCCCCGGAAAAATCAATCGAGGAGCAATGGGTTAGCCGTTTTATTGACGCGCTTGAGCACGGAAAAATGGACACACTGCTTGGCATGCTTGCCAAAGATGCCGTACTCCTGTCAGACGGTGGCGGCAAAGTTTTGGCTGCGATTCACCCAATCGTTTCTGCTGAACGCATCGCCCATTTCCTTTTCGGCCTGATGCGCAAAACAATTCAACCGCTAGGACTTCGCGTAGAGCTGTTACCCTTGAACAACCAAGTGGGGCTTGTCATCTATCATGGCGATCAAATCGATACTGTCGTATTCCTGCATATTGAGGAACAGCAGATTTCCCGCCTCTTTTTCATCAGAAATCCTGATAAACTACAGGCTGTTCAGGACATCGGCGAGCTGCTTGAATAAACAAAGGGAGACCTACAGTTTGTCAGCTGTTTGGTCTCCCTTTTCCTTGTTTGTTGGCTGCTACAGCTTGAAGCGATTCACGATTCCTTCGAGTGTCTCGGTATAACCGACGTTGTGCTCAGAAATCGTAGCCATTTGGCGATTATTATCTGCAATAATACGTGATTGCTCAGTAATCGCCTCTACGCTGTGCCCGCTTTGATTCATGGAATCGGTCACTTGCTCAACCACCATGATCACGCTGCTGATCGTCGCATTCAGCTCTTCAAAGGACGCACTGAACTCGGTCAACAGCGTGTTGAAATGGCGGGCATCCTGATTGTATTGCTCAGAGGTATCGATCAGCTTCACATAATCAGGTCGAACCTGTCGATCGATGTACTCCAGTACACTGGAGGAGCTGATAGCCAAATGCTTGACCGCTTCTTGTGTCCCTCCAATGATGCGCTGAATATCCGTAACTACATCGGCAGACTGCGTAGCCAGCTTGCGAATCTCATCAGCAACGACAGAGAAGCCTTTTCCGCTCTCCCCAGCACGCGCCGCTTCGATAGCTGCATTCAATGCCAACAGGTTGGTCTGCTGGGAAATATGCAGGATCGCATCGACGAGCTGATTGATCTGTTCCATAGATTCTGTTGTTTGCGTGATCGCCATCTCCGTTTGCTGCTTGACCTCCGTATAAATCTGCGAGGAGGTTTCCTGTGCTACTACGGAGCTCGCTTTTAGCTGATCTGCACGCGTGCTGACATCCTGAGAGGTTGCAGCAGCCTCTACCGTTTTTAGCGAAATTGAGTGAATAACGGCTTGAATATCGTTTAAAGTGGCATTCATCTCTTCCGTTGCAGCCATTGTCTCCTGCATATGTGAAAGCAACACAGTCGTTGCCTCTGCCGTTCCTCTGGATTGCTCGCTTACCTCATCTGTAGATTGCTTTACTTGCTGGGCATTGTCAGCTACAGCATGAGACACCGCCACCAGCTTTTGGACAACCTCGCTTAGATGCTCACGCATGAGCAGAATCGATCGCTCCATCAAGCCGATTTCATCCATTTTCTTCGTAACATCGAGTTGAATTTGTTCACTTAAATCAAAATCAGCTGTTTTTCCAATTACCTTGCGCATTTTGTCAATTGGTCCCGTAATCCAGCGACTGACCACAAAGGACAGAACCAACGCCAAGGCAACAGCGATGACCATCTTGATCAAGGCACCCGTCAGACTATCCGCAAGCATTTGCTCCAGCTCGGAATTGTTATACTGGATTTCAATAACACGCGAGCGACTGAGATCATTGGACTGCTCGTCCAGCTTATATGGAATAAATCGATGCGTTTGATTTTGACCCTCTACTTTTTCATCGATTTTTTTCATCTGCTGGGTTTGAAAAGCTTCTGTAAAGGTTGGTAGCAGGTGTTCAGGTACGCGCAACGCTTTGCCATCGCTCCCCTGCTTCCCGAGTGCGTAGCCATCGTGTGAATAGACCGTGATGTTTTTGACGATGCTGTATTTTTTCGTAATTTCCTCCGATACCTCAAGGAAATTGAACGTTTGGAAGAGCTCGCTATCCTGCAAATTGACGCTTACTTCCAGCAAATATTTGTTGTCATGTGTAGGCATGTAAGCAAACTTTTTGATCTGCCCTGTATTCACCGATACTTCCATGCCATCTGCCGAAAACTCATTTCCATCAATCCGCTTTTTCAGCAGCTCCGTAAACACTCCCGCATTGCTGAAATCAAGACCGACATCAGATTGTACGCTGGAATGAACGACCTTGATCGATCGATCCATAACGAAAATGTCCATGGCATATTGCTTTTGGAGAGCGGCATAGTCCCACGATTGAACATCAGGGTTTGCTTCGTATGTTTTTGCCAGCATGGCTAGTGATTGCTGCATGCGCTTTTCCATGTCTTTTTCGAAAACGCCATACACCAGGTCTACATTCTTGATCGAATTTGTGACGTGATCTTCAACTAATTGATACTGTACAGATTTTTCCGAGATGATGTTTTCCTTGAGCTGACCGTAGTCAATGACAGACAATACCGTCGCCACCAACATGGTAAACAAGGAGATGGTGATCATTAGCTTTGTACGGAACGAGATCATTTTTTGCGTCATGTTTTTCTCCACTGGATATCATTGTATTTATGCCAAATCCCAACATAATTTACCACCCAGTTACTGTCAATGCCATTCATAATAGACGGTATTGTAAATTTATTGTAAATACATACACAATTATCCTCTTCCCTACAGCCACCTATATTTTCCAAAATACCTATTAACAATGTGCCAATAGTGTCAATGAACACCTCATGAACTTATGCGAGAAGATGCACCAGACTGTATATCCTTGTGTTAGAATTTCCTGGAACAATTATCCTTTATAGGAGATCTTTATTGCAGAACGAAGGAGGAGTAGAAATGGATTTGCGAAGTCAGGCAAGTAAAGAAATCATTATTCCTGAAAATCCTGTTTCCCGATTCTTATTCACAAGCACCAGATCTGCAACACTTTGGCTACTCATCAGGCTGTATGTCGGTTACGTCTGGATTACCTCCGGATGGAAAAAAATCACCTCGGATGCGTGGACGGGTGAAAACGCAGGAAGTGCCATCCAGGGCTTCATTAAAGGGGCTTTGGCCAAAGCGGCAGATGGCAAGGACGTAACATCATGGTACGCCTGGTTCCTCGAAAACACCGTTCTGCCAAATGCTAAGGTGTTTGGCTTTATGGTTGCATACGGGGAACTTCTCGTCGGTCTCGGACTCGTTGTTGGCTTATTGACAGGGATCGCTGCATTTTTCGGCGGACTGATGAACGTCAGCTTCCTCTTTGCTGGTACTGTAAGTACGAACCCGCTCCTGTTTGTTTTTGCTACGTGGCTCGTTATGGCTTGGAAGGTAGCAGGCTGGTATGGTTTAGACCGTTGGGCACTGTCTTATTTGGGAACGCCTTGGACAAGATCCAAATCGCGTGATGCTGGATCGTACCTCGATCGATAATGTAAAAATAAAGAAGTAACTCCAAGTGAGTGCCTGTACAAAACCAAGCGAAGCCAACACTTCAGTGGCTTCACTTGGTTTTTCTTGGTTTTATGTAATTTATACCCACTTACTTCCTATTTGAGGGACAAGTTGTATGAATTTACACTTTATTTCACTCCTTTTTTCGACAATACGTTTATACACATTGGTGAATGACTTCACTTTTTACCTGATTTACCCTGTAATTACGTTCTAATTTTTAAAATTTTTAGATAAATACAGGGGGTCAGAATGAAAAAATGGCTATTAGGTTTATTTAGCACAGCTTTTCTCTTTAGTCTTGTAACTGGTTGCAGCACGACAGCACCAGAGAGCGCAAAGCCTGCTACTACCACACAAACTCCCCAAACGACAAAATCAACGGACACAGCATCGACAGAACCGATGGTCTTGCATTGGAGCATCACTGGGGAGCCACCGACGATGGACCCGGGTATTGCCACAGATGCCTCCTCCATGGACATGATCAATCTGGTCTATGAAGGACTGACAGCAGTTGATCGCCAAGGACAAATGATCAACGCCGTAGCCGAGAGCTTCACCAATTCCCCGGATTTCACGCAGTTTCATTTCATCATCCGCAAAGACGCCAAGTGGAGCAACGGTGATCCCGTTACCGCGCATGATTTTGAATACGCCATCAAGCGCAATCTCGATCCGCAAACCGCTTCCGGTTATGCCTACCAGCTCTTCTACATCAAAGGCGGCGAGGAGTTTTTCAATGGCACTGGAAAAGCAGAGGATGTCGCTGTCAAAGCAACGGATGACTACACACTCGATTTTACCTTGCGCTCCCCGACACCGTGGTTCCGTGAGCTGACATCCTTCACTACCTACTATCCTCTCCACAAAAAATCAGTGGAAGGCAATCCAAAATGGGCAGGAGAAGCCGCTTCAATCGTGGGGAACGGTCCTTTCCTGATCGACAGCTGGGAGCATAAAGCCAAGCTGACCTTCAGCAAGAGCCCAACTTATTGGGACAAAGCAAACGTCAAGCTGGACAAGATCGACATTGCTGTAATTGAAGATAATAATACTGCTCTGTCTATGTTTGAAAACGGTGATCTGGACTGGGGAGGATACCCTTCCTTTGGCTTATCCCCTGACGCCATCGGGCAAATCAAGGATGAAGGCAAGCTGGTCGTTGCCGATAACCCGGGAACCAAGGCTGTCATTTTCAACACGCAGAAGCCGCCGTTTACCAATAAAAAGATTCGTCAGGCATTCGCCTATTCGATTGACCGCAAAATGCTGATCGACAACATCCTGCAGACAGGGGTGCCTGCCGCATATGGCTGGGTTCCGACCTCGATGGGACTCAATCCGGATGGCTATTTTAAAGAAGACATGGAAAAAGCGAAGCAGCTGTTAGCCGAAGGAATGCAGGAGCTGGGACTAAAAGAGTTCCCGAAGGTTACCTACTACTATGACACTGGGGAGACTGACAAAAAAATCGCTCAAGCCCTTCAGGACGAATGGAAAAGAACATTGGGAATCAACATCGATATTCGCACATCCGAGTGGAAGGTATTTAATTCGGACGTTCAGAGCGGAAAATATGACTTCGGGATTTGGCTATGGGGTGCGGACTTTAACGATCCGATCAACTTCCTGGAGATGTACAAGGACAAAGAAGGCGGCAACAACGTCGTTCGCTTTGACAACAAGGAATACCGCGACCTCTTGAACAAGAGCTACTATGAAACCGATCCTGTCAAACGCAAGCAGCTGATGTTTGATGCTGAAAAAATTCTGATGGAGGAAATGCCGCTCGCCCCTCTTCACTTCCGTGGAAATGCGTATGTGAAAAACGATAAGGTAAAAGACTTCGTCATCTTCCCGCTGGGCGGCTCTTACTTTAAATACGCGTATATCGAAAAATAGACGCGAACTGAAATTGATTTGTCCAAAAAGAACAGGCCACCTGCTATGGTAGCCTGTTCTTCTTATTCCTTTTTAATACTTTCTCAGAGACACTGGGTCCAGATTAAACCATTTTTGGCGCACATAGCGTGTACACTGTTCAAACAGCTGCTCGATTTCCTGCGTTGAGGAAGCTAGCACACGAACGGCAATTCCCGGAATGGTAAGGGCCGAACATCCGACTCTACCAGTAATTCCGCATTCAGCTATCACCGCCTGAAGCTCGTCCACAAACTCCGTAGCAGCCTGTTCCCCGATAATCAGCATAGAGCCATAATGCGTGTACCCTTCAAAAATTCCGAGCGCCTGCATGTTTTGGATGTCTGGCTGCAGCCGTAGATGATCGTGAACAACAAGCTGTTCATCCATATACACTTCCGTTTTTAATTGCAGCATACGATAACGATACAGCTCACCGTCAGGAGACCAGCCTGGCGTAATGATATCTGAAGCGATTAGCACTGCACCACGCTCCATGCGAATCGTCGTCTTTTGCCGATAACGAGCATCCTGATACGCGATGATTGGATCAGGAATATACTCCAGAAAGCCGCCCTTTTTCACTTCGATATCCGTCTCCTGAAGAACCGGCTCGGATTTTGTTTTATAGATTTTCGTGGAGGATTGGGTGGTCAAGAGCATCTGTGCACCCTCTGCAACCACTATTTCCATGCGGTAACGATCGCCGTCTACATAGCCCCCGCCCGGATTCATCAAATAAAAGCTCGCTTGCCCGCTTTCATCCAGGTAAATAGGCCGTGTGACCTTGAACGCTCCCTGAAAATACACATGGGACGCAATGGTCTTCCCGAGCTTATGTCCCGCCTCCAACCGCAAAAATCCAGTCCAGTCAGCCATGCTATTCCAGTCCTGCAAGCATTACGTTTTTCTTGATCCAGTCCACGACCTCACCCAGGCCCGTTTCATCCTTCAGGTTGGTGAAAAAGTATGGCTTGTTTCCGCGGAACGTCAGTGTGTCTTTCTCCATTACTTTCAGGTCAGCGCCAACATAAGGAGCCAGATCCGTCTTGTTAATGATGAACAGATCAGACTTGATCATGCCTTGACCGCCTTTGCGCGGGATCTTTTCTCCTTGTGCTACGTCAATAATATAGATGGAGCAATCAACCAGCTCAGGACTGAAGGTAGCAGCCAGATTGTCGCCGCCACTTTCTACAAAAATGATCTCGACATCCTCATGTCTAGTGATCAGCTCGTCGATCGCAGCAAAGTTCATCGAAGCATCCTCGCGAATCGCCGTATGCGGGCAGCCACCGGTCTCCACACCGATAATACGGTCTGCTGGCAGAACACCATTTTCCATCAGGAATTTTGCATCTTCCTTGGTGTAAATATCATTGGTTACGACAGCCATGCTGAACTCTTCATGCATGCGTCGAGTCAGCTTTTCCACCAGCATCGTTTTCCCGGCCCCAACCGGACCGCCTACTCCAATTTTTACTGGTTTCATTTTCTTTCCCTCTTTCTACTAGTTCCTGTTCAACATTCTCTATAATCAGCTGCTGAATATTCGAATGTTTAATTGCTCATGCCTCATCTGTGCCAGTTCTAGGCCAGGCGTCACAATCCCCAGATCATCATGGTCAAGCTGTTCGATTAGCTCGGCTGCCTTCAGCAAAAGAGGCTGCATCTCGCATTGCAAACGCTGTCCCTCTGTCTGACCGAGCGGAATGGCACGTACTCCGTTTTGGATCAATGCTGCCGTCGCCTGATACAAATAGGATAAAACAGCTGTTTTCTTTGGAATCGTCAGATGATGAGCAAGCAAAGTAAACACAATCGCGGGATGGCCGCTGGATTGCTTTGCCTTCACACGTTCCCGGTACGATCGCAGCAGTGGCGAGTCATATAGCTCACTCCCTAGCCGAATCATCCCTTCTCCCATTCTGCGACTGCCCTCTCTCGATTCTCTCGGGAAGTTCTGCACGGTCATCAACCGATCAAGTGTCCAAATCGTCTCCACTTGATTTTGCTCCAGCGCTTCATACGTCAGCCTGCAGGCAAGTCCGTCCGTGTATACCAGCTGCTCATTGACGTATGCCTGCAGCCACTCGTAAAAAGTCTTCTTGCTTGTGACATGATCTTCCTGGATGTACGTTTCCAGTCCAAAAGAATGGCTGAAAGCGCCCGTCGGAAAGTTGGAGTCACATAGCTGCATGAGCGACAGCAGGTGAAAATCAGTGACTGTGGCCGACATGACGAAATGCCTGCTTCACTGTCTTTTTTTCACGAGAGAAAGGAATTCCGAGCTTTTGCAGCAGCTCTTCTACCAAATAATCGTACTGCACCAGCATCTCATCGCCTTCAAATTGAGCAGGCAAATGACGGTTCCCGAGCTGATGGGCAATATCTCCCATCTCTTGCAGGGTGCGTGGGCGGATGACGAGCAAATCATCAGCCAGCACGGAGATGACGATCATGTTTTTCTCATCCATGTACAGAACATCGCCCTCAACCAGATCACGCGGTTCACTCAATCTGATCCCCAGCTCGCGTCCATGGTCAGTCGTAACCCGTTGAATCCGCTTCACGAGCTCATCGCTTTGCATATATACCTTTTCCACATGACGCTTTGCCTTGTCTTCCTGGCTCATTTGCTCCAGGTTCGTTACGATTTTTTCAATAATCACAGGTTTTCACCTCAAAATAAGAAATAGCGCTGAGCCATCGGTACCACTTCGGCTGGCTCGCACGTAAGCAGCTCGCCATCCACTCTTACCTCGTACGTTTGTGGATCGACATGAATTTCTGGTGTTTCTGCGTTCAGCTTCATATCCTTTTTAGTCAAATGGCGGATGCCATGGACAGGCAGGACCTTCTTTTGCAGACCGAGCTTGTGATGCACTCCAGCGTCAAAAGCAGCCTGGGACACAAATGTAATCGAGCTTTGCAGCAGCGCTTTGCCATATGCCGCGTACATCGGACGGTAAATAACCGGCTGCGGAGTAGGAATCGATGCATTCAGATCGCCCATCAGGCTGCGCACGATCATTCCATTCTTCATGATCAGCTCTGGCTTGACCCCGAAAAATGCCGGATGCCAGATGACGAGGTCAGCAATCTTGCCGACTTCGATGGAGCCTACATAGGAATCAATGCCATGTGTAATCGCTGGATTGATCGTATATTTGGCCACATATCGTTTGACCCGATTGTTGTCGCCTACTCCCTCATCGCCAGCCAGCTTTCCGCGTTGCTTTTTCATTTTGTCCGCCGTCTGCCAAGTACGGGAGATGACCTCGCCGACCCGGCCCATCGCCTGGGAATCAGAGCTAATCATGCTGAATACGCCCATGTCGTGCAAAATGTCTTCGGCAGCGATCGTTTCTTTTCGAATCCGGGAATCTGCAAACGCCACGTCCTCAGGAACATTTGGGTCCAAATGGTGACAAACCATCAGCATGTCGAGATGCTCATCAATCGTATTAATGGTATAAGGACGGGTTGGATTGGTGGACGAAGGCAAAATGTTTGAATAGCCAGCCACTTTCATAATGTCTGGAGCGTGCCCTCCACCCGCACCTTCTGTATGGTACGTATGGATGACTCTGCCTTTGATCGCTGCAATCGTATCCTCAACAAACCCGCTCTCGTTGAGTGTGTCGGCATGAAGCGCTACCTGAACATCGTATTTATCGGCAACGCGCAGAGCGTGATCGATGGCAGATGGCGTCGCGCCCCAATCCTCATGTACCTTCAAGCCGATCGCTCCAGCACGAATTTGCTCGGCAAGCGGCTCTTCTGCTGCTGAGCTACCTTTTCCGAGAAATCCGACATTGATCGGCAGTCCCTCAGCAGCTTCCAGCATCCGATAAATATTCCATTCTCCTGAGGTACACGTCGTCGCTTTTGATCCTTCTCCTGGACCTGATCCTCCCCCGATCAAGGTCGTCAAGCCTGATTCCAAAGCCGTTTCTGCTTGCTGTGGAGCAATAAAATGGACGTGTGTATCGATACCGCCCGCCGTCACGATCAAGCCTTCTCCAGCAATTATCTCTGTTGAAGCTCCGACAATCAGATCGACATCATTCATTAAGAGTGGGTTGCCACACTTCCCAATTCCAGCGATAATACCGTCCCTTACACCGATATCTGCTTTGTAAATCCCTGTATAGTCAACGATAATGGCATTCGTAATGACGAGATCGAGTACGCCCTCATCCCGAGTCGCAAGCGGATGCTGTCCCATGCCATCGCGAATGGACTTCCCTCCGCCGAACTTGGCCTCGTCACCGTATCGGGTATAATCTTTTTCAATTTCAATAAACAATTCAGTATCTGCTAAACGGACAGCATCGCCCGTTGTAGGGCCAAACATGTCAGCATACTGTCTTCTGCCCATGCGAAACGTCATACTGCAACCACCCTTTTCAAAACACCTTCCGTTTTGTTGTTCAAACCGTACACACGGCGCTCGCCAGTAAAGGCTACGAGCTCCACTTCCTTGGCATCGCCTGGTTCAAACCGCACCGCTGCCCCCGATGGTACATTCAGATGCATACCAATAGCGAGATCACGATCAAAGTGCAGAGCGGAATTGACTTCAAAAAAGTGAAAATGCGAGCCTACCTGAATCGGGCGATCGCCTGTGTTCAACACGGTTACTTTGCAGGTTTCTCTACCTTCGTTGCAGACGATCTCATCACGCCGTAATACATATTCTCCTGGTACCACTCCAAATTCTCCTTTCATTTTTCAAGACTGCTCGGTTATCGAATTGGATTATGAACCGTTACCAGCTTCGTTCCGTCCGGGAACATCGCTTCGATCTGTACATCAGGGATCATCTCGGCGATCCCTTCCATCACATCTTCACGGGTAAGGATGCTTGCACCCTCACTCATCAGCTGAGCGACCGTCTTGCCGTCGCGGGCTCCCTCCATAATTTCATACGAGATCAACGCCACCGCTTCCGGATAATTGAGCTTCAAGCCCCGCTCCTTGCGACGTCTAGCCAAATCGGCAGCGACGACCATCAAGAGCTTTTCCTGTTCACGATACGTCAGTTTCATCCCATTTCACCTAATCTTTCTGCGTTGATTGATAGACGAACTTTCATGAATACGCACACCAAAGAGACAAACGTTGCGTTTGCTTGGTTTTCATTTGGCACCAAAACGAGTGCACCACGAAAAGACCTTTGCTGTTACTCTTACAAAGACTCCGCAGCTCTAACATAAGGACATTCTTGCAAGGCGTTATAAAAGAGATATGGTTACATGAGGGAGAGCAACCATATTTGGCGATTGCCATGAAAGAAAGGAGGTGGGCTTCTTTCTCCTGGGGTGCCAATAGAAAAAAATAGTATTTCTGAAAAAATGAATACAGAGCTAAAATTTTGGCAATTAAGCTAAATATATTACATGTTTTCTAAACAGTATAGCCTAAATATGGCACGAAAATGGCAAGGATATCTCTCAATCACTCTCTTTCATCCTCGTTTATGTTTTTTCATTCGTTATCGTCAAATCAACAACTCGTGTACACAGGCGATGAATCAGGTTTTTCTCATGGCTAATCACGAGTACGCCCATATTCTCTCTACGGGCAACTTCCTTCACAACCTGCCAAATTTGGGCCTGTGTAATTGCATCCAGCATCGCTGTCATTTCATCCGCAAGCAAAAAGCGTGTCTGTGGGTTAAGTGCCCGAGCTACGCAAAAACGTTGCAGCTCTCCCCCGGAAAGCTCATTCGGAAAACGCCCCAGCCACTCCTGCTGTACGCCAAGCTGTTCTAGCAAGGACTCGTCTGGAGCACCACCCTCTGCCAGCGTGCGACTCATCCTCCAGCGAGGATTCACCGCTTTCTCCGGATGCTGAAAAACGAGCTGTACGGGGTGATAGCCAGAGGCAGTAAGCGGCGCTCCGTCCAAAAGCACCTGCCCCTCATGCGGTTTTTCATAGCCAGCCAGAATACGACAGAGTGTCGATTTCCCAAAACCGCTAGGACCAACCAGCCCCACGATCTCACCTGATTGGATCGATATGTCTACCCCTCGCAGTACCCAAAGGTCCCGCTCATAACGAAACCCGATCTGTTTGGCTTCAAGTAGCATGAATACACCTCACCATTCCTTCCCGCACCGTACGCATTGCCGGTCGCTCTGTGCTACATTCCGAAGTCGCTTGCCTGCATCGTGGCTGAAATACACATCCGGCTGGCAGCGCATGTGGAAGCGGCTGAGATCCTGGGATCGGTTCGAAGCCGTTTTGCGGAAGTGCCCTCAACAGGGCTTTTGTATACGGATGACGAAGCGCTTCGCCCTCTCCTGCAAAATCCTGGACAGGTGCGATTTCCACTGTCGAGCCTGCGTAAAATACAGCAATTCGATCCGCGATTTTTAGTGCGGTTTCGATATCGTGCGTAATCAGCATGACACCGCACCCCTGATCCGCTAAATCCCGGAAGTAGCCAAGTGTCTCAGCAACAGCAGCATCATCCAGCCCTGGCGTCGGCTCATCTGCGATCACTAGCCTTGCCCCACTGACCAAGGCGGTAGAGACAAGCACGCGCCGCGCCATCCCCCCGGATAGCTGAAAGGGAAAGAGCTGCTCGACATCAGGGGCGAGCTGGTACCGCTCAAAAACCTCTCGCTGACTGCTGCGCGGATTTCCAGTATGGACAGACGTTTGCACCTGCTTGCCGACACGCATGAGCGGGTCCAAATAATTGACGGATTGCGGAATGAGCGCAATCTCCCTCCCTCGCAGCTCAGCCTGTCGCTTCGGACTAAGTGCCTGACCGTCATAAGAAATGGCGCCAGACAGGCTGGCATTGCCCGGTAAAATCCCCAGTACAGCGTGTGCGAGCAAGCTTTTTCCCGATCCGCTCGATCCGACTACAGCGACGATTTCCCCTGGGTAGATCGATACGCTCAAATTGTTGATGACCTGCAATGTGCTTTGGCGAAGACCGCTCGTATACTGCACAAACGAAACACAGAGGTCCTGCACCTCCAGAAGCGGTGTCTCTCCTGATTGTGTAGTCATAAGTCCTTCCTCCTCTCAAGCTGCTGCCTTATTGGTGAGCACTATGCGGGTCGGTCAGCTTACGCAGGTTTTCCCCTAAAATATCAAACGCCCGTACGATCAAAAGCAGGGAAAGACCCGGAAAAAAGGCCAACCACCACATGCCAGAGGTCAGGTAGCGCATGGATTCAGATAAAATGATGCCAATAGCCGGCTGATGAGGTGACAGCCCCAAGCCGAGAAAGCTGATCGAGGCTTCATGCAAAATCGCATGCGGAAAAAGTAGGACAAACCCTACCAGCAGCTGTGGAAGCATATGCGGCAAAATATGACGACTGGCAATCCACCACCGTGATTTTCCGAGCTTGCGTGAAATGAGGACATATTCGGCTGAACGCAGCTGCATGACCTCAGCCCGAATGACCCGTGCCAGACTAGGCCAATGTGTGAGAGCGATGCCGACCACTACTCCTTTTAAGCCGCCCCCAAGCGTAAACGAAATCAGGATGAGGGCGACAAGATGAGGCACACCCAGCAGCAGATCAATCAGCCAGGTAATGGCATTATCGACTGCCTTGCCCATCGTCGCTGCCAGCATCCCCAGTATGAGCGCAATCACTGCGCTTGCCGTTGCTGCGATGACGCCTACTCCAATACTGACGCTCAAGCCCTTCACCGTTCTCGCCAGCATATCCCTACCGAGCCAATCCGTACCAAACGGATGCGCAAGCGATGGAGGCTCGTTTTTTATCTCAAAATTGGTTGCAATCCGCTCATCGCCAATCAAAAGGGCGGAGGCAATCACTGCAATCAGCAAAAGTGCCGCACATACGGTCGTAATCAACGTTTTCTTTCTGCGGTTCACACTGATTCCCCCTTTCGAATTCGCGGGTCAACCAAGCGGTAAATGATATCCGCCACCAGGTTCCCTACGAAAACAAAGAGAGCACTGCAAATGACAATTCCGAGCAAAAGCGGCAAATCACTGCGCAGCCCTGCCTGAACCGTTGCTTGTCCCAAGCCTGGATAGGAAAACACCTGCTCCGCCAGGACGGTCCCCCCAATCAGCTCACTAAAGGAAGCAAATTGAATCATAATAGCCGGAATCGCTACATTTCGCAGGCCATGTCGCCAGAACAGCACAAAGCCTTTTTCTCCTCTTGCTCTAGCAAATAAAACGTAATCGCTCGCCAGGATATCCACGAGCTTTTGTCTCGTATGCAGTGCCACATTGGCTACACCAAGTATGCTCAGCGTAAGTGCTGGCAGAACCAGATGATAGAGACGATCTGCCAGCGTTACCTGCTCCGCCAACAAGCCTGCCGGAACGCCTAGCCCGACAGGAAACCAGCCCAGCCAGACGGCAAACACAATCACCATCAGCATGCCCAGCCAAAAGGTCGGCGTCGAAGCCAGCGTAAAGCAATACCACTTAATCAGTCGATCGACCCATGTGCCCTGCTTCATCCCCGCGAGTGCACCCAGGACAAATCCCATAATTCCGGAAAACAGCCAAGCCATGCTCATTAAAGCAAGCGAAGCCATAAATCGTTCTCCGATCACTTCCGCCACCGGGAGGCGAAATATCATCGACGTGCCCATATCTCCTTGTACCAATGCTGACCCCCAGTGAAGGAATCTCTCCACTGGGGACTTGTTGAGACCCCAATACTCTGCAATTGCTTCTCTTTGCTCGAGGCTTACTCTTGTCATGTCAGCACCGACATACGCTTGTATCGGGTCAAGTGGAGAGTAGCTCACGAGCCAAAATGAGAGCACACATAGGGCGATGAGCAGCGTCGTGAAACGAAGCAGCTTTTTACATAGAAACGCAATCATGTGCCCCGGGCTCCTCCCCTTTTTTCGCTATTCCTTCCAGAACCATTCTACGATGTTGTCTGTAATCGGCCAGCCATGTCCATGTGGCTGAATCTTTGGCTGTCCGATCTCCAGCCCGTCACGTACCAAATACAAATGCTGGCGGTTGACGAGCCAAGCCCACGGCGCATCACCTTTGGCACTGAAGCCGGTTTTTCCATCCCACTGTGCTTTCTTCCAATAGCCCAATGCTTCTTCCTCAGTCGTTGCCTGCAATGCCTTTTCCATATAATCATCGACGACCGGATTGGAATAAAAGCCTGTATTGTACCAGCCGAGTCCTACCGTTTTGCTGCTGTACAGGTTGTACATCTCCAATGGATCATAGCTGCCCCAACCAAACAGGACTGCATTTGCATGCATCATTTTGGCGATGTCATCCCAGCTCTTGCCTTCTACCTTTACATTGATTCCGAGCGGTCTGATCATATCGGACACCGCGATCGCGAGTGATTGGCGAGATGAATCATCTGCTTGGTAAATAAGCGTAAATTGTGCTTTTAGAGAGCCCTTTTCCCGTATTCCGTCGCCATTGACATCTTCCCAGCCTGCTTCTGACAGTATTTGTTTCGCTTGTGCCAAATCACCATCAGCCACTACGGTTTCTGGATTATACCAAGGCATACCATCTGCTACCGAGTAAGCAGGTGTACCGAAACCATCGAATATTCCGTCAACCAGCTTTTTTCGATCGATGGCGATATTAATCGCTTTGCGAATCGCGATATCTGCGGTTACATCGTTTCCGATCGGAACGCCTTCCTTTGTTTTTCCGCCTGCTTTTACGTACGGAAAAAGAATTCCACGGTTATCGACGCTATTGGCAATCACCAGATGCATTCCTGGTATTTGCTGCTTCGCTACACTCGGCAGAACAAAAGCCATGTCGACCTCTCCTGCTTTGGCAGCGGCATAAGCAGCATCCTCCTTCAAGAAGAGAAACGTCAGCTTTTTAAATGCGGATTTTGGTCCGTAGTACTCCGGGTTCGCCTCAACGATCATCTGCTGACCAACATCCCATTGTACGAGCTGGAATGGACCCGAGCCAATCGGTTTCTTGCTGTAATCCGCACCATGAGCGTGCTTCGGTACAATCCCAGTAGAAACGAGAATGCTAACAAAAGTAGATTGTGGATGATTCAGGGTAAATTTGACAGTATGATCATCCAGTGCTTCTACGCTTTTCATGACCGTAACGTCGAGAACCGAACCACTCTTGGCAGCTGTCTCATACGTATAAACAACATCCTCCGCTGTCAATGGATGACCGTCGGAGAACTTCACATCATTGCGCAGCATGACGGTCCAGGTCAAGCCATCAGGACTTACCTCGTAGCCTGTCGCGAGGTCATTGACAATTTTCAAATCCTTATCGCGCTTTAAAATCGTACTCTGAAACAGAGGCGAGCCATAACGTCCCCAGCCTGTTGTCGGGTCCAGCCCATCTTCTGGTTCATAGCCGATCGCTAGAATCAACTCGTCCTTCTTTTTGCTTGAATCCGCACTTGCATTCATCAGCTGTTCTTTTTTTGCTGCACCACAGCCGGCTATAAACATCATCGTGAGCGCAAGCACCCACACGATTGGCAATAGTAAGCGTTTTCTTATCATGAATACCTTTTCTCCTATCCACAAAAATTGTACGGAAGCGTCAAATATGGCGCCAGCGCATAACGAATAAGCCAGCTTCTTCTGCTTTTTTACAAGCGAAGAAATTCTCACCTCATATCCATGTATCGATCTTTTTACAAAAAACTATAGAGTGCTTGCAAAAACTGTTCACTTCTTTTACTAGACGGATATGGCTGTCTGGGGGGGAACAACAACCATACATGGCGATCGCCATTGGAACAGGTGGGCGGTTGGTGGTTGGCGAACCAACTAGCTTACTATAATACATGTTTGTCGAATCGTATAGTGATAGAATCCTTTGCAAAATCGAAGCATGTCTCTCTTTCACAGGCTTTCATCTGCAAGGTCCGTCTTTGGTAGATTATCTCGATTATGAGAGAAAGTACTTTGGAAAAGCACAAAAAAAGAAACCCCACATTAAGCGGGGCTTCTTCCTCCACTCATTTATCTAGGAAGCGGTTCAATACGTTGTCGCTGATGCGAGCTACATTATTGTTGTATTCATTCCAGGCCATACTTCCTGCCCAATTGATAGAGCCAACGGAGAAAACGGCACCTCCACCCTTAATATCAAAATACGTCATATCCGCCCTTACCAGTGGGTGCTCCTCGCCTCCTTGGCCAGGTGATGTGAACAACTGATCCTCGTGCACGAGCTGATAGCGGTTGTCAACGCCAATGGAAGTAGCAAGCCACAGTGTGTGAAGCGGCGTCCCAAGCTCAAAATCGAGACGGTCAATTTCGTCACCTACAGCTCCGCCCATGACCAAACCAAAGTCACCGATTACTTCGTTTTCACCAATTCCTTCGAAGATAAAGCTGGCAGCAGGGCTGTTGCTGTCCGGCAAGCGCCTGTATCCGCTGCCGGGTCCCCATCCTTGGGCAGTAAAACCGATACCAACCAGCTTTTGGGGAACAAAGCCATTGTGACGCCACAATCCTCCTGATGCACCTGTCGAGCTGTGATACAATTCACCCTGTGGCGACTCCCAGGAACGTGTTCCTGCGTTGCCACGACGCACTTCGATCAGATGCGACTGCTGCGGATCAATGCTGGTCACCCAGTAAAAACCGTTTGCCCCCAGGTACATGAGCCTTCCGCCGTTCGCTAAATATTCCTGCAGAGTCTCCATCATGGATCGTGTCCAATACTCCGGATGGGTGCCAGTGACGAGTACCTTATAACAGGAGAGCAGCTCAAGTCCGTCTCTATGAAGGTCTTCGTCCGTTGCGACATCATAGCCCTCAGCTCGCTTCTCCAGCCAGCCAGTAATATAGAGATCGGCGGCCAGATGACGAACTGCACCATTCTGCCAGTTCCGGTAGTGAGGACGAATGTTCATGATCGGCCGTAGGCGTGAGGAGTAATGAACCCCGCTTCCGTCGCTATGTGTATCATAGATAGATTTGCCCAGCTCTGGATGATCTATCAGGTAACGATCCTGCGAAGAGAGCTTTAGCTCGTGCCCCATGAGAGGTTCGAGTCCCAGCTCGAATAATCTTTCGTTGGCGTAGGCCAAATAGGTATTGGTCGGGGCCAGAAACAGGACTGGAGAGGTAGCTGCACTGAGGGTTGGCCGTACAAAAAACGGGATGTAATCTGTTTTATCATCAGCCATGAGCTGAAGGGCATATACCCCGCTCTGCAAATGATTGGGCACTTGCCAGCTGATATCCACTTCCCAACCAGCATCTGCAATGTCATCATCATGGAAATGCACGGCGGCATAATGCTTAGGTGCGGATGTGAACTCAAGGTGCTCACCGTTCCATAAGTGACTGGTAACAGCACGTGTCGGCCCTTGATGAAGAATTCCGTGGTAGCCATTTTTGGAGCGGTCTACAAGCTGAGAGGAAGAGATCTTGGTCCCAAAATCGTAGTGAGCGACGAGCATGTCTCCCGCGATCATCATAGGGTCTGCCCCTGCTGAAAGCTCCTTCAGGCTGGTAGAATCAAGCACCGTCTGGAAAAAACTAGGATTTTCTATTTTACCGTTATAGTGCTGATGGACCTGATCGGTTTCATTCGGAGCTGCGGCAAGCAGTACACGCGTAGCGATGAAATCTGAAAAATCCAGCCTGGCATTTACCTTTACTAACTCGGTTTCATCTGCAGCAGTCCAACCGTCGCAACGACTGACCAACAGGGAGACTACTTCTGTTTGCCCAGAATATTGGGTCACGATTTCATACCAAGCTCTAGCGTGTAATGGATTCTCGGAGGATACCCGAATCGTGTCCAGGTTCTTGTCTGTTAACGTAAATGTCAGGTGCCCGTCCATATCCAGATATAGCTCGGCTCCAGCTCTCCCGTTCATTGAACCTGCCGACCATATAGTCTGTCTATGTCCTGAAGCAGGTTTTGTCGGCCATGCCCAGAGATGCACCGTGAATTGCCGATGGTCCAGCCAATCAGAAGGAAGAGGGAGCTCAGCATATGATCCTGCCGAAGTCTTTTGTAGCCGACCGGGGTATTCCCTTGATATTTCACTGATGATCGGCTCGCTTTCTAGCTCCTGACTATCCGGGTCAGTCATACCGCCTATTAAACGAACGATACCTGCTGTGTAAGTAGAACTGGTCGTGCTAATCATGAAATTAAGCTTCTGTCCAGGCTCTACGCTGATTTGATCCGCGTAACCCACAATCGTCAGATGATCCTGTTTACCCTCAGCATTTGTTTGCATCGCTTTGCCACCTCCGTGGAAAAATGTTTGATTCTCTCTTCCTGTCCAGATTCATCATCGGCAAATGATCGTTGTTTTTTCTAAATCATCAAAATATTTACTCCATTAACAAATAAAGCAATTTTAATGCCAACGCAAAAAAAGCGTGTGAATGGCTGGCTTTTACTGACGCACTGTTGAAATAAATGAATGTAATTAGGATAAATACCCCCATTTACCCAGTTACGCCCAATAAAAAAGTCGCCACGAAAAATACGCGACGACTGTACTGCCATGCCATTTATAAAATTGGTTTGGCGATTTCGTGCTTCTCAGAAAAATGATACCTCTCATACGTGCTTTGACAAGGCTGACCTTTGGATAATTCAAAGGTACCTGTCGTCAAATTCATGACGATAGAGAACAAAGTACAATCGAGCAGCGCTGCCTCTTCATTCTCCTCCGCTTCCCCATGGCGGCAGATTGCGTTCGGATAGCTGAAGTGATCTCGAAATATATCCTTTATATCATCCTCGTCAATATTGCCTCGCTCCGCTGTCAGCAATTTCGTCGCTCTCCCCATCCGCAAATACGTATCAGAGGCCCCCATGCGAACGGAGTCATCTACCTGTATGCGAGGGCAGACAAAATGATTCGTATGAGTGATATGTCCTTCCAACGGATAGAGAACGTCGTAGTTTACCTGTGCAGTCTCTACCCCTACCGCCTCTCCTTCTCGATGAGCCAGCAAATAATTAGCCGCCGTCCCTCGGGGAAGTCTCGTGATTTGACGAATCGCCTGAGGCAGCGTGCTGCTATTCAAAATTCCTCGCAAAATGATGTGAATCGGAACCCCAACTGATTTTTCCGACGTTCGAAGGAAATTCAGGCATACCGCTAGTCCCTTGGCGTTCATTCCAATTTTCCCGACTATCCCCGCTTCCGTAATCATAAGAATAGTCGGTCGTGGCGGCTGCTCGATTTCTACCACCACGAGCCCATCTGCTACGAGATTGACCCAGTCCCAGTTTTGTCCGATGAGCGTCTCCTGTCTTTTCGTAGCAGGCGGGACTGCCGCTATGCATGTGCACCCGTCTGCTTTCGAAGTGGAGCCGCCCAGATTGGTAATGATTTCGCTTCGCGCATTCAAGGCGACGATATCCTGTAAATCAAGACCTGCCCCTTCGCTGATGCCTTTGATTTCTTCCATGATCTCCGCGTCGTACTGCTCAATCCATGGGATAAACTGGGCAGCATATGCTGTTGCCACTTCCCACGAGATGGCTGCCCCTTCCCGGAAGGCTCGTTCATATGCACGCAGATTCGTTACGATTTGCCCTCTGGCAAGCTGTCCGAATTGCCTCCCTCTTTCGTATGCTGTACCGCTAATCCGAAAGACAGGAAATTCTTTCATCTTGAGAAGCGCCCCCTTTTACAATGTCTTTTCCATGTAATAGCGATCGTGTCCGCTGCCGTACTCCGCAATACGTGTCTCTATAATCTGAAAGCCCGCTTTTTGATAAAGAGCAACCGCCCCGACATTTTCCGGTCCGACGGTCAAGCAAACCTTTGTAAATCCGTCCTCTCGCAATTGCGCAAGCAAGCTCTCCAAAAAAGCGTAGCCGTACCCCAAGCCTTTTTTGTCCATTCGAATATAGTACCCGTACACATACGCTTTGTCGGGCTGGCGAAAATCTCTCATCAGCTCACAAACACCAACGGGTCGAGGGTCTCCCTCTTCCTGAAAAAGGACGATGCAGCCATGTCTGGCAAGCGGTACGAGCACCCATTCATCGATGCCTCCACGCGCGCCAAAGGCTTCCTGCTCCAGCTCCTTCAGCATCACTAGCTGTTCCTCCGTTAATGTCTCCACGATTTTAAGTGTTGTCGCTTTTGTCCTGTGCATGGCTGTTCATCTCCTATTCTCTCTTGCCTGAAACCTTCAGACGTCAACGAATTTGCTCTGACATCACCGTTAGCTCGGCGAGAATCGCTTCATCGACCTCGATCCCCAATCCCGGTTTGTCGCTCACTACAATTTGATTTCCTTGGCACGTCAAATTCCCCACATCTTTTGAAAAAATGAAAGGACCTGCCAATTCATTTGAAATAATATTTTTCTTCGCGATCGACAAGTGAGCTCCTGCTGCACTTCCCACTGATGATTCTGGCATCGAGCCAATCTGGCATTCCATCCCGGCCATTTCCGCTTGATGAACCAGCTTGCTTGCAGGGTAGATGCCCCCGCACTTCATTAGCTTGATGTTCACCTTATCGGCTGCCTTTTTCGCGATGACTTCCCGCATTTCGCTCGGCCCGAGCAAGCCCTCGTCGACCATGATCGGAATCGTCGTTTGCCTGCGAATATCCGCCAATGCTTCCAGATCATCAGCCAGGACGGGCTGCTCCATCCAATCGATTTGGCAATCCTCGATTTGCCCGAGGGCCAACAAGGAATTGGCGCGATTGACCCAGCCCTGATTGGCGTCTACCCGCAGCTTCACAGCCGGCCCCACCGCTTCGCGGACCGCACGAATGCGCAGTACGTCTGTCATAAGGTCGGCGCCAACCTTTATTTTTACACTGTCAAATCCAGATGCTACAGCCTGCTTCGCTTCCTCTGCCATAATCTCAGGCGCAAGAATACTGAGTACGTATGGCAGGGACAAAGTCGAATGATATTTTCCACCCAGTAAATGATAGACGGGCTGCCCTGCGGCCTTTCCCATTAAATCGTAGCACGCGATATCAATAGCCGCTTTTGCTGCCGGTGCTTGGTATACGCACTGATTCATCAAGTCGTGAATTCGCTCGATGTCAAACGGATTTTCGCCGATGATCGCCGGGATCAGGTGATGCACGAGCAGCGCATATGTGCTCTCCCAAGTCTCCCCCGTGACATGCTGATCGGGAACGGATTCTCCAAAGCCCACCAGTCCATCATCGGTCTCTACACGCACAATAATAGAAGGCATCTCGTAATAGGTGGCGTATGCAACAATAAACGGGCGCAAAAGGGGGATTCTGATAGCATGGACCTGGACAGACTTTATTTTCATTTCGTTTATACCTCCGTAGCTAGAACCTTAGGAATTTGTCGATACCCGAAAGCAACAGCTTTTACTTTTCCGTCTTCTCCGTTTGTAAAGCCGATTGTCAGCTCGCTTCCGTCCATGTGGGCCAAAAAGTAATCTTCGGCGATCTGCATAAGCGGATACTTCACTGCTTTGTCGCTTGCAAAAATAGCCGTATTGTTTATTAGAGTCAGCACACCTTCCTCTACCGTGATGCTGACATCCATCCCTTCGCCTGAGACATATCTGCCCACGTACTCATCGAATCGATTTGTCGTCGCCCGATATTCTTCATAAGTGACCAGAGGCACGTCGGCTTCCCTACCTTCGAGAAGATTCAAGGCAGCCAAAGTCAGCTTTTCCACCGGTGTTCCGATCAGGTTAGCCAAAGCCATTGTTGTAATTCCTCTTTCGGGAACGATGCTCAAATGAGCCGCAACGCCCTTGATTGCTCCCCCATGCTTCAGAAGCGTTCCTCCATAATAGTTGGCCTCCACCATCAGGCCATACCCATAATACCTTTTGTAGTTACACTCGATATGAGGAAGGGTCATCTGTCTAACACTTTCTTCAGAAAGTATCCGTTCTTTGCCGACCATTCCGCCTGTACGAAAAATTTCAGCGTAATTCAGCATATCGCGAACAGTCGAATTCAAATGTCCGGATGCAGCTACAGCTGGCCCATCCTCCCATTGAGGGTCAGGGTACAGCTCAGGTACTCCATGATTGTCTCTCATGTGATAAATCGTAGTTACATCTGGATAACGAGGCAGATCACTCAAAAGAAAGGTACTGCTCGGCATATCTGCCGGATCAAGAATGTGCTGCTTCACGTAGACGTCATACGGTTTTCCGCTCACTTCGGCAATAATGGCTCCGAGCAGGGAATAGCCGTCATTGGAGTAACTAAAATGCTGACCAGGCGTACCCAACAATTCGTAGTCCACCCTTGAGAGAACCTCGATAAATTCCTGATACGTATGGATCGGCTTCTGATCTTCCTTCTTCAAAAATCTGTGTATCGGATTTGCCTCTTCTGGAAGCGTATCGAGCAAGGAATTTTTGATCGCGAGCAAATCAACAGGAAGCGGCGGAAGTCCTGCTGAATGCGTCATAAAGTGATGAATCGTCATTTGCTCCGTCTTCTGACGGTCCGGTGTCCGAAACTGTGGCAGGTACGTAAGAACAGGATCATGGACGGACAGCTTTCCGGCTTCCTGCAGCTGCATGATCGCCATGCAAGTAAAGGACTTGGTGACCGATGCCAGTCCCATGACGGTATCAGGCGTAATCTCCAGCTTCTGCTCGGCGTCGCGGTAGCCGAACCCTTTTCGATACAGACTCTTACCGTCATGATTGACTCCAATGACGAACCCAGGTGCCTGGCTCTCCTTTATCACCTTTTCTGCGAGCTCTTCAAACGTGCTTTCCCAACCTTGTTTATTCATCCTTCACACCTCTTTCCCATCATTTACGTTTTCATCTGCAAGCTTCACCAAGTAAAGCACACCTACTGAGATGCCGGATACGTTACCGCGCTCGTCTCTTTGAAACCTGATCGCTTGTTCCTCTTCATCCAGCTTCATCACGAAATAATCATCTCCGATTGGGCGCAGCGAGACCTTATTGCCGCCCAAATCAAGCACCAGAGCTCCTTGCTCCATCATCACTTTCCTATCGTGGTTTGCCCCTGCTCGATACGTACCTGTGTACTGCCGCAGCTGCGCTTCATCAGCACTGCACTCAGCCGGAAATGGCACAGAGGATGAGGGTGCCGGACGGTTCTCCAGCAAATGGACGGCATAGTCTAGCAGCTCAATGATAGGTGTCTCTGCCAAATTCGCCATAGCGATTCCCGTTATTCCTCGCTCGGGGATAATGACCATTTGCGATGCCACCCCTTTGAGCCCTCCGCTATGCTCCAGCTTTGTAGCCCCGTAGTAGTTTGGCGTCACGAATAATCCGTAGCCATAATACTGGCCATATCCCATTTGGACATGCGGGTGCGTCATCTGCTCCACGCTCTCTTTGGAAAGAATGCGTTCTGAACCAACTAGCCCCCCTGTCCGATATATTTCCGTATAGCGCAGCATGTCATGGACGGTAGAATTCAAATGACCAGAAGCGAGCACGACTGGTCCTTCCTCCCACTGAGCGTCAGGGTATACTTCCATGCTTCCTGCCTCGCTCTTGAGTCGATAGATCGTAATCACTTCTTTGTAATGCTGCAATTCCTGCAAGTCGAACGAGCTATTTTGCATCCCTGCCGGTTGAAGAATATGCTCCTTGATGTACGTCTCGTAGGTCTTCCCGCTGACTCGCTCAATGATGGCCCCAAGCAGTGAATACGCATCATTGGAGTAGTTGAATCTTGCTCCAGGCTGCCCTAATAGCTGGAAGTCTGTCTTGCTGATGACCTCCATAAAATCCTCGTACGTATGCACCCACTTCTGATCCTCTTTCTTGATTTGCTTGTGTATCGGATGGTCCTCGTCCTCGATATTCCCATCCGGTAAACCCTTGATTGCCAGGTAATCCGTCGGCAATAACGGCAATCCTGACGTGTGTGTCATAAAATGGTGGATCGTCATTTTCTCGGTGCAGCTCTGGTCTGGCGTGCGGAATTCTGGCAAATAAGTGAGCACCGGATCATGAACCCGTAGCCTCCCCGCTTCCTGCAGCAGCATGATCGCAGCACACGTAAACGACTTGGTGATCGACGCCACGCCCATCACCGTATCAGGCGTAATCGCCAGCTGCCTCTCTTTATCCCGATAGCCAAACCCGTGACGATAGATGCTTTGCCCGTCCTTGTTCAAGCCCACATACACGCCCGGTACGCCACACTTGTCAATGTGTGGTTGCGCAGCCTCTGCAAATTGCTTTTGCCATTCCTTAGCTTCCATTCTCGTTCCCCCGATCCCTTGCTTACGGATTCACCCAGCTCGCTCCCAGCATGATGCCATACATCGCATCGAGCTTGATTCCATGTACACGCTTATTCACAGCGAGGAAGGTTTTTTCTTCTGAATACGGAATCCAGTAGGCTTGCTCTACCGCAATTTTTTGGATTTCTGTAAAAATTTGCTGTCTCTGAACCGGATCAACTACCGTGCGGCTTTTCTCCAGTAAAGCGTCCAGCTGTGGATTCTGGATGTGGGAGTGATTCAGGCCGCCGATTTGACTGGAGTGCATGAACAAATACAAAATATCAGGGTCCAGATCGGTGTAGGCCAGTACATTCAGATCAAACTGTCCCTTTGCTGACAAATCCAGTACACTGCCCAGCTCGGCGTTTTGCACCTTGATCTCCACCCCAATATCCTTCAGCATGCTTTGTATCAAAGGAATTCCTTGTGAATTCATCGCGGTTAAAAGCTGCAGGCTGAGCGGCTTCCCGTCCTTTTCGCGGATACCCCCAGCACCTGTCTTCCAGCCTGCGTCCTCCAGGAGCTTTTTGGCTTCCTCTACATTGAACGGATAGCCGTATGTTTCGACAGCAGGATCATAGCCGAACATCTTCCGCGGCAGTGGACCGAAAGCACTCTCTCCTTCTCCCTGCTGATCTGCCTGGATGATTGCCTTTTTGTTGAGCGCCATGTTTAGCGCCTGACGTACACGAAGATCTTGCAAAATCTCATTTTCCAGATTCATCTGAATAAAATTCACACCTAGCTTCGTCGCTTCTAAAACCTCAAATTTGCCGTTATTTCTGTATTCCTTTGCTTCATTTGCCGATATCGAAGCGATGTCGATCGATCCGCTTTCCAATGCAGCAATTGTTGTTTGCGCATCCTTGATGAATTTGATAACGAGCTTGTCAGGCATCGGCGGTCCTTGCACTTTGGCAAAAGGCTCTGCCCACTTGTACGCTTCATTACGGACCAGCGTGATCGATTCCCCTGTCTTCCAGCTTTCGAATTTCCACGGGCCGACCCCCACCGGATTTCGCCCATATTCCTTGCCGTACTTCTCGATTGAAGCCATGGACAGCGGCTGCGTCACATTCGGCTGAATCAGGTACGACAGGAGCGGGGCAGACGGCTCCTTCAACTGAAGTATGAGTGTCTTGTCGTCCGGGGCAGAGATTTTTTCAATCACACTGAGCAAGGGACCAGCTCCTGGAGAAGCCGTTTCCGGTGCTATTGCCCGTTCGTAGGTCGCTTTAAAGGAAGCAGACGTCAGTGGTGTGCCATCGTGAAAGGTCACTCCCGAGCGGATTTTAAATGTCCAAGTCTTTTGATCATCGGAAATGCTGTACGACTCCGCTAAATACGGCTTGATCTCTTTCGTTTCAGGGTCCATGGACAAGAGCGCTCCCCCAATCAGCCTTGTCACGACCTCGCTCGCCGACATATTCGTTTTGTGTATATCGAGAGTATCCGGCTCTGCCGATAGCCCGAACGTGATCGTACCACCCGGCTTTGGTTCTCCCACGTTTTCCGGCTGGGTGCCCTCCTGCGCTGCTGGACTTGCTGACTGACTGCAGCCGATCACTGCTAGCACAAGTAAGCAAACCAGTGAAACATACGAGATGCACGCTCGGAAATTCCTTCTCTTCACAATGACTCCCCCCTATGATTAGCTGTGAAATACTTTGGCTGAATACTGCACAAACATCATTCGTTCACCCACATATCCTGAATGGTGAGTATTGCAAGCGGATTCGGCTTGACTCCCTGGATCCGATTGTTGATGACCTGGAACGTCTTCGCCGAATACAGTGGAATCCAATAAGCCTCCTCTACGACAAGCTTCTGGATAGCCGCATATATTTTTTGCCTTTCCTGACTGTCTGTTGTGATAGAGCCTTTTTCCAGCAGAGCGTCCAGTTCTTTATTGTTCACACGGAAAAAGTTCAAGCCGCCGATTTGGTTGGAGTGTAACAATAGCCCCAAAATATTCGGGTCTATGTCTCCGTGAGAGGTTGCCATCAAATCGAATTCACCTTTTACAGCCTGCGCATGAGCGGTGGCCATTTCGTAGCTTTGAATTTTCAGATCGATGCCAATTTCCTTCAGCATGCTTTGCACAAGCTGATCTCCCGGCTTAGAATCTTCGATGATCATGGTGAGGCCGAGCACTTTACCGTCCTTTTCCCTGATTCCTTGCCCGCCCAGCTTCCAGCCGGACTCCTCCAGCAAGCGAATCGCTTCTTCCTTGTCGTATTTGTAGCCATACTCCTCTACTGCTTTGTCATAGCCAAACATGGTAGGCGGGATCGGTCCGTAGACAGGCACTCCTTCTCCCTGCAAATCTGCGATGATTAGTGCTTCCTTGTTGATCGCCAAATTGATCGCTTTGCGTACATTGATGTCTCGCAAAATCTCATTTTCCAAATTCATGCCGATAAAGCTCTCAACCGGCTGCATCCCTTCCAAAACGGTGAATTCCTTGTCATCCTTGTACTTTTTCACGTCTTTGGCAGACACACCCGCGATGTCGATGGTTCCGCTGTCCAGAGCAGCCATCAATGTCTGACTGTCTTTGATGAACTTGATAATGAGCTTATCCGGGCGTACAGGTCCCTGATTTTCCAAAAATGGTGCGCTCCATTTATAGTCATCGTTGGGGATCAGCGTAATGGATTCTCCTGTCTTCCAGCTCTCGAACTTCCACGGCCCGACACCTACTGGATTTCGTCCAAAATCACTCCCGTATTTCTTTAGCACCTCCATCGAAATCGGCTGTTGATATCCCCCATAAGCACTGAGGATCGATGCTGACGGCTCCTTCAGTTGAAGAACCAGTGTATTGTCATCAGGTGCGCCAACGGATTCGATTGCGGCCAGATCTTGTCCAGCCACCGGTGAAGCAGTCTTTGGATCGATTGCTCGCTCTATGCTTTGCTTGAAGACAGATGCAGTAAGCGGTGTTCCATCATGAAACTTTACTCCCTGGCGTAGCTTGAACGTCAAGGTCTTCCCATCCTCTGAGACCGTGTACGATTCAGCGAGATGAGGCTTCAGCTCAAAGGTGTACGGGTCGAGGACCATCAGGGCTCCCCCCAGTAAGCCACCTACAAAGTTTCCCGCTGACATCGTTGTTTTTTGAGGGTCTAATGTATCTGGCTCCGCTTGATACCCGATTGTGATTGTTCCGCCCGTTTTTGGCGTCAGGCTGGCAGTCGCTTTTGGTTGTTGCTCCACGTTTTTGGCTGGTGGAGGTGTAGATGTACAACCCGCTGTTGAAAAGGCGAGTAAGCAAGCGAACAGGACGTATTTGATACAGCGATCCAAGTTATTTCGTAACATGGCGTGCCTCCTTTTTGGCATTATTTTATTTGGTAAAGCATTCGAATAAGCGACAATTAGTCGTCATATAGTCGTTAATTTCATTTGTGCTTTTTGCCGGGTAAGTAGGTAGTGCTAGTAGGAGTCGATCGTAGATGAGTTTAAGTAGAATGGTATGGAGGTGGTCCCGGATTGCTCCTTCACTGGGAACAGCCGGGACATGTTCGTATTCACTAAGTTGAGAGTAAATGGTGATTGAAGCGATACACAGCTCGAGGACGTCCTTGCTGATACGGCTGCTCCTCGCCAACCACTTCAATCACCTGATGATCGATCAGTTTTTTTACGGTTCGCTCTGAGCTTCGTCTGCTGATTTGAAGGTATTCGGCCAGGTCAGTCGCTGTAAACCGATTGTCCCGTCGAAGCTTTACATACTGCAGCAGCTTGTTTATGGTAGCGACACTCGAGCCTGACTTTTCGGCAATCTCCAAAATAGCCTTGTTTTCGCTTTTTAAATGAAAGGTTTTCGCCTCGGTGTTCACAGGCCCGATGACTTCTTTTTCATCCGTTACCAGATAAGCATTGCTTTCTTTCGTTTTTCGCGCATGATAGATCGCGATTCGCGCGTTTGCTTCCGCTTCCTTTGCTGTGAGACCGAACCCAAAGCCCATCGTGACCGTGACCTTCCGCAGCTGACTGACGTTTTCCAATACATGGGCGATCTTGCCGTATTCCATCATCTGTTCAATACTGCCTCTCGTCCCGTAAATAATAAATTGATCCATCCCGAGCTTTTGGATAGAGGCATCGGTCTCTTTGACCAGCTCAAGCAGCTCTTGGAGCAGGATGATCGTGGCGTCCTGCATTTGGCTTTCTGCCTGAAAGCCTGCGCCGTCCGCCTGATTGATCGTAGCGATGCCCACCGCTATCTGCGAATTTTTGCTAATTTTCAGTTGCCCGTACGCCACTGCTTGCTGGATAGCATCCCGAATATTTTTGTCTGGAACGATGAGCGGAGCACAGGGAATATTCAGCTCACGCAGGCGCGTATACACATAATCAACACCGGTCAGGGCAAATTTGCTCTCCCCTCTTTCCCAATGCTCCCTGTGAAAACGGATTACTTCCTCAGCGTCAAATCTGGTGCCACCTTCTTCGACTATCTCGCTGTAATCCGTTACGAACCAAGGCGTAGGCTTAATGTCCAATTCTTCTGCTACCTTCTCGATATATGCAGCCTTGGGCACATCAATGGAAATTCGGTCCAATCCTCCCGGGACATGCAGCATTGTATGAAACAGCGAAAGTGAAATCGTGTACTCATCAGATGGAATGTACACCGCTGGCCACTTTTTTTGTTCCGTCTTTTCTTTGGCAAAAAAGTACGGCAGCGGTCCTGCAAACAGCAGTACGTCACAATCATCAATGAGGTCAAGCAAAGCCGCACTCTCTTTTGGATTCTGGTAGGTGTACGTTGTCAGATGAATATTTGCGTCTGCATGGATATTCTTCCTAATTCTTGGTACGAATTCTTCCGAAGAGATTGCCGCTATTCTAATGATCATTGCTCATTCCCTTTTCCTTGTTATTTCCAGACTTCCTTATACACGCGAATGAAGTTTTTGCCCATGATCAGCCGGATGGCTTCATCTGTATACCCTCGCTTGGCAAGAGCATTGACCAGCTCAGGTACCCTGCTATGTCCTTTCACCACATCAAAATCTTTGCGCGATGCCTCAGCGAGAGCAATCGGCGAATCGTACTTCATGAATGGCTCGATAATATCCAAACCGATTCCGATGTGCTCTACCCCAACGAGAGCTGCGACATGATCCACATGATTCACCAGATGCTCCAGATCGGACTTGTCATCGCTATCGGCTACAAAAATGTTAACGCCATTAATTCCGATCACTCCGTTTGTGGAAGCGATCGCCTTGATTTGCTCATCTGTCAGATTGCGCATGGAGCCAGCGAGTGACCGACAGTTGGAATGGGAAGCGATAATGGGCTTTTTGGCAATCTCCATGACATCCCAGAAGCCTTCGTCGTTTAGATGACTGACGTCGATGATCATCCCCATCGCTTCCGCAGCTTCGATCAATTGCACGCCGAACTCCGTAATTCCGCCTTTCTTCCCCTCACGCACGGGAGAAAAGTGGCTGCCGTCTCCTACGAAATTGCGCCTGCTCCAGACGAGTCCCATAAAACGCACGCCCAGTTCATAGAAAATTCGGAGCAAGCTAAGGTCGTTGTACAGCGGGTCGGCTCCTTCAAGAGAGAGAACAAACC
>NZ_BEXF01000030.1 GCF_002897295.1 Brevibacillus reuszeri
AGCAGCATGAGTCTCTTTACCATACAAATAGCGAAGAACTGCTGATAATTTATCTTTTGCAGTAAACTTAGACAAAAAAACTGCACCTCCAACTGTTAGGTGTGTCTAACAATTGGGGTGCAATTCATTGCTATTCGCAATTAATGGCTGTTTTTAAGTGCTTATTTGATTTGTAGTAACCATATAATGATAGGTTACTTGGTTCGACGCTTTTTAGCTGCCAGCAGACGATTTAATGTTGCATCTTGCTGGGCTTGTTCTTTGTTTTCTTGCTCTTTTTTCGTCTCCTGAGGCGCTGCTTTGTTCGGTACCGCGCGAGTTGTTGCTGCTGATCGCGCAGCAGATCCAGCGCTTGTCTGCGTGCTGCTCGCATCGCTCGCTTTAGTCTGGATAGCGCTTCGCTGGCTTGCCCGTTTTTCCCCGAGGCGTGTCAGCACGGCTTGCTGCTTTGTGTCTGTCGATGCGCGCGGGCGGCGCGTCCACATGCTTGCTACTCTCATCCACCAATGATCAGGAAGCTGCAAACGACGTACAGCAACATCAAATGGTAGAAGTAAGGCCGCTAGCATCAGAAGCCACTGACTAATCGATTGCGTATCCCACTTATCAGGTAACGTCCCGCCAAAAACCTCGCCCGCCTGAGATATTTGCTTGCCTCCACCGACAACGAGCCAGCTACGCAGCTCTTTTTCACCGTCACTTGGCATGCCATACTCAGGGGAGTACGAAACGGTCAATCCTGTCGTTTGACTGGCGGCTACTTTTCCTTGTGCCTTCTCAACGATCTGAATCAAATACGTCCCTGGATCGTTTGTATCAAAATTACCTTCCATGACGCCAGGGGCAATAGGCTTGAGTCGGATCAGCTCTCGCTCCATGTCCTGATTGAGGACGACCGCCTCCAGCTCCTGTGGCATAGCTTTCCCAGCAGGCAGTGTAACTGTGACCTTTCCACGGGTTCCTTCAAGAACGGTTTGCGTTTTCCATTCGCCCTCTTTAATTTGCGGCAGTGTCCATGCTACGATTTCATTCCACAGCCGGCTGTTTCCTCCCCAGCTAACCCAATCTGGAGCCCATTTTCCTTCGAGGTCGCTCGTCCACGCAACCGAGCGTCCGAGCCCGTACTGCCAGCGAGTCAGGATCGGATCCTCGTCCATGCTCATCAGCGATGTTTCGGCAGTCTGCTTCGGTGTTGTGGCGACATATGCCCGCAGTGGCGGCAAGCCCTGCTGCAGGGAAGCCCATGCTCCAGCCCCCATGAGAGCCGGGACTTGCGGTTTTTCCACGATAAAGGTGCGACTTGCCAAAGCGGTTTCCTTGCTGAAAATTTTCGGGATCGACTCGGCATCGTTGGCAAAGTAATATCTGCCTTTTCCCCACTCAGCAATCATCTGCAAAAGGTGCGTATCCGCATCATCACCAACCGCTACCGTAGACACTGTGATGTTTTCGCCTGCCATCTGTTGAAGCAAGCCTTGATAATCATCCTGCATACCGGACTGTCCATCAGTCAGCAAAATGACGTGCTTGCGCTGCGTTTTCATCGTTTTGACGCTTTCATACGCCATTTGCAGAGCCGGGAAAATATCCGTGCCGCCATCAGCTACGATGCTGCCAATCTGCTGCTGAATCTCATTCAGCTTAGTAACGGTCTGCGGTTTTACAACCTCCCACGGGTCACCGTCAAAAGCAATGACACCGATGTAATCCTGCTGATTCATCATCGTTGTCGCGCGGATTGCCGCTTCCTTAGCCAGCTCCATTTTATCCAGGCCTCTAGCATCACCTGTCATACTGCCGGACTTGTCGATCACGAGCTGTAGTCCGAGAGAAGGCAGCTGCTCTTTTCCTTTTAAATCCATATGGACCGGAAGTGCTTCCTCGATCGGCGTCTGAAACCAGCCGCCCATCCCAAAGCTGTCACTTCCCCCGGTCATAATCAGCCCCATCCCCAAATCACGTACCGCTGTCCGCATGCGCTCCATATCGGCATCGCCCATTTGAGTGGCAGGTACATCCGCTAAAATGACGGTAGCATACTGCTTGTATCCATCCAGCTCCTTTGGTAAAAGCGCCAAATCTCGCACTTCTACTTTTAGGCTGCTCGCCTCCAGCGCCTGAACCAGATTGGTCGCGGCACCGGGATGACCCTCAGCTACGAGAATCACAGGGGAACCTGCGACCTCTGTGTAAGCTGTAGCCTGATTGTTTGCCTGCACCGTATCTTGCTTCGGTTCAATTTCTACGCGAAAACGATGAAAGCCCTCCTGCATCGCCTTTTGCGAGAACACAAAACGGTTTTTTCCTTTATCAATCTGCACGATTTGCTGTCCAGCTTCTCGATTCCCCTCGTACAAGCGAAGAATTGCCTCGGTAGCTAACGTGCTTTCCACATCTACACTGATGCCGTATTCCTCTCCCGCGTATAAATGCTGCGGTACCTGCACGGAGGTGAGTACGACCTCATCGCCCTGTGGCTGCTGCAAGGAAACGGCTTCTACGGCAATTCCTCGGTCAGAAGAGAGCTTGGTCTGACGGGCGGCATCGCCACTGGTCGCAATCCCGTCCGTAAGCAAGACGACCTTTCCCCTCGCATTGCTTGGAATCATCGCGGATGCAAGGCGAATACCCTCTGCCAAATTTGTGGCATGGCGATTCACCTCCACACCCAAGGGCGATATTTCAGGTCGCATAGTCAACGGTTGATCTACAGCAGCCTCCGCCCCGACAGAGACGATCGCATACTTGTCTTCTGCCCTCTTCTGCTCGACAGCCTCCCGCAAAAAAGACATGATCCGCGGGTCGTCCTTCATCGATGCGGAGCGGTCTACTACAAAAACGATCGTTTTCGCCTGAATCGGAGTCAGCAGCTGTGTTCCGGCCAACGCTAAAACAAGCAGCAGGAACAAGATCGATCGAATGGTCGCGATCGCCGCTTTTCTACCGATGGGCATCTGTTTTTGCTGACGCCACCAGCTGTATAGCAAATAAATAATGGGAAGCAAAAGCAAGAGGAATAGCGGCTGTACAAAATTAATACCCACGTTGATACACCCTCCATTCCACACAAAGCACCAAGAGAGCTAGCGCTGCCAACCAATACGTCAGCTCCATAGCCCCTGCCGAGCTTGCTGCTTTTTCTCCTCCCTCTAGTTGACCAGCTTGAGGCTCCATACCCATCCGCTGAGCCTTTGGCATAATATCCGATTCCGTCTCACTCATCTGCACAGCAAAATATCTCGTCTGTTGCCCGCTGTCCATCACTTCGTCGAGACGATACAAGCCCAGCTCGTCAGGAACCTGCATCATCCATGTAGTTCCTTCGCCTGTGATCGAGGTTTTTTGTCCATTCGGGTACGTCATCGTCCGCTCGGAAGCTCCCGGCGTAAGCGGAATAGACAATACCTCGCCTGGATGAGCTGAACCGATTGGAGCCGATTGTGTAGGAGATAGCCAGGTCACTATATTTTGCATGAGAATCGGAAAAGCTGGACGCAGAGGCAGGTCAGATTCATGCAGATCAAATCCGATGATTACAACCCGTCTTCCGTCAATGACACCCGCTCTCACTAAATCCGTCTCCCCGGCACGTACAAGTGTCTTCATGCCTGGCATTTCATCCAGCTCGGCACTTGCCGCTGTGTGAACATCACGCCAATCTACGTATTTGAGCAACGCATCGTCCTGTGCAACCGCTTTTGGCTGCTGCTCCAGCTCCCGTTTCCCCTGCAATGGCAGCCAATTCGTTTTACGATCAGGGGCCAGCAACAGTACGTTGGCATCTGGCAGTTTATCAGGAACTATTCCGTCATAAATCCACAAATCGCTAGCTTCTGCTTTTTGCTGCGGAGCTTGCTGAATTGTCTCCACATCCATATTTCCTACAGTTTGCAGGGCTTGATGCAAAAAGCGGTTCCCATCCGGCGAAAGAAGAACAGCCTTACCCTTGCCAACTGCAAACGGCACGCTCCACATTTCGTTGTCTTCTGCTAGTCCATCCTGTTCTGGCTCAATGACTGCGCGGTAAACAGGAGACACAGGTAAAGCCTGAAAAGAGGCTGTATAAGACCCGCCAGCTTCCATCGAAAAGGAGTCTGTATCCAAAAGCTTGTTTTCCCCATCAAAAATCGTAATGGTCCCTCGCGTAGGCTGACTGCCGTAATGATCGAGCCGCAGCAGTCCTTCTACTCCTTTTGCTGCTGGCTGCGTCACAAAAACACCGATTGCCGTGTTCTCTCGCGTCCGTCCCATTTGCATAAAACGAAATGGCCCCTGAAAAGAAGATGCTGCTCCCGTTTCCAGCTTGCGCTCCCCGCTTCCATCCCCAATCCATACAACGCCACTTCCTGGTTCATTCGCTGCGATGGCTCCTGCCAATGAATACGCAGCATTGGTATCTGCCGCTCCGGGAAAAGCGGAGAGTTCTTGCAACGCATTAATTAACGCTTGCTTGTCGTCACTTTTGGAGAGGAGCACGTTCGGCTCGCGTCCTGCCTCGATCAGCGTCATGGTCTGTCCGCTGCCCAGCTGCTCTACCAAGCCTTGAGCAGTCGAGACCGCGCGCTCCATCCTCGTTACTTCGCCTTCTTTGGCCAGCATGCTGCCTGAAGTATCGACCACGAGTACCGTATGATCGGTGGAGATTCCGTCTGTTGGTACAGCTGGCCTAAGCAAAGCCAAAAGTAAAAGACATGCAATCAGTAATTGCAGAATCAACAACAGATTGCGCCGGAGCTTTTCCCACGGTCTTACCGCCTCCCAGTTTTGCAGCGTTCGCTGCCACAGAAGCGTGCTTGGTACGACGCGATCCTCTACTTTTCGCTTGAGCAGATAGAGGACGATAATGGCGGGGATGATCAATGCGAACCACAAGTTGCCTAGTGCCATCCACTGCATGGTTGTCTCTCTCCTCTCTAGCGAATCATGCCTGCCTGACGAAATACTTGGAACACAATAGACTCTAGCGTTTGCTCGGCTTCGATAGCCACACAAGTAATCCCTCTACCGTAAGCAAAAGAGGTCAGCTCCTGCTGGTAGTCCGCAAGGCTTTTCCGATACTCTTCCATGAGGAGGCCCGTTACGGACACCTCTTTTGCCTGACGGGTCTCGGAATCTATCAATCTCAGCTCGCCCTGATAGGCTGGCTGCAGCTCTTCCTGTGAGAGCACCTGTACCAGTACTACCTCCTGGCGGGCAGCCTGCAAATAGGCAATCCCCGGGGAGTAGCCTGACTCGAACAAAAAGTCCGACAGCACAATCGAAATGCCCGATTTGCCATGCACGGCACCTGGCAATCGCATCGCTGTATTCAGATCACCCGTCCCGCCCTCTTTTAGCGAAGACAAAAAGCTGAGAAGTCGATGCGCCTGTTTTTTTCCCTGTAATCCCTGCAGGGAGGCAGTAATTTGGCTGTCAAAAGCAAAGACAGAGACATGATCCAGGTTGCATAGTGACAAATAACCGAGGGCAGCCGCAATTTGCACCGCCCGCTCCATTTTTCCCGGCTTCCCGTAGCCCATCGAGCGACTGCAATCAATGTACAGTGTGACGTGAAGCTCCGTCTCGTCTAAATACTTTTTCAAAAAAAGCTTTCCCGACCGTGCGTAGGCATTCCAATCGAGCTGGCGCAGATCGTCTCCGGGAACATACGCCCGGTAATCGGCAAACTCCATGGAGCTGCCCAGCTGTCTAGCCCGCCGTCCGCCCGCATGACTGCCGCTAACAAGTCTTCTGGTCGCCATTTGCATCCGTTCCAGCCTTGCGAGCCACGATGGGTCAAGCAGGTGCTGGCTCATACCTTCTTGCTCTCCAGTCCCTGCAAAATATCGCGGACAATACGGTCAGGACGAATGCCATTTGCCTCCCCTTCAAAATTGAGGAAGATCCGATGGCGAAGGGCTGGCAAAGCTACGGCCTCCACATCCTCATAGGCCAGATTGTAGCGACCCGAGAGCAGTGCACGTACCTTTGCCAGCGCGACCATCGCCTGAACTCCACGCGGACCTGCTCCGTTACGCACGTATTGGTTCACGGACGCTACTGCCTTTTCGCCAGGATGCGTTGCCAGGAGCAGTCCAACAGCATAATCCAGTACCGCATCTGCTACCAGCACATCGCGCGCCGCTTGCTGAATTTCAGCAATCTGCTCAGCAGACGCGACCTTTTCCACATGTATGGCTTGCCCGGTGGTTGTCCGCAGCACAATTGCTTTTAGTTCTTCTTCTGTCGGATACGGCACGTCAATCTTCAGTAAAAAGCGATCCATTTGCGCCTCTGGCAATGGATAGGTGCCTTCTTGCTCCAACGGGTTTTGTGTTGCCAAAACGAAAAATGGATCAGGGAGTGGCCGCGTGACCCCTCCGGCAGAAACAGTTCGCTCCTGCATCGCCTCCAAAAGAGCACTCTGTGTCTTTGGTGTCGCGCGGTTAATCTCGTCGGCAAGCACAACATGGGCAAAAATCGGCCCTTTTTGAAACTGGAACGATTGCTGCCCTGATTCATCGACAAGCAAAATATTCGTTCCTGTAATATCTGTCGGCATCAAGTCCGGGGTAAACTGGATACGCTGAAACGATAGCTCAAATGCCTGCGACAGTGTACGTACCAAGAGTGTCTTTCCCAAACCGGGCACACCCTCAAGAAGTGCATGGCCGCCAGCAAATACCGCCCAAAGGAGCTGTTCCACGACGTCTTTTTGTCCTACCAACACTTTCCCAATCTCTTGTCTAACGAGCTCTACTCGTTGCAGACAATCCTCCAAGGTTTGCTGCGCCATAGCCGCGTCCCCTCCCTCTCTTCTATCTGAATCCGTTTACGGCTCAATTTTGCTGAAGTACTCCTTTACAACCTCTTGATAATCACCGGGAATACTGCTTTTTTCCATACTCTCGCGGGCAAACTGCTCATACTGTCCGTATACTTCCTCGTAAGGCAAGGTACTGCCGGAGGATACCTGTGTATCGCCGCTTTGTTGCGATTGTGATGGCCCGGCACCCAAAGGTCCTCCAACTGTCTCAGACGGTCCATTATCACCGCCGATGCGGTTGGACGGAATCGTAACCAGCTCGTGGTTTCCTGCTCCCAGTCCTGCTCCAGAGCCTTGACCGCTTCCTTGACCGCTGCCTGATCCGTCGCCTGTTCCAGAGCCGTTGCCTTGGCCAGTTCCGTTTCCTTGACCCGAGCCATTTCCTTGACCGTTGCCATTATTTCCACCAGCCGGCTGGTTTGCAGCACCCGAGCCTGGATTGGCGTTCGCTGCTGTTCCTGTTGAAGGATTTCCCGATGCAGGTACAGCCGGACTAGTGCCCGGAGTACCCGATGCGGCTCCCGCTCCCGCTGTCCCGCTACTTCCTGCGGCACCTGCACTCGCCAGCGTCATCTGGGACTGCTGGAGAGAAGCTGCTGCATTTGCTGCTGCCAGCATCCCTTGCTGAGCTTGCTGCGTACCTGCCATCGCTTGCATCAGACTATCCTGCATCGCAGTCATCGCCTGTGGCACCTGTCCCTGTGCTGTTTGCTCGGCTGCCTGTGCCAATTGGTTTGCGATTTCTTTTAACTCTTCGGATTGTGCCGCTTCAGCTGCCTTTTGCAACTCGTTAGCGGCCTTTTCCAGCTCGCTTCCCAGCTGCTCTCGTTCTTTTGGCGTCATAGCCTCCAGAGCTTTTTCCATCTGCTTGAGGGCATCCGTCATCTTCTGCCTGTCCCCGCTGTCCATCGCCTCAGCGAGAGCACGCGTTCCTTGCTGACTACCCAAATTGCGCTGAAGCTGGGCCAGTGCAGACGCTTTCCGTTGCTCAGCCTCCCGCAATTTCTCCAGCTGCTTTTCGGCTGCTCTCAAGGCATTGAGCCTTTCTGCCGGATCATCTGCCTTTGCCAGCGCCTTTTTTGTTTGCTCCAGCATTTCTTCCAGCTGCTTTTTCTGTTCCTCGCTCATAGCCGGATTCGTTTTGGCTTCCTGCTTAATAGCCTCGACTTCTTTTTCCACCTGAGCCACAAGCTTTTGCTCCTCTGCCAGCTGGGCGAGCCTCACATCTTGCGGATTGGGCCACAGGAATAGGGCAAGAAACACCACAGCCAATCCACCGATGGCATACTTGTTTTTTCGCACGTCTGCCCATACGTGAATATTTTCTACGATCTGCGGCAGCTGTTTGCGTAACCATCGCAACGCATCTTCTCTTTGCATCGCTGCCACGCGCGACTCGTTCGCACGATTTTCCCACGCCGTAACTACACGCTGAGCCAAGCCATTCTCATCTGCGAACCGAGCGCTCTGCAGGGCTGTAGGCTTTCGCCAAAATACACTTGCCCCGCCAATTACGAGTGACAGTACAAACAAACTGAATGCAATCCATCCATAATAAGGAATCGGCCATAGACGAGCCAGGAGGAGAAGCAGTACGCTCCCTCCCAGCCCCCACAAGCCGAACACCGTCAATTGCCGTATGAAAATGTGAAGCGCCAGCCTTTTGCGAATCGGCTCTAGCAGTGACTGCAGCTCGTCAGTTGTTTTTGGAATAAACATGGCTTACTGCTCCACTTGAGCGGATTTGCGGAATCGCGGTCGTACTGGCTGAATAAAGTAAATTGCCAGGAGCAAGCAGACGACCGTAACAAGCGCCAAAAAGAGGCAGTAATACCAGAATGGATCGATATTCAGCATTGTAAATTGCGTATTGTTCATTCTCGTCAAATCTCGGACAGGACCTTCTCCAAAAATGTTCAGCATCGCAAACAGCGGATTGATACTGTGCAAAAGATCAGGCCAAAGCGGAAATGGAGCCTGCGTAGCATAATTCACTCGGCGCTGATAACGGATCAGCTCGCGAATGATCTCTGCCAGTACACTAGAGCCGATTGCAAATCCGAAAACGATCGCGTAGCTGACAACCGTTGCAATTCCTGTCCGCTTAATAAGCGTGGACAAAAGCACACCGATACTGCCAATGCCAAACATTGTAATGACATAAAAGCCAAATACCTTGAATAATTGCCCCGGTGAAATTCCCCCGTACAAAAAGACAATGGCGTACAACGGAATCGTCGAGAATACGAGAAACGTCATAAAGCTAAGTGATGCGAGCCATTTTCCCAAAATCAGTCTGGTCGCACTCACATTGGTCGTGAGCAGGATGCTCAGAGTCTGCCGCTCACGCTCACCCGAGATGACACCGGCCGTCAGCCCTGGAACAACAAACCCGATCATACCAAGCTGCAATATAGAGAGGATCATGAACAGCTCACGGGTCTGGTTGGGATTGTAGTAGGTCCCTCCATTCGTCTGTAGGAAAATGTAAAGCAGCGTCATCCCGCCAAGTGTCAGCAAGTACAGGAAAATGATCCACGGGGAGCGGTTCGTGCGCATCCGCATTTTCCACTCATTAAATAAAACAGGGTTGCGCAATCGCTTCAAAACGTTCATGAGCCCACCCCCTTCGTAATTTCCAGGAAGATTTCTTCCAGATCACCAACCGTCTCATTGAACGCCGCTACGGGAAAGCCTGCTACAGCCAGCTCTCGTAGTAGCTCCACCTGCTGCTCGTCATTCCCGGAAAATCCGGCTACAATCCAGTTTCCTTCTCTGGTCACGTTGGTGATCACAGCCATTTCACGCATACGCGTCATCGCTTCCTCCACCTGATCCAACAGGCGAATGCGCAGTACGCGCTGCTCCTGCATTTTGGAGTAAATTTCGTCCACGCGTCCAAAGGCAACCAGATTGCCCTCTTCCACGATTCCGATCACATCACACATCTCTGCCAGCTCCGGCAAAATGTGCGAGCTAATAATGATCGTCTTGCCCATATCACGCAGTTCTTTTAAAATCTCGCGCAGCTCAATTCGCGCTCGCGGGTCCAGACCAGAAGCAGGCTCATCTAAAATGAGCACCTCCGGATTGTGAACAAGCGACCTGGCCAAGCCGAGCCGTTGCTTCATCCCGCGGGACAGGGAATCTACGTAAGCATCCCGCTTGTGACTGAGATTGACCAGCTCCAGCAATTGAGGGATGATCTGTTTTCTTTCGGCTGCCGGGATATCGTAGTTGGCCCCGTAAAAATCCAGGTACTCCTCTGCTGTCAAATTATCGTAAACGCCAAAAAAGTCAGGCATGTAGCCAATCAGCTTACGAACTTCCTTTGGATTCTTCGTTACCTCGTATCCGCCCACATATGCCTTTCCACTCGTCGGTTCCAAAAGCGTCGCCAAAATGGACATCGTCGTTGATTTTCCTGCACCATTCGGACCGACAAAACCAAATACCGTTCCCTTGTCAATCTCAAGCGACAGTCCCTTCAAAGCCTCCATTTTGCCATAGCGCTTCCGCAAATTTTGAATCTGAATCACGGGTTACTCACCTTCCCTTCCACACTGACATTCGGAACCCCAATGTGGCGATGATCACCAAACTGGTGGGCAAATTTGAGGCGGATAATACCATCGGCGGATAAGAAGCTGCCTGCCTTGTCTCCCGTCATGACATTGTTGGTAAACACTTTTTCAAACGGCTCGTATGCCTTGGTCTTCCAGTTGTATACCTCTTTGGAAAACGGCGTATTGTCATCTGACCATGTATACAGATACAAATTGGTGATGCTAAGCTTCTTTTCATCCCGATACAGGTTGATATCAAAGGTAATGTCTCCAGCTGGCAGTCTGTAGCCCTCTCCCTCATCCTCTACAGGAACGGAGCTTCCGGACATCGTCACATCAAACGTACCAACCGGATAATATACATGTCCGTCCTTGGACGGTTTTACTTCCAGAGCAGAAGTAATTAAAGAGATGCTGTCGGATTTGACTTTTTCATTTTGCACGGTCGCCTCTACGATTGGCTGATCCGTCCAGCCTGCAATCATCACTTCTGATTGAACCCCTCGTCTCTGCCAATACTCCACCATGTCCAGCATGATCTCTTCACGCGATTGTTCCCGTGGAGTCTGCTGCAAACGTTGTGGCAGCAATTGCGTAGCCAGACGCTGTTTCTGATTGTTCCTCATTTGTGCTGACGGCTGGAAAGGCAGATTCACTTCTACACTTGCGCCAGGCAAAAGCTCCGGAAACTCTTGTGTCTGTGCACTGGAGGCAACTTTTACTTCTTTGAGCGTAAAATTGGTCTTGTTTGTTACCGTCCCGGTCAATGCTCCATTCGCATAGGACAGATTGGATTCAATCGTACCCGCATCTGGAATGGTTCTTTCTGATGCAACCTTGCGCATCGACCAAAATTCTACGTCCCGGAACTGAATCTCTGACTGGTCAGCCTGAATCGACGCCCAAATCTTTGGAATTTGATCGGATCGACGGCTTTCCAAAATCGGCTGGGATAATCCCTGGCCTTTGATCGTCACTTTGTAATCTCCGCTGCTCGGTACGAAAAATGCCGTAACGGCGTTCGCCTTCGCTTGTCCATCATTTGTCAGCTGAACAAAGCCTGTCTGGTGAACCATGACACCAGAGCCGCGCTGCATGGCACCAAAGGAGAAGATGCCGATTCCTGTTACAATCGCAAGCCCAGGAACGATTACCCACATGTAGCTCTGCTTACGCTTCACTCGCAAAATGAAATACAAAACAGGTCCAGCGATCAGGGCATACACCCCAAAAAACAGCGCAAACCAGCTAACCTCTGGAATTTTCAAAGCCGGAATCCGGTCAGCTGCCTCTTGGAGCGGCCACAAGCGATCAAAGTTGGACATTCGCGAGCTATCGAGTGACGAGCCAAATGCTTTGATCAGCGTATCCGCCCAGAAGCGACTATTCCCCGCCCAGCTGGCTACCGGTTCTTCCGCTAAATCATACGCAGCGTACAGAACTTTCCCTTCTCCTGCGTTTTGGACAGCAAACAGTGGCACTCCACCCTCAGCATAAAGCACTTTTCCTTTTGTTAGGGTACCATTACTGATCGTGAATGGTGCGGTGAGCTCAATCGGCTTGTTCTTATCTGCAACCAGACTAGATAGAGAGCTCACAGTCGTCACTCCGGTTACTTCCACCGGAGACAAATCTGCCAGTGCCCCTGCTGTTTTTTTGTACTGCGCTCCCCCAGCCATCACCAAAAGACCGCCTGACTTTGTCCAATCACGGATCGCCTGGATTTGCTGTTCGTTCAACGTGTCGAGGGCAAAATTATTTAAAACGAGCATGTTAATCATCTGAAGCTGTGCCCCTGAGGTCGGAATCTGCTCCGGCTTCATCGGGAGCACCCTCACATCATAGGAAACGGCATTCTTAGGCAAAACCCCCAAGAAATTGGCTGTATCCTGACTTTGGGCAAGTACCCCTACCATCAGCGTATCGTAGTTGTATCGCTTTCCTCCGACAGGTGTTTGCGCGATAATCTTGCCGTTTTTCATCAAAGCTACGTATGTATTGCTACTCAGCTCTGAGCCAGGAACGGTAATCGTCACCTGCTTCGTGGCGCCCTTTGCTATCGAAACGCTCTGATAGTACCCTACAGAAAACTCGTTGTTCCCCCTGTCTCCGGTAGCTACTAAAAGCTCACCCTCTATATCCGCACCTCCATTGGTGACAGACACCTGAACAGGAACAATTCCGTTTTCCTTGTATTCCCCACCGATCCCCGCTATCACGGAAAGCTGGATTGCCTCCTCAGCATGGGCGATCGGAGCCAGGCTGCCAGGACCTCCTGCTACTAGGAGCAGGAACGCAAAAATGGCAATCAGCCACCTTCTGCACTTCGCCGTTTTCATTCGCTTTATACCTCCATAAACAGTTTCTCTCCATACAAATCTGTTAATTTCCTATTATTAATGACGATGAATATGGAAAAAAAGCTACAATCTATTTTTTCCGCAGCAGGAACAGTCACGTGATATGGTAAATTTAACCTTTTTGTGGAGAAACTTTTGATTCAGAAAAGGAGCATGATAAATGAAATCGTTTGTTTGGAATCTATGGGATGACACGGAGCATTTTGAGCTGGGAGACTCGGGCGCTCGACCTGGCGTATGGCGTGAGCAAAAGGCGCTCTTTCTTGAAAAAATCAACGTTCCCGTTTTTCTTCGTGAGCCACTGCCCTTTGATCGTTTCCGTCTGCAAGCAGAGGTCTCCATCCCTCGGCAGGTCGGTTTTGTCGGACTTGTCTTCGGCGCCCTGGATTCACAAAATTACGAGCTTGTTTACCTCGCACCGGAAGAAATTCAATACGATCCGATTATGAACGGCTGCATGACCTGGCAAATCTATAATGGCTCTCGCTATCAAAAGCCGTATTCATACAAAACAGGCGAGTGGCTCAAGCTTTCCGTGGAGGTCCATCCGGAGGGGGCTTTTGTTTATGTAGGCGAAGACCCTGTCCCCCAGCTGGCTCTCCCAACACTCCAGCATGGTGGCTCGCCTGGAAAAATCGGATTCTGGGGATATTTACCTGCGTATATTCGAAACCTGTCCGTGGAAGAGATCCCACCTCGTCCAATAGCCGAAGCAGATGCGGTGACAAGTCTGTCCGCTGATTTAGTAACGGCTTGGGTGGTTTCAGAGCCGTACGCTTCCAGCAGCAGCGAACCAAAAGCCATAGAGCAAGGGAAGGAAGTCCGTACAGAGGAAAATGGCATACTCAACATCAATCGACTCTATGAAGCAAGACAAGGTCTTAGCATACAAGCTCAAAGCACCGTCACGTGCGCGGCAGCTACAGAATCACTCTTATCGATCGGCTTTAGCGACCAGCTTCGCTTATGGGTGAACGAAGAGGAGGTTTACCAGGGAGAGTGGCGATGGAGCCCTCCCTCAAGTGATGGACGGATTCGGAGCAATCACGCCACCATTCCCGTTCGCTGGAGGGCTGGAGTAAACACCATTCGCGCCGAGCTCACGAATCAAGAAGTCTTTGGCTGGGGGATTTGTGTACGAACCGGATTAAGCAAGGAACAACTACTGTAGCTATTCACGTTGAAGAGCCACCTCTAGGAAATCGAGGTGGCTCCGCTCATTGTCTCTTCCTATTTGTATGTAGCTACCCTATAGGCGGCATCATTAATCCGTGACGGGTCAAACATGTCCGCGATCGCCTGATGAACATGTGGTGGATATTCTGCCAGTCGGTGACATAAATACAAAAACCATTTGGTGCCATAGGTGAGATAAATCCGTACCACAACTCCCTGCTCTCGCAAACTACTTGCCAGCTCGGGTCGAACGCCATATAGAAGCTCCATCTCTACGTTTGCTCTCGATACATAGTCTCGTTGCCTGAGTGCTTCAACCAGCCATTGATCATGTGTAGCAAAGGAGCATGGCTTTCCTGCCTGCAAACAAATATCGGCCAGCTGCAAATACCGCTCGTTCAGCTCTGTAGAACGCGGCAGCGCAATCTCATGCGGCTCCATGAACGCGCCTTTGACCAAACGGACCTTGCCCGGCAATCCCGCTACCCGCTTAATATCCTCCAGTGAACGGTGCAGATGCGCCTGGATCGTGATCCCCAGATTTTCATGACGCTGCGCCAGACGCTCGTACATGCTAACGATCGCTTCCGTCTTCGCTGACTCCTCCATGCTGATCATCAAATACTGTCCGGATTGCTTGGCTACCTCTGCGAGCTCGTCTACATGAGCAAACGCCGTTTCAGGCTGGGTGAGCAGCCCCAGATTCGACAGATCAAAAGAAATTCCTACTGACGCATGCAACTGTTCACAATCCTTTGTCAAAGCGAGAAATTCCAGCTGCACCTGCTTTGCCGCCTCTACATTCATTATATTTTCGCCGATTTGCTCGATGGACAGCTGATAGCCCATACTCTCCAGCCGCGTGGCGACAGCCATCGCGTCCTCACGTGTTTCACCTGTTACATAGCGCTTCGCCGCAGCCAGCAGCAACGGATAGAGCTGCGGCGATTGCAATACAGCCTCCTTTATGCGCTCATCGCGCGCTATCGTGCGTAAAATGTGGGCTGTGTTCTGCTCATCAACAGTCATTTTTACTCGCTCCTTTTATCATGGCGTCGTATTCTCTTCCTTCACCGTACCATGATAAGCTGTAGACAATCAGATCCAGTTCGCCCTAATTTGAACAGGACCAGTTTGACTAGGAGGCTGCCTCATTTTGCTATGGTTGAGCATTGATCGAGAAAAACCGATGTCGTTAATCAGACAATTGTATACAGAAATTCGCACCAAGATTTTGCAAGGCGAGATTACTACCGGATACAAGCTCCCTTCTACCCGCAGTCTGGCAGCTGAACTGCAGGTTTCACGCAATGTAGTCGTGGAGGCTTATGATCAGCTTTTGGCAGAAGGCTATATCGAAAGCACGCAAGGCTCTGGCTATTTTGTTGCTTCTGGCATCTATTTGGAGCAGCATGCGCGAAATAGGAAGCAAGCTGAACCACAACCGCAAAACATAAGAGAAGAAGCTGAGCCCTGTATTGATTTTCGTTCAGGAGTTCCTGCCTTGGAGCTGTTTCCACGGGCTGTATGGGGAAAAATGGTGCAGCGGGTTTGTCAGGAAGCACCTGCTTCAGCTTTTGGCTACGGTCGACCCGAAGGCCAGCCGGAGCTGCGCGAGGTATTGAGCCGTTATTTGTATCGAATGCGCGGTGTCCAGTGTGAGCCTTGGCAAATAGTGATGACCTCAGGTGCCACTCAAGCGCTCTCGTTAATTGCCAAAGTGCTGCTTTTTCCCGGCAGCACGGTACAAATGGAAGACCCGATTACGCATGATATCCAAACCATTTTCCGCTCTGCCGGAGCCGCGATCCAACCAGTAGCGACAGATGCTCACGGCATGGTCATGGAGAATTTGCCGAAATCACCTCTCACCACTCCCAGCTTTGTATTTGTCACACCCTCACACCAGTTTCCTTTGGGCGGAACATTGCCCATCCAGCGTAGAATCCAGCTGATTCAGCATGCGCGCGAGATGGACTGCTACATCGTAGAGGATGACTATGACAGCGAATTCCGTTACGAAAGTGCCCCGATCAGCTCGATCCAAGGCTTAGCACCAGATCGCGTTATTTACATTGGCTCGTTCAGCAAGATTTTATCTCCTGGTCTGCGCCTCGGCTATCTGGTGCTCCCTCCCTCTTTGGTCAAGCCGTATCAGGAGGCAAAATGGTTCACAGATTTACATACGTCTACGCTTGATCAGCTTGCTCTTGGTCACTTTATCGAAGAAGGCCACCTGGAGAAATACATCAGCCGCGTGAAAAAGCTGTACAAAAAACGACGAAAATGCCTGACAGATGTGCTCCGACAAACGTTTGGAGAACAGGTATGCATATGGGGCGAGTCTGCTGGCTTGCATATTGTGGCTTCCTTCGCGGGGATAACATTCACACATGAGCACTTCGCAGCTTTGGAAGCGAACGGCGTGCGACTATATCCTGTGGAAGAGCATGCTATTCTCAAAGGCAGGCATGAGGACAAGGTCATCATTGGATACGGAAACGTGTCAGAAGAGCAGATTCAAGAAGGTGTCAGCAGGTTGAAATCTGTTTTTGACCGATGGATGTGAAAAGAGCCATATCCCCGTTAATGGCGGATCTGGCTCTTCCCTATTCTTTCGATAAGAAAATATGAATTAGTATCTGCGACGACCTCGACAACATTCTGGTGGGCAAAACCGACAATGATCTGGACATCTGCGGCGTCTATGATCCCAGCCCTGACTGCTCCCATATCCCTGACCTGGAGGCTGTGGGTACCCTGGTCTTTGCTGTGATGGATAATAGGAAGACTGACCATAACTATAGAACGAAGATTGCGATGACGGCCATTGCGCACTCGGATAATACATGCTGTCGCCCTCTTTCCTCTTATTTTTGATGACTATATGTGTATATGCAGGGTGTCATTTACCTGCATAGACTCGTGACATCATCTAGCGGAAAATAGGGTATCTACCTATGTTTTCTATCAACATCTGCCCCGATTGCACCTGTCCACATTTAATCGGAATCTGCTTAAGAGACTGCGCTTCGCTCGCGCATAAAACCGGGTAGAAAAAACAGCGGGTAGATCAGCAAATACAAATTCGGAATCCACCAGCTCCAATCAAAATCGGCTTTGAACGCCCAAAAAGCAATAGCCTGCAAGCCCGAGCAAAATGTAAGCACGAGCGAGAGCAGTGCCAACTGCTGCCAGCTGCCCTTCCCTTTGTGATAGGCATACAAGCTGGCAAAACCGGTCAGCGAAATAAAAATGTCCAGCGGAAAGAACGACAGGTTCCACGCTACCAGATTGGCATCAGTATAATCCTGGTACATGTATTGCTTTGGCAGTATTTCTAAAAAGGTAACCAGCCAGTACACAACAAACCCCACGTCAGTTAGCCAAAAAAATGGACGCAGCCTTCTCATCGTCCCGTTCATTTTGCAACCATTCCCGTGTCCTGCGGAAGCTTTGTCGCTTGCTGACCATGTGCCCCGTCTCCCAGATTCAACAAGACGCAGCCCGCGATAATCAAGCCAACCGCAATTACTTTTTTAACGGTAAACGCATCCTTGAACACAATCACCCCGATGATCGCCACGATTGCGGTGCCGAGTCCTGACCAGATCGCGTAGGCAACGCCGACCTCCATCTCTTTGAGCGCCATGCTTAGTGACGAAAAGCACAGCACGTAGAAAATAAACATCATGACACTTGGGACAGGCTTACTCAGCCCCTCAGACAGCTTCATAGACGTCGTACCTGCCACTTCCAGCAAAATGGCCATCAACAAATAAATCCAGCTGGTCATTTCTCTCCCTCTCCTCCTGTTTGCGCAGCCAAAAGACCGCCCAGTAAAATATCAATCATGGCATCCAATGCTTCGCTGATCGTCATCTGATGATTGCCTGCGATTTGCTGATCAATGAGCTGCTCGATGCCGCCCGTGTACATTTGAATCAGGACAGGCAACTGGATTTTTCGAAAAATCCCTTGCTCGACTCCGTGCTCAAGAATGATTCGAACATGCTCCCACTCTTGTTGGTTGAATTCCTCAATCAGCTTCCACTGCTCAGGATAATAACGCTTGAGCTCATACCATACCCGCAAATCTGTACGGGCGAAGCTGTTTGGGACCAGGGCCAAAAGCTGCCTCATCTTTTCGGCCAAGTCCATCTGGTGATCGTGCAAAATCTCATCCTCGCGCTCCCGTATATCCTGCAGGCTTTCCTCAATCACGTTTGCGATCAGCGCTTCCTTTGATGGGAAATAGGCATACAAGGTCTTTGTGCTCATCGCTGCTCTTCGCGCCAAATCGGACATCGTGAACCGTACGCCCCGTGCCTCTATTTCCTGAATCGCACACTGAATAATCCGCTCTTGCATATGCGTATGACACTCCCTTCGGAAAACGAGGAAAATATTTAGTTTTTTATATTTTCCACTATAGCTATCTTTTTGTCAACTGTCTCCAAACCATGCTTGGTACAGCGCTTTGATCCCCGGCTCAATTTGATCCAGCGGGATGCCTGCGAATCCGAGAAAAAACTCCTTGGGCATCACTGGCGGAGGGGACAGCCAAGTAAACGATGCTGAAGATGCTCTCACACCTGCCTGCATCGCAAGCTGCTTCAACTCCTCCTCGCTTTTCTCAGCGTGCACATGCAGCAGCACGTGAAAGCCTGCGTCCTTTCCAATTACGCGAGCCCGATCGCCAAAATGTCTTTGGACAGCCTCCAGCAGAGCATCATGCTTTTTGCGATAGTGACTTCTCATTTTGCGGACATGCTTTTCAAACAAGCCCTTTTCCATAAAAGCCTGCAAGGTTCGCTGATGCAGCCGAGACGCTGACTGCTCTAAAAGTGTCGCTCGAAGCAGTCTGTAGTAGCTCTCCATGAGTGTTTCAGGTAGAACCATGTACCACACGCCGATTGCCGGGGCCATGACCTGCGCAAATCCTCCCATGTAAATGACGTTTGCATTCGGAACCAGGCCCTGCAGAGAAGGGATTGGTCTGCCGTGATAGCGAAACTCTCCGTCGTAATCGTCCTCGATGATATAACCGGAAACCGCTTGAGCCCACTCCAGTACTTGCAGCCGCTTGGACACGGGCATGATCATCCCGCGTGGATATTGATGGGAAGGCGACACGACAACCAATCCAACGTCCGCAGCATACAGCTCACTTATACTGATCCCGTCTTCCTCCAGCGCCACAGGTACTGCTTCGTAACCATGCTGGCGAAACGTATTGGCGTACAGGAGATATCCCGGATTCTCCACCCCCACTCGCTTATGCTTGTGACCTAGCATCAAGCTGATGAGCGAGAGCAAGCCGAACTGATCAGCTCCAATCACGATCTGGTCTGGCTGACAAACGACACCGCGATAGCGATGAAGATAGCTTGCAATTTGCTGGCGTAGACCAGATTCACCCTGAGGGTCACCGTAAAAAAGCTCCTCCTGCTGCTCCAGGCGCATCGTTTGATTGTACAAGCGGCGCCAATCCGCATACGGAAAAAGCGTAAAGTCATTTTGGGACATGTGAAAGTCGTACTTGTAGGTTTTATCGTCACGCAGCAGAGGGCGTCTGCTTGTCGTGGCCTCGGATTGCTGATGACGAGAGCCATACTCGCTACGTACTGCCTTCTCTGGTCCTACCTCCGGATCAGGCAATGCCTCCACATAATATCCGCTACGCGGCTTGCTCTGGATAAACCCTTCTGCTAAAAGCTGCTGGTACGCCATTTCGACTGGAGTCGTGCTCAGCCCCAGCAAATCAGCCAGCTTGCGGACGGAAGGCAAGCGCGTATGCTCAGTCAGTCTTCCTGTGACAATTTCGTTTTTCAGAGCGGTATAAAGCTGTACATATTGGGGCTCGTCCCTATTTCCATTCCATTTCGGGGTTAGAAGCATGTACCTTTCACCTCAATCTGTCCTTTTAAATATTGCAAAACTGCCCATTTCCAAGTATACACAATTCCACTATTCTATTTAAAAATACGTCTTGGCAGGACGATTCAAAACAAACAGGAGGACACCACAAATGTCTACTCATGCACATCCGAATACTCCGGTTCGCTTTTTGGAAGGCGAGCGAGTCTATTTGCGACCGATTGGACAAGAAGATAGCGAGTTTTACTACCGCTCCTTATACAGCAAGGAAACGCGCAAGCTGACAGGGACACAGAAGCACTACACGCGCGAGCAGATCCAGCAATACATCGAGAACAAAGGACAGGATTCATCCAGCGTTCTTCTATTAATCTCCCTGTGCGAAAATGATCAGGTCATTGGTGATATCCAGATTGGCGACATCGATACATACAACCGCAATGCGTTTATCCGTATCGCTATCGATCAGTCAGCCTACCAAGGAAAAGGGTACGGGAGTGAAGCCATACAGCTGATGCTGGACTACGGCTTCGGCATCCTCAACCTGCACAGGATTGAGCTGAATGTTTTCGCCTACAATGCACGTGCGATTCACACATATGAAAAGCTCGGCTTTGTGCAGGAAGGCGTGCAGCGACAAGCGCTGTATTACGACCACAAGTACCATGACTCCATCCTCATGTCCATGCTCGCTGACGAGTACCGGGCGAAATATGTAAAGTAGCCTTGGTGCGAAAACGAGCAAAGGTCTCCCCAAGCCAGCGCATACAAAATTGGCCCTTAGGTGGATTCCTAAGGGCTTCTTTTTCTACAGCTTATTCAGTTATTCGCTTTGGTTGTCTCCCGTCCAATCAAACAACCCGGAAATCAGGCCATCCTCCTCTGCCTGGCTTCCACGTCCTTTTGCCTCCAGTCGCTCAATCCGCTTCTGATAGGCAAGTGCGTCTGCCTTGGACCTGTTGCGTAAAAGGCTTCCTCGCTTCTTCCACTGCTCGTAGGCTAGCCGCGTATAATGGAGCGCTTTTTCCCAATCTTTGAACTGATGCTCGCATACCTTGGCTGCCTCGATATACACCTCTTCTGGGACGTAGCTGGATGATTTTATGCTAGACTCCCAAACTTCCAGGGCCTGCTGATAGTTTTTTTGCTTTTTATAGAGATGTCCGATCGCCAGTTTCGCCCGATTGCTCCACGAATGATTGCTGCCTGCTACAAGTCGGTATCCGTCCATGGCTGCCTCTTGATCACCCAGCGCTTCATACCATCTCGCAATCTCAAAGCGCTCTTCATGAGACACTGCTTCCTGCTCATGATGGAGCAACAGCCGGGTCATGTGAATATAGAGCGTAATGAGAGACAAGACATCCGTCTCATTATGGTGCAGCACTCCTTCGACCACATCAGGGTCTTGCGAATGCAAAAAATCAAAATACCGCACGGGAGCCAGAAAGCCCGGCAAATCATCCTCGCGGAAAACGTCCAGCTTTTCCTGCTCGATAATCCCCAATCGGCATGACTCCAGCTCGGCCTTCCACAATCTTCTCGCTCCATGCAAAAGGTCCAAATGTCCAAACGCAGGCAAAGCAGGCACCTGATCGCGAATCAGCGTGTGCCGGGTCCGCACCTGCGGCCAGTCGAACGACTTTCCGTTAAATGTCACGAGATGTGAGGATTTCTCCGCTTGCTCCAAAAACGACTGGTACAACGTCACTTCCGCGTGCGGAGCAGGCAGAAAATGCTGCCGAACAACTACCTCTTCTCCTTCGAGACGGCTGTATCCCAACAAAAATACCGTATTGCCCGCACCACCAGACAGCCCCGTCGTTTCCGTGTCAAAAAACAACAGGTCTTCTGGGCGTCTGCCTGCCGCAGATAGCGGATGAGCTTTGCCTGACGCTTCCCACGACGCAATCACATCATGCAGCTCGGAAAAGGCATAGGCTCCGTGCTTTTGCCCGATGGGATATCGGACTTCGCGGATCATGACATGCTCATCTTCCCAAATGTACGGCGACGCTTGGAGCTTTTCCCACCGATCTGCATACGGAATTTCCGGCTCTTTTTCCTGTGCTGGGGGCTCCGTTTCTGTCGATGCTGATAGCGGTTGTGTAGCTTGCTGTTCCACAGCTGGCTCTTGGGCACACTCTGCTTGTTCTTGCTCCACTGCCGCTGCCGCGACTGCTTCCGCCGACAGGGATGCCGTTTTGTCTGTTTCCTTGACCAAGTGCCCCTTCATCCGTTGCAGCTTGGACTTAAGAGACATACGCGCTTCCTCCTTGCGCGACACGCAGCAAGGTCATAGCCAGCTCCTTGCTGCCGTCATCCGTTGCCCCTACACAAGACGGACAGCCTGACTCGCATGGACAAGAGACAATCATCCTCTCCGCCTGCGTGAGAATCATCTCCATCTCTTTGTACACCTGCTCGCTCAGGCCAATTCCGCCAGGATAACGGTCATACAAGAAGATCGTCGGCTCCTGCGAATGAACAGCCTTACGCTGCGGAATGACGTGCAAATCCATCGGGTCGCACATGACGAACAATGGAGCGACGTGCTGCAAAACATGCGCCAACCCGACCAGACCCCGCTCCACATCCTCCGTGCCGATTTCCGTGAGCAGCGTCTCTGAAAAACCGATCCAGGCAGCATTCGTATGCAGCTCTTCTTCTGGCAAATGAATCGGGCCAGAGCCGATATTTTCATGCGTCTCGAATTTGATTTTTTTAAAGATCGTCGCCATCGCATGCACGGAGACCTCTCCGTAGGCAAACGCACTTTGAGCATGGCTGCGGTACTGATCCTGCTCCAGCACCTTGAGCTGAACAGCCAGATTGGCGTCCGTGTAGTAGTCGACCTGTACTTCGCGGACATACGCCTTCTTTTCCTCGTAATCAAGCTTTTCTACCTGGAATTGCGTGCCCTGATGCAAGTAAATGGCTTCGTCATGCAGCAGTGTTATCGAGCTGAACCGGTCCATTTCCCCGATGACTCGCTCGTTGCCCCGTTCACTGATATCGATAATGACGACATTTTCCTGGGACGCCGACCGCAGACTGATGTTATGCGCTGGGAAGGAATCGTTCATCCAAAACCATTTGCCCTTTGAAAAATGCAGCACCTGCTCCTCGGTCAAAAACTCCAGAATCTCCACGATTTCCGCGCGTCCAAAACGATCTCCCTCGCGGAAAGGCAGCTCGTAGGCTGCGCATTTGAGATGATCGACCAAAATGATCAGGTTGTCCGGGTTGATCCGCGCTGTCTCTGGACTGCGATCAAAAAAATACTCGGGATGAGCGATGACGTATTGATCCAGCGGCGTCGAGCTGCCGACCATCACGACCACAGACTCTCCTTGCCGTCTCCCAGCACGTCCTGCCTGCTGCCACGTACTCGCCACGGAGCCCGGATACCCGGTAATGACACACGCCTGCAGCTGGCCGATATCGACGCCGAGCTCCAAGGCATTCGTACTGACAACGCCCATGATTTCGCCGTTTCGCAGGCCACGCTCGATTTCCCGCCGCTGGCTGGGCAAATACCCGCCGCGGTATCCTTGGATCGTCTTGGGACCGAGCTTGCGCTTAATCAATTCCTGCAAGTAAGTCAGCAAAATTTCCACGCGCACACGGCTTCTCGCAAACAAAATGGTCTGAATGCCGTTGGTCAAGAATTGCTCGGTAATGTCACGCGCTTCGAGTGTGGCGCTGCGCCGAATGTTCAGCTGCCGATTGACCACAGGTGGATTGTAGAAAACAAAATGCTTTGTTCCCGCTGGCGCTCCATTATTGTCGACCAGCTCTACTTGCTCTTCGGTCAACAGCTCTGCCAGCTCTTTTGGATTGGCAATCGTCGCCGAGGTGCAAATAAATTGCGGATGGCTGCCATAAAAGGCACAGATGCGTTTCAAGCGGCGAATTACGTTGGCAACGTGGCTTCCGAACACACCTCGATACGTATGTAGCTCGTCGATGACGACATATTTCAGATGCTCAAAAAAGGAAACCCACTTGGTGTGATGCGGCAAAATAGCAGAATGGAGCATATCGGGGTTGGTAATGACGATATTCCCTGCTTTTCGGACCATCTGGCGTATATTCGCTGGCGTGTCTCCATCGTACGTTTCCGATTTAATCGAAAGACCCATTTCGGAAATCAGCTCATGCAGCTCGGACTTTTGATCCTGCGCCAGGGCTTTGGTCGGAAACAGGTAGAGTGCGCGAGCCTGCGTGTCCTCTGATAACGTCTGCAGGATCGGCAGATGATAGCACATGCTTTTTCCGGAGGCGGTAGGCGTTACTGCTACGATATGCTTTCCTTCGCGCACGTGGCGAAAGGAGGTTTCTTGGTGGGTATACAGTGAGGTAATTCCTCGTCTGACGAGTGCATCCTTTATGCGTGAATCCATTTCGAGTGGAAAAGGAACGGACTTTGCTTCGCGCGGAGGAATGACCTTCCAATGCGCAATATTATCGCGAAAACGTTCGTCTGTTTTCAAGTAATCCAGTACGGCAGACATGTCTTTTTTTCGATTCATCTTCGTCACCTTCTTGCCCTTATTGTACGAATAGGCGTTCGGGTTGTAAATGTATAAATCCGACATCATCTGAGTAGCTTTAAAAAAAGAGGAGGTTGGCGTGCTGTTGTGGTGGGGAGGAAAAAGGAGAAAACGCTTCAGCTTCTTGGGTACCTTGCTTGGGGGTCATTCCTGTACGGCTACATGCAAAAAGAGAAACCGCGTCCAAAGTAGCCATCTCGGGATGCTTCTCAGAGGTGGACGCTTAAGGGCGTGTTTCTCTTTTTGCACTCCGCCTCGGCTGGTCCCCAAAGAGCTTCGCGGTTTTCTCCTTTTTCCTCGGTCCAGCTTGGGTACTCCTCTGGCATTTTATAAAGCCCTTTAATGATTTGTTTGTTGGAGGCAGGAAAAGATTCTAATAAAAAAGGCGGGTACACGCATGGAAGATAGACAATTCCATACTGTGCCCGCCTGGGGGTGAGTTATTTACTTGCTAGCTGAAGAGCTAGCGCCTTCCGCTCTATTACTTCTTCGCCCGTTCTGTTATCCTCTTGACCAGCTCCTTGATTTGCAGCTTCAAGGAGATCGGGTCGTTGCCCCAGAACAAATCTGGATCAAGTCTGAATACGCGGTCGTTTTTTACTGCTGTCCCTTTCCTACTTTATACACAGTACTCGCAGTACGCAGGATGACCGCTTCAGTCGGCACAATAATGGCCGGAAAGGATAAATAAAGGGCTGCAGGTCTCAGTGTCCATGATCTGCCAAAAGCCGCACATCCTGTAATTCGTAGATAATCGTATTCATGGCGTCCTCCATACGGGCTCATCTACCTACGTCCTGGCTCTGCCTCAGACTCTCGCAACGCCAAAAAGGCAACCCCTTTTTACAAGCGCCGCCTTTTTCTCTACTCTTTCTATATTTATTCTATGATCCTCTTTCAAATAGCTCCGTCAGATGTTGGACCAATATTCGCTCCATCCGCTCCCCGTCTAAACGCTTTGGATCAAGCAAGGCATGTAACGCCAAGCCATCGATGATCGCATAGAGCCTTTCCGTCTCAAGTTCCTTGTCTACTTTATTCGGAAGGAGATCAACCTGCTCCGCATAGTTCATCACCTTTTGCAATCCCGCATAAATCCCGTCGTGCATGGCGTCAAACACATCCTGCTTGTGCCTGAAATAAGCAGTAAATGCGAACCATACTTCCGCTTCTGCCATCTTCTCCTGATTCGTCGGGACTAGCTCCAGCAAGAGCCTGATGATTTTTTCTTTTGACGAATATTGTTCCTGTAAAGCGATTTTTCCAATTCGCGCTGTGGCTCTTTCTTTGACGAGCGACATCGCATAAATCAGCAGCTCATCTTGTGTTGCAAAGTAATGTCGCAGAGCACCGAGTGATAATCCTGCTTCTTTTGCAATGTTGCGTACCGTTGCTCCCTCCATTCCCCGCTCTAAAATGATGCGCCACGTCGCTTCTGCAATCTGCTCTCTTCTTTTCTCATGATCGATCAGCTTTGGCATAGCTGTATTTTATCAAGATCAATAGACCCAAGCAACGAAATAATACAATTGTATTATTTAAAAACAGATGCTAAAATATTTTTGCAATACAGTTGTACTATAAAAATTCGTATCCTGTTTAAGGAAGAGCGATCATAAGAGGAGACATGTCAGATGAACTTTATTGCATGGATGATCGTTGCCTGTGAAATCGCCTTTTGGGTGGTCATTGGCTTAGGGTTAGTCACACGATATATATTCAAGCAGCAGAAAGCGGGACTGTTTTTGCTGGCGCTGACTCCCGTTGTCGACGTCATTCTGCTCATCATCACCGGCGTGGACCTATACCGTGGAGCCAGCGCTACGACTGCTCATGCACTTGCGGCTGTATATATCGGAGTATCGATCGCTTTTGGAAAGAGCATGATTCAATGGGCAGACGAAAAATTCCAGCACTACTTCTCCCAGTCATCCGTTACAAAAACAAAGCGATACGGATTGGAGCATGCCAGACATTACGCCAAAAGCTGGTTCAAGCATCTTCTCGCCTTTGTCATTGGAGTAGGCATACTTCTCGCCATGATTTATTTTGTCAATGACTCCGCACGGACGGAAGCCTTGTCAGGCATCATGCAGCTGTGGACGGTTGTGCTTGGCATTGATCTTGTCATCGCTATCAGTTATTTTATATGGCCAAGAAAAGGAAAAAGCACAAGCGCCTAGCGGAGCGCTCTCTTGTTCCTAGCAGCGAATGAACCATGAGAAAAAACTGTCCTCAAGCCGAAGGACAGTTTTTTGCTGTACAGTCTCACTTTTTCAGGCGATAAGGCACAGTCGCAATTTTGACATCTTGCCTAGCGAACAGGTAGGCCCGCAGGAAAAAGCTTGTTTGGTTGTGAAGTAGGTTATGCCACCAGCGCTTTGTAATAAACTGTGGTATCATGACCGTCACATGGTCTGTTTCTGCCTTTTTCCATTCGACTGTATCAATAAACTTAAATAGCGGCTTAATGATACTGCGGTAATGAGAGCGAAGAATAATCAACCGCACACCCGGGTTCCACTGCTCCCACTTCTCCCCCATTTTCTTCTTCTCCTCTTCACTAAAGGCAACGTAAACAGCAACGATGTCATCCGACAAGGATTGGGCATAGCTAATCGTATTTTTCACAACCTGCGAGATGCCAGCCACAGGAATGACAATCACACTTCCTTTAGGCTGTGGCTTTTCTGTTGTGACATCCAGTCGAAGCTCTTCCGCCAAGTCTTTGTAGTGCCCATTGATCTTGCGGAAAATGAAAATAACGATGGGAAGGAAGATAAAGATCGTCCATACATGAGAAAATTTTGTAATCAGGAAAATGAGACAAATGGTCAAGGTCGTCAGCATGCCGATCGTATTTAAAATAAATGGAGTCAGCCATCCTGCTGGCTTTTTGGTTACCCAGCGCTTCATCATTCCACCCTGTGACAACGTAAACGGAATGAACACGCCGAGCGCATACAGCGGAATTAAATTTTCTGTTTTTCCTCCAAAAGAAATCACTAAAATGGCGGACAGCACACCTAAGAAAATGATTCCGTTTGAAAACCCGAGACGATCTCCACGAACCATGAACATATTGGGCATGAATCTGTCCTTAGCCAGCATAAAAGCAAGCAGCGGAAAAGCAGCAAAAGCAGTATTGGCAGCGAGAAACAAGATTAAAGCCGTGACTGCCTGAATGAAGTAATAAACCACTCCCCTGCCGAAAACTGCAGAGGCGATTTGCGATATGACTGTTTCCTTCGGGTTCGGTGCGATTCCGTATGCATAAGCCAGCAAACTAATGCCAGTGAACATCAATCCGAGAATCAGTCCCATCATGATCAGCGTCAAAGCAGCATTTTTCGGTGCAGGATTTCTGAAATTCGGGATCGCGTTCGATACGGCTTCTACTCCAGTTAACGCCGAGCAGCCCGAGCTGAATGCCCGCAAAAGCAAAAATAACGTAATCCCTGGAACAGCTACACCATATGCTGGCGTTTTCGCATGCACATTACCTGCAATCCATTGAAATCCACCGCCTATAATCAATAAAAAAATGGCGGCAACAAACAAATAGACGGGATACATTAACATGGTTGCCGATTCGGTAATCCCACGCAAATTTAACAAGGTCACCGAGACAATCATGAGCAGAGCAATCAGTACACGATGATCATGCAGCACAGGAAAAGCGGAGGTAATGGCATCTGTTGCCGCTGACGTGCTCACTGCCACGGTCAAAATATAATCCACGAGAAGTGAACCACCTGCTACCAGTCCAATCGAGGTCCCGAAATTGTCTTTTGCCACAATGTAAGCACCGCCACCTGCCGGATAGGCAAAAATCGTTTGACGGTACGACAAAATAAGGATCGTTAAAAGGCAAAGAACCGCAAGTGATATCGGAAGGGAATACCATAGAGCTGCGGCTCCCATCGTGACAAGCACAAGCAAAATTTGTTCCGTTCCGTAAGCGACAGAGGACAGCGCATCTGAGGAAAGCACCGCCAGCGCTTTGAGCTTATTTAGTTTTTCTTCCCCTAGCTCATTCGATTTCATCGGTCTGCCAATGATAACTCGTTTAAAACCCGGTATCATGCTCATTCTCCTTATGAACATTTTTACGTTAGCTTCCCTCTTCTTCCACCAAAATAACAAGCAAACACGCTCGCTTGAACATGAATAGTCTCGTCTCTTTTTGGACAGTAAATAAATGAGTGATCGCACGCTACTGTCACTCCTGAAAGGTGATGAGCATCATGGTTGATCTCGGATTACTACTCATTCGTCTTGTCTTGGGTTTAAGCTTTGTCGGGCATGGAAGTCAAAAATTGTTCGGGTGGTTTGGCGGACATGGAATCAAAGGAACCGGTGGCTGGATGGAATCAGTCGGGATTAAACCGGGTGTCCTCATGGCGACGGTCGCGGGGATACTCGAATTTGTTGGCGGTCTTCTCTTTGCCTCGGGGCTATTTTTCACTCTCGGTGCCGCTATGATTGTGATCGCCATGCTTGGTGCGATGAAGGTGCACCTGCCCAATGGCTATTGGATCGACAAAGGCGGTATTGAATATTTGGTCGTCATCATCGCTGTAGCCGTTGGTCTGGCTCTCATCGGTCCTGGGGCATATTCGCTGTGAACCTGATTACTTGCCATTTCGCAAAAAAGAGGCTTGGTCTCAAAGGAGCCGAGCCTCTTTTTTCAAAAGATCATTTTACACCCATTCCAGTTGAACCTCGCTTACACCATAAACAGCAAGCGTATGTGCGAGCAGTACCCTCATCCGCTCTGCATGGCTGGCACTTACCTTCACATCAGAACGAAGCGTAATCACACCCGACTGCTGTTGAAAAGAAACCGCTTCGAGTGAGGTCTGCGCGGGGAACGGATTTTCCAGTCCGTCTCGCCGCACGCGGAGCAATTGCTGAATCGCTGTTATTCGTGGTGCTTTTACAGACGTCAAATTAATATAGCTGACCGCAATGGGAACAATCTGCTCGCCTTCATACAAATAAACGGTATAGACTTCCTCGGTCTGTTGGTTCTCCTCTCTATTTTCGGGTGAAGCGAGTATTCCCTCTTCGATCTGCCCAATGATGGCGAGTACCTCTGCCGTCTCTTTAAAGCCTTCAAAACGATACAGCTCTAGCCCTCCGTCTGACAAAAAGAGTGTCGTCGGATTCGACTTGATCCGGTACCGATTCGTTGTTTCTGGATCGGCATCGACATATACCGCTTCATAACTAAGCTCCTTTTTGACGGATAACACCTCGCCAAGCACCGCCTGTATAGATCGCCCCAATGGACAAGCCGATAACGTAAATAGCATCAATTTTGCAACCTGCTGAGTCACCCTCGTCTCCCCCGTTTAGTTCATGCTTGAAATGGCTTTTTCCATTACTTCGTAGTTAATCGCACCTTGGAACTTTTCCCGAATGACTCCATCAGCATCCAGGATATACGTAGTCGGATAGGCAACGACCTTGTACGCTTGTGTGACCTCCCCTTCCTGATCAAGCACAATTGGAAAGGTAAGCTGCTGCTCCTGCACAAAATTGGTGACGACGTCCATGCTATTCTCTGTGGGTGTTAAATTGACACCCAATATAACCACGTCTTTGGCTTTGTAATCGTCGTAAAACTTTTGCATGTGCGGCATTTCGACCCGACACGGAGGGCACCACGTCGCCCAAAAATTCACCAGAACAGTCTTGCCCGTATAATCAGCTAGCTTGACCTGATTTCCGTTCAGATCAGTCAGCGAAAAGTCAGGCGCCACTTGCCCTTTTTGTGTACCCGTCTCCAGATTGGCGATGTCTGCTCTTTCCGTCTGTCCCGTTTCTAACGACGATTTTTGCAGCAGATCATACCCGCCATAAACGACAAGTCCAACCAACAAAATGATCGCAAGCATACTTTTTTTCAAGCCTTTTGCACCTCCACTTCGTTAAAAGCCGATGTCCCAGAATGTATATTGGGCTAGCCAGGCGCTTATTTTTTGCAGCTGCCCGCTAAACAGCAAAAGCCCCATTCCAATCAGCAGCCAACCATTGATTTTCGATAGGAATGGTATCCAACGGTTCAGTTTTTTCATGATGCTAAGCGAATACGTCAGCAGCAACGAGATGAGCAAAAAGGGAACTCCGAGCCCAAGAGAATATACCGCCAGCATTCCAATCCCGTGCCACAATGTTTCTGTTGATCCGGCTAATAGCAAAATCGAGGACAAGGCAAGCCCTACGCATGGACTCCAGCCAGCCCCAAACGCAAGACCAGTCAAAAACGAGCGAATGGTGCCTCGACTCATGTCCCGCTTTGTTTCCCACGACTTGCCTGCCATCAGCACACGCAGATTCAAAAAACCGACCATCTGCAAGCCAAACATAACGATGATGAGCCCGCTCACTTTCTGAACCAAATCACGTTCCTCCGCGAAAAATCGCCCAATGAGGCTAGCGGATGCACCCATGGCAATGAAGATCAGGCTAAAGCCGACGATAAAGCTGAGAGACTGATAGAGCAGCGTTCTCTTTTGCACGACCAGTCTGCCTTCGTGTATGGTCGAGCCTGTCAGATGGGACACATAAGCAGGGATAAGCGGAAATACACAGGGAGACAAAAACGACAGCATCCCCGCGACAAATGCTAATATGATAGAGAGATTATCCATGGGCTTCCCCCTCTTGCCGCTTCTCCCAATACCAGACCCAGCTTGTGAGGCATAATCCAGCTAGCAAAAATGCATAGACCGCTGGAGCTTCCCCCATCACCAGCAGTAAAACGTGGTAAACCATCCAACCTGCGAACCAAAACCACATGCCACTGTCCACCCACAACCTCACAGGCAGGCTTCGCTTTCGACAGGCGTATCCGCTATAAGCGATTGCAACCAGACTCGCCGTCCATTGTCCCCGTTCCCCTCCATCAAAATACAAGAGCGATATCGGATGGGAGATGATCTCCTGGGGATGAAGTAGGAAATAGCTCGCCTTCCATATGAGGAGCCAAAGAAGAAAGGCGTTTGCTGCCACAGACAAAATCAGCTTTTTGTCCTGACTGCCCCTTAATCGATAGTGCAGCATCATCCAGCCTGCGAGATAGAAACTAGCGAACAGTACCAGCTGCCCGTTTATAACCATTGAGCCTACTTGAAAGTTGTACAATGCTCACGGCCTCCTTTTTCATGAGAGTACCGCGCTTTTTTAAAGATATGATAAAGCTGCTCGAGTCTCGGGCTGATGCACTTATCGGCTTCGCGGGATTGTGATCCAAAACGAATGCTTGTCGTCCTCGGAGATGAGTCCGACTTCTCCCCCATGCTTCTGTACGATCTCCTTTACGATTGCAAGGCCAAGCCCGCTTCCTTTGCCCGATTCAGCGCGATGTCTTGCCAGATCCACCTGGTAAAAGCGCTCAAAGACAATCTCGTGCACCCCTTCAGGCATAGGTACGCCAACATTGCTCACGGTTAAGCGATAGCTGCGTGGTTCATTTACGCCGGACACCCATATATCCTGTCCCGTATTATACGTAATCGCATTTTGCAATAAATTGTTGAGCACCTGGCGCAATCCATCCTCATCAGCGATCACGGTTCCGGGCTCCAATGACAAATCCAGTTCGATCCCGCTGCTTTTTAACTCCCATTGAAAAGCATTGGTGCTTTTTGAAATCAGCTCATCGATCTGGATGCTCGTTTTTGTCATCCCCGTTTCCCGCCGGTCCTCCCATACAGAGAGCAGGTGCAATTGCTCTACCAGTCTGGTGATATGCTGTGATTCCTCCAAAAGAGATTGATACAGCTCCCGGTCTCCGGTAATCACTCCACTCCCCAGCGCCTCCAAATATCCGTTCAAATTACTGAGCGGTGTCCGCAGGTCATGAGAAATATTGCTCAGCATACGCTTGCGGTTTTCTTCCGCTCGCTTCAATGTCCGCGTCATCTCATTAAAATGCTCTGTAAGCAGACCAATTTCATCACGAGAGGTGACCTCAAGCATCTGCGGATATGTCCCCTCTGTGAGCTGGCGTGTCGATTCCGTCAGACGGCGCAAGGGAACCAGCATTTTTTTGATGAATACGTAATGAATGAGTGCGGCAACCACGAGCGCGAGTAAGCTCGCACGCATCAGATAAAACTGCATGGTTTGGTTGAACATGATGTTTTTCTCTTCTCCGACCAAACGGTACTTCTCGACAAGCACACACGCGAAGTCCTTTACCGAAACCCCGGCAAGCAAAATCACCGTCAGCATAACGATGATATTTACCCCGATCAGCTTCCAGGTCATGTTCTGCTTCCATTCACGCAGCTGGTTAATAAGCAACAAAGCGATACCCCATTCCCCGAATCGTTTCAAAAAAACAGGCTCCTTCGTTTGGCGTCTCGATTTTTTCTCTGAGCTTGCCGACATGAACATCCACTGTACGGTCGATCACGCTTTTCTCTTCATTCGGGTAAAGCTCTCCCAAAATTTGCTCACGCGACAAGATTTGGTTGGGGTGGCGCATAAAAAAATAGAGCAGCTTGAACTCGTGCTGCGTGAGCGAAATAGGCGTCCCATTGTATTTGACCTCTCCGCGCACTGGCTTGATAGTCAAGCCTTTAAAGCTGATTTTGCTGCAGCGGTTAGCTGTCCGGCGAAGCACCGTATTGACCCGGGCTACTACCTCCTGTGGGCTGAAAGGCTTCGTTATGTAATCGTCTGCCCCCATTTGCAGGCCCTCGATTCGCTTCTCCTCTGCTACCTTTGCTGTCAGCATGATCAGCGGAATATCGCTTTTCTGCTCACTGCGAATCCATTTGCATAAGTCCTCGCCGCTAAGCTTTGGCATCATTAAATCGGTAATGACGAAGCAGGGATCATACTTTTGGAAAGCCACCATGCCTTCCTCCCCGTTTTGCGCTTCGATTACGTCATATCCTTCTTTTTCCAAATACAGCTTTAACAGCCGTCTTATTTTTGCATCGTCTTCGATCACCAAAATATTTTTCCCTTGCATAGCTTCACCCCCCACATCTCTTCTATTTAATCCTCCCATTGTAAAGAAACGATAAAGCTCATGCCATGTCTACCTTTGCCTAGTTGAAAGAAATGTGTTTACTCTGACCTTGGAGGATACTTTACCATAAGGAGCATCGAAGGGAGGATACAAGTGTACACGGTTCACGAAGCATCAAAGCTGGCTCATACAACAGTAAAAACCTTGCACCATTATCACAAAATAGGTCTTTTGATTCCTGAGCAGACGACAGAAGCCGGCTATCGTGTTTACGGAAAAAAAGATTTGGAGAGATTACAGCAAATCCTTTTTTACAAAGAACTGGATTTCCCTCTTAAAGAAATCAAACAGCTACTAGATGGGGAGATCGACAGAAAACAGACATTGATTCAGCAGAGATCTTTGTTCGAACAAAAAATGGATCGATTGAAAGAACTGATCAACACGATCAATTCCTCTATCAAAAGTGCCACAGAAGGAGTCGATTTAGATATGGATACCATGTTTCGTGGATTTAAAACGGAAGAAGAATGGAAAGAGGCCTTACAAGACCAAAATGAGCATTTGAAAGCAGAATATGATTTTAACTTATCGAATCAAACCATTGAAGTAGAAGCAATGAACGACTCTGCCATGGAAGCACAGGCTTTTAATGAGCGGATGATTCGTTTTTTACGAGAAGGGGTCTCCGTAAATGATCCAAAAGTGTTTGATCAAGTTAAAAAGCATTTATCCTTTCTGGAAAAAATGGGGCATCCATCAACACCGCAAGACTTTCTGAATCAAACAGAGTTCTTCATTGCTGATGACTTTCACCGAAATATGCTTGAGCAATGGCAAGTCGGTTACAGTTATTATCTAAACAAAGTAGCAGCTAATTATTTGAGGAATGGGTGCTAGCTTTTCCATATGGATAAAAAGAAGAGGGGGATGATTCCCCCTCTCCCAACGCTATTTTCGAAATACCCGTTTATTATTTATCATGAACCGCGCAGCGATTCGGGCCAATCTCCATTTCCTGCTGCTCTTCTGGACTCGGCTTTATTTTGCCCATGTTGGTTTGGCGAATTTCCTGGTAGGCATTCGGCTGAGGCGGCAGGTTTTCTGTTACTGCTCTGCGGAATTCGTCCTCATCAGTGATGTTCAATCCAGGGTTATGCTCAAATAGATCTTTTAACCGGGCAGAAACGACACCGCCTTCGCCAAGCTCCGTCATTTTGCCAAAGTGGGCAGGCAACACAATCAGCTCATTGGACAGCTCTCTGTAGCGATTGTATAGGGTGTGGCGCAAATCACTGACCCAATCCTCTGCTTTTCCAGCCAGATCTGGGCGACCGATAGACTCTACGAACAGGATATCTCCAGTCAGGAAGTATTGATCATCAATAACCAAAGACGTGCTGCCAATGGTATGACCAGGTGAATAAATTGGTTGGATCGCAATCTTCGTATTCCCTACTGTAATTTCCTTGCCCTCCTCCAGCTCTTCATAGGCGAATGTCACCTCTTCTGCGTCTTTGGCAGGGAGCCAGTAAGTCGCACCGACTTGGTCCGCGAGCTTTTTCCCACCTGAAATATGGTCCGCATGTAGATGCGTATCGATTGTATGCGTAATTTGGACATGATGATTGCTGGCAAAATCCGTATAATAGTCTGTCATCCGCAGCGTGTCGATAATCGCGGCTTCCCCATTGGATACAACCATATAGGACAGGCAGCCCTTGCCTATCCGCACAAATTGATAGAGCGCCCCGCCATCTCGCAAGTCTCCTACCTTCACCGGCTCGAGATGTTCACTCCACGCTTTCATACCGCCAGCAAGATAATACACATCGCCCCTGCCCGCTTCTACGAGTTGTTCCGCTACGAAAATGGACGAGCCTTCTTTGGCGCAAACGACAAGTACCTTTTTGCCTTCTGGGATGTGTGGTAGTGCAGGCTCTACCCCGTCAATCAAATCGAAGTAAGGGAAGTTGATGCTCTCGATCCCTTTCCCTTCGATTTTCCAATCGTGATAATCGTCTTGATTGCGCACGTCGAGAATAAACAGCTCTTCGTGTTGAAAGATGATTTGTGTCAGGTCATGCGGTGTCATTGGCTGCAAAGCTGTTTGTTGTTGTGTCATACTCTCCCCCACCTTTTCTATCCGTGTGTATAGTTGCCTAGTTCGATTCCGTTGGTCCTGTCCACCCGTTCATTCCGTCGCTCACGTTTTTCACGTGGGCAAAGCCTTTTTCCGCGAGTAGCTGGCATGCCAAATCGCTTCGATTGCCGGAGCGACATATGACATAAATTTCTTCAGCCTGATTCAGCTCGTGCAGATGCCCCTCCAATACCCCTATAGGTATTGATTTAGACCCGGGAATCCGCTGAAACGCGTACTCTGCCGGTTCGCGCACATCCACAATCGTGATTGATTCGTTCAACTTTTTGGCAAGCTCTGCTGCTGTAATCGTGTACGGGTGCTTGGTTTCTTCTTTTGCTTCACCAGGATTTGCTTTGCGCAAATAATGCCTCAGTACGTCTCCCTCGTGAATGGTGCCCAGATACTGATGCCCTGTATTTTTAGCCCAGCCCTGCATGTCCGCTAACGAGCCTTTGTCCGTTGCCTGAACCTCTATGACTTGTCCGGGCTGCAGCTCATCCATCGCTTTTTTTGTTCTCACGATTGGCATTGGGCAGGCAAGCCCTTTGCAATCCAAGGTTTTATCGGTAGTAATTGCTGTACCCATGTGTATCCCTCCGGCTCTATTCTTTTATTTGGTTTCCTTGCCAATTCAACATGCCGCCCGCCATATTCGCTACCTTCTTAAATCCTTGACTGACGGCAAATTCACAAGCCTGTGCACTTCTGGCGCCACTTCTGCAAATGAAAATCACTTCTTTCTCTGGGGCCAGCTCATGAAGTCTGACGGGCAGGACAGGAAGAGGAATCAGTGTCGCTCCTTCCATATGTCCAGCGCTGTACTCATCCGAATTTCGGACATCAATGAATTGAGCCTCCCGCTTGTCCTGTAGCATTTTTTCAACCTCTTGCGGCGTAATGTCTTGCCACGCTTTGCTCATTGTGAATGACCTCCCTATTTTGAAAGATGCGTGATTATAAAAAAGTACCGGGTTTAATACGTATACCCCTATGGGTATTATAATATGATTTTGCTTTTTCTTTGTCAATACCTCCTAGTTAGCAAAAGGAGGATGTGCATCTCCTAAACAAAAAATCCCCGTCATAATGACGAGGATTTGCATTGCTTGTATTTTCGAAAGCTAGGAAGCGAGTCCGCCCAGGTCCTGTGCCTTTTGCTTCCGTTGTAAATAGATGCCAATGCCCACCGAAAGGACAATGACCACCACAGATGTCCACTGCGCTGTCGTCCAATTGAACAAGAAACGATGCGAATCTCCGCGCAGCATTTCCAAAAAGAAGCGCCCGAGGTTGTACAAAATATTGTAAGCCAAGAATAGATAGCCTCTCGTCAAACGCTTTTGCATGAGCAGGAGAAGAATCGCAAAAATGATGATATCCATCTGTCCTTCCCACACTTCAGCAGGATAGAGCGGCTGGTCCCCAAACGTCGCTCTGGCATTCGTTCCTTCTGGATAAAGGATGCCCCAGTTGCCGCCCGTCGGATCGCCGAAAGCATCTCCATTCATCAGGTTGGCATCACGCCCGATGCTTTGCCCGAGAATCAGACCCGGTGCACATAAATCGGCCAGCTCCCAAAATGAAATCTTATGCTTCCGCACATACCAGATAGCGACCAGAATAGCCCCTACAACCCCGCCCTGGATCGAAAGGCCGCCATGCCACACCGCAATAATTTCGGCAGGATGCTTGGAATAAAAATCCCAGTCGAAGAAAAAGACTGTCCAGAACCTGGAGCCGACAATGGCCCCAATAATCATCGGAACAGATAAATTCAGAAGATGTTCAGCCAGATGCTCTTTTTTCTGCAGCTTGGCTAGTGTAACCGTCACCCCAATCCCTAAAACGATAGCCAAAACAAATATCAAGCTATAGGATCGGATCGGAAATGAGCCTATGTACCCCAGGTATTGGTGCAAGATAGTCACATCCTTATCTAGGTCACTATTATTGAGATAACGGTTATACTATCAGAAAAAGAAGGTGTTGTCTGTACAAAAAAGGAGACAACCGAGTAAAAGTCGTCTCCCTCTGCCTTAGGTTTCTTTAAAAAACGAACCATCCAGAATCCCCATCGATTGAATATGATTTTTCGTCTCATCCGTCCCGCATTGATACACAGCTGCGTAAATTTCCCGCAAGCATTGGTCGTACTCATCATTTTCGGCATCAAAGTGATACGGGAGTGCTACGACATGCCCACGCAAATACGTATTGAACTCATAGGCCGTCCGATCCTCAAACAAGCTCCTGATCAAGCCTACTTCCTCTTCCGTTGCCTCAATTTCAAACTCGTACCCCGAATCCCTTTGGTTTTCCATGACTGTTCCAGCCTGAACTGAGACATAGTATCGTTTTTTGTCCATGTCTACGCCTCCTTTGCTTACCTATAAACAACGATGCCGATGAGTAAGACTGCCAGCAAAACAGCAAATGCTCCTACGTAAAAAAGCATTCCAGTATTACCGAGTACTTTATTCTTCACGGTTGATTGGCTCACATTGTGGTCTAATTCCTTTGATTCCTGTCTTTTCATAAAATGAATGGTCAATAACAAACCCGCAATAAAAATAAGGGCAAAGATCGCATAATAAATACCAGGAAACGGAACCATGCTCTTCCCTCACTTTCCCGTGATAGCTGGTTATAGTTTGCGGCAAGCAATTGTTTTTATTCATTAGTTACAAAGAAAAAAGCACCGCAAATGACGGTGCTCCAGAGACATCTATAACTTGTAAATCGTTCTTCTATTTATGCCCGATAAGCCTCTTCTAAAATACGCAGATAATCATCTGCCGTAATCGTGCGCACATTGCTTGGTGTAGAGCCGTTTTTCATCGACAATTCCACAATTCGCGGGAAGTCCTCTTCTTTTACACCTGGCAAATCCTTGAGCTTAGGAATTTGTAGTCCCGCAGTCCAGTCAGCAATTCCAGTAATCAGCTTTTCCACTGCCAGCTCGTCCGTATCAGCGTCAACCGCAAAGCCCATGTACCGGGCGAGATCGGCGTGCATCGCTTTATTTTCGGCAGCGTTGAAGCGCAGTACATGTGGCAAAAAGACGGAGTTAGCGATACCGTGCGGGGTATCGTACATTCCCCCTAATGCTTCCGCCAGACAATGGACGGCTGCTACATCCGCAGAGCCAAAGCAAAGCCCCGCAAGAAGGCTCCCCTCCAGCATCGCATGCCGCGCCGCTTCATTATGACCATCTGCATAAGCTACCGGAAGAGCAGAAACAATCGACTTCATTGCCTTTGCGCCAAGCGCTTGAGAGATCGGATTGGTCACCTTGCAGGTGTAACCCTCGATGGCATGTACAAGCGCATCAACCCCAGTAGCAGCTGTGACCGAAGCAGGAACACTGTAGGTCAGGACAGGGTCGAGCACGGCGAGTGTTGGACGAAGTGCTGCATGCTTGAGCGTCATTTTGCGATGGGTCGTCGATTCGGTAATGACCGAGGAACGAGTGACCTCAGAGCCTGTCCCGGCAGTAGTCGGCACACAGATGATGGGTGCGATGTTTTCGTAAGCAAGTCGACCATCGGCATAATCAGCAGGAGTGCCACCATTCGGTCCGCAAAGGGCAATCGCTTTACCCGTATCCATCGCGCTGCCCCCACCAATCGCTACTACCATATCAGCAGAAACATCACGGAACTTTGTTGCCCCCTCCAGACATTCGATATCTCTCGGGTTTTGACTGAGCTTGTCAAACAGGGATACACGATAGCCTGCACTCTCAAGTGCTGCTTGAATCGGAGCGACCAGTCCAGCCCGAATCACGCCGGGATCACTCACCATCAAAATGGACGAGCCTTCGCCTATTGAATGTAGCAAAGTGGGCAGTTCCTTCGATTTTCCTGCCCCCATTTCAATCCTAGTCGAGCAAAAATAGCTGTAAGATTTCATAAATACGCCTCCCCACCTTCTCTTCTCCATCATACAAGTGCAGAAGACTTTATTGCTACAAAATTCGCACAATGAACAGCCCTTTCGCTGTAACAATCCTTTTTTTTCCACGTCTCATAGAGCAAAGGGGGCTATAGAGAGATGAAAAAAATGACACATGCAAGTGGTATCACCATTCTAGTCGCATCCTTAATCGGTTGTAGTGCTGGCAATCCTGCCACTCAAAGTTCTGTAGAGCCAGCCTCAGCGTTAACGGAGAGCATGCCGTCACCGACTTCCAATCAGGCAGTCTCCAGCGCTCCAAATCAGGGAAATACCGCGCAAAGCTCGGAGCTTAGCAAAAGGATGGCTGATTACGATTACGCCTTCAAGAAGAAGCCTACTTATACGCGAACAAACGAGATGTACTTCCAAGACTACGGCACCAATCCATTCGTATCGACTGCAACCGATCATCTCTCGACCTTTGCCGCTGATGTCGATACAGGCTCTTACACCGTGATGCGCAGCTATGTCAGGGACGGCTCCCTTCCGCCTCCCGAAGCGGTGCGCGTAGAGGAATTCATCAATTATTTTCCTACAGCCTACCCCGCTCCTGAAAAGCAGACGTTTGCCATTGTTGCCGATGGTGGCCCCTCTCCCTTTTATAAAGGAACCCAGCTGGTTCGGATCGGCATCAAGGGCAAAGAAATAACAGCAGAGCAGCGAAAACCCGCCCAGCTGGTTTTTGTCATCGATGTTTCAGGGTCGATGGATCGTGAAAATCGTCTGGAGCTTGTGAAAAAAAGCCTAAACGTCCTCGTCGATCAGCTTCAACCAGAAGACACAGTTGGTATTGTCGTTTATGGTTCCCAAGGCCGCGTACTGCTACCGCCTACCTCTATTGATGACAAGCACAGAATTTTGGCTGCGATCGGTAGCCTGACTCCCGAGGACTCTACCAATGTGGAGGAAGGACTGACTCTCGGCTACGAAATGGCTTCACGGTCCTTTGAACGCGGTGCAATCAATCGAATCATTCTTTGCTCTGACGGCGTCGCCAATGTCGGTAAAACCGGTGCAAGAGGCATCTTGCGTTCCATTGAGGACTACGCACGAAAGGATATTTATTTGAGTACATTTGGCTTTGGCATGGGCAATTACAACGACGTTTTGATGGAGCAGCTGGCGGACAAAGTCCAAGGAAACTACGCTTATATCGACTCCTTTTCAGAGGCGAGACGTGTCTTTACCGAAGCTTTGACGGGTACTCTACAAACAATCGCGCGCGACGTCAAAATCCAGGTCGAATTTGATCCGAAAAAGGTAGCGGCATATCGTCTGCTCGGTTACGAGAACCGCGATGTTCGCGATGAGGATTTTCGCAATGACAAGACAGACGCTGGCGAGGTCGGAGCTGGTCACAGTGTGACGGCATTATACGAGGTGAAGCTGAAGCCTGCAAGTAATACGGAGCTGGGAACTGTTCGCATCCGCTACCATGATGCAGCCTCCCAACAGGTAGAAGAAGTGGCTCAGCCCGTACAAGTACAAAGCGAGCTTGCTCCCGACCTGAAATTCCTCGCTGCTGCTGCCCAGTTCGCCGAGATTTTGCGCAAAAGTCCATGGGCAGAGGAAGGCTCCCTGCGAGACGTACTGGATCTGGCAAAATCTTCGGCACAAGGAGAACAAGAGCTGGAATTTGTACGCATTGTAAAAGACAGTCTGGCGATTAGGGGGCGTTAGTTAGAGCTGCACTTCTCCTGTCATCCCTGAGCGAAGGAGCCCTTTTGCATTATCGAGTAAAATTTTTACGGTAAACGTATTCGTGCCTGCATCTGCTTTGGGGCTGATTCGTGCTACTTTCCCCCGCAGCTTGTCATGGGTTGCTGGTACGGTTACATCGACTTGCTCATCCACTGTAAACCGGGCGATGTCTGCCTCCGATACGCCGATCACTACATACATTTGATCTGTATTCACCACAGTCATCGCAGGCAGGCTCGCGTTTACCATTTCACCTGCATGAATATTTTTGGCGCTTACGTATCCTTTGAGCGGGCTGATGACAGCTGCGTTTTTCAATTGGTACTCTGCATTGCTTACAGCTGCCTCTGCCTTCTGTACATTGGCTTCGAACTGTGCGAGCTGTTCTGGCGTCAAGCCGTTTTTGGCTTTGTCATACAATGCCTTCATCTGTTCAACATTGGCCTCTAGTGCCTGCAGAGCTGGTACGGTTACGCCTGCTTTAGCCAGAGCGAGCTCTTCTTCGCTTCGTTTATACTGCGCTTCTGCCTGCGCTACTGCTGCTTGGGCATCCTCCAGCGCCTGCTCGGAGACTGCTCCCTGTGAAAAGAGTACCTGCGTCCGTTCCTTTTTTGCTGTTGACAGCTCATACGCTGTTTTTGCCGATTGCAAGGCAGCCTGAAGCTGTACAAGCTCCTCTGGTCGCTTGCCATTTTTTACATCCTGATACTTGTTTATCGCCTGCTGCCAGCCAGCCTCTGCATATTTTACTTCTTCTGGACGCGTTCCTTTTTTGGCTTCCCCCCACTTGGCTTTTGCTTGCGCCAAATCAGCCTTTGCCATTTGCAGACTGGCTTCCAGCTCTGTTTTCTCTAGGTCAAACAACACTGCGTTTTCCTCAACTCGATCACCTATATCATAGCGAACCGAAGCGACTCTCCCTGCCGCTTTGGCATAAATCGTGACCTCCTCAAGTCCGAACATTTTCCCTGTGAACACGCGGGCGTTTTTCTCACTCTGGGGCGCAGTGCTTCCTTGGGCCGATGCCACTCGCAATTCTACTGGCTGAGCACTCCCGCAGCCTGACAAGAGCAAAGCGGCAATGCCTACTCCCACGATGACTTTCATGCTATGTGTTTTCATCATCCTATCCCCTTTCCTTTTCCATCAATCTAGCATCACTGGCTGGGATGCTTCTTCGGCAGACTGTTGGACCGCGTTGTTTTCTTTCACTACAAGCATCACGATGAGCGCCGCAACCAGCACCAGCGCTGCGACAAGCAGGCTATCCTGCAAAGCCGAAACCGCCGCATATTTTTTTACGAGCTGACTCCCTAATTGCAGCGCTGACTCGTACGCTTCCTGTACGGAAAGTCCTTTTGCCAAATACATCTGCTGCCATTGTCCGAGGGTATCGATTACCGTTGGCTGCGTCGCCGTCATCTGTTCACTCATCTGTGCTGCATGCTCTACACCACGTCGCGAGAATAAACTAATTAACCCTGCAATCCCGATGGAGGTAGCAACCTGACGGGAAATGTTGGTAATGACCGAAGCAGCAGGCACACGCTCCGGATCATTGGTTGCCAGAAGCGGGATTTGCATCGAGGTCATGAGACACAGTCCAAGACCGAAGCCGCGAAGTGCCAGTAGCCAATGAAGCGTGCTCAAGTCTGTATTCAGATCGATCTGGGAGAGAAAATAGCCGGGCACGATGCAGCACAGCAGACCTGCAACAATCAGAGGCTTTAATCCAATCCGCGAAGCAAACATTCCGCAGATGGGTGTCACGATACCCGAGGCAATCGCTTGTGGAAGCATCATTAAGCCCGTATCCATAGCAGTGTGTCCCAGCATGTTTTCCGAGTAGATCGGCAGCAGGTAAATCACTCCGAAGTTGCCCACCATAATCAGGCTGTTCACCAAAAGCCCCAGTGTAAAATCCCTTTTGGCGAACAAGCGGACATCGACCAGTGGATGCTCAGCGTCCAGCTCGCGAGTGATAAACAAATAACCGCTAATCAAAGAGAGAAGCAAAAGCGAGACGATCGGAAACGAGTCCCAGCCCTTTTCTTCCCCTTTGGTGACCGCAAGCAGCAGTGACACCAGCGCTGTTGCTGACCAAATAAAACCGGCAAGGTCAAACGGATGCTCCTTTTTCGTTTCTCCCTCCTGCAAAAAGCGCCAGACGAGCAGCATCGCCAAGAGCCCAAACGGAATATTCACCGTAAAAATAAAGCGCCAATCCAGATGCTGCACAAAATAACCGCTGAGTGTTGGGCCGACAGCTGGCGCGACGAAAACCGAAATCCCGAAGACGCCCATGGCTGGCCCCATTTTTTCTCGTGGCACGACATATTGAATCATCGATTGACCAATCGTCATCATCAAGCCGCCACCTGCCGCTTGAATAATCCGGGCAACAATCATGCTGCCATTGCTCCAAGCCAGCCCACATAGCAGGGAGCCTGCAGTAAAGAGAAAAAGACTGGCAAGATAGCTTTTTTTCACGCCAAACCGAATTCCCAAATAGCCAGCCAATGGAATGACTGCTGCCATCGTTAGCGTGTAGCTGGTGACGACCCATTGAATTTCTTCGGTGGAAGCCCCAAAGACGTTCATCATTTCTGGGATCGCGACATTGACAATACTCGTATCAAGCACAGCCATAAAGGTTCCCAGCACGATTGCAAATACTCCGGGCCAAAAGTTTTTCTGCGGATTCATCCATCCTCACCCTTACCTCACGTGTATGGTAACCTTGGCATTCAAGCCTGGCTGAAAATCATACGGACCTTCCACAAACGAAATTTTAACGGGGATTCGCTGTGTCACTTTAGTGAAATTGCCTCCTGCATTAACGGGTGGCAGTAAAGAATACGTAGACTGGGTAGCCTCTCCAATCCGGCTTACCGTCCCATGAAAAACATGCCCAGGGTATTTATCCAGTTGAATATCAACCACTTGCCCTACCTGAATAGACCCCGCTTCTGTTTCTTCGATGTTTGCTTGCACGTATAGCTTTCTTTTGTCGATCACAAGCGCAATTGTATTGCCTGCTCCAACGACTTCTCCCTCTTTTGCTGCTCGCTGAAGGATGACGCCGCTGATGGGTGTGCGAATCATCAAATTTTCCATTTGCACAGGACTATTGGCATTTATCTGCTCCTGCTCCGCCACAATCTGATCCTGCTCGACCTGGCTACCCTCCTCTATCGTCACATGCGTCAGCTTCCCGGACAGCTTGGGGGCAATCTTGTAAATCTCTCCAGTCACGATGGCATCCTCTGTCTTTACATAAAAGTAGCCCTGATAGGCGTAATATCCAACGACAGCACAGACGAGCAAGAGAATAGCGGGCAAAATCAACTTTTTACGAGGCTTTTTATTCTCCACCGTGGAATCATTCCTTTTTATCTTTTTATTAAACCGACTGTCGGTTTGTTATCATCCAAAAAACAAGGTGCTCTTTATTTTGAGCCCCTTCCCTTACCCTTGTTTGTTCAAGAAATAACGCCGTGCAATCGGACGAACTAAAATGGTTGCTGCAAGCCCAAGCAAATTCCATATATGAACCAGTGTAACCCCAGCTTCCCCGGAAACAAGCGCCATCGCATACAATGTCGAGCAAACTAAGGACAAACCAAACGCAACGGCCCAAATCACTGTCAGCCAAAAGTTAGAGGCTAAAAAGAGCGGATGCTCTGTGAACTCAGGTGCAACTACTTTACGAGCGTATTGCAGTGTAAATGGCTTTTTGATCAACAGCGACCAAACCGCTGCAAGCGTAAGAATCCCATACATGAACAGTTGGGTGAAATCGAACAGATGAAAAGCCGGAAAAAGCAGCGCGACCCAAAATCCACAAAAGAAGTAAAAAACCTTGATGGCAATGATCGTGGTTACTTCGCCAAACTTCTTTTTCTGAAACAAATAAATCAGCACGGCAAGCACAAAACCGATACCAAAGCCAAGCGCCTGTGGTTCAACCTGAAATGCTACAATAAAAGGGATGAGGTCAACAAAAATCCAGAACAAAGTGGCTAACATAAGGCAGCTCTCCTTTACATTTCTCACAATGGGTTAAGTAGGAAATATCGTTATGATTTTTTATTTTACGTACCGACCGTCGGTTTGTAAAGGGTTTTTTTCAACTCCTTGTCTCCACCACAATTTTCAATCCCAAAAGACACATGACGAGCCATACTCCCCCAGCCGCAAATCCGGCCAGGACGTCACTTGGATAATGCACACCGAGATAAATTCTGCTGATCCCAACGAGTAAAATCAGGACAACCGATGCAAGAATAATGACGGCTTTCGCTGCTCGTGAAACAACAAATAATGTGAGAAGCATAGCCATCATCCCGAAAAAAAGAAAAGCAGCCATTGAATGCCCGCTTGGAAAGCTGTATCCACTTTCTTCAACCAATCGATGTATCGAAGGCCTTTCGCGACGGTAAATCCATTTTAACAACAGATTGAACGCCATACCGCCACCTAGTGCCAGCAGCAAAAAGAGCGCCTCCCATCTTTTGTGCTGCCAAAGCATGAGCCCAATCGAGATCACTGTTAACGTAAGTAATGACCATGTCGAGGCAAAAAAAGTGAAAAAAAACATCACAGATGTGAGCTTTGGCGTAATGAGTGACTGAATCTTTGCGATCACAAAGGAATCAAATGCGTACAGCTCTTGCTCCAGCATCTCTTGTCCCAGCTTGCCGAATACAAACAGGCTGACAGCAATAATCAGGATGCAGATGAGCGCATACTGCTTCGTTTTCGTAGAGAGTCGCGACTGATTTATCAACTGGATGCCTTCCCTTCGTCATGTCCTGGTGCTTAGTTTGTACCTTCTATAGAGAAAGATGACGATGACAATGGATGCCAGAATTAGCAAAGTCACCAGCCCGTAATGGCGAATAAAAATGATGACCTTGTACCATTCCTTACCAAGCGCTCGTCCCAGCATGAGAAACGTCAGGCTCCACAGCATCGCACCAGCATAGGCAAAGCCAGCAAATCGCCGGAAGTCCATAGAGGCAACACCTGCCAAATAAGCCGTTATGTGACGAACCCCTGGCAAAAAATAGCCAAAAAATAAAAGATAGGGGCCATACCGGGCAAACATCTTCTGCGTCGATTCAATTTTTTTCGGAGTAACATGCAGGTAAGGCCCTACTTTTAAAAGCAGGGGGAGTCCCCACTTCGCTGCAATCGCATAGCTGACCGAAATTCCCACGGATGCCCCTAAAAATGCGCTAAGCAGAGTAAAGGGCAGATTCAAAATTCCACGCGAAACCGCATACCCTGCATAGGTCATCAATACCTCATCAGGTATCGGCAATCCGATTACGCCTAATGCCAGCGAAAAAAAGATACCCACATATCCGTATTTCATCAAAAATAAATCCAAATGCTGTTCCAAGGTTTACCTCCGTAAATACGTTGTCCTACTCCATTCTATTCTCCCCCTCTTCACTGACATTCTGGCTTTTTTGCTGGAATTTGAATCCCTTTTTTCAAGAAACCAAAAAAAGACAGCTCTTCCCCGTTCCCATGCGGAGAAAAGCTGTCAGGTCTATCATTCTATTTACGCGGACGGTCTATCCTCATCCGATTCGTTGTGAGCCGCTTTGTTCTTTTTGCCGAGTAGCTTTTTCACCAAGCCACCGATTGCTCCTATGGCTACAACAATCAGAATCCAGCCTTTTTTCGCGAAAGCAAGAATCAGTGCTAAAAAGCCTAATTTCTTCGCGGCAGCAAGTCCAAGTCCACCCAAAATCAATCCAGTCAGACCGTATTCGGCTACTTTATCGGTCTTGGCATCAAAATCGGTATAGCGATGGCCTTCTTTAACCACAAAATTTTTGAGGATAGACGAGCGAAGTGTCGCTTTGTCCTTTTCCAAATTCGCCTGATCGGTTACCAGGATGAAAGAAACGTGACCGGTTCTGGTCAAAATCTGCAGCTTGTAGTTCAGAAATTTTTCTTTGCTTTCTGTTTCCAGCAGCATCGAATATTCCAACTCATGAGTAGCAGCATTGTAGGCAGGCTTCACATTCCAGCCAACTACATGAAACTGCTCCTCCGGCTTTCTTTGTTTGTTTGCCTCTTCTGTGCCATCTTTATAGCTTTGCAAGAGAGCGTCCGCATCGATTTCGTTTTGCTCGTCATCGCTGATGTGACCGGAATCTAGATATTCCATGAACAAAGCCCAGTCCTGGTTTTCTTCGATAGGCAAAACGCTACCGATTTCATCGTTCGTCGGAATATCACCCGTCTGTTGCTCCATTTTGATCGTATCCTCTTTGTTGAGGTAGACCATGTTTTCCGGAACTGTGAATGAGAATTTGCCTTCCATCTCTACTTTTGTTCCAGGCTCCACATAATTTAATTTTTGTTCTGCACTTGCCGGAAGCAGCATTCCAAAACTTAATAGGAAGACCATGAAAAATGATAGCCAAGCTTGTTTACGCATTTGTTACCCCTCAATCCCTTTTTTTTCAAGAACCACCTCATCTTACAAGGAATATTTTCCTAATTCAAAATAAAAATAGAAAATTAAGGATAAATAATTCAATATTACTTAATATAAGCGAACTCTTATTTACTTTTTCGTTACTTTTCTCCTGCACAGACTAGGTATATTTTCTTGCACAATGAATCTGGAAGTTATGGTATCCTACTGGAAAACTATTTCTAGCTCAGAGGGACCCATGAACTATTTGGAAAGCATCGCGGATGCCCTTTCTTTTATCGAGCGTCACTTAACCGAAGTCTTGACAGTGGACCTGGTCGCATCGTCTATCGGATATTCCAAATACCATTTTCAACGCCTGTTTCATCATGTCACAGGAGAAACGGTCGGGCAGTACATCACCAAAAGGCGACTTACAGAAGCCGCCAAATACTTATCGTTGCGCCAAAAAAGCGTGACAGACGCTGCTTTTACCTTTGGATTCGACTCACATGAGGCCTTTACTAGAGCTTTTACCAAGCGTTTTGGACTGACTCCCTCGGCCCTGCGAAAAACGGGAAAGATGCCGCGCTTCGCCATGAAGGAAAAGCTGCAGGTATCTTATCTCCGCCATATCCAGTCGCATCGGATCGAGCCGCTCCATACGACGATTCAATTTGACAAGGAGATTGTCGGATATTCGTGTGACACAATCAGTCAGAAAGACATCCTATTCGGCTGGCAGCGCTTGAGTCAGGCAAAGGAAACTGCAGACACCACTGTAAAAGCTCCCCGCTATGGTGTGCTGCGATATCCGGATGCCTTTGGTCTCGATTTATCTTTCACGTATTTAGCTGGTTTGGAAGCCTCGCCAGTTTCAGTTTTTGAGTCCAAACAAGAGAGCTTGGATGGAGTAGAGCGCTGGAGGCTGCCTGCGGCAAGCTATCTGGTCTTTACACACAAGGGACCAACGCAAAACCTCCCACTCACCTATCAATATATTTACGGCAGCTGGTTTTCCCAGTCAGCCAATCTGCTATTTGCACCGTATGATTTCGAGTATTATGACGAACGTTTTTTAGGCGTGGATCACCCTGACTCTCTTTGCTATATTTACGTTCCTGTTTTATCTACTCCTTAGGTGAAATCGCATTTTCGATCAAGTTTTCCCCAAGCACCTGTCGTACGCTAGGTGGCGAAAGGAGCGATCGATATGCATGAACTCGCCTATGTACCCGCCACACAGGTTGGAGCACTCATCCAGACTAGAAAAGTGAGCGCAGAGGAAGTCACCAAACTCGCATTGCAAAGAATCAGCGATCATAACCCACGTCTAAACGCCATTGTGGCCATGGATGAAGAAGCTGCACTTCACACCGCAAGAGAGGCAGACAAAGAAATCAAGTGCGGCCAAATTCGCGGCCCACTCCATGGCGTCCCGATTACGGTCAAGGATTCGTTCGCCACGACGGGGCTTGCAACCACCTCTGGATGTACAGCACTGAAAGGCTTCGTGCCAGATAAAGACGCTGCCGTGGTCAGCAGATTGAAGCAGGCAGGTGCCGTCCTGCTTGGGAAAACCAATGTATCGCCTCTGCTGATGGATATTCAAACAGACAATGATATTTATGGTCGAACCAACAACCCCTGGAATGATACCCGTACTGCAGGAGGCAGCAGCGGCGGATCAGCAGCCTCTGTCGCTGCTGGACTTTCGTATTTGGATATCGGCAGCGACATTGGCGGATCGCTCCGAATTCCAGCTCATTATTGCGGTGTCTTCAGTCTAAAGCCAACGGAAGGTGCGGTACCCGCGTCCGGTCATATGCCTGGCTTTGAAGGAATGGCTGACTATGCTTCTTCTCGTCATTTGGCTTGCTATGGTCCGCTCACTCGCTCCATTGAGGATGTACGGGCAGCCTTTGCGATTATTGCAGGGAGTCAGGGATATGCAGGGGGATTGCCGAATGGACCGCAGGCTTCTTTTCCCTCACCGTCAACCTCTCCGCTGCGGGTAGGCTGGATAGACGAGCTGCCAGGCTATCCCGTCAGCAGCTCCATTCAAGAAGCGCTTCGCCGCTTTGTCCAGAAGCTGGCTTCGCAAGGTATCTTAGTAAAGCAGATCACCTCTCCTCCATTCGATATCCGGGCAGCGTGGGAAACATGGGGAAAGATGATCGATGCCGAGCTAAACTCGACTGCCTCCATCATCCAAAGAGGTCTATCCTATCTGGCAACACGTAAGGTAAGCCAGGAAGTCCCTACAGCGAGCATGCTTGTCCCGCTCACATTTAAAAATTACATGCGCGTGTTGACCAAGCGTGAGCAGCTAATCCGCAGCTTTGAGCAATTCATGGCAGGATATGACGTGCTTCTATGCCCGGTTAGCAGCACAACCGCCTTTCCGCATCTCCAAAAAACAAAGATGGTAGGCTATCAGCCCATCTACAAGGAGCCGCTGTACATTGACGGCAAGCCACAAAATTACTGGATCGCCACCACTTATTATGCGAATCTGTTTAACGTGACCGGAAGTCCCGTCGTAACAATGCCGATTGGCTTTGACACAGATGGACTTCCCATTGGCATCCAGTGTGTGGGCAAGCGCTGGCGTGATTACGATCTACTGAACACCACAGGTGTCTTGGTCGAGGCGTGCGAGGAATGGCAGCCCCCTTGCGCGTTGACGTGAGCTTAGCCATCCTTTTTTCGGATGGCTTTTTCTTTTGCATAAAATAGCCATGCTCCCGCGAAGAATACCAGTGCATATCGAATGACTTTTATCGGTACTGGAGGGTCAATATGCTTCGCAATCGAAAAAAAATCTTTGAGCTTTTTATTTCTGTTCTCTGCTTCGCATTAATCCTGCCGGTCGCTTTGACGGTGCATGCAGCACAAACCAAGCCCCCTACCCCTGAGCCCTTTCCCATGGCCCAAAGGCTAAAGCAGCTCGGGCAGTCTCAGGAGGACCTCGCATATTCACTTGGCATTCAGGCTTATGTGTATGGCTATCCTCTCGTTCTTACTGCCAAAACGATGGGTGAAATGACTCAAACTCGCGCGCCGCTCAATCAGTTTTTCTATTCGGAAACACTGGCTTCCCCTGCGTTTCGGGATATTGTCACTCCCAACTCCGATACGTTGTATATGAGCGCCTGGCTTGATTTGTCACAGTCTCCGATGATCCTGAAGGTGCCTGACAACCCGCAGAATCGCTACTACACCGTACAAATGCTGGATGCCTACACGAATACGTTTCGCAATGTATCCAATCGCTCCACCAAGCAGCAATCCGGACGCTATATGATTGCTGGCCCCAATTGGAGAGGAATTATCCCGGCCAATACCGAGCTGATTCAAACACCAACGGATACCGTTTGGCTAATCGGACGAGTAGAAGTAAAAGATGAAGGCGATTTGCCACAAGCGGTTGCTTTTGAAAAACAGATTACACTCTCGCCCATGCTCCAAACGAAGCAGGCCGCTGTCCCACAAGTATCTCCGACGATTCCAGTCGATGCGCTCACATCGTTATCTTTTTTTCAGATCATGACAGAGATGATTCGCAAAAATCCGCCACCAGCCTGTGATCGCGTCTTGCTCGACCAGTTCGCTCTAGCAGGAATTGACACAGAGCATGGCTTTTCTCCTGACAAGCTCCGGCCTGCTACAATTGCTGGACTAAAACGAGCTCTGACAGACGCTCCCCAGATCGTGCAAAATGGCTTTGTTCCTTATACGACGGTTCGCAACGGCTGGGGTTCTTTTTCACCTATCGGCACCTATGGCAACCAATTTCTCGCGCGTGCCTTCATCGCTTATTCCGGCCTCGCTGCCAATGTTCCTGAAGAGGAAATGTACTTCCGAGCGTATACCGATGAACGCGGCGCAATGCTGACAGGCACCAAACGCTACACGCTGCATTTTGCAAAGGATCAATTGCCGCAAACATCCGCTTTTTGGTCGATCAACATCTATAACAATCAGCTTTACTTGGCGAGCACCGCAGCAAATCGCACCTCGATTCGCAGCAACACAGGTACGCTCGTCTACAATTCGGATGGCTCCCTCGATCTATCCATTCAAAAAGAACCGCCGCCAGGCAAAGAAGCAAACTGGCTTCCTGCACCAGACGGTAATTTCAATCTAGTACTCCGGGTTTTTGCTCCCACACCGGATACTGTCGGGAAAGCGCATGCGTGGCCACCCATTCGTGAGAGTAAAGGTGTGAAATGAGCTACTGAGGCATTTGCAAAAAACAAGGCGGACACCAATAGATGTCCGCCCATGTCTATTCACTCTCACAGCCGCAAGCTTATTTGACAGCCACTCACCGAACAATCAGCCAATCCTTGCAATCCGTTGCCCATTTTTGCAAATCGGTTAGGAATAGACTCGCATGATATCCGTCACAAACTGCGTGATGAACTTGCAGGGAAACTGGCAGCAACGTCTTGCCTTCTTGCTCAAAATATTTTCCACTTGTGATGATCGGCAGCAAATACCTACCATCACCGAATATGTTCAAATTAAAGCCGGTAAAGCTGACCCATGGAATGCAGGAGACAGGGAAGGTATAGGGCGGCTCCATTTCTTTTGCCACGATTCCTTTAGTGTCGCCATACGTTTTCATGTCAGTTGTATAGTTTTCATTAAACAGATAGAAATCATCTGAGAAATCCGTCCACATTGTCGAAAACGTTTGATCATCCTGGTGAAAAAAAGTATAGCTGGGCAGCATTCGCTCCCAATACCCCAAATGCCCCTCTGCGTCGTAAGTCGTCCTGAACTCAGGGTGCGCATTGACCGCCTTTGTCACCATATAGAGAAAGGCCGGATACAGCTTTACCCCTTTTTCTCGAAGAAGCACACGCAATTCAGTGATATCGATATTTGCCGTCATACTGAAGGTGCATCTCACCTGGTTCAAATAATGATCAAAGTAAGGCTTTCTTTTCCAATTGTCCAGATCGATTCGATGAAATTCCATTTGGTTAAACCTCCTAAAATGATTAGATCTTTTGATTTTAGGAGGTTACTTTGCGTGCGATTTTCATGGCACTCATTCCTTTTTATATGGTGGATTGCCGTGTTTCTCCACCATCTTACCATGCCCGGTCACTTCATTCATTAGGAAAAGGCACCGCCCCCCACATAAAGGGACAGTACCTTTCACTATCGTAATTCCTTTACTTCTTCAAATCCTCAATGGAGTTGATCTCCATGTAGCTAGGTACTGCCAATCCAAGCTTGGTCCCGGTCAGATTAGGTCCGAGGTCCTCCACGTCTTTACCCAGCTTTTTAAAGTAGTCTTCGTGCGTAGTTGGCAGCCATGCTGCTACCATGCCATCCACATCGCCATTGGATACACCTACCCACATTGGACCAGCTTCGACCTGGCTCATCTCTACTTTATACTTCAGCTTTTGCTCCAGAACGGTCTTCACAACGTTCGTGCTGGCAATCTCAGAATCCCATGCCACATACGCGAGGGTCAGCTTTTTGCCTTCTGCCGGCTGGATGCCCTCTACCCATTTATTCACGGTCGCCTCGTTGTTTTTTACCCACTCGGCTGCTGCATCCTCAGGCTTTTTGCCTTCTTGAATGGCAAGCATCACTTTTTCCATGTCCTCTGGAGTCCAGGAGAAGTTGTCGAGGAAAGCATACGCGCTCGGCTGATCTTCCTTCAAGCCTTTGCGAACAATCGTGTGAATTTGTTCATCCTTCCCAAACACACCTTTTGGGTCTTCCAAGTATTTCATCTCAAACTTGGAGAACATCCAGTGCGGTGTCCAGCCTGTGACGATAATCGGCTTTTTGTCCTTGTATGCCTGAGTCAGGGCAGCAGTCATCGCTGCGCTGGAGCCCTCAACCAGCTCCCAATCCTTGAGATCGTATTCTTTCATCGCTTTTTCGGTTGCTTTCATCAAGCCAGCACCTGGGTCAATCCCGATAATTTTGTGGTCTACCTGAGCCCCTACACTATTCGGTGCTGCAGTACCCGTATTATCACCTGCAGGCTTGTTATCCTGCGGCGCTCCTCCACTTGAGCAGCCTGCCATTACCACGGAAAGTCCAAGTGCAACTGCCAACCCTTTCAAGGTACCCTTTTTCATGAAAACCCCTCCTACGCTTTTTTTCTCTTTCCGACACTTTGCGTGATGCGGTCAAGCAGAATCGCCATGATAACGATAGCGAGACCTGCCTCAAAGCCTTCCCCGATTTTAATCTGCGTCACAGCACGATAGACGTCCGCTCCCAATCCTTTCGCTCCGATCATGGACGCAATGACGACCATGGACAAAGCCAGCATAATACTCTGGTTGATCCCCGCCATCATTGTCGTCTTTGCAATCGGCAGCTGAACTTTAATCAGCTTTTGCCAGTAGGTCGAACCGAAAGCATCAGAAGCCTCGATTAAATCTGCAGGCACTTGGCGAATCCCCAGGTTGGTCAAGCGGATCGTTGGCGGCATCGCAAAAATGACGGATGCGATGACTCCCGGCACTTTCCCAAGCCCGAAGAAGAAGATCGCTGGAATCAGGTAGACAAACGCTGGCATCGTCTGCATGAAGTCGAGCAGCGGCGTCACGATCTTTTGCACCGAATCATTCTTGGCGCACCAGATCCCTACCGGAATACCGATCACCACCGAGATCAGTCCTGCTGTCAGCACCAACGCAAGTGTTTCCATTGAATGCTCCCAATAACCCAGATTCTGAATCAGAAGAAGTCCAATGAATGTAAAAAGAGCAATCGTCCACTTCCCAGCCCGATAGGCTAACAACGTAAACAAAATGATAATCAGCCAGAATGGGAGTCCGGTCAAAATCCAGTTAAACAGATCGACCGTTCCGCCAATCCCTGTTGAAATCGCGTCAAATAAAAATCCCAAATGCTCATCGAGTCCATCTACAATGGTTTCTACCCACTCATCTAGCGGCAGCTTCGGAATTAATTGGCTCATTCCTTATTCACCTGCCCTTCCTCATCCACTGGTAGTGGATTCTCGTGATTTACTTTTCCTGCCAGACCGCCCAGGACGGCCCCTTTTACAATGACACCCAGCAAACGGTTTTGTTCGCCAATTACAGCTACAGGAATATCGGAAAACGCGACCAGATCGAACAATTCATTGAGCAGCGTCTGCGGGCCAACGGTTGGCACTTCTGTTCGCAGTACTTCCTCCAATGTTTTACCTTCTTGCTTGGCTCCATTCACAGCATCAGCGGTCAGGACACCGAGCAATGTCTTTTTCCGATCTACCACGTACAGACTGGACACACCGCGATCTCTCATCAATTGCAAGGCGACGCGAGGTCCTTTGTCTAACGTAATCGTTTCTGCACGCTTCATTACGTTTTCCGCAGACAAGACTTTGGAGCGGTCTACGTCTTCCACGAAACGTTCCACGTACTCGTTTGCCGGATTCGTCATGATTTCTTCCGGGGACCCGATTTGCACAATCGCGCCATCCTTCATTAAAGCGATGCGATCCCCGATCTTCAGCGCTTCATCCAAGTCATGTGTAATAAAGATGATCGTTTTTTGCATGGTGCTTTGAAGCTCCAAAAGCTCATCCTGCATATCCTTGCGAATCAGCGGGTCCAAGGCACTGAACGCTTCATCCATGAGAAGCACGTCAGGATCATTGGCAAGTGCACGGGCTAGCCCGACACGCTGCTGCATTCCCCCACTCAGCTGATCTGGATAGCTGTTTTCCCAACCACCAAGACCTACGAGTGCAAGTGACTCTCTCGCTTTAGCCTCTCTCTCTGCCTTGGGAATGTTTTGCACCTCTAGCCCATACTCGGCATTCTCCAGTACCGTTCTGTGCGGAAACAAAGCGAACTTCTGGAATACCATGCTCAGCTTTTTTCGACGAGCCTCTTGCAACTGCTCGGTATTCATACTGACGATATCCGTACCGTCTATTAAAATTTTGCCTTCTGTAGGCTCAATCAACCGATTCAGCAAGCGAACCAGTGTCGATTTCCCACTACCCGAAAGCCCCATGATGACGAAAATTTCGCCAGCATGCACTTCAAAACTCGCTTGGTTAACCCCTAAGGTAAGACCCGTTTCCTTTACGATCTCTTGTTTGGTCTTTCCTTGTTTGACTAGGGGCAGTGCACGACTTGGCTGACGTCCAAAGATTTTGGTCAAATTTTCTACTTTGATCTTGGGCATATGGTCACCTCCAACTTTTACACCCGATTCCGGACTGTTCTTCTTCCATATAAGGATTGATAAGCGCGACCCACGTATCAGCGGCGCTCCTCCTTGATGAGGCATCGATCGGTGTTTCTTACCCTTACAATTGTAACGAAGCACTTTTTTTACCTCAAACTGGGTGAGCCACGATAATCGGGCATTTTCAGCGTTCAGAAAAAACTTTACGTACTTTTCTTTCTGTATTCGCAGTTTTACTCGTACATACTGTACAATATCTCCATTTACTTTTTGCTTTTAGAAACGTACAATTCTATTCAGGTGAAAATGACTAGAGGAGCTGCTCTTTTCAAATGGATACGAACCAGGAAAAAATCCTCGAAAAAGCTCAAGCACGCGTAATCGAGACCCTTGCCCGCAACATGGATTTGTATGGTATCACCATGTCTACAGGGCTGTTGTACGGTACTTTGCTATTTCAGGACAAGTCAATGACGCTCGATGAAATGGGAGAAGCGCTGGGGATGAGCAAGACCAGCATGAGTACCGGCGTTCGCACGTTAATGGACTTAAATATGGTAGAAAAAATATGGAAAAAAGGGACGCGGAAGGATCACTATGAAGTGAATCTGGATTGGTACCAGAACTTCATTGATCTGTTTTCGGTTAAGTGGAGACACGCCTGTGAGCAAAACGTACACGGCTTGAAAAAGTCGCTCCAGGAGCTTCGCGCCCTCAAAGAAATGGAAGATCTCACGGACGAAAACAAAGATCGTGTGAACCTGAGCATCCAGCGCATCGAAAATGGCTTGGAATACTATCTGTGGTTGTCTCGGCTGATCGACTCCTTTGAATCACATGATATCTTTCAGTTTGTACCGAAAAAGGAAAACGAATCATAAGACATAGGGAAAGAGAAAAAGACTCTTTTCTTTACTGGCATCGCAGTAGAGAAAGAGTCTTTTTCCGTTAAAAAATGTCTAAAAATTACCACTTCTATGATACAATTCGCTTAGAGAAATCCGGCACTCATTTGTGCGTGGGTTCCATGACACGGAAGGAGCTGGTGATGATGAATACATATATCATTCGGAATGCTAATAGATTTGTTCGCACACTACAAAACAAAAAGGGGGCGTCCCTGCGATAGTCCCCCTTCTCCAAGGAGGAGCTTATGATTAGAACAACTGCACTTTTGGTGATTGATGCACAAGTAGGAATCATTGAAGGGCCAGGGATTGGTCCTGTCCATGAGCCTGCACGATTTGTTCATACAATGCAGGGCGTTATTGAAAAGGCACGCAGCCAAGCCATACCCGTTTTCTATGTGCAGGATGTAGATGTTGCCGATCACGGTACTGACGCTTATGCGATTCATCCCGCGATCGCTCCGCTTCCTGGGGAACCGATTATTCAAAAGAAAGCGACAGATTCCTTTCATGGAACGGATCTGCATGAGCAGCTACAGTCTCACGGGATCAATCATCTGGTCATCATGGGCTGCAAGACAGAGTACTGCGTAGACAGTGCCTGCCGAAAGGCGACGACACTCGGATATGATGTTACGCTCGTAAAGGATGCCCACTCCACCACTGATAATGCGGTATTGCAAGCGGAGCAAATCATCGCTCATCACAATACGGTCTTGCATGGGCTGGGGAATCTGGAGCCGTTTGTTATCGTGCGGGGATCTGATGAAGACGTGCTGGTGCCTAGCCATGATTCGTATCGGTAACTCGTTTTTTCATTTCACGACATAAGCAAAAAGGGCAGACTGTCATCGCAGCTGCCCTTTTTTTCATTCCCCTCTTTTCACGATCTCCTGTACTCTCCCCACCTGACCATCTGTCAGTCGCACTTTGATCCCGTGCGGGTGGGTGCTGGAATTGGTCAATATATCCTTTACTATTCCCCGTGTCCTTTTGCCCGTCCTCTGGTCCTGCTTTAAAACGATATCAACTTCTAGTCCAGCCACGATGTCTTTTCGGTTTTTTCCACTCATCTTATCCCTCTTTTCTTCTATATAACGTTCCCTTTTCATTCTTTCTGTCCTCCTATGATATAATCGACGGATAAATCCATCTACCTACGGAGGAATCCATGCTTACTTTTGAAGAAAAACTGGCGATTATTGAATCTTTCCCACAGCTGACTCGCAACGACGTCTCTCTCAAACGCATCAACTTCCATTATGAAGAGAGCCTTCATGATAAAAAAACAGTCGTCTATCACTTGCATCCGAACGGAAACGGCTTTGTTTTCGCTGCCTTCCTGAAAGGCTATCAAAAGGATGACAAAGGCTACGTAAATATCCGCGACTTCTCCGAGGATCAATTGCGCACAGTTATTGAAGCCTCGATTAACTCTCTGTCTGTCAAACGTGAGCTCGCCCCCCAAAATGCTTCGACACCTGAGCAAGTCGAAGAAACGTGGATCGACAAAAAAGGAAACACACTGCTGCTCCAGCAGGAGGATGCTCTGTTTAATGTATACCATGGCATGAATCTCGAGGCTTCCTTTGAATCATACGTAGAAGCAGAACAGTATCTGCTCGACGAAGAGTTTACCCGTCAGTAACGTAATTTCTACTATTTCATGAAGTGTTACCTACTTCCCTGCCAGCCTCTCTTACTACGATCAGATCATCCATTGGATAAACCCTCCTGATATGGTACACTTCCTCCTAGTTGCGAGTAAATGATCAAACGAATGACCTTTGAACAATGCGTACAGGCAGTCAATTTGACTGCTTGTACCGCTATGGAAAACAGGGGGAACAAACAAGTATGCGGAAGTATAGAGAGACTCTTCTCTTTCATATTCATAAACAATTGGAAACGTGGTTCAGTCTGGACGGGCCTATCTCCCACGAGGATCTGTATCGCTTCCTCCATTCATTAAAAGGAACTTCTGGCACGATTGGTCTGGCTGATTTGTCCGATCTCTCCCAAACCTTGCTCGATCAAATGGAACACATGCAGGCAAAAGAGTGGCAAACACATGAATGGCGCCCGTTTTTACTTGATTTGATCGCACTTTGCTATGAGCATCACCCTGAACAAGAGGTGCTGCTGGAAGATCCTACCCTTAAACGAGAGAACAACTACGAAAACCAGCCTCTTATTCTCATATTAGATGATGACGTGACGCTTTTAATGTATTTGAAAGAAAATTTGGAGAAGCTTAATTGGTCAGTTATTGCTACTGTGTATCCGCACAAGGCGCTCGATTATTTTCACGACATGAACCCAGACTGCTTGATTCTGGACTTGAACATTCCAGAAACGGGTGGTTTTCAAGTCATGCAAACACTTAGTGAAAAAATCAAAAAACAGTATGTGCCTACAACCGTGGTCAGTATTGATTGTGACCGACAGACGCGGTTCCATGCTTATCGACTCGGCGCTGATGACGTCATGTGCAAGCCACTCGACATCGAGGAACTTGCCGTTAGATTGGAGAGACAGCTGCGCCGCAAGCGCTGGATGGACCGGATTTTATTTGTAGATGATTTGACAGGAGTATACAATCGCAATTCTCTCTCCGATACATATAAAAGGCTTCTTTCTGATGCCCAACGGACTTCAACTCCTCTGTCCATCGGCTTTTTGGATATTGATCATTTTAAAGGTGTAAACGACACGCATGGCCATTTGATCGGGGATCAGGTATTGAACAGATTCGCGACTTTCATTCAATCACGTGCAGAAAAGCATGATATTTTGTTCCGTTATGGCGGCGAAGAGTTCCTTTTGCTCATGCCACGAACCACTGTACAAGAGGCGAAGCTGCGGTTGGAGCACATACTAGACGCCTTTACCAAAGAAGTATTCGATTCTCCCGAGGGAGCTTTTTCCTTGAGCTTTTCAGCAGGTGTTGTACAGATCGACGACGCAGAAAAGCCTTTTCCTCTCTGGGTAGAAGCTGCAGATACGGCCTTGTATACAGCAAAAAATCTCGGCCGCCGTAGAATTGAGGTCGCTGCACAGACTGACGAAACTGAAGTCCCTAGCGTCAAAATAAAGGTAGCGATCATCGATGACGATTCCATGATTCGCACGATGCTTGTCGATTCAGTCCAAGCCAGCTTTGATGGCTGGATGTATGCTGATGTTCAGCAATTTCAGGATGGAGAGGCTTTTTTCAATAACAACTGGCATCTGGGTCCTGAGTCGTACCTCGTCATTCTTGACGGAATTATGCCCAAAATGGACGGATTGGAAGTCTTGCAAAGAATCAGGAATTTGCCGAATGCAAAGCGTTATACGATCATCATGCTCACAGGCCGTACAGAAGAACAAGACATTGTCCGTGCGCTGCAGCTCGGAGCCGATGACTACATGACCAAACCATTTAGCATGCGGGAGCTAGAAGCGAGAATCAAGCGCTTGGTAAAACGAGTCGTATAACAACGAATTTTGTTGGAGGAAAAAAGATGGCAACCATACTGTTAGCAGAAGACGAAGCGGTATTGCGCATGTTGATTGGAGATACCCTCGAGGACGAAGGACACGATTTGGATATCGCTTGCGACGGAGAAGAAGCCCTGCAAAAAATCGGTCAAAACGAGTACGACCTGATCATTTTGGATTACATGATGCCCAAGCTGACTGGATATGATGTCTTGACCCAGGTTAAGCAAATGCCAGAAAAGGAGGCAGTTAAAATCTTGATCCTCTCCGCGAAAAGCCAGCATACTGAACAAGAAAAGATGCGGGCTGCCGGAGCCGACGATTTCATGCCGAAACCATTTAGCCCGAGTGATCTGGTACGCAAAGTGGAGGAAATGCTTGCATGAATGATCTTCGACAGCTCCTGAGGAAGAGCATCACTCGTCGTTTTACGGCCATGATGCTCTTGTTCCTCTCCCTGATCATCGCTGGAGCGGCAATCGTTCTGTCCTTGAATTACAAAGCTTTTACCGAATATCAGACGACATTGAAAGCATCCAAACAAAAACAGGATTTAATCGTAGAAATTAAGGAACACACGAATCAGATCATTTTTCGCGCAAGAGGCTATTATGCTTTTTTAAGTCCGTTTGAGTACAATGAACTTTTTATCGAGAAACAGAAATTAGAGCAATCAATAAGTGCATTCAAAAAGCTTCCGTTGACCAGTGAGGAACAAAATCTCGTTACCTCTATTGAGAACTTTTTCAATAACTTTTTTACCAACGTGTTCCCTACTGCGTCTAAATATGCACAAACCGGAGATTATGAGGCACTTCGTAAGTTCTCTTCCAGTGGCTTGAATCAAGAGGTCAACAATCTGATATTTTACGCTACCAAATATTCCAAAGAGAGCGAAAATATGTTGATGCAGGAAAATCGCCTCTTATTTGAGGACCTGACTCGGCAGAGCTCCTGGTTTATCCTGTACATTCTCATGGTCCTCGGTATTTCGCTTTGGGTAAGCATCCGAACGACTAGAGATATCGGCAGCCCTCTGGTACGTCTTGCTGCAGAAGCTGATCGCTTCGCACAAGGTCATACCGCTCAGCTACCCGATCTGGATCGTCTGGACGAAATCGGCAAGCTCACCCGCTCGCTCGACTTTTTAATGAAGCAGATCCAGTCCAAGGAAGAAATCCTCATGGCCCAAAACGAGGAGCTGCTCGCCCAGCAGGATGAGCTGATGGTGCAGCAGGAAGACCTCCAAGAAGCTCTCGCCAAAATGGAGATCAATGAGCGCTATCTCGAAAAACGCAATCACCTCGTCCAATCACTATCCAATACATTGGATAAACGAGAGCTTTTGTCGAGCATCATACGCAACACCACTGAGGTCATGGATGCAGACAAGGGCGTTATCGTTTTGTTGAATGCAGAGCAAGATGTCGCTAGCTTTGGCGTTTCATCTACTGGCGTAGATCAGCTATTGCACGGTCTTGCAGATGGCCCGCTTGTGCGGCTTCAGGAAACCAAAGAACCTTATGTCCTTTTGCGTGAAAGCACAGTAGGAGAACAAGGCTACCTGGAGGAAGTGTCTCATACGTCTGTTCTCTACCTGCCTGTGTTGAATGCAGTGCAGGAAGTGGTCGCCTGCATGATTTTTTCCCGCTTCGGCCGCAAAATCGCAGAACAGGATCAGCTCCTGGCCATCGGTCTCGCCAAGCAAATCTCGTTGGCTTTAGACAAGCTGGCCATGTATGAGGAAACAGAAAAGCAGCGTCAAATGACACAAGATATGCTCGATACTGTTCAGGAAGGCGTGCAGCTTGTTCATTTAAACGGTGCCACTCTGCAGGTGAATCGTACCTTCTGTGAGTTATTGGACTATAACAGCCTGAGCGAGATGCAAGGGCATCATCTCGATTATTTCTTCTCTCATCTGAAAAATCGTACTCGCGATTCTGATCGCTTGATTCAGTACATCCATTCTGTTGTCATGGAAGAAGGCGAATTACCTTCTGGCAGTCTTGTTTTTGAATTGACTCACCCGCAAACCCGGTATATTCAGCTGTACGCAGAACCTCTATACCGTCATCAGGAAAAATGGAGTACACTCCTCGTCTACCGGGATATTACCAAAGAGTACGAGATTGACCAGATGAAATCAGAGTTTGTCAGCACGGTCAGCCATGAGCTGCGCACACCGCTTGCCAGTGTCCTCGGTTTTGCCGAGCTTTTATTGAATAAAGAATTGAAGCCGGAACGTCAGCAGCGCTACATGACCGCGATTTATCAGGAGGCAAAGCGACTCACCTCCCTGATTAACGACTTTTTGGACTTGCAGCGTATGGAGTCTGGCCGTCAAACCTATGAAGTCGAAAAAGTAGCGATTGACCAGCTGATTCGCGAGGTATTCAGCTCTTATCGCATTCAATCCCCCGCTCACACGTTCCAGCTTGATTTGCAAACAGAACAGACGGCTATTTTGGGAGACCGGGATAAATTGCGTCAAGTGCTCGTAAATTTAATCAGCAATGCCGTGAAATACTCGCCAAGAGGCGGCCGTATCCGCGTCACCTGTCGAGAAGCGGGCAAGCAATTGCTCATAGACATTCAGGATGAGGGTTTGGGAATACCGGCGGAAGCCATTCCGCATTTGTTCACCAAGTTTTACCGCGTCGATAATTCAGATCGCCGTGAAATTGGTGGAACAGGACTCGGGCTTGCGATCGTACAAGAGATCGTGAACATTCACCACGGAGAAATTGCGGTTACTTCAGAATCTGGACAGGGCAGTACGTTCACTGTCTCCTTGCCATTGCCTGAAGAGCCTCTTGCAGTGACAAGCTCTGAGCGCACGGACAATCCTCACGCTTCCTCTGGTCAATCCAATGGACAAGTCGTGATCATTGAGGATGATGTGAACCTGTCTGAGCTGTTGCGTGATGAGCTGATCGGTTCCGGGTTTACTGTCTACTCCTTTTCTAAAGCCGCTGAAGCCATGGAGACGATAGATAAGCTACGCCCCGATGCCGTTGTACTCGACCTCGTTTTACAGGACGGTGATGATGGCTGGAAGGTTATCCAAGCCATGCGGGAAAATCCAGAGCTACGGACAATACCGATCGTCATCTCCAGTGCATTCGAGGAAAAGAAAAAGGCATTCGAGCTCGGTGCCAAAGGCTATTTGATCAAGCCTTATCATCCTGATACGCTGTCAAAGGCGATCTTGCTCGCGATTACCAGCAATGAATCTACCGGACAGATCCTCATTCCTGATCAAGAATAAGCTTTTCTTTTGAATAGAAAAAAAGGCAACGGAGTCTGACTTCCGTTGCCTTTTTGCTTTCGTCGATTCCTTTTGCCGTAAGACCCCACTGTTGTGATATGTGTTTTTTGGCAGGCAAGAAAATACTTGGTATAAATATGTCAATTTCATCATACATTAATAGAGGTTATTACGTGCACGATGCCCCGCAAAGGAGGAGTTTTTATGTATTTCTCTAAAAAAGCAATCGTTCCAATCGAAGAAGAGGAAACAGATGTATGGATGTGCAGCAATGATGGCTGTACATGCTGGATGAGAGATAACTTTTCCTTTGATGCAAGCCCTAACTGCCCCTTTTGCCAGTCCGAAATGGTAAAAGACACGCGCATGCTCCCCGTTCTGACCAATCACAACAACCAGAAAAAAACTCCGTAAGTGCTCAGCTTCTTTTTTCTTGCGGGTATTCGCCCTCTTGCCTACAATTAGCTCATGGCAGACGATAGGTAGAGGAGCGTAGTTATGAATCGAAAAGAAATGGAAGAACAAGTGATTCAGGCTTACCAGCGAGATGAAGGCATGATGATTCTTGTGTTCGCCCAGTGGTGCGTCAATCACGATCTGGACGCACAGGCCTTGTATCGACAGGCATATCCCGCTCAATCCGACAATCCCTTGCTAACGCAAATGCTGGAAAACACCGTTCCCAAAAACGAGGCGGAAGAGATCCCAGACACAACATTGCTTAGCGTATTGTCCTTGTTCGGTAACGATGACCTGGCCTTTGTCGTGCACGAAGTCATCGAGCAACGAAAACAAAATAAAGAGTAGTGAACAAAAGTCACACTTTGACGTGTGGCTTTTTTCTCTTTACGATTGGAGAAATTCCATGGAAAACACCGTGCGATCCTCAGAAGACTCGCAGGTTATGGTTCCTCCATGCTTCTCAATGATTTCTTTGCAAACATACAAGCCAATACCCGTCCCTAATTCCTTGGTTGTGAAAAATGGCTCAAAAATAACCGCTTGCAAATCAACGGGAATAGGTAGTCCATTATTTGCAATCGTGATGATCGCTGCCCCCTCTTTTTGAAAGGCCTCAATCACAATCTCCTTGTCCCCCACCTTTTTTTGGAGAGCATCCAGCGCATTTGAGATGATGTTGATAAATACCTGCTTTATCTCGTCTTTGTACCCATCCAATGTGAGCTGTGGATCGATGCTGCATTTCATATTTGCATTTACATCTACGATATTCGGATACAAAAACGCCAGAATTTCCTCAAAAAGATTTTGCATATGAAAGAGCTCTTTTGTTTTGTATACCGCTCCCTTTTTGGAGACGAGCAAAAATTGTGACACGCGATAATTCAATTGGTACAGTTCATTCTCGATAATATCGACATACGGCAAAGAAGGAAAATCTTCTTTGAGCAATTTGGAAAACCCAATAATCGAGGTCAGCGGATTACGAAATTCGTGTACAAAGCTGGCCGCCATTTGCCCCAAAATCGTTAGTCTGTCCTTATGGGATCGCTCAATGAACATCTTTTTTTCTTCCAGGTCGCTATCCTTCATTGACGTGTATTGCGAAACAGCGTGGACCAGGAAAATGTCAAAGCACTCATTGATCTTAATCAGAGCTGGTACCAGCGTGGTAGGTGAAAATGGGCCTTTTTGAAGCAAGTCAAAAACTAACTGCCTTCCCAGGCAAACGTTGTATACAAAGTCACCAATGTTAATTTCTGCTTGGTTTCGCTCATGCGCAACCTTGTAAGCCAAATGCTTTATATCCTCTTGGGAGATCCTGTCACTTAAATATCCCACGACCAATCGATACATAGCCTGTCCATTTAAATGAATCATTCCCCGGTATTGGTCATGTTCGGCTACGACGATCTGCTTCCTAAACTCCTCCACGACTTCTGCCTCGTGCTTCTCCAAAAAAAATGTTAAGTCATCCAATGGCATCTGTTTCCACTCCGAGTGATTAGGCATAGGCATTTCGTTCATATTATACTATTAACCGATAGAATTAACTAAATATTTTCACTTATTAACAAACATGTTTTCTGCTCCACCGTATCCTGGTTTGCAAAAGGCAAGACTCTCTTATACGAACTTCCTTTCAACGTTTATTCTCCCGATAGAATAAGAAAACCTCTATCGAGGCTTTCTCAAGAGGAGCGACCGCGTTTTTGCGGATAGTAACAAAAAAAAGACTGCCCTGAAGCAGCCTACTATGGAACTGACCCCATAACGTGAGACAAATCAAAACACCTTCAAGAGAATGCGACCATGTCGTAAGATATGGGGACAACTTGGAGGTGTTTTTCTGTGGCAACGAGAGTAAGCTATCCCGCGGAAATTA
>NZ_BEXF01000031.1 GCF_002897295.1 Brevibacillus reuszeri
AGCATTGTCCCGGTGTGAAATGGAAGCTGCCATCAATTTTTTCGTCGAACAAAATGTCCTTCATCGGTTCTCGTATGAAAGGATTGACGCCGATCGCAAACTCGCCAATATAGCGTGCTCCTTCATCTGTATCCAGAATGCCTTCAAGACGTTTCGTATCATTGGCTGACGCATTTACGATCTTTCCGTTTACAAACTCTAGCCGCACATCCTCAAAAGTAAAGCCCTGATAAGGAGATGGCGTATTGAACGTGATGACACCGTTTACTGAATCGCGAACCGGAGACGTGAACACTTCACCGTCAGGAATGTTTTTATCCCCTGCACACAAAACCGCTGGGATACCTTTGATTGAAAAAGTAAGCTCTGTGCCGGGTCCAATGATTTTCACACGGTCTGTTTTTTCCATCAGTTCCTTTAGCGGCAGCATGGCCTTGGCCATTTTGGCATAATCCATCGTGCAGACATCAAAGAAGAACTGTTCAAAAGCTTCGGTACTCTTGTTCGCAAGCTGTGCCACAGCAGGGTTCGGATAGCGCAGATACACCCATTTTTTCTGGAGACGGACCTGACGAACCGCTTTGGAGAAGGAAGCGGACAGCTTCAATTGTTCATCGGGTACATCAGACAGCTCATTAATATTGTGAGTGCCATCTATGAGAATATAGGCTTGCATTTTCTCCATTCGATACTGTTCATATTCTGCCGCAGTCTGAAATTGCATGGCATCTCCTTGCAGCAACAACTGGCGTATGACAGATTGATCCTGCAGCTCTACATGAGCGTATGCACCTGCTTTATGAATAGCTTTCACCAGCTCTTTGATCAATGGTGTATCAATTTCAATCCCTTCAATCAGTACATGCTCACACGGCTGTACACGAGTTGAGTAGTTCACCAGCACATCTGCCAGTTTGGTAAGTCGTGAGTCCAACATTGTTCACTGACACCTCCACCATCTGAATTTTTCACTTTCTTGACGATGTACCTAATAAAGATGACAGGCAACCATTCTGCCCTCTACTTCCTTTAAAGCAGGCACTTCCTTCTTGCAGACGTCCATGCACGCCCAGCAGCGCTGATGAAACTTGCAGCCTGTGGGAGGATTGGATGGCGAGGGCAAATCTCCTGTTAAGATAATCCGTTCCTTTTTCTCATCCGGATCAGAGACAGGTACGGCAGACAGCAGTGATTGCGCGTACGGGTGCATCGGCTTTCGAAACAGATCTTCCTTTTTCGCCAGCTCAATGACTTCCCCCAGATACATCACGGCCACTCTGTCGGCAATGTGTTCAACGACACTTAAATCATGAGAAATAAACAGATAGGTTAGCGAAAACTGCTCCTGCAAATCCTGCAACAAATTGAGTATCTGGGATTGGATCGACACATCCAGAGCAGACACTGGTTCGTCAGCAATAATTACTTTTGGTCTGAGCATCAAAGCTCGGGCAATCCCGATCCGCTGTCTTTGCCCCCCTGAAAATTCGTGAGCATACCGCATAAGATGCCTTTTGCTCAAGCCGACAATTTCAATCGTTTCTTCGAGCAGTGCTTGTCGCTGTTCTCTGGGTATGCGATGGGCTATCAGCGGCTCCGTTAAAATGTGCTGGATGGTCAGCTTGGGATTGAGTGTATCAAATGGATTTTGAAACACCATCTGCAAGTTCCGCCGCGCCCCATGCATGCCCGCTTTGCTAAAGGTGCGGATATCACTCCCTTCAAACCTGATTTCTCCTTCTGTCGGCTCTACAAGCCGCAGAATGCACCTGCCGAGTGTCGACTTTCCGCAGCCTGACTCCCCGACAATCCCTAATGTTTCTCCTTCGTTTACGGTTAGATTCACTCCGTTCACTGCATAGACGTAGCTCGGCTCTTGAAACCATCCCTTGCCCAATAGAAATCGTTTTTGCAAATTTTTTATTTCCAAGATTGGCGTCGTCATACATTCACCGCCGATCTTTCGCTATTTTCCTCATACAGCCAGCATCTGCACTGGGACTGCTGGTCCACCGCCATCAGCTGCGGATTCTGTTCAAGACAAACAGGCATGACTTTGTCACAGCGCGGGGCAAAGCGACAGCCCTTGGGGTATTCGTCTGGGGTTGGCACGCTACCAGCGATGCTGTTCAGTCGCTTTTGTCCCTTGGCTTTATGCGGGGTCGACTGAATCAACCCGATGGTGTACGGATGCTTCGGATTACGCAGCAGGGATCGTACATCTGCCGATTCAATCACCTGCCCGGCATACATTACCATGACCCGATCACAGGTTTCCGCAACCACGCCAAGATCATGTGTAATCATAATCAGCGACATGCCCATCTCCCTGCGGACTTTTTGGATCAGATCGAGAATTTGCGCCTGAATCGTCACATCGAGAGCTGTCGTTGGTTCATCCGCGATGAGCAGCTTCGGGCTGCATGCAATCGCCATCGCAATCATAACGCGCTGCCTCATTCCTCCCGACAGGCGATGTGGATACTCATGGTAGATTTCACTCGCCCGTGAAATTCCTACCTGTGTAAGCAGCTCGATCACTTTCTCCTTTGCCTCGGCGCGCTTCATGCCTTCATGCTTTTCGATTCCTTCGCTCATTTGTTTGCCGATGGTCAACACCGGATTGAGAGAGGTCATCGGCTCTTGGAAAATCATCGCCATTTCTTTGCCCCTGAGTTTTTGCATGTCCTTTTCGTTATACGCCAAGATTTCCTTGCCGTTTAACTGAATACTTCCCTCGATTTTTCCATTTTTCCCAAGCAAGCGCATCATCGAGAGCGAGGCGACGCTTTTCCCACAACCAGACTCCCCTACGATGCCCAAGGCCTCCCCCTTCCCTACGAACAGAGATAGATCATCTACTACCTTGAAAGCCTTTTCATTTTTTGCAAACGTGGTTGTCAAACCGGATACTTCCAGTACGTTTGTCATGTTGTCTCCTCCTTGCAAATGAATGGAAGCCGACTTTTCATTCGCGGCCTTACGATTTCGGATCAAAAATATCGCGCAGGGCATCGCCTAGCATGTAGACGGTAAAGACGACAATCGTAATCGCCAGTCCCGGAAACGTCGCCAGCCACCAAGCTTCCCGCAAGTAATCCTTGCCTTCACTCAGCATCGTTCCCCATTCGGGAGTCGGGGGTTGGGCTCCCAGTCCAATAAACCCGAGTGCAGATGTCCCTAAAATTGCACCCCCAATGAACATCGTTGTATACACGATCAGTATATTTGAAATATTCGGAATGAGCTGGTTGATAATAATCCACCAGTTGGAGCTTCCGATTGACCGACTCGCTTCCACATACCCTGAGCCTTTGACAGTTAGAGCGGCTCCGCGAACCAAGATGGCGAAACCGGGTATAGATGCAATCCCGATCGCAATCATCGCATTTTCTTGACTGGGTCCAAGTGCAGCTACAATCGCCAAAGCCAGTACAATCCCCGGCAGTGCAAGCAAAACGTCCATGATCCTCATCATCACGTTGTCAAAAATTCCTCCCAGGTACGCGCTCGTTACACCGATGAGCGTTCCAGCGACAAACGTCATCGCAGAAGCCATCACAGCTACTGTCAACGTCACCCGGGTTCCATACAGCAGACGCGATAAAATATCACGCCCGATGGCATCCGTCCCGAGCCAAAATTCTGCCGAGGGTCCCTGCATGAAAGCTTCGTAATACGTTTTGGTCGGATCGTGTGGAGCAATCCACGGACCTATGATCCCGATGAGTATAATCCCCAGCATCATGAAAAAGCTGTATTTCGCCTTCCTTTTTTGCATGATCTTATCCAAGAGTTCCAAGCGGGGAAGTGATCTTTCCTTCCGCCATATCGAACGGACAGGAATTGTTTTGTTCAGCTCGCTCATGCTTACGCTCCCTCCCTTTTTGCCGTGTAATCGATGCGAGGATCAAGAACGGCGTACAACACATCAATCAAAATCACGACCAGGACGTAAATCGCACCGATAAACAAGGTCGTTCCCTGAATCATGGGGAAATCCCGCGAGCTGATGGCTTGAATCGCCAACGTTCCGATTCCCGGCCAGTTGAATACTTGCTCGACAATGACGGCACCACCCAAAAGTCCCGCAAATTCCAGTCCGATGACCGCCACAATCGGGATCATCACATTGCGGAAGGCGTGGCGCAGAAGTACGATCCGCTCCCCCATTCCTTTTGCACGAGCGGTTCGAATGTAGTCATTGGATAAGACCTCGACCATGCCCGCACGCGTCAAGCGGCTCAGTGCCGTCGCCGTCAACGTACCAAGCGTGACCGCAGGCAGCACAATATCCATAAATCCGGTTCCTCCCGCGATCGGAAACCAGCCTAGATGCACAGAAAACACGAGTATCACCAGCAGCCCCAGCCAAAAGCCCGGCAGAGCCATGCCAAAGGTTGAAAACGTCATAATAAGGCCATCCAAAAACGTATCTTTAAACCTCGCCGCGAGAACTCCGAGCCCAATCCCGACAACCACGGCCACCCCTAGACTTGCCACGGCCATTTTTGCTGTAGCGGGAAACCGCTCGGCAATTTCTGTGCTCACGGGTCTGCCTGTTTTGAGTGATGTCCCCAAATCTCCTTTGATCACACCGGACGCATAGTCCAAATACTGGACGACGAGAGGCTTGTTAAGACCAAGCTCCTCCCTCAGCGTCTCGATTTGTTCCACTGTTGCCCGCTGCCCTAACATAATCCGCACGGGATCGCCAGGGATGAAATGAATGAGCATAAACGTAAAAACGGAGAGTCCAAAGAGAACAATAACACCCGACATGAGTCGCTTAATAATATATTGCTTCATGAGGCATTCACCCAGCAGTGAAAAAGCAATCGATTAAACGTCTTGCCTTTGTTGCCAACACCATAGTAGTGGCTCGCTTTACTACCAGACTCATTATTTTGTAACAATATGTGCACCTCCCAAGTTGAACCTATCTGCTAATGGCTAAGGAATGATATACGGTCGTTCAAATACAATATTCTCGATTGCTTCCAGAGCCTTTTCCGTCCATTCACGTTCCTGCTCCACGTTTGTGAGATAAATAATCGTTTTATCTTTTTGAACATATCGTCGGAGCCAGCTTCGATACCCTGGCCAGCTTCCACCGTGATGCACGACTTTTCCTGTCACCTGATCTTCACGCAGCCGCCAGCCAAAACCATAATCAGACATACTGTTGTCTACTAGCTGCACTGCGGAAAAAGCTCTCTCTAGCGTTTCTTTCTTTACCAGCTTTTCTGTGTAAAGAGCTCTGTCCCACTTGCGCAAGTCATCTAGTGTTGAACTGACCGCGCCATCTCCCTGAATGCCATCGAGATAAATGACAAAATCGTGCAGACTTGATTCATCCGGTAGCACAAATGCTATAGATTGTTCAGCAGAAACATATCCATAAGCGTACTGCTGGATCAACTCAGGAGAATGTCTCCGGTTGTATACTCTGGTGTGCTGCATATCTAGCGGTTGAAAAATCTGCTGCTGCAAGAAATCGGCAAATCTTGTATCCGCTACGCGTTCTATGATCGAAGCCAATAAAGCATAGCCGGTATTACTATACTCATACCTTTCACCCGGGCTAAACAAGACGTCGGGTCGATGCTTGATTAGCTGATCAATGATGTCTTGATTCGTAGAAATTTTTGTTTTATCCCAATATTGAGAAAACAACTCCATATAATCAGGCAAACCGGATGTGTGTACAAGTAGATTTTCTACAGTTATATTGGCATACGGAAAATCCGGAAAGAATTTGTCTACTTTATCCGTGTAGTCGAGTTTTCCTTGCTCTTGCAGGATCATGATCCCCATTGCCGTAAAAGCCTTGGAAACCGATGCGAGTTCAAATACAGAATCTAGTGACAATTTTTCAGCCGTTTCCAGATTGGCCATGCCTATGGAATTTTGATAGAAAGCGTTCCCTTCTTCCAATATCAAAATGTTGCCACTCCAATTACTTTGTTCGGCAAAACTAGAAAAAAGCTCATCTAGCTGGCGACATCTTACATCACTTGCTTTGGCTCGCTGTGTCATTTTTCGTTCCCCCACTCGATTTTTTATCATCCTTTGAGAACTGTCTTCCAGCAAAAGCCATTCGAACAATCTCATGATTTCCCGCTCTGATAAACCGTGCAGAGCAATCGGTTCCAAAAGCCCGGACTACAAAAAGATCTTCAGCAAATGGTCTCATCACGTAGCTTTCTCCCAAAAAAGAGAGCTTTAGTTGACCATTTTCTAATCGGATCGGTACGGTCCCAAATTCACTAGATTGATAATCGCCCACGAATTGAAGCATATCCTCCATAGAAACGGGATAATTTTTGCCATCCAAATGAGAGGATTCAGGAGGGCGGTTTTCCAAACAATTTAGCGCACCCGACATAATCGCCAAAACCGGCGACAATTCTATATTGGACAGTGCCACTCCGGCCAGTTCTGTTTCTGGAAAGAAGCACATTTGAGCGGTAATCCCTTTAAAACCACCACTATGTTCAACCAGCTTTTTTCCGTAGTAGTCAGGAGTGATGACCAAACCGTAGCCGTAAAACTGACCAGGTATCATATCAGTCGGAACATACGGGGTCATCATTTGTTCTACACTTTCAAGTGTCAGGATTCGTTTCCTCCCTTCAGTAAGTCCGCCTTTGCAAAACATGTCCGTATATCGAAGCATATCCCGCACCGTTGATTTGATAGCTCCTGCCGCTCGGGAAGCAGGCGTATCCCACCAATTTGGAGATGAGCTCACTTCCTTGTGATCGCCACTGTCTCGCATGATATACAGATTGGTAATATTCTCATACCCATTCAGCTCTTCCAGAAAAAAGCTAGTGTGCTCCATTCCGATTGGATCGATGATATGTTCCTGGACGTACATCTCATACGACACTCCGCTGACACGGTTAATGATCGCTCCCAGCAAGGCGTAGCAATCATTGGAATAACTGAACTCCGTACCTGGAGCACCTAAAAGCTCTAGATCTAATGTAGAAATAACACTCAACAGATCTTCGTACGTATCAATTGGTACCGTAACTGCTTTCTCGTTTTGCAAAAATGGATGGTCTTCTGCCTCATTCTCTTCCAAGCTTCGCATCACACTTGCATAAAAGGTTGGCAACGGAGGAACACCACTCGTATTGGTCATAAAATGATGAATCGTGATTCCCCCAACATCCAGATTTTTCAGACGGAATTCCGGCAGATATTTGACTACAGGATCATGAACGGATAACATGCCTGCTTCCTGTAATTGCATAATCGCCACACAAGTAAAAGACTTGGTTATAGATGCAATCCCAAATACCGTATCGATTGTCACTCCTAACTGCCGCTGCACATCACGAAAACCAAACCCGTTTTCGTAGAAGAGCTGACCATCTTTTGCGAGTCCAATACTAACTCCAGGAACTTGACCTTCTGTTATCCATTTTTGAGCATACTGTTCAAAAGAACTCGCCCAGTTGTTCGTTTGCATGTTCTTTTCTCCTTCATTATCCTTTAAAATGCTTGTTAGTCAGCGATCCAGCTGTCATTATAGGTGGGTACAACAGAAGTCCACTTCACGCCTTTTACTCGAGAATTTATAACAGCAAAGGCCTTGTCGTTATAAATAGGGACAACATACGCTTGCTCAATCAAGTGTTTTTGGACATCCATATATACTTGCTTTCTGGCATCAGTCTGTAAGGTTGTACGCCCTTTCAAAAGGAGAGCATCCAGTTGGTCATCTTTTACACCAGACACGTTGAAGGCACCATCGGAATGAAAATAAAAGGTTAAAATATCAGGGTCATCATACTCGCCAGAAATCAGTGTTACATCAAAATTTCCTTTAATTACTTCTTGCATGTACCCTGCCATATCTATCTTCTGAATCAAAATTTTGATACCAGCCTCTCCCAGCATGGCTTGGAGCAATTGGGCTTGTTTGTCAACATCTGCAGTAGTCAGCATGTTCAGGCTAAGCGTTTTTCCGTCCTTTTCTCTCATTCCACTTCCGTTTAGTTTCCAACCAGCATCGTCTAACAATTTCTTTGCTTCGTTCACATTATATTCGTAGCCGTACTTCTCTAAGGATTTGTCATACCCAAATGTAGATGGAGATAACGGCGTATGGGATACTTCCCCTTCTCCCTGCAAAACAGCTTGGATAATGGCTTCTTTATTGACGAGCATATTTAATGCTTTTCGCACCTGAATATTCTGAAACTCCGGTCTTGATAGATTCATCTCTAGCAACAAACCTACTCCAGGGCGTAAACGCTCCATAACTTGATATTTCGGATTGCTTCGATAATTCTTCACTTCTTTGACTGGTACTTCCGTTGCTACATCAATTGCACCACTCTCCAGTGCTGACATCCTAAGCTGGCTGTCAGCAATCCCTTTTATGATTAGCTTTTCGGCTCTTGGAGGACCTTGATTTTCATAATAGGGCTCACCCCACTGAAACGCTTCATTTCGAACATAGGTGACACCTTCGCCCGTTTTCCAACTCTCAAACTTCCAGGGCCCTACTCCCACTGGATTTCGTCCGTAATGCTCTCCTGCCTTTTCAATCGCTTTTAACGATAACGGCTGCGATATATAACTTGCTAACGTTTCGAGAAAGGCAGTAGTGGGTTCATGTAGCTCTAAAACGAGAGTCTGTTCATCTGGCGCCGACACACTTTTTATTGGAGCAAGTATTTCAGCGGTTGTCTTTGCCTTTGTCTGCGGACTGAGAGCACGCTCGAAGGTTTCCTTAAAACTTTTTGCGGTCAGAGGTGTTCCATCGTGAAAGGTTATCCCGGAACGAATAGTGAAGGTCCATGTTTTGCCATCCTCTGAAATTTTATAGTCACTTGCCAGAGAGGGCTTGTATTCGTTTGTTGCAGGATCCTTATATAACAGGGAACCACCGAGTGGCCATGTGTAGACAACAGCAGATCCAACTGACATGTGAGTATCTAACGTATCCGGTTCATAAGCATATGCGACTGTAATGGTTCCGCCCGGCTTTGGTTTGGCAGTCTCTTGAGGCTCAGCTGGCGCAGTTGTTTGGGTGCAACCAGCTACTAGGAACATACTTAGAGAGACAAATCCACCCAAAACGACACTGCACATTTTTCGCTTGTGTTTCTTCATATGACTGTTGTCCCCTACTTCCCTTTTCTGTTTGAAAGTACTGCCGATGATGACAGACGATTCCACACCCTCATAAGCCAAACACCGAAAATGTTAACGCTTCCTAAAAAATGTAGGACAAGGCGTACATCTATTCTTTATCCATTTGCTCAAGCCTCCACTTTATGGCCTCGTAGAAAAATTCATTTGTATTCACATACGGTTGCATACTCGGGTACAAGATAGAGCAAATCCTTCTGAAACGCTCAACATTTTCTGACTGAATAGACAGTATCTTTTCAGTAAACCGACGGAAAAATGAATCCGAGACGGGAAGCTCGTCTACATCGGCAAACAGCAAGACATACTCTTGAATGTTCTCCTGTACAACAGGACTGTCAGGAGTTGCATGTTGCTCCATTGCCTTCAACAACTGCTTATGGTTGTTAAGTAGCCTGGCGCTCCAAGCCTCAACACTGATTCTAGGTAAATGAACTACTTCCAGGAATGATAGAAAATCGCTTCTCATCTCCTGTACAATCTGTGGATCATTAAACATTTCCTCCAGCTCATCTATTGCAGCCATTTGTGCTGCCGAAAGCTTGCCTTCTAACAAAGTAGATACTTTGGCTCCTAGCAAAAAAATCTCTCGCCATTCGAACGGAAAATGTTCAGGAAAAACGGACAAGAACACTTTTTCCAAAATAAACTTTTCCCTCTCCAATGTATTTGCCGAAATAGATTCAACCAGCTCGTACATATAACTCAGAGAATCCGTAGCACCCTTATTCTGCTTGGTCTGTAGCAATACCGATTTCATACGGGCAAGGGTACGGATTTGGATGTCCAAAGCTTCCATTTGCCATTCTATCGCAACATCAACAGGTATATCCCCGGATATCATTTTCTGAATCTCATCAATACCAAAGTTTAGATAGCGCAAGGTAAGAATCAGTTTCAAGCGCCATATTTCCTCTGCTGTATACAGACGATGACCTCCAGAACTGATCTCTGCAGGTGTAAGCAGGCCGATTTCATCGTAATAACGAACAGTGGGTACAGAAGATCCTGTGATTTTCGCCACTTGTCCTATGGAGAACTTTTCGTCCTTGGCTGCTAAATCAACCTTATGATAGTGTGTGGTTCCTAATCTGTTCCCGGCATTTGCGTGCACACGAAAGCACCTCCTAACCAATTATAAAACCTCAAGTAACTTGAGGTTCAAGAGAAATTATGCTACTCCCGAAATAAAAAGGAAGCTTTCTCACCCAAGAGAAGCTTCCATCAAGAATTTACTTATGACAATCTTTATATTTGTACACTCTTCTGCTAGGCTCCTACGAAATGATCGTAAGCCGCTCTAGCCAATCTGCCAATTGTTCTTTCTCCCTCTTCCATCGTCGGGTTGTTCTTTGACAAGACCGAAATAGCGAATGACCCTTTGTCTTCAGGTAAATAGATGACCCCGACATCGTTGACACAATCGCTGAGAGTTCCCGTCTTATGTGCAACCTTGGTCTTGGCAGGGAGCATGTAAGGCAATCGGCTGTTAAATTGCTGGCGGAATAAAATATCCAGCATTCCATCGCATGCTTGCTCGGATACGACTTGTTTTTTTGCAATCAATTCCACAAGCTTAGCCATATCTTCCGAGGTAGCAGCGTTGTTACGCGGGTCAGCTTGGAAAACAATACTAGATGGATCAAACTTCCAGGCAAGGATGCTATTCAGAGCTTCACGCGAGTAGGCTTGAGGCTCCATCCCTACACATAAGCTGAGCAGATCCCAGCAGCTGTGGTGAATATGGGTGTTCTCCAATCCTAGCTCTCGCATGTAGGCATTCACTTGCTCAGTCCCTACCAGCTTGAGAAGTCGATCGGTAGCGAGGTTGTCACTGACAATAATCATCAGCATAGCAAGATCCTTGACTGTAACCTCCACCCCCAAATGAAGCTCCTGCAAAACGCCTGAACCTGGTACCAGATCTTCCTCACTGATCTTAAAACGATCATCCAAAGACAGTTTGCCTGCCTCCACATCTCTGTATAGGGTAGCAAGAATCGGAATTTTGAATGTACTGGCTAATTGAAACAATTCATTGCCATTGATACTCGTTGTTTCTCCCGTCTGCAAATGCTTGACGGTGACACCAAACGTTCCGGAAGCACCTTGTGCGATTTCCAACAATTTTTGCTCTAGACTCATAGTAGTTCCCTCCCCTTCTTTTTATCCTTAAGCGAGTGATGGCTCCTCTTTGTGGGCAGGCAGATGAGCATGGACGAAGTCAACCATCGCTTCCAAGCGCGCCTGTCGCAGCGAAGGAACTCCGATTTGAAGCAGGCCATGGCTGGAATTTGGCATACGCAGCAGCTCTACTTCCCCGCCCTGTTTCTTGATATACGTGTAAAACTGCTCAGCCTGCTCGAGCGGGCAGCGCAGGTCATCATCAGAATGCAGCAGCAGTAGCGGTGTTTTTACATTTTGCACATAGGCCAAAGGCGAGAATTTCCAAAGCGATTCCATATCCGTCTTGCCAAGGAACTCCACTTCCATAAAATCTGGTCCGATGTCACTCGTTCCGTACATGGATACCCAATTGGAAATGCATCCTTCCGAGACAGCTGCAAAGAACCGATCCGTATGAGTCACAAGCCAGTTTACCATGAAGCCACCATAGCTAAGCCCATTGATCGCTGCTCTATCTTTGTCAATGAAATCATATCTGCGCGCTGCTTCGTCAAGCCCGTTCAAGATGTCCGCCATATCTTTTCCGCCGTAGTCACCATGGACAGCATGGGTAAACTCAGCACCAAATCCTGAGCTACCGCGCGGGTTCGTGTATACGACCGCGTAGCCTTTTGCGGCAAATAGCTGCATCTGGTGGAAGTACGTATATCCAAACATGGAATGTGGACCGCCGTGAATATCTAGCAGCACCGGATATTTCTTTCCTTCCACATAATTTGCCGGCTTGAGCACGAACCCTTGAATCTGCCAGCCATCCTCGGAAGTATATGAAAATGCTTCCGGCAGGGAGACCTGCAGCTCGGTCAACAGCTCATCATTGCAATCATCCAGACGCACTTCATTTTCAGGAAATAGCGCTTCATATTCAGTTGAGAATGCTTCCTTCGGTGATCTGGATTTCCTTACCACTTCTTCTGCCTGTGAAAGCTTTACCACAGCTGCTTTTCCTGGATGCTGTACAGTTGAGTAAGCGATTGCAGCTGTTCCTTTTCCATCAAAGGAAAAATGAAAAATGGTACGTTCGCCACCAATTACCGTAACAGCAGGTGAGTTATCATCCTCTGTAGAAAAACGAACAATATCGCTTTTTCCTTGGCGGGTACTCAATGCAAAGACATAGCGGCTGTCTTCAGACCACTGAGGCACTGGCGTGTATCGCAAACTACGCATATCTGTAAAGGCGAGATCAGTCAGTGTATCGGGGAAGTCTTTACTCAGACCGATCGGCTCTCCCCCACCAGCTGGTAGGACAAACATTTCTCTGTGGTCGATATTGTTTGCAACAAAAGCCAGTTTTTTGGCATCTGGTGAGTATGAGAGGTACGAGACTCGAAGTCCACTGTAGAGCAGCTCCACGTCCCCTCCATCAATCGCGACCCGATAAATGTTTCCACCAAAAGCTTGCTGTTCATTCTGGTTTGGATTGGCGATAAAAGCGATATGCTGGCCAGTTGGCGAAACTGTTGGCTCAGAAATATCGTAAGGACCGTCAGTGATCTGAGTGTGCATGCCAGTTTCGGTATCGACAGCAACGATTTGACGTACAAAAGCCTTCTGCAAACCAGCAGCGTCGAGCTTGTAGTACAGTCGATCAAAGCGTTTTGGGCCGTTCACCCACTGCCTGTTTTCTTGATCGATGCGCTCATTCGCTTCCTTGGCTGTCACCTCAGCATCGTAGACCTCAATACTTGCGCCTTGTGCAACCGGGACAATTCCATAAACAGTCTTACCGTCTGGTGCCCAAACGATCGAACTAATCCCATGACGAAAGCGAGTTACTTGGCGTGCTTCACCACCATCTAGTGAGAGCAGCCAAAGCTGCATGCCAAAAGCACGGTTGGAAAGAAAGGCAATTGTCCTGCCATCAGGCGACCACACGGGATAGATATTGCGAGTACCCGTAGAAGTAAGCACACGACGTGTTTGCCCTTGTGCATCGGCCAGCCAAAGCTGTGTTTCATAATCATCTGTCTTTTTTCGAACGACCGTCTTCTCGTATACAACATGCTGACCATCTGGTGAGATTGTAGGCTTACTCGGCCATTGGAACTTGTAAATGTCTTCTGCAGTTACTGTTCTCATTTCTCATCGCTCCCTTTTTATCAACAGTTGTTTTTTCCGTGACTTGTGACCCGAATTATACGGGCTGCGGCTTTGCGGCTTTCGGAATTTGGCGGAAGCCAAAGCTGATGCGAATCACGTTGTTATTATTGTCACGAATATAGCGAATAGTTGCAGCCGATCCTCTGCGCTTGACTAAAAAGAGGTCATCTCCAATTGGTTTCATTAGCATTGATTGGTTATCTTCAGTTACGAGCTTAAATGCTCCGTCTTCATGGATAATCGCGAGCTTCGAGCCCTCATTGGAATGATATTCGCCTGTGAATTCTTCCACGCGATCAGCGGGAACCTCGTGATCGGCTTCAGGCATATGAGAAGCGTCAACCGCGCGATCCGCAAATGCATTGAGAGCACCATTCATCAGTGCAGTGGCAGGCGAGGCAGTGAGATTGGTGAGAACGATGCCTGTTACGCCTTCCTCTGGAAGCACATGCATTTGGGCTTGTACTCCTTTGATGCTACCGCCGTGCTCGACCAAAAGAGTGCCATGATAATCAGGCGTGATCATTAGACCGTAGCCATAATAGCATCCCTGTTCACATTGGATATAAGGCGTCACCATCTGCTTAACACTGTCTTCCGTCAAAATCCGTACGCTGCCAGCAAGGCCTCCCGTGCGATAAATATCCGCGTATTTTAACATATCCCGTACGGTCGACTTGAGAAATCCAGCAGCACGCATCGCCGGAGCATCCCACCAGTTGTCAGAGAGGAACACTCCCTTTTCTCCGTCCTTGGTTTTGGCAGCATATATGGAGGTAATCGTTGCTGACTCATCCAGCTCATCCAATAAGAACACACTATCGTTCATTCCTGCTGGCACCAGAATGTGTTCTTTCATATAGGCTTCGTAGGATTTGCCACTGACGCGCTCGATAATCACGCCGAGCATGGCATAGGATTCGTTTGAATAGCTGAATTCGGTGCCCGGAGTACCGAGTAATTCAAAGTCCTGCTCAGCCATATAATCAAACATTTCCGCGTACGTATCGACAGGAACGATCTTTGCAAGACTGTATTTATCCTGCTCATTGATCTCATACTCAGGATCAAGCTCAATACTTCGCTTCAGTGCTGCACCCAATGTAGACATAGGTGGCATACCAGTCGAGTGGGTCATCAATTGATGAATGGTCATTTGTTCAACCACATCGCCCACTTTTAGACGAAATTCAGGGAGATACTTAATAACCGGATCGTGGACGGACAGCTTCCCTGCTTCCTGTAGCTGCATAATCGCCATACATGTGAACGATTTGGTGATCGAACCAATTCCGAAAACGGTATCGAGTGTCACTTCCAGCTGCTCACCAGCGTTGCGATAGCCTACTCCTTTTCCATAGACAAGCTCTCCGTCCTTCGCAAGGCCAATTGCTGCACCTGGGACCTTCTCTTCCGCGACCATTTTGTCGACAAATGCCTCATAGGCAGTAATCCATTTTTCATTTGCCATGAATCGATTCCTCCATCACTTTGTTTTTATTTTGAAAGCATTTGCTTTTACTTCCAAACTTCCTGGTAAACACGCTCGAAGTTCGTACCTAAAATCCCTTCGATTTGCTCATCCGTATATCCACGCTCCACCAATCCCGTTGTCAGCTGGGGAATCGAGCGATGCCCGGCAACCACGTCGAAAGGCTTGCGAGGCATATGTTGCAAGCTTTCAGGAGACACGTATTTCATGAAGTCATCGCATAAATCAAGGCCAAGACCGACATGCTCTACCCCAACCAGCTTTGCAATATAATCAACATGATTCAGCAACGTTTGCACATTAGCGTCTTCATCACGATCTGCCGTAAAGAAGTTGTTGGCATTCATTCCGATAACACCATTTCGTGCAGCGAGCGCTTTGATCTGGTCATCTGTAAGATTTCTCATCGAATTTGCGAGACTGCGGCAATTCGAATGAGAAGCAATCACCGGCTTTTTAGCGATCTCCATTACGTCCCAGAAGCCTTCATCGTTGAGGTGACTGACGTCAATGATCATCCCCATCTCTTCTGCTGCTTCAATCAAACGAACACCGAATTCCGTAATTCCTCCCTTTTTCCCCTCACGAACAGGAGAAAAAAAGCTGCCATCACCGACGTAATTCCGTCTGCTCCACACGAGGCCCAAGAGTCTCACACCAAGCTCATAAAAGATTCGCAACAGACTCAAATCATTTGAAAGCGGTTCCGCACCTTCCAACGACAAAATAAAGGCGACCTTTCCTTGCTCTCTTGCGGTGTTGAGGTCGTCCATTGTTTTACAAAGCATGATTTTATCAGACGACTCTTTTGCTTCCTCGTGCATAGCACTAATTTGATTCAGTGCCTTGCGAAGTCCCATTTCTGGTAAAAAATCGCTGTCTACAAAAATTGCCGCTACAATCGTTTTGACTCCGCCCCGCTCAAATGCAGGAAGATAGTCTGTCTCAATCACTCGTTTTCTACCTCGGGATCTCTGAATCTCCACATCCAATAGCAGATCAAAGTGCCCATCGATGATTTGTGCATGACTTTGCAGCTTATGGACTCTTTCTGCGGTTTGTACGCTCAAGCCCTATCCCTCTTTTCCTGCTAAATTTTTGCATGTGCGGTTTTATGATTTATCTTTGAAGTCTAAACTTCTTGGAATCCTTATGTCGGAAGTTTATGCTCTAATTCCAATATTATATTTTTTCCCCCACCTTTTTCAAGACACAAGATTTATAATTTTCACAAAAATATAATTGACACACATGATAAAGCTGAATCTTAGACTGACTGTGTTTCGTATAAACACATAAAAAGCCCATTCAGTTTATTTACTGAACGGGCAATCATTCTAAGAGGAATCGTCGTTAAAATGAAAAATATCATGATGATACTTTTATCAATATCCCCCGATTGGCGTAGAAGCGGGAAAAAACATCGAGAGTCGCGTGAACATTTTCCTGGCTTTTGGGGGTGTCTCCAGAAGGATTGTGAAAAATGATTTCTTGGCACTTATCATCCTTGTCAAACACGTACACCAGATGCCCGCCTTGTTTAGGTGGCGTTACTTCAGGAGTACGGATACTCGGATGGACAGATGCCATATACACATATCCCTGGCCTAGCAAATGGTATATTTCTTCAATCGGCATATGTTCCTTCACCTCGGCTTGCAAACCAAACCTGTCCGCGATAAACGCGACAAAAGGGCGATAAATTAACCCTTTAATGGTGCCATCCTCACTGATCGTGTATCCTCCGTATTCACGGCATTGCTTCGTGAGCTCGATTGTGGGAATAATGACATTCTTCCACTGCGCCAGCAGCATTTTCAAACACGCCATCCCGCAAATATGGGAGCTCCATTCTGCATATTCCTGCCGATCGACTGCCCCAGACATTTGCCACAATGGATCTTTAGAAGGATGCAGTCTCCCGGATAAAATATCTGGTATGAGCTCGCGTGATTCAAATTGTCCGTAATAATGCAAGACTGACTACCTCCCTCTCCTGTCATTCTGACCGTAGCTGCTCTCTTACTGCCATCAGAGCAAAACCTAGTAGATTTTCTCCGCGCCAGCGCTCTGGTTGTTCAGCATGTGGGTGATCCCCAGCCATGCCAATCCCCCATACGCGATCATATGGACTAGCTTCTACGATGACTCGATCTCCCGTTTCAAGCAGAAACTCTCGTAATTTAGGGTGCTGGCTAAATTTCAACAGATTTGCCTGTTGTACGATCTGTGTCTTGTTTTCGTCCCAAACGGCTCCATCAAACGAGCGAACTTTGCGTCCCAGCTCCTTTGCCTGTTTCGGATGTGATACCTTCAGAATCTCATCGCGGATAGAGAGGTCCCCAAACAGCTCTGCCTTTTTTGCCATCATGTAATGCTCTGCTGTCAGGTACGTCGTATCTCCCTCTGAAAAGGTGGCTGGATACCATTGACTGAAGCAGGATTTATCGATAGTTCCTTGACTTTTTTGCGTATGTCCCCAGAAAAACAAGTACTTGACTCGCATTTTTTGCGAGACTTTAATCAGCTCTTGAATATTATGTATGAGTTCCAATCGGTTCCCCCCGTTCTCTATCGTTTTTCACGTACGTTCACAGACAATCCCACGTGTAAACTACATTGGAAAAGTCCAAACGCAGTAAGTCCTCCTTGCGAATGAAAAAATTCGCTACGCCGCTGTCTCCCCATGAAACATAGTAATCCTTGTGATCGCCTTCCATATCAAGCTGCAAAAGGAGAATGGAATCTTCGCTTCTCGGGTCGTCTTGAGTAAAGTACGGATACCCGCCGATCCGCGATCCACTTGCATCTGATAGATCCCAATATTTGGAATATACAACCTTGTCATGATGTGGTGGCAGTTGAAAATGTTCTGATAGGAAATTTTTATAAGGGATCAGCTTCGACTCAAGCTGCCCAGTCAGTTTGTACGGACCACCTAATACCGGACTGTACAGATCAGGATCTTCTGGCTGAAATGGGTCGATTTCTGTTGTATCGCTCACGTCCTCAAAATGCAGGACATGGTATGCTTGATCTAGCAGTCCAAACGTATTATCCTGCTTCACAAAGAAACTGGTTAATCCGTGTGACGGAAACCCATCAAGCTGTGGCATTTTCGCCCAATTCACTTGTGCGATGAACAAATAATCGGTACCGTCTTCATCATGTGGTATTTGCACCATAGGTGGTAACCACGGTTTTCCACCAACCTTGCTGTCAGTCAGTCTAGTCAGCTCTTTAGTGAGAGTCAGCTTAATGGATGGTCTAGCTGTTTCCTCTATATATTTCATAAATTCCGGGGTCCATTTGTTGTTAGCGTCTAAGAAATTCATCTTCTGCTCACCTCCGATTGTATCGCGTTACGCAGCAAAAATTTGGATAATAGCTACTCGCTATTTTAACGGAACAGTGGCCCTATTCGCAAACACATGCAAAACAGCCACCTTAGTAGATGGCTGTTTCTTTTCATCATTCTTCAGTTTCTTTCTATTTGTTGGTCTCCTCGTGGCTCAAGATGATCGATGTCAAAATCATACTGGCTATAACGAGATCTCCCCGTTCAACCTCCACTGCGTCCATGTATCCAGTGACCGGCGAGAAAATATCGATGCTTTTTTGTCCGTCCACCAGCGTGAAGATGATTTCACCTTCCTGAACTCGGTCGCCCGGTCGAAATAATACACGTTCAATCTTACCGGCAAATGGCGATATCACGTCATACTTTAAACCCAATCGGCTCACCTCGACTTAGCTTCTCTTGAATTTCCTGATACTTGCGGCTTATCGTCGATTGACTCACACCTAGCACCTTTGCTGCCATAGAAGTTGTCTTGAATTCGTCCATAGCCATTTTAATAAGCTGCTCCTCTATCGCTCTTGTCGCATCTTTTAGTGGCATAATCTTGTTCATGTTTTGCTTGAAAAATTGTTTCTTCCGCTTTTTCAATAGAGGAGTAATATGATGAGCCTCAATTAAATCTTCATCTGCAGTCACTACAATTCGTTCAATAATATTTTGCAGCTCTCGTACATTCCCTGGCCAGGAATAAGACTCCAGCAGGTCGAGAGCATCCTGGGACATTTGTGTGGATCTGTCGTATTTTTCATTAAAGGTTTGCAGGAAGTGCAGACCGATTAGCGGGATGTCCTCTGAGCGGTCACGCAATGGAGGGATCACGACTGGAATGACATTCAACCGATAATACAGGTCTTCACGAAACGTGCCTTCCTCGACCATTTTTTCCAGATTCTTGTTCGTGGCAGCGATAATCTGCACATCAACCTCAACTACCTCGGAACCACCGATCGGGATGATCTCTCTTTCCTGCAGGACCCGCAGCAGCTTCACCTGCAGATTAAGCGGCATCTCACCGATTTCGTCTAAAAACAGCACGCCTTTGTGCGCCATTCGAAAATAACCAGGCTTCCCGTTCGCATTCGCCCCAGTAAAAGCGCCCTTTTCATAGCCGAATAATTCACTTTCGAGCAGGGTCTCAGGAATGGCGCCACAGTTCACTTTGACAAATGGATTGTTGTTGCGTGGACCCAATTCGTAAATCGTACGGGCAAATACTTCCTTGCCGACGCCAGATTCACCGGAAAGCAGTACCGTCGAAGACGTTTTCGCGATTTTATGGATGTATTTCATTACCTTTTCCATCTGCTCGCTCGCATAAATCAACTGCCGATTTTTTGAGTATTGCTGCTGATCACGAAGATGCTCCAGCTCCTTTTTGTACTTTTCCGACATTTTCTTCGCCTGAAGCAGCTCTTCCTTGAGTAACACCGTTTCGGTAATATCACGCAAAGCGATGACGATCCGCTCCAGCTTTCCTTTGTCGTCAAAGATCGGATTGCCCACAGCCAGAACATTTTTGCCAGATCGGCTTTCTTGTGTCACAGAAACCTTCCGTTTGCGTTCGAGTACCATTCTGACGATCGATGAGAAAAATAATCCTTCGTGCGCAAGCTCCATCAGGTTTAGTCCGATTAATTGCTCTTTGTTGATCTCCCAAAAATCTTTAATTAAATTCCCGCTGTAGCGCAGCAAAATCCCATTTTCATCTAAAACGAGAATCTCATCGTAGATAGACGAAAGGATTCCCTGAAGATCGGTGTTCAGATTTTTGACGTACTCCATTTCCATTGCCATTTTCTCTATGTAAGGCAAATCCTGAAGTACGATGGTTGCTCCAGTTACTGCGCCCTGCTGATTGCGGATGGGACAAAAATCAGCTAGTACCCCGATTCGCTCGTTGACAATGATATAATTCAATACGGTTTCTCCGTGTTCAATCACCTTGAGAAAAACGTCAGGATCAAGCAGCTCTCCTACCCTTTGCAGTCGCAGCTCCTCAGGGGTGACTCTGACCATCCGAAGTGCTTCTAAGCTGAAATCTTCAATCTTCCCTTCCAGATCTGCGATAATAATCCCCATCGGTATAGAGTTGAGCAAGGAGCGAATCCAGTCTGTATGAGCAGATTGATTGGTTAATAGAGAGTATAGAATGTCCTCTCGGTGCAAATAGCCTTCTGGTTTGCCTTCTTGGCTTTGTACAACGACGACCTCTTCCCCGAATAATTGAAAAAAATCCAGCATGTCCGCTTCCTGCTTAATAAACGATAGCTTCGTGTGAAGGGGAAGCTCGCGAACAGCTTTGTTCATCTGCTCCCGATCATGCTGGAGCGGGATCATGTCTGTATTTCGAATGTAGGCAAGCAAATTCTCTGTGTTTTCGGGATCGGTTACAAAGACGTAACGCTCATTGTACCTAGACATCATGTTCCAAACTTCATTAGCTGAAGATTCTAAAGATACTGTATATACTTTTTTAATGAACCAATTTGAAACCATAGGTCCTCCCAATATTGCTTGGTTTGTTTCTATCTATTATACCCGGGGCTCCCATGGAGAAAAAGGGCAAAAGAAGACTGGGGTGGGCAGTCTTCTTTGCTCATTGTTCTTATATTTTTACGAGTGGCAATACTTTTTTGAAGGTCGCAATAACTTGGTCTGCCTCTTCGTAGGTAATGGTGAGTGGCGGCTCGATGCGAATCGTTTTCGCGTTAATCAAGGTACCAGCAACCAAAATACCATTGTCGAACAGACCCTTTGACACCTCATAACCGATTTCATCACTATGGAATTCAATCCCGATCAACAAGCCTTTTCCACGTACTTCCTGAACCTTGTCGGTATGGACAGCAGCTGCCTCGCGCAGTCCCTTCAGCATGTATTCGCCCATTTCCACGCAGCGATCCAGCAAATTTTCCTCGATCAGCACGTTAAAGGTTGCAATTGCAGCCGCGCATGCCAGTGGATTACCGCCGAATGTCGTCGTTTGGACAAACGGATTAGGGAAAAAGCTTTTGAACACTTCCTCTGTTGCGACTACTGCCCCTGCCGGCATAATCCCGCCGCCAAACGCTTTCGCAAGGCACAAAATGTCCGGGGTGACATCGTAATGCTCGCAGCAGAACATTTTTCCCGTACGTCCCATACCGGTTTGCACCTCATCCAGAATGAGAAGCGCTCCGTACTGATCGCACAGCTCACGAACCTGCTTCAAGTATCCATCTGGCGGCAGGTTTACCCCACCTTCCCCTTGTATCGGCTCCAGAATTACACCCGCAATCTCTTCGCCTACCAGCGCGCATGCTTCGAATGTTTTGCGCAGCATGTCAATATCCCCAAAATGCACATGGCGGAAGCCCGGGATCATCGGCAAGAAGGGCTTGCGAAACACGCCTTTTGCAGTGGCAGACAGAGCACCGAGGCTTTTGCCGTGGAACGCTTTGGTCGTCGCGATAAAAGTAGTTCGTCCCGTGTGCATTTTAGCCAGCTTGATTGCTGCTTCCACTGTCTCTGTACCGCTATTTGCAAAATAGGCGTATTTCAGATCTCCAGGAGTTACGTCCGCTAAAATTTTGGCCAGCATGGCACGCAGCGGGTCGAGCAGATCCTGGCTGTGCAGCGGTTGGCGGTTGAGCTGGTTGATAACCGCCTCGACTACCTTTGGATGCCGGTGACCCACGTTGTAAATCCCGAAACCGCCCAAGCAGTCAATGTAAACCTTACCGTTCACATCCATAAAGGAGTTTGGACCTGCGTCCTTCCATTCAACAGCAGCGAATTGACCGTCTTTGGTTACAGATTTACGATATCCGAGAAATCCTGGATTGACGTGGTCGCGAAAATTTTCTACAGTCTGGCGTGTTACCCAAGCCGCTTCGTCCTGCGTAATTTCGTCTTTGGCAATCAGCTCGAGTATTTGCTGAGTATAAGCATACACATCTTTATATTGTTCCTGTACCTGGTTATTCGTTTGGCTACTCTCCACTGTTTGTCTCATCTTGCAGTCCTCCTGATCAGTTATCTCGTTTAGTTTTCAAACCAGCCTGTTGGCTGTACGTGCAGGTTGATGTTGATTTGCTTTACTTCGGTATATTCGTCGAAGCCAAACGTTCCCAAGCCGCGACCAATACCGCTTTGCTTATATCCGCCCCAAGGAGCCTCGTTGTACGTCGGATGGTAGCAATTGATCCATGTAATGCCTGCACGCAGCTTCTTGATGACACGCATGGCCTTGGCACCGTCCTGGGTGAAAACACCGCCTGCCAGCCCATATACCGTATCGTTGGCAAGTCGTATGGCATCTGCCTCGTCCTTGAAGCGCTGAATAGCAAGCACCGGTCCAAAAATCTCTTCCTGAACAATTTTCATGGATGGAAGTGTATCGGTGAAAATGGTCGGCTCCACAAAGTAGCCCTTTTCAAGACCATTCGTCGTAATCCGGCTGCCGCCACACAGGAGGCGCGCTCCCTCTGATTTACCGAGCTCAATGTAGTGCAAAACCTTTTCCATATGAGCATGGCTTACGACTGGCCCCATTTCAGTGGCAGGATCGTTTCCGGGACCTACACGAATTTTTTTCGCTCGCTCTACCAATCTCTCTACGAAGCGGTCGTGGATGCTATCTTCAATGAGAAGACGGGAGCCTGCTGAGCAGACCTGCCCTTGATTAGCAAAAATTCCGAATAGTGCATAGTCAACTGCTGTCTCAAAGTCTGCATCGGCAAAGACAATATTGGGTGACTTGCCACCGAGCTCCAGCGAAATCTTTTTGATATTGCCCACAGCCGCTTTCATAATACTGCGGCCTGTTGCCGTACCACCGGTAAATGAAATTTTGTCTACAAGATGGCTCTCTGCGAGTTCGCTGCCTACCGTAGGGCCTGGTCCCAGCACCATATTGGCTACGCCTTTGGGAATGCCCACTTCTTCCATAATTTCAAACAGCTTTTGCGCAGAGACAGGCGTTATTTCCGACGGCTTAAATACAATGGTGTTTCCCGCTGCAAGAGCTGGCGCGATTTTCCACACCCCCATCAGCAAAGGATAGTTCCACGGTACAATCAAGCCACATACACCGACTGGCTCGCGAACCACCATCGCCTGGACAGGATCAGCCACGTGGTAGGTTTGACCGTCAGGCTTGGTAACCAAACCTGCATAGTAACGGAAGCAAGCTGCTGCATCAGCAACGTCAAAAGCCGTCTCGCGTAGTGGTTTCCCGTTGTCTAAAGTTTCTAGCCTGCCGATTTCGTCTGCACGCTCCTCCAGTTTGTCGGCGATAGCCAAAAGATAACGTGCTCGTTCTGCTGCCGGAAGCTCAGACCAAATTCCGCTGTCAAATGCATCACGGGCGATTTGGATGGCATGACGAGCATCTTCTACATCTCCCTCTGCCGAGAGCGCGGTCACTTCTCCATTCGCGGGATTCAGGATCTCACGGGTTTTCTTGCTTTGCGCGTCTACCCACTCCCCATTGATGTACATCTTCAGGTTTATCATGCAACGAATCCTCTCCTTCCGGGGTTTCCTTTCTCATCTCATACTCAAAGCAACTCTCGTGCCAAATTCCAAGCCTTGCCTTCTCACAGGTGATTCAGGCTCAAATCACGAAGAATCTATTCAAAAATTCATAAATTATGCAAAAATGAATAACGCTCTATTTTTTGACTTTTTGTTTTTGCTGTAGTGCGACCAACGCAGCAAAATCGTGAATCAGTGTAGCAGCCAGTAGCGATGTAATCTGTGCCGGATCATAAGGAGGAAGCACCTCTACCAGATCAAATCCGATGTAGTTCAATCCTTGCAGCGAGCGAACCATTTGCAGCGCTTCATGACTGGTAAAGCCCCCTACCTCAAGTGTACCTGTTCCTGGTGCAAATGCAGGATCGACAAAATCGATATCAAAAGTCAAAAAGCAAGGCGTATCCCCGATTTTCACTTTGATTTGCTGAATCACTTCTTCAAACCCTCGACTCCGCAGCTCCTGTGTCGTGATGACGTTGTACCCGAGCTCATAGCTTGCCTCAACATCTCCAGGGTGGTTCAGTGTCCCGCGAATTCCGACCTGGAACACCTTGTCTGGCTGCAGCAGCCCTTCTTCGTGAGCCCGGATGAATGGCGAGCCGTGCCAATACTTCTCGTCGTAATACGTATCCCACGTATCTGTATGCGAGTCAAACTGGATCATCGCTACCTGTCCATACACTTTTTTAGCAGCACGCAGAGAAGCTAATGTAATCGAATGATCTCCACCCAGCCCGATCGGAACGATGCCTTTTTTCATCAAGTCCAGCATGGCATCCTCCATCAGCTCGTAGCTGCGGTGAATATTGTGTGGTATCACCGACACATCCCCGATGTCGATCGCATTGGTATCTTCAAAAGGGTACACTTTATGTGTCGGATGATAAGGAAATAATGTCATAGAAGCCTGACGAATGGCTTGTGGCGCAAAACGCGCTCCTACGCGAAAGGAAGCCGCGGTGTCGAACGGCTGTCCGAGAATCGCTACCTTGGCATTTTCTCTCGCAGATGGCAAGCGCATGAATGTGCCAGTCGTACAAAATTCCGGTTTTACGTCTGGGGAAAGTGGATATTGCATACAATCAAGTCCTCCGTTTGTAGGTAGTCTATACTCGCTTTTTGTCAGCTTCTCTTCTACAGCGTTGGACGATTGGGTAAAATTACGAGCAATTGCTACCTTTCCTAATAAGTAAGCACTACAGTGTCAAAGGTAGCCTCTGACCCTTTATCGCACAGACCTTGCCCAACGCTGACTGAATCCAGGTCAGCAGTAAGATCATCGATAGCAGGACTGCAATGAGAAATAGCTTGTTTCGCTTCACTTTTGGTCCTCTCCTTGTTTCCTCTACACCTGATAGACAGGTGCTTCGTGTAGAAACAGCCGTCAGAAGCTCTCTCAAGCTCGATTTGTCTGCTCTGACCGAAATATACACGATCGCAGAATAAGTAGTGCAAATATTATGCCAATTAAACTCAGTCGTAACGACCGCTTTTTGCCGAAATTCTATTCATTTTTTCATAACTTATGCACTACTGAATAGCTACTTTTGCACAGACCTATGCCTATCCTTCCTCCAGAGTAACTCGCTTCGGCTCTTTAACTCTGCTAAGATAACCCTCCCGATTGCGCCTACCTCTCCTTTGGCACATCAATTGCTTAGCCTTGAAGAGGCAAGAATCAGAACATATATATCAGACGTAAAGGGGGCAAAGCACATGAATAAAACAGAAACGGCAGCAATTATCTGTGGCCGCGCAGTTGGAGGACTAGCTCGATCGTGAGCCGTCATGTTTTTGATCATAAGAAAACCTCTATCGATGCCTCCTCAAGGTGGAGCGACCGCGTTTAGCGGAATGTTTACATGCGCTCCGGAATTCATAAGCGTCATACGCTTATAAATTCCTATACGTTAAAAAAACTAAAACGCTTTCACTCCAATTGCAAAGGGGATTGGTCATGGAAAAAAGCATCGAACAGCCAAGCACACCTGCCTTAAAGAGAAGTTTGAAGCTCTGGCAAGTCATCGTATTGGGACTCGGATATCTCACTCCCCTTACCGTTTTTGATACTTATGGAATCGTTACACAGGAAACGGGCGGGCATGTCCCCTCTGCCTACATCCTCGCTTTGATGGCGATGCTTTTTACTGCATCCAGCTACGGCAAGATGGTAAAGGTCTTCCCTGTTGCAGGATCTGCCTACTCCTACGCCCGCCAATCTCTCAATCCGCATATAGGCTTTTTGGTAGGATGGGTTTCTCTGTTGGATTACGTCTTCTTGCCTGTCATAAATGTTTTGCTGGGCAAAATCTATTTGTTCGCAGCTTTCCCGATGGTTCCTGAATGGATTCTTGGACTTCTGCTCGCTGCGATCACCACCATGGTTAATTTTCGCGGAATTCAGTCAACTGCAAACTTCAACACGCTCCTGGTAGTATTTCAGGTCATTGTAGTTACTATTTTCATTGGCTTGGCGATCTCGCATATCTCCTCTGGAGCAGCAAACACATCCTTTGACACTCGACCTTTCTACGGGGAAGGTATCTCGTTACCAACACTGTTTACCGGTGCTGCGATCCTCTGCTTCTCCTTTCTCGGCTTCGATGCGGTAACGACTTATACAGAAGAAGCGGTAAATCCGATGAAAACCATTCCGCGTGGCATTTTTCTGGTTGCGTTAATTGGTGGCGTCATTTTTATAACAACATCGTATTTCACCCAGCTTGCTTTTCCGGCAGTAGAGCAATTTCAAAATCCAGAGTCCCCGTCTCCCGAGATGTCGAGAATTCTCGGACAAGATCTGTTCTACGCCATTTTTGTGGCTGGAAGTATCACCGCCGCCCTTGCCTCGGGAATCGCCTCTCATACTAGTGCTTCCCGTCTTCTGTACGTAATGGGCAGGGAAAATGTTTTACCGAAAAAGATGTTTGGCCAACTCCATCCAACTAGAGGTATCCCGGCTCGCAATGTGTTTTTTGTTGGTGTCGTTTCACTTGCTGCTCTGTTCCTCGATTTAGAAACCGCGCTTGCTTTCATCAACTTTGGTGCGTTGACTGCCTTTACCGCCGTCAATGCCTGCGTCATCGCGCATTACTATATTCGGGAAAAGCGGCGCTCTCTTATCGATTCATTTCATTATTTGATTTCGCCCCTGCTCGGGACTAGCTTCGTCATGTTTCTCTGGTACAGCCTTGATGGTCATGCGCTAACGCTCGGACTTATTTGGTCACTTGTGGGTATCGGCTATTTGCTTTTATCTACTAAATTTTTCACCAAAAAGCCTCCGGTTATCGACTTCGAGGAAGCGATCTAACAAATATTTTTTCAGGAGGTAAATGCCATGAAATTTGACTATTTATACGATCAATCGGAAAATCTTCTTTCTCGCTTTGTCACGTTTGCCACGGAGCACAATCGATATGATCTAGCCTTTTTCTACTCACAACACTTTGATGGCAAAAGCATTGTCATGTCACTGCAGAATATGCGCGCAGCTTTGATCTCCTCCGATGATCTCTCTCATGAAAACAGCTGGGTCCAGTCGCTGGAAGTCCAAGCAGAGGATGTGGACATTGTATCGAGCTTTTTGACAAAAGCACTTTCTCCTCTCTTCAGGCATGATGATCTTGATTGAATGGTGAAAAAAAGAAACTGATGCCTTTGTACTTGGCATCAGTTTTTTTGATTGGTTTGCATAAGCACGCCTTCTCACCAGGTGAAATACATTGTTTAACCACGCTTAAAAATTCTACATACTCTTGCCCCGGGGAACGAAAAAATCCCGCTCTCTCCGAAGTCATCGCCAAAGAATACGGGATTTTATCAGTGGTGCATACTTATTTTTCTATCAGAGTCTCCGTACGATCAAATACGACCTTGCCATCCACAATCGTGAGCTGTACCTTCGTATCAGGTATTTCTTCCACCGGAATTGCAAAAAGATTGCGTTCCAAAACGGCTATGTCGGCAAGCTTGCCTACTTCGAGTGTTCCCAGCTCATTCTCTCTGAACGTACCGTAGGCGGACCCGGCTGTATATGCTTTTAAAGCTTCAGCAAGAGTGATGCGCTCATGCGGATGCCAGACCGTCTCGCCGCTGCTATCGATTCTGGTCACTGCACGATAAATTTGCAGGAGTGGATTCAATATATCGATAGGAAAATCTGTTCCAAAGGCCAATCTCGCCCCTGCTTTTTGTAAGGTATTGATCGAAAAGACGTATTTTTCCCGCTCAGACCCAATGCGCTCTGTGTAAACGCCTCTTTCGGACATGGCAAAGTGGTCGGGCTGCATTGAAGCTGTCACATCTAGCTCTTTAAATCTGTGAATATCATCTGGATGAATCACTTCTACGTGCTCGATGGAGTGACGGGAATCTCGTTTGCCGTTCGCCTTCTGCGCTTCCTCGTATGAATCGAATGCAAGCCGAATCGCTCCATCCCCGATCGCATGGAAGCGAATGCTAAAGCCTGCTTTATCTGCTTCTACGACCCACTTCTTGATCATGTCTGGCGGAAATGATGTTTCCCCGCGAGTGTCTGCCTGATCGGCATAGGGCTCCAGCAGATAAGCTGTACGAGCGGTGATGACGCCATCGATAAATTGCTTCAAGCCGGATACACGGAGCATGTCCGTCTGAAATGTTTCTCTCAGCTGCTTTGCACGTTCCAGGTCGCCATCCAGTGCTGGCCAGAGGTGAATGCGTGTGGTCAGCTCTCCTCTATCTTCAAACTCTTTGAAAAGATCGTAATCAGTAAGGATAGCCAATGATTCCGTTGCAAATAAATCATGGACAGCCGTCACTCCTAGGCTGGCTGCGTAGGCGAGGAAATTCCTGAAAAGCTCTCTCTTTTTTTCTTTTGAAAAATGATAGGCATGCTTGATTACGGCGCCCATTGCTTTTTCGTATAACAAGCCGTCTGGTTCTCCGTTTTCGTCTTTTCCGATGATCCCAAATGCAGGGTTTTCTGTTTTTTGGTTTATGCCAGCAATCTCCAGTGCTTTTGAATTCACCCAAGCATAATGACCCTCGGCGTGAAACATGAGCGCTGGACGATCAGGAACGGCTCGATCCAAAGCATACCGATTCGGTAATTGCTTAGTATCCCAGTAGCCTGCATCCCACACTGAGCCGATTACCCATGGTTCATCCGGTTTTGATTCGGCAAAGTCTCGAATGATTTCCAGCGCCTCAGCTTCCGACCGGGCAGAGAACAAATTGGCACTTTCCATGGCAACTGCCCCATCCATTACATGCAGGTGGAAATCATGAAAACCAGGCATGATCAATTGGTCCTCAAAAGAATAGACCTTCGTCGTCTCTCCTGTAAATGCGACCATTTCTTCCTTCGAACCAATGGCTATAATCCTGTTATTTGCAATTGCGATGGACGCAGGCACTGGCACATCAGAAAGTCCGGTAAATACGGCATTGCTCGAAACGATCAAGTCAGCAATTTGTTTACTCATGATACAATCATCCTCTCATTGATTCATTTATCGTATAACTGCGCGAGGTCAAGCTTGTTCAAAGCCCGATTCCCCGGTGGTTCTTATTAAGAGGCTTCTTCGATACTTAGCTGTGGAGGCGGTTGCCGGAACATTTTGGTCAAATTCAGCAAATATAGAAAACCGATGAGCAGCCAGGCTCCGCCGAGCATTAAAGAATGTTCATCCAAATTGATGAAGAACAATCCGATGAGCGCAGCACCGACCAACGGGATGATCAAATATTGAATCGTTGCTTGCACAGACCTTTGCTTTTGACGAACATAATAATGGGCAACAACTGCCAGATTGACGAAGAAAAATGCGAACAAAGCGCCAAAATTAATAAACGATACGGCTGTCATCAGATCCAGGAACAGAGCGCTGAAAGCGACCGCTCCAATGATCAAAATATTGAATACTGGTGTTCGATACTTTGGAGACAGATAACCAAAGATTCTTTTCGGAAGGACATTCTCCCTGCCCATCGCGTACAAAATGCGAGAAGCACTCGTTCCTGAAGCTACTGCTGAGGCGAATCCGGCTGTCAATCCTACTGCCACAACAATACTCGTGAAAATGTTCCCGCCGACATACATCGCAATCTCTAAGTAAGCTGAATCAGGATTTTGAAAAGACTGAAACTCGGGAAAAATAAGCTGAGAAAAATAAGAGCCTGAAACAAACAATAAGCCACCAATCAGCGTGATGAGATAGATCGCCTTGGGCAACGTCTTCGTAGCGTCCTTCGTCTCTTCTGATAGAGTCGTCACCGCGTCAAAGCCTAAAAAGCTGAAGCATAAGAGCGGGACAACGGAGAGCAGCGTCGGAATTTTAATTTCCGAATCATAAAAGGGTACCGTGGAAAACAAAGTCCCTGCTCCTTTCCCAGAAAGAAGCCCATAAATCGTTAATATAAAAAAGAGAATAAAAACAAAAATCTGCAGAAAAAGCATATACGTGTTAAATTTCGCCGCCAATTTAATACCCAAGATATTGACAGTTGTGATGACCAAAACAAAGGAAGTAATCCATACAAACATAGGGACCGATGGAAAAAAGGCATTCAATGATATTCCGATGAGCAAGGAGCTAATCATCGGGCTAAACAAATAATCAATGATAATCGTCCAGCCTACGATGAAGCCGACATGTGGGCTAATTGATCGCTGGGTAAACGTGTACGCAGCCCCCGCGTTTGGAAACGCCTTCACGAGCTGCGCATAGCTATAAGCAGTAAACAGCATGACAATCAGCGCGATCGCATAAGCAATCGGCATCATCCCGTTTGTACTATGTACGGCAACCCCATACGTCGAGAAAAACGTCTGTGGCGCCATAAAAGCTAATCCAAAAAAGACGACATACTTCAGAGTAAGCGAACGTTTTAATGTGGGGGAAGCAGAATGCTCCATGGATCAATCCTCCTAAATGAGCGTTGGGTGAAAAGGAAAGCTTGAAATTGTAAATCTTGCATCTTCCATGCCAAACGATTTGGTAAAAGGAGGTTCGTTTCGCATGGCAAGTACCGCTCTTTCCTCTGCATCACGATTGTTTTTTTAAAAAATCGCTCACCCCCACCTATTCAATTATGCATACGTTACTCACTTTTGCATAAAAATGAATATTCTGTCTATATTTTCTAGTTAAAAGACCGAGTGTTTGTAACACCCAGCCTACGATCCTTGATCTGCTCTAAGTACTTGTCCGTTCATCCCGTTTTCAGGTAAAGTCGCCAATCCTACAATTTTATCTACTACGGTCGCTGGGTCCCCTACTCCATAAGGATTTTGTTCCGTCAACAAGTTCCCGGGATCAAAAAGATTCACGAGTAAACCATTAGTCCCTTCCTCTAGAGCGACCGTTTTCATTAAACCTTCGAGACCTGCTTTTGCTGCCGAATACGCGCCCAAGCCTTCGTATACGAAATTTGCCATTGCTGACGTAATGGAAATAATTCTACCGTATTTTTGTTTGCGCATGGTTGGTAAAAAAGCATGGGTCATGAGGTAAGCACTATACAGGTTGAGGCGGATGGTATGATCCCAGACGTCTGGCGTCATGTCATGAATCGATCTGTATTCCCCTGTACCACCTGCGTTATTGATTAGTACGTCTAGCTGGCCTATCTGTGTAATTACTTGATCCCGGAGCTTGTCCACCACTTCTGCGTCTGTGACATCTGCTGGAATGACTACTGCTCGCCCTCCTGCCTCTTTGATCGTTTGTGCCACTTCCTGCAATTTTTCTGTCCTTCTGCCAACAAGCACGACCTTCGCACCTTCGTCAGCCAAGCGAATTGCCGTTGCTCGGCCAAGACCAGTTCCAGCGCCTGTCACGAGTGCCACCCGACTTGTTAATAAGCCCATGTTCAAACCTCCTAAATATCATGCTTTTTCATTAATTCACTTGCTTCGTGGAGCAGGGTAATCAACTGCTTGCTATGACTTTGTTCCAGTATCTCAGCGTGACGTAAATAGATGGCTTCCAGACTCTGATAAATTTTCTGGCATAAAGCTTTTCCTTCTTCCGTCAAACAAAGCATGATTTGCTTTCCGTCGGCTTTACGCTCTACCAGATTACGGCCTACGAGCTTATCAATGAATCTGGTGCTTGTTGATGGTGCGATCGTGAGCTTTTCGCATAGCTCTTTTTGCGAAATACCAGCATGATCATTCAGTGTAATCATCAGGTAGGCGTATGAAGGTGGTAGTTCAATTGCCGCAAATGCTTCTTCGGCGAGCTTGTCCATCTGTCTGGCGAACCGCGAGACGGTAAAATACAGACAGTGGCTCAACATGTAATCAGAGCTAGGCAGTTCTTGCTGTTCATCGAAACGCTCGCTATCGGCTGAAGGATATGCTATAGAATCTTTGCCGTTTTCCTCTTTCAATGAATCCTTCTCCTTTGTCGTTCTTCTGTTCGACACTTCATCATTTGTATATACAAATGATTGCTGTAATCTTGATTTTAGCCGTTATCTTCCATTTCGTAAAGGGCTTAGCTGCCATTCAATGGAATAATGAAAAAAGGCCCGCCTAGTTAAGCGGAACCTTCGCTTTATAAACATGTTTAAGGAAGTCGAAAAATTTAGCTCCAAACAGCATTTTTCACTACCAAAAAAATGACGGGTACTAAAAGAGACGGAATCAGATTTATCGTACTGAACTTTTTTACTCCGAGGATGCTAAGTCCTGAGCTGAGAATTAATACTCCGCCAATGATCGAGATTTCTGTCAAAAGCTCTGGCGTAATATAACTAGACACTGCTTTTGCCGTAAAATAGAAGAATCCTTGCCAACAGAACAAAACGACAGCCGAGAGGGCAATCCCGAGCCCAAATGTAGCAGCCAGCACAATCGAGGTTACCAAATCAAAGATCGCATTTGTTAACAAATAGGTTTGATTTCCGTTTAACGCACTTTCGATGGGACCAACAATGGAAAGAGTCCCGATACAAAACAAAAGCACGGCGGTTGATAATCCCTCTGCCAAATTCCCCTTTGAAAACGTGGAAACGATCCGATTGAATCGATTCTCCAAGTTGCATGCTTGGCCAATCACGCCGCCAAGCGCTAGACTCACAATAAACAAGACTGGATACTGACTATTTGGCATATGCTTGGAAATCGCAAACACCCCTAATGCTACTACGGCCAGCCCCATTCCTTGCATCAGAATGTCTTGATACGACTCCTTCATACCCCGTTTACATACACTCCCGATAAGACTTCCTACTACAATCAATACAGCATTGACAATGGTTCCAAGCACGCGAAAGCTCCCCCCTATTCATTCATTGGAACCAGAATAAACCCTCCAGCTGCTGGAGGGTCAAAAGAATGACAACCTCCCGGATCACTCCCATCCATTGTTCATTCGCAGCATCCTTGATTTGATAAATTCTGCTTTCGATTTTTTTCTGGATATGAACAAACTCCTGGATTCGTTTTTCTATTTCGCGCTTTGAGATAAAGAATCGTGTTCAGCTGCTCGAATTGCTCGATTGTGTAGTAACGATAGCCAGTGCGCTCATCGACATGAGTTGGTTTGAATAAATCAATTTCATCATAATAACGCAAGGTGCGAACATCCATTTGAAAAAGCTTGGAAATTTCACCGATCAAAAACACGCGAGCCCTCCACCTCTACTTTTTTGCTAGGTTTATAGCATGTAGGTAAGCTGCCGAGCAAATGGTCGAAGCTCTGTTACATTTTCTACATACGCAATACAGACGTTCACCAGCGTCTTGTTTGGGGCATCTAACGCAAGCTCCTTCTGCAAAAGCTCGATTACCTCCAACAGCTCTATTCGCACCTTATCCGGCTTTTCCAGCTCTGAAATGTGTACCTTCACTGCTTGCAAAAATTGTTGAATCGTCATTTTGTGCGTTTGCCAATCAATCGGATTTAGGCTGTTAAAGTAAACGGTCGTCTCGTCTAAGACTGGCTTCGCTTTCGAGTGTATCAGATCACTTACGATCGCATCCATGCGCCCGACTAAAAAATGGGCCAGTTCAGACAGTGGAATTGAAATTCCTTTTTGTACGATATAAAATAAGTACTCTTTCAAAAGTCCTCTATAGATGGCCACGACATCCCATATATGGTCCTTGGCCTCACCACCATAGGCCTCCAAGAAACAGTCCTTATGCCAAGTGAGCAGGACTGCTCTTTTTTTCCTCCAAGCTGCTTTGAAGGTCTCATTATCCTTGATCGGCAGTTCTTTGAATTCAACCATAAAAAAGTAATTTTCCAGCATGTACTGAAGCTGAAATTGTATTTTTCGGCGCAATTGTTCCTTTGGTGCCGTCCCTTCTCGTCTCCCATCGGAATCCAGTTGATTCGCTTGCTCAAACATCATTTGATGGCAGAGCTTGAAGACTTCTGTAAATAAATCTTCTTTTGAAGGGAAGATTTTATAAATGCTGCCTTTTGCCATACCACAAGCATCGGCGATTTCTTGCATAGATGCGGAGGAATAGCCTTTTTCCTTGAATACGCCCATTGCAGTATGGAGTATTTGCTGTTTTTTCACATCTTCCATTATGACCACCCCTATTTATTCTGACATGCAGATGCCACATATTCAACATGGGAATTGACTAAGAAAACTCACAAGTCATATAATGAACTCGTGAGTTTCTACCGAGTGAATTTTCAAATTTTTGGCTGCTCTTTTGCCATAATCCTATGTAAAGAAGTGGTTTCATGAATGACATGCAGCTTATTGAGAGTAAATGGGTCCGGTTTCTTTTCACCTGTATGTTTGCGATTATCGGCGGCGTTGTGTTTCAAATGCTGCATATCCCCCTCCCCTGGCTTCTAGGCTCCATGGTATTCGTTCTCATTGGTTCGAAGCTGGTTACCAGGGTCACTCCATTTTGGCCGGGGATGCTTCGGAATACAGGTATGGGAATCATCGGGTATACGATTGGGCTTTCTTTCACACTGTCTACGTTAAAAGAGATTGGCAAGCAGCTACCCTCCATGATTATTTTGACAGTTCTGCTGTTACTTTTTACCCTTGTGATCGCCTATTTTGTTTCCAGGCTTTCAGGTATCCCTTTTCCAACAGCTTTGATCGGAAGTATACCGGGCGGCCTGAGTCAAATGATTCCGTTGGCTGAGGAAATAAAGGGCGTCGATTTAACCGTCGTCACCTTCCTACAGGTCTCCAGGCTCATGATGATCATTGTCTTTGTCCCTCTGCTTATCTTTAGTCCACTGATCACGGGCATTAGCCAACATTCTCTTTCCGCACAAATACATCTTGCTGGAGCTAGCTGGGATGGACTTTTTCCAAGTATCTGGCTATTTGCCGTCGTGTGTACAATCCTTGCTATTCTGGCAAACAGATTAAACTTTCCAACTGCATACTTACTCGGTCCAATGATCGGCACGATCGTCCTTAATATTGCTGGATTCCATGGTCCCGACCTTCCAACCGTCATCATGAATGCTACTCAGTTAATGCTAGGCGGCTACATCGGGCTGCTGCTTAAACCAGAGAATTTGAAGCATGCATGGAGAATCAGCACGACAGCTTTTTTGAGTGGAATTGTATTGATTTTATGTGCTCTCGCTCTGAGTTTGCTTTTGACCATGACGCATCCCGTTTCATTTGTTACTGCCTTTTTAAGCCTCTCTCCTGGCGGAATGGACCAGATGGCGATCATAGCGAAGGAAGTACATGCAGACCTGTCCATTTTGATCTGCTATCAGCTATTTCGTGCCCTGTTTATTTCCTTGGCTGTGCCCCCCATTTTAAAAGCCGTGTTTAAAAAATTCAGCAAAGCTAAAACGGCTGTAAGCTAGCACGATCAACTTTTTCAAAAAAAGAGCATGCTTTTAGATTCCCACCAAAGCATGCTCGACTGTTTTCTACCAATTCTTATTCAAAAACAACCATTTCTCCTACCTCTTGAAATCCAGCCTTCCGATAAATGTTGATTCCATCTGTAGAGGCTTGCAGCACGCAAGGCTTTCCTTTGCCGTCCTCCTGAATTCGCTGGAGAAGATAGCTAAACATCGTGCTGCCGAGTCCTTTTCCTCTATATTCTTGTCTTGTCATTACATCGTAAATTCCATAGCTGCTGTCTGTTTCAATCAAGCAGCCCGTAGATACTGCTTTGCCGTCCAAGAAGCCAATAAACCACTGTTGGTGCGGATGAGCAGAATAGCTTTTTGCAGCTTGATCGAATAACTGTTTCAGGACCTCTTGCTCAGGACTACCCTCAAACAATGACTGAAAAATGGTGGCGTACCTACGAACATCCTCAGTATTCTGCACCTTTTTTATCTCAAAAAAGTCAGAAGTCAACGGTCCTGCTGACTTGATCGCGTCACTTTCTAATTTCATGGTAACATTGCGTTCAACTTCCTCCAGCCCGAGATCAGCTAGCAACCGCACAAGCTCATCAGTCAAAAAGCGCTGATCTGTCCAAACGCTTACGGGAAATCCCTTGTTTGAATAAGAACGAACGGCTTGCTCTACATTCGTTAGCACAGCTTTGGGTAACACTGACAACGGAACAAGTACATTAAATGTATCGGATGGTAAACCCGAATCAACAGCGATAAAATATTGATTTTCATCTACGTGCGCACCTGAAAACCATGATGGAAGAGAGGATGCCTTATTCACAAAATTATCCAAAACCAAATCTTGATTTGATAACATATTGATCACCATTTTCCATTCAATTATAGAGCGCTCTTGAAAATGTATTATACCTACAGATTTCCAATATTCATATCCAGTTCACTGATTCTCAATCCTCCCATAATATTCTGACTTTTAAACTTAGCTGTAAACATGTCAAAGAGCCAGTCAAACACGCAAACGCAAGTGTAAGACTGACTCCATTATTGGTTTCGGTGAAAGCGATTCTATTTGGAATCAAGTGCTCTATCGAATACAAATACGGTCATGGCGATATCCTCTTCGATATTTATATCGGAAAAAATGCGTACGATTTTTGCCTTCATCAAATCCTCGAGCTTTGTCACGACCTCTGGATTGGTATAGATCTTTTTCACCAATTTCGTACGCGCATCATGAACCATTCTTCTGCCTTCATTTGAGGTAATCATAAATTTTTCTACGTTCGTCAGATTCCCTTTCATCTCACTAATCGCCCAGGTATCCACGAAACGCGTCAAAATTTCTTTGGGCCCGTTTCCCACATATTCCTTGCGAATCTCACGAACGAGCATGCTGAACTGATGCTCCAACTGTTTTGACATGGCTTATCTCCTTCCTTCTTATAGAATTCGGAGAAAAGCATCAGGATTCCTTTAAGCCCTCACCTACTCCTTTTAACAAGTTGATGCCAAAGCCGATCGCCCGATTTATGTCAGGGTCGGATAACGCCTTCATCAAATCCATGATTCCAACCTTTTGACCAGAACGAAGTCCCTCGTCCGCTTTTTGCAGCCCCTTGGAAACACCCTTCATCAGCTTTTGCGTCATTTCTGGCTCAAGCTCGGCAAGTCCGCCTGCTGCTGCCATTGCATTATTAATGATATTCGTAACGGGAGGACGCACCATCTGCCCTACGACGATTTTTGCAAGCTCTTCCTTTGCTTCGACTGCAGCAGTCAATGCTCCCAAGATACCACTATCATGCAGCTCTTGGAGTAATTTGATCGTTTCCTGGATGCCTTCCGGATTTTTCGCAAGTAATTGGAGGATGGCTTCGACCGTTTGATTTTGCTTTTCACTCTCTGAGAGTGTCGGTTGGACAATTTTTGTAATTGGACTCGCCATTACTTTCTACCTCCTCTTACATCTACCGCAACATTCACATCTGCAATCGGCTTGTAATCTTCTCTTGCCCATTTGCGTTCGACTTGTACGCCGAGCTGTGGATTGCGCTTGGCATAACGAGGATTATACGCAGGAAGTGGCGATTTTCCTGTTTCCTCGAGAATCTCCATACGTACTTTTACCTGCTTGTAGGCAGGAGTATGCGTCTGCACATCAACTGCTCCACCCGTTAGCAGATTCACAGCACTCTCATGGCTTGCGGAGTGCATCGGAACATAAATATCTTTTCCACTCATCCGGCTCGTAACAAGCACACGGAGCTTGATTTTTCCATAAGGAGACAGGAGACGGACCAATGTTCCATCGGATAGTCCACGTTCTTTAGCCAGTTCTGGAGAAACTTCCACAAACACTTCTGGGAGTTTGTACTGGATACCTTTGGACTTGTTTGTGAGATTTCCTTCATGGAACTGTTCAAGCAAGCGTCCATTATCAAGCGTCAGATCATACTCCTCAGGGAACTTGGCTGGCGGAATATAATCGAACAGCGCCAGACGTGCTTTTTTGTCAGGGAAGTTGAATCCTTTGGTATGCAGCAGCGGGGTATTGCTTCCATCAGGAGATCCCCAGTTAAAGCTGTTCCAGCCTTCTAGCACTTCGTAATTACATTGCGAGAAGAACGGAGTCAGTGATGCCATTTCATCGAAAATTTCGCTTGGATGGCTATAGTTCCAATCATAGCCCATCTTTTTCGCAAGCTGGCTGAAAATCCACCAGTCAGGCTTGCTATCGCCGACAGGCTCAAGCGCTTGATAAAGGCGTTGTACACGACGTTCGGTATTGGTAAAGGTGCCATCCTTTTCAAGCGATGGAACCGCTGGCAAAACAACATCTGCAAACTGAGCCGTTTTGCTCAAGAAAACATCCTGTACCACGAGGAAATCGAGCTTGGCAAGCATATCTTGTGTATGGTTAGAATCTGCATCTACCCATGCCATGTCTTCACCTGCAACGTACATCGCACGAAGCTCGCCACGATCCACTGCCTCCAGCATTTGGATGTTATCCAGACCTGGCTGTGCTTGAATTTTCACGCCGTAAGCTGCCTCAAATTTAGCACGAATCTCATCGTTCGTAACCGGTTGATACCCAGGAAAAATGTTTGGCATCGTTCCCATGTCAGCCGCACCTTGTACGTTGTTATGACCGCGCAGTGGATACGCTCCTGCACCTGGGCGCATGAAGTTTCCAGTGATCAGCAACAGGTTTGCAATGGCCGTCGAGGTATAGGAGCCACCCGCATTTTGCGTGACACCCATTCCCCAGCAAATGGCTGTACCGTCTGCATCACGGATCATTTCCGCGATTTGGATCAACGTTTCTTTGGAAATCCCTGTTTCTTCCTCTGCAAATTCCAACGTATACTTTTGAATAAGTTCTACGAATTCCGGATAAAAGTTGACGTGCTCTTGGATGAACGCGGCATCATGCCAGTTTTGGTCGATCATATATTTAGACACAGCAGCTAGCCAAACATAGTCGGTTCCTTGTTTTGGACGGATGAACAAATCTGCCCGTTCTGCCATCTCGTGTTTGCGCAAATCAACTGTGATGAGTTTTTGACCATTCAATTTTTTCGCGCGCTTGATTCTGGTAGCGAGTACGGGATGTGCTTCAGCTGGCGCACAGCCCATCAAGATGACCAACCCAGCTTTTGCGATGTCCTGAATGGTTCCCGAGTCTCCGCCAATTCCGCCAGTATACTGGAGTCCCCAGGAGGCTGGTGACTGACAGTACCTCGAGCAGTTGTCTACATTGTTCGTTCCAAACAATTGGCGTGCTGTTTTTTGCATCAGGTAGTTTTCCTCATTGGTGAACTTGGAGGAAGAAATAAATCCAAGCGAATTAGGACCATAGGTGTCTTTAATGGCACCGAGTCTGTTCACAACAACATCCAGTGCCTCATCCCACGTAGCTTCTACAAACGTATCCCCGCGTCGAATAAGTGGCTTGGTTAAGCGCTGATCGCTATTGACGAAATCCCATCCGAATTTCCCTTTCACACAAGTGGAAATTCCGTTCACTGGTGCTTCAGGGCTTGGTTCCACCTTTAAAATTTTTCGGTCTTTGGTCCACACTTCGAACGAACAACCTACACCGCAGAACGTACATACGGTTTTGGTTTTCTTAATTTTCGTCTCGCGCATGGCCGCTTCCATTTCCGAGACGGCAAAAATGCTGCTATAGCCTGGCTCCACTTTTTTGATTAGGTCAATCATCGGATTCAACAAGTCGCTCTCCATGCCACTCATGAAGCCTGCTTCGCCAAGCATGGATTTTTCCATCAAGGCATTGCATGGACATACAGTTACGCATTGACCGCAGGATACGCAGGATGATTCGTTGATCGATTTGTTGTCATCCCAAATCACGCGCGGCATTTCTCGTTCCCAGTCAATGGTCAGCGTTTCATTCACTTGCCAATCTTGGCAAACTTCTGTACAGCGCCCACATAAGATGCATTGGTTTGGATCATAGCGATAGAAAGGATGGGACATATCTACTTCATAGCCTTTTTCACGGAAAGGACGTGTCTGGTGTTCAATTTCCAGCAATTCTACTGTGTTGTGAACACGACAGTTTCCATTGTTGTTGTCGCAAACTGTACAGTAGAGCATGTGGTTTTCAAGAATCCGGTCCATCGCTTCCCGCTGCGCATTTTTTGCCAACTCAGAAGAAGTAAGAATCTTCATGCCCTCCTGAATTTGGGTGGAACAGGCGCGCATGATTTTACCATCTATTTCACACATACATGTATCACAAGTCTGGATCGGACCTAATTCAGAAGAGTAACAGACGTGTGGATGTTCGATATCCTGCTGAAGCAGATAATCCAGAATTCGGGTGCCCTCTTCTGTTTGGCGTTTCGTTCCATTTAAATCAAAGCTCACTTGTTTCATCTAGACGTAACCTCCAATAGATAAATAAAAACCCACCACAAAACAATCTGTGCATGATTTTTGCACAAACCGTTTTATGGTGGGTTAATGACTAAGCATCTATGATACCAGTTATCCATCCCGCCATGCCAAATGGAGGAGATCAGGATGTAAGCGGCAATGCACATTACCCTGACATCAATAATCTTCTCTGCCCCCATTATAGCATTGAAACCGTTTTAAAACCAACTATATACATGAAATATCGTTACATTTTTACATGCATACATTCGTCACCTAAAAAAATTCGTCGAAAATAATCTTGATCCTCCACAAAAACAAAACAACATTTTCCTGATACTGTAATCCAAGTATAATCCATTTATAAGAATTTGTTGAATGCTACGATCAGGTGGAGGGAATACAATGCTGCTGAAAGATACAGATCAACTGGACGATCTAAAGGATTTTCTAATCAATTGGTATGGAGGGTACGATAGCTCCTACGGTGTGCCAGTGGACGAGATTCCACCCTATCTTCCAAAGGCGTTGCAAGAATTATATGCGTTTGCAGGACTGTGGAAAGATGGGTCGGACAATCACCTCGAGCACTCTCCCGAGATATTTCAAAAGCAGGATTGTCTTTATTCGGTGGATCGACTGAACCAGGAGCAGGATAAGGTTACGTTTCTTGAAGAAAATCAAGGAAACTGGAATTGCCAAGTTGAGATGGAGAACGACGACTCTCCGGTCTACTGCAATGAGCACTTGCTTTGGGATGACAGTGATGAAGCATATATCATTGTAAATGACTCTTTATATCACTTTCTGAAAACGTTTTGTTTACAGGAGGTCGTTTTTGGCTGCAAACAGCTTTATACAATAGAAGGAAAATTAGATCATATACAGATGTTGTTTGCTGAGCCGATTGAAGAGTTGTGGATAAATGGGTATTATACGAGCCCCAAGGAAGAAGGACCTACTCATACTTTTTACCTCTGCGGGAATGTACTGGTCATGGAGCGCTATGGTGACTTTTGGTTAGGCTCTAACTGTGAGTTGCCTGCAGCATTGAATGAGGCTGGTCTGTCTTCCATCCGACTGAGAAGGATTAAACCTGATTGAGCGGTCACAAAACGTCCGCCTACTCAACCGTACAGGCTGCCGATTGTGCTGGCAGCCCTCACGATGATAACTTATAACGGAGCAAATTCTACCCTGTATTTATTAAAGATAGCCTTGTACTTATTTTCAAATATGATCCATCGTTTTTCTGATCCGTGCTTTTTATGTAAAGCCTTCAAATAATGATTAGCCGCTGTTACATCATTGGATTGCAACAGCAAATGAAAGCTCTCTTCGCCTAGATGTAAAAATGGGCCTGATGTGTAATAGTCAACGATGGATCTGGCACTTGTCATCGTTTCGTAGAAATGAATAACCTCCGCTAATCCACCAAGCAGTATTCTTTTCAAATCTTCCCTATTCGTATCAGGACTGATTGAAAATCGATCTGGAACAGTCTCAGTAATTTCCCCTATTCTTGCTCTGAAGTGACACTCCGACTCTTTTGGGGCAGTCAGTATCTCTCTCGATTTTATCTGAGCCAGCTCTGCTGCATAAATACCACAGTTGACATAAAACATTACATTGTCCGTTGTATTACCAGACGATTTTTGAAAGTTAATGATGTAGATGAGGCTATCTGACATCTTATAAAAATTCAAACTCTTCTTTGTGAAGCCTTGATTGGATAGGAACGGTTTTACGTCCTGATTTATCATATCGTTAAAGAGCTCCTGCAACATGATCCCTCCTATTCTTTCTCAAAATAATCATCTGGCAAATGTAATTCTTTCAAACAACCTATAAATTTTTCCCGGAAATTTATATTGCCTTTATATTCTGGCCATGCAGCCTTATAATACGGCAATAATTCCTTATGAGGGACAACGCCCCAAAATAAGATCGTGTTTTTCATAACCTCCTTGTCGCTATTCACTAACATCTGTTCAATGGTTTCCCAATTTTCCGGTTTGTTATTGCAATTACGTGTGGCATAGATTGCAGCAATTTGTATATCCGAATCGGTGTGACATAAAAATGGTGCAAAGCTTTGGAGTGTAATCATGCCTGACGATTCCAAGACATACCCCACATGACGTAACGTTTCCACGTCACGAACCCTGTCAAGACTCTGCAATATCACTTTTGTAAATTCCGTTAAATCAAAAGGTTTGCCATACCAGTTCATAACTTGTAAAGCCTTTAAAAAATCCTCTTTTCTTTCAGAGTGCAACAGCTCGCGAATAAAGCCTCTTCCCTCGTCAAACGAGTTTTTGCAGATTAGCTGAATGGCTGTGGTCCGCTCATTTTTACTTTGCTCCGCAACGCTTTTTAAAAAATCAATCGTTGGTTGCGAGATGTTCTTAAACTTGAACATTCCCTCAAGCGCTTTTGATTTTATTTCTTCGTCTGGGGCGTTTTGATAAACCTGTATCAATGTATTTTCATCGCCCGGCATTCTGCTTCCGAACCACCCGATATCATAATCCAAAATAATTTCGTCTAGCCAACGCTCATACCAGTCCAGAAAGTTGTCTTCATAGACAAAGAAAAAGGGACGATCTGGATAGAAATCTGAAGTGTAAACGATTTTTCCCCTGTGCTTTCCTTCGAGGACGAGATACATATCGTATTCACAGCCTTGAGTACCAATGCACAGCATGCCCCCCATCACGGTATCACGAGCGGCGTCGTATTCCTGGTCAGAGATGTCTTCATCACTGATTAGGGACTTGGTCAAATGATTCCATTCCTCTTTTGTCATTCTGGGGTGCAAAACACACTTTGCAGTGAGTGCATTTGCATCGGTATAAGAAGTTGCTTGTTCAATTGAATACATCCCGTAATAAGGGCCGGCACCACCGTTTCCGACCTTCGTTAAAAATTGTGCATATGGCTCCGGAAGTGTGACATTATGCTTTTCTTGCCAGTCTGCAAGCTCTTTTGCTGTAAGCATTTCATTCACCTTGTACTTGTGTGAAGATGCTCCAAATACCAATAAAGCTGCATCTTTGCGCAGTGCAGCTTCGAGTTTGTTTTTGATTCGATTAACCTGCGTTTCGCTCTTCCACAACACCTCTTAAATCCCCCCTGTAAAGCGATAGATTCCATTTTGTGCAACAAAAAAAGGATGAAGTTAAATTCACCCACCATATTTTCTGCTTCAAAATATTATATCATCTACATTTTGTATGTTTATAGATGAGTAAGTCCTAACTGCTTGATGATCCACTGCGTACGGTCTTGATAGGCAGCATCGCAATTCGTAAAAAGATGGTCCGTTTCATACCAAGAAATTTCCTTTGGTGAACTTGCAGCAGAATAGAGTGTCTCCGCTTGATTACTCGGAACAAATTCATCATCATGAACAAATTGAAATAGCAGCGATGCAGGTGTAGCTTTTTTTATGTAATGGACCGCATCCAATGGTTCCAATTCAGCAATAAATTCGTTAAATTTCTCTTTTGTTAGCTTTGTACGAATCAAGACCGCAAATGGATGTCCACTTGATTTATGCCACTCAGACACACTGGCGAATCCAGCCATCAAAACGTATGATTTAATTCGTTCTTCCATTCCAGCAAGGACTCCACCCCAAGTAGCCCCAAAACTATGACCAATATAGGCAAGACGATTTACATCAATATTTTGAAAACGATAAAGAAGGTCAATCCCCCTCTGAATATCAACGACTGTCTGCCTATATTGTGGAATGCTCGTTACTGTCTCTATAACAAGATGTAATATCTCTTCTTCGGTTAAATCTTTTGGTGGTTGATTTCGCGTAGCGGGGGCAGCGATCAATAGAGAAACTACACCTTTTAAAGCTAAAGCCTCTGCTTCAGGCAGAAACGATGCTCGATTGCCTTGCCCTGGATGCATAAAAACAACTGCCGGAAAAGGTCCGTCGGAAGTGGGAACGACCAAATAAGCGGGTACTTTTCCACCGTACGGACTTAAATATGACACGTCTCTAATCGTATAACCTTCTTTTTCAATGCATGAAGATTCTTCAAAATCTAATGGCAAAGAGCGATCATACGTAAACATTTGGTTCCACTCTCCTTGGACGATTTAATAGATTGAGTGTTTTTTACTGAATTACCACAATTATCCTCTTGGTTCTGTAAAAAATATATCATACTCATTACCTTTATGCACTTTATGCCAAAAATCTGAATGCTTTTCCATAACAAAACCTTCCATTTGAGCAGTAATTCTCGGTTGCATCAAATGGAAGGTTTTCTATGCTATACGATTATTGTTCCAACATTTTTTCAAGCTCACCGCACCATTTACTCCAGCCATACTTAGCTCCGCCTAATGCTTGGGCATTTGAGATTCCAGTTTGTTCGAGATGAAGATTAACCTTTCCTTCCCCTAAATCCTGCAGTGTCCAGGTGACCGTGTGCTTCTCTCCTCCACTGGCCCATGTATAGGACAACTTGTTCGGTTCATCTACGATGAGCACTTCACCGTCAACAATTCCATCCCAATATTCGGATGGCTGCGTGCGAAACTGAAAATGGTGTCCTACGACAGGTTTAAAATCATTTTCCATCGGCTGACCGGTGTGGTTATTGACCACCCATTTGGCAAGCTTACTAGAATCGGTTAAAGCGGACCAAAGCTTTTCAATCGATGTCTTGTACTGAAAATCCAAGGATAATGTTAAACTCATTCTTCTTCCTCCTCTAATAGTTGGTTCAAGCGCAACATATTTGTACTCCAAAACTGACTGTAGAAAGCTACCCAATCCTGAATTTCTCTGAGTGGCGTGGCGTTTAGCCTAAATCGCGTTTCTCTGCCGACTTTTCGGTCCAGTACCAGTCCAGCTTCTTTAAGGATGGTCAAATGCTTGGATACCGCTGTTCGCCCCATTTCAAACTGTGCTGTTAATTCATGAAGCGGTATCTCCTTTGCGCCTGCCAGCAGACGAATGAGTCGGCGTCTAGTTGGATCTGCAATCGCATCAAACACATCCCGTAACTGGTTGTTCTCGCTCACGACACTCCCTCCAAAAATATGATGTTCTTCAGGAGAAATCTATTTGCTGCTACGAAGGGACAGCCGTTAATTTCACCACCTCCCTAAAGTTTACGGCTCTTCGGACGCAATGTCCACGAGGCGATATTTAGTGCAGCATAGAAAAGCGGAAGGATAATATGAAACCCATAATCACCGTAATCGTTAGCAAACGCATGAGATAATGCTGCACCTGTCATTAAAAAGAAGATACCAGCGTGAACCCATTCTTTGAGTCGAGGAAAACCTGGCATGACAAGAGCGATAGCTCCTAGCACTTTCCACATCCCGAGAATGGTCAAGACGTATAATGGGTAACCAAGATTCGTCACTAACTCAAGATTTCCGCCATATTGCATTAGTTGACCGATACCACTTAACATAACCGTGGCTGCTAGCAAGAATGTGACTGTCCAATAAGCAATCAATCTTCCTCTGGGCTTGGTTTCTGCTCGCGAAATCATTTCTGCACTGATCGTCTGGCTCATTTTTCTCCCCCTCATGAATGGTTTAAAACGAAACATATTTAGGTTTTCAGCCTTTCAAATGGCTTGCTTTCAATTGGACACCATTTAGTGTCGATTTGATAATACGACACCATTTAGTGTCCTGTCAACAACCTTTTTTCCATTACATTTTCTACAGGCAAAAGGGTTATTTACAAATAATTAAGAATATTAACAGTAAAAAAAGAAACGGAGGGCGGTAACATGATTCATGATATGAGGGAATATGTCAATTATTTAGATGGGATTCATAAACGAACGATGAATTATGTTAGGTCAATACCTAATGAACTCTTAGATTGGAAGCCCGCTGAGGATAAATTTTCTACAGGTGATTTATTGCGACATATTGCATCGGCTCGATTGATGTTTCTTGGTATATTTGAACATGGTTCGTGGACATACACAGGACATGATCGTAGCAAGGGTGCTACGATTGATGATATTTCTGATTATTTAGAGGCCTGTCAAATTAAACTAACGGAGGGTCTATTAAAAATTGGCAACGATGCGTTGTCAAAAAAAGTTTTAACCCTGCATGGACATGAAGTTAGCGTGTGGAGAATCCTTATGGCAATTCCGGAACATGAAATCCATCATCGTGGACAAATCTCTACTTATTTACAAATGAACAAAATTGACCCACCCCAAATCTTCGGATTAAAAATAGAGCAGGTAGAAAAATCATAAGTTTTCTAATTAGACCATACCATCATTCACCAACATCAAAGAAAATGAAAAGTCGACGGCCCTAAAACAAGAACCGTCGACTTTCCTCGTATGATCTTATCTGGCAACCGTCGCATTCGCCAGCTCTTCTGTAACTGTGCAAACTGCCGAGGAATCCCAGCTTCCCTTGCCTTGTGCTTTTGCCGCTTCATACATTTGGGCAACGGTCGAGCCAACCAAAACCGGCACTTGCTGCTCACGAGCAGTTGCTGCGTAGAGCTGTAGATCTTTGTGCATGTGATCTAGTGAAAAGATTGACTTTTCATAGGTGCCATACAAAATATTGGGACCAAATACTGACAGGACACGATTGTGAGCCGAGCCTTTATCGATAACAGCGGCGAGTTTATGTGGATCGACTCCTGCTTTTGCTCCTACCGTCAGAGCTTCTCCCAATGCAGTCGTAATTACCGCCACGACGGAATTATGGCAAAGCTTGGCGACCTGACCTGATCCAGATTCACCCAAATAAAAAATCTCTTTCCCGATCAATTGCAGATACGGAATAATCGCCTCAAGCTTGGACTCATCTCCGCCAACCATGATCGTTAACGTCCCTGCCGCAGAGCCTGCTGGTCCTCCGCTCACTGGACAATCAAAATAGTAGATTTGTTTTTCCAGCGCCAATTGGTTCAAACGCTTGGCTGTTGCTGGATCAATCGTGCTCGTATCGAAAACGTAGCTGCCCTCGGGCAGTGTCTGGTAGAGTCCGTCCTCCCCAAGCATCACCTGCTGGGCAACCGCTGGACCCGGTAAAGAAGTAAATACGACTCGGGTGACGCATCCTACTGCCTGCGGTGAAGCTACCACATGAGCCCCTTGCTCACTCGCCCACTGCTGCGCGGCTGGACTTGGATCATATGCGTAAACATGATAGCCCTTTTTCAACAAACTGCCGATCATTCCCTTGCCCATTGCTCCGATACCAATGACTCCAATCGCTTCCATACTTGCTCCCCCTACTCTCTCAGGCTTATGCGCGAATATAGACCGTTTTGGTCTCGATATAGAAATCGAGTGCCGACTCCCCTTGCTCTCTCGGACCCAGACCAGATATTTTTTTGCCGCCAAACGGGAATTGCGATTCAAAATGCGTAGAAGGCATATTAACGTGTGTCACACCCGATTGGATACCCTTTACAAATTGGAAGGCCTTTTGTAAGTCGTTGGTGAAGATCGTGGATGACAAGCCAAACTCCACTTGGTTTGCGATCTCCATGGCATGCTCGAACGATTCCACATCGATGACCGCGATAACAGGAGCAAAAATTTCTTCTTTAGCGATTGTCATCTCTTGGGTCACTCCGGTAAAGACCGTTGGCGCAACGAAATAGCCATTCGCCAGGTCTCCGTCGACCAGACGCTTACCGCCGCATTCGAGCACGCCTCCTTCTTCGATCCCTTTTTGCACGTAATGGAGATACAGGTTTAGCTGATGCTCGTCAACGACTGGTCCGTTATTGCTCTCAGGATCAAAGCCATCACCGATCTTCATGCTCTTTGCCCGCTCGATTAATTTGGCTTTCACCTGTTCGGCTACCTCTGGAACTACCAGCACACGGCTCGTTCCTGTGCAACGCTGTCCATTGTCAAAAAAGCCGCTGGTGACGATACAATCGATAGCCAAATCGATGTCTGCGTCCGCCAAAATGATCGCCGGGTTTTTTCCGCCCATTTCTGCCTGAATTTTGCCGCCTCGCGCACCTACAGCTTGTCCCAATGACAAGCCGACATCGGACGAGCCTGTAAAGGAAATTCCTTTGATCAACGGATTATTGGCTAGCTCATCGCCGATGACAGAGCCTGGTCCCGTCACCAGATTGACAACTCCTGCTGGAACCCCCGCTTCGATCAGCAGCTCAACCAGCTTTACACTGATAAGCGAAGTGTTGCTCGCTGGTTTAAAAACGACCGTGTTGCCCGCAATGATCGCCGGAACGATCTTCCACAACCCGATTCCCAAAGGAAAGTTCCATGGTGCAATGATCGCAAAAACGCCAATTGGTTCACGTACCGTATAGCCAATGACTCGCTCATCAAAGGAAGGAACGGTTTGTCCAGTCAAACGAGTAGCCTCGCCTGTCAGCTGCTTCATCGATGTAATCGTTTTATTCACTTCACCGCGAGCTTCCCGCAATGTTTTTCCTACCTCACGGGTGATCGTTTCTGCCAATTCTTCTTTGTGCTTTTCTAAGAGTTGTATTAAAGAGAACAGAAACTCGCCGCGCAAAGGTGCCGGTGTTTTAGACCACTTGTCAAAAGCACTCGCAGCAGCTTCGATCGCTACACGGGCATCTGCCCCATCTGATTTTTGAAAGTATCCGAGAACCTCAGCTGTTTGTGCAGGGTTGGTACTCGCAAATACTTGACCTGTATGGCTCGCTACCCATTCTCCATTAATAAAGTTCTGGTATGTCGCTGTCATCTAATCCCCCACCTACTCTTTGGTCTTATAAGAGTATTGTATAAATTCAAAATACTACATACAATGTGGGTACACACATAGAATCACTTTTATTTATGTGTATCTCTCTATAAGGAGGGGAATAAGTTGAATGCCTTTGATTACTTGTTATCCAAGCTGCACCAATACTTTGCAGGCACTCCATTCTCCATATGGGTACAAGGCTCGCGTGATCGCCATCTCCAGCTATCTTATTCATCCGTACCAAAGCAGGAAGCTGACAGCATCCTTACACACAAGCCTGACGAAGTGTCTTTTCTTGCAGGTGTAGATCGTTTTCTTTATGAAGAACAAGCAGACCTCTGCTACCTCCGCTTCTTTTTTTCCGAGGAAGGACAAGCAGTAGTCGTGCGGGAAAAATCCGATTCCTTCCCCATTTCTCTTTCCTCTGAGCAATGGGAAATTCTTTGGCTTGCCTTTCAATTATTCGTAGCAGAAGAAATGATAGAGACCAAAAGTCAGGAATGGACCAAGCTCTTGCAAGGCATTCATTCGATTTCTGCGACATTGGATGTGGAAAGCATCATTCGCGATATTATCAGCAATGCGCTGGCGGTAATTCCCGCCGCAGATGCGGGGCTGCTGCACTTATATGATGCCGACATTGATCGGCTCGTACCGAAGGCAACTGTAGGCTTTCATGACACCGTTTACCGTAATTTTAAATTACGCATTGGCGAATCGATTGCAGGCAAGGTTTTTCAGGATGGGCAGCCAAGAATGTATCGCACCCATCCCGAAACCTCCCAGGCTATGATCGATCTGTCTCAAGACAACTTTGACTCGCTGAATGACGCAAAAGCACTTCACAGCTTGACTGGGCTCTTATGCGTTCCTATCTCTCTGGAACAAAAACGGATCGGCGTACTTGTTCTGCATCAATTTCATCAGGAAAATGTGTTTTCCAACTACGATCTGGCCCTCCTCCAGGGCTTTGCTGATCAAACCTCCATCGCCTTGCAAAATGCGCGACTTTATGCGGAATCACGAGAGGCCTATCAAAACATGGCAGCAATTAGTGAGCAGCTGCGAGTAAAGCATGATGATTTGGTCAAACGCAACAAAATTCACGAGTCCATTAAACAGCTGTCTCTACAAAATAAAGGCACAGAAACGATTGTGAAAGCACTCGGCAGAATGACTGCCAAGCAAATCTTTTTTGCCGATTGGCTGGAGCAACGATGTTACCCAGCGGACAGTCCGATCCTGTTTAGCTGGGATGAGCTGTCTGCCTTGCTCGCGGGCAAAAGACACCCGATCCTCGTGCAGTTATGTTCTGTTCAGAAAAATCGCCAGCAGTCATGCTACGTATATCCGCTAACAAACGGCAGTGTTTTTCTCGGCTGTCTCATTATTTTGATCAAGGAGCGTCACCTATCTGAGCTGGAACGCGTGACAATCGAACAAGGAAGTGCAGTTCTTACCCTAGATTTGGTGAAAAAACAATCGCTCAGCTCCGTTTTGTACAAGCGTGCACATGACATTTTTCAAGAGCTGATCGTAAGCAAAGGTAGCGAGCTATTCGAACGCGCCCGAGGATTTGGACTTTCGCCACATGGAGACTATTGGGTTATTTATGCGTATTTAAGCCGTTCGCATGATCTGTCTCTGCTCGAAGCCAACATTCACAGGCTCGTTACTCGTTGGAAATGGGACTTTGCGAGCAGCCAGGTTTTAAGCTACGGATTTCATAACCACGCTACAATTCTATTGACGCCATCTAGTTCGCTAGAGGTAAAAGAAGTCATCGAACGTCTCTCTGATGCCGTTCAAGAATGGGAGCTAGAAAAAGAAGTATCCCTCTCCATAGGGGCAGGAAGTGTAGTTTCTGACTTGGAGCAGATTGGAAAGAGCTTTGAGGAAGCCAAAAAAGCTGCACATTATTTGGCGAATCGAGGTAGGTCAGGTGTTGTACGTTATAGCGATCTGGGGATAAATCGCTTGATCCTTAATCAATCTCAGGAAGATATTGACGCATTCATCCGCGATGTTTTTGAGCCGCTTTGGGAAGGACAGGAAAAGTATCAGGAGCTTGAGCACACACTGCTTACGTATATGAGATGCAGTCAGTCCCCCCAGCAAGCAGCTCGCGAATTGCACATCCACGTCAATACCTTGTACCAGCGTTTAAAACGTATTGAAGAGCTGCTTTCCATTGATCTGCACCAGCCAGCAGATTTGTTGAAGGTGCAGCTAGCTTGCCATTTGCGTCAAGAGTGAGGCCTAGGCGATTCTACACATAGAAGACCAGTTTAAAACAATACGCTGTTTTAAACTGGTTTTTTTCATTCGCTATTCCTTTCGCAGTGAACGGCGCAAAATTTTTCCGGTACTGTTTTTCGGCAGCTCGGTTACAATTTCTACTTGCCGAGGTACTTTGTATTTGGCCAGTTTGTCCTGGCAAAACGATACGATTTCTTCATGGGAAACAGCAACTTCCCTCAGTGCCACGAACGCTTTGACCGCCTCACCATGCACTTCGTCCGGGATGCCGATGACAGCCGCTTCGATAATCGCCGGATGCTGGTAGAGTACTTCTTCTACCTCGCGCGGATAGACATTGTAGCCATCTACCAAAATCATATCTTTTTTCCGGTCGACGATATATATATAGCCCTCTTCATCCATTCGAGCCAAATCTCCGGTATAGAGCCAGCCGTCCTTGAGAGCGGCATTCGTCTCTTCTGGCAATCCGAGGTATCCGATCATGACATTTGGTCCCTTGACGACGAGCTCGCCTACTTCTCCACAAGGCAGTTCGTTCCCCTCGGGATCAAAAATCTTGTTTGTGACGCCAGGTATATCAACCCCGATCGAACCTGGCTTACGTGTTCCTCGTAACGGATTAAACGCAGTGGCAGGCGCAGCTTCAGACAGACCATACCCTTCCAGAATGATCTTCTCATACTTGGCTTCGAATTTATGGAGCAGCTCTACTGGCATCGCAGCACCACCAGAGCAGCACAGTCGGATAGAAGCAAGGTCTTCTTTTGTTGCCGTTGGGACCTGAAGCATGTAGTTGTACATGGTAGGCACTCCGGCAAAGCAAGTCGCTTTTTGTTCACGAATGGTGTTGATTACCTCTACAGGGTGGAATCTCGGTATAATCAACATGGTTGCACCGTACCGCACAGGGCCATTCAGGCAGACCGTCATACAAAACACGTGGAACATCGGTAAGACAGAGACCATTCGGTCCTGTGGCGTCAGCTCAAAAAGGATGCCCATTGCTTCTGCATTCGAAGCCATATTGCGGTGGGAGAGCATTGCTCCTTTTGGCTGGCCAGTCGTACCTGAGGTATATAGGATGACGGCGAGATCGTCCTCACTCATCTCTGGCGATGTGAAGTCCGTCTCCTTTTCTTGAATGATCTGGTCAATGCTCAGCTCGTCGCCTACTGGCTCCGTGTAGATGAACAGCTCCAAGTCTTTCAGATCTTCCTTGACTGAAGCCACGACTGGTTCCAGGGCAGCCAAAGCGATAATCGCTTTTGTCTTGCTATTTGCCAAAATAAAGCAGATTTCTCTAGGTGTGTAGATGGGATTCATCGGTACCACTGCCGCACCCACCCGTAATATTGCATAGTAAGCACTTACAAAGTGTGGGCGGTTATCCATCAGCAAAGCGACAGAGTCACCTTTTCCGATTCCGCGTTTGGCAAGTCCTGCAGCCAAATAATCAACCTGCTGGTCTAATTCGGCATACGTTGTGGCCTCCCCCAAAAATATGTAAGCGGGATGGTCTGGGAAGTTTTGAGCGCTTTGCTTCAGATTTTCATTTAAATGATACATCACACATCTACCCCCTTTTGAAAATTGTAACATTTGAAATAATCAGGATAAAGCATTTCTTTCCAAAAAGAAGGAATTTGTCATTTTTTGCTAGGAAGCATTCGGAATGGTTGGAGACAAATTATTTTTTTGCTCATTTCGCTTCGCAAACATCAGGAATAATGCACCGCATCCAGCGAATATGATTGCGTTTACGATCATGGCATTGCCAAAGCCCGTTCCTACATCACCTGCTGCTTGAACAATCGAGCCTGTAACAAGCGGAGAAATGATTCCTGCCAAGGTCACCAGACTGGACAAAACTCCTACAAGCAAACCCGTTCTCTCCGGCAAAAGGCTGCTGACAATAACCGATGCGGCTGTACCGACCGAAAAGGCAAATCCTTTACCAAGGCAAAGTGCAATAAGTATGAGAGCGGTTGATTGCAGGAACGGCACCGCGAAGAAGCACAGCCCACCCAAAATAATAGAGCTTCCGCCGATAAACACATAAGACTTGCGATAACTGCGATGCTTTTTATACAATCGATCACCCATCCATGAAATGAAAATGGTCATCAAGCCTGCGAGTAAGCCTGTTCCTGCGATTGCGTAAGCCATTTGTTGATTCGTAAATTCGATTACCTTGACCAGATAAACGGGCTCCCATACCGCAGCAAACGTCGTACCCCAAATTTGAGCGAAATAGATGAGAAAGCAAAGGATAAAAGTAGATGACAGCAGGACTCCAGATATGTCGGACCATTTCGCTTTTGGAAGAGACGGTGCTTCTGTTTTGGTAGGTGTGATACTGATTTGCGGTCTCTCCTTGCCAATCACGAGCCAAATAATCAACCAGATCAAGCTGAGTGCACCCATGAATGCCCAGGCATAGCGCCAACCGTTAGAATCTATTAACGAAACGAGCAATGGTGCTGAAGCAACGGCCCCAACGAATGCGCCAAAGTTGACCGTGGAGTAGACAAGACCACGCTTTTCTTCGGGAAACCATTTGTTTAAGTGACTGACGACAGTCGCCCAGAATGGACCTTCACCAATACCTAAGAGCACACGCGCCAGCACCAGCATCGGCAAGCCCGCAATCACGTATGCGCCAAACTGGATGACCGTCCAGGAAATCGCCATGATCGCCAGCATCTTTTTCGTACCGATTCGATCAGATAAGGCCGCTCCCAAAATCCCTGCGATCGAGAAGAACCAGAAGAAGCTGCTTCCAACCAGGCCCCATTCCTTTTGTGTCAGAGAAAATTCCTCCATGATCGGAACAGCTGAATAGCCTGCAATTGTTTTGTCTGCGTAGTTAATCATGTAAAGCACAAAAAGCATTAACATCGTAATTCTGGCCATCATGCGTATCACTCCATTCGTTAACAAGGTATCAATCAGACACGGGTAAATATGATTTCTTTCGCACCGATGGTCGGCTCCATTTTCGCAGACAAGCTGACAGCTGTTCCTGTGTGATCAGTGTGAAAGGTAATAGGAATCTCAAGTTGATAGGTTTCTTCATAAGAAGCCAGAAATCGGTTCGCTTCGATCGGCGAAAGTAAAAAGCGCAGATCATGAAAGCTCATATAATAATTGTCATCAGCAGCGGAGATCGAAACCTCCCCGTAGCCAGGATGACGATAGGTCCCAATACACGATGATCGCAATACGGACCCTTGTTTGCATTCTGCCCGACTGCTCTTTACAAGCTTTGCACGTTCTTCCTTCTCCGCTTCCTCTGTCATGCGTGCATGCCAATCGATTTGTTCAATCCCGAGCAGTCTATCAACGGCTTCATAGGTAAGCACGGCTGGCAAACGTGAATTGTCTACTTGACTAAGCACGACGATCGCACATTGTCGTTCGGGCAAAATACTGACAAGCGAAGAAAAGCCTTGCAGATTGCCCGCATGATAGATAACCCTCTCCCCGCGATAAATCTGGACGAACCAACCGAGAGCAGCATTCGTAATGGGGATTTCCGGGTACCATGCTGGCTGTGAGCCACTGAATAGCTGTGGCGTGCGAAGCTCATCATGTCGCCGTTCTGATAGGAGATGTGCATGTGTGATGGCTTGCGGATTTAGCTGGTATAAGAGCCATTTGGTCATATCCTCAATCGTTGAGATCATCGAGCCTGCTGGACCGATAGCTTCGTTGTTCAAATACGGTACTTCCACCACTTGCTTTTCTTGGCTCATGTAGGGCCAAGCTAATGCGCCTGCCTTTTTCGCATCTGCCAGTGTAAAATACGTACTCTCCATCCCAAGTGGCTTTAAAATTCGGTCTTTGGTGAACTGCTCCCATGTTCTGCCACTCACCTGCTCAATTACACAACCTGCGGCGGTAAACATCAGATTTTGATAGTGATACGCTGCTCGAAAATCTTTGACAGGCTCCAAATAACGTAGTCTCTCCATCAGTTCAGCCCGCGAAAATGGCGTATGGTACCAAATGAGATCATGACGCGGCAAGCCCGTGCGATGACAAAGTAAATCTCGTACAGTAGTGCGATTCGTGGCGACAGCATCATAGAGTCGAAACTCTGGCCAATACGCCTGGATCGGCGTGTCAAAGTCCAACAACCCATCCTCGGCCAGCATAGCCAGACCAAGTGCTGTAAAAGGCTTGGTAGCAGACGCGATCGGAAAAAGCGTCTGTGGCGAGACCCGCTTAACTGCTTCTTTTTGAAGGTGACCAAAGCCCTCACAAAAAATGACGTCCGTGCCTTGGATGGCAGCCATCGCACAGCCTGGTACTTGCCATGCTTTTCTTTTGTCGTCTATGTCTGTCATCCAGCTAGCTAACGTTTCATGCTGCAGCATCTGTGACAATCACCTCCCTTCTTTGGACTACTTCCGTTTTCGCTAGCCCCTTTTTGTCTGCGCGCAGCTTACCTAAGGACCACCCGCCCGATTCCCCCTTCAATCTTGATTTCAGTACCGTATGGCGCACTCAAGCTTTGAAGGTCTTCTAAAATGCGCTTATCCGCGCTTATTTTGGGCCAGCCCATCCGATGCACAGGGAGCTCGAATCCAAGCTCGATCGGGTGCAGCTCGATCTCAACCAGCTCCCCGTCCTGCATTTTCCACAGAGGAATAACTGATTCCCACACTTCTCGATGTACGCATAATCCTCGCGTATAGTTGGCGCTCATTGCATTCAAGGCGTCGGCAACCGTGTGCGTATGGTCGAGGCCATAGTGCTCATAAAAATCAGCTGGCTGACTCGTAACCGCCTCGGTTTGGAAAATGAAATCGCCGAGACTGTAAAAAATGGGCCTGTTCTTGTAGATCTCAATGCCGCGCAACAGATGCGGTCCGTGTCCCACTACGGCGTGTGCGCCAGCATCAATACAAGCTTTTGCAAAGGTCGGCAGGAAGTCGGCTGGCACTTCCTTTGCGTCTCCCTTCATCTCATGCGCATGTATGCTGATGATGACGTAGTCAGCGCGCTGCTTTGCTTCATGGATCGTTTTTACGATGCGTTGCAGGTCACGCGGATGAGGCTGTGTACTCGTTCCTTCTTCATCGCTTACCACAAAGCGAGAGTTCCCAAAAAGAAAGATGTCTTTGCCAGGATCATTCATAAAGCCTTCTTCGATTAATAGTTTGTTGAAGGCATTAATGTCCGTGGATTCAGAAATCGCTTGCAGCTGTTTCAGCTTATCTTCATGTACATGGTGCGTCATGATATAGCGCATCGGATTGATGCCCGGTCTCCCGATACTATCCGGTCGTTGGTCTCCTGCTGCCCACCACGGATGAAAGGTAGAGGTAGCAGCGATGAGAGCCACTCTGGCAGATTCACATTCCAAATACCGAGGGGCACCAGCCTCTGCCAAATTTTTACCCGCTCCAGCGTGAACAAAGCCGAATTCATTCAGATTTCGTTCGGTAGCTTCCAACCCGCCATACAAATAATCGAGTGTGTGGTTGTTAGCCCAGCCGATCAGGTTAAAGCCGTAATCCTTCATGACGTGTAATACGGAAGGCGGTGACATTGCCCATGTTCCCCCACTTTGAGCGCTTGGGTAGCCTTCATTGTCATGGACCGTTGTTTCCAAATTGGCGATACGTACATCTGCTCGATGGAGTAAGCGAGACACCTCTCGAAATGTCTGGTCCTTGTAAGGAAGATTGCGTGTAATAAAGCTGTCACCTGTTGCTGCAAAAAGAATCGGTCGTGTCATTTTGGCGTGCTCCTCCTGTTATCTATGGTTTTGGGTCTGAGTATCCCCATTTGACTCATTCAAAAAATCGAATAATCCTCTTCTTCATTGCCAGCGAATGAATACAGCTTTGAGCTGATTTCATCGTAGTGCTGTAATCGTTTTTGCACATTTTCCGAATCGTGAACCATCACCCCCTGGATCAAGACATTGAGAATAGAAAAGAGCGTTGGCATGCCACTTGTCGCAACAGGCTGCGGTGTCGTAATTTTCAAAAGCAGGTCGGCTACCTGACTGATGGGAGACAGTTCTCCTTCTGTGATCGCCAAGATTTTGGCTCCCAGTTCTTTTGCAGAATGGACCATTGCCACTGTTTCGCTCGGGTGGCGAGGAAAGGAAATTGCGATGACAAGCCATTCCTGCTCTCTTTCTGTGAGGAAATAGTCGGCATTATCCACTGCTCCGGTATACAAATGCGTGTTTCCCTTGATCGCATTTAACGAGGAGAACAACCATTTGGCTGGAATATGGCACCAGCGGAAACCGACCACCACAATGCGATTTGCGCGAATAATATGGTCGATAGCTTGCTGAAGCAGACCGTAATCGAGTTGCTGCAAACTTTGCTGCAAATAAGCAATATCTGTTTCGATGACCTGGTGTGCATAATTGTCGCGGCTGAGCGTATCTTCGGTATCTCGGTACTTTTGGAATGGCCCCTTTTTTTGCTCCCCGACCAGGAGTGATTTCTTGATCTCGTCCTGGAGCTCGGTATATCCGGAATACCCTAATGCGTAACAAAAACGGATAACGGTGGCCTCACTCGTATTCGTCAGCTCAGCAATCTTCTTTGCTGTATGAATAGCCAGTAAGCTTGGTTTTTCGATCGCGATCTTGGATATGATTTTTTGGCTGGCGGTCAGATTCCCATACTGCTTCCGAATTCGTTCCTTCACATGCTGCTCCATACTGAAGCTCCTTTGTCACCAATTTGTGAGTAATTTTGAGAATAGTATATCTTTTGAAATAAAACACTTCAATACATATAGAAAAATGTAGTTTATACTTCATTTTGGTGTGTAAGTGTTTCTGGAATTCATTCCCTATTTTATCCAACAAATGTTACGATGTAAGAAAATCAGGAGGCGAAAACAGATGTTTACCAACTGGTTGTCCTTTGGAGGTTTCCTTGTCGGATTCACAGGATCAGTACTTGCCCTGCTTGTCTCCTATGACTATATTTATGGCAATTCTTTTAAAGGACTTGATTTCTTGCTTATACTCTTAGTTGTCCTTCCAGCTTTCTTTGCGCTAGTGACCTCTTTTATTTCTGTGCCACTGATTTTGATTGCCTTTGTTTGGACCTTGCCCTTCACCTTGTATCTGTGGATGGCTTCTGGCTCACAGTGGTTGGCAGTATCCTGCTTGACATATTTATTTTCAGCCTATTTGAAATTCCGCGGAGTCAAATCATCTCCATTCAAATAACCCATGCAGACGTTCAAACGAAAAAGGAACTCCTTTTTCGATACAGGAGTTCCTCTACTATTCAGATTCATGCTCTTTTTTCTCGGTAGTAATAAACTATTTTAGATTACGCCTCCTCGAATAGCCGTTCGCCCCGGTACAGCCGAGTGGCAATTCGGGCGATATGTGGAAGTTCACGAGGGGTCGGCGCATGCGCCGCCAAATAGCGGGTTGCCGCCAGAAGCATCGTTTCACCAGCGCGGGCGGCAAAATCATCGCTACGCATTGTCCAGCGCTCAAATTCGGAGACCGCTGCTTCATACATTTGAAACGAATGGAATTCGGCGTCCTCTCGTAATAGCGCATGGCCCAACGTATTAATCAAGGCGTCAGGGGCGCCGCCAGCGTGCAGGTATCCCGCTGTCCAGCGTGCCGATTCGTTCACCTGCTGGCGTAGATCCAAAATTTGCAGCAGCTGCTCCGGACAGGTAGTGTCGACCGCTGGGACAGCCGAGCCAACCGGGCGGGGAGCCGCAGGGATATTCAAAAAGCGATCCAAATAAATTCTGATTATCCCGTGGTAGATGGCCCGTATGAGCAGCGGATGGGTAGATCGGCGTAATCGCTCATGCACGGCATGGGTATAGGTAAAGGTATGCAAAACGGAGATCCAATCCCCGAAATCATTCTGAGTATGGAAGAGCACGATTCGTTCAGCAGCGGCCAAAGCAACCAATTGGGCCAGCTGCGCCGGATGTGCACCGGATATCAATAGCTCTGTCACAAGGCTCACCGTTTCAAGTGGTTTGTCACTTAACAGCTGTTCCACAACTTTCTTCTCCTCCGCTACTAATATCTCTCTATAGGGCTTGGCCAGAGCAAGGTTATCCAGTAGAGCGAAAGCTTCCTTTAGCGGAGCGACTAGATTCACTGGCGACTGCCATTGGTGAAGTTCCTCGCTCCTTGTCGGATTGGCGAGGAGCCGAACCAGTGAGGTCAGTGTCTGCTCAGTGTGCTCTTCGCCGATAAGGCCAATCGCTTCAAAAGCTTTATTATGGAAATCGAACGTATGGCCGCCGTCTAAATAAAAGTGGTCAGTCACTGCCATCAACATCATCTCCGAAAGCATCTCCAGTGTAGCCCCTTGGTGGATCGCCGTGAGCAAAACTCTTTCTGCCCCTTGCGTGTCGCGTACCTCGATACAGCTGCGGTACCATTGTGTCAACCGCTCAAACGGTACGTTAGCCTCCGGTAGTGGCTTAAGCAGATGCCGAGTCGCGGCACCGGAGCTGTTGCGCGCTACATGAAGCAACCCTTGATAAAGAGCGAGAATCGTTCCTGCTTTATCTAGCTTTGGCAGTACATTGGCCATCGCGGTAAGAATGGTGAGTCCCGAACTCCAGCTTCTCCCATGCACAGTACCGAAATTTATGCCGACCTGCATGATTTCCGTTGCTGGAACGCCGGCTTCCACCAATCCAACAACGGCTTTGGCAATCACGAGACCCAAATTTTGTTCCAGGCCTTCTCGCAGCCGGAGTTTGTATTTCTCAACGCTGTTCGTCTGTTTTGGTTGTGGATTCACCCATACTACTCCATCTTCAAGTTTCACTTCATAGGATGGAACATCGTCCGCCCACAGATCCAACGTTCCACCACTACAAACATCAAAGCGGGCATGATGCCAATGGCAGGTGAGTATCCCATCGCACAAACTCCCCATATGCAAGGGAAATCCCATGTGCGGACAGCGATTGTCGACCGCATAAACCTTCTCCTCATGATAAAACACGACGATCCCGCCGTGGATCAACTTGTGGCCCTTCTCTTGGATGGATGTCAGTGTACCCGCATTGATCCAAGGCTGCCTTTGGTTTTGTTGCATTTTGATCCCTCCATATGATTCTGTATTTTCAAACAATTTAACACCGGATTTTAACTTTGTCAACATTTTAATTTGTAATGTATATTAAGTTTGCATTCATGTACGAAAATAACGTTTTTCCAACCCCTGGTCTAGCGCATAAACATTTCATTTTCGTCCAAAGTAATACAAGAAAGTGAGGTGAGGCCATTGACTCGATTCTTGATCAAGCTGGTAGTTAACGGCGCTATAGTTGTAGGTTGTCTACTCGGATTTACTAATGCAACCTTTTTGTCAGCGACGATAGCTGCACTTGGTTTAACCATCATTGCCTATCTGATTGGTGACCAGTTAATTCTACGTGCAACGAACAATGTAACTGCTACAATAGCTGATGCCTTGATTGCAGCCGTTTACTTATGGGCTGTTGCAAGCATGCTGAACTGGGACTTGAGCATTGGAGAACTTTTAATCACCGTAGTCCTCCTAGGTGTTGCAGAGTTGTTCTTCCATAGATATCTGGGAGTTAACGATGTAACGAATACCGAGAAGTCATAGGCAAAATTTCTTCAAAAAATTTAGTTTCCTCACCCCCTCTAAGTCCAACATCCACTTCCTTAGAGGGTTTTTTATCCTTAGCTTCCCCCTGTAATTACAGTTTTATTTTTACTTATTTAGAAAAATTAGATACTGAAAGGAGAATTCGATGGATAACGCAAAGGAAATTAACAAACATAGTGACACTAATGAAATCTTTCAAGCAGGTGCTGATTACATCGAGGCATTAGAACAGTCTAGTCCCACTGAAGCCAGTGATGAATTTGGACCTGATATTGGGATTCCGTCAAATTATGAAGCGAATCAAGCTGGACAAAAGAAAAGTCTATCTGGTTTTGAAGTAAGTAAAAATATTGGCAGGCTTTAATCCTCGAATATCGGGGATTTTTTCTTTCTAATCCCATAAACGAATCCCATAGGTGCTTAACGCAGTTTTCGTTGCTGGGGGTTTTCCTGTTTATCAAAACAACGACTGCCTCAGACATGAGTAAATAGTCTTAAACAGCCGCTGATCTATTAAACTTTTTAGAAGGATTTTCTTAGAAAAATGGAAACACAACATACTATAAGGAGTAGAAATCCTCCAAAAACAACGTAATGAATTCCAAGGCCTGATATAAATGGATGCCGTATCCGCCGCAAGCTATGGCCAAACAAGTCGGGGTTTTGTTAGGGAGAAGTCTATAGTTCATCTATAACAAGCAAGAGCGTCCTGCATAATTGATAGGACGCTCTCGTTTTTTCATTCATAACTTTATTTTCAGCGGCAATTCAACGCAGCCTTCCTTTTCCTCCGTTCGTTATTAACCATTTATGACCTTCTCTGATGATAAACTGTACTTCATATCGTGGGAATTTGAGGGGGAGAAATTGAATAAACGGGTGATGCACGGAAGGAAGCCTAGTGACTATTGGGTTGGAAAGCCGCTATGTTTGTTAGCCGTAGCCAAAACCTACTCAAGCATGCTTATTCGGCAGGAGTAAATTTGGTAGGCATAATCTCTCCCGTTCCCGCATCTATTCCAATAGTGATAGAGCGTTTGGAATCTTTGTCAGTAAACGTAAGGTTATATTTGCTAAATTTGCCTACAAAGTTATCTACAACATTGGCACTTGAAATCTCATAGGATTTTGTTTCAGGCTGTGAGGCATAGATTTTATCTACCCCATTTTGTACATTTGGGTACGAAAGAACTTTAGAAGCATCCAATGATTGTATGGTATAGCTGAGTTTCCCCGTTTTCGAATCTACTGCAAAATGAAAAAAGTTATTTGAATCTTTTTCAAGGTTAATCACATACTTATCGTACTCGTCTTTTGAAACCACATCTTTATAAGCATTGATCTCATAGGATTTTGTTTCTGGAAACTGAGCATAGATTTGATCGATTGCTGCTTTCACATCCTTGTCCGCAAGAGCTTCAGAAGCTGAGACTTTTTGGTAAGTTCCTGCATACAATTTCGCAGAATCTTGGTTTTGAGCTGCATTCTTTTGAGTTGGATTTTCATTTGCACTAACTAGTAAAGCTCCAGATAGGGACATCGCAGTAGCCAATCCTAAAGCTGCCAAACGTACGGATGTTTTTTTAAGATTTTTTTTCATAACAATTCTCCTTCAGGTTCATGTTTTGGGGATTTTTTTCCCCTAGGTATAAAATAAAGAGAACTATTAAAATAAATAGTGGGGTAAAGTTAAACTTTTTCTAAAACCTCGATCAAAGTAACTTTCGCTCGATTTCCTCTGAGTGCTCGAATTTCATCCCCCTACTCCACTAAAAAAGACACCCTACATTTGTAGAGCGCCTCTCTATTTACTTGAACTATAATCGAAACGAAGTAAGCCAAGATCTACAACTGTTTTGCTCGTTCCCTGCCAAGCTTACCCCTCAGTTAAACATTCCATCGGTATCCAGCCTGCTTCATCTGTATGCTCCAGTTTGCACCAGCCCCAGCCATTCAGTTCGCGTTCGAGCGAAACCCGCTCTCCACCAACCACTGTTAACTCATGAGCGGAATATGCCTCTGTGATAACACCTTGCTGGCCTTCTTTTTCGATGATTTGCTCCGGAACCCAGCCCTCGGATTGTAAATCCAGCGTGTAGCAATATCTCCAGTTGCGCCAATTTTCCGGCCCATCGTCCAGCTTCCCCAGCTTGACCTTCTGTCCAACATCAAGACGTATTGGATTCGGATAGCTAGATTGATGTGGTTTGTTTACGGTATATATTTTCACAGCCTGATCCCCCTGAATAAGAACGTACGCTCCCATTTTAACAAATTTTTTTCCAGCTCTTCAAGCCCTTTCGAGCAGCTGGTCACTATGTTTTCACAACCGCCTAGGTATTTATGGTATTCTACATGAAAATGGACCTTCATGACGGAAGAAATGGAGGCGTGCAGCTGCTATGGAAACCACTTGGAATTTTATATGCAAAGGATACTTTCACCCTCTTGATAAATTTGTGATCGTTATGCTGGCTGGATGGGTGACAAGCTTATTCTCCAATTTGCTTGGTATCGTTTTTGCCAGCGTGTCTGTCATGCTCGTTCTGCTGTGGTTCACGTCTCCGAAATGGAGAGCCAACCGGTCTTTTCGTGCTTGTTCCCTATGAAAGGACTGCTATACGATTTTCATATCATTGAACGAATTAAGTAAACAAAACCAATAAAAAGCAAGGAACAAACAGTGAGAGTCCCTAATGGATGCAGAATCTGTCTGGTAAACCAATAATCTAGTGATTAACACTCGACAGTCCGGCTCGCTTCGTCATTACGTAAGTCTAAGGATCTGAATCTGCTTATCCTCGATCGTGACATCGTATTCGTGTGTCCATACGCGATTCAGGTGGCTAGAAACACTTAATCTCTGCTCTACAAGTGTAGTCAAATCTGAACAGGATCTTCCCAAAACACCATCAACACGCTCTTCAATCCGTCCTTCTTTATCCATCGTTATCCGCAGTTTTTTTTCGCCAGTCCCAATGGTGAGCACAAAAGATGTAAAAGCTCCTGACCTCTCTTCGCTGATACTGACATGACTTCCACTATCTGCAATCCATTCCCTTACTGCCTCTACTGTATGTCCCAAATACCCTTCCCGAATTTGTGCCAAAAGCAGTTCAGCCCTATGTCTCAGCTCCTCTGGCGGCAGTTGATCGGATTCAAAATACGGGACGAGTCCTTCGTCTGTTTCGATGAAGAAAATGCTTATCCCGTCCTTTGTCCCGGTTAGTAGCTTGCCGATCACCGCTCCGCCAATACCGAGACGTTTTTTAAAACGACTCTCGTACTCGGCCCAGACCTGATTTTCTGGTTGCATCTGAAGACTCCTCAAGGTTCGAAAGAGAGTACGTTTGTCTTGAAAGGTCATGGTAAAGGATGTACAATGGCTCACTTTTCTCCCCCCTAAAAATCAATACTGCGACCCACAGCCGCTTCGCGAGTCCCTTTCACCGTGACCGTACTCGCTTGACTTGCGCGAATAGCGAATTCATTTGCCCAGGATCGTATTCTTTCGATTTCATCATGTCTGGATTTCGCTAAGGGAACGGTTCGCTTCATCGCTAAGAGAATATCATCTGTAGTAAGGTCTCGACTTACGTTTTCCGAAGCAGTTCGCTGGGAAAATGCTTCAATCAAACCCTCGTGAATCGAGTATTCAATTTCTGCTCCCGTTAAACGAATGCCATCACCCCATTCCGCTTCCCCAGACATCTCAACAAGTTGATTTAGATCATAATTGTTTACATTCCGTTTTAGGCGTTCCAGATGGATCTTGAAGATTTCGGTTCTCTCTTCTGCAGTGGGTAGATCCACAAAGTAGAGTAGGTACCCAGCGCCTTTCTTCATTGCTGAAGTAGGTTTCCAAGAACCCCTCCCCAAACCGTACGTACACCTCTCGATGTATACGGCTTTCCACACTAACTACAATG
>NZ_BEXF01000032.1 GCF_002897295.1 Brevibacillus reuszeri
CCGAAGAGACTCGCTCGACTTGCATGTATTAGGCACGCCGCCAGCGTTCGTCCTGAGCCAGGATCAAACTCTCCAATAAAGTTTGTTACTGGTTCAAAGCTGGCAAATCATTTAATGATAGACTCATCAACGCTTTCGCTGTTCAGTTTTCAAGGAGCATTCTTAGTATTTCATTGTCCGTTTCACGTTCATCGTGTTTGCGATGTTGTCTTAAGGACAAGAACTAATCTATCATGTTCCCTATATTTGAGTCAATATGTTTTTTAAAAAAGTTTTCAAGTGAAATGTTCCTCTCCTAGCTTTCTACGTCTCACATATTTGGAAAGCTCGCTGGGAGAGGCTATACGGGCGTACATCCGGAACATAATTGAGTACCTCTCCTCCATCGCCCGCTTCACCAAATAATCAATGCGTTTATCGCTAAAATCAAGAAGCATCTCTTCTAATTCACGTTTTAACAGATACTCTAATTCTTGTACTTCTTTTGTATTAAATAAAAACCCCAGCAACGTTATCGCCCTCCGCCTTACGAGTCTACCCACTATCTTTTCCATCAAAATTCAGCCCTATTCAAAATTAAAAGCCTCCCGTTTAGGAAGGCTTCAATTTGTGGGCAAACTCTGAATTATTTTAGCAAGTTTAACTGCTGTAGCTGCTCTCCTATAGTGGCTTTGAGAATGTACGGCGTAATTGCGCTCTCTACAATCGCTGCTATTACCAGCAAAACAATAACCACAAGAACTGCAACTGGAAATTGCTTTAACGTATCATACCAGTCATTTTTCAACCGATCCAGCTTGTGGGGCTGGAACAAAACACCAACTGATCGGAAGCTAAGTGCCCCTAATCGAATGCCAATCCCTGCTGCAAACAATACTGCTGGCAATTCAAAAATACCATGCGGCAAAATGCCTGCACCAAAGATTAGCCAGGGACTGATCCCTACGGTGCTGTATTTCGAGATAATAAATCCCAGCAGCACGCCATTTGCCATCATTCCAATTATGGGAAAGAATGCAAAGAATAATCCCAATGCCATCATCATTAATGCACTCAGGACGTTGTTGGAGAGAATCGTCCAAAATGTAGCGAATACTCCGCCACCATTTTCTTTAATTCGCTCCGCTACCTGCTTTAGCTGCTCCATCAGATTGCTCACCATGGATTCCACAGCAGGTGCTTGGAAATATCCGATCAAGCCGCCTCCCACAAAAATCAAGCAGGCAGCCAAGAAAAAGCGTCGATTGTCTAACCACAAACGCCGAAGATGAATGTTCATGAGCCACGCTCCTTTACAGCCTGTAATTTATCTATATGCATTGTACCTCAACAATACCCAACTGACCAAAGAATATCCTTGTCTTACATGCATAAACTGTTATCGGACAAAGGAGGTGCACTTTCATGAAGTTCATCTACGTCGTAAGTGCCAAACGCTTGAAGCAGATCTTAATTATTTTGACTGCCGTTCTGATGGCCGCCGGAATCGGCTATGCAGAGCGAGACACGATTTCCGCATTTTCAGGAAGTACCAGTCCCCAAGCTCCTCAGGCCATTTACAAGGTGGACACAAAAGAGAAAAAGATCGCTCTCACCTTTGACATCAGCTGGGGCGAAACACGCGCTATCCCTATCTTGGATGTCTTAAAGGAGAAAAAAGTAAACAAAGCAACTATGTTTCTCTCCTCCCCCTGGAGCCAGCGCCATCCCGAAATCGTCAAAAGAATAAAGGAAGACGGTTTTGAGATCGGTTCCCATGGGCACAAGCATGATAATTACAGCAAATACTCCGAAGAAGAGATCCGCTCCCAGATTGGAAAAGCAGATACCATTTTGACAGAGATGACGGGTAAGAAGCCGACGCTCATCCGCATGCCAAATGGGGACATCGATAAGCGTGTTTTGCAAATTGCCAATCATATGGGATACTCTGTCATCCAATGGGATACGGACTCCAAGGACTGGATGAATCCAGGGACAGAAACAATTATTAAAAATGTCCTGTCTAAAGCGCACCCTGGGGATATTGTCCTCATGCATGCCAGTGACTCATGTAAGGAAACACATTTGGCTCTCCCTGTCATCATCGACAAGCTGCGTGAGCAAGGCTATGAATTCGTCACCGTTTCTGAGCTGATTGCGGGGACAACTGTTCAGAGCAAGGAAATTAATTAGAGCTAAACTAAAAAAGCTGACCCCCATAAGGTCAGCTTTCTCTTTTTACCAGACGATGTAATTGCATCACTTGCCATACGTTACAGAACAATAAAGGTACGAGCATTGACAATGTCGCATGTACATCATTTTCTTTTAAAGCAGGAATCCACTCCAGCGCAGTCACCACATACATAAAAAACAGGCTTGGTACCCAGGCAGTTCGATTCGTTAAGTTTACTTTCCCATAAGCAGTTACAACTGCAACGATTAACAAAATAATCGGCTCAATAAAATAAGGACCTATGGATCCACCCTCACCCAATGATGTGTAGCGGAGGTAAATCATATCAAAAAACACGAAAATGATAAGAAATACTTGAACACTTTTCCACATAGACGGAGTTTTGAAAATTGTTTTGGCAAAATAATTTATCGTCATATACGCAAAAAAACCCATCTGGGCGACAATACTGATGGTCATTCCATACAACAAATACATCAGTGTCCCTACAAAAAAGTTGCCTATACTGCCCTCAAGCAGCTTGGACAAATCAAAAATAAAGGCGACCAGAACACCGCCCAACCCTCCAAGCAGCAGGGTGGTGATAAAAAGCCAGCCATACTTACGCAAACTCACCAAACATTCCCTCCCATCCACATCGAATATGATTGTACCAATGCATGCAAGAAAATACTAGCGTAAGAACAAAACAAACTGCGCACTTTACTTATAGGCAGAGTAAAGAAGGAGGTGTCCGCCCCATGAGAATGAAGGCAATCACGATTTCGTTCCTTGCAATTGTCTGTCTGGTTATGACCAGCTGCTCGAGCGGGGGACAAGCGCAAAGTTCGTCTCAGCCTGATTATAAAAGCGTCAAAGACATGGTGCTGGACATTTTGCAGACGGACGAAGCAAAAAAATCGGTTGAAAAAATGATGAAGGACGAGAAGTTCAAGCAAAACCTGATGCTGGACGAGTCCACCGTTCGTTCAACTTTAGTGCAGAGTATGACCAATCCGAATAGCCCTCACATCAAAGAGGCGTTTAAAGATCCGAAGTTCGCCAGCACTCTGGCCAAGTCATTGAAAAGCGAACAAAAAACGCTGATGAAGGATCTAATGAAAGACCCTGAATACCAAAAGGACCTCATGAATATCATGAAGGATCCTGAATTTGAAAAAAACTTGATGGATCTGATGAAAAGCTCCGCTTACCGTCAGCAAACCATGCAAATCATGAAGGAATCATTGCAAAGCCCGCTATTTCAGGAAGAGCTGATGAAGCTGCTCACAAAGGTCTCCGAGGATATGACCAAGCCTAAGGAATTGAAATCGAAGAAAAAAGGCGGAGGCGGCGGAGGTAAAGGAAGCAGCGGTGGTGGTGGTGCAAGCGGCGGCGGTTCCCAATGAACGAAAAAAGGTGAGCTCTGTGATGAGAGCCCACCTTTTTTACTAAAATCAGAAGGTATCTGTTATTTTGTCGCAACCTCTGAGCACTTTTCCACTACACGCTTGGCCATGTCGAGATACAGTTGACCAATTTCGGTTCTTTCTCCATAAATCGATGGCGAATAATCTGGCTCTGACGGATGATTATCTGGCTGTCCCAAAGGTATTTGCGCTAAAAGCTCACTCGCCAAGGTTTCAGCCAGCTTGGCTCCACCGCCACGTCCAAAGACATATTCCTTGGAGCCATCCTTCGCCTCATACCAAGCCATATTTTCCACGATTCCTAAAATCTCGTGTCCTGTACGTTTGGCCATAGCCCCTGCCCGAGCTGCTACAAAAGCTGCTGTAGCATGCGGTGTCGTTACAACAATCTCCATGCTTTGCGGAATCATCGTATGCACATCCAAGGCCATGTCTCCCGTTCCAGGAGGCAGATCCAGGAGCAAATAATCCAGTTCTTCACCCCAGTGCACTTCGGAGAAAAAGTTGCGCAGCATTTTACCCAGCATAGGGCCACGCCATATAATCGGTGAATTGTCTTCCACAAAAAATCCCATCGACATTACTTTTACATTTTGCTTTTCAACTGGCAAAATCGTCTCTCCGATTACCGTTGGGCGTTGGTCGATATTCATCATATCCGGTACGCTAAAGCCATAAATGTCTGCGTCGATAATACCAACCTTTTTGCCCAATCGAGCCAGGGCTACTGCCAAATTGACGGTAACAGTCGATTTACCAACGCCACCTTTACCCGACGTGATCGCGATGAAGGTCGTATTCGAATCCTTCGCCAGAATCGGGTTGAGCAATGGAGCTTGTCCAGGAGTCATATTGTGCGTTTGAGCTTGCCCACCTCGCAACTGCGCACTCAGGGCAGCACGCTCTTCATCTGTCATGGCACCGAACTGCAGATTAACTTTGGCGGCTCCCAAAGCTCGAATGGCTGCGACCACATCATCCTCGATCTTAGCCTTCAACGGACAGCCTGTAATCGTTAAAACTACAGTGAGACTAACGGTGTCACCGTCAATGTGAATATCGCGGATCATATTGAGTTCAACCAGACTGCGGTTGATTTCTGGGTCCTTTACATCACGCAGTGCTTCTAAAATCTGTTCTTTGGTCAACATCTGTCGTTCACCTCATCTATCTTCTTTTCGATCATTTCATGCTTTCAATAACGTTTGCGGGTTCATTATAGCATATTCGAGCGACTGGAACACGAGGCAGCACCGCTCAAGGTGTAACTGGCGCTTTTTCACCGGAATATTGGCGCAGGATCCCCTGATAGATCGCATTTGCCATCGCTTTTTGATACTCAACCGTTTGGAGCTTTTTTGCTTCTTCCGTATTGCTGACGAATCCAACCTCTACTAATACCGCAGGACAGGTCACCTCACGTATCAGAAATACATTATCCGTCTTTTTCGGAACACGGTCCGTATTCCCGATCACCCTCTTGATTTCATCCTGAATCAAAAAGGATACGTCCTCGCTTTTCTTGAACGTGGGCGAATAGAATGTTTGCGCGCCAGACCATTTGGGAGAAGGGATAGAATTAACATGAATACTGATGAGAAAGTCTGGAGCACTATCGTTTACAAGCTTCACCCTGTTACGAATATCCTCTGACTTTCGTTTTTTCGCTTTATCTGCCTCAGGTGAAGCCAAATCCTTGTCCTCTTCCCTCGTCATCACGACAAAAGCTCCTGACTGCTGTAAAAAGTCACGTAAGTACATGCTAATCGCAAGTGTTACCTCTTTTTCCACTACATCCCCTGAACTCGAGACAGCGCCACCATCTTTTCCTCCATGCCCAGGATCAATAGCAATAACGGTACCCGTCAAAGGCAATGACCAAGCCATCCAGGAGGAACGATCCGGTGATTCATAGGTGAACAACAAAATAAGCAAAGCAAAAGCAAGAATCCAGCCTACTCCTTTTCTTGTCACGAGTATCGTCCCCTTTGTCCCATTCTCGTTCCATCATATGGACAAACATGGACAAATATACCCGCAAAAAGAAAACCCCCTGCCTGCGAACAGACAAGGGGTTGTATCCGAAAGCAATATTAGCGCTTGGAGAATTGAGGAGCGCGACGAGCTGCTTTCAAGCCGTATTTTTTACGTTCTTTCATACGAGGGTCACGAGTCAGGAAGCCAGCGCGTTTCAGAGCGCCACGCAATTCTGGATCTGCTTTCAGCAGAGCGCGAGCCACGCCATGACGGATAGCACCAGCTTGACCAGTAGTTCCGCCACCATTTACGTTAACCAGAACATCGTAACGACCAAGAGTTTCAGTCAGAACGAGTGGTTGTTTAACGATCAATTTCAGTGTTTCCAAACCAAAGTAAGTATCCATTTCACGCTTGTTGATCAAAATGCGACCTTCACCTGGAACCAGGCGAACGCGTGCTACGGAGTGCTTACGACGACCTGTACCGTAGTATTGTACTTGTGCCACGTATATTTCCTCCCTTTACCTTAACCGCGAATTTGCCAAACTTCTGGTTTTTGTGCTGCATGCGGATGCTCAGTTCCAGCGTATACTTTCAGCTTGGTGAACATTTGACGTCCCAGGCTGTTTTTAGGCAGCATGCCTTTTACAGCCAGTTCGAACATACGATCTGGTCTCTTGTCCAGCATTGCGCCAGCAGTGGTCTTTTTCAAACCACCTGGATACAGGGAGTGAGTGTAGTAGATTTTGTCTTGCAGTTTGTTACCAGTCAATTTCACTTTGTCAGCGTTGATTACGATTACGAAATCGCCAGCGTCAACGTGAGGAGTGAATTCTGGTTTCAATTTGCCGCGCAGGATAGAAGCTACTTCGCTCGCCAGACGGCCAAGCGTTTGACCTTCTGCGTCAACGATGTACCATTTACGCTCAACTTCGAGCGGTTTCGCCATATATGTGGTACGCATTTTTGTCCCTCCTAAATATCTTACCTTAAACATGTTCATCTACTTATAACCAAAAACATCGAAACTTGCAAATGGAAGATTGTTGCTGTTACGGGTGAGCAACTCTCCCAGGTGTTCCATATAATCACGATCTTGTCTTTCAATCCCGGGGCTAGAGTGGGGCTAGGCGGGGTTAAAATACCAAGGAATATCGTACTACATAGGGAACGCATAGTCAAGTGCCTTCGTCAAGGCTAATAGTTGGAAATCAACGAACTAGTAGACGACCTCCCACATGGTCAGCCCTTTTGCCGGTGCTGTTTTACCTGCCCGTTCACGATCACAGGCCGCTAGAATATCTGCCAGCTCATCAGCTGTACGTTTTCCTTGGCCAACCTCCACCAATGTTCCGACAATGATGCGTACCATGTTGTACAAAAAGCCGTTGCCCCTGCAGGTTACCCATACTTCGTCTCCGCGGCGTTCGACGGTTAGCCCGTACACAGTACGGACCTTGTCCTCTACAAAGGTCTTGGCAGAACAAAAGGATGTGAAGTCATGCTCCCCTACTAAATGGCGAGCAGCCTGTTGCATCGCCTCCACGTCTAGTGGAAAGCGAATATGATCAGCGTAGCGATGGCGAAATACATCAGCTACAGGACCGTTGTCGATGCAGTACCGATATTCCTTTACCTGGACGTCAAAACGGGCGTGGAACGACTCTGGAGCCTCTTCCACGGAACGGATGACAATCGCATCCGGCAGCTGATTATTCAGCACGAATCGCCACTTATCCATCGGAATATGGCTCTTCGTATCAAAGTGGATCACCTGACCGCGTGCATGAACACCGGCATCCGTACGACCCGAACCATGTATCTGAATCTCTTCCCCGGTAATCCGCTCTAGTGCAGCCTCAATTTCCCCCTGAATCGTCGTCTGATCAGGCTGTACTTGAAAGCCGCTATAGTCAGTACCATCGTACCCTACTATGCAACGTAAGCGCCTCATGATCGCCACCACCCTATTACCAGTGTCAGAACAACGCCTACGATAGCCACACTGGCATCACGCCAGGAAAAGCTGAGCTTGTTCAACCGCGTTCTTCCTACTCCCCCACGATAGCCGCGAGCCTCCATCGCCAACGCCAGTTCTTCTGCCCTACGAAACGCGCTAATAAACAGAGGAATGGCTATTGGAATTAAGCTTTTGGCTCTTCGCACGAGACTTCCACTGGTAAAGTTGGCACCTCTCGCAGTCTGTGCCTTGATGATCTTGTCCGTTTCCTCCATCAGCGTCGGAATGAAACGAAGCGCAATCGACATCATCAGCGCTATATCATGAACCGGCACACCTACTCGACCAAAAGGCCCTAGCAAGCGTTCCAAGCCTTCTGTCAGATCGATCGGAGAGGTGGTAAGCGTCAAGAGTGAGCTCATCAGCACAAGCAAGCTTAGACGCAGTGAGATAAAGATAGCCTGGCGAACACCGTTCTCTTCAATCGTAAACCATCCCAGCTGATAGTAGACTGCCCCACCTTTGGTGATGAAGATGTGAAGAATAACAGTAAACACGATGAGAATCCAGACTGGCTTCAGGCTTTTCAGAATATACGACAGCGATAGACGCGACAGCACTGCCGTTAACAATGTAAAGCCGACGAGAATGGCGTAGGAGATCGCATTATTCGCCAAAAAGACCAAGGTAGCAAAAAGGATGATAAAGAGCAGTTTGCTTCGTGGATCAGATCGGTGAAGAAACGATTTTCCTGGCACATATTGACCGATTGCAATATTCTGCAGCATGCCTAGCCCTCCTTTGGTACGGACAGCCGTTCCAGGAGATGGGCTATCAGATCTTCTTCCCGATACAGGGAGCTTTGCAGATTTGCTTCACTCGGCAATAATTGATTCAGGCTCGAAACAAATGCGACTGTTTCTGGTACATCCAAAGACAATGCTCGCAGTCTCTCTGCCTGCATAAATATCTCGTCCGGTTTCCCTTGTAAAACTACCTGCCCCCCAGCCATGACGAGCAAATAGTCAGCGTAGCGTGCGGCTTCCTCCATGCTGTGCGTCACCAACAATGTCGTTAGGCCCTGCTCTACATGGATGCGGTGAATTCCCTCTAAAATAGCCTTACGTCCAGCAGGATCGAGACCAGCTGTCGGCTCGTCCAAGACCAGCACCTTGGGCTGCATAGCTAAAACCCCTGCTATAGCCACACGGCGCATCTGACCGCCACTCAGGTGAAATGGCGAGCGGTCTTTGATCGATTCATAGTCCAAACCTACAACTTCTAGTGACTCACGCACACGGGACTCAACCATTGCCTCAGGCAAATCAAAATTAAGAGGTCCATAGGAGACATCCTTGGCTACCGTTTCTTCAAACAGCTGATGCTCAGGATATTGAAAGACAAGTCCAATATCCCGTCTCTGCGCGTGAGGGAGTCGCTTCGAAGGTGTAATGACCACATCCCCCAAAAGAATACGACCTGATGAAGGAGTGAGCAAACCATTCAAGTGCTGAATAAGTGTAGATTTGCCGGAGCCGGTTTGGCCAATAATGCCCACAAACGAACCGGATGGGATCGTCAGGGATATATCTTGCAAGGCAACCCTTTCAAACGGTGTGCCTTTGCCATAGATATGGCTTACTTGGTCAAAAGTAATTTGCATACGTGCTCCACCAGCTCCTCTTGGTGCAGTACAAATGGTAGATCGATTCCTTTTGCGGAAAGCTCGTGACGCAACCGTACAACGAACGGTACATCAAGGCCTGCTTCCTTGAGTCGCTCTACCTGGCTGAATACCTCACTTGGTAGACCCTCCATCAAAACTTCGCCAGCGTTCATCACGATGACGCGGTCCGAATAAATGGCCTCTTCGGGAAAGTGAGTAATGTTGACGATCGTGATCCCTTCTTCACGATTAAGCTTACGTGCCAAAAGCAGTACTTCCTGTCTACCCTTCGGATCAAGCATCGCGGTCGCTTCATCAAGAATAATGACAGAAGGCCGCATTGCCAAAATCCCCGCGATAGCCACGCGCTGCTTTTGTCCACCTGACAAACGATGCGGTTCGGCTAACAAGTACTTTTCCATGCCGACAGAAAGCAGCGTCTCATCAATGCGATGCCGCATTTCCTTGGGATCGACGCCCATGTTTTCGAGGCCAAAGGCCACATCGTCTTCCACGGTTGCCCCAACAATCTGATTGTCAGGATTTTGAAAGACCATGCCAACATGCTGACGAATCTCCCACAGCACTTCTCCGTTCTGCGTATCCATGCCACTGACAAGCACCTTACCTCCAGCAGGAAGCAATAAAGCATTCATCAGTTTTGCCATGGTCGACTTACCCGACCCGTTATGCCCAAGAATGGAAACGAAAGAGCCTTTCTTGATCGTGAGGTCCACGTCTTTCAGTACGGGTACTCGCTTGCCATCCTCATCATCGTAAGCAAAAGAGACACTTTGTAAAGCTAGCAAGCTCTCCTCACTCATGAGGCTATCACATCCTCCCCATTACCTACGAAGGAACGAACGAGCAAAACAACGGATAGAAAGGAAAAAAGGGTTGAATCAGAGTCCAGCCTATGACCAGATCTGCCCCCACCCTTTTCGCGGTAGTTTACCAGGTTCGGGAGAGGCTCCCGTACGCAGGTAGAACGACCAATATCTTGTGATGACTTATACGAATTCGATGTACGCCATTGGAGCAGCGTCGCCACGACGAGGGCCGGCTTTCAGGATACGAGTGTATCCACCGTTGCGCTCTTTGAAACGAGGCGCGATTTCATCGAACAGTTTTTGAACAGCATCGCGGCCTTCTGCATTCGCAACTTCTTTGCGAACGAAAGCAGCAACTTGACGGCGAGCATGCAGATCGCCACGTTTCGCGAGCGTGATCATTTTCTCAGCGATTGGGCGAAGTTCTTTCGCTTTCATCTCTGTAGTTTCGATGCGCTCGTTGATGATCAGGTCAGTTACCAAGTCACGGAACAGCGCTTTACGAGCTGAACTGCGACGACCCAATTTACGGTATGCCATGTTCTTTACCTCCCTCTTACTCGAGAGAACAAAAACGTGCTATCGGTTTGCTTCTCTAGTCGTCGCTGCGCAGGGACAAGCCCAGTTCAGCCAACTTTTCTTGTACTTCTTCCAGAGATTTGCGTCCCAGGTTGCGCACTTTCATCATGTCCTCTTCGGTCTTCTGCGTCAGCTCTTGCACGGTGTTGATACCGGCACGCTTCAAGCAGTTGTAGGAACGGACAGAAAGATCGAGCTCTTCGATAGTCATCTCCAAGACTTTCTCTTTCTTGTCTTCTTCCTTTTCCACCATGATTTCTGCATCCTTCGCCTCGTCGGTCAAACCGACAAACAGGTTCAGGTGCTCCGTCATGATTTTAGCGCCGAGACTTACGGCTTCTTCCGGACTGATACTACCGTTAGCCCAAACCTCAAGAGTCAACTTGTCATAGTTGGTCATTTGCCCTACACGGGTATTTTCCACTTGATAGTTAACGCGCTTGATCGGCGTGTAGATCGAATCAATCGGGATCACACCAATTGGCAGATCCTCCGATTTGTTTCCGTCTGATTGAACATAACCACGACCACGTCCAGCTGTCATGCGGATATGCAGACGACCGCCATTGGCCAACGTTGCAATATGAAGATCAGGGTTTAAGACCTCCACATCACTGTCAGCACGGATATCTCCCGCTTTGACAACGCCTTCGCCTTCTGCATCGATCTCGATTACTTTTTCTTCATCGGAATGGATCTTCAGCGCCAAGCCTTTGATGTTCAGGATGATCTCGGTTACATCTTCAACGACGCCTTCCACTGTAGAGAACTCGTGAAGAACCCCATCGATTTGAACGGTACGAACTGCCGCGCCTGGCAAGGACGAAAGAAGAATTCGTCTCAGCGAGTTGCCAAGGGTAGTTCCATATCCGCGCTCTAGAGGTTCTACAACAAACTTTCCATACGAGTTGTCGTCGCTAACTTCCACAACCTCGATTTTTGGTTTTTCTATTTCTATCATTAAACAAACCCTCCTTCAAAACGTCGAAATCCTTGGGTGGGCCGCATACGTGCCCACTCAGGAATTTCCCCGGCGGTTTACCGTTTGCGTGCATGACAAGCTATAAATCAGAATTTACCATTCTAGTATGGACATGTTCTGAACGATATAAACCAGTTACACGCGGCGACGTTTTGGTGGACGGCAACCGTTGTGCGGAATTGGCGTCACGTCTTTAATCATGTTCACTTCAAGACCAGTAGCTTGCAGGGAACGGATCGCTGCTTCGCGACCTGCACCTGGGCCTTTAACTGATACTTCAAGAGAACGCATGCCATGTTCCATTGCAACACGTGCAGCCGCTTCAGCAGCCATTTGCGCAGCAAATGGAGTGCTTTTACGGGAGCCCTTGAAGCCGAGGGAACCAGCACTGGACCAAGAGATCGCGTTACCGTGTGGATCTGTGATAGTTACGATCGTATTGTTGAAAGTAGAACGGATATGTGCTACGCCGACTTCAACATTTTTGCGATCACGACGACGGGTACGAGTTGCTGTAGCCTGTTTTCTTTTCGCCATGTCAGATTACCCTCCTTTACTTCTTCTTGTTTGCTACTGTACGGCGTGGACCTTTGCGCGTACGAGCATTCGTTTTAGAACGTTGACCGCGAACAGGGAGTCCACGACGATGACGGATGCCACGGAAGCAACCGATTTCCATCAAACGTTTGATGTTCAAAGAAATCTCACGACGGAGATCGCCTTCCACCTTAACCGTTTTGTCGATGTACTCACGCAGTTTTCCAACTTCGTCTTCTGTCAGATCACGAACACGAGTGTTCGCATCTACGCCAGTGGCAGACAGAATTTTTTGAGACGTGGGGCGGCCAATACCAAAGATGTAGGTAAGAGCGACTTCAACGCGTTTTTCGCGTGGCAAGTCAACGCCTGCAATACGTGCCATGTGTAAAAAGCACCTCCTTGTTTACCCTTGTTTTTGCTTATGCTTCGGATTTTCACAAATAACCATTACGTTACCTTTACGACGGATAACCTTGCATTTCTCGCAGATCGGCTTAACCGAAGGTCTCACTTTCATGGTTCTTGCCTCCCTTTTCTAGGGGTTTTACTAACTTATTTATAGCGGTAAGTAATACGACCGCGGGTCAAGTCGTATGGCGACAGTTCAACAGTTACTTTATCCCCCGGCAGGATACGGATAAAGTGCATGCGGATTTTTCCGGAGACGTGAGCAAGGATCTTATGTCCATTCTCTAATTCTACCCGAAACATAGCATTCGGCAAAGGCTCGATTACCGTTCCTTCCACCTCAATTACATCATCTTTTGCCATGGTAAACTCTCCTTTCTTCTGCTCTTCAGTCGGACCATGAGTTTTGCGAAATGATCACACAACGAACTTATCGTCGACACGTTGGACGACAATCCCGAAAGCATTCGGAACTACCGCTTATATCCGTGTGAAAATCTCATAGCCATCTTCCGTAATCGCGATGGTGTGTTCAAAATGAGCACAAGTTTTCCGATCCAATGTTACTACCGTCCAATTGTCCTCCAATGTGCGGACATAACGTTCGCCGGCATTTACCATTGGCTCAATTGCCAACACCATGCCTGGTTTTAACCGTGGACCTCGATCAGGAGGGCCGTAGTTAGGAACCTGCGGATCTTCGTGCAAGTTTTGCCCAATCCCATGCCCCACATACTCGCGAACGAGTGTGAAACCGGCAGCTTCCGCATGAATCTGAATCGCATGTGAGATATCAGACAGTCGTGCACCCGGCATCGCTTTTTCAAGCCCCTTGAACAACGACTCTTCCGTTACTCGCAATAGATTCTGATTTTCAGTGGAAATCTTACCGACGGGGTACGTCCAAGCGGAGTCGCCGTGGTAACCCTGAAACTGGGCACCGATGTCTAGACTAATGATGTCTCCCTCTTGCAACGCCCTCTGTCCTGGGATCCCGTGTACGAGTTCTTCATTGACTGAAGCACAGATACTTCCTGGAAAGCCACCGTAGCCTTTGAATGATGGAATTGCTCCCATGCTACGGATAAAGGTCTCGGCTATTTCGTCTAGCTGCTTCGTCGTGACACCAGGCTTAATTGCCTTAGCCAGTTCTTGATGGGTGAGTGCGACTATACGACCAGCTTCGCGCATAACCTCAAGTTCTGCTTTCGACTTTAGGATAATCATTCGCAATTACCCTCTTAGCAAAGACTTAATTTCCGCAAACACTACCTGGATATCTTGTTCCCCATTGATATCTCGCAGGAGTTCCTGAGCGGAGTAGTAATCGATGAGTGGTTGTGTCTGAGCAATGTTGACGTCAAGTCGTTGTGCTACCACTTCCGGCTTGTCATCCTCACGCTGATACAGCTTACCACCATCTTTGTCACAAACGCCAACCTCTTTAGGAGGATTGAACATCGTGTGATAGCTAGCTCCACATACAGGGCAAATCCAGCGACCGGTCAGACGTTCAATCAGTTGTTCACGACGAACGTTGATGTTAATCACATGGTTAATCTCGCGTCCCAGCTCTTTTACAGTAGCTGTCAACGCTTCCGCCTGAGGAACAGTGCGCGGGAAACCATCTAACAGGAATCCATTAGCGCAATCGTCCATTGACAGGCGTTCCCGCACAATCCCGATGACAACCTCATCGGGAACCAGCAAGCCTTTATCCATATAGGACTTAGCTTCTAGTCCGAGCGGCGTTTCATTCTTGACCGCCGCTCTGAACATATCGCCAGTCGAAATGTGCGGAATGTTAAACTCTTCTACGATTCGTTCTGCCTGCGTCCCTTTACCGGCTCCAGGCAGTCCCATCAAGATTATATTCACGTTCATTCCCTCCGTCCCATAAAGAAAAGCTACAGAGGCTTTTCTGTAAAAACCTAGGTATTACTTGATGAACCCTTGGTAATGGCGTTTGATCATCTGGCTTTCAATCTGCTTCATCGTATCAAGTGCAACCCCGATAACGATCAACAGCGACGTACCACCGATGTAAATCTGCTGAGGCAAATTAGCCAACTTGCTGAAGAAGAACGGCAAGATGGAGATAGCCATCAGGAACAAAGCACCAGCCAATGTTAAGCGGTTCAACGTACGAGTAATGTACACCTCAGTGTTTTTACCAGGTCGAATACCAGGAATGTAACCGCCATTTTTCCTCATGTTCTCCGCCATTTGTACAGGATTGATCTGTACAAAGGTGTAGAAGTAGGTAAAGCCGATAATCAGTACTGCGTAAAGCAGCATGCCCAAACCTGCACTCGGCTGGAAGTTTTCATAAATCCAGTTGGCAATACCCGTTCTGGATTGATCCACCCAGAACTGAGCAATTGTTGACGGGAAAATTACGAGCGAGATCGCAAAGATAACAGGAATAACACCAGCAGAGTTGATTTTCAGTGGAATGTGGGTAGATTGCCCACCGTACATTTTACGTCCAACCACTCGTTTAGCATATTGAACTGGAATTTTACGAATACCTTGCTGCATAAAGATAACCCCGACAATAATGGCGAGGATCACCAGCAGGATGATCACAACTTTAACGATGCTGAAAAAGATGTTCTGAGAAGGATCAGCAAATTGTGTGGTGTAGATCGTCGTAATTCCGTTTGGAATGTTAGCGACGATACCCGCAACGATCAGGATCGAAATCCCGTTACCGATACCTTTTTCAGTAATCTGTTCACCCATCCACATCATGAACGCGGTTCCTGCGGTCAGTGTCAACGCAATCAGTGCATAACTGCCCACAGACGTATCATTGAGCAAGCCAGGCGCGATATTGTTGAAACCGATCGTCATCCCTACAGACTGAATCAAGCCAAGGATGATTGTAAAGTAGCGAGTAACCGTAGCGATTTTGCGACGGCCAACCTCTCCTTCACGTGCCCATTGCGTTAGCTTTGGAACGACATCCATCGACATCAGCTGCATGATAATCGAAGCCGTGATGTAAGGCATGATTCCCATGGCAAAAATCGAGTAGTTATGCAGTGCACCTCCAGAGAAGGTGTTCAACAATCCCAGTAAGTGGCTTGTGTTCTGCTGAAACAACTCGACATTTACGTTAGGAACTGGCACAAAGCTTCCGATCCTAAAAACCACTAGCATCATGAGTGTAAAAAGGATCTTACGACGTAAATCGCCAATCCTAAAAATGTTAGTTAAGGACGCTAACATTAGATCACCTCGGTTGTTCCACCGACTTGTGCGATCTTCTCAGCAGCAGCTCCGGAGAACTTGTGAGCTTTTACAGTCAGCTTCACTGTCAGTTCACCGTTAGCCAGAACCTTAACACCGTCGCGCAGCGCACTGATAACACCAGTTTCTTTCAACAGCTCAGGTGTTACTACAGTACCCTCCTCGAAACGGTTCAGCGCGTCCAAGCTAACAAGCGCAAATTCTTTGCGGCTGATGTTAGTGAAACCGCGCTTAGGCAGACGACGGTACAATGGGTTTTGACCACCCTCGAATCCAGGACGTACACCGCCGCCGGAACGAGCTTTTTGACCTTTGTGACCTTTACCGGCAGTTTTGCCAGTTCCGCTACCGATACCGCGACCGATGCGCTTACGAGTGTGACGGGATCCTTCTGCAGGTTGCAGTTCATGCAATTTCATACGTTGCACCTCCTAACTAATTGAGATGTGTGATTATGCTTCTACTTCTTTCACTTCAACCAAGTGCTTCACTTTGAAAACCATACCGCGGATCGCAGCGTTATCTTCTTTCACTACGGTAGAGTTCAATTTGCGAAGACCCAGAGCTTTTACAGTGTCTTGTTGATCGACAGTGCGTCCAATCAAGCTACGTTTGAGGGTGATTTGCAATTTTGCCATGTTCATTCCCTCCTTATTAACCCAACAACTCGTCAACAGTCTTACCGCGAAGTTTCGCGACATCTTCCGCTGTTTTCAGACGGCCGAGGCCTTCCAGCGTAGCGTTGACCATGTTGATAGGATTGTTGGAACCAAGAGACTTACTCAAGATATCGCCTACACCAGCCAGTTCGAGAACGGCACGAACAGGTCCACCAGCGATAACACCTGTACCCGCAGAAGCAGGCTTCAGGAGAACTTTACCTGCACCGAATTGGCACATTACTTCGTGCGGAACAGTCGTTCCTCTCATCGGTACACGGATCAATTTTTTCTTAGCGTCGTCAATCGCTTTACGAATAGCGTCTGGAACTTCTTGAGCTTTACCCATACCAGCACCTACGTGGCCGTTACGGTCACCCACAACAACCAAGGCGCTGAAGCTCATGCGACGTCCACCTTTAACCGTCTTAGCTACACGGTTAACTGCGACTACTTTTTCTTCGAGCTCTAATTTGCTAGGGTCGATACGCATTCCTTTCCCTCCTTGTTGTTAGAATTGCAGACCAGCTTCACGAGCTGCTTCTGCCAGTGCTTTAATACGTCCATGATAGATGTAACCACCGCGGTCAAAAATCACTTCAGTCGCACCTTTTTCTTGTGCACGCTTAGCGATCAGTGTGCCAACAGCTGTAGCAGCTTCCACATTAGCGCCATTTTTCAGGCCCAGCTCTTTATCCAAAGAAGATGCAGATACCAGTGTTACGCCAGTCGCATCGTCAATCAGTTGAGCGTAGATGTGCTTAGAAGAACGGAATACGTTCAGACGCGGGCGGATAGTAGATCCAATCACGCGTTTGCGAATACGCAGGTGACGTTTTTTCCGAGCTTTGTTTTTATCAGCTTTCGTAAACATTAAGCGGCCTCCTTTCTCATGAAGCTAGAAGCTTATTTACCTTTTTTACCTTCTTTACGACGAACCACTTCATCACTGTACTTGATACCTTTACCTTTGTATGGTTCAGGTTTACGAAGTGCACGGATTTCAGCAGCAATTTGGCCAACGCGCTCTTTGTTGATACCTTTAACAACCAGAGTTGTTTGGTTTGGTACGTCGATTTCAATACCCGCTTCTGGAGTAACTTCCACTGGGTGGGAGAAACCAAGAGAGAGAGTAATTCCGTTGCCAGTTTTGGCAGCACGGTAACCTACACCGACCAGTTCCAGGGTACGAGTGAAGCCTTCGGATACGCCTTTTACCATGTTGGCAACAAGCGCACGAGTTGTACCGTGCAGGGAACGGTGAAGTTTGTTATCGCTAGGACGCTCTACTACTACTTCGTTCTCAGCGATGTTGATTTTGATATCTTCATGGAAGCTACGAACGAGTTGACCCTTAGGGCCCTTTACCGTCAGCTCAGTTCCGTTCAGAGTGAGGGTAACGCCTGCAGGTACCACGATCGGTTTTCTACCGACACGAGACATGTGGTGCACCTCCTGTGCTATTTACAATCTATTTATTACCAAACGTATGCAAGTACTTCTCCACCAACAGCTGCTTGACGAGCTTGCTTGTCAGTCATTACGCCAGTGGATGTAGAGATGATCGCGCAACCGAGGCCACCCAATACCTTAGGTACTTCAGTGTTTTTTGCATATACACGAAGACCTGGTTTGGAGATACGTTTCAGACCTGTGATTACACGCTCGTTGTTCGCACCATATTTCAGGAATACACGGATGATGCCTTGTTTGTTGTCTTCAACAAACTCAGCGTCGCGGATGAAGCCTTCTTCTTTCAGAATGCGCGCGATTTCCTTTTTGATGGTGGACGCCGGGATTTCCACTTTCTCGTGGCGAACCATGTTGGCGTTACGGATGCGAGTCAACATATCTGCGATTGGATCAGTCATAACCATGAGAGAAAACCTCCTTCCCGTTTCAAATTACCAGCTTGCTTTTTTCACGCCTGGAATTTGACCTTTATAAGCAAGTTCACGGAAGCAAATACGGCAGAGTTTAAATTTGCGCAATACGGAGTGAGGACGTCCGCAACGCTCGCAACGAGTGTACGCGCGCACTGCAAACTTCGGCTGCCGCTGTTGCTTGATGATCATTGATTTCTTTGCCACATTCTTCCCTCCTTACGAGTGGGTTTATTTACGGAATGGCATACCCATTTGAGTCAAGAGCTCGCGAGCTTCCTCATCCGTTTTCGCGGAAGTGACGATAACGATGTCCATACCGCGTACTTTGTCAATTTTATCGTACTCGATCTCAGGGAAGATCAGTTGTTCCTTCAGACCAAGTGTGTAGTTACCGCGACCGTCAAACGCCTTGGAAGAAATTCCACGGAAGTCACGAACACGTGGAAGAGATACGTTCATCAACTTGTCGAGGAAGTGGTACATACGCTCGCCGCGCAGAGTAATCTTCGCACCGATCGGCATACCTTCACGCAATTTGAAACCAGCGATAGATTTCTTCGCGCGAGTTACTACAGGCTTTTGACCAGCGATCAGAGCCAAGTCTTCAACTGCAGTATCCAAGGCTTTAGCGTTAGCAACCGCTTCGCCAACACCCATGTTGATGATGATCTTTTCTACTTTCGGCACTTGCATGATGGAAGAGTAGTTAAACTTGCTCATCAAACCAGGCACGATTTCATTTGAATACTTTTCTTTCAATCTTGTTGCCATCTAGGATATCCTCCTTTCCAACCTGACTACTTATCGAGTACTTCGCCAGACTTCTTCGCATACCGAACTTTCTTGCCGTTATCCAAAACCTTGTAACCGATGCGAGTTGCTTTTCCGGACTTCGGATCGATCAAAGATACGTTAGATACGTGGATAGCTGCTTCTTGAGTCACAATGCCACCTTGCGGGTTAGCTTGAGACGGACGGCTGTGTTTCTTCACGAGGTTGATACCTTCAACCAGAACGCGTTCTTTCTTCGGATAAGCAGCGAGAACGCGACCTTTTTTGCCTTTATCTTTACCCGCATTTACGATAACAGTGTCGCCTTTTTTAACGTGCATCGCTTGGTGCACCTCCTATCGAACAAACTGCCTGAGTTTTGCCGTTCAATTAGATAACCTCTGGAGCCAAAGAGATGATCTTCATGAAATCCTTATCGCGGAGCTCACGAGCCACAGGTCCAAAGATACGCGTTCCACGAGGGGACTGATCTTCTTTGATAACTACAGCTGCATTTTCATCGAAACGGATGTAAGAACCATCCTGACGACGCACGCCGCTTACTGTGCGAACTACAACCGCTTTAACTACTTGACCTTTCTTGACAACGCCGCCGGGTGTAGCGGATTTAACGGAGCACACAATAACATCACCGATGTTCGCCGTTTTGCGACCGGAACCACCCAGAACCTTGATGCACATGAGTTCCTTAGCACCGGAGTTGTCAGCAACAGCCAATCTCGTCTGAGTTTGGATCATTTACTGTTCCTCCTTTCGGAATTGATATCCGAAAATCTGACTTATACGATTACTGCCTCTTCGACGATACGTACCAAACGGAAACGTTTGTCTTTCGACAATGGACGAGTTTCCATAACTTCTACGATGTCGCCCACTTTTGCCGTGTTGTTCTCGTCGTGAGCCTTGAACTTTTTGGAGTATTTCACGCGTTTGCCGTACAACGTGTGTGTCTTGTAAGTTTCAACAAGAACAACAATGGTTTTATCCATCTTGTCGGAAACGACGCGACCTACAACTGTTCGACGCATATTGCGATCTGCGGTCATCGTTCAAACCTCCTTCCTTTAATTAGCCGATTCCCAATTCTCTCTGGCGCAGGATGGTTTTCGCACGTGCGATATCCTTACGCACTTGTTTAATGCGAGATGTGGTTTCGAGTTGACCGGTAGCCAACTGGAAACGAAGGTTGAACAACTCTTCTTTCAAAGAAGCGACGTTTTGTTCGATCTCGGCAGTGGTCAAGTTACGATACTCATTAGCCTTCATGTGCGTCACCACCCACTTCTTCACGCTTCACGAACTTGCACTTGATAGGCAGTTTGTGCATAGCCAGACGCATAGCTTCGCGAGCGACTTCTTCAGGAACGCCAGCAAGTTCAAACATGATCTTGCCTGGTTTCACTACCGCTACCCATTTCTCAGGAGAACCTTTACCGGAACCCATCCGTACTTCGAGCGGTTTTTGTGTTACTGGTTTGTCTGGGAAAATTTTAATCCAAACTTTACCACCACGTTTGATATAACGAGTCATCGCAATACGAGCTGCCTCGATTTGACGGTTCGTTACCCAAGATGGTTCTAATGCTTGCAATCCGTATTCACCGAACGCAACAGTGGTACCGCCTTTTGCGTTACCTGCCATTTTCCCGCGGTGTTGTTTACGGTGTTTCACGCGTTTTGGCGTCAACATGATTACTTGCCTCCTTCCTCAGTAGCGACGTTCTTTCTCGCTGGAAGGACTTCTCCACGATAGATCCACACTTTTACGCCGATGCGACCATAAGTGGTATGTGCTTCTGCAGTACCGTAGTCGATGTCAGCACGCAGAGTGTGAAGCGGAACAGTACCTTCGCTGTAACCTTCAGAACGTGCGATGTCCGCGCCGCCAAGACGACCGCTTACCAAGGTTTTAATACCTTTAGCACCTGCGCGCAGCGTACGAGTGATCGATTGCTTTTGCGCACGACGGAAAGAAATGCGGTTTTCCAATTGGCGTGCAATATTTTCAGCTACCAGAGTAGCATCCAGATCCGGACGTTTTACTTCGTTGATATTGATATGAACGCGTTTGCCAGTCAGTTCAGTCAAGGCTTTGCGCAGAGTTTCAACCTCAGCTCCACCTTTACCAATTACCATACCAGGCTTAGCGGTGTGAATCGTTACGTTCACGCGATTAGCTGCGCGTTCGATTTCGATAGTAGATACAGCAGCATCTTTCAGACGCCCTTTTACATACTTGCGGATTTTCAAGTCTTCGTGCAACAGAGTTGCGAAGTCCTTGTCAGCGTACCACTTGGACTCCCAGTCACGAATGACACCGATCCGAAGACCTACCGGGCTTACCTTTTGACCCACACGTAATCCCTCCTTATTTCTCGTTTAGTACCACGGTGATGTGGCTCGTGCGTTTATGGATGCGGCTAGCGCGACCCATAGCGCGCGGACGGAAACGCTTCAACGTAGGACCTTGGTCTACGAAGATTTTGCTCACTACTAGGCTGTTTGGATCCAGCTCATAGTTGTGCTCAGCGTTTGCAATAGCCGACTTCAGGAGCTTTTCAACAACTGGAGAAGCTGCTTTAGGCGTGTGTTTCAAGATCGCCAATGCTTCACCTACTTGCTTACCACGAATCAAGTCAACCACGAGGCGAACTTTACGAGACGCGATGCGGATATTCCGAGCAACTGCTTTTGCTTCCATCTTTGTACCTCCTCTCTGTCAAGAGAAAATTAGCGCTTCTTGGATTTCTTGTCGTTGTCGACGTGACCCTTGAAGGTACGAGTTGGTGCGAATTCACCCAATTTATGACCAACCATGTCTTCCGATACGTATACTGGTACATGTTTGCGGCCATCGTAAACTGCAAACGTGTGTCCTACGAAATCAGGGAAAATGGTGGAACGGCGAGACCAAGTTTTGATCACTCGCTTCTCGTTCTTTTCATTTTGCTCGTCAACTTTTTTCATCAAGTGGTCATCCACGAAAGGACCCTTTTTTAAGCTACGTCCCATTTGTGAACCTCCCTTCGCCAATGGCGTTCGGTTATTGTATCAGCCTACCTTACTTTTTACGGCGGCGGATGATGTATTGGTCGGACTTGTTCTTCTTCTTGCGAGTCTTGAGACCCAGGGTTGGTTTACCCCAAGGAGTAACAGGTGCCTTACGACCGATTGGAGCGCGACCTTCACCACCACCGTGTGGGTGATCGTTAGGGTTCATTACGCTACCACGAACTGTCGGGCGAACACCCAACCAGCGGGAACGTCCTGCTTTACCAATGTTCAGCAGTTCGTGATCTTGGTTACCAACTTGACCAATGGTAGCACGGCATACGTTATGAATGCGGCGTGTTTCACCAGAAGACAGACGTACGATTACGAACTCTCCATCACGACCAAGCAACTGAGCGGAAGTACCAGCTGCACGAACCAGTTGGCCACCTTTGCCAGGTTTCAGCTCGATGTTGTGGATGGTTGTACCTACAGGGATTTTCTCCAATGGCAGAGCATTACCAACTTTGATGTCGGCATCTGCACCGGATACGATCTCGTCGCCCACGCGAAGACCTTGTGGAGCGATGATGTAACGTTTTTCACCGTCAACGTAGTTGATCAGTGCGATGTTAGCGGAACGGTTTGGATCGTATTCGATAGTAGCTACGCGACCTACGATGCCATCTTTGTTACGCTTGAAGTCGATAATACGGTATTTACGTTTATGACCGCCACCTTGATGACGAACGGTGATTCTACCTTGGTTGTTGCGACCAGCTTTTTTGCTAAGAGGCGCGAGCAAGGATTTTTCGGGAGTCGACGTAGTGATCTCCTCGAAAGTAGAAACCGTCATTTGGCGACGACCAGGAGAAGTCGGTTTAAACTTTTTGATACCCATGTTAATACCCTCCTTTTCGGTAGTCGTCGAGGTTATACTCCCTCGTAGAAGGCCAAGTCTTTGCTGTCTTCAGTCAGCTTAACGATCGCTTTCTTCCACTCGGATGTGTAACCGGAGTATTTTCCGTAGCGTTTTGGTTTAGCAGGAACACGAACAGTGTTAACTGCTTCTACTTTTACGCCAAATACTTTTTCAACAGCTTGTTTGATTTCTGTCTTGTTGGCTTTGAGAGGTACTTCGAAAACGTACTTCTTCTCAGCCATCATATCAGTGGTGCGCTCGGTAATGACAGGGCGCTTAAGGACATCATGAAGGCTCTTCATTAGGCGAGCACCTCCTCTACTTTCGCAACCGCTTCTTTCGTCACGATTACTTTGTCATGCGCTACCAGGTCCAGAACGTTAATGCCTGCTGCATCTACGATTTTAGCGCCTGGGATGTTGCGGGAAGAGAGCGCTACGTTTTGATCATACTCGGAGGTAACGATCAGAACTTTGCGATCTACTTTGAAGCTGTTCAGAACAGCTGTCATTTCTTTTGTTTTTGGAGCCGCGATATTCAGGGCTTCCAATACCAAGAGTTCATTGTTTTGTACTTTGGTAGAGAGTGCTGATTTCAGTGCCAAACGACGAACTTTACGGTTCAGTTTGTAACCGTATTTGCGAGGTGTTGGACCGAATACAACACCGCCACCTTTCCATTGCGGAGAGCGAATGGAACCTTGGCGTGCACGACCTGTACCTTTTTGGCGCCATGGCTTGCGGCCACCACCACGTACTTCAGAGCGGTTCTTTACGTCATGTGTACCTTGACGTTGGGATGCTTGTTGCATCACGATCGCATCGTACAGTGCAGCGTTGTTAGGTTCAATCCCAAATACGCTTTCTGCCAATTCGATTTCTCCAACTTGAGAACCGGTTTGGTTATAAAGAGCTACTTTCGGCATGTCAGTTCCTCCTTTCCTTACTAGTTCTTCTTGACTGCCGTGGAAACGAGTACGCAACCGTTTTTCGGACCAGGCACGGAGCCTTTAACGAGAATCAGGTTACGTTCTGCCACTACTTTCACTACTTCCAGGTTTTGGATAGTAACGTTGTCGCCACCCATTTGACCTGGCAGGCTTTGACCTTTGAATACGCGTCCTGGATCAACTGCACCCAGAGAACCTGGGCCGCGATGGTAGCGCGAACCGTGAGCCATAGGACCGCGGGACTGATTGTGACGTTTGATGGAACCTGCGAATCCTTTACCTTTGGATACGCCAGCAACGTCAACGATATCTCCCTCAGCAAAAATATCAGCCTTCAACTCTTGACCAACCTCAAAGTCAGCGAGGTTAACTCCGCGAATTTCGCGAACGAAGCGCTTAGGAGCAGTGTTAGCTTTTGCTGCATGGCCTTTTTCCGGCTTGTTAGCGCGCTGCTCTTTTTTGTCTTCGAAGCCGATTTGGATTGCTTCGTAACCGTCATTCTCCAGGTCTTTCTTTTGGAGAACTACGTTAGAACCAGCCTCGATGACCGTTACAGCAATCGCTGTTCCGTTCGGACCAAAAACTTGAGTCATTCCAAGTTTTTTCCCTAAGATTCCTTTGGTCATTTGTGCCACCTCCTGTGCTTATTTCAGAAAAACATTTTATGTTGTATCAAGTCCCCATCGATGCGCAGGGGTGCCATTTTAAGGGTTTGATGCTTGGTGTAACACGCTTATCAAGACAACGTCTGCGCGTGTATCGCTTTTTGGGACCTTACAGCTTGATCTCGATGTCCACACCAGATGGCAGATCCAGACGCATCAAAGCATCTACTGTTTGTGGTGTTGGGTTCAAGATGTCGATCAAACGTTTATGTGTACGCATCTCGAATTGCTCACGAGAATCTTTGTACTTATGAACCGCACGTAGGATCGTATAAACTGCTTTCTCAGTAGGAAGCGGGATTGGACCGGATACGTTTGCACCGGAACGCTTCGCAGTGTCCACGATTTTCTCTGCGGACTGGTCGAGAATTTTGTGATCATACGCCTTCAAACGAATACGAATCTTTTGCTTTGCCATTGTAGTCCCTCCTTTTTCGCCCATTTTCTAAACAGACATTTCTCCGTGGAAATATCCTGCACCCCGGTCATGGCCAAGGGGCCGGGTGTGTCAGCAACCTCCCACATCATCGCAAGTCCATGACCAACATTCAATATTGTACTAAAAATAATTGGGCAACGCAAGTCATTTCTTTAGGTACCCACATATTTTTTGTACAAGCAAGCCAAATCAGTAGGCTCACCCTGACTATGATACTGATTTCCCCACTGAAAGGCAAGCGGGATTCCCTGCCAGCTGCAGCTAACTTCTATATATAATAGAAGAAACACGCTATACTAAGGATGGAACATCCCCTTAAAGGAGGCTAGACGTGATGTCCGAAGCAATTCGTACTCCCTATGAAATGATTGGCGGCGCCGATACATTAGCCCGTCTTGTCGATAACTTTTATGATTTGGTAGCAAAGCACCCAGATCTCGCTCCTCTTTTCCCCGAAGATTTCACCGAGGTGAAAGAGCGGCAATATCAGTTTTTAACTCAGTTTTTGGGTGGACCCACTCTATACACCGATCAACATGGTCATCCCATGCTTCGCGCACGCCATATGCGTTTTCCTATCGGTGTTGTTCAGGCGGAAGCATGGCTGGCATGTATGAAGGAAGCCATGGATCAAACCGGGCTTCAAGGGGAGCTGAGGCAGCAAATATTTGATCGCCTGCGACTTACCGCTCATCATATGGTCAATCAATGGGAACAAAAAGAAGAAGCGTAGGGATCTCCCCTACGCTTTTGTTGATACCTCTGACGCAGCTCCAGCAGCGTTTGCCTGGATTTTCTTTGGCATCGTACGCGAGCCCAAGTAAACGCCTCCAACGATCATGACCACTGCGAGCAAATGAACGATCTGAAGCCGCTCTCCTAAAAATAGTGCCGCGAATAGCAAACTGGCCATCGGCATTCCATTTAGAAATACGGCCGTTCTACTTGCCCCTAATTGACGAATTCCATAATTCCAACCGATTGTCCCAAGTGCTGTCGAAAGTGCTCCCGATACGAATATGACACCCCACTGAAAAGCCGATACATCCAATCCGGTATAGTAGCTGAGCGGATTCATGGAGAGGGCCGTTCCCCATAAAAAGACAACTCCAAACATTTGCGATATAGCTGTAATTAATAAGACAGGTACACCGCGTACTACTAGCTTTCTTACGAGCAATCCACCTGTTACATACATGAGCATAGAGAAAAACATGACCGCATCTCCCCAGCCATTCATGTGAATACTCCCGTGCTGAGAAATGACAACAATCAATACACCCGCAAATCCGATCCCAATGCCCAAGCCTTTTCTCCACGACATGCCTTCCCCAAGCAGCATCATCGCAAGTAATGCCGTGGCCAATGGATTCAACGCTAAAATGAGCGATGCATTGCCAGCCGTTGTGTACTGGACACCCGTAGCCAGTGTGATTTGATGAAGCGCGATAGAGCTCGCCCCTACACCTGCTAGCAGTAGCCAATCCATTTTCCTGAATTTCAAGTTCTGCCGGTACATATACACAATAGGTGCTAGACAAAGACCCGCAACGGTCATTCTGATTACAGCTACATATATAGGAGGAAATACGGTGAGATATTTAACCATGACGACATTCAAACCCCACAGCGTAATAACTCCTGCTAACATCAAATACAGTAAACGCTCATTACTTTTCATTTTTATTGTATCCCCCATCCAATCCTGATCGTATTGTAGCACATCCTAAGGAGATCCTTATTGAATCATTTTGATGGGAGCCATTTATAAAATCGATGATATTCAAAACGAAACAGCAAAAAACCCGACAACAAAATGCTGTCGGGTTTTATACGTTAATCTGAATCGATTAGGATTCGATGGAAGCTACAACGCCAGCGCCTACTGTACGGCCACCTTCGCGGATAGCGAAGCGAGTACCTTGTTCCATCGCTACTGGAGCGATCAGTTCAACAGTGAACTCAGTGTTGTCGCCAGGCATGATCATTTCAACGCCTTCTGGCAGTTGGATGATACCTGTAACGTCAGTTGTACGGAAGTAGAATTGTGGACGGTAGTTAGCAAAGAAAGGAGTGTGACGTCCGCCCTCTTCTTTGGACAGAACGTAAACTTCTGCTTTGAACTTAGTGTAAGGCTTAACGGAACCTGGTTTCGCCAAGCATTGTCCACGCTCGATGTCTTTACGGTCTACACCGCGAAGAAGAGCACCGATGTTGTCACCAGCTTGAGCGGAATCCAGCAATTTGCGGAACATCTCAACGCCAGTTACAGTTGTATTTTTAGTTTCTTCAGCCAGACCGATGATTTCTACTTGGTCACCAACTTTAACTACACCGCGCTCTACGCGACCAGTAGCTACAGTACCACGACCAGTAATTGTGAAAACATCCTCTACAGGCATCAAGAAAGGCTTGTCAGTTGCACGCTCAGGAGTTGGGATGTAGCCGTCAACAGCTTCCATCAACTCAGCGATTTTCTTAGCCCATTCACCAGTTGGGTTGTCCAAAGCTTCTTTAGCAGAACCTTTGATTACTGGAGTGTCGTCACCTGGGAAGTCGTATTGGGACAGCAGGTCACGGATTTCCATTTCAACCAGTTCCAACAACTCTTCATCGTCTACCATGTCGCATTTGTTCATGAATACTACGATGTAAGGTACGCCTACTTGTTTGGAGAGCAGGATGTGCTCGCGAGTTTGTGGCATAGGGCCATCAGCTGCGGATACAACCAGGATTGCTCCGTCCATTTGAGCAGCACCAGTAATCATGTTTTTCACGTAGTCAGCGTGACCAGGGCAGTCAACGTGAGCATAGTGACGGTTTTCAGTTTCGTACTCAACGTGTGCTGTGTTGATTGTGATACCGCGCTCTTTTTCTTCTGGAGCAGCGTCAATCGCAGCATAGTTCATTGCTTGCGCTTTACCTGATTGTGCCAAAACAGTTGTGATAGCAGCAGTCAGGGTAGTTTTACCATGGTCAACGTGACCAATAGTACCGATGTTAACGTGTGGTTTATTACGCTCAAATTTCGCTTTTGCCATGAGAGAAAAGCCTCCTTAAATGATAAGGGTTATATTGGTTAAAGAAAGGTTTACCCTACTAATGGTTGTCCCGTTACTATTGTAAACCTTTCTCTTTTGAAGATAAAGCCAGGAGCAATTATTATTCGCCTTTGGACTTTTTGATGATCTCTTCGGAGATGAATTTTGGTACCTCTTCGTAGTGATCGATCTCCATGGAGTAGTTACCACGGCCTTGTGTACGGGAACGAAGAACTGTGGAGTATCCGAACATCTCGGACAGTGGTACCATCGCACGGATCGCTTGTGCATTTGCACGAGCTTCCATACCTTCGATGCGACCACGGCGGGAGTTCAGGTCACCCATTACGTCGCCCATGTACTCTTCAGGCATGATTACTTCTACTTTCATGATTGGCTCAAGAAGAACAGCGCCACATTTTTTCGCAGCTTCTTTCAAAGCGAGAGAACCTGCTACTTTAAATGCCATCTCGGAGGAGTCAACGTCATGGTAGCTACCGTCTACGATAGTAGCTTTGATATCTACCAGCGGGAAGCCAGCGATAACACCATTTTTCATTGATTCTTCGATACCCGCTTGAACAGCAGGGATGTATTCTCTTGGAACCACACCACCGACGATTTTGTTTTCAAACTGGAATCCAGCACCAGCTTCGAGTGGAGCGAACTCTACCCAAACGTGACCGAATTGACCACGACCACCGGACTGACGAACGAATTTACCTTCCACTTTAGCTGCTGTACGGAATGTTTCACGGTAAGCAACTTGTGGTGCACCTACGTTCGCTTCCACTTTGAATTCACGTCTCATGCGGTCAACGATGATCTCCAGGTGAAGCTCACCCATACCGGAAATGATTGTTTGACCTGTTTCTTCATCCGTACGAGTTCTGAACGTAGGGTCTTCTTCAGCCAATTTGGACAGGGCAATACCCATCTTGTCTTGGTCTGCTTTAGACTTAGGCTCGATCGCAACGGAGATAACTGGTTCTGGGAATGTCATGGACTCCAGGATAACTGGAGACTTTTCATCACACAGAGTATCACCAGTCGTTGTATCTTTCAAACCTACTGCAGCAGCGATATCACCGGAGTAAACCGTTTGGATCTCTTCACGGTGGTTTGCGTGCATTTGCAGAATGCGTCCTACACGTTCACGCTTGCCTTTAGTAGAGTTGAGTACATAAGAACCAGCATTCAATACACCAGAGTATACACGGAAGAAGGTCAGACGACCAACGTAAGGGTCAGTCATGATCTTGAAAGCAAGAGCAGAGAACGGACCATTATCGTCAGCTGGACGAGACACTTCGTCTTCGGAATCTGGCAAAGTACCTTTGATCGCCGGAATGTCTACAGGCGATGGCAGGAAGGTTACTACGTTATCCAGCATAGGTTGAACACCTTTGTTGCGGTAAGAAGAACCGCACATTACTGGAACGAGTTTAACATCGATGGTACCTTTACGCAGAGCTGTACGAATTTCATCGTTAGTCAACTCTTCGCCTTCGAGGTACTTCATCATCAGTTCTTCATCTTGTTCTGCAGCCGCTTCAACCAATGCCAGACGCAGCTCATCGCATTTGTCTTTCAGGTCAGCAGGGATTTCTACAGCGTCAGATGTTTTACCCAGGTCATCAGTATAGATGATTGCCTTCATCTCGATGAGGTCAACCATTCCTTTGAACTGATCTTCAGCACCGATTGGGTATTGAACTGCTACCGGGTTAGCTCCAAGACGAGTGCGGATTTGCTCCAAGCACATGTCGAAGTTAGCACCGATGATGTCCATTTTATTGATGTAGCAAACACGCGGAACACCGTATTTGTCAGCTTGACGCCATACGGTTTCAGTCTGTGGTTCTACACCACCCTTTGCGTCAAAAACGGTTACAGCACCGTCAAGAACGCGCAGGGAGCGCTCCACTTCTACAGTGAAGTCTACGTGACCAGGCGTATCGATGATGTTAATACGATGGCCTTTCCATTGAGCAGTAGTAGCGGCGGAAGTGATCGTAATACCGCGCTCTTGTTCTTGTTCCATCCAGTCCATGGTAGCCGCACCTTCGTGTGTCTCACCAATTTTATGAACGCGACCAGTGTAGAACAGAATACGCTCCGTGGTAGTCGTCTTACCAGCATCGATGTGAGCCATGATACCGATATTACGCGTATTCGAGAGAGAGAACTCGCGAGCCATTAGGTATGCTCCTTCCATAACTCGTGTGTGAGAATATACGGGTATCCGAAACGGATACCCATTTTAAAATCCTACCAGCGATAGTGAGCAAACGCTTTGTTCGCTTCAGCCATCTTGTGTGTGTCTTCACGCTTTTTAACAGCTGCACCAGTGTTGTTAGCAGCGTCCATGATCTCGTTAGCAAGACGTTGTTCCATGGTTTTCTCTCCACGGTTACGGGAGTAGTTAACCATCCAACGCAGACCGAGAGTGGTACGGCGCTCTGGTTTTACTTCGATTGGTACTTGATAGTTAGCACCACCTACACGGCGAGCTTTAACTTCCAGTACTGGCATTACGTTTTTCAGTGCTTCTTCAAACACTTCCATCGGATTGCGACCTGTGCGCTCCTGAATGATGTCAAATGCGTTGTAGAGAATGTTCTGAGCTACACCACGCTTACCATCCAACATCAGGCGGTTAATCAAACGAGTAACCAACTTGCTGTTATGAATAGGATCAGGCAGCACGTCACGACGGGTTACAGGACCTTTACGAGGCATCGTATTCCCTCCTTCTTTTCAATATAACTTCACGCCACTTCATAGGCGTTTTCATTATTTCTTTTTCGCTGCAGCAGCTGCTTGACCTGGCTTCGGACGCTTAGTACCGTATTTGGAACGACCTTGTTTACGGTTGTTCACACCAGCAGTGTCAAGTGCACCACGAACGATATGGTAGCGTACCCCTGGCAAGTCTTTTACACGACCGCCGCGCACAAGCACGACGCTATGCTCTTGCAGGTTGTGGCCAATACCACCGATGTAAGCAGTTACCTCGATACCGTTAGTCAAACGCACACGAGCGTATTTACGCAACGCGGAGTTTGGTTTTTTCGGAGTCATGGTACCTACACGAGTGCAAACACCACGTTTTTGAGGAGAACTCTGGTTGGTTTGGCTTTTCTTGAAGCTGTTGTACCCTTTTTGAAGAGCTGGGGACTTCGACTTCACAACCTTATCCTCGCGACCTTTACGCACCAATTGGTTAATTGTAGGCATGATGTTACCTCCCTTCTTAATACCCAATCTTCAAGACCACAGATCCAGGTGAGTCATTTTTAGGCCAAATAGAAAGTCCTTGTCCAGCATTACGCAACGTGTAACAACAGACAAAAACATCATTAACCACTTTTCTTAATCGCAGCAGTAGCTGCTCCCACTTCGATCCCGCACGCTTTGCCTAATCGCCGCATGGAATCTACGTGGATGACTGGAACACCCTTCTCTTTGCAAAGGAGCTCGACTTTTTGGGTCAAACGCTTATCAGCATCCGTAGCGATGTAAACTGCTTCTACCTGTTGGTGTTCGACAGCTTTGATCGTCTGCTTGATACCGATCGTCAACTCCTTGGCCCGCTCTACTTTTTCATAAGACATGATTTTCATATCCTCCAAAGTACAGATGTCAGGCACACTTGAATATAATATCAGGTGGGCTATGAGTTGTCAACGTCCCACTTCATATTTTTATTTAGGAAAGCGCCCACCGCAAATGATGGGCGCTTAACCTGCAATTACTCCACTGAAACTGCTGCTTGCTGCGCTTTCCCTGCCTCAAGCTCTGCTTCGTAATCCATCTGACTTGCCACTTTAATATTGCGATAACGCGACATACCGGTACCAGCTGGAACCAGCTTACCGATAATAACGTTCTCTTTCAAACCTAGCAAACGGTCCACTTTTCCTTTGATCGCTGCATCGGTAAGAACGCGAGTCGTCTCCTGGAAGGATGCTGCCGACAAGAAGGAGTCAGTTTCGAGGGATGCTTTTGTGATACCCAAGAGAACTGGACGACCAACTGCTGGATTTCTGCCTTCAATGAGAACTTTCGCATTTGCTTGCTCGAATTCCGGAACTTCCACATAGGAACCTGGCAGAAGATCGGTATCTCCGCTATCGATAACACGCAGCTTGCGAAGCATCTGACGAATCATTACTTCTACGTGTTTATCATTAATTTCTACACCCTGCATACGGTAAACTTTTTGTACCTCTTGCAAAATGTAGTTGGAAACTCCGCGCATGCCGCGAACTTTCAGCATTTCTTTCGGATCTACGGAACCCTCCGTGAGTTCATCCCCGGCATTCAGCTTGACGCCAACAGAAACCTTGATGCGAGATCCGTACGGAGCTGCATACACTTTGTTTTCCGCTTCACCACGAACTTCGATTTCGCGACGATCTTTACCTTCGCGAATGTCGACAACTTCACCATCAATCTCGGAGATAACAGCTTGCCCTTTCGGATTGCGCGCCTCAAACAACTCCTGAATACGCGGCAAACCTTGGGTAATATCGTCTCCCGCAACCCCACCGGTATGGAAGGTACGCATAGTCAGCTGGGTACCCGGCTCACCAATGGACTGAGCAGCAATAATACCTACTGCTTCCCCTACTTCCACCTCGGCGCCTGTTGCCAGGTTGCGTCCGTAGCACAGTTTGCAGACACCATGGCTGGTGCGGCAAGCAAGTACGTTACGGATGTAAACCTCCGTGATGCCTTCTTTTTCGATATACTCGGCAACCTCTTCAGAAATCTCCTCATTGCGGCCAATAATGACTTCTTTGGTCACAGGGTGGCGCAAAGTCTCGAAGCACGTACGGCCGATTAGACGGTCAGACAGCTTTTCGATCTCTTCTTTACCATCCTTAATGGCCGTAACACGAATTCCTTTATCCGTACCGCAATCTTTTTCGCGGACGATCACGTCTTGGGCAACGTCTACGAGACGACGAGTCAGGTAACCCGAGTCCGCTGTACGAAGTGCCGTATCGGCGAGACCTTTCCGCGCACCGTGCGTGGAGATAAAGTACTCCAATACGGTCAGACCTTCACGGAAGTTGGATTTAATAGGCAACTCGATGATTCGACCGGACGGGTTCGCCATCAGACCGCGCATACCAGCCAGCTGAGTAATCTGGGATACGTTACCACGGGCACCGGAGTTCGCCATCATAAAGATTGCGTTGAATTTATCCATCGATTTCATCAACACGTCTGTTACCTCATCCTTGGCTTTAGACCAGATAGAGATAACGCGATCATAGCGCTCATCTTCGGTAATTAAACCGCGACGGAACTGTGTCATGACGGTAGCAACCTTTTCGTCCGCACCATCGAGGATATCTTTTTTCTTACCTGGTACCGCGATGTCCGCTACGGCAATCGTGATACCTGCTTTCGTCGAGTACGTGAAGCCCAATTCCTTGATCTTATCTAGGATCATGGATGTTTTCATCGTACCAAAACGACGGAAGCACTCAGAGATAATGGTTCCCAGGAAGCCTTTTTTCACAGCACCTGGATCAGGGAGGTTCTTAATGAACTCCGTAACGTTCGTACCTTTATCAAAGATAAAGGACTCGTCTGGAACCATAAATTGTAGATTAGCTTTGGTTGGAGCATTGATGAACGGCAGATCCGCAGGGAAAATTTCGTTGAAAATGACTTTCCCGACAGTCGTTACGAGAAGCGCGTTCTGTTGCTGCTCAGTGAAGCTCGTTTTGTTCAGGCGCTTCGCAGGTAGAGCGATACGTGTATGCAAGCTAATGTAGCCTTGCTGGTACGCTGCAATCGCATCGTGCGGGTCACGGTAAATCGTACCCTCGCCTTTGTCGCCTTCCCGCTCCAACGTAAGGTAGTAAGAACCAAGCACCATGTCCTGGGATGGTGTAACTACCGGCTTACCGTCTTTCGGGTTCAAGATATTTTGTGCTGCCAGCATGAGGATACGAGCTTCTGCTTGTGCCTCTGCGGACAACGGAACGTGAACAGCCATTTGGTCACCATCAAAGTCCGCGTTGTACGCTGTACAAACGAGCGGATGAAGACGGATCGCGCGACCTTCTACCAATACTGGTTCAAATGCCTGGATACCCAGACGGTGCAAAGTAGGGGCACGGTTCAGTAGGACTGGATGCTCGCGGATAACATCCTCAAGTACATCCCATACCTCAGGCTGAACGCGCTCGACCTTGCGCTTTGCGCTCTTGATGTTATGAGCGAGGCCTTTTGCCACCAGCTCTTTCATCACGAACGGTTTGAAGAGCTCGAGTGCCATTTCTTTTGGCAAACCGCACTGATACATCTTCAGGTTTGGTCCTACAACGATAACGGAACGACCAGAGTAGTCAACACGCTTACCGAGCAGGTTTTGACGGAAACGACCTTGTTTACCTTTCAGCATGTGGCTGAGAGATTTCAGTGGACGGTTACCTGGTCCTGTTACCGGACGTCCACGACGACCGTTGTCGATGAGCGCATCTACTGCTTCCTGCAGCATGCGTTTCTCGTTTTGTACGATGATGTCAGGAGCACCCAGCTCAAGCAGGCGCTTCAGACGATTGTTCCGGTTGATTACACGACGGTACAGGTCATTCAAGTCGGATGTGGCAAAACGTCCACCATCCAATTGAACCATCGGGCGCAGCTCCGGCGGAATTACTGGCAGTACGTCAAGAACCATCCAATCCGGGTGGTTACCGGAGTTACGGAATGCCTCGAGCACTTCCAGACGCTTGATCGCGCGGTTACGACGTTGGCCTTGTGCCGTTTTCAGATCTTCTTTTAACGTTTCCACGTCTTTGTCCAGATCGATTTCAGCGAGCAGACGTTTGATCGCTTCTGCACCCATCATTGCTTGGAAGGAGTGGCCGTATTTCTCACGATAGTTGCGGTACTCTTTTTCGGAGAGCAGCTGCTTCTTATCGAGAGGTGTATCCCCAGCATCTGTTACCACGTAAGAAGCAAAGTAGATAACTTCTTCCAGGGAACGCGGGGACATATCGAGAACCAAGCCCATACGGCTTGGAATCCCTTTAAAGTACCAGATGTGAGAAACTGGGGCAGCCAGTTCAATGTGCCCCATACGCTCACGACGTACTTTGGCGCGAGTCACTTCCACGCCGCAACGATCGCACACTACACCTTTATAACGTACACGCTTGTATTTACCGCAATGGCACTCCCAGTCCTTGGTCGGTCCAAAGATGCGTTCGCAGAACAAGCCGTCTTTTTCCGGTTTCAGTGTGCGGTAGTTGATCGTCTCCGGCTTTTTTACTTCCCCGAAAGACCACGAACGGATCTTATCGGGGGAAGCCAAGCCGATCTTCATATATTCGAAGTTGTTCACGTCTATCACAGGGCGTTACCTCCCTTTTGTACCGGAATCTTACTCTTCGTTCAAGCTTCCGCCTTCGAGTACGAGGTTCAGCTTTTCACCATTGCCCTCATCCTCATCTTCCATCTCACGCATTTCAATCTCCTGCTCATCTCCGGACAGGATCTTCACGTCCATACCCAAGCTTTGCAGCTCCTTGATCAATACCTTGAAGGACTCAGGAACGCCTGGCTCTGGAACGTTTTCCCCTTTGACGATCGCTTCGTACGTTTTCACACGGCCTACGACGTCATCGGATTTCACAGTGAGAATTTCTTGCAAGGTGTAGGCTGCACCGTATGCTTCCAGTGCCCAAACCTCCATCTCCCCGAAACGCTGTCCGCCGAATTGAGCTTTACCACCCAATGGCTGTTGTGTAACGAGAGAGTATGGACCAGTGGAACGGGCATGGATTTTGTCATCAACCAAGTGAGCCAGTTTCAGCATGTATACGCAACCGACGGTTACACGTCGATCAAACGGTTCACCTGTACGACCATCGAACAAGATGGTTTTACCATCGCGGTCGAGTCCAGCTTCTTCCAACGTCTCGAATACTTCTGCCTGTCGTGCACCGTCAAATACTGGGGTTGCCACGTGAATACCCAGAAGCTTCGCTGCCATACCAAGGTGAGTCTCCAATACCTGACCGATGTTCATCCGCGAAGGTACACCCAGCGGGTTGAGTACGATCTCTACAGGAGAACCATCTGGGAGGAACGGCATGTCTTCCTCTGCCATAATCCGTGCAATAACCCCTTTGTTACCATGTCGACCGGCCATCTTGTCACCCACGGAAATTTTCCGTTTTTGGGCGATGTAGACACGTACCAGTTGATTTACGCCTGGAGGCAGCTCATCGCCGTTTTCACGCGTAAAGACTTTTACGTCCACGATAATTCCGGAACCACCATGCGGCACGCGCAAGGAAGTATCACGTACTTCACGAGCTTTTTCACCAAAGATCGCATGCAGGAGACGTTCTTCTGCTGTCAGCTCAGTAACCCCTTTTGGTGTTACCTTTCCAACAAGAATGTCGCCATCCTGAATTTCTGCACCTACACGGATAATACCGCGTTCATCCAGGTTTTTCAGAGCGTCCTCACCCACGTTTGGAATATCGCGTGTGATTTCTTCTGGACCCAGCTTGGTGTCACGAGCTTCGGACTCGTATTCCTCAATATGGATAGACGTATACACGTCATCTTTAACCAGTTTTTCACTCAGAAGAATCGCGTCTTCGTAGTTGTATCCTTCCCATGTCATAAACGCAACGATTACGTTACGACCGAGAGCCAATTCACCTTTTTCGGTGGATGGACCGTCACCAATGATATCGCCTTTTTCAATCCAGTCGCCACGGCTTACGATCGGGCGTTGGTTGATACACGTACCTTGGTTGGAACGGATAAATTTGTGCATCTTGTACTTGTCGATATCGCCAGCCACTTTCTTGCCGTCGATTTCTTTGTAACGACGAATCCAAATTTCGCGAGCCGTTACGCGCTCTACCTGACCCGGATGCTTAGCTACGATAGCTACCCCGGAGTCTTGCGCTGCTTTATGCTCCATACCCGTACCGACAAACGGTGCTTGTGGAATCAAAAGCGGAACGGCCTGCCGCTGCATGTTGGAACCCATCAATGCGCGGTTCGCGTCATCGTTTTCGAGGAACGGAATCAGCGCGGTTGCTACGGACACTACCTGTTTAGGGGATACGTCCATGAAGTCAACCTTGTCACGTGGTACGCTCAGGATTTCACCTTTACGACGGCAAATAACCATGTCGTTTACAAAGCGACCATCATCATCAAGAGGCTGGTTCGCCTGTGCCACGTTAAACACATCTTCCTCATCAGCTGTCAAATAGCTGATATCAGTAAGAACAAAGCCTGTTTCCGGGTCGACCTTACGACGAGGCGTTTCGATAAAGCCATAGTCGTTGATACGAGCGAAGGAAGACAGCGAGTTGATCAAACCAATGTTTGGACCCTCTGGCGTCTCAATCGGACACATGCGACCATAGTGGGAATGGTGAACGTCGCGCACTTCAAAGCCTGCGCGCTCACGAGTCAGACCACCAGGTCCGAGTGCAGAGAGACGACGCTTGTGAGTCAGCTCAGCAAGCGGGTTTGTTTGGTCCATGAACTGAGACAGCTGCGAGCTACCAAAGAACTCCTTCAGTGATGCAATCACTGGACGGATGTTAATGAGAGCTTGCGGTGTAATCTGATTCTGATCCTGGATGGACATACGCTCGCGAACTACGCGCTCCATACGGGACAAACCGATACGGAACTGGTTCTGCAAGAGCTCACCCACGGAACGGAGACGACGGTTACCCAAGTGGTCGATATCGTCAGTAGAACCAACACCGTGCAACAGGTTCATGAAATAGTTGATCGCCGAAACGATATCTGCCGGCGTAATATGCTTGAAGGATTTATCTACATTTCCGTTTCCGATGATCTTGATGATCTTGCCATCTTCGATCGGAGAGAAAATATTAATGGATTGCAGATGAATCGCTTCCTCTTCCAAAACGCCGCCATGCGTACGAACATCAATGCCTCCGATGTTTCCTTCCAGTGCTGGCAAAATGCGATCCAATACACGGCGGTCAATCATTTGACCTGCCTCGGCAAAAATCTCACCAGTATCGGTATCGACCAACGTTTCTGCCAAACGCTGATTGTACAGGCGATTCTTCAGATGAAGCTTCTTGTTCATTTTGTAACGACCGACAGAAGCCAAATCATAGCGCTTTGGATCAAAGAAGCGAGAGACCAAGAGACTCTTCGCATTATCAACTGTCGGCGGCTCACCTGGACGCAGGCGCTCGTAAATCTCGATCAGCGCTTTTTCAGTAGAGTCCGTATTGTCTTTTTCCAGCGTGTTCTTGATGTACTCATCTTCACCCAGCAAGTTTAAAATCTCAATGTCAGAACCAAAGCCCAATGCACGCAAAAGGACCGTTACCGGGATTTTACGCGTACGGTCGATGCGGACATAGATTACGTCTTTCGCATCAGTCTCCAACTCCAACCACGCGCCCCGGTTCGGGATCACAGTAGCTGTGAACGTCTGCTTGCCGTTTTTGTCCACTTTGGTGTTGTAATATACACTGGGGGAACGAACAAGCTGGCTGACAATAACGCGCTCAGCACCATTAATAATGAAGGTTCCCGTTTCAGTCATGAGCGGGAAATCCCCCATGAAGACTTCTTGTTCCTTCACTTCTCCCGTCTCTTTGTTCAACAAACGTACCTTCACACGCAGAGGCGCCGCATAGGTGACGTCACGTTCTTTCGACTCGTCAACATCGTACTTCGGCTCTCCCAAGCTGTAGTCGATAAACTCCAGCACGAGATTACCTGTGAAGTCCTGGATTGGCGAAATGTCTTGGAACATCTCACGGAGCCCCTCATCAAGGAACCATTGGTAGGACTTTTGCTGAATCTCGATGAGATTTGGAAGGCCCAGCACTTCGTTAATACGTGAATACGTACGACGCTGGCGGTGTCGGCCACTTTGAATCACTTTACCTGCCAACTTATTCACCCCTCAGGTTGTGTTTTCACACATAGAAACTTGGCATTCGGCAACTTTAAGAGAGCAGACGAATGCCTCAAAAATAAAAATGGGTTAAAGCAGTAACACCATTTTTAACCCAGAGAAACTCTATTTTAAAAGAATTCCCATGTTTTTACACAAACATTCCTTCCTTTTTCATAAAAAGAAGAAAATGCTTGACAGACAGGGAATTACTGAAAAATAGACATTTATCCCATATTGACATTTTATAATGCTATCACAATAGATTATTCTCGTCAAGAAAAGTTTTCTAACGTTCCTTTTCTTGACTATTTGATCGCTCGAAAAATGTGATAGCCTTTTTTGCGGTCTACCTCTATTACTTCTTGGTAGGTTTCCTGAAGCTTCTTCAATGCTGAAGGGGCACCTTGTTTCTTTTGAATCACTACCCACATCTCGCCACCCTCAGCCAGGAGCTCATACCCTTCCGTAAAAATGCGATGGACGATTTCCTTGCCCGCTCGAATAGGTGGATTGGTCAAAATGATATCGTACTGCTTTCCCTGCACCCCGCTGTAAACATCGCTAACGAGAACCACAACATTTTTCACGCCATTCAACTCGGCGTTACGTCGAGCCAAGCTCACGGCACGCTCATTGACGTCAATCATCGTTACCTGTCCCTCAGTAGCAAGTCCAGCAGCAGTCAGACCAATCGGACCATAACCGCATCCCACATCCAGTACTCGAGCATGACTGGGAATGTCCATATTTTCGATGAGCAATACACTCCCGAAGTCAATCCGATCGCGCGAAAAAACACCTGCATCTGTCCAAAAACACAGTTCTTTACCGCGAAGCTCAAACGCAAACTGCTGCTCATCATGCGCAGCGCCCGGTTGATTGGTGTAGTAGTGATCTGCCACGTGTGATTCACCCTTTTCGCATCGTTATAGAAGCAAGGCTCCCTCACTTCTACAGAAAAACCCCCTGCCGCAGGCAAGGGGATTTCCATTAGGAAGCTAACTTACTTTACTTCTACTTGTGCGCCAGCTTCTTCGAGTTTTGCTTTGAGAGCTTCTGCTTCGTCTTTGGAAACGCCCTCTTTGAGTGTTTTTGGAGCGTTGTCTACCAGGTCTTTTGCTTCTTTCAGACCCAGACCAGTCAGCTCGCGAACAACTTTAATAACGTTGATTTTGGAAGCGCCACCGCTTACCAGGTTTACAGTGAATTCAGTTTGCTCAGCAGCCGCTTCAGCGCCGCCACCAGCAACTACAGCTACAGGAGCAGCAGCAGTTACACCGAATTCTTCTTCGATTGCTTTTACCAGGTCGTTCAGTTCGAGAACGGACATGCCTTTAATGGCTTCCAAGATTTGCTCTTTAGACATTTTGAAATCCTCCCATTCAAGGAAAAGTATAGTTGAAACGTTAAGCGATCAGGCGATTACGCGCCTTGACCTTCTTTTTGTTCTGCCACTGCTTTGACTGCCAGTGCAACGTTGCGCATCGGAGCTTGCAGGACGGAAAGAAGCATGGAAAGGAGACCTTCGCGGGATGGAAGAGTTGCGAGTGCTTGAATTTGATCAGCAGCAACTACTTTACCTTCGATTACGCCACCCTTGATTTCCAGCTTGTCGTTTTTCTTAGCGAATTCAGCGATGATTTTCGCTGGAGCGATGATATCGTCTTTGGAGAACGCCAGAGCGTTCGGACCAGTCAGATATTGATCCAGTTCAGTCAGGCTTTCCTTCTCAGTAGCCAATCGAGTCAGGGAGTTTTTCAACACCTGGAACTCAACACCTGCTTCACGCAATTGTTTGCGCAGCTCAGTTACTTGTGCTACTGTCAGACCGCGGTAGTCAGCTACCACTGTTGTTTGGCTTTCGCGAAGCTTAGTTGCGATTTCGTTGATCGCTTGTACCTTTTCTTCACGAATAACGGTTGGACGAATTTCTGCCATTGTTTACACCTCCCGTGCTCTAGTTCCTAGAAAATGAAGAATGCCCTCGCAGACTCACGAGGGCATAATGCTTTATCGTCAAAGGAAACTCATTTCCTCTTTCGTACATCACACGCCTCGGAGGGATATTAAGCATTGCTTTAGAAAGCTCTGCACCTTCTGTCTACGGCCTATTCTTTTCATCAACAGGAACTATCTTAACAACTCCCACAAAGGAAGTCAAGTGTCATTATTTTACAGCAACGCGTACGCCAGGACCCATAGTGGAGCTCAGGGTTACATTTTTCATGTAAACACCTTTAGCTGCTGCTGGTTTCGCACGGTTCAGCGCTTCAGTCAATGCAGCCAGGTTGTCAGCCAGCTTGTCAGCATCGAAGGATGCTTTTCCGATCGGAGCGTGGATGTTACCTGCTTTGTCTACGCGATACTCAATTTTACCTGCTTTGATTTCGTTAACCGCTTTCGTTACATCAAATGTAACAGTTCCGGTTTTAGGGTTTGGCATCAGGCCTTTTGGACCGAGTACACGACCCAATTTACCTACTTCACCCATCATGTCAGGAGTAGCTACTACAACGTCAAAGTCGAACCAGCCACCTTGAATTTTCGCGATCATGTCTGCATCGCCTACAAAGTCAGCGCCAGCTGCTTCTGCATCTTTTGCTTTATCGCCTTTAGCGAATACGAGAACGCGTTGTACTTTACCAGTACCATGAGGCAATACAACAGCGCCACGGATTTGTTGGTCAGCACGCTTAGGGTCTACGCCCAAACGGAAAGCTGCTTCAACAGTTTCATCGAATTTAGCAGTAGCTGCTTTTTTAACCAGCTCGATACCTTCTGCTACTTCGTATACTTTGTTTTTATCAACGAGCTTTACAGCCTCTTGATATTTCTTACCTTTTTTCGCCATGATTAAATCTCCCTTCAATGTGGTCGTAGCGGTTAATCCTCCCACAGACAGGGGGGCACAATGTCTGTGCCCCCTTGCACTTAAGACAATTAGTCTTCGATTACGATACCCATAGAACGTGCAGTACCTTCAACCATGCGCATAGCCGCTTCAACGGATGCTGCATTCAGGTCAGGGCGCTTCAGTTCTGCGATTTCACGAACTTTATCACGCTTCAGCGTAGCAACCTTTGTTTTGTTTGGTACGCCAGAACCGGACTCGATGCCAGCAGCTTTTTTCAGAAGAACTGCAGCTGGTGGAGTCTTCGTGATGAAAGTGAAAGAACGGTCTTCAAACACGGTGATTTCCACCGGAATGATCATACCAACTTCGCTCTCTGTACGAGCATTGAATTCTTTACAGAATCCCATGATGTTAACACCAGCTTGACCGAGCGCCGGACCTACTGGAGGTGCAGGATTCGCTTTACCTGCTGGGATTTGTAATTTAATTACGCGGATAACCTTCTTAGCCACGTAAGACACCTCCTTACTTCACATGTGGTTATTACGGGGGAATGCCCCCTCCCACCGTTTGGTGAAAGTCTATGTAAAGACCTTCGATCTATAGTGAGAGTGCAAGAAACCCCAGATATTGTTGTGGGATTGTTAAAACAAAATGAAATGTACCATATAGCACGATACTTTTCAAGTTGAATCCTAATCCAATTTTTGAACTTGTGTAAAGTCTAGCTCTACCGGTGTTTCGCGACCGAAGATGTCCACTAATACGCGAACCTTCTGTCTGTCCGGGTGAATCTCGATAATCTCCCCGGTGCGATTAGAAAATGGACCATCTGTGACGCGCACCATATCGCGGAGAGCAAAATCGACTCTGATTTTGGGAATTTCGATCCCCATTTGCTTGAGAATCGTATCGGCCTCTTCGGGACGCAGCGCTGTTGGCTTTGAACCAGCGCCTGTGGATCCGACAAAGCCGGTAACCCCAGGAGTGTTGCGCACGACATACCAAGAGTCGTCCGTCATCACCATTTCAACAAGGACGTATCCAGGAAACACTTTTTTCGTGACGGTGCGCTTTTTGCCATCCTTAGTCTCCACTTCTTCTTCAGTGGGAACGAGAACGCGAAAGATCTTGTCTTCCATGCCCATCGACTCGAGGCGTTTCTCAAGATTCGTCTTCACCTTGTTTTCGTAACCTGAGTACGTATGAAGTACATACCATGCTTTTTCCATATCCACCAGGACGTTAACCGTCCGTCCCTCCTAAGACTTGCAAAATTACGTTCCTAGAATCAAATCGATCAAGCGCGAGATACCCAAATCAACGACGAAGAAGAACAGTGCTAACAGCACAACTGTTACGAGAACAACGACCGTGTAGGTCGTCAATTCTTTACGGTTGGGCCAACGGACTTTCTTCAGTTCGGACATTACGTCGCCAAAAAAGTCACCGGTACGGCGAAAACTGGCTCCGATTCGTGCTAAAAAACCCACTTTGCCACCCCCTGACTTCGTCGCATCAACCATTACTTCGTCTCGCGATGAAGGGTTTGCTTCTTGTCACGGGAGCAATACTTTTTCAGTTCAACACGTTCAGTAGTGGTGCGTTTGTTCTTTGTGGAGATATAGTTACGCTCGCCACACTCGGTGCACGCCAACGTGATGTTTACTCGCATTTATTGCCACCTCCATCTCATTTCAAACCTTACTATTAATGAAAAGTACCCCGATGATAAATAGTACGGGAAAACCGCTACTTTTTCCAGACCATTTCATTCACCAAAGTAACCATAGAACAGAGAGATAAGAGTCTATGGCTACCTAAATAAATTTATCACACCGAAATACCCATGTCAAACAAAACGACTTGACAAGACGAAAGCATTTTGCTTCCATAAAAAATCCGCTATTTCCCTTTTTTACACCGTTTACCCTACTGAAAGCGATTTCGATTTCGCTAGGAATAAAAAAGAGAGATTCTCTTTTTACAGATGAATCTCTCTTCCTTCCAAATAGCGCTCCAATTTGCGCTTTACACGCTGCAAGGCATTGTCGATAGATTTGACGTGACGCTTCAGCTCAACAGCAATCTGCTGATAAGAACGTCCATCCAGGTAGAGCATAAGCACCTGACGTTCCAGGTCGCTCAAAATCTCACTCATTTTCCCCTCGATATCATCAAACTCTTCGCGGTTAATAAACAATTCTTCGGGATCTGTCACCTTGGTGCCAGAAATAACATCAAGCAAGGTACGATCAGAATCCTCATCGTAGATCGGCTTGTCCAGCGATACGTACGAATTGAGCGGAATATGCTTTTGTCTGGTAGCCGTCTTGATGGCTGTGATGATCTGACGAGTAATGCACAGCTCAGCAAAAGCTTTGAAAGAAGTGAGCTTGTCCCCTCGGAAGTCGCGAATAGACTTGTACAGTCCGATCATCCCTTCCTGCACGATATCTTCGCGGTCAGCCCCAATAAGAAAATAGGATCTCGCTTTGGCACGCACGAAGTTCTTGTACTTGTTGATCAAGTACTCCAGAGCTTCTGCGTCATTATCGCGAACCAGGTCGACTACTTCTTCGTCGGTCATCAGTTCATATTGGGCATGTTTTAACTCCTTGAGGTCAACACTCACAAATGATCCCTCCGCCAACCGGTTTCTCCATAGATGACGCTATTATACATGATGCCGTAAAAAAGCGTCAACCAAATCGAACTTATTCCCTTCTCCATTTTTCGAATATTTTCGCTATTTCATCATCCAACTTAATGCGTCTGGAGAAGCCTTCTTCATGTGTTTTTTCGACCTGCCGCTTGATTTCCTTGCCCGCATTTTCCATATCTAACAACAACTCCCGCGCGGATTTGCGCAGTGCTCCCTGACCGAAAATGACACGCTGGGAAGTGTAGTCAGATGTTGCTACATAAATTTGTCGATTTTTTTGGTGAAATTGGGAGACGAGCTGTTCAATTTTTTCGTCAGCCGTCTCCTTTTTCTTCGTGAAATAAATTTCTACCTGATAATCTTCCATTTGGCGGCCGATGCCCGGTACATTATAGGCATCAAATACAATGATGACTTTCATTCCCGTGTAGCTCTGGTATTCTGCCATTTTGGAAATCAGCTGATCACGCGCCTCGTCCATGCGATCTTGATCCTTTAATACGCGCAAGTCCGGCCAGGCACCGATGATATTATAGCCATCCACGATCAGCAGCTGCTTGGCTTTCTTTTTAGCCATTTCATTTCACCCGCGTCGGAAGTGGACTCCTGGAACGGTATACTTCATACATGAGCAGTGCCGCAGCTACTGAGGCATTGAGAGAGGTTACATTGCCGGCCATTGGCAGACTGTACAGAAAATCACAGTTTTCCCGTACCAAACGACTAATGCCTTTGCCCTCACTGCCAATCACAATCGCAAGCGGCATCGTATAATCACCTTGGCGGAAATCCTGCTTCGCACTCGCATCGGTACCGGCAATCCAGACACCACGCTCTTTTAGTTCTTCCATGGTGCGAACCAAATTCGTTACACGCGCTACAGGCACATAATTGATGGCCCCTGCGGACGCCTTGGCCACAGTAGCCGTCAAGCTGACAGAACGGCGCTTGGGAATAATCACGCCATGAGCACCTACTGCATCTGCCGTACGCATAATGGAGCCCAGATTATGCGGGTCCTCCAGCTCGTCCAGCAAAAGTATAAAGGGCTGCTCATTTTTCTCCTCTGCCCGCTTCAAAATATCGTCCACTTCTACATAGTCGTAAGCGGCTACAGAAGCAATGACTCCCTGGTGGTTATCTGTAGACACCAGCTGATCCAGCTTCTTGCGGTTCGCCGTCGTCACAATGACACCCTGTTCTTTTGCCAAAGAAAATACGGGGCCCATTAAATTTTTATTGGTTCCTTCTGCAATCCAAATCTTATTGATTGTACGCCCTGATCGGAGCGCCTCGATAACCGGGTTTTTCCCGAGAATCCACTCTTCACTCATGCTTATTCTCCTTCCACAATCGCAAAAGCCTGTTGCACGATTTCAGCGATCCGCTCTTCTTTTCCGCTCAAATACAAATACCCGATCAATGCTTCAAAGGCAGTGGCATGACGATAATCGATAATATCGGCATTTTTAGCCGTGGAGCCTGATTTGGCATTTCGTCCTCGTTTTACCACACTCAGCTCTTCCTCCGGCAGTGTAGGCATCAAGGTCAACAAGACATTTGCCTGGGCTTTTGCCGACACATACCGATTGGCTGCCTTGTGGAGCTGGTTTGGTTTAACCAGCCCCTTGGCAATTAGATGGTATCTCACACAATGAGCATAGGTAGCGTCGCCGAGAAAGGCAAGCACCAGTGGATTGGTCAGATTGGGATCTCGCGTCAGTTCTTCTTTTTGCATACCTTCTTCGGCCCCTTACTTACGGCGCCAGCGAACACCCTGTGGAGTGTCTTCCAGCACAATTCCTTTGGCTGCGAGCAAATCGCGAATTTCGTCCGAACGGGCAAAATTGCGTGCTTTGCGCGCTTCTGTACGTTCTACGATCAGCGCATCGATTTCGCTGTCCAACAGCTCTTGTTCACATACAAGCTCCAGTCCAAATACTCCAGTCAGTTCTACGAGAAGCTCCATGTAGGCAGTGATCTCTTTTGTCCCTACATTTTGGTGACGCATGTAGAGGTTGGCTTCTTTTACGATATCAAAGAATACGGTAATCGCATTCGCTGTATTCAGGTCATCATCCATCTCAGCAATGAAGCGCTCACGCAGGTCGCTGATGATTTTTGCTTGCTCTTCCGCTTGACCATTCGGCTCTTCGTCCCGCGACGTTTCCAGTCGATGAGAGAGGTTCGTGTAAGCTGTCTTGATTCTCTCCAGGCCGTTTGCTGCTTGCTCCAACAATTCATCGCTAAAATTAATCGGGTTGCGGTAATGACCTTGCAGCATAAAGAAACGAATTAACTGTCCCCCGAACTTTGCTGTCAAATCACGAGCCAAAAGGAAGTTGCCCAGTGATTTTGACATTTTCTCGTTGTCGATATTGAGCATGCCATTGTGCAGCCAGTAGCGAGCAAATACTTTTCCTGTAAAGCACTCAGACTGCGCAATTTCGTTTTCATGGTGAGGGAACACCAGATCGGTACCACCAGCGTGAATATCAATTTCCTCACCCAAAAACTTCAGAGCCATCGCCGAGCACTCGATGTGCCAGCCCGGGCGCCCTTCACCCCAAGGACTGCTCCAGGTAACCTCTCCTGTCTTTGCCGCTTTCCACAAAGCAAAGTCAAGCGGGTGCTCCTTTTTCTCATTGATCTCTACTCGAGCGCCTGCCTGCAGGTCATCAAGCGGTTGATGAGAAAGCTTTCCATACTCTTGAAAACGTCCCGTACGGAAGTATACATCCCCCTCGCTCTTATAGGCGTAGCCTTTTTCGATCAGGCCTTGAATGAATTCAATGATTTCAGGGATGGTCTGCATCACACGCGGTTGAATATCTGGCGGCAGTACATTCAGGGAGCGCAAATCCTCATTGAAAGCATCTGTATAACGGTCAGCCACTTCTTTGACAGACGTTCCCTCTTCATTGGCGACCCGGATCAGCTTATCGTCCACATCTGTAATGTTTTGTACAAACGTCACTTCGTAGCCGCGGTATTTCAAGTATCGGCGAAGTGTGTCGAAAACAATAGCTGGACGGGCGTTACCAATATGAATGTAGTTGTACACGGTCGGACCGCACACGTACATCTTTACCTTCCCTGGCTCCAATGTAACGAACGGTTCCTTTCGGCGTGTCATCGTATTAGTCAGTTGAATGCCCATTGTTCTTTTTATCCTCCCTCAAATGTTCCAATTCTGCTCGCAGCTGATCAATTTCTTTTTGCATCAAACGAATGGTATCTGCTACCGGGTCAGGCATATTCACGTGATCCAAATCGTTTTTTACACGCTTGCCATCCTGAATGACGATGCGGGCTTTAATTCCTACGACGGTCGAATTCGGCGGTACCTCCTGCAAAACAACAGCACCAGCCCCTATCTTTGAATTATCGCCAATCTTGAAGGAACCCAATACTTTTGCTCCAGTCGCAATAATGACATCATTTCCTACCGTAGGATGGCGTTTGCCTTTTTCCTTGCCTGTTCCCCCGAGTGTAACCCCTTGATAAATCGTTACATTATCACCGATTTCACAAGTCTCTCCGATGACAACCCCACTCCCATGATCAATAAACAAGCCTCGGCCGATCCGCGCGCCCGGGTGAATCTCAATCCCGGTAAAAAAGCGGGACATTTGAGAAACAACGCGAGCAAGCGTACACCATTCGGCCTTCCACAGCTTGTGGGCAATCCGGTGCCCCCATATCGCATGCAGACCCGCATAGGTCATAACGACCTCCAAGGTACTGCGCGCAGCCGGGTCTCGTTCAAATACAGCGCGAATGTCATCTCTCATCTGTGCTAACATTTTGGTGGCACCTCCTGCCTGATTTTCCTGCTAAAAAATAAAAAACGCCCCTGCCCTTCATAACGAAAGGACAGAGACGGTTTAGCCGTGGTTCCACTCTGCTTAGATTGTCATGAACATGGCTAACCAATTTAGGATTAGCCCTGACAATCTCGCTCAACATCCCGGTAACGGCGGGGCACCGATATCACCTACTAGACATCTGGCCACTTTTAGCCAGACGCGTTCAGCTCATTGCTCACAGGCGCATTTCCAAACAGGTCACGCCGGATGGCTCTCACCTATCCATCCTCTCTGTAGACGTGTGTCCTGCTGTACTTCTCCTGATCGTCGCATTCACTCTTTATTCAAGAAAAGAGGCGTTTGCCTACTTTCCGTTTGCAATCACTTGATTGGTGCGCGTGATGACTTTATCGCGTCCGAGCAGATACAAGGTCTCTGCCAAATCGCGACCATGCGCTTGACCGGTTGCTGCCACACGGACTGGCATAAACAATGCCTTTCCTTTGTGACCCGTTTCCTTTTGCACTTCTTTCAGTGCTGCTTTGATAACATCAACATTATATGCGTCTTGGGCCGACAGGTGTTTCACAAAAGATGTCAGAACCTCTGGCAGCTGCGCTTCCTTCAGCACCAATGTTGCTTCTTCATCGTACACCACTTCGTCCAGGAAGAAAAGAGCTGCGAGCGGAACGATTTGTGCACAGTAGGACATTTGTTCTTGATACAGTCCCACGATGCTGCGAACCCAGCTTTGCTTCTCTTCGGACAGTGCTTCCTCAATGAAGCCCGCTTTCACCAGATGCGGGATACACATCTCGGTAATCAGCTCAAGCGACTGACGCTTCAAGTAGAAATTGTTCATCCAGTTCATTTTGGTTGCATCGAAGACAGCCGGAGATTTGCTGACACGGTCTGCTGAGAACAGCTTGATCAAATCCTCCATGCCGAAAATCTCTTCTTCTCCGCCTGGAGACCAGCCCAGCAGAACGAGGAAATTCACGATCGCCTCTGGCAAGAAGCCAAGCTCACGATATTGCTCGATGAACTGCAAAATGCTCTCGTCGCGCTTGGACATTTTTTTGCCGTCTTGATTCAAAATCAGCGCCAAGTGGGCAAATTGAGGTGCTTCCCAGCCAAACGCCTCATAAATCATCAATTGACGAGGTGTATTGGACAGATGCTCTTCCCCACGAATGACATGGCTGATTTTCATCAAGTAGTCGTCAATCACGACGGCAAAGTTATACGTTGGAATTCCATCAGGACGGCAGATGACAAAGTCACCCATCTCATTGGAATTGAAGGTTACTTGTCCACGAATCATATCATCAACTACGTATTCACGGTCTTCCTGCACCAGGAAGTGGATAGAAGGAACACGTCCTTCAGCTTCATACTGTGCACGCGCCTCTTCTGTAACGTGACGGTGCTTTTCCAGAATACGTGGTGTTTCACCGCGTGCCAGCTGTTCTTCACGCTCTGCATCCAGCTCTTCTTTGCTAGCATAGCAGTAGTACGCTTTGCCCTCTGCCAAAAGCTGATCGATATATTTACGATAGATATCCAGTCGCTCCATTTGACGATACGGCCCATACGGCCCGCCAAGGTCAGTGCCTTCTACCCATTCGACTCCGAGCCATTTCAGATTCTTCATCTGCTCTTCGTCAGCATTTTCCTTATTCCGCGTTTGGTCCGTATCCTCAATCCGAACGATGAACGAACCACCGTGATGTTTTGCAAACAAATAGTTGAAAAGTGCGGTTCTCGCACCGCCGATGTGTAAATGCCCCGTAGGACTGGGCGCATAACGGGTGCGGATTTCTTTCGCCATTGGTAGCACCATCCTTATGAATGTAAAAGGGTATGAATAATTGACTATCGTGACATGTTTCTAAGGCTCTATGTTACACCTTGCCCCTCTACTTGACAAGCAAGCATGCAGCCTGTGCCGCAATTCCTTCTCCGCGGCCTGTGAAACCAAGCTTCTCTGAGGTCGTTGCCTTCACATTTACTTGGGAGGGCTCATCCGCCTCCAGTACGCGCGCGATGACCTCGCACATCTGTGGAATGTACGGAGCCATTTTTGGAGCTTGAGCGATGATCGTAGCGTCAACATTTCCCAAACGGTATCCGCGTTCCTTTACCATTTTCCATACGTGCTCCAAAAGCTTCACACTGTCTGCATCCTTGAAGGCCGGATCGGTATCAGGAAAATGACGGCCGATATCTCCTTCTCCAATCGCCCCAAGAATGGCATCACTGATCGCATGCAAGAGCACGTCTGCATCGGAATGACCCAGCAATCCTTTTTCATAGGGAATGGTGACGCCACCGATGATGCATGGGCGACCCTCCACCAGTTGATGCACATCAAAGCCTTGTCCAATACGCATAGCTACTCTCCCTTTCGCTTTCGTAATATCTCTTCACCGAACCATAAATCATCCGGAGTCGTTATCTTTATGTTTTCATAGCTTCCCTGCACAACTGTTACGGAATGACCGAGCCATTCTACCAGCATCGCATCATCCGTACCTACTTTTCCTGCACGATGCGCCGCCTCATGCGCCTCTCGCAACAAAGACATACGAAAAGCTTGTGGGGTTTGAACCGCCCACAAGCTTTCCCGCGCTGGGGTTGCTTCCACAATTCCTGTGGACCCCACCACCTTTATCGTATCTTTGACAGGAACAGCCATGATCGTCGCTTGATCGTGCTCTACCTGCTTGATCATTTCGCTGATCTGTTCGCGAGTGACAAAAGGCCGGGCTGCGTCGTGAACAAGTACGTACGTGCAGTTTTCAGGAAGTGCGCACAGGCCATTTCTCACACTATCCTGTCTCTCCGCTCCGCCTAGTACAACTGTTAGCTGAATCGCTTCTTTTTGGAGCCACTCTCGCACATCTGCGTGGTCCTGCTCGCTTACTACCAGGACGATGTGATCAACATCCCGATGAGTAGCGAAGAGGCGCACTGTATGAGCTAAAATCGGCTCTCCCGCAAGCGGTAACCACAGCTTGTTCCGTTGCCCACCCATCCGCTTACCGGAACCGGCTGCAACGATTACGACACCCGTACTCACGATAATTCCTCTCCTGTCTCTCTATAACGCTCTTTCCAGAAGCTTCGGCTTGGCGAAAATCATTCGCCCTGCAGATGTTTGCAGTACGCTGGTCACGAGTACATCTACATCGTTGCCGATATACTCACGTCCGCCCTCAACGACGATCATCGTACCGTCATCGAGATAGGCAACTCCCTGACCGTGCTCCTTGCCGTCCTTGATCACCTGTACATTCATTTCCTCGCCTGGCAGGACTACCGGCTTGACTGCATTCGCCAAATCGTTGATATTCAGTACGGCTACACCTTGCAGCTCGCACACTTTATTCAAGTTAAAGTCGTTCGTGACGACTTTCCCGTTGATCACTTTTGCCAGCTTGATCAGTTTGCTGTCGACTTCGGATACCTCTTCAAAATCGCCTTCCCAAATCTGAACCTTGACCTTCATTTCCTTTTGAATCTTGTTCAGGATGTCTAGGCCACGGCGTCCGCGATTTCTTTTCAATACATCGGATGAATCTGCAATATGCTGAAGCTCTTCAAGCACAAACCCTGGAATGACGAGCACACCTTCCAAAAAGCCGGTGCGGCAAATATCTGCAATGCGTCCATCAATGATCACACTAGTATCCAAAATTTTGTTTTCTACGTTCGTAACGGTAGTGGAGGCATTGTCCTTTTTCTTATCCTTGCGTCCGATGGAAAAAACGGACATAATCTCGTCCCGCTTGCGGAAACCTACTTGGAACCCCAAATAGCCAAGCAATCCGGAAACAACCAACGGCAAAAGATCTCCTATCACTGGGATCGGAATTTTACTGATGGGCAGGAATAATAAAAAGGCAACAATAAGACCACTAATCAACCCCATCGCTCCGAACATAACATCGACAATTGGCATTTTGACGAGTGTCTCTTCTCCCCAACGGACAACTCTCAAAATATAATCTAATAACCAATTGGCTAAAAAGAAGAACAAGATGGCACCAAGTACCGCACCAATATACTGTGTTCCAGCTACTACACCGAAATTCAAAAGCGGATTTAGCATCGAAAACAGGTCATCACCGTATTGATACCCCAATCCACCGCCAATCAAGACAAAAAAGATTTTTCCTATGCGGCGTACCATGCCTTCACCTCCTTTTATTAATATAGACGTAAAGCTTTGAGTAAAACCCTATTTCTTTCCAAATGGCTAAAATGCTTCATCGGCACTTTCCCTCACTATAGCAAAAATGATTTTATCATGTCAAATAGCCAAAAATTTTAACATAGTTGTCAATTTCTCGTCAACCTCGAACACCCGTTTCCTTTGGATGCAAATTGACAGAGGGCTGACTCCCTTCTTATAATGGCATTAACGAATGCGCGAAAATTTTGACGATATCTACAGCCTAAAGCAGAGGTGAACCATATGGACAATCGAAATGTAGACGACTTTCAAACGCAAGTATCGGAACTTCTGATCAGACATCGGAGCGTACTGGACGTCATGTCCAAAGTTCAGGAATCGGCTTCCCGCATCAACCGTTCACTGACCAAATCCATCACCGAATGTGGCTGTGTGGAAGTAGTTGCTAAAAAGCAAACGTATGATTCCAGCAAAAACCTGGAGGAAAACAAGCCCCATTTGGACACCCACTTTTCCGGACCGTTGTGTGAGCATTGTCGCGACGTAGTCACTGCCGAGCTCGGTAAAAACCTGTTTTATCTCACGGCCTTGTGCAATATTACGGACATCAAGCTAGAAGATGTACTCGAGAAGGAGTCGAAGAGACTGAACACCCTGGGCGTATTCAACCTTTCATAACCTTTCACTCGTATTACGAACGAACCCTCAAAAAAGTTGCACTTAAAAAATGAAAAACCCGCACTCGGATGTGCGGGTTTTTTGTCGTGGCTTTTATTCAAAGGGCACAGATTCTTCTTCTTTGTTCTTTCTCTTACGTAATTTTTTGACGAGAAAGTCAACGTTTTTTTTTATTCCGTACAAAGCGTAAAACGCCAATGGCAAGAAGACAATCTTAGGAAACTGCTGTGGGTACTTGATCGCTACCACGACCACAATAGCGATGATAATCGGTGTAATCCAGTACGCAGATTTAGGAATACCCACTTTTTTGAAATTCGGATACTTGACCTTGGATACCATCAAAAAGGCGAGAAGCAGCATGCTTACTGCAAGCAGTACCGGGTTGAAAACCTGGTGGTACAGAGCAAGTGTAGCGAGCACACCACCCGCTGCCGTAATCGGCAAACCGATGAAGTAACCTGGAACCCCGGCTTGGACATTGAAGCGAGCCAAGCGCAGCGCCCCACAGATTGGAAAAATCGCGGTGACAAAAATACCGAGCAGGTTGAAATCTTGCAGGACGACAACATACATGATAAACGCTGGCGCTACCCCGAACGTGATAACGTCAGACAAGGAATCCAGTTCCTTACCGAACTCGCTTTGCGCATTCAGCATTCGTGCTACGCGCCCGTCCAGTCCGTCTGCCAGCATACCGATTATTACTGTAATGGCTGCATAATCGACATATTGATCGCCTTGAAACGCAAGAATAATTGCTAAAACTCCCAGAAACAAGTTGCTTACGGTTAGTATGTTCGGTAACGATTTCACGAACATAGACTTACCTCCTGATTTCTTCTGCCCAAAAGAAAGTCGTCTCCTAGGCAAATGTTGAATACAAATAATGCCTTAATCCTATCTACTTTAAATGTGCCTGTCAATGAACACTTGTTCCTGAATCCGTTTCAGACCCTCTTTGATAGCCCTCGCTCGAACCTCTCCAATCCCCTCAACTTCGTCCAATTCCTGGATCGTAGCCATCATAATTCTAGGTAAATTGTGGAAATGGACAGCCAAATTCGTGATGATGGAAATAGGCAACCTTGGGATTTTTTGCAAAATACGATACCCTCTTGGAGAAACAGATTCTTCAAGCATACTGACGTTTGCAGAGTATCCAAGGACACGCAAGAAAGAGGGCAATTCCAGCATTTCATCGGAGCTTAATTTTTTCATGTCACGCAGTACATGTTCAGGAGAATACGACACATCTCGACAATAATCGCGAATGAGCATGTGCGCTTCTTCTTCAATGTTTGATACAAGCTCCTCCATCTGCATGCTAACGAGCCTTCCCTCGATTCCTAGCTCACATATGTACTTGGAGACCTCTGTCTTAATACGTAATACCATCTCGATTCGTTGCAAAACGGAAGTAACTTCTTGAAACGTTACTAATTCCTCGAATTCCAACGCACCGAGATTGGTCAGCGTCTGATCCAGAACGGCCTTGTATTTCTCCAAGGTGGAGACTGCCTGATTAGCCTTTGCCAGAATGACGCTTATTTCATTTAAGACATAACGAAAGTTCCCCTGGTACAGTGTAATGACATTGCGACGTTGAGAGATCGCTATCACCAAATAGTGAGTCTGAATGGCAGTTCGTTGAGCAGTCCGATGGCGTGTTCCTGTTTCACTGGTAGATATGGATGCAGGAGGAAACAGTTGGGTATTGGCATACAGGATTCTTTTTGCGTCTTCACTAACTATGATCGCCCCATCCATCTTCGCCAATTCATACAAATGGGCGGGAGAGAAGTCACAATTGATGGAAAAACCGCCATCGACGATCGACCTCATCTCCGGACCATAGCCAACGACAATTAATCCACCTGTTTTCGCCCGCAAAACATTTTCCAATCCTTCCCGCAGCTGTGTACCGGGAGCGACCAAGCGAAGCACATCGCTAAACTGCGGATTTCTTTTGGTGTTCTCCTGCATCCCTCGCTCCTACCCCCTTATCACCTCGTTCAAAGCCTCTGCTATGTTGTTTACGCCGATCACTTGGATGTCGTCTGGTGCCTCCAACCCGCGAATGTTCTTTTCCGGAATGATAACTCGCTTGAAGCCCAATTTATGTGCTTCCCGTACCCTCTGTTCAATCCGCGAAACTCCTCGCACCTCTCCAGTCAAGCCGATTTCTCCAATAACCACGTCATGCGGATTCGTGGCATGATCGCGAAAGCTGCTCGCAATACTGACGGCTATCGCCAGATCGACTGCTGGTTCATCTAATCTTACTCCTCCTGCCACATTTACATACGCATCCTGGTTTTGGAGCATCATGCCCATACGCTTTTCCAGAACTGCCATAATCATAGCCACCCGTTGATGGTCTACACCTGTAGCCATACGCCGCGGTGTCACAAAGCTGGTCGGCGCTACAAGAGCCTGAAGCTCGACCAGAACGGGACGTGTCCCTTCCATGCTGGCTACGACAGTGGAGCCTGCCACGCCATGAGGCCGCTCTGCCAGGAAGATCTCTGAAGGGTTTGCTACTTCCTCCAGACCCCGATCCTTCATTTCAAAAATGCCGATTTCATTTGTCGAACCGAATCGGTTTTTGACAGCACGCAAAATGCGGAATGTGTTGTGACGTTCTCCTTCAAAATAAAGCACGGCATCCACCATATGCTCCAGCATACGCGGCCCAGCAATGGAACCTTCCTTGGTCACGTGACCAACAATGAATGTACCGATCCCTTTTCCTTTGGCAATCCGCATCAGCTGGGCAGTAGCCTCGCGTACCTGAGCGACACTTCCTGCTGCAGATTGTACAGCAGGGTGAAACACGGTCTGAATCGAATCGATGATCAAAACATGGGGGTCTACTTGATTAATATGCTGTTCGATCAAATCCAAATCATTTTCCGCTAAGACAAACATCGGCGGAGTTTGCATATTCAGTCGATCTGCGCGTAATTTGATTTGTTTTGCCGATTCCTCGCCTGATACATAAAGCACTTTGGCGCCCTGGTGAGCTAATGTAAAAGAGGTTTGCAACAGCAGTGTAGATTTACCGATCCCCGGATCTCCTCCGACGAGAATGAGTGAGCCGGGCACAAGTCCGCCTCCGAGCACACGGTTTAATTCACCGATGGTCGTATCCATCCGTGGATCTTCTGCACTTGCTACCTGAGTCAAAGGAATCGCTGCCTGACGCTGTCCACCACTCATCCCTTCATGGCGGTGTGCGGCTTTTACAGTTACTTCCTCGACCAGTGTATTCCAGCTGTTACAGCCAGGGCATTTGCCCATCCATTTCGGTGATTCATAGCCACATTCTTGACACGCGTATTTCGTTTTATACTTTGACATATTCGCACCCTCACTTGGAATTTCTCCTCTATTTTTACCATAGATACGCACCCAAAAAAAGAATACCTCCTGAAACAGGAGGCATTCCGCGTTATATTTCTACCTTATGACTTTGTTTTTTCCAACCGTTTTACTACCAGCTGACCATCTTCAGACTCGATGTTTACTGTGTCGCCTTTGCTAATATTGCCTTTCAGCAGCTCTTCAGACAAGCGGTCCTCAATGTGACGCTGAATGGCACGACGCAGCGGACGAGCACCGTATGCCGGATCGAAGCCTTCCTTGGCCAATATTTTCTTGGCATCGTCGGTCAATTGGAAATCAATGCTTTGTTCTTTCAGGCGTTTACGCAGCTCTTCTGTCATCAAGGAAACGATTTGCTCGATATGCTCCTGCTCCAGGGAGTGGAACACAATGACTTCATCGATCCGGTTCAGGAACTCAGGACGGAAGCTCTTTTTCAGCTCATCCATTACTTTGTCCTTCATATCCTGGTATTTTCTTTCGGTATCGCCAGTCGTAAAGCCAAGCGTCGTATTTTTCTTGATCATGCTGGCACCGACGTTGGAGGTCATGATCACAACGGTATTGCGGAAGTCGACTGTGCGCCCTTTGGAATCTGTCAAACGACCGTCATCGAGAACCTGCAGCAAGATGTTGAACACATCTGGATGCGCTTTTTCAATCTCATCGAGCAGGATTACAGAGTATGGCTTGCGACGTACTTTTTCTGTCAGCTGGCCGCCTTCATCATAGCCTACATATCCCGGAGGAGCACCCACCAGACGTGCTGTCGAGTGTTTCTCCATGTACTCAGACATGTCGACGCGAATCATTGCGTCCTCGTCTCCAAAGAGGGTTTCAGCAACCGCACGAGCCAGCTCAGTTTTCCCTACACCTGTTGGTCCGAGGAAAATAAAGGAGCCAATCGGACGTTTCGGGTCTTTAAGGCCTGCACGTGCACGGCGAACAGCACGAGAGATCGATTTGACTGCCTCATCCTGACCGATGACGCGATCATGGAGAATTTCTTCCATTTTCAGGAGTCTCTCGGTTTCTTCTTCCTTGAGCTTGAGCACAGGAATTCCTGTCCAGCTAGCCACAACAGTAGCGATATCTTCAGGCGTTACTTCCATGTTTAGCTGACCCTGGCGCTCTTTCCAATCCTTTTTCGTTTTATCCAGCTCTTCGCGCAGCTTTTGCTCCTGATCGCGCAAGGCTGCTGCCTCTTCGAATTCCTGCGATTGCACAGCTGCATCCTTTTCCTTGCGTACCTCTTCCAGACGGCCCTCCAGCTCCTTGAGATTTGGTGGAACCGTGAAGGATTGCAAACGCACCTTGGAAGCGGCCTCGTCCACAAGGTCAATCGCTTTATCAGGCAAGAATCGATCGGTGATATAACGATCAGACAGCTTTACTGCCTGCTCAATAGCTTCATCTGTAATCTTTACGCGATGGTGGGCCTCATAGCGATCACGCAAGCCATGGAGGATTTTAACGGCATCCTCAGCTGTTGGCTCATCTACCGTAATCGGTTGGAAACGACGTTCAAGCGCTGCATCCTTTTCGATATACTTGCGGTATTCGTCCAGGGTGGTCGCCCCAACGCACTGTAATTCGCCACGAGCCAGAGCTGGCTTTAGAATGTTAGAGGCATCGATCGCCCCTTCTGCCCCACCAGCACCAATCAATGTATGCAATTCATCGATAAACAGGATGATATTTCCCGCTTGCCTGATTTCGTCCATGATTTTTTTCAGGCGGTCTTCGAATTCACCGCGATATTTGGTACCGGCTACCACTGTACCCATATCGAGCGTCATGACACGTTTATCGCGAAGTGTTTCTGGAATTTCGTTGTTTACAATCTTTTGTGCCAAGCCTTCCGCAATTGCTGTTTTCCCTACGCCTGGCTCACCGATTAATACCGGGTTATTTTTGGTCCGTCTGCTCAGTACCTGGATCACACGCTCAATTTCTTTTTGACGGCCAATAACTGGGTCCAGACCACCGTCACGTGCGATGGCAGTAAGGTCGCGTGCCAATCCATCCAAAGTTGGTGTATTCGCCGCTGGGTTACCTCCAGAAGGCTGATGGGATGCCATTAGCTCCGAGCTGCCAAGCAGCTGCAGAACCTGCTGACGTGCCTTGTTCAGGCTCACACCTAAATTGTTCATAATGCGTGCTGCAATGCCTTCCCCTTCACGGATCAGACCAAGCAGGATGTGTTCCGTACCGACATAGGTGTGACCCAGCTTGCGAGCCTCATCCATGGACAGTTCAATTACCTTTTTGGCGCGAGGTGTATAGTTTGGCGTGTAGTTACTACCGGACTGCTCTGTTCCACGTCCGATCAACGACTCCACTTCACTCTGGATTTTGTCGAGCCCAAGCCCAAGTGATTGCAATGCCTTGGCAGCAATGCCCTCGCCTTCTCGAATCAGCCCTAAGAGTACATGCTCTGTTCCAATATCCTTGTGTCCGAGACGCACTGCCTCTTCAAGGGCAAGCGCCAGTACTTTTTGTGCTCGTTCCGTAAAACGTCCAAACATCATAACGTACACCTCCGTATAACCGTGTTTTTTCTCTATGGGTTAACTGTTGCGTGTTACTGCCTTTTACGCGTCAATCAGATGACTCGTTCGCTCCGATTCGCTCCCGGATTAAACGGGCTCTGCGTTCGTCACGCTGGTCCGGCGTCAGCTTTTGGCCAGCATGCTGCTGGAGAAACCCTGGCTGGGTAGTCACGAGCAGCTCGTTTAGGATCAGCGGTGACACATTTGGAATCACCCCAAGATCAATCCCGAGTCGTACATCGGATAGGCGTTGTGCTGCTTCCTTGGACTCCACCGTACGTGCGAACATCAAAATGCCGTACGAGCGGAATATCCGGTCCTCCAATGATATGCGTGTATGCTCAAGCAAATAAGTACGCGCTACACGCTCCTGCTCGATAATCTGTCTGGCTACCCCGTACAGATTCGAGAGGATATCTGTTTCTGACAATCCAAGCGTAACCTGATTGGAGAGCTGAAACAGGTTCCCTAACGCTTCGCTACCTTCCCCATAAATTCCTCTAACGACCAAGCCAACTTGATTAATTGCTTGTAAAATCCGGCTAATTTGCTGAGTCATAACCAGTGCTGGCAGATGCAGCATAACCGAGGCACGAATCCCTGTTCCTACGTTGGTTGGGCAGCTTGTGAGGTATCCTCTGGTTTCATCAAAAGCGTAATTGAGATGCTTCTCGAAAATATCATCTATTTTTGTTCCTATTTCCCATGCTTCATTCAAACGAAACCCGGGCAAGAGAACTTGAATTCGTATATGGTCTTCTTCATTTACCATGATGCTGACGGACTCGTCTGGACTAAGTAAGACGGCTCCTTTACGCGATTCCTCTGCCAAGTGGGGGCTAATCAGGTGCTTCTCCACCAATACCCGTTTCTCCAATGGATTTACCTGATCCATTTGAATGATTTGCAGAGGCTGCCGTTTGCGCATGGCCTCCGAATCGCATACCTCCGTTACCTTTCTAACAACTTCCTCTCCTTGGGAGTCGGTTGCCAATAACGGAAAAGGGTGTTGGCGCAGATTTCGGGCGATTCGCAGCCGTGTGCTGATAACGATATCGGAATCGGGGCCTTCTCCTTTCATCCAATTGCTCCACGGGTCTTGCATAAACTGCTTTTGGCTCATTACCTGCTTACCTCCCCTTGCTACGATTGGGCCATTTTTTGTTCCAAAGCGCGAATTCGGTCACGCATCTCTGCTGCCTTTTCAAATTCCTCGCTGGCAACATGACTTTGCAGGGCTTGTTTTAGCTGCTCCAGCTCTTTGCGGATTTTCAGCTGGCCACCCGTACGCTCCGGCACTTTGCCGCTATGCTGGGTATTGCCGTGAATGCGACGGAACAATGGATCAAGCTTATCTCCCAAAAAGGTGTAGCAATCACTGCACCCGAAGCGTCCACTTTTGCTGAACTGGGCATATGTGAGTCCGCAGGTTTCGCATCGAAGCGGCTTGCTCGTTGCCGTTTCGCGTCCATTTTTCTGCATGGGATCAAATTTCAATAGTCCTGAAAGGAGATTGTTGATGCTAAAATTGTGAAAGCCGGTAAAGACGTCCCCTTTTTCCTGAGCACAGTGCTCACAAATATGGTATTCGGTTTTTTCGCCATTGACGATTTTCGTCAGATGAAGTGTCGCCGGTCGTTTTCCGCATTCCTCACAGTTCATCACATCATCCCTCCTAGCACTTGGCTTCCCTGTTCCTTCGTTACTTCAACAGGATTGCCGCAATCATCTGCTTTAAAATATTTGCCCGCAAACGATCTCGTAATTCCGTGTCTACAGTCAATACGTTTCGCGATGTGGCAATTTTCATCAAAGTGGCTTCCCTGATGTTGACTAGGCCTTCTTCGAACAGTCTTTCCACTATTGCATTACCCACATTTTGGGCAATGCTCTCACCGATTAGCTCCTCGGTCAACAATTCCTGCAAACGCGCCTTGCTGACAATCTGCACTTTGCGAATACGTATATACCCGCCACCACCACGCTTACTTTCCACGATATACCCTTTTTGTACGGTAAATCGAGTGTTGATGACGTAGTTAATTTGAGACGGGACACATTGAAAAAGGTCGGCAAGCTCACTACGCTGAATCTCGATAGCTCCATTGGGACTCTCGGTAATGATACTTTTTAAGTGATGTTCAATGATGTCCGAGATGTTACGCAAGTCATCGCCTCCTGTTCCACTGTGTTTAACTATTGACTTTGACTATCTTTGACTTTGATTATAATGGGTTTACTACGCTCATGCAAGTGGTGAATACACTTTCTAGTGTGGGCAAAAAGGGGTCGCTTGAAACCAAAGAAAAAACCACTCCAGTCGGAATGGTTTATGTTTGATTATGCGTGATGGTGTCGATTTTTGAAAGAATTTCGAGTAATTGCGGAAAGCTTGTCATGATGATCGTAGCTCCATCCAGTTCTCCCGGTTGAGCAAAACCGAAGTCGCAGCCAATCGTGATCAATCCGTTGGTTGTTCCTGCCTCAATGTCAGAATGACGATCGCCTACCATGATGGCTTGCTTGATCTCATAATCGTTTAACAGCTTGGCAACAAGGTCGTTTTTTGTTTTCGTGGAAAATCGCCCTGCCGAGTACAGATCGGTAAAAAGCGGCTTTAGTCCATATTCTTCGCAGATGGCATCAATGTACCCCTCTTGGCCATTACTCGCTACAAATAGAGCATATCCTTGTGTATGGAGAGTTTGGAGGGTTTCCTTTACTCCTGGGTACAAATCGGTAACTCGTTCTTGGATGAGCTGAATTTCATTTTCCAATAAAAACGCATCTGCGGCATGGACCGTCTCTTCACTCGCATCCGGCAAAAGCTTGTTCCAGACCTGGTCAATCGTCATCCCGAGAAGGTTGGTAATCTCCCCCTCATCAGGAATGGGTCCATCCCATAATCCTTTTCTTTGCAGCTGCTCAAACGTTCGGGTAAATGCTGGTGTTGCCAGCTTGTCAGTCTGCAGCAGAGTACCATCCATATCGAAAAGAATCGCAAACGAAATACTCATTTGTTTTTCCTCTACCCTCTTTCTGTCGCTTTTGACTAGTCACTCTCAGCCTGGAGCACCATTTCTATATCGCCTCGAATAAATTCAGCGATCCGCTGTGCCGCATCCGGTTTCGATATTTTTTGACCCATTCGCCTCATATACTCTACCTTTGACGGACTATGCAATAACTCGTCGATAAAATAAATCAGCTGCTCTGATAGATTGGCATGTACCGCACAGCCATTGTTCAACAAGAAGTGGCTATTTCGCTCTTCTTGTCCCGGCAACGGGTTGTATATGATCATCGGGACCCTCTTGCTCATCACCTCAGCAGATGTTAATCCACCTGATTTTGTCACTATGAGATCAGCTGTTTCCAAATACTCATGGAAGTTGCTTATAAATTTTAGAGGGACAACCTCATGCCGATAGGTGCGATTGGTGACTTTTTTATAAAGCTTGTCATTGGTTCCAGTAAGTACAAAGGTTTTCAGCGGGAGGTTTATCGCCTCCAGTCCGTCGAGTACTTTTTCCATGGAGCCTAGACCCAGTCCGCCCCCTGAAAGTATGATGCTTTTTTGTTCTGGGGTAAGACCCAGCTTCTTTCTGATCTCTTGAGCATCCAGTGGCATACTGAACTTTTTCATGATCGGAATCCCCATCGGAATGAATTTCTGATGATCCTGCCGATAAAGGTCTACTAGATAATAAAGCTGCTCATGCCCGATAAAGTAGTAATTAATGTGATGATTAATCCAGGACGGATGAATCGTATAGTCCGTAATAATCGTGTAGATCGGCTCTCTCCAGTCATTTCTTCCTTTAAGTACAGAGAGCATGCAGCTCGCAAAAGGGTGCGTTGCAATGAATGCGTCCGGTTGGACACTGTTAATGAGCTTTTTCAATTTGTTCGCGAGCAATTTGTTCATCAGTACATTCATATCAAAAAAACGGCTTTTCTCCGTATTGTGGTATATTCTCCCCCACATTTTCGGTGACAGTCGTAACAGATTCATATAGCTTTCCAGCAAGATCTTGTGAAACGTAGGACTAATATATTCCAACGTATCAATGATCATAGACGTACAACCATTCTCAGCCAAGCTTTCCTGCATAGCTCTGGCAGCTTGATTGTGACCGTTGCCGATGGAAGCAGAAAAGATGAGGATTTTTTTCATGAATTCTTCTCCTTCATAAACCTTGCCTTGCCTACTCCAACGCCAGATTTAGGTACCTTCTCATGTTAGTCTACCCTCTCTCCAGTCTGCAAGAGGGTTCTTGTCGGTCATTCGACCTAACTTATCGACAAAATATACGTTTTTCTTTCCTAGAAAACGAAAAACCTCCTTACCCATTGTGGGGTAAAGAGGTTCATTTCATTCCTTGAAAACTGGATCTGCATGATTGCTAAGAGTGTGGATAAGTCCTCGACCGATTAGTATTCGTCAGCTCCACGTGTTACCACGCTTCCACACCGAACCTATCAACCTCATCGTCTATGAGGGGTCTTACCAGCTTGCGCTGTGGGAAG
>NZ_BEXF01000033.1 GCF_002897295.1 Brevibacillus reuszeri
CGACCAAAGTTTATCACTTAAAGGTTTTCATGAGATCGAAGCGCAAAGTAAGGACTTCCGTAAATCATTAAGTTATGGGACAAGTATATCACATAACTAGTGAAAACGGAAGACTTTAGCGCGCTCAAATTTGGACAAGTATCGGTATCCAAAGAGGAGCGTTTTTATATGTTTAAATTTAAGTCCGCATCCGCATATTGGCAGTCTTTCTCCGAATATCAATCGTTCACAAACGTGGACGAAATGAACGCCGTGGTCAAGCGCTTCGTTTCCGTCTACGAACTCACTTCCGCAGCCGAATCCGTCCTCAATACGATTAAACTCCACGCCAAGCGTTTCGTCGGCGTCTGCTGGCTCTATCGAGAGGAAATCGCACGTAAAGCCGGCGTATCCCTTTCGTCGGTTAACCGCGCGATCAAAGCGCTAAAGGAAACCGGCATCCTAACCGTTCATCATACGATACATACTAAACGCGGCGGCCAAACGCATAGCGTATACGTTATCAATCGCGAGTTTACAGGCGCGGAATTAGCGGCCGTTGAACCGGCGAATGAATCCGCGAATGAATCACCGCTCGAGTCCGAAAAATTGGCCGAGATGCCTCGCCAGGCCGAGGTTTCCGCGAGTCAGCCGCAAGTACATAAGAACTTAGATACAAACTCACATAAAACATTAAAAGATAAAACCAATTCGATAAAAATCGATAATAACGAGCCGGACGTTGATGACGTTTTAAAATCGGTTCCAACGGAATTTATCACGCTCATGAAGCCGTATTACGACGGATCGCCTGACGTTATTGCTGCGCGTTGGAAAACCGCATGCGTTGCGATTAAGAAGAGCTGCGTTGATATGACGAATGCTTCGTGGGAAACGATCGGACAAGCCTGGCGCGATGTCGTACGCCAATATAAACAGCGCAAGATCCGCAATTCGAGCGATGACGGACTTGGCGGCTACTTCTACCGTGTGCTTTGCGATTACTTGCTTGACGATTATTTACGCAAGGTATGGGGTTAACGCTAACGCTAGTTTTAATGCTAGCATTGACTTGTGGCTAGCCTTTGCGTTATCATAATGCTAATTATATCCATAGGGATGTGTTTAATACTTATGACAGCGAAAATAATATCGTTTGGCATCCAGAAGGGCGGCAGCTCTAAGACGACCACAAGCGGAATCGTATCGTACTTATTGTCGCAAGATTATCGCGTGTTGGCGGTCGACTTGGACTCGCAAGGTAATTTGACGGAGTTGCTGACCGGTCGCGATGTCGTAGAGTTCCGCGGAAAGACGATACTCGAAGCGATGCAAGCGCAGAACGCGTCCGGCTACGTTTACCAGGTCACCGACAATTTGCACTTAATTGCGGCGGAAGATTTGCTCGCGACGTTCTCGCGCTGGCTTTATAGCGATTTCCGTGCGAAGGCAATTAACGACCGATCGCTGATCCTCGCGAAGACTCTCGCAACCGTCCGTGACAATTACGATTACATAGTTATCGACATGCCTCCGGCGCTTGGCGATCAGACAATTAACGCATTGGCGGCGTCCGATTACGTGGTGGCGATGTTTGAAGCGAGTAAATTCTGCTATTCCGCGCTCGGCCGATTTCTCGAAACGTGTTGGCACGTTAAGGAACGTGTGTCTCCGAATATGGTAGTCGCCGGAATATTGCGGGGACTAATCGATTCGCGTAGGTCCGATAATAAATTCTTGATCGGCCAGGTCAAAGAAACGTACGGCGAGCTGTGCTTCGATTCCGTACTAACACGGAACGCTGCAGCCGGTCGCCTGGCTATCACCGGATTTGAAAACAACAACGAAATCAACCAAGCGGTATCTCAATATCGCGATTTCTTAAAGGAGCTGATGCAGCGTGTCGAAGGCTGAAGACAAATACAAACGGTTGATGGTAAAGTCAACAGAACCAGATAAGAGCGTATACGACCACTTTATCGAGCCGGTAGGAAGCGCAGACAATAACGAATATACTAACCCTAACATTAATACTAGCACAGATAATAATGAAGACACTAGCGTCAACACTCACGCAAGTGTAAACGTTAATCTTGCGTCAATACCCGTCGCTGAGCCAAAAAAAGGTATAAACGAGACTCATACGACAAAAGCGTTCTATATACGGAATGACCTCGCGAAATTGATTAACGAGGACATTAAAAACGGACGGCGCGGTGACATGACTAAAATAGCGAACGCATTATTCGAACAGTACTATCGAAGTCTCGGACGAATTAAATAACGCTTCATATAACGCTCATCTCCTTTGTTTGGTCGGAGACGGGCGTTATTTTTTTGCGCAGAGGTGTACGGTTCGGACAACCGCGGTGTCAAAACGTTTGTAAGCGGAAATAATTTCGCGAAAGATGTGCGAAGTCGGCTGCGAGAGGAGAGCAGTAACGGTAGAGGCGAAATTAATTTACGCAAAAGTGTGCGAATCCCGGTCGGACGGGAACGTATAAGGTGAGCGTATTAAAAAGGAGGCGATATGATGGCGAGAGGTAAACGTGTAGAACTCGTCAAGATAATGGTTGATGGCGCGGAGGTTGACGCAAAGGCATGTACGAAGTGTGGCGATGTGAAGGCGTTGACTGATTTTCAAAGAAAGCAAAGCATGTCGTGCGGGAGGCAGCCGCTTTGCCGAACCTGTAAAACAAAAACTGGTAGGGGCAATGTTCAACGAAATAAATGGACCGCAGAGGAGGCGATGTTTTGAACCGCGACCAAATTATCGCAAAGTGGGAAACGCTGACTCCACGCGAACGTGACGCATGGGTGGCGGAGGTTGTGTTCGGATATGAGACGTACGGTGCGTTCTATGAGCCGAATGGAGTGCGCATATTAATTCCGCGCTATACCGAAGACATTGCCGCAGCGTGGGCGGCGCTCTCACATAACGGAATATACGGAGAGGTTTCGTACATGGGCGATCAATGTCGTGCGGAAGTATGGGCGCGTTGGATTGCGGAGACTGGCGTAGGTGAGAACGAGTACGCGGTGTCCAGTTCGGAGACAGAAGCGATATGTCTTGCGGCCATATTTGCGAATTTATTATCTCCGGCCGTGTGATTCCGCGCGGCTTCCGTATAGATATATAAGGCGAAAAATTACGAAGGAGTGAACGGTAAATGCCGCAAATCAATGGAATGGCCCTATACAAATGTGACACCTGCGAATACTGCTTTGCAATAGAGCACGGCCACTTTCCGGACGAGACAGAGGCGCGTATTTGTCCGATTTGTTCAGGTAAAGAGTTCGAATTTGAGCGAGATATTGAAGTTAAGGGAGAGTGAACGGTGTAAATGTTCTGGAAGAAGCCGGTATGCTCACATGATTGGCGGCTAATTGACACGCGTATCGCCCTCAAAAGTAGCAGATTGAGTATCGACCTTGCGTTGATGTACATCGTCGGATGTATGAAATGCAATACGCGCAAAGAGTTAGACGAATACGATTACATGCATTTCTTGCGGAAAGGGTGAACGTTAGATGGATGTACTTTACACTGAAACAGGATTCGATGCAGTTTCGCGAGTGTTCTTCGTGCTCGGCTTCATATTAACAATAGTTGCGTGGTTTCTGGCGATGTTGTGGTCACTGTCGGCCGATAGTAAGGGAGTAGTCACGTTTATAGTTGCCGCCGTGTTCTTTGGGTGCATGACGTGGGTAGCGCACGAAGCCGCTGACACATACACGCGCCACGAAGTCACACTCCGCCCAGGCCACGTTATCGACGCGACGAAATACGAAATCGTTGAGCAGCGCGGGAAGATATACGTAATTGAGGAACGGGAGGCGCCTGCGGAATGAAGAAATCGGAATTAATTGCGGAACAGGAACGATTAATGACGATCGCTAACGAATTGGCGCGCAAGCATTGGGGCATTGATTACGCAGGTACGCTAACGCTAGTCGATCGGCCTTGGCGAGCTTACAACGGCCGCTATTTCTGGCGCGCGGATCATAGCCGCCAAGAAATCCGTATGTCAGTACGCCGGAATGCGGAGCGCACGCCGGAAGACGTTGAACGGACGCTACTCCATGAACTCGTACACTGGCGGTTACAAACAACGGGCATACCGCATCGTGATACGGATTACGAGTTTATCGCGGAATGTCTCCGGGTTGGCGCGTCTATTTCAAAAGCACGAGCGGCGCAGGACGCGTATAAGCGATATATGACCATACGCGTGTTCGAACAACAGACAGGACGCAAATACGAGGAGGTGAGTGCATAATGACAACGGAACAACAACGTAATGAAGTCGCAGCGATCGCGCAGGAAATCGAGCGCCAATTAGACGCCGCGCTTGAGCTGCGGACGGTTGACGGGATATTGCGGTATTACGGGCGGAAAGGGTGAGCGTGTGAAGTCGGTGCTTGAGCGGATATTGAACAGTTTCTTGCTTGCGTATGTAGTCGGCGGACTGGCTACCGCATTTGTAACGTGGATGATTACGCCGATCACGCTAGAGGAATTCGCTGTGTGCGTGTTCGTGTGGCCGATAGTACTAATCGCAATTCTGTACGCAGTACCATTAATGTAAATCGGAGGTGTAAACGGAATGACAACGGAAAATAAGCGTGACCTTGCAGCAGACCTGTCGATATGCGAGGCGGCAAGTAGTGACGTATGGATTAATGTGGGCGTGCACGTAGAGGAATACGACAGGCTCACGGAAGAAGGCTGCGATCTAATTGCGAAATTCGAACGGGAGTGTGATGCGGTATTCTGCGCAGAAGCACGCGAAGGCTGGCCGGAATCTATCCGTAGGGCAATGGCGGCCGAAGAACAAGTCGGAGCGCTCATCGAATTATTACGCGAGACAATCGGACTGATACTGCCGAACGAGACGGATTATAAATGCGATTATCGGCGCCGGTATGTGTGCCATCAGATCGATAAAATTGTGCCGGAGGTGGGCGAGGATGAGTAATATGTGCGTATGCCATATCGAAGGGGAATGGTGCTTCTATTGCGTCATGTACAGTCCGCTTGAGGACAAGTATCGCGAGGCACAGACGGAAATTGCACGGTTACAGGCGTTCATTCAGCACGAATCAGAGGGCGCAATTGACGCCGTCCAGGAACTCGAAAGGCTGCGGATGGCTCGCGATTACTGGCGCAAAGAGGCGAAGGATGCGAACTTAATTAACGCGGAGTTGAACGGAGAGTGCGCAGGCTACGCGGAAGAGAACGAAAGCCTGGTCGAAGCACTTCGCGGAATAGTTGGCGCAATTGAACGTGGCGCCCTCATTAAACAGAAGATGTCCGCGGCTCTCGATTCTGACATTAGACGCGCAAAGGAGGCGCTGCTCGATGCCACGCAAGAAAATAACGGCCGATGAGCGCAAGGACTGGCGCAACCTGCCGCTCGAGCATTGGAATACGGCGACAGTACACGCGATGATTATCGATATGAACGCAGAGAAGTTTGCGGTCGAGAAATACGTGCCGCGATCATGGACATACGAACAAGGCGTAATCAAACGCGCGCTCAACGAATACGGCGCGGAGGCTGTACGCGAAACGATCGAGCGCGCCTTCGCTGAATATCGGCCGAGCGCTGACTATCCGCAATTAACGGCCGGCTTTCTGCTGACGTATATGCTCCCGCGCATAATGCCGCGTGTGCTGGCGGAAATGGAGGCGGCCAAAAGGCGCCTGGCTGCGGAGAGCGAGGCGCCAAGTATTAGCGAGTTGGTCGATTGGTTATAACGCGTCGTCTACGAACTCGACAACGTCTTCTATGCGGCAGTCCAGGTATTCGCAAATGCGTGCGATGACTGAGAGCGAAACAAATTCGCGGTTCGACATCTTGGCGAGGGTAGTTCCGGAAATCCCGGCCTCTTCGCGTAGATTCTTCCGGATCTTGTCTCGTTTGATTAGTGTTATGTCTAATGGCTTATACGATGGTATTAACATCCTGAACTCCTCCTACGTGTTTCTGGACTTAGTATACATCAACTTGTATTTATTTTATACCTACTAGTTGACTATTATTCTTCCATAATGTACTATAAGTCCATAAAGACGAATATTAGATACGTCATAGCGTAACATTTGTCCATTACCTCTTCGGCCATCAGCGCCAACCCTCGCATTACTCGCGGACACCCTCAACGTCCGCCCACGTACCAAAACCTCCGCTTAAAACGATCACGGACCCGGCGTACCTCTTACGCAGATCCGGCGACAGCTTTGCCGACCTCCAAAACGGCAGGGCAGCGCGAGGTTATTTCGCGTTAAAGGAGATACGTAATGAAAACGTTAATCGACCGAATTGACTTCGCAGAGAAGAAAGCCGCGGTGAGTACACGGAATCAGTACCGGCAGAAGCGTCTGTCCGCGTATATGGCCGCAATAATCCTAATGGTAAAGGTGGAACGCAAATGAAAGTCGTAGATTTTATCGAATGTCCAGCGCGCATATTCCTGTTCCTGGCGGAATTATCCCACGACAACAAACCACTACGGCGCATGTGGTTGCGAAATTACCTACGCGTCACGGACGGAGGCGGTAACGGTTGATGAACATTAAGGTTCCAAAATGTGATGTCGAGTATTTAGAAGTGGGGGAATACCTGTCGATCCCTAAACGACCTGGTCTATATTATTTTTACAATGCTCAGTATGAATTAATGTATCTCGGAAAAGCATCCGGCCTAAAGCAGAGAATCAGCCAGCATATTAGAGGGTGTGAAGGGACCGATGACATTAAGCATAATTTTATTTATGTGTCATTTGTGTACGTTGACTGTCCTGTGCAAAGGGAGATTTACGAGACATTTCAGATAAACAGTCTTAAGCCACCTCTTAACTGGGACAAGGTGTTCACTTATCAATCAGAAAAATTCAATCCGAAGTATAATCCTCTTTGGAACAAACGGCGAGAGCAATTTCAGGAAACATGTGATAAGTATATGGAAGGGTTTAAACTATAAAAGGGAGGCGGTTGCGATTAATCACAGCGCAAATTGTATCTTAAGCGGACCCTGTACGCTCGCCGATACGGATAAGTGTAATCGGATGTGTCCGTCATATGTCGCGATGCACGGTTACGCCGGCGATGGCGGACGAGTAGGGGCGGCGGGCCTGCCGTCAGAATACCGGCACCTTACCGTTAACAACTCGCCAGCACGCACCGGACAAGCGGCGGCTTACACCGTCGTTGACAAATACGTCGACACGTTTAAGACGGGCGATCGCATCAAATCGCTGTATCTGTATAGCGCGGAGCCTGGAACCGGCAAGACGACGACAGCGGCCGCCCTTCTTAACGAATATCTGACCGCACACTATATCGGATGTCTGCAGCGCGGCGAGACTCCGCTAGAACGTCCGACCTTCTTCTGGGACGTCAACGAATTCCAACGCGACTATAACGCATTCTCACGACCGATGGTGCCGCGCGAAACGGCAGAGCCGGCCGCCGCACGCTATTATCGAACGATGAGAATCGCGGAGTCCGTTCCGTTTCTAATTGCGGATGACATCGGAGTGCGTGACGCAACTGACGCTTTCCGTGCGGATCTCCATTCCGTTATCAATCGGCGTGTGGTTAGCGGACTGCCGACGATATATACGTCGAATATTCCGATGGCGGAGATGCTTCGGCTGTTTGACGCCAGGATAGCGGACCGTATACGCGACATGTGCGGTGAGGTTCATTTCGTGGGCAAATCGAAAAGGGGGCGGAGATAGCGAATGACTTGCGAACTATTTGTATCGAAAGTAATCGACGAGAATAACGTAGCTGCGTTTAAGGAGTTCGGCATCGAGCCGGAGAGCTTCGCGACACCGCTTGAGAGTAGCGTTGTAAAGTTCATGCTCGATTATGCGAAGGAAAACGGGGGCAACCCGCCGAGCTACGCAACGATCGTCGACAAATTTCCGGATTTTTACTACATCCCCGAGGTTACGGACTCATTTGAATATCTTGCGCGAGAAATAAAGGAAAAGGAAGGAAAACGGCGATTAAGCGAGGTTATTAACAAAGAACTCCCGTCGTTATACAATTCGGCAGACACAGAAACGGTAATTACTACCTTGCAGACGAAACTCGAATCCATTAAACTAGGAACAAGTGTTCGTTGCCAAAAGGGAATTAACGTTAAGGAATCGGCAACGGCGTTTATGGAGGAGTACGAAAAGCGCCGCAAAGGTGAATCATTCAAAATTTGGCGGAGTAAGTTTCCGTCTATAAATAAAGCGATCGGAGGCGGTTACATCAGTGGCAACGTTTACGCATGGTTCGGCCGGTCTGGTCGTGGTAAGTCCGTTGTAACGATGGAGGACGGAATCGAATCGGCAGCTCAAGGCGCAAATGTTCTCGTATGGGCGATGGAGATGTCGCGCTATGAGTGGTTAGCTCGCGCATACTCATCGTTGTCAGCGCGCCAGGGTCTGGTTACCGCGATGATAGACGGAGCTAAATACGAAGCCGGCTTCGAGAACCGCGCGCTATTAACCGGTAACCTGTCGTCAGAGTTCGAAGAAGGATTGCGCACATTTGCGACTACGCTGCCGGACACGCTCGCGGGTAATATAACGCTTCGTGCGGTAGACGATGCGGATTTTAGCGTCCGTACAATTCGCGAGCTGGAGGCGGATATTCGGCGGACAAAAGCGGATGTCGTCGTAATCGATCCGATCTATTATATGGACTTCGAGGCGAATACGTCGCGCGTAGCTGGCGGAGACATTGCGGCTACATCCGTTGCATTGCGAAGGATTGCTGGAGCTACCGGCGCAGTCATCCACGTTATAACCCAGGCGGAGGAAGATGCGTCGGAAAAGACGGACGGGATTCGCGAGTTAAAGCCGCCTAAACGTGCGGACGTGAAAAAGAGTAAGGCGATATTAGAAGACGCGTCATTACTTATTGGGATCGACACACTAGCGCAGGACGGGCGGGGCTTGTTGGAACTGGGTAAGGGCCGAAGTGGTGGTGAAGATACGCAAATCGAAATCGTATTCCTTCCTAATTACGGTATCGTGCGCGAGTTCGAAACCGGACAAGCTGCCGCACAACAATTTTCGTTCTAAGCGTGTGATTTCGGACAACATTCGTATAGCTATATAAGGGAGGGAAATCGCATGGAAATCGACGTACGCGCCGAACTCGAACTCTTCGAATGGGAGCGCGCAACCTGGACGCATGACCGCTTGATCGCCGTATCACCGTTCCGCTACGACCGCACGCCATCATTCTACGTTTACACAGCGGACACAGACGACGCTAAAGCCGGTTACTGGGGCGATCCTGGCGCACGAGATCCGGAATGGGCACGCGGCGGCATCGTTAAGCTGCTCGCATTCCTACGTAACGAGACGACGGCCGAAACGCTTGAGTATTTGCGCGATAAGTACAACTCATCGGAAACAAATTCCGACTCGCTCCCGCAGCTTAAGCCGCTGAAACTCACGCAGGAGACGGCGCGACGGTACCGACCGCTCGATAGCGCGATTCTCGACCGCTATAAATGGCGCCATCCATATTTAGGCGAGCGCAGCATTAGCGAACCGGTCCAGCGCCTCATGCGTATCGGATTCGACCGCGATCGTCACGCCGTAGTCATACCGTGGTTCAATCCGGACGGAAGTCTCGGAGCGATTAAGTATAGGCGCGTGGATACGAAGGTCTTCTGGTACGAACGAGGCGGACGACCAATCCGCGAAATGCTATACGGAATCGACGTCGTATATGCGAGGCGGCTGCGTAAGGTGGCGCTAGTGGAGGCGGAGGTCGACGCTATGACGTTGATGTCGGCGGGAATACCCGCGATCGCAACCGGTGGCGCGACGTCCTGGAACGCCGGCAAGCGCGATATGATAGCGAGGTCACCGATCGAGGAGATCGTGATTATACGCGATGTGGATGCGGCTGGGAAATCGTGGCGTAATCGAGTGGTGGCGGATTTGCGCGGAGTAGTCCGATTGAAGTGCGCAATTGTACCGAGTTACGCGAAAGATGCAAATGAGTTGGCAAAATTAAAGGGACTTTCGGCGGTAAAAACTGGTTACAAAAATGCAATTTCTATCGACAATATATCAAAGCGTGCTATATAATGGAAGTCACCGTGTAGGATCGTGGACAAGCTGCCTGCGCAGGAACGAAAGCCCAGTTCCTACGGGTAGCGCTACCGCCATTTCCAAACGTAAAGGTCAACCGGTTCGACGCCAGATCGGAGATACGGCAGCGCACGGCAACGAGTACCATTGTGCGCTCCTCCAAGTCAGTGTTAGAAATTTTGTTCAAAATAATTTTAGCATATTTTTCATTTTAATGTGCGAGATGCACTTGAGAGGGAACATATAAGTATAAAGAGTAAAGGAGAGATGGATTTGGAAATAACACAACTGAATATCAAAGCCGATACTTACTACGCTAATCGTTGCGATCATACTTTACGCGAGTTATACGATGAAGCAGTAAACACTTTCCGGAGATGGCACCGTACTCAAACGATTTCACTTCGAAAAGGGGACGAGCATGACGCGGATACTTACTTCGATGACACTTTCCTCAAATTGTGTCAGAGAGATGATATCCAGGACTTCGGGAAGACATTCTCAAGAGCGCTGAACGTAGGAAGACTCAAGATCGGCAGGAATAACGGACGCCGACAGAAAAGGTACAGCCTTACGGTAGACGAATCCCGCGAGAATGAGGATGGATCACATACTCCAATATGTGAGATCATCAGCGAACTCTCCGCAGAATTAACTTTTATTGAGAATAAAAAAAGAGCCGACCAGCTCCAACTGATCGACTCTCTTGTAAATGACCCGTCCAAGGTCGACTGTGAAACAAAACTAATTGCATCACAGTTCCGTGAATACGACTCCATCACGGCGCTCTCCAAAGCGCTAGGAATGCACCACGAGTACGTTAAACGCAAGCTTCGCAAGTTAGCTCGCCACTACGACGCCAATCGTTTTGGGAGTCATCGCGATTACTTGGCAGTTTAACCAAAGTGAGAACGGCTTTTCAGGCATGAGAGTCGTTCTCAATTACATTATACCACATAATGCTCTTATGTATAATACTTACCTAAAAATTCCAATAGTATACCTCGACGTTTACTATTTTACTCAGAAATTGAGTGCTTGTCAAACGCTTCTTTAAATACGCCCAAAAACCTAACGGAGGCTAACTATATGACTACAATACGGCTAACAACGGGAAAGGTTTCGTTTTCTCCGAAAAATAATTCGAAAAATACACGCATCATCGACGCACTCTACAACGGAGGCATCGAAGAACACGAAGATATCGCGGACTACTACACGCCAGAACTCACGTTGAAAGGGGTGCGCGTCGGATGAAAATCTCGGTAAGTGCTCACGCGATCGACGAAGCCGTTAAGGACTTCCGCGTTAATCGTAAAGTTGCGGAGGAATGGATACGTTCAAATCTGCGCAAAGCCCGTTTCATTGCGAACATTGTATCGGAAGAAGGGCGCCCTTCTCGGTTGTTCGCGAAGAATCATATAACGTTTATCCTGGAGGAAGACACGGACACAGTTATTACGTTGTACCCAAGCGACTACACCGCGGCATCAATCCGCACGAAAGTCGAGAACGTCGTTAACCGTGAGCTGCGCAAGATCGAACGCAAAGAATCCGCCACCGTCAAGCGCAATCAACTCTCGCGGCTAGAGCTTAACGTTGAGCGCGCGGCCTGCTTATTACGCGCCGAGAAAACGCGTAGTCAGTCCGTTAAGCTGGCGATGCAGGCTCGTATTGCCGCAATTGACGAATATCTGACGCAATTAAACGAAGATATTGAAAAGATACGCCATGAAAAACGGAAGATTGCGAAAGCAGTCGCGGCGTACATCGTTTGAATAATGCCGATGTTCCTGCGTCGGCTACGCGGTAATAACGTGAAGGATCGGGGATATCCCGGTCGCCGAGAATAGTCGGAGTAATCCGCACGTAGGAGGATCGCAACCTATGCGTACGAGTCCGGCACTATTATTCGCGGAAAGTAACGCTATTACCGCGTCACGGGCGCAGGAAAGACGTGCCCAAGCGGAAGGAAAGTAAGCCGTCGAGTTGCGGGTCGACACGTAAACAGGCGCAATCCTTCCGTAAATATTCTCCGCTACGAGCGGCTGCGGATTCCCGGCCGGCGGGACTAATAATCTCCGTGAGTACCGAGCAACAGGCCGCTCAACAAATTAAACGAAAAGGAACGTGATTGAATGTCCATTCGCGACCAACTGAAAAAGCGTGAGGAAGAACGCAGCGCCCCGAAAGGTAACGGACTGAATGACGGATTACCGGAAGGCGTAACGCGATATGTCCGACTTGGTGCAGAACTCAAAGACGGCCGCCAATTCGCTATGCTCGCGGACCCAGATAACTGGTTCTTCTACTATTGCCACGAGGATGGAGATTTCGCAACTCGCGCAACTTACGTCAGAAAACACACGTGTCTCCACTCTCCGAAACAAGTAGGTGCCAGTTTTACCGCATATCAAAAGCCGAGCGGCGGCGCATGCATCTCGTGCAAAGCGAAGGCAAAGCGGAAACTCTACTTTATGATTCCGGTGTTTGACCTCGAGTATATGACTTGGCGTGTTCTGGACGTCAAAGAGTTCCACGCGAATAACCTTATCGGCGACTACGACAAACTCGAGAAGGCCGCGAAGAAGTTCAACAAGGAATATTCGATCGTGGGCGACGTCATCAAGATCGGGAAGACCTCCGACGGCAAATCGTATTCTCTCGAATCGGGTGACGCAGACGTACCGGCAGAGGCCGCGCAGTTCGTAGGATTCGCGTTCCCTTACGAAGAGCTCGCCAATTTCCGCGAAGAGGACGATATTATCGCGCTGCTTAACGAAGCCGATCCGGATCATATCGATAAGTCCGTATTGCCAGGCGAGACTACGCAATCGAAGACGCAATCCAACGATAACGTAACGCCGATTGACGACGACGGACCGCTCGACATTGCGGACTCTGACTTACCGTTCTAACACGCAATCAACCGAAAGGAGGCGGCATACATGGACGTAGCAGGACCAGAAATGCGCAATGTTACCGTCTTACTCAACGTTAGGGACGCGAAGAAGCTGCCGCAAACGGGCGCCTATCTTTCGAAGTTCCTGACGAATCTAACGCAAGAACACGGACTGTTTACGGTCAGCATAGCGGTGAGCGTCGAACCTGCGGAATCAACCGCGTTCGGCGCCGCTGAAATGCCGCCGGATGAGCCGACCGAAATCGATATCGTATTTATACCGGAAGGGGACGAATGAATGGCGCACGCAAGTGAAATCGTGGGAAAGTACTCGGAATTAGTGGCGCAGGTGGCGCTCCTGGCGAATGGATGGCGCGTACACGAATCAAGAACGGCGGAGGCATACGATATCCTCGCGACGGACCCATTGACCGGTGAGTTTACGAAGATTCAAGTTAAAACGATTAGGCAGCGTGAGGACCGTAACGGCGACCTCGTTGTCTACGCGAAGAAAGGGAACGGAACGGCCTACGATCGAGCCGACGCTGATTATATCATTGGCGTGTGGGCGGTCGAGGGCGAAGCACCGCGCGTTTACATGTTCGAGAATCGTCTGCTCGGCGAGTATTGGGCGTCAGAGGCGCGCGCTTCCGAACGTTGGGTCGAACTCCCTATCGCGTTAGACCGGTCGCGGTTTGCCGCCAAGGAGAGCGCGTAATGGACCGTTTCGCACCGCCAGACGAGCCGGCCGTTGTCGCAGAGTGTGCGTATTGCCGCCGCGAAATCTACGCCGGCGACGAGGTTAAGCGGATTGATGACGCTGGTGGATACGTTCACGCTAACTACGGAATGGACTGCGCAATCAAGTACGCAGAAGAACGAGTATTCGACGCAATGGGAACGATTAATATCCGAGGGGAGATCGATTAAATGGCGAAATTGAGCGTAGTAGTTCCGAGTAATGAGGTCGAAGTTGAGGGCGCTAAATACCGCAAGGTTGAGCGTAAGGCGCAGGCGGGCGATATCGTTAAGATTACGGATGCGCACGCGCCGAGCTACGTTGTCAATGGCGCATTTTATGAGGTGAAGAACGTGGATAGAGACGGAGACCCGCAAATCACGGACGAGGACGGTGATAAGTACTATCTTTACGAAGAAAAATTCGAAGTCTACGAAAAGGTGACGGAGCCTGCTGCGGTTGAGTATCGCGAGGTTAAGCGTGTGGCGCAAGTGGGTGAACGGATTAAGATCATCAAGCGCTGGCCCAACGAGGATCGGTACGTCGTCGGAGACGTATTCGTTACGAGTAGTGTACGTCAGTCCGACGGTTACGTCCGAGTCGATTCTTTAGGGGAACGTGTTATCGCGTTAGAGGAATACGTCGTCCTCGAACCGGTAAATGTCGCCAGGCCCGCCGAACCAGTACCGCAGCCGGAGCGCTTAAAAGTCGGAGAGTATGCGAAGGTTGTCGGCAGTTCTCACCGTAGCTTTTTCGGAGGTAAAGACGGGGACATCGTTAGCATCGTCAGAGAATCGGATAGTCGCTACAAGTGCGAACGAGTAGATGGATACGACTACCGCGGAAACCCGTGGGCTGATCCGGAAAGTCTGATCCGCGCCACCGAAGCCGAAGTCGAAGCCGCTAAAAAGGCGCTTGAACGTACGAAGAATATCGGAGAGTTTGCGGACGGCGGTTATGCGGTAGTTAAATCGGACGCTGACGGGTACCTTAGCGGAGGTTATCGCGGGGCTTACGTAAAAGTGCGGCCAACGCTGACCGAAGGCCCTTACGCGTTAGAGATATCGCTTTCCGAACAGCGCGGGTACAGTGCTTACTGCAACGCCGACGCACTCCGCAAGGTATCGCGTGAGGAATACGAAGAGGCGACGAATCCGAAGCCGGCGTTTAACGTAGGTGATTACGCAAAGGTTATCCGTGATAATCACGAGCATCGCGTAGGTCATATCGTTAAGATTACGGAAGGAACGAGTCGGATCTTTGATTTCGCAGTCAAGAGAATCACGTATGGCGGCAACGGATATATCGACGCAAAGAATATCGAAAAGGTCAGCGCAGAGGAAGTCGCACGCATCGAAGAGGAAGCGAAGTGGGCGGCGATCGACCGGAAGGTCGGCGAGTATAAGCGCGGTGATATCGTCGAGGCCAAGCAGTACTCCGGCAGAGGAGAGCAGATATACGGAAAAGTTGAAGATGTCGGCAGAGAGGGCGAACTCCTCGGCCTACGTCTACCAAACGGAAGATACAACGTCGTTTACGTTGAAGGTGCAAAACTCATCGTACCGGTCGAACAGCGCTTTGACCGCGCGGAAGGGGGCGCATCCACATCGAAATAAAACTTTCGCTTAACCGTCCGGACGACAGCGCATCACGCGAAGCTGTCAAAGCGGCAGCCAAGCGGAAGATAGACGCATCAGAATCGTTAGAGGACGCGATCGAGCGCGTCAGCCAAATGAAATTAACGGATCGCGAGCGCCAACTCGTAGATATCGTTAAGGAATCCGTCAAGACCGGAGAGACAGGCAGTCTCCGGTCCGGTGGCGGACAGATTTCGAAGGCAGACGTAACTGCAGCAGGATCGCGCCTACTTGCGGAAAGGAAGCAGAGTGAACGCGCGGAAAGAATCGCGGAGACATTACGGTCGAAGCCGGCCAACTTCCATATACTGACGGACGATGCGGAATTACCGGCGTTCATCGAGCGTGTGAGAACGGAATGTCGGCGGCAAATGGCGGAATGGACGGACCGCTGGCGCATACTCGGCGTTGAGACGCTGACTGCGGGCGACTTCGAGGGTACCGGCGTAGATACGTATATCGACCTATCGATTGGCTTTTCGATATGGCTGCCGTTATTAGACGAAGGCTACTATCTTCCGTATGGTCACGTTGATATGCGCGGCGAGGACGGCTTCGATTTCCTTGACGATACGTGTGCGTTTAAGGCAGGCGACAAGCAACTCACACGTTCGAAAGTGCTGGCGGCCATTCAACCGTATTTATCGAGCCAGGCGCACGGCAAGTCGTTTCACATGGGATCGGCGCGTTATGACCTTCACGTTGCGATTAAAGACGGATACGAGATCCGCGGCTGCGTATGGGACTCGCTGGATGCCATGAACTCGCTAAATGAGCACGAGGAGTCGTTCGGTCTCAAACCGCTAATTGCGAAATACGGCGCCCACTTCGGCATTAACGGTCCGATTTACACGTTCGAAGACATGTTCGGCAACCGGTCGCCAGCTCCGTTCAGCGTCGAATTGGTCGGCATCTACGCGATTAAGGACGTTCTGTACGGATGGAAACTAACGGAATGGCAATTCGCTCAAATGGCGAAGGCACCGTCCGCAAGTGGTGCGGGCAAGCTGCTCGAATGCTATGCGCTCATTGACTCGAAGTTGCCGGAAACGGACGTATTCATGGCGCGATGCGGTTTCGTTGTGGATCTCGACGGACTTGCGGAGCTAGAGGCGGAGTTCACGCCGTTACTCGAAAAGGCGCGCCAGGACGTTGTTGATTCGTACAAGATCGACGCGGACTTCGTTCGGAAGATGGACCGTACGCTCAACGCGAAGAAGGTCGAGGCGTGGATTGAGGCGCAGCGTAAACGAATCGCGCGGAATAAAGAGGCGCAGGAGAAACAGCGCGCTATTATCGCGGAATGCGAGACGGCTGGCAAAACAACGCTCAAGAAATATACGAGTGCGGTCGCTAGGCTTGCGGAGCTGCAGACGGAAGCGCGGGAATTGGCGCCGGCAGACGAGGAGCACGCGCCGTTATTCGTAGAAGAATTTACGATAACGAACGGAAACCACCTCGCGTATCTGATTTACGATTACCTCGGCATTCGTGATCGTACCGGTCAGTTTAAGCGCGGCAAGGCGCGGTCGACGGCTGCGGAGATCCTCGAAGTTTATTACGAAGAGGAAGAAGCGCTAAAACCGCTGGCAACCGTTGCGGCGTACGTGAAATTGCTGAATACGTACGTGAAGAAGATTCCGGATGCGCTCGAAGGAGACGGACGTCTACATTCCGAGTTCAAGGCGGGCGGTACGGAGACAGGGCGGTATAGTTCCGCGGGATATAGCGGCCGGCCGATCGATATACTACGTGAATTTGAAACGGAGGGATAAGCGTGGGTTATTTTATCATAGTTGAAAAAGTCAGTGGGGAAATAGTCACTAGTGGTCAGTCGGTTTACCGGACTAAAGATAGAGCAAGGCGCGGTCTGATTCAATGGATTAGTAAGTCTAAACGTGACAGCTACGCAATTATCGAACTGACTCAGGGTGACATACTAAACCTACTGATTAAAAACGGGATTGAGTCAGAATGAGTCTTGTAATAACCGACGCCAATTATCACGCAATCGTACGCAAACTAATCGCTGATGATCGCAAGGTACCGAAAGGCACGAATCTGCAGAACATGCCATCAAAAGGCGCAGGCAATCGCGTCCGTAATCAATTCGTACCACGCGAAGGCTTTACGTTTATCGGAGCTGACCTCGGTCAGATTGAACCGCGTATTATGGCTCACATCATGTACACCCGTTACGGCGATAACTCCATGCGTCAAATCTTCGTAGACGGCGTCGACCTCTATACGACGATGGCGATGATGACGTTCGGCCTGGCGGAAGAGTATTGCGTCGACAAGGCGTATGATCCGACCGGCACGTTCCAGCCGCGGAAGATGATGAAGACCGGCCAGCTTGCGGTATCGTACGACCAATCGCCGAAATCGTTTGCGAAGAAAATGAACGTGACGGATGAAGTTGCGCATATGTTCTTCGAAAACTTTGAGCGGACGTTTCCGAGTTTTAAACAGATGGTTGCGGACATTCGCGACTTCATGCGGATTAACGGATACGTCGAGACGTTGTACGGCCGCAAGCGCCGATTTCCGGATTATAAGAGCGTGGCGGCGGCGCAAGCCAAGAATGAGCAACGGTTAATCCGGCTTTATATCGAGCGGAAAGCATTGCGCCAAAAACTCGGATTACTAGACGGATACAAAATGGACGTAAAGACAGCGGAGTTTGTGCGCGATCCGAAATTAGACGCGAAACTAACCGCAATTCAGGACGAAATCGACATACTCGCAGCTAAACGCGGTCTTATCGGGTATTGGGAGCGCGCAGCCTTTAACGCGGTCATTCAAGGAACCGGTGCCGACATCCTTAAGATGAACGGAAACCGTAACGCTCAAGTCTGCAGAGAACGCGGATGGGAATTTAACGCGTCCATTCACGACGAGATTAAGGATTCGGTCCCGAACGAAGACCTTACGCCCGAGACGATCGCGCTAATTGACGACATCATGACGAAGACGGTGACGTTAAACGTGCCGCTAGTTACGGACATTGTAATTGAGCCGCGCTGGATGCAAGAATACGCAGCGAGCGAATGGGATTACGCGAATAACCGGCCGCTGCCGGAGTTTGCGAATAAATACGGGGAGGCCGCATAAATGGCGATTACACAGGCGAAGAAACTCGAATTGATTATGAAGCACGCGAAGCACTTTACGACGAAATCCGAAGCAACTCCGGTGTTACAGGGCGTGCATTACTCCGCAGACGGTTCCGTTGTTTGCACGGACCGGCACTCGCTACTCCGAATCGGCGGCGTGCATAACTTTACGGAGGAATTTACGTCACACGCGAAAACCGGCGCAGTTATTGACGGAGTGTTTCCGGACACCTCGCGAATCATTCCGCAAGAACTTCCGACGCAAGTTACGTTGATTAATACGGGATTTCTTTCCGGCATCAAAGACGCAATCGCCCGCGTAAAAGTGGCGCTCGAAACCGCGAAGTTGTCCGGCGATAAAACGTATGTAGCGCGGCTGGACTCGGCAGCGAGCGGTGTAAAATTGACGGTCAATAGCGCGGAGGCCAACGTTTCCTATTCCGCGATGATTACGGCGGACCAATTTGGTCCTTACGCGGACATTACGTTTAACGCCGAATACCTGCTTAGCGCGCTCAACGTATTTAAGGACGCCGGTAGCCAGCGCGTCATTATCGGAATTACCGGCGCAATGAGTCCGATCGTACTCCGCGACGAGGAAAACGAGATTGATGCGATTGTGCTTCCGTATCGTGTCGCGAAGGATGCCGCATAAATGGAACGCGAAACAGCAGCGTATACATGTCCGCAGTGCCGGCGCAGAATCACGGTACTCGCGGACGAATATGGCGACCACGGTTGTTCCTGCGGGTGGGAGCCGTACGCGGACGAAGACGAAGAGGAGGACGAAGTATGATCGCACCTGAAATCGTAACTGTTATCGATATCGAAACGACCGGCCTCGATCCAGCGACCGACCACATTACGGAAATCGCCGCCATCCGCGCGGAAATCATTACGGACACGCCCGGCCTTGCTTATCGCGAAATTGGCCGGTTCCAAACGTTCGTTGCGCTGCCGCCAGGCGTAGAGATTCCGCCCGAAATTACGGAGTTGACCGGAATTAAGACAGAGGATTTGCGCGGAGCTCCACGTAAAACAGATGCTCTCGTTACTTTGCACTCTTTTGCGTTTGGTACGACAGTCGTCGCGCATAATGCTCCGTTCGACATTTCTTTTATAGACCCAGTTGTAGATGTACCGAAGTTCGTATGCACTCGCGCATTAGCTCGTCTAGTCGATCCGGACGAAAGCGCAAGTCTCAAAGACGTATGTCCGCGCTACAATATCGAACTAAACGGACATCATCGCGCTATGAATGACGTAGAGGCTACGCTACAGGTTTACGCGAAACTACGCGAGAAAGCCGAGACTAACGGAATCAGCTATCGGAATGTTGTTATCGATTCGGATGAGCGACCGCTTAAATACGTACCGCCAGGCGCGATCGTACGGACTATTAAGAAAACGAAGGAGGCGGTTTAACTGACGCAGTCAATCGCGGATAAATAAACGAAGGAGATGACGCGGAATGAAAATCGTAGAGACGCACGATATCGGTGAGGATTACGACGAGTATTGCGGTAAAGGTTCGATCGAGGTAAAGGTGACTGACGATACTGGACGGAGTGTGTACGTCGATATCCGCGCAGGCGAGCCGGAGGATGCGGTATTCTTCCGCGATCTTAACGGAGCATACAGCATTGCCGACGCGGTCAAATTGGCGTACGAGGCCGGCAAGCGCGGCGAGGCGTTGGAATACGTGTTTGTTAACGAAAACGATAAATAGCAGCACGAATAGCCAGAAACCCGTCGGTTTCCAGCTAAATATTCACTTCCCTTAGGTATGGTCCAAAGAAAATACCGTGGTGCGCACCATCATTCGTGTAGGTATGTAGTTGAGGGTCGGCCGACTCTCTTACCTTAGTACCAGTATTTCCACAATGTATGAATATTAAACTTTAACGAAGGAGGTTTGGCGTAATGGCGAATAAAGAGCAGGTTTACGCTAAGATATCGGAAGCGATCGCGGCGGCGGAGAGCGGCATGGATAAGCGGGGTTACGAGGCGGTGGAGTACGCTGTGCACGTTATAAAGAAAACCTTCGGAATCCCATGCGAGTATGTGTACTGTGGTGGATTCGATAGTCCCGGGTACGCTGTCAGTTGCTACGCGATTGCCTACGTTACTTCTGAAGGTGGGCTCGGACTCTATGATTACCAGTACGAAATTTATTAGGAGGCGGTTTAACTGACGCAATCAATCGCGGATAAAATAGCGCAAGACTTTACGGACTTCTTGAACGCATGGCATTCGGCGCCCGAAGTGTACGACGACGCACTCGACGCGCAGATACACAAATGGTATAGCGACATCTTATCGGATAAGTCACGCAAAGTATGGCCGCCGCGAGGCATTCCGTACTTCTCACCGTCATCGGCCAACGCTGACCCACGCGGACTGTACGAAAAGATGCGCGGAGCTAAACGTGAGTCTGGCGTAAGGCCACCGCACCAAGGCCGTTGGGTCCGGTTGGGAACGGCAATCGGGGACATGCTGCAGCGCGATATCTTATTTGCGGAGAAGCACATGGATACGCTGGCAATTCCGAACACGTTCTCATTCGAACGCAATGACCGCGGCGAGCCGATGTTTGAAGACTTCGCCAAGAAAAGCGTTATTATCGAACATCGCGGCAAGAAATTCGCGCTATACGGAACCGGCGACGGCATCATGCGCTACGTTTCCGAAGACGGTGAAGTGCTGCGCGTAGGCCTCGAGATCAAATCGAAGCAGACAACATCAGCCATGACGTCGGCCTACTCGAAGCGCAACGGACCGAAGGAGGACCACGTTAAGCAATGCGTATGCTACTCGATCATGTACGACGTTGACATCTACGTCATCATCTACGTAAACGGCGCAAAGAAGTCGTGGAATATGACGGAGGAAGACTTCGCGAAGAATCCGGATATCGCGGCATACGGCGTCTACATTACGGACGATATGCGCAACGAAGTCCTAGACCACTTCGCGGATATCGTAACGGCAGCCGAAACGGGCAACGCGCCGAAACTCGATATTGAGCGCTGGCTATTCAACGATTTCAAACGCGCCATATCGAAATCACTTACTGCGGATGAGCTTGTGGAGATTGAGCGTGAGGTTAGCGCGATCCAGCGATCGAGAATGCCGGACTTTAAGAAGCAATATGCGGCCAGAGTATTGGCGGAAATTATGGAACTACGAAATGGAGGCGCTGCTTAATGTTAGGACGGATTGCGACCGGTTTACTATTCGTCGGACTCGGCGGTGCTGTTTCGCTCGGCATCGGCTTCGTAATGGAGCTAATATTCGGAGACTCGACGTTATTCCTACGCATTGTTGCCGGATTGCTGGCGGTAGTCCTGTTTCTGTGCGGATACTACGGCGATGGGGAGGCGGTCGATTCTGGCGAAGACAACGATACACCTCGGACTTGATACGTCACTCACGAAATCAGGATTCGCAATCATATCGGTCACTGATCGGAAACCGACGTTAGTCGATTACGGACTTATAAAATCTAACGCTAAGTTATCGGACGGGGAGCGTCTTCGTCAGATTCACGCAGGTATAACGGGGATCATAAGCAAATATCCGATCGAACGAGTGATACCGCGAGAAGCCGGCATCGTGCGGTTTAACCTTCCGACAAAGCAGATATTCAAAAGCCATGGGGTAACCGAGTTCGCCCTCGCGGATTACGAAATCTACGACATCAACATTCAAACGGTTAAGGCGTGGGCAAGGCGGATAACAGACTCGCCAGGTAAGCGGAACGATAAGGCGATGATTGCGGAAGCCGTGCGTATATTCTTCAACCGACCGGATTTACCGCTTAATAAAGACGGCGACGAGGCGGACGCAATTACGGTAACACTGGCGTACTTGATACGCGAAAATCTAATAGACGGAGGGATTGCGTAATGAGTAAAAACGGGACTCAAGGCGGAGGTATCGGCGTTATGGGACTTCTCGGCATCGTATTCGTAACGCTTAAACTGACCGGCATAATTAACTGGTCGTGGTGGTGGGTGACGTTACCGTTTTGGGGCGGACTTGCGTTAATGTTGGCGATTGGCTTGATAATCTTCACAGCTTGCGTTATCTCAGACGTACTGACTGAACGTAAAATCGAGCGCAATAGACGGCGCCGCAAATGAGCCGCAATGAACTCCTCGCCCACTACTTGCGCCATGAACGCGAGCAAATAACCGAAGCCCTCCGCATCAAGGGCGAAGATATCGCAAGGCTATGCGCCAGACTCTCGCAGATTGAGCGCCAAATACAAAAATACGAAACGGAGCGATGACATATCACGCACACACCGCAATATGTAACGAAGCCAAATAACCGCCGACTCACGTTCGATCCTGACCGCTTATCTATGTTCGCCGACCGGATTCTCTCCGGCTTAAACGGCGTAGATAAGACGCAGCTCATACGCGGTGTCAACGCAAAGCTCCGCGCCGAATCCGTATCGGGCGAAGAGATTACGAATGCGTTCGCTATGTCTGCGCTCGAACTCGTAACGAAGGAAACTCCGGAATGGAAATTCGCGGCGGCTCGTGCGCTGCTGACTACGCTATATAAGAAGGCCGCAGTTAATCGGCGCTACAAATCGTACAGTCACGGTCCGTACGGCGCATTCTATCCGCTAGTAGAAGACCTCGTTAATCGCGGCGTCTATCGTAAGGAATTGACGGAAGTATATTCGCGTCAGGATATCGAAGAGTTGGGCGAAGAGATCGACCATGAGCGCGATCTACTTTTCGATTATATCGGACTTCTGACGCTGCAGGAGCGCTATCTGGCGACAGACTTTGACGGGCGCATTATGGAGCTGCCGCAAGAACGCTATATGGTTATCGCGATGTTCCTTATGCAGAACGAACCGGAAGACAAGCGCCTGGATCTCGTTAAGGAAGCGTATTGGGCGATGTCGAACCTGTACATGACGGTCGCAACGCCTACGCTATCTAACGCGGGCAAAGCAACGGGCGGCCAGTTATCGTCGTGCTTTATCGATACGGTCGACGATTCGCTCGAAGGCATATTCGATTCTAATACGGACGTGGCGCGACTTAGTAAAATGGGCGGCGGCATCGGCGTTTATCTCGGCAAGGTGCGCGCAAGAGGATCGGACATTCGCGGCCATAAGAATACGTCTAGCGGCGTCATTCCGTGGATTCGCCAGCTTAACAATACGGCCGTCAGCGTTGATCAGCTCGGTACACGTAAAGGCGCAATCGCCGTCTATCTCGACGTATTCCATAAGGACATTCTCGCGTTCCTCGACCTCAAGCTGAACAACGGAGACGAACGGATGCGCGCGCATGATATCTTCCACGGCGTCTGCATTCCGGATCTCTTCATGGAAACGGTGAAGCAACGCGGAGAATGGGCGTTATTCTGTCCGCATGAGGTCCGAAAAATATTCGGATGGGGCCTCGAGGACTTCTACGATGAGGAAGTCGGCGCCGGCTCATTCCGCGAGAAGTACGCCGAAGCGTTGGCTCATCCGTTGTTACCGCGTATTACCGTACCGGCAATCGATATCATGAAACGGATCATGAAGTCGCAGCTTGAGACCGGGACTCCGTACATGTTTTATCGGGATACGGTTAACCGCGCCAATCCGAACAGTCATCGCGGCATGATCTACTCTTCGAACTTGTGTACGGAAATCATGCAGAACCAATCACCGACCGTAACCGAGTCGGAAGAACTCGTTATGAGGGACGGCCAGACGCGAATCGTAATCACGAAAGTCCCAGGCGACTTCGTCGTATGCAATCTGTCGTCGATTAGCCTCGCACGAGCTGTTCCGGCCAGCGTACTCGATCGCTTAATTCCGATTCAAGTCCGCATGCTCGATAACGTTATCGATATCAACAATATCGAAATCCTGCAGGCGCAACATACGAATCAACAGTACCGCGCAGTCGGACTCGGTACGTTCGGACTCCACCATCTACTCGCGCTTGAAGGTATCCGCTGGGAGTCGGACGAAGCCGTCGCATATAACGACCGCCTGTACGAAGACATCGCGTATCTAACGATTAAGGCAAGCGCTGACCTGGCGAAAGAGAAGGGCGCATACCCAGCGTTCGAGGGTAGCGAATGGCATAGCGGAGAGTATTTCGTTAAACGCGGCTATATCGATGAGAACGCCGAGTCCGTCAAAGAGTCCGATAAGTGGGCGCAATTGACGCTGCAGGTCGTCCAGCACGGTATTCGCAACGGGTATCTGCTCGCGATCGCACCTAACGGGTCAACGTCCATTATCGCAGGCTCGACCGCCAGCATCGACCCAATTTACGAGCTGCTGTCGTACGAGGAAAAGACAACGTATAAGATCGCTAATCCTGCGCCGGATCTCTCGCCAGCTACGATGTGGTACTACAAAACCGCGTTTACTATCGATCAACACTGGTCGATTAAGGCGGCCGCCGTACGGCAGAAACACGTTGACCAAGCGCAGTCATTCAACCTTTACGTGACACCGGACATTAAGGCGAGCGCATTCCTTGCGCTTCATTTAGACGCGTGGAGGTCCGGAATTAAGAGTACGTACTACATCCGGAGCCGCGCACTAACGATTGAAGAATGTGAGAGTTGCGTCAGCTAAATAACGAATAGGAGGGCGATATTTTGCGCCAACAAGCAATATTCAACACGAACGCACCGAATAAATCTACGCGGATTATTGACGGAGAGTGTTCCGGCATTCTCAACTGGAACGACATTCGCATGCCGCATATGTATAAGCTCTACAAGGTTCTACTACTTAATCACTGGATTGCGGACGAAATTCCGATGGCGAAGGATGCGCAGCAGTTTGCGCTCATCGATCCGGAGGAACAGCGCACGTTTAAGATTAATATCGGATTGCTAGCGGTCCTGGACTCGATGCAAACGATGTTCGTCGGCGACGTCAAGCGATATTTCACCGATAGCTCGCTCGAAGCAATCGCGGCCATTATCGGTCAACAGGAGGTCGTACACAACCAATCGTATTCGTACGTATTGTCGTCGATAGTAAGCGATAAAGAACAGCGCGAGATTTTCGAATATTGGAAGCATGACGCCGTGTTGCTCGAAAGGAACACGTTTATCAGCGACATTTACCAGAAGTTCCGCGATGAGCCGTCGCCGCAGACGTTTTTCGAAGCGTTGGTTGCGGATCTCATTCTCGAAGGGATTTTCTTCTACAGTACGTTCGCGTTCTTCTATAACTTGGCGCGCGATCAGAAGATGATGGGAACGTCTCAAATGATCAGTTATATCCAGCGCGATGAGAACCAACATTGCTATTTCTTCGCGGAAGTATTCAAGCAGCTACTCGTCGACTTTCCGGAACTCGATACGCCGGCCAATCGCGAGTATGTCACCGCAACCGTCGACCGCGCCGTCGAACTCGAGACGAATTGGGCGCGCTATACACTCGCTAACGTCCGCGGTATTGATCTCAGAGAGCTGTCCGATTACATCCGTTATATCGCGAATAGGCGCCTGCGCATGATGGGATTGCCAAAACTATACGAAGGCGTCGACGTTAACTGCATGCCGTGGATTAAACCGTTCTCGGACGATGCGCTTAACGCGACGAAGACGGACTTTTTCGAAGGGAAGTCGCGCAACTACGGCAAGGTGGGCGGCGATAACGGATTCGACGATTTATAAACGAGGGAGGCGGAGAATTTTCCGTCTCCTTTTTTTGCGTTTAGGTGTGCGGATTGGACTTGAGCGGCATTGAAGTATATGTAAGGCGCAAAAATAATTACCGCAAACTGTGCGGAAAGCGCCTGAGAGGGAACGTATGTAGTGTAAGACAATTGATGTGGAGGTGATCGGTTGAAAGTGCTACTTTGGTTATTCGCGGCCTATTGGGCAGTTCTTTTCATACTACACGCAACTAACCTCATCGAACTGGACGGATTCACAATAGGTTGCGCGCTAATCCTTGCCGCATTGTCATTCGCTGATAGTGCGGTAGACGAACACATCAAATAACGAAGGAGGCCACGCTATGCCACTACCGAAAGATTCGCTATTCTTCGGATTCGACGCCAAGCTAACGGACGAGCAGCGCGCCTATGTCAACTCGATATTCGACCGCCAGCTCACGATTGTTAACGCGCCGTCAGGTACCGGAAAGACTACGCTCGCTGTCGCCGTTGCGAAGTTACTCGGCAAGCCGCTAGTCTACGTATTTAGTCCGGTCGAAGAAGGGCGCATGGGATTCCGCCCAGGCACGCAGCGCGAAAAGGAAGCCGCGTATATTACTCCGCTAACTGATGCGCTGTATGAGATCGGCGATGACCCGGAAAAGGCGATATACAATCCGGAAAACCTATCGTCATCTAAGCGCGGTGATACGTGGGTTTATCCGATGTCGCACGTATTCGCTCGCGGCATGAATCTCAAGGGGAAAACGGTCATCATCGATGAAGCACAAAACATGACGCGCGGCGAGCTTAAAAAGGTGCTTACGAGGATTCACACGGACTGCCACGTCATCATTATCGGACACGACGGTCAGTGCGATCTCAAGGACGAAGGCAAATCCGGATTCGTCCCGTACATCGAACATTTCCGCAATGAACCGTACGCGGCCGTTTGTGAGTTGACGGTGAATTTCCGCGGTAAGCTGGCGCAGCATGCGGACAAATTACGCTGGTAAAACGAAAGGAGAACGGAATATGAACGGTAAGGAATACGTGATTCTAATCGATGGTAAGCCGAATCGCTACTACAAAGACGGCCAAATTAAGACGTATAAGACACGTGAAAATGCCGTCAAGGAAGCGAAGAAGCTGAGCGGCAGATACGCGAAAGTCGAAGTCGGAAAATTTTCCGCGATTGAATTAGAGGAAGTGAAGGAGGACGTAAAGTGAACGATAAGATTGCGGAGTACATCGAATCATTGGCGCAACAATTAGGCGTGGCCGTGACGCATGTCTACGAGGTGATGACGCGTCAGATGGTGGCGGAAGGGATTACGTACGGACTGTTGAGTCTGGCAGTGGTCGTCGTCATACCGATTGTCGTATATAAGTTGGCGCGGCTCACAATGGAGAAGTACAACGAAGACATGGAATTTTACGTGTTTATGGGCTGGTTTATTGGTGGTATCGGCGCATTGATTTTATTCGCCGCGAGTCTGCTAAGCCTGCCGGATTACGTAATGCACGTTGTTAATCCGGAATATTACACCGTCAAAGAGATTCTTGACGCACTCAAATAACGAAAGGAGAACGCCGATTGAACGATAAACTAACGCAAATCTTCACAATGCAAAAAGCGCTGGATGATCGCATCATTTCCGAACGCGGCATCGATAAGACGGTTGACGAGTGGGTTATCGGAATCACGCTCGCAATGGAGTCCGAAATTGACGAGATCCGACGCGAAGTTAACTGGAAGTGGTGGAAGAATCCGAAGCCGGTCGATAAGACAGCGCTGCAGGGCGAAGTCATCGATATGTGGCACTTCCTCGTAAGCCTTTCGGACAAAGTCGGACTGACTGCGGATGATGTCTACGCAATCTATCTCAAAAAGAATGCGGAGAATCACGCCAGGCAGGACGGAACGAGCGCGAAAGAAGGTTACGGAGTGACGGCGGAAGAGGCGGCCGAGAACATGCGTAAAGCATTCGAAGCGCTTCCGTCAGTGTCGGACTTAATCGGCAAATGAGCCGGCGCAAATCATTCGCCGAACTCGCGGAAGAACACGCGCAAGCCTGGCGAGAGTTCGCGGTCGCTATCGGACTCGTACGCTTGGCGGAATGGCTTAACGGTAAATTAACGAAGGAGGAACGCAAATGAAACGCACACTAATCTTCGAAATGACTGCGCGGGTTCCGTTTGACGAGGAACTGGACGCCATTTATGACGCACTCAGTCCGGAAGAACAAGCGGATAAATTGCGCGAGATGCACGAGAACGGCCGCCAATGGCTCCGCGATGTAACGGACGACTGCGCAGACGTCACCGTCAACGTATACGTAAGTGAGGAGGACGCAAATTGACCGACAGAATCAACGTACTCGATAACGGATATGTCCGCCTAGTCGACGTAATGGGATCGGACTTAACCGTCGCAAATGCAGCGCGAGTATCCTACGCAAAGGAATCGCATGAGCTGACCGAGCGCGATATCCGCTTAATCAAGTTCCTCGCGCGAGAAGGCCATACGTCGCCATTCCGCCATGCAATCGCTCAATTCGAAGTGTATGCACCATTAATGGTCGCGCGCCAATGGTGGAAGTACATCGTCGGCTCGGCGCACATGGAAGGAACCGGCGATAGCCTCGACGCTTGGAACGAATCGAGCCGGCGCTATATTACGGAGGAGTTGACGTTTTACGTACCGGAAGTCGGCGAATGGAGAAGCGCGCCAGAAAATTCGAAACAAGGTAGTGGAGAGCCAATCGAGAAAGATGACGGTCAGTGGTCCGCGATACTAACCGAGTATATCGAGGACGGCGTCCAATTATACGCTCAAGCGTTAAGGGAGGGAATCTGCGCAGAACAAGCGCGCCTATTCCTGCCAGCCTACGGAATGTACGTCCGCTGGTACTGGACCGCCAGCCTGCAGAGTATCGCGCATTTCCTAGCGCAACGACTCGAGCACGACGCGCAGGTAGAGATTCAGGCGTATGCCAAGGCGGTGCTGACGCTGATCGAGGCGCGATTCCCCGTCGCTGTTGGCGAATTACTTTCGAAAGAGGAGGCGGTCGCATCCGAGCAGTAATCGCGGCCATAGTTGCCGTATCAGTCGCATTTACCGGCGTTAATACAGGCGTAGAGCATGCGCAAGCAAAGACGGAAAGTTCCGGTGAAACAGGCAATCATCGGACCTCATCCGCAGAGTGGCGCCAATTCGAAGCCACGGAAGAACCGGAGACGTGGCGGTCCTTCACGGCTACGGCCTACATTGCGCTATGCGATACCGGATGCACCGGCGTCACCTATACCGGCCTTGATGTGCGCCAACACATTACGGTCGATGGGCGGCGAGTCGTTGCGGTCAACCCTCGCGAAATAGCGCTAGGCACGGCGTTCACAATCCGTCAGCCAGACGGCACGGAAATCGACGCGGTCGCTGCTGACGTTGGGTCGGCGATTAAAGGGCGCAAGATTGACGTATTAATGGCGAATTTACACGACGCAAAGCAATTCGGAAGGCAAACGGTGAGTATAAAAATCGAGGAGGAATCGGAATGAACGAAAATATCACGGTATTGAAAGACGAATCCCTCGGCGGAATCGAACGCGAATATCGCGAGGTTAAGCGTAAGGCGACCGTTGGTGAACGGATTAAGATTATCGCGGAGGAAATGCTCGGCGAGAACCGTAAAGGCGAAATTTACACCGTAACGAAAGCGGCTAATTACTCGGATCTCATCGATACATCCGGAAAATGGGACGACGGGTCAACGCTTAACCCTGCGCATGAAGAATACGTAGTCCTCGAACCGTCCGAAATTATCCGCATCGATAACGAGCGCCTCCGTATGGTCGACCGGAAGGCAGCGGTAGGCGAGCGCGTGATTGCGCTAGAGGATTGCTCGGTCAATCCTCGTAATTACGGCCCTGGCGCGGTATTTGAGGTAGAGGCTCACGATTACTTTGGCGTAGATATTACGGATTTGAACGGAGAGGACAACGCGATTCCGCATAGCGACTACCGCGTACTCGAACCGGTTGAATTCGTCAAATCCGACGCACCTACCGCCCCACTATCCGAACAGCCACCGCTCGACCAGGTGGCCGCTAATATTGCCGCGCTACAGACGCAAGTAAGCGGACTCGAAGCGAAAGTCGCCGAGTTGCAGGCGCAAGTGCGTACGGTAATTGAATCCGCTAACCCTGCGGAATTATCTATGAGCGTTAGTGAAGTCGCGGCAGCCGTTAAGGTTGCGGAAGGGTCGGCCGATGATATGCCGCCGAGTTTCGCAAATATGCCGCGCGCTAAATCGCTTCAACAAATCCGCGACGAAATCGTTGAGCGTGCGAAGGCTGACGTTAAGGCGTTGCTCGACCGAAATTACTATGCCGGATACAGTCCGACTATCTGGTTCACGGATAAAGACGGATCTTCTATAACGGATAAGTGCGATTTTATCGTTAACCGCAAAAAACGCACCGTCGTCGCCTTAATCTCGGTGATAAGAGGCGGTAAACCATTCCGCAAAGGCATCGCCAAAGCCGCACCAAACGACGTATTTAACGCTCATATCGGACGTGCGATCGCGCTTCGGTGTGCGCTTGGTCTCGAAGTGCCGGCGGAATACTTGAACGTGCCGAATCCGGAGGAGCCGCGTGTGGGTGACGTAGTTATAATCAGCGGTAATAACGCGGATGGGGTACGCCACTACTACGATATCGGCGATGCAGGCAAAGTGATTCGCGTAGAACACAATTATGTGGACGTTGCCGGAGTAGTTACCAAAGAAAGAAGACGCAGCCAGGGCGGATACAGCCAGTGCGTCGGTATCCCTAACGCTCATATTATCGATGACAGCCGCGAGGTGGTGGGCGCTTGATGACCGCGCTACCTAACATCGCAATCACCGGCGAAATGCGCAGCGGCAAGGACGCCGTTGCCGAATACCTGGCACGCCAATACGGATACACTCCGTTCGCTTTCGGCGACGAGCTTAAGCGCCATTATCACAAGATATTCGGTCCGTCCAAAACGAAGCCACGCGAAGGGTATCAGACATTCGGACAATTTTGTCGCGAACGCGATCCGGATATATGGGTACGGAAGTGTTTTGATAATATCGAAGAAGCCGCGGACTGGAGCGTAGGCGACTACTATATGTACGGTAAAGAATTCCGCGCAGTCATCAGCGACCTCCGCCAGCCTAACGAATTTGTCCGCTGCCGCTCGGAAGGCTACGTCATCATCCGCGTAACAGCTCCGGAAGCCCTCCGCATCGATCGCGCCATCAAGTCCGGCGACACGTTCAATCTACGCGATTTGACGCATGATACCGAAAGCCATGTGCGCAGTTTCGACGTCGACTACGAAATCGTTAACGACGGCACGCTGGCGGAATTGTACGCGAAGGTTGACGAGGTGTTGCGCAATGTCTCCGCTTGAGATATACCGCGAGGCTTATCGCGCCGGCTACTTTTACGGACGGATTGACGCGGACAGAGGCGCGCCATATGACGACAGGACTCCGCTAGAAAAGAGCGCGCGATCTAATCCGCCGTCTCCGCCTCAAACAGCAGCCAACCGTCCTGATCCGCAATGAACACGTAGCGTCGCGCTTCTTGCGGTATCTGCGTCTTACGGTAGAAATGCGCCGCCGATACGTAGCCGCGTTTATCGACGTTGGCTGCGGTCGGATCTGACGCAGAATTAGCGAGCCGGAGCGCTATTACTTGCGCCGTGTGGTCGTAGCCGAGTGTGACGCGGTTGCCATTGCGTAAGTCATACAGCGCGATGATGTCCGATGACAGGCGAAGGCGGCGCTGCTTGTCCGTTGCGACGAATAAGTTGACGAGCGGAATTTCTTCGATATTAAAGCGTTGGGACATCGTTTATCACTCCTTTAACGGGGTTCTATCGCTAATTATACGTAAATTAAACGAAAAGTAAACGATATGGAGGCGGTTAGGTGACGTTTAAATACATCGAATTGTTTGCCGGCATTGGCGGATTTCGTTCCGCATTGGACGGATTAGGCGGAGAGTGTGTCTTCGCGTCCGAAATCGATAAATACGCAAGCCAGGCGTATCGTGCGCTCTATAACGGCGCGTCAGAACTGCACGGAGATATTACGAAGGTTGATGCGCACATCATTCCGGATCATGACGTACTGGTCGGCGGATTCCCGTGCCAAGCGTTTTCGGTCGCCGGTCAGCGTAAGGGATTCGAGGATGCGCGCGGTACGTTATTCTTCGAGATTGCGCGTATTGCTTCCACTAAACAGCCGCGATTGATGCTGCTGGAGAACGTGAAGGGGCTGTTATCGCATGACGGCGGCAAGACGTTCGAAACTATGTGCGCAATCCTTAACGATATCGGCTATGCGATTGACTTCCGTGTCCTCAATTCGAAACATTTCGGAGTGCCGCAGAATCGCGAGCGGATCTTCGTTGCGTGTGATCGTGACGCGGAACATGCGGAATGGGACGTAACCGGCAGCGATGTGGTTGCGAAGGCTAAACGGAGGGCGCAAGCGCTTGGCATACGTACGTTTAACTTCGACTGGCCTGAGAATAGCGTAGTGACTACGCGGTTAAGGGACGTTCTGGAGACGCAAGTTGACGAGAGGTATTATCTTAGCGAGGAAAAGACGGCGAAGTTGATTGCGCAGATCTCCGAGAAAGATGCGGACATTCAGCGGGTTGGTTTCGTAGGTAAGAATACGCAACAGTATCGTGTTCACAGCACGGACGGGATTATGCCTACAATGACAGCTCAAAACGGCGGAGGACGGAACCCAGGCGGATTAATTGCGGTAGATTCGCCGATCATAGCCGGCTCACCCGAACACTACGGTAATGACCAGATGAACCGCGTCTATTCCGTCGACGGCCTTGCGCCAACTATTACGGTAGTCAGCGGCGGCGGACGAGAGCAGAAGATTGCGGAGCCGCAGATTCTCGATACCAAACCGAAGGACGCGTTTAGGATCTATCCCGACTATTGCCCGACTCCCCAGGCCAACGACTACAAAGAACCTAAACAAGTAATCGAACCTCAACTCGAACAATACTCGGACGGTTCTGGCTTGGCGTACACAGTGGACGCCAACTACGCGAAGGGAACATCGCCCGGCGATATCGGAAAAGGGCGTAGGACTCACGTAATGGAAGAAGTCCGCGCAGTCCTAACGCCAGATCGCGAAGAGAAACGCCAAAACGGACGCCGCTTTAAAGACGACGGAGAGGAATCGTTCACGCTCACCGCGCAGGACAAGCACGGGGTCGCAATCGGTCGTTATCCACGCTACCGCATCCGCAAACTGACACCGCGTGAGTGCTGGCGTTTACAGGGATTTACCGACGCACAACATGATACGGTTGCCGCCGCAGGCATATCGGATTCACAGCGCTATAAACAGGCGGGAAATGCCGTCACGGTTAACGTTATCCGAGCGGTTGGCCGTCCGCTAGTTAATCGATTAAAACAAACAGCTGAACTTGCGCAACAGGCAAGCGCGAGTTCAAGCGAACTGGAGGCGGTCTAATGGGCGCAGTTAAAGTAGATACGGAAAAACAGGCGCGAGCATACGAGGTGAAATACTGTCTCGATAGCGTGGCCGGCGTTAAGGCGTTATTACGCGATCGCCACCGCATAGCCGAGCGGCGCTACAAAGGCGACACGGCGGCCAGCGATATATTGATCGATTTGCACAGCGCAATTAACAGCGCCGACTTAACGGAGCGCCAGACGGAGGCGATTGCGTGGGTATATGGGCGGGACATAACGCAAGCGAAGGCGGCCGGGATTATGGGGATTGCGCAGAAAAACGTTAGCGAAGCGATTGACCGCGCTGCAGAGGCGATTGCCGGCGTGTTTGAGCGGTGGGAATATGGCGTGGTAACGGTCGAATTTGACGAAGAGGAGACGGACAATGACGGACTTTAAGACGAAATTCAACGAGGACACAACGGCACTCATCGCAGCCAATATCGCAGACAGAACGGAGCGTATGGCGGCTGTGCAGGCGTTAATTGACCGCTATATCGAAGCAAACGGAGAGATACCGGATCGGGCGCAGCTTGAGCGCCTGACCGATTATGTACTGCGCGAGGAATTGACGGACCCTGACCCGTATAAATCGGAGCATAACGAGTATCCAATATTAAGCGAGATTCAATTATCGAGACGTCGCGAAGGAAGGCGCGGCTCTGCCCGTACTAATATCCGCGGAGAAACACCGATTAGAAGCGATGGAGACGAAGATACTACGAGCGATAAGCACGCTCCCGTCGGCGTATTCCTTGCGTCAGACGGAAAGGACTACCGCAAGCCGATTCGTCGCACACGCGGTAAAAACGAATTGATTTATATGGACGAACACGCAAAGATACGCAACAAACAACGCGCAGAGCAGTACAAGAAAGATACGTCGCCTGGCGCGGTTATATCGTATAATCTGCGGGAAACAGGCGGAGAGTTGACGGAGCCGTTCGTAGCCTGCCGTGAAATCGGATATCGAGCTGTTCCGGAGTACTATCGCTAGGATTTAGGCGCCAGAAATGGCGTCTTTTTCATGTCTAACCGTATATTTTGCGATTTCTTCGGACTTAGAGATTAGGACATCACCGGATAAACTCCGGACACTATAGACGCAAAGGGGACGTTATAAATGGCGCAATCAACGCGCGAACTAAACGTAAACATCAACGTTGACATCACGGAAACCATCCGCGGACTCAAAGCGATCCAGCGCGAGGCGAAGAGAGCTGCGCAGGCGTTACGGGAGTTGGAGGCGGTACAGAAGGCGGTGTATGCGAATGAGTAGCGCAACAACGCGTAAGGTAACGAAGCTTCTTAACGGAGGGCCAATCGGCACGCTAACGCCAACTAGCGGACGCATGGCGCGAGATGAAGCCGGACGCGTTTACGAATATAAATCGATGGAACAGAAAGACGTTGAGCGCCGGCGTAAATATGCCGAACGTGACCAACGTCATTTTTCGTTCTCGGACATGCGTAATATGCGCGAGATAACGGAGTCGCTATCGAATAAGTATTGCGGCTATGTGCTGCTCCTGCAGCCGTACATTGCGTTTAAATCGGGACTGCTCGTACACAATGGACGCGACGGGAAGCCTCTTAAGGCCGCTGACTTTGCCGCCATATGGAACGTATCTAAGCGTACAGCTAACGTAGTGCTTGACGAGCTAGAAGCGCACAGCATCGTATTCGGAGGCACCAACGGTACGTATACGCTGAGCGACCGCTATCATTTCCGCAAAAAAGCTGGCGACGAAGTGGACGCGTTAATTAAGACGTTCTTTACTACGTTGCGGCGCGTACGATTGACTGCGGCCGATCTCGGCATACTGTACAAGCTGCTTCCGTACGTTCACCTGGATACAAACGTTATCTGCTCCGATCCATTTGCGGAGAATCCAGAAGACGTGCGCTATCTCAACGAGAAGCATATCGCGGGCGTACTCGACATGAGTGCGGACAAGACTCGCGCAGCCATGAAGAGATTGCGCAAGGCCGGAGTTACCGGTGAATGGACGAAAGAATACGACGACCGCGAGACGCTGACGGTGCTTAATCCGTACGTGTTCTATCGTAAATCAGGCGAACCGGACGGAACCTTGCGGACACTTTTCGCGGCACAACGGTTCGAGACTACGTAGGAATTACCATAAATTGGCCTATATACACGACCTTTTTTGCACGAAATGGCCGAAATACAAGACCTTTTTTGCACACTCAAAAACGGGAGGAAATCGGGAATAATCTAAAGTTTTCGCCGTTTATCTCCCGTTTACTCACTTACGCGAAATAGATTCCTTCTTATCTATAATATCAAAGGAGACGATAATATGACGCAAAAATACGGTATTCAGATTACGGACAATAACGGTGATACTTTCGTTCTGTTGGCGCAAGGTAAGGACCGGTATCAGACGTTTAACAGCTACGCAAAGGCAGACGACTATAATTACGAATTTGAAGACGGATTGCCAGACGGAGTTACTAGCGCTGTAGTGGCGCTATAAGTCGGACGAAGATCACGTCCGTCACTTCCGCCGCCTAACGGCGACGTCGTGAATCATATAATCTTTGTCTGCGTTATTCTTTTAGGAGAAGAGATTTACGCGGTCTAATTGTCATAATTCCAGGACGGTGTTAGCCGGACTGGGGCAAGGCCAGAAGGCCGCGGCAGGCTTTAGACCTTTGCTTCTAGATGCATGAAGCCCACTCAAAGAAGCCTCTCATGTAGGCAAATCAAAAACAATAACGCTAACACTAACGTTAGCCTTAATCGGAGGGATTGCGCTATGTTAACGGTAATGTACGTATTGCTAGGCGTTCACATTGCGTTATTTATAGCGTGTTTCGCTTTCGCAAGAAGCGCTATATGGCGTCATGATCACGTTTGGGATACCGTAAAGACGATCGTATACATGGCGTTATTTCCTGGCGTATTGTTATTCTTTATCCTTCTTTTACGGTATGGATAGCGGAAGGGGATTGCGCTATGGAAATCGTTGACCATACGACATACCGAGCGTTCGTTGACTGGTATAAGTCGCGGATTAATGGCGAATGGGAATACGTAAAGGTACCGCTTGGCGTAGAACTCGTACACACGTCCGGAAAGCTAATCGCAGCAGTACGGTTAAATCAAGGCTGGGCTGATGCGGAGTTACTCGCGGTATATAGGTACGAATTAAGCCGGAAATGTACTGCGACAGTATCTACGCTGTAAACCTGCGAAATATAGGCGGAAATTAGCGTATATAATAGAAGCGAAATTTTTACGAGTGGCTTCGTTAGTTGACGGAACCCTGCGATTATCCGCTGAAACGCTCCGGACGGACAGCCTTCGAAAACTCACGGGGTTCAGCGTTATTTTCATGCATAAACGGTGTATAAACGATGAATATCGCGTGTATATCGGCGTGAAAATGGATACGAAAAATGAAAACCGCGTAACCATGCGGATTCTTCCGTTTAGACTTATGTGCAAAACCCATGTTTTGTGCACATGTCCGTACTGTAAAGCACTAAAGCGTAGGCCCCCGGGGGTGGTTACGAAAAGTGAGCGCCACCTGACGTCCGAACATTTCTCGCAAAATTTTATAACCGAGGGGTTAACGTAATCTCAAACGCAAGCATATACTCTACGCCGAATCTGACCGTTGATTTAGGCGTTTTTGTGTTTCCGGAGTATAAACGGTCACCTAGCGCAATCAAACGCTAAATCCACGCTAATTTTACGGAAGGAGGACGCAACCATGTCCGATAAGAAGAAAGCCGCACTCGAAGCACGATTAGAAGGGCGCCAAATTAAAGCCGCGCTACTATGCGTTGAGCGCGAGTTCGCAGCGGAAGACGAGCGCAAGTCATTCGATGAAATCGCTGAAGAAATCGGCATCAGCCGCCAATCGCTGTTTAAGTGGCGTACGCAAAATCGCGCTTTTATTGAGTACGTCAATTATGTCGCGGATGATTTCCTAGCGTCTGAGCGTGCGTACGTCTACCGCCAGCTAATGAAGACGATAAACGGACCGCAACCAAGCGTCAAGGGTATCGATCTCTACTTTAAGCGGCACGGTCTCATTACGCAGCAGGTCGCCGTCGAATCTAAAGACGCTACGTCAACGCGTTCGAACAAAGAAATCACGCAGGAACTCGAAGAGCTGGACGTACTGCTGGCGGAAGTCGACGGCGAAGAATAACGAAGGAGGTGCGTTCCAATCGCATTTGTCAACGATGCCTGGCTTGATAAAGCTGCGCGAGAAGAGCGCATCAAGCTCGTTAGTGAGCGCGCCAAGAAACTACGCGACCTAGTCAAAGCCGGCCGAGCAACGACATATCACGAAGAATCATTGCGCGCTACGATTGCGGAGTTAAAGCGGCTCAAGCGTATCGATCGCGCTGAGTACGATTTGCTCTATTTCACATACGAATATTTCTCGGAGGACCTAAATCCGGGCAATCCCGATAATTTGATACCAGCCGGACAGAAATACGAAGACGCGGCGGAGTTTCACCGGACGCTATGTTCGCTGCTGGACGATATCTCGCGCGGCGGAATCGAATCGAACGTCGGATGGTCGGTAGGACGACGCCACGCCAAGACCGCCTATCTATCGAACTCGTATCTGTGCCACCAAGCGGTATATCGGCACAAGCACTATATCGTCGAGGTTTCGGAGACAACGGACGTAGCCGGCGACTTTATCCAATGGGCGCGTAATCAGCTCGTATTCAACGAGAAGCTGCGCGAAGATTTCGGCGTTTTACTTCATCCGCGAAAGTCGATGAACGAGACGGACAACAAGTACGAATTTATCACGCTAACCGGAACGAAAGTCGAAGCGAAGGGCATGGGTACGCAGATGCGCGGACTCCGTCACGGGTCACATCGGCCAGACTTGTTTTTGCTCGACGATTTGGAATCCGGCGACAACACGAATACGAAAGAACTCCGCGCGAAGAACCTTAACTGGTTCCGGACGGAAATGCTCGAGGCGCTAGGCTTCGGCGGCATTTGCGTATACATGGGAACTATCGTTCATTATGACTCACTGCTGAATCACGTACTGACTAAGCGTAAGGACTTTATCTCGCGCAAGTTCCCGGCGATTCTACGCTGGTCTGAGCGCGAGGACTTATGGCAACAATGGCGCGAGATTTATAACGCGGACAGAGACGAAGCAAAAGACGAGGCCGACGCCTTCTATGCGGAGAACGAGGCGGAAATGCTGCGCGGTACGGAAGTATTGTGGCCGCAAGCCTATACGTACAAGTATTTCATGGAAAAGCGCGAGGCTATCGGTACCAAGGCGTTCAATCAGGAGTACCTCGGCAACCCGATCGACGAGGAATCGCAGGTATTTAAGCCGGAAGACTTCGTTTACTACGTTGATACAGACATCGACCGCGAACAACTAGAAATTTACTGTGGAATTGACTTCGCGATGGGAAAAGAGAAAGGCGACTATAGCGCGATTGTTACCGTCGGCAAATCACCGAGCGGTATTTTTTATGTCCTGGACGTGTTTATGCAACGCATCCATCCAGACGTCTTACTCAACACCGCAGTAGATAAGACTTTTGAATATTACTACGAAGGGTTAGGCGTTGAGGCGCAGCAGGCGCAGGAATGGTTCGCGCAGAAATTAGCGGAGGCTCTACAAAAGCGCGGTTATCCGTCACAAACGCGCCTGAAACAGATAAAGCAGCGCACAAGGAAAAGCCTGCGGATTGAGGCGTTACTGCCGGACATTCAGGCGGGACGAATACGCTTTAAACGCGAACAACGACTACTACTCGAAATGTTCGAATTGTACCCGAATCATAACCACGATGACGGACCCGATGCGCTGTCCATGGCGTTATCTGTTGCGCAGTCATCGGCAGGGTATATCCGAAATACACGCAAGCGAACACGATAATCAATCGAAAGGAGGACGCAAATGTTAGCGAAATACTTAGCGCCATATGAGACGATTAGCGAGGACTTTTACGAGCGCCTTATTTTCTCTCCGCTGCAGCAGGCGTTGGGGGCGCAGACTTGGCGCAGGATCGACCGCCAACTACGAGATTACGAATACTACGCCGGCAAGCAGCACGTTAGCCCGGAGACGGGCCAATTAGTAGCTGCGGAAGATATGCCGCGTCCACCCGGACTAGACTACGATCCGACGCGATTCCCGACGAACTATTTCAAATCGTTTATCGATAAGAAAGCGCGCTGGTTGATGGGCGGCCAACACGGAATTAACGTTCCGACTCCGCAAGAGCCCACGCCAGCGCAGGCGCAGGTTGCCGCAAATTACGAATCGTTGCTGTATCAGTTATGGCGCGAAAACAAGATGCGCACGTCCTTAACGAAGGCAGCTCGCGATTACCTTATCGCCCGCCGCGTCGTATGCAAGATCGTATTTGACACGAATACCGGTAAGCTGCGTTGGGTATGGCGGCCGGATACCGAATTTGTTCCTGTTTATTCCGACGAAGACATGACGCTATTGATCGGCGGCCACTTCGTGTCAGAACGCGAAGAGGGCGGGCGGACGCTCATCCGCAAAGAATCGTTTACGCTCGAAGGTGGAGCGTGTTATTACGAAGACGCCGAATATACTACGGACTTGAAACGCTACCACACGATTACGGAGAAGGCGTCGATGGGAATCGATTTCCTACCGCTCGTAGCGTTCGCGGTGCCAGGATTGTCTGGCGAGGAAATGGATACGTCAGAAATCGAAGCGATGCGCGCTGTTACCGATCGCCTTAACGCGATGAATGAGGACGCGGCTGATTCGCTTAAATTCGAAATGTTCGCGATGACGGCGTTTTTAAACGTACCTGCAGGAACGGCCGATAAGGTGCAGATTGCCCCCGGTGCAAGTCTAGAAGTAGTTGCTGGCCCAGGCGCAGACACCAAGCCGGACGTCAAACGGATAGAAGGTACGTTCTCTTGGTCCGCGGCATTCGACGGACAGTATTCGCGATTGAAAGCGGCATTGCACGAGATTACGTCGCTCCCTAACGTTGTACCGCAAGAACTAAACTTCGGCGGACTCAATGGTGACGCGCTACACGTACTATTCCAATCGATCATACAGGAAACCGAAGAACATTGGCTCGAATGGCAGGACGGACTGCAGGAGTTGCACGAAAAGTCTATACGCTACCTTAAGGCGCGCCTCGATCGCGCTGTTTTTGCGTACGACAAAACGATTATACGGTCGATTAACGACTATTCAAACGAGATTAAATTCGTTCTTCCGTTGCCGGATAATCGCAAGTCACTCGTTGAGTTGTTGACGGAGGAAACCGCGTCAGGATTTGAATCCATTGCCGGAGCTATGCGCCGTTTAGGCGTAGAGAATGTTGCGGCGAAAAAGCAAGAAATCGCAGGTGAGACGGCGGAAAGACGAGCGGAGACAGACCCGTACCAAGGAGGAAACGGTAGTGTCTAGGTTTTCAAACTCAACCGTCACGCATTTGGCCGGCGCTAATGCGGTCGATGCACAGGCAGTTACGCCCAACAATAACGCAAATTTAACGCGTGGCGCGACGAAAGGGCTGTACGTAGGCAGCCCCGGAGACGTTGTCGTAGTCATGGCCGGCGGAAGCGAAGTCAAATTTACCGGATTGGCTGCCGGCATTGTACATCCGTTATCAGTTGTTAGTGTTAAGGCGACCGGAACGACGGCGACCGGCATTGTCGCGGTGTACTAACGATGATTATCGGAGTAGGCGTAGGAATGGGCGCGACAAAGATAAACGCTGAGCCATCGGTATTATTTGCGGATGACTTTAATCGTGCGGATGCCGCCGCGTTAGGCGAACCGTGGTCCGTGTTTGCGGGAAGTTGGGGCATATCGGGTAACACCGCGAAGATTATTGCGAGTCCGGACTACGATCAGATTGCGTACGTTAACCTGCCTGGCGCGGACAAGGTATCCGTCAAGGCACGCGTACAAATGGGCGCATCGGATGCGTCGATCATCGTCCGATACAATCCGGATTCTCGCGATAACTTTTACCAATGGGGCAAGGACGGCCGCCTATATAAGAACGTCGCCGGCGCCTGGAACGCACTCGGTTCGTACAATCCGCCGAGCGGTATCGAGTGGGCTGAATTAGAGATCGTGCTTAACGACGCCAATATCGACGCCTACTATAACGGTCTGAAAGTCGTGTCCGTCACGGATACCGCGCTTATCGATAACAAGTGCTTCGGTATGCGCAACGGCAACGGAACAAGTGGCGTATGGGACGATTTCGAGATTAAGGCGGTGGCGCCGTGATTGTAAACGTACCGAAAATCGGGACCGGATCATTTGACGATCCAGTGCGTCCGGATACGGCGGCCAAGTGGTGGCAGATCGTCGAAGAGAACGAAGATAGTTACGTTATCGAGATCCTCGAATAGCGTGACCGACTTACGGCATGTCGTTAAACTGGCGGTCATTTAACGTAATAGTCGACGCGACTTTAAAACGGAGGTATTGCGATGAAACAACGATTTAGATTACCGCTTGACCTGCAGTTATTTGCGGAGGAAGGCGGCGAAAATGGCGGACAGGAAGGCGCAGACCAAAAGCCGGCCAAGCCCGAATTTAACAAAGAGCAGCAGGAGTATATCGACAAGATACTCAACGATCGCCTAGCGCGCCAGCAGAAGAAATTCGACGACGAGAAAGCGGCCGCACAGGCGGAAGCCGAACGCAAGGAACGCGAGAAAAACGAGGAATACAAAGCGCTGTACAAGAGCGCACAGGCGGAACTCGACCGCGCTCGCACCGAAGCAAAAACGGCAGCACTCAACGCTACGAAAACGCAATTGCTGATTGAGGCCGGATATTCGGCGGAACAATTGGCGCGCGTTAGCAAGTACGTAACCGGCGAGGATGAAGACGCAATTAAGGCGAGTATTGCCGAAGTCATTGCGGACATGCCGCCGAAAGCAAACGGGGTCGACCCGAATCCGGGGAACGGCCGCAAGCCAGATCCGAAGCCAGGCGATTTAACTAACGTCGGCAAGACGCAGTATGAACGCTTGAAAGCCGCGGGTAAACTGCGCCGTTAATTGGATTCGTTGACATAACCAAAACCAAGGAGGAAAACAAATGCCAGCTTATAGCTTGAAAACATCTCAAACAGCATTCAGAGGCGGAAAGAACATTCTTGCGTCCGAGCATCTCCAATTTATCGAAGGTGGCGCAACGCTTGACGGTACGAAGTTTCCGGCCGGCACAGTCGAAGTTGGAACGCTCATCGCGCGCAACACTACTTCCGGTAAATACGAACCGTTCACAACCGCAACAGGCTTCGATAATTTCGGAATCTTGAACATCGACCTGGTATCCGATGGAGCTACCGATTTTGTTGTTGGCGAGGTAATCGTTCGCGGTTCCGTGTATGAAGCGAAGTTGCCGACGAACGCAGCACTCGCGGATTTCAAAGCAGTAACGCCAATGATTCGTTTCGTAACTCATATCTAAAAAGCAGGCGCCTTTCGAAAATCGGAGGCGTCTTTTTTGCGCCCAAAAACACACATTAGGAGGAAATTTAAATGGCAGGTATCACATATCTTGAGCAATTTCAAAAACCCGCACTTCGCGGCTTGGTAGACGCAACACTGGCGGACAGAAACGAGGTTCCAACGCTTGGCGATCGCTTCCTCCCGGACGACCGCATCTTCTCTAATACCTTTGCGTACGACATCATCAAGAAATCCCAACACATTGGCGCAATGATCGGTTACGGTTCCGAGCCTCCGGTTGTTGACCGCGATGCAGTAGCGTCCAGAATGGGCGAGATTGCAAAGATGGGTCTGAAATACATCGCAACCGAAGAAGAATTGCTCGCGCTGAACCAGGCCCGCAATGATGGCGAAAGACAGTCGATGATCGACCGTTTGACTGTTAAAGGCGTAGACTTGGTCAACGCAATCGCCCGCCGTGTTGACGTTATCAAGATGGAAGCACTGACTAAAGGCACTTTCACATACAACAAAAACGGCGTCAAGGTCACAATCGATTTCGGTATCCCTGCGGAGAATAAAGTCGCATTGACCGGTACTTCCGCATGGAGCGACATCAGCGCGGACGTTATCGGCGACCTGCTGGATTGGGTTGACGCATACACGGTTGCCAACGGTAAAGCTCCGGACGTTATTCTGATGTCCCGCGAAGTTCAGGCGCTGCTCTTGAAAAATACCGTAATCGTAACCGAAGCACGCGGATTGAATAGCGGAGCTACTCGCGTAAGTGTAGACGAATTGAATAGCGTACTCGGCGGGTACGGACTGCCGCCAGTTCAAGTCGTTACCAACCGCAAGGTGACCGTTAAGGACATCTATACCGGCCAAGACGAAACAATCGAGTTCTTCCCGGTTAATCGCGTTGTAATGCTGTCCGAGGGCGTAGGTAATTACCTCTACGGTCCAACTGTCGAGAACAACTTCCAACCAGGTATTGTTTTGGAAGCCAAGGACAAAGACGAGCCGATTCAGTCGATTCTGCGCACGGTAGCAGCCGGTTTCCCTGCGGTTGAAGCGCCATCTCTCATCTTCCACGCTGACGTTTACACTCCGTAATAATGGCTAACGTAAAGGTCGAAGTCCTCGATGCGATAGTCGACGGCAAAGGTAAAGGCGCGGTTCTCGACGTGGAAGCGAAGACCGCGAAACACCTCGCCAGCATCGGCTATGTACGCGTAGTAGAGGAAAAGAAAGCGGAGAAGTCGGAAGATAAGCCCGCAGAAACAACGAAATCCAAACGCGGCAAATAAGGAGGCGGCAGTATGGCGACATTGCCCGAATTAACTGAGCGCTTGGCCGCCCGTTTTCGCAACGTTCCCGGCGTATTGCCCGCGGACATCGATGCGTGGTTAATCGAGGCGCTCTACCAATACGGATACTCGCCGTTAACTGCCGCAGACATTCCGGATGATGAGACGCCGCTCGTTATAACGTTGGCGCAGATACAAGGCGCTCGAGCGATTGCGTTCTCGGTTGCGCATTACTTCAAGTATACGGATGGCGAAGAGGCGGTAGATAAGACGATGGTCTCAGAACAGTACCGCAAACTCGCCGCCGATCTTGCTGCGGAGTATGAGCGTGAACGGGGCGTAATTATCGGACGCAAATCGGCTTCAACGTTTAAGGTGGCGCGTCGTCTTGACCGCGATATAACGGAGCCGAGGCGTTATGGCTGGTGGTGGCGCCAGTGACGGAGAACGAACGCAAGCTAAACGAATTATTGGCCGAATTGCATGACGCCTATCTCGAAGCGTCCGAGGATATGTCCGACAGTGTCGTTAAGGATGTCGCAAGTACGCGCCTGCAGGTCGTGGATTTAATAGAGGAATACGCGAATAAGGACAATACGATAAGTCGATCGCGCGTCAATACTCTACTCCGCGACCTAGAGGCGGTCGAACGCGAGATCCGAGACGTCACCGAATCGGCGTTAATCGGTGCGATGGAAGACAGCGTAGATATTGCGTATAGTGACGCTTTTACGGCGTTCCAGAAGGCGCTCGGCTTATCGGCTGATTTCGTTTTGACTGCGAAGGTGGCTGAAAGCGAGATTCTGTCCGGATTGAATGGACGCAAGCCAACGCCGCGCAATATTGCGGAATACCTGGCGCAACGTACCGGACCTGACGGATTAACGCTATCGAATCGCGTATGGCAGTTTGCCGGTGATCAGCGTGCGGAAATGGGTAACGTGCTGCGGCGCGGAATCATCCGCGGAGACACAACGACGAAAATGGTACGTGAGATAAGGGGCGTATATGATACGGAAGCCTGGAAAGCGCGAAGACTCGCAATAACGGAGGCGAATACGGCATACAGAACCGCGATAGGTTATACGGCCGAGAAATCGAAATTCGTTAGCGCGCTTCGCCTTATTCCCGGCGTCCATCAATCGGAGAAATGCGTATCGGTATCGCAGCAGAACCGCCACGGACTCGGCGCCGGCATCTTCTTACCAGGTGACGCAGACATCTACAACATTCATCCGTACTGTACGGCCTATACGCAATACATCTTATCGGAGGAGGTGCGGTAATGTTAACGGACGCAGACGTCGAATTTATACGCGCAAATCGGGCGGACATTAAGCAGCACCGCACCGAATCCGTTATCGTCGAGCACACAGACGGCCGCCAAACGGTCGCTAACGTCATATGGTCGGAACCGCGCGTACCGAACGGAAGTCCGGCGCGAGCTGTCGGCGACTATTCGTTCGACAACAACGATTACACGGCGTCATTCGATCCGGAAGTCGGCATTTACACCGCGCTTAAGATATGGCGCCATAATCAGCGGTACATTCTGACGGACATTGATGCGCGAGGACTCGGCGGATTAAATCGCTATGAATGCCGCCTGATGCTCGCTGTCACTGATGGCCAGAGTGTCACCGTTAAGCCTAGTGCAGTTGATGACGGGTGGGGGCAGCCGATCGAGCTTCCGCCATTTACGCTTGACTGCTTCGTTCAAGAAGAGACGCGTACGGTCGCGAATCAATACGGCGATGAGGCCGTCGTTCAGCTCCGCATTGTACTCGAAGGATTGGCGCGTATCTCATACCGCGACAAGATCCGGTATGAGAACGAAATCGGCGTAATCGTCGAGCGTGAACCGGTCCGGATTGCGGTTAAGCGGCGCGTTGATGGGACGCCTTTGATAACGGAGGTGTTCGTCTAATGTCGATCGAGTTCGAAATGGATTTCGCTAAATTCGCGAAGATGATGGATAAGGCGGGCGAGGCCGTCCAAGATGGCGCGGTCAATGGCGTTGAGGATGCGCTTGAATACTGGCAATTGAAGGCGACGAACATTGCGCCAATCGGCCGTTATAAAGGTCGCCGCGGCGGTAATCTGCGCGCACGTATCGACCATACGACGCCGAAAGTGGGACCGGACGGTATAACGGGATCGGTCGTTGCGAATGCGTTTAATAACGGCTTCAACTACTCGCTATATCTGCATGATGTGGCGGCCAAGAGCGGTGGAACAGCGCGCGAGCCTGGCACGGTCCTCGACTTCTTAGAGCAAGCGAAGAACGATAGCGAATCGCGTATGCACCGGCTAATTGAAGACGCAATCGAGGCGGAGCTGCAGCGGAAGGGGATGACGTAATTTGAGCGTAATAACGGACACGGTCGCGATAGAAGCGTATATCAAAGCGTTATTCCCGACCGCGACGACCGGAAAGCAAGACGTACCGGCGCAACCTCCGCCTAATTCGTTCTATGTGCGGATGATTGACGAAGACCGCGAGACGGAAACGCGTTACCACTTCCGGATAGATCGCGCCTATCAAATCGTCCACGTTGCGAACAGGCCGGACACAGTGCTGGCGAATATGGATGCGCTAGGTTCTGCGGTATACCAGTCGGAGTTGATCGAGCATATCCGCGTTAATGCGTTTTCCGTATCGCAACCGGCCAAGACTGAGAACGGCCTGTTCGTAATTATCGGCGTGCTTGATACGAGCGTAAGAGAGGCGCGAAACCAAACGCAGTATCCAAAAATTAATAACGTCAACGTACGACGGATTTAACGGGCGTCCTGAATTGGGGCGCTCTTTTTATACTCAAAAGGAGGTACTCACATGGCAGCAGGTCAATGGGACCCAACAGCGCTACCAAAGCGCCCAGGCATCTACATTAACTTCAAAGAAGCCGCGGCCGCTCAGATCAACGGAGGCGCACGCGGTACCGTCGCTATTCCGTTGCTGAGTTACGCAAATACAGCGACAGCCAAAACGTTCTATACGGTGGCATCCGAATCTGAGGCCGCAGCACAATTCGGACTCGCTAACGTTGAGTCGATTCTACTCGCGCTTCAAGGCGGTGCGCGTGACGTTCTCGTCTACACGATGCCGACAGCGCCAGTGGAACAGGATTACGTCGATATGCGCGAAGCATTCGATACGCGACCGTTCAACGTGTTCGTATTCGACGGCGAGTCCGATCCGGACCAGCAAGCGGCAACTAAAACGTGGGTTGAACGCAATCGCGAGGAAGGTAAACATTTCTTCGTTGTGATCGGTGGCGACGCAGCATCCGACGCAGATCCAGCGGCAGGCATCGCACGGACAACGCTTAACAGCGATGACTACATCGTAAACGTGACGGTCGGCGGCGTTATCGGCACGGAGACATACACATCCGCAGAATACGCGCCGTGGGTGGCGGGCGACATCGCAGGCACTCCGATTAACGAATCGATTACGTACGATCCGGCACCGCTTGAGGACGTAAACAAACGCTTGACTAACGCGCAGATAACGGCAGCACTCGAAGCCGGTTCGCTTCTGCTCGTACATGATGGCGCGAAGGTGAAAATCGAAAGTGGCGCCACCACATCCGGCAAGAAGATCCGGAATATTCGCGCACGGCAAGCGATTGCGACCGACATTACGCGCACGGCTACCGACAACTACATCGGTAAATTGAACAACAATGCGGCAGGCCAGGCAACGCTGATGATCGCAATTAAAGCGTACCTTGAAACGCTTGAGGCCGAGGGTGTTCTAACTGCGCCGGCCGTAGCGCTGGACCCGAACCGTCCTAGCGTTGGCGATTCCGTATTCCTCACGATCAGCTACGTCGAAGTCGACAGCATTGAACGAATCTTCCTCACAATTAACATTTAAGGCGGTGAATCATAGATGGCAGGACCAATGGACGCCAAGCGCGTCATAAGCGGTAACTACGGCTACCTTTACGACCAAGACGGTAACTGGCTGACGAATACAACCGCTGTCGAAGCGAACATCGAGATCGGCATGGAGGAGATTCGCCTTGCTGGTACGCGTTGGCTCGGAAACAAAACGACCACGCTTAAAGGTTCCGGCAGCATTTCCGGATATTTCGTTACGTCGGAATGGATCGAGAAAATGAACCAGGTAACGGATGACGCGAGTTCGCCGTTCGTAACCGAGCTGCAGGTCGTTCTCGATGATCCGGAATCTTTCGGAGCATATCGCGTTCGTTTGAAAAACGTTACTTTCGACAACATTCCGGTAATCAATTACGAAGTCGGCGCGATCGTCGAGCAGGAGTACACATTCGTATTCTCTGGTTACGAAGTTATCGACGCAATTAGACCGAACTAAAAACGCAAATAAACGACAAGAGGGCGGACTCCGGTTCGCTCTTTTAATTTTCGGAGGGATAAACGCATGGCTAAAGGATTAGACGCGCTGCTCGGCGCAACGCTTGAACTTACTAAGGAAGTATACATCGCACGTTTAAAAACACATTTCACCGTCAAGGCGCTCGGCAATGAAGACCTGCGCAAGATTAATGACCGCGCCGCTAAACCGGATGGTAAGGGCGGTAAGGTAACGGACGATCAGATGTTTAACACGCTGGTCATCGTCAAGGGTTGCGTTGATCCGGACTTTAACGATAAAGCACTCAAGGCAAAGTACGAAGCCGCTGACGACATTGATTGCGTCACAAAAGCGTTGCTACCAGGCGAAATGGTGAAGGTAATGCGCGCCATCCTTGAATTGTCTGGATTCGGCAATGAGGAAGAGTTAATCGACGACGCAAAAAACTAATCAAGGCGGGGGGTGTTCCGTTCCTTCTTCATGTTATTTTCCAGCGGCACCACATCCCGCCTGATGAAATTTACGCAAAGGAAAAACGTCATCAAATCTTCCTATTTGCATCGATGCTCTTAGTCCTGGAAGACGAGGAAAAGGAACGGAAAACCGCAGAGAGAGCGCAAAATCGTGCACAGGGAGGAGGTCGGCGAGTAAGTGGCATTTAATCTCGAAGGGCGCATCCGAATTAAAGACGATGGCGCAAGTCGGACGCTAAAGGACTTAGAGAAGCAACTAGATCGCGCCAAAAAAGCAAGCTCGGAGTTCACGGACACCAATAAGATGCTCGCCAGGGCGCAGCAAGCCGCAAGTTCCGCGTCGACCAACGTAAAACGTGAATTGTCCGGAGTTGAGCGCGCCACAAAGAACGCGGAAAGGGCGATGGACGGACTCAACACGAAGGTTAAGAACGTTTTCCGCAGCATGGGCGCCGGCATCGGTAAGGGCGCGTTATTCGGCGGAATCGCAGCGCTCGGCACGGCGGCATATTTCGGCGGGAAATCGCTCGGTAAGGCGATGGACTTCGAGGCGCAAATGTCGTCAATCGAAGCGTTAACAGGCGCTACCGAAAAGGAAATGGCGCAGATGCAGGCGCTCGCCCTCAAAATGGGCGCGGCTACGAAGTATAACGCGCTAGAAGCTGCGCAAGCCATCGAAGAGTTGCTCAAGGCGGGCATACGGCCAGCAACCGTCCAATCGGGCGCATTGGAGGCGGCACTTAACCTCGCGACGGCTGGCGGACTTGATCTCGCAGCGGCTGCGGAAATTATGTCGACCGCGCTTAACGCGTTCCAGGAAGACGGCATGACAGCGGCACAGGCGGCGGACATTCTCGCAGGCACGGCGAACGCATCCGCAACAAGCGTCGAGGAATTGCGCTACTCCCTTTCGATGTCTTCGGCGGTTGCGGCCGGTCTCGGCATGAACTTCGAAGACGTTAACGTTGCGCTCGGCCTATTCGCGAACCGCGGCCTTAAAGGATCGGACGCCGGTACGTCATTGAAAACGATGCTTCAAACGCTGCAGCCGGTAACGGACGAGCAAATCGAATTATTCCGCGCACTCGGACTCGTGACGGCGGACGGATCGAACCAGTTCTTCGACGCGGCCGGTAATATCAAATCGCTGAACGATATCGCGGGAACCTTGCGTAAATCCATGGCGAAGTTGACGAACCAAGAGCGGCAGCATGCGCTTAAACTGATGTTCGGTACGGACGCGGTACGTGCGGCTACGATCCTGTTTAAAGAGGGTTCGGAAGGCGTAGAAGAGTTCCGCGAGGAAATGTCGAAGGTAACGGCGCTCGATGTTGCGCGTAAGAAGATGGATAACGCGGCCGGTGCGGTTGAGCAATTCCGTGGCGCACTCGAGACGCTGCAGATTGCGGGCATGATGCCAATACTGCCACTCGTTAAGGATATCGCGAATGGAGCTGCGGATTTCATCGAGGCGTACAGTCCGCAGATTACGGCCGGAATCCAATCGATGGTTGACCGTGCGAAAGCGTACATCAAGACGAATTTTACAGACAATCCGGAATTTCAGAAGCTCACAACATTGGAGAGCAAAGTAAAGTTCATCTTCAATACGTTGATGGACGACTTTAACCAATGGTGGAGTGAGAGCGGCGCGGCCTCCTTCAAACTCATAACCGAGAAAGTCACAGGGGTTATGGTTGACGGATTGAGTGCGGCCGTCCCAAGACTTACAGAAGTCGGACTAAAACTCGGTAGAGGACTCGTATCCGGTATTATCGCGGCCATCAAAGAGGACCCTGTTGCTGCGGCGGTTCTTGGCGGAGGCACTGGCGGAGCGTTTGCCGGCTTGCCTGGCGCAGTAGTTGGCGGAGCTGGTGCGGCTACGGTTGCGGGATTTAACAGCATGAAGACGACTAGCGATTTGAATAAGAAGTTTAAATCCGGAGAAATGACGCCAGAACAGGCCGCAGAGTATACGCGCTTGTCGAAAGAACTCGGCAATAAAAGCGTATGGTCCACGATCGGCGGAATGATTAGCGGTAAGGGACACGCAGGCGGACTCCGCAATGTTCCGTATAACAATTACCCCGCGTCATTGCACGCCGGCGAAGCGGTTCTCACACGCGAAGAGGCGAAACGTTGGCGCGGTGAAGGCGGAGCGAATGGGGGCCGGATGGCGCCTGTCGTGAATATTAACGGACCTATCCACATCAACAACGGAATGGATTATGAGGAGTTCGTAGGTAGGTTGGTACACGATCTATCACAGTAAGGAGGCGAATACATGGCGCGAGGAAAGCCGCAGTTTTGGCTGAAATTTAATAACGGCGCGGAAGTGATGTGGTTACCGGTCAATCCGGCAACAATTACCGTAGCATCTGCGCACAGTTACGAAGACATCGAAGTCTCTAATCTCGGCGAGTATACCATTATCGGTAACGGCCGCCAGAAAGAGTTTTCGCTGTCTTCTTTGTTTCCGCGTGATTATAACGCCTCCTTCTGCGAACATCCGAGGCTATTAGATCCGTGGGAATACGTTAAGACAATCGAACGGTGGCAGCGGTCAGGAAAGCCCGTCCGCTACATCGTCACCAACACGCCGATTAATATCGCGGTCACAATTCGTAATTTCGAATACGAGGAGCGCGGCGGTGAGCCTAGCGATATTTACTACACGCTCGACCTCAAAGAATACACGTTTATTAAGGTCGCGAAGAAGGGCGATCCCAACGCGAACAGTAGCGCAGCCGCACCGAAGGCAACAACGTCAGCACAGCGGCCGAGTACGCGAGTCGTTCCGTCGTCCTATACGGTTAAATCCGGCGATTCGCTCTTTAAGATCAGCGCAACAGTTTACGGTAAAGGAAACGATTGGCGGAAGATTTACGACGCTAATAAAAAGGCGATCGGCGCAAATCCGAACGTTATCCGGCCTGGCATGAAGTTGGTGATACCGTAATGGCGACGAATATTCGCGTATTGTACGACGGCAAGTATTACATCGAACCGCTCGTTAAATCCGTCAAATGGTCCGGAGACGTCGCGAAGCCGCATCGTACGCTGCAGGTATCGCTGTCCAATACGATAAATGGCGAGGAGCAGGCGGTTGATATCGAAGTCGGTAAGGAGATCCGTTTCTATGCGGACGGGGTCGGCCTGTTCCGCGGCATCATTTTCGAATACAGCGTGAACAACCGCGGCGACGCGACGCTAATCGCGCACGACGAGAATGTCTACCTCACGAAGAACGTAGATACGCGCAAATTTGTGAATATGACTGCGCAAGCCATCGTTAAGGAAATCGGCAAGGCTTACGGAATCCCAACGGGCGATATCTCGGCGACAGGCTACGTTATTCCGAAGTTGATACTGCGCAATATGACGTTATGGGACATGATCGTTACCGCTCTCACTGAAACGCGCAAGCAGAACGGACGCAAATTCGTTCCGGTCGCGAGCAACGGTAAACTCCATCTACGCGAGAAGAAGGACGGAGCCGTGCGTTGGATGCTCGAAGACGGTGTCAATATTACGAGTGCAAGCCGGTCGCGATCGATAGAGGAGACGCGCACATCCGTTAAGGTAATCGGTGGCGACGATAAGAAGCCGCTGACGGCTACGGAAACGGACGCGGCCATGGTGAAGCAGTACGGACTTATGCAGCATTTAGAGCAGGCGGAATCCGACCTTAAGCAATCCGCGATAACACAGCTCGCCAAGCAACGGTTAAAGGATCTCGCAAAAGTAAACGAAGAGGTATCGGTCGAAGCGCTCGGCATTGCGGACGTAGTGGCCGGTACAGCCGTTTACGCGTTCGAAAGCATGACGGACTTGGTGGGCGGGTTTTACGTTAACGCGGATACTCATACGTTCCAAGGCGGCGTGCATCTGATGGACGTCACGCTATCCAAAACGGACGACCTGCCGAAATTGGAATACGAAGACGATCCGGTTAAGAAGGCCGAAGTTAAGAAGAAGAAAAAGAAAGCGGCCGGCAAGACGACTAAAGCGAAGAAGACGAAAAAGCCGAAAGCATCGGATTCATTTATACAATCGATAAGCAATCGTTAGGAGGTGCGGAGCATTGACGCAATTAATCGAAGGAAGCAAGCCTAGTCAGTTCCAAGCATTAATCAAGACGCTAGGCTACAACAAAGACGTAGATATCGAGTTTGCGACGGTAACGGCCGCGCCTCCTAATCTGCGCATCAAAATCGATAACATGCCGGTAGAATTGGACGCGGACGACCTCGCTATCTGCGAGCATCTGACGGAGCATACACGCAAAGCTACGATAAGCGGTGGAGCCGTGGAAATAGACGGGCAAACGTCGTCAATTACGGTAACCGACGCGGATATAAAGCTCGGCGCAGCACTGGCGGCCGGTGACCGCGTAATCGTCGCGTCCAATGAGTCCGCGCAAGTTTACGTCATTCTCGACCGGATAGGAGGCGTATAGTATGGCGCTAAGTCCGCTAGAACCGGTTGATATTGCTGCAGAAGAGGTCGCAGACTTAACGGATGAGCAGCCGCTTAAGACGTACGGACTCGACTTCGTTAATGGCGAGTTGGGCGGCACGGTTGACGGCATAACCGCGATTAAGCAATTCGTTGTTAAAGCGATCAAGACGGCGCGATTCCGATTTACGATTTATGACGACGATTACGGTAGCGAAATCGAGGATTTAATCGGTTCGGATGCATCCGCGGAATTGTTGGATACGGAGGTGCCGCGCGTCATCGAGGAGGCACTGCTTTACGATGACCGCATTGACGACGTATATGATTTCGAATTGACACGCGAGGGCGACCGCCTTTTCGTGTCTTTTTACATTGAGATAAACGAGGAAGTTATTCCGATGGAGGTGACGATTTAATGGCGTATGAGGACCAAACGCAAGCCGCGATACAGCAGCGGATGTTAGACGAGTCGCCTCCGGACATTGATAAGCGGCAAGGCTCGGTTACGTACGATTTGACGGCGCCAGCAGCGATCGAGATTGAACGCGCATATGTCGAACTCGACGTCGTACTGGCCGCTGGATTTGCGGATACAACATACGGACCTTGGCTCGATATGCGGGCGCGAGAATACGGCCTAACGCGCAAGCCCGCAGTTAAGGCGATCGGCTCGCTAACGTTCAGTGGTCCGGACGGAACCGTTATTCCTGCAGGAACAGTCGCGTCAACGGGCGGAGAGACTCCGGTCTACTTCGTAACGAAAGCGCCGGCCACAATCGCAGGCGGAACGGTTACGGTTGCGGCAGAAGCGCAGGAAGGCGGAGCGGACGGAAATGCAGGTGCCGGTACGATTAATACGCTAATAGGCGATTTAGTCGGCGTCGTAACGGTCACAAACGGCACATTCTTCGAGGGTGGCGTCGATGCCGAATCCGATGCGTCATTACTGGCGCGTTATCTCGAACGGGCAAGGCGGCCGGCTACGTCGGGCAACGCGAATCAATACCGCCAATGGGCGCTCGAAGTGCCTGGCGTATCTGATGCGCGAGTCTATCCGATATGGAACGGAACGGGAACGGTTAAAATCGTTCTGCTTGACGATGAGAAGACCGCGCCAGACTCGACGATTGTTAGCGCAGTCCAGGCGTACATTGATCCGACGCAAGACGGAACGGGCCAAGGCGTCGCTCCTATTGGCGCAGTCGCTACGGTGGCGGGCGCGGTTGAAGTTCCGATTAATATCGCGGTAAAAGTGCAACTCGCTCCTGGCGCAACGACAGCGGAAGTACAGGCGCAGATTGAGGCGGGCGTACGCGCTTATCTGCAGGGACTCGCGTTTGCTGATCCGCTTGTACGTGTGACGCGCATCGCTAACGTAATCCTCGACATTCCGCCGGTCATTGATTACGAGAATCTAACGGTTAATGGCGGCGGCGCTAACATCGCGATCGCAGACGGTGAGGTTGCGGTATTAGGTACGGTGGTGGTGACGACGTGAACGAAGTAGCGAAGAGAATGCGCGACTATGTACCGAAATACTATACGGAAATGCCGGTCGCTACGAACATACTCGATCGCGAAGCCGAAGAGATTGCGCGACTTGACGCCAGCATTGACGATGTCATCGCGCAATTCTTTATCGAGACGGCAACGTGGGGGCTAACGCATTGGGAGCGTATATTCGGACTGACGACGGACTTAACGAAGACATACGCACAGCGGCGCGAAATCCTTCTGTCGAGACTGCGCGGCGTCGGTACGGTAACGGCGGAGTTAATCGAAAACGTCGCTCAAGCGTATGCAAACGGTGACGTAGACGTAGACATCAACGCGCCGGCATATACCGTCATTATCACGTTTGTCAGTTCGCTCGGCGTTCCGGATCAGATTGACGCGCTCAAGGCGGCTGTACGTGATATTACGCCGGCACACTTGGCGATTGAGTACGTATTCCGTTTCTACACTTACGCGGAATTGGCGGCAGGCGGACGGACTTATGGTGACGTGGCGGCGACGGGCAAAACGTACGGCGAAATTTATAATCGGGGGTTGACGTAATATATGGCGCAAACAGCGAATTTAGGGCTGCCACTAATCGATGCGAATATGACGGCGGATGTACCGCGCGACATGAACGCGTTAGCCGAGGCGGTCGATACAGCGGTAACGGAGGCTGTCGAGGGCGTAACGGTGCCTGACGCTACGACTACGCAGAAGGGCGTCGTACAGCTTAACGATACGACAACGAGTACGAATAAAACGCAGGCGGGTACGGCGGATGCGGTCCGGAGGGCTTACGAACGTGGTAGCGAGGGCGTAACGGCGGCGGCGGCGGCACAAGCGAAGGCAGATGCGGCAGAGACTCCGGCAGGTGCGCAGGCCAAGGCTAATACCGCAGAGACAAATGCGAAGAATGCGAGTTTACCGCGTACAGGCGGTACTGTAACGGGCACCATCGTCTTTACAACTGAATTACCTTCAATCACAAAGGTATCCGGTAAAAAGTCATGGGTACATCATCATAGTTCCGCAACTGGCGGTTACTATATAGCACCGTCAATAACGGACGGAGGAGAAGATTTTGATTACAGTAAAGGACTACACGTTTTTGAAGATGATGTTAAGTGGGCTGGGGGTAGTTTGAACGATTTAAAGTCCTCTGTCGCTAACGGAAAACAGGCGATCGCTACCGCCATTAGCGGCAAGGGAGTTCCAGCATCAGGTAGCGACGAGTTTGCGGTATTGGCGAATAAAGTATCACAGATCAATACAGGGAAGAAGTATTTTTACCAAACTTACTCAGGAGAAACGACGGTAAATGTAAACGTCGGCTTTGAGTGGAGGGTAGTGTACGTTGTGAGTTCGGCTTCGGCCGGCGGATTTAATATATATGTGAAAAACCCGGTGTACAGAACTTATGAAACTAGACCGGGAGGCAGCTATTCCCCGCAGTTATCCCAGGCAACGAACACAGGATTCACTATGGGTATATTTTCAGGCGGTGGAACTTATCACGTTATGGCGTATCAAGTATAGGAGAGGATGATCGTGTATGGGAAGAGTAGGCAGGAGAATATATGCTGACAAGACTAGCGGTGCTGTTCTGGCCGACACAGGGGAGCCTATAGTTTACTCGCCTCTTGGACGTCCTTCTATCGAATCGGATTTCGAAGCGTTCTACGTACTGCAAGGACGCGACCCGGAGAGTGTAATTATCCTTGAATTAGAGCCGGGACAGTATGCGGAAGACTTCGCACAAGCTGACGGTTATCGCGTTAATCCCGAAACTCTCACGTTAGAATTTTCGTATCGCGATCCGAATAATCCGGAAACGCCGCCAGTTCCCACTCCGCCATTAACCGCACAAGTTGCGGAACTCAAGGCGGAAACGGCCGCACTTAACCTCGCAATCATCGACGTATGGGAAACACTCGCAGGAGGTGGCGTATAATGGCTACGATAATCAACTCGCTTAAGATCGCGTACTCAATGGCGATATTCCGCCATGGCACGAAGACGTTTCCGGACATCTTCGCGAACTACGTTGAGCCGGTCAAGGAATACGCGGCTGCAGAGTACGATATGGCGACGCTCGATCGCGCACTCGCTTCCGGATGGATAACGCAGGAAGAATATGACGCAACAGTGGCGCTGAAAGAACCGCAAGTATAAAGCCCTCGGATAAATTTCCGGGGGGTTTTTGTTATACGGAAACACGGAAGGAGTACGGAAACATGCCGGATCAGGACGAAGTAATCCAGCAGCTACAATCGTTGTCGGCCGAATTTGCGCGGCTGTCAGCGGCAAACGTGGCGGACGAAACGCGGCTAAAACTACTAGAGGAGACGCAAAAACGACATGACGACGAAATCCGCGAAATCAAGATATCAACAGGCGCGATGAAAGAGCACTATATGCAGATTCTCGGGCGGTTTGACTCGCTCGAAACGAAGCTGTTTACGCTACTACAGCAAACACAGACGGACGGTGCGAAGGAAAGAACGGCGAACCAACGCGCTTGGATATCGCTAATCAAATACGTTCTTGGCGGTACTATAATCGCGCTCATAACGTATGTGTTCACGAAAGGCGGCGTTTAATCTATGCGTTATGTATCGAATCACATACCGAAAGATACTCCGCAAAATAGGCGTCCGGAATACTTCATGGCGCCTACGACGATTACGATTCACAATACCGCTAACCTCAAGTCGACAGCGGTAAACGAACGGGCCTGGTTAACGAGCCTGTCTAATAAGGTACAGGCATCGTACCATATCGTAATCGATGAGCGCGAGGCCATCGAATGTATCCCGCTGAATGAAAACGCATGGCACGCGGGCGACGGTAGCGGCGCTAAATCCGGTAACCGTACGTCGATCGGCGTTGAAATATGCGAAAGTGGGAACTACGCGAAGACGCTCGATAACGCTGCGTCATTGGTTGCGCAGATGTTAAAGGACCGCGGATGGGGCGTTGATCGATTGCGCCGTCACTTCGATTGGTCCGGCAAGATTTGTCCGCGGCTTATGTATGATGACGGAAAATGGACGGGCTGGTTCGCGTTCAAGGCGTCAGTACAACGTAAACTGGACGAAATGAAAGGAGCGACGGCCAAAGTGGAAATTCCGAAAGCAACCGTCATGTACGACGGGGTTAAGGCGCAGGACGCCGTTATCATTGACGGCAGCGTGTACGTACCATTGCGCTATATTGCCGAGAGAGTCGGCGCAAATGTGGTGTGGGACAATGCGAAGAAAATCGCGACAATTACATCGAAGGAGGCGAAGTAATATGAACGGAATCGACTGGAAGCGGAAATTAGCATCGCGTAAGTTTTGGGCGTTGTTGGCTGCGCTTGGGACTGCGTTAATGGCGGCGGGCGGTGCCGGTGAAAGTGTGACGCTGCAGGTGACGGGCGTTATCGGAGCTGTCGGCGCGTGTGTGGCGTACATCCTGGCGGAAGGCTATGCGGATGGAAGCGGAGGTAACGATAGTAAGGACGAATAAAAATAGCGCTCACTTGCGGAATGGTATCCGTGGGTGGGCGCTTTTTTGCGTTTATATCTGGGATAGTAGCTCTGTTCTCTTTGCTTCGTATTCTTCCTCGGTAATCAAGCTCTTATTACGAAGCTCACTTAATTTCTCGATTTTTGTGAATACGTCGTCCGCTTGAGGCGCTTCGTTTATTGTAATGGAGGACGCGACTTCGCTTTGGCTTTGGAGTTTGTATACTAATTGCTCTAACCTGACGAAATGATCGAAGTTATTACTAATCATAACGCTGTTCTCGTCAAGTGCGTAGTTAAACGAGCTACTGAAGGCACCAGTACGATCCCCTACTCCTGACGTTATTATCTGGATATGCCCGCGTGTTAGCAGGTTGGGTTTTCTGGTTTGGACCGACGAGATGCTCTTCAAAGAGTACGTTTTAATAGTCTTTTTCTCAAAAGCGTTTCCCCTAATTATGTAAACATGGCTCTTAGTCACTGCTAATATTCCGTTGACTCCCTCTGCCCAATCAACGATGTCTGCCTTCGACACCTTTTCTAATAATCTCTGGTACAGCTTTGACATCCCAAACCTCCGCTATCGTTTTCCTCATTTTACCACGTCACTACCTGCTAGTACATCCGTTTTCCCCAAAAGATAACCGTGCATCAATACGCCAGCCTCCGCTGACAAGTACTGGTCCCGCAAATTAAACGTGCCAGTATATCCGCGACACACAAATTTAGCAACGATAAGGGAATCCCCGCGCTCGATCGTATGCACCTTAATTCCGCGCTCTCTAAATTGTCGCTTTACCTCGCGCAAATCCGCGCTTACACGGTCCATCGCAACGTCAATCATCGCCACATAAGGAGCCGGCGTCTTAATCACGCCCGACTCTTCGATAATCTTTTTATCGCGTTCAAACGCCGACAGAATCATCGGCAGTATTATATACGGTTTAATCAGCGCATAATCTTCCGAACCAATCATCGGCGGCATCGTGTACCCCTCCGTTAAATAACGAATACTTGTTCGTATATTATAACGCAATCTGCCGCGGATTACATCGACCAAAAATCGTCAGGCGAAACGTTATCTCCGGTCAACCTCCGGACTGCGGCGATTAATTTGCGCATAGTCGAACCGCTCGGATAATATTCCGGCCGGCTGCAGACTCGCGTTAATGTGTCGCGGCCGAGCTTCGTTTCCTCGCGTATTCTCTCCTGCGGAATCCTCTTGCGGTCCAAGTAGGCGCCGAATTTGCTGCGCTGTTTTCCGAGTCCCATACGATCACCTCATCCATAGCGTGGACAAGTCTAGCGAAATTTATACGACTCTATCCGCAAAAATGCGGAAAGATGACCAGGCCGTCGTACATATGTATTTAGCAAACGCGATTAAGGAGTGTGGTCGAAATGATTAGCGCAGTACCGTTCGTCCAGATGGCGGTTGTCGGCGTCATATCTCACGTAATTGAACGCAAGGTAGAATGCGCCGGACACGGCGGAAAGGTTGTCTTCGTTCGCCTAGTTACATACGTAATTTACGGCGTAATAACTATGTATCAATGGCGCGACCTCTTCCACTATGCCGTCCGCATATTCGACCTGTGACGTATGCATTTACGTATACATCAACGTATGTATCGATGCGTATGTAATTAGCGATTTAGTCGCAGAATGACGCGGTTTTTCGAAACTGTTTAAAGCACAGCACCAAAGGAGGCGGGCATGTTGGTAAGCGGAGCAGGCGGTGCGTTGGCGCTCGCTAAGGTAATCGGCGCAGGAGGATGCGGAATCGCAGCGTGGCAATTGTGGCGCACGTTTCCGGACCAAGTCTTACGGAGGTCACTCGTTAACGTCTTCCGACGCGGCGACTTGTACTATAAGATACGCGGATTTCGCGGCCGAGAGGTGCGCAGCTATCCGGCCATCTTACGCGTGAATACGTATCTCAACCGGATCGAGGCTACGTTCAGATTACCGGTCGGAATGGACCCGTCGCGTATAACGGAAGCCGAGTGGTTGTTCCGCCAGGTATTCGGAGCTGATGCGGAGTTATCGCCGGCATCCGATGCGCGTACGTTCGTTCTTCGCGTCTATACGGTCAATATGGCGGAATTCGCGTACGATCCGGATGAGGTAACGGAAACGATTCGCGGCATGCGGCTGCCGATATACGTCGGCAAATCGCGCACAGGTAGCGTCGCGTACGAAATGGTCGATAATCCGCATCTACTCGTGGCCGGCGAAACAGGCAGCGGCAAGTCCGTCGCATTGCGCTCGATATTGACGACGCTCGTACGTCATTGCGGCGATAAGCTCGAATTGTACTGCGCGGATCTCAAGCGGTCAGAGTTCCACGTATTCCGCGGAGTGGCGCGCGAAGTCGTAACGGATGTCGACGGATTGGAGCGCATCGTTCTCCGCCTGCAGCGTGAAATGCGGAAGCGTGGCGATCTCCTGGACACGGAAGAGGTTGCGCACGTTGACGACTTGCCTGCGAATAAGCGGCCGCCTTATATCGTCCTGGCAATCGATGAGGTGGCGCTATTGAAGCGTGAGAAAGACGTCATGGCCGCTGTTGAGGACGTCAGTACGATTGGGCGTGCGTTAGGCGTATTCCTTATCCTATCGATGCAGCGGCCGGATGCTGGCGTATTGGAAGGGCGCCTAAAGAATAACTTAACCGTGCGCATGGCCTTCCGTCACTCGGACGCGATAAACAGCCGTATAACGATCGGATCAGACGAAGCTGCGGCGATAATGGAGAGCGACAAAGGGCGCATGGTATTGAAGCTAAACGGATGCGAATACGTACAGGGACCGCATTTAACGTTGCCGGCTGCGCGTGAACTATTGGCGCCGCATAAGCGTACGGACGTATCCGTAAACGTTGACGTAGATACAAACGTTGATGATGACGTAATCGAATTGGAGGTGCTGTAATGAATGCGCGCGACAAGGCGATAATAGCGGACATTGAGCGGTTCCGGTACTTAACTCGCGATGACATTGCGGAGTTGTACTTCGGCCATACGCGCCATCCGATAACGCAGACTAATCTCGTGCTCAAGCGGCTGAGACGCGACGGTTACGTTAAGTGTTCGACGGAGCGCCGCAAATACGTTTATTACGCTGCAGACCGGAAATTAAAGGCGGATTCGCAGAAGGTGGCGCACTTCCTGGCGATCGCGGAATATTACAAGCGGATACGTGCCGAAGAGGAGCCGCGAGTATTCGAAGTCGAGCCGAAACTTGGCGATAAGGGGCGGCCGGAGCCGGACGTATTTGCGATATGGAAAGGCGCTCCGTGGTACGTAGAGATCCAGCGGTCGACATATACGGATAAACAGATGGCGGATAAACTAAATCGCTATGAGGCGTATTACAATAGCGGAGAATGGAAACGCGAATCATGGCAGCCGCAGAACCGGACGATATTTCCGTACGTATGGATTATCGGAGCCGCGAAATACAACGTCGGCGAGCGTCCGTTCCGAGTGTACCAGGCGAGCGTTGACGAGTTGATGGCGCGTATTAAACGGTGAGGCGGGCGCGTTAATACGACAAAATTGTGGCGCACTATTATGAATTTAACACCGTATGAATATTTCACAATAGAATAAATTCAAGAGCCGGTCGTATCAAGCGAAAACTTGAACCCGGCTTTTCTGTGCATATGTGGATAACTTTTCTAAAATACTTGTGGGCAACTTTTTATGTCTATGTTATACTATGAATCAAGTTAATAGATTCGATTCGACAAAAAACAAAGAAGCCCTTACCTTTTCCAAATCGACCAAAGTTTATCACTTAAAGGTTTTCATGAGATCGAAGCGCAAAGTAAGGACTTCCGTAAATCATTAAGTTATGGGACAAGTATATCACATAACTAGTGAAAACGGAAGACTTTAGCGCGCTCA
>NZ_BEXF01000034.1 GCF_002897295.1 Brevibacillus reuszeri
AGGATTTGTTCAATAGCCGTAATTTTTACCGGACCGGAAATCTTTGCTCTGTGAGACATAAAAATGCTCCTCCTTGCAGGTAGACAGTTTTATTATTTCAACTGTCTACCCGAAGGGGAGCATATCAGTAACTCAGGCTAGGAAGGTCTTTTTGTTGCTGTTTCAGCCAACAGGCGGGGCCATGCGGGAAAAGCTTTCTGGAGCCTTTTTAGGGAGGGAGCTGTAACTTTGGATGAGGATGTAGCGTCTATCAAATAGGTAAATACTGTAATTGGAAAAGGGGCGTTTATTCATGTCTTTATTCCTTCGTCAAGGCATGATCGTGTTATTTTGCTTCTCTCTGTTTGCTTTGTCGGGATGCGGCTCTGCTTCAACAACATCATCGGGGCAACCACCGGCCACAGCTGAGCAAGTCTCGGGCTCATCCAATCAGTCTCCGTCATCTGGCGGAGTCTCAGTTTCGGAAAAACCTGATTCCGATTGGAAGCCAGTAGAAATTGCCTACGACTATGCGGCGATGAACGAAGATGTTCTCATTCAATTAAATGAAGAGCCACGGCTCCACTCACCTCTACGGACCGTGGTCGGGGTGAAGCCACAGTCGTATACATTCTTTTTCCGTGAAGCAATGGATCGGGGAAGTGTAGAGGCGGCCATTCGCAAGCACGCCAAAGAGGAAAGCACCAGAGGGGATCAGGGCTTTATCAATCCAGATATTGCGTTTCATTGGGTCCATGATCGTCAGCTGCAATTGCTGGTTACGCTCCCCGAAAAAACAGGTGAAGAGAACCTGTGGCAGGAGTATGTTTTAAACGCTGGCGGCGCCAAGACAGCAAAGGGCTCGTTGATTGGCGATTCGTTTTCCTTCCAGGCACTTGTACTGCCTCCGCAGCAAATTTGGCGAGTGGCGGTAGACGGCAAGTCAAGTGAGAAGCTGACTGATTTTTCCGTCATGACCAACCTGGAGTTTTTAGATCCACATCAGCGCTACGCCATGCTCACTCGATTTACGAACTATTGTGAGTGTGATGCGCTTTACGAGAAGCTCTATTCCGTTTACGACATGGAAACGCATACGGCGACTTCCTATCCTATTGAGCTGTCTGAGATGTATCGCGGAGTGGGAGAGTTTATGGCTGATCGGCGCGGATTCTTTTATGAAATCCCGAAAAAGGGGAAGGATGTACCGAAAAGTGAGTTTGCCTCCAGAATTTTGGTCAATGGGTATGTCCATGGGGTGAGCTTTAGCAAAGATCGAAAGCAGCTGCTGATGGCAGTGGGGAAAGCAGAACAAAAGAAAGATCTTGATTTGGTCGTATTTGACTTGGCAGCGGGAACCGAGAAGCGCTATCCAGGGGTCATCAAAGGCTGGTTACCTACAAGTGAATGGGACGGAGCGGTTGTCCCCGTCAGCTTTGATGATGATGGACGGTTTGTCATGTTTGCCATGCGCAAAGAGGAGAAAAGCTTTGAGGAGGTTCGTCAGCGCTTTGAATGGAAAACGGGCAAGGTGACTAGCTGGAATCCACCTGTGCCCGCTGAAGCCTGGTCGGGTTTTGTCCAAACCGATGATGGTGCCTACCAATATTACTGGAATGCGGGGTTGTTCCAAGGCTCCACCCAGCTTCTCCAGCAGACGGGTACGGGAGCATGGATCCCGGGAACGCATCGCTTTGTATTTGCTGAGGCAGCGCAACAAGGGGAGGGTATGGAGCTGTTCGTATTTGACGCAGATCGCAAGCATAGGACGTTGCTGCTCTCTGGTCTGTCTTACGGCTTTGCGCTTCTCGGTGCCAGCAGCGATGGCAAATGGTTGTATATAGCAACCGATCAGCCACGTATTCCGTAGCCGATGCGATCAGTGTCTGCTGCTCCTTGTTCATACTCGCTTGACAAAATGGATAAGACGATTAAAGATTCGTACTGGTCGCCTGTTTTTAAGCAGTCCCGCAATGTTCCTTCGATGCGAAACCCTTCGGATAGATATAGGTTGCGGGCTCGATCGTTCGTTTCCTTCACGTCCAGCCAGAGGCGGTGAGCCTTCTGCTCGGTAAACGCCCAGCGCTTGATTTCGCGAAGAATGCTTCGACCGTAGCCCTCTCCTTTTGTGGCAACGGTAATGCGCATCAGCTCTATAGCGTCATGAGAATTGGTCAGCCCCGCGATAATGGCATAGCCTGCGGGCTGACCTGTTTCTGTTTTTTCTACAATGAGGTGACGAATGTCTGGATTGGTGAGAGCATCCTGATGCCGCTCCTTGGTCCACGGAATGAGAAAAGCACTGTTTTCCGGGGCATGCTCCAGCTCATAGACGAATGGGATGTCTTCTGGTGTAGTCAGACGCAAGCGGATTGTCATCTGAGTTCCTCCTTTTTTGGGATCAGCATTTGCACACCATCAGCATATTTCCATCAAGATCACGGATGTTAAACCAATGATCGTTTTGAATCGTTCCGACGAGCTCGACATCGCTTTCCTTTAGAAATTGATAGGCAGCCTCGATATCCTCTGTGTTGAAATGAAACAATGGGGCATCATCTGGTTTATGCTGTGGAAAGATTTTGCTATCCAGAATGAGGGTAGGACCATTTTGCATGGGAATGCAGTACAAATGACCAAATAAAATTTCTTGGTCAGCAGGAATATCCAAGAGACGGCAATACCAGTCGCGGGCTTGCTCGATATCGCGGACAGGAACGAAGATCGCCCCAATTTGAGGGAGCAGGGGAGAAGTTTTCATCAGGAGTACCTCTTTTCGTTAGGAATGGTTGAAAACCCTACAAAAACGTGCATGAAATGTCGGATGCCAATTTATATCTTCTGTTAATCTATTGCTGAAGGGAGGTCACATCGTGAATTTGCTTGAACAGATGAATGGAGCCTTGAACTATGTGGAGCACAATCTGACCGATGAAATTGACTTTAAGGAAGTGGCCAGAATCGCTTGCTGCTCGGAGTACCATTTTAAACGGATGTTTTCTTTTCTCGCAGGAGTTCCCTTCTCCGAGTACATTCGGCGCAGACGAATGACACTGGCGGCATTTGATCTCAAGGATAGAAAGATGAGAGTCATAGATGTGGCGATCAAATACGGCTATCATTCAGCTGATTCGTTTGCAAGAGCTTTTCAGCAAATGCATGGGGTAACGCCGACAGAAGCTAGAGATGACGGGCATTCGCTGAAAGCCTATCCACGAATGACCTTTCAGCTAACGATTAGAGGGGGAAATGAAATGAACTACCGTCTGGAAGAAAAAGATTCTTTTCGCATTGTCGGTATCAAGAAGCGGGTACCATTGATTTATCACGGCGTGAATCCCGAGATTGCGTCGATGTGGGCGAGTCTGGATCAGGAAACCATCCTACGATGGAAAAGTCTCTCAAACGTCGAGCCTTCGGGGCTGATCAGTGCATCCACAAACTTTTCCGAAGGCAGGCTGGACAATGGCGAGCTTGATCATTATATCGGGGTTGCAACGACCAAGGACTGCCCGGATATTCCCACTCAGCTAGTAGTTCCGGCTTCGAGCTGGGCCGTATTTGAAGTCGTCGGACCTTTTCCTGAAACACTGCAGGATGTCTGGGGACGTATTTACTCTGAATGGTTCCCTGCCTCCCATTACGAGCAAGCTGAAGGGCCGGAGATATTGTGGAATGAATCGAAAGAAATCACCTCGCCTACGTTCAAAAGTGAGATCTGGATACCAGTCGTCAAAAGGATGGACTCGCATCACCTTTAATGTTTCGCCTATCGTTTGCGAACACCTGCATCTGTACGCAGCAAGAGTGGAAAACATTACCTGATTTTTTTCTCATGATACAGGTATAAACACGAACGTTTGTTTGCTATAATAAGAACAGAAGGAAAAGAGAACATAAGTTCTTATTCGGGGGATGGTTTTATATGCCCAATGCGAACAAACGGATTGTTTTTTTGATCGACATGCAGAGCTTTTATGCGAGTGTTGAAAAAGTAGCAGATCCCGCACTGCGAAATCAGCCGATTGTAGTGGCAGGTGACCCAGAAAGACGCAGCGGCGTGATTTTGGCTGCCTGTCCGATTGCGAAATCATTCGGAGTGGTGACAGCAGAAGCTTTGTGGCAGGCTCAGCAAAAGTGCCGCCACCTGGTGGTCGTACGGCCGAGAATGGAGATGTACATCCGCATCTCCCTGCAGATTACGAAAATTTTTGAGGCGTATACAGACAAGGTGGAGCCGTACTCGATCGACGAGCAGTTTCTTGATGTGACGGGCAGTGTTCATTTGTTTGGTGATCCGATCCAAATGGCAGCCCATATTCGTCAGCGTGTTTTGCTGGAGACAGGGATCAACTGTCGAGTAGGCATTTCAGAAAATAAAGTATTGGCAAAAATGGCCTGTGACAACTTCGCTAAAAAGCAAGAGTCGGGGATCTTTTGGCTAAAGCGGGAGGAGCTCACGGATACGCTCTGGAAGCTGCCGATTGAGAAGCTGTTTGGGGTAGGCTCACGAATGAAGCGCCATTTTCATCGAATGGGGATCTATCAGATCAAGCAGCTGGCAGATTTAAGGCCAGCCGTACTGACTCGTCACTGGGGAGTAAACGGAGAAGTGCTGTGGCGCACCGCCCACGGAATAGATGATTCGCCTGTTTCCATGAATGTGTACGAGACACAAAAGGGCATCGGTCACCACATGACGCTGCCGCGGGATTATCATACTGCTGCAGAGATCAAGGTAGTGCTGCTGGAGCTGTGCGAGGAAGTATGCCGCAGGGCGCGCAGCAAGGAGCTGATGGGCGCAGTGCTTTCCGTCGGTTGCCGAGGAGCGGATTTGGCAGCCGGGACTGGTTTTGGCAGGCAGATGAAGCTAACGGAGTATACCAATGATGTCATGACGCTGTACGAGGCTGCTTGCCGTCTGTTTGATCGGCATTGGCAGGAGACTCCTGTCCGCAGTATTGGCGTCAACCTGGGAGAGCTGGTTCCTGATAACGTGGTGCAGTTGAGTTTGTTTACAGACAATCAAAAGCGTCGTTCACTGGCTCATGCCATGGATGATATTCGCGAGCGCTATGGACCGGACGCTATTTTACGTGCTACTTCCTTGCTTCATGCCGGTCAGGCGAAAGAACGTGCCCGCAAGATCGGGGGGCACTATAAGTGATGGAGCCGATTGTGCCGGAAGAAGAGGGAGAGCAGGAGCTGGTACGTCTGTACATTTTGTTCGGCCTTTTGTTTCGCGTCGCCATGGTGGATCTGGGGCAGGCTCGCATCGTGCAGCTGAAGCTTTCTTATGATGAGATGTTTGATTGGCTTTTTCAGGACCTTTCTCGCTGGGCAGAGAGGCAGCATCACCAGCTGCGTCGGCGGCTGCGGCAATCTGGCTGTGCAGTCGTCAGCACGCAGCGCCAAGGGCATATGTACGTGGTTCAATATCGGCAGCGTGGTTATTTGAGGGAAGCGATGTATTCGATCGAGGTATTGCGAGCGGAGTGTCAGCAGCTCGTCAGTTTGTGGATGAAGCATTATCAACAAGGTGACCGGACCAGTTTATGAGCTGAAGAAAAAGGAGACTTTCTCTAGAGAGGGTCTCCTTTTTTCTGTGTAGAGGGCTCGCTGGTTCAAATGGATGGGCAATTAAAAACAGGATTGGATCATTATTTTTGTGAGTATCTCCTTTATAATCAGCTTGCCATCAGAAAAGAGCGCTGGCACACAAACTAAAAAAGAAAAACAAAATGGATAGTAGGTGGGGAGAGTTGTCTAATCAAGAAAATACGCCATTGTTCAGTGGACTGAGGAAGCATGCACAAAAAAATCCAATCCAATTCCATATCCCCGGCCATAAGAAAGGAAAAGGCATGGACCCTGAGTTTCGAGGGTTTGTTGGAAAGAATGCCCTCTCGATCGATTTGATCAATATTGAGCCTCTCGATGATTTGCATCAGCCAAAAGGAATCATCAAGCAAGCACAAGACTTGGCGGCAAAAGCTTTTGGAGCCGATCACACCCTGTTTTCTATACAAGGTACCAGTGGAGCGATTATGACCATGATCATGTCTGTGTGCAATCCGGGGGACAAAATTATCCTCCCACGCAATGTTCACAAGTCGATCATGAGCGGAGTTGTGCTATCCGGAGCAACCCCGATTTTTTTGCACCCGGCAATCGATCCTGTACTCGGGATTTCGCACGGGATTACGCCAAAAGCGGTAGAGAATGCCTTAGAAAATCATCCAGATGCCAAAGCTGTCCTAGTGATCAACCCGACCTATTTTGGTATTGCGGGTGACTTGAAAAAGATTGTGATGATCGCTCATGCACATGGTGTACCTGTTCTTGTAGATGAAGCGCATGGCTCTCATGTACACTTTCATCCCAAAATGCCGCTATCGGCCATGCAGGCGGGCGCTGATATGGCGGCGAGCAGCATGCACAAGCTGGGCGGGTCGATGACTCAAAGCTCCGTACTGAATGTGCGCGGGAACCTCGTTTCCATCAAGCGTGTTCAAGCTGTATCCAATATGCTGACGACTACCTCGACTTCTTATTTGCTGCTGGCTTCCTTGGATGTGGCCAGGAGGCGATTAGTCACAGTAGGCAAGGAGCTGTTGGACAGGGCGATCCGGCTAGCCGAAAAAACGAGAGCACAAATCAATAATATCGATCATCTCTACTGTGTCGGTCGTGAAATCATTGGACGGAATGGTGCGTTCTCACTAGACCCTACGAAGCTCGTTATTTCGGTAAAAGAGCTTGGTGTAACAGGATACGAAGTCGAAAAATGGCTCCGTGAACGCTACAACATAGAAGTGGAATTGTCTGACCTGTACAACATTTTGTGCATCATTACCCCGAGTGATACCAAAGATGATTTGCAAATTTTGATCTATGCACTGGAAGAGCTGTCGGAGCAATACAAAGAGCAAAAAGGCGAGCGAAAGAAGATCGTGATGCAGCTGCCAGAGATTCCTGTACTTGCAGTTACGCCGCGGGATGCTTTTTACGCAGCAACAGAGTCTGTGCCGATCGAACAAGCTGTTGGCCGCATGATTGCAGAATTTGTGATGGTATATCCGCCAGGCATCCCGATATTCATTCCAGGTGAAATCATTTCGGAAGAGAACGTACGATATGTGATCCGAAACAAAGAAGCGGGGCTGCCGGTCCAGGGGCCAGAGGATGCGGAACTGAAAACACTTCGCGTGATTAAAGAGGATTCGCTATAACGCCCATAACAGAAGGAGGAGTAAGAGATGAAAGAGTACATGAGTTATTCAGAAGAGGTTAAGCATGCACTGGTGCACGATTTGCCGATTGTCGCATTGGAAACAACGATTATCTCGCACGGAATGCCTTATCCGCAAAATAGAGAAATGGCGATTGAGGTAGAGCAAATCATTCGTGACCATGGCGCTGTTCCGGCAACGATCGGATTTATGGATGGAAAAATCAAAGTCGGCCTGAATGCAAGTGAGCTGGAAGAGTTTGCAACAAACAAAGATGTGGCAAAAGTAAGCCGCAGGGATATTCCTTATATTTTGTCCTCCCGAAAAATCGGTGCGGCGACAGTAGCGGCTACCATGATCGGTGCGCAGCTCGCCGGAATTCAAATGTTTGCCACCGGAGGGATTGGCGGTGTTCATCGAGAAGGGGAGATTACCTGGGATGTATCGGCTGATTTGACTGAGCTGGCACAGACCAGCGTTGCTGTAGTATGCGCTGGCTGCAAGTCCATTTTGGATATTGGCAGAACGCTAGAGTATCTCGAAACAGCAGGGGTACCCGTTGTAGGCTATCAAACTAAAGGCTTCCCAGCGTTTTATTCCCGTGAGAGTGGATTTGCCGTGCAAACGAGCATGGAGTCCCCAGAAAAAGCTGCGGAGATGCTGAGTACGAAGTGGAAAATGGGGCTGAAAGGCGGAGCAGTCATTGCGAATCCGATCCCGGAAGCAGACGCAATCCCGTATGAGGAAATCGAGCAAATCATCGTACAAGCTATGCATGAAGCGTATCAATATGGCATTTCGGGTAAGCAAGTGACTCCATTCATGCTAGCTAAGGTAAAAGAGCTGACAAACGGTAGAAGCTTGGAAGCAAACATCGCGCTAGTCAAAAACAATGCAAAGCTGGCAGCGCAAATTGCTGTGGCACTAAAACAAAACGGAAATTAATCAAATACAACAGAAAAAGAATGAGAACACCGCTAAATGATACGTTGGCGGTGTTTTTTTATGCCAGCTACTTTGACGGTCACTTTTTGTGGCTGAATCGTGACATTTTTGCTTCTGTTTCTTGAACTTGGCTGGCTTTTTGACTTTGGCATTGGCTGGTGACACCCCACTCATCCACCTATACAGTAGGACTTGTTTGCAACAGTACCCTGGCAAAGGGGATAGGAGATGAGAACATGAGAACGTCTAAAGCAGTACGGTGTATGGCAGCTTTGTACATGTTATTGCTGATGTTCATAACGACCGGGTGCGCAGAAAAATATGTTGTGCTCGATCCGAAGGGACCCATTGGTGAACAACAAAAAGATCTGATGATTGTCTCAACGCTATTATGCTTGGTCGTAATCATTCCCGTATTGATTCTGACTGCAGTCATTGTGTGGCGGTACCGTGACAGGAAGGGAAGAAAGGCTAAGTATACGCCAAACTGGGAGCACAGTACCACCTTGGAGGCTATCTGGTGGGGGATTCCGATCATCATCATTATTACGATTGGAATTATTACCGTGAAGTACACGTATTCGCTGGAGCCATCCAAGCCTTTGGATTCAACAGCCAAGCCAATTACGATCCAGGTTACCAATCTCGATTGGAAGTGGCTGTTTCAATATCCAGAGCAAGGAATTGCCACTGTGAATTACGTCCAATTTCCAGAGGATGTACCGATCCGCTTCGAGATTACCTCTGACGCTCCGATGAATTCGTTTTGGATTCCACAGCTCGGCGGTCAAATGTATGCCATGTCAGGAATGGCGATGGTCCTTCATTTACAGGCCGATGAACAAGGCGAGTACATGGGATCAGGCGCTAACTTTACGGGGAAAGAGTTTGCCAAGATGTATTTTACGGCAAAAGCGACCTCTCAGGATTCCTTTGATCAATGGGTGAAAGAAGTGAAGGGCTCTTCGCCTGAATTAACACTAGATGGCTATAAAAAGCTGGCTGAGCAAGGGACATCAGATGTTCAAACCTTCTCAGCGTTTCCGGAAGGCTTGTTTGAGATGACAGTGACCAAGTATGCTGCCTCGCACAATCATGGCTTATCGACGCGAGAGATGCAGGAAGTCAAAGTCGATAAATAATCGATACGGCTTGGAAACAGAGAGGAGAGAGTAAGCGATGTGGGATCAGATAAAAGAATTCGCCTCGGAATTTTTTGTGACAGGCGATCCTTTGATTTACGGTGCGGATGTCAGCATTGTTCTCACCATGATAGCAATCGTATTTGTGCTAACGTACTACAAAAAATGGAGGTGGCTGTGGAGCGAATGGATCACGAGTGTCGATCATAAAAAAATCGGCATCATGTACATTATCGCTTCAATCCTCATGCTGTTTCGGGGGGGAGTCGACGCTCTCTTGATGAGGGCACAGCTCGCAATGCCCGACCTGCAGTTCTTGCCAGCGGAGCACTACAACCAAATCTTTACGACACATGGCGTAATCATGATCTTGTTTATGGCGATGCCTCTTATGTTTGGTTTGTTTAATGTCATCGTGCCGCTGCAGCTTGGTGCACGTGATGTGGCGTTTCCGTTTCTGAATGCGCTGAGCTTCTGGCTCTTTTTTGCAGGGGCGATGCTGTTCAATCTGTCTTTTGTCATTGGAGGGTCACCGGATGCGGGATGGCTGGCGTATCCGCCATACTCGGAAAAAGCTTTTAATCCTGGCGTTGGACTGGACTTCTACGTCTGGGGGATTCAGATTTCCGGGATAGGCAGCTTGATGACCGGGATTAATTTCATTGTGACGATTTTGAAAATGCGGACGCCGGGTATGTCCTTGATGAAAATGCCGATGTTCTCCTGGTCTGTCTTATCCAGCTGTATCGCCATTATTTTCGCGTTTCCGATTCTGACGGTGACTCTTGCGTTGTTGTTTATGGATCGTTATGCAGGTACGCATTTTTTCACCCTGGATGGCGGCGGAAATCCGATGATGTACATCAATCTGATCTGGATGTGGGGTCACCCAGAGGTATACATCATTGTGCTACCCGCATTCGGTATTTTTTCCGAAGTGGTAGCGACCTTCTCCAAGAAAAAGCTGTTTGGCTATAAATCGATGGTTTTTGCGATGATCATTATCAGCGTGCTCTCTTTCCTCGTATGGGCGCATCACTTCTTTACGATGGGTTCTGGTGCAGACGTCAATGCTTTCTTCGCTTTGACCACGATGCTGATCGCCATTCCGACAGGCGTGAAGGTATTCAACTGGCTGTTTACCATGTTCCGAGGAAAAATCACCTTTGAAACACCGATGCTGTGGACGGTTGGGATTATCCCGAACTTTGTCATAGGCGGTATGACGGGTGTTCTGTTGTCAGTGGCTCCAGCTGACTTTCAGTATCACAACAGCTACTTTCTCATCGCCCACTTCCATCAGGTCATCATTGCAGGAGTCGTGTTTGGCTTCTTTGCCGGTCTGTACTATTGGTGGCCAAAGGTGTTCGGCTTCAAGCTGAATGAGCGGATCGGCAGATGGGCGTTCTGGCTGTGGAATATCGGCTTCTACTTATGCTTCATGCCGCAATATGCGCTGGGTCTAATGGGTATGACCAGACGGGTATATACGTACGGCTGGGACAAAGGCTGGTTTGAAATGAATTTGGTGTCTACGATTGGTGCCGCCATTATGGGGATTGCCTTTATCGTCCAGATTTGGGATATTGCTCACAGCATCAAGCATTTGCGACGCGATACAACAGGAGACCCGTGGAATGCGCGGACATTAGAGTGGTCGATTCCTTCACCTGCGCCGATGTACAACTTTGCAACACTGCCGCATGTGACCTCTCAGGATGACTGGTGGGAGAGAAAGCTGCGCAAGGAAGCGGGACAAGAAGTTAAAGCAGCTGCGGTTCTGGAACCAATTCACATGCCGAAAAACTCCGGGATTCCATTCATCATGTCTATATTCTGGTTCTTGGCTGGATTCGGATTTATTTTTGACTGGCTGTGGCTGATCATTCCAGGCCTGCTTGGCGTGGCGGTCAGCATGATTATTCATTCGTGCAACTATGACACCGATTACTATATTTCCGTGGAAGAGGTAGAACGCACAGAAGCTGCGATAAGGAAGGTGAACAACTAATGGCAAACATCCATGTTTCCGGTCAAAGCCACAACCAGAGTGGGCATGCCGAGCACCATGGTCATCCGGATCAGGAGGAAATGCGCACATTTGCCTTTTGGATCTACCTGATGACAGACGTGATCTTATTTGCAACCTTGTTTGCGACATATGTCGTGCTGCAAAACAATACAAACGGGGGACCGACAGCAAAAGAATTGCTCCAGATGAACGGGATTTACGCGAGTACATTTATTTTGCTGACGAGCAGCTTTACGAGTGGACTGGCCCTACTTGCCATGCATAAGGGAAAAAAAGCTGCGCTAATCGGCTGGCTCGCGATCACGGCGCTGCTAGGAGCGACCTTCATTACACTGGAAATTACTGAATTTACCCACATGGTCCATGAAGGGGCAACGATTGGCACGAGTGCATTTCTATCCGCCTTTTATACGCTGGTAGGAACGCATGGCTTGCACGTTACTTTTGGCTTGGTTTGGATGATCGTCCTCATGTTTCAAATCGCGAAGCATGGGATTACACCTGTGACGAAGCGCAAAGTGAACATCATCAGCCTGTTCTGGCATTTTCTCGATATTGTTTGGATTTTCGTCTTTACCATCGTGTATTTGATGGGGGTGAAATAAATGGGAAAGCAACACGTATCTGACATGAAAAAGCATGATGGAGAGTCTCATGGATCGCTGAAATCGTATGTGACCGGATTTGCATTCTCTCTATTACTTACGATTATTCCGATTATGGTGCTGGAGAATAATTGGCTGGAAGGCCGGGGGATTACAATTGTTTTCCTGGTGACAGCTGTGCTGCAGTTTATTATTCAGCTGGTCTTTTTCATGCATCTGCGTGAAGAGGAAAAGCCGCGCTACAATCTGATGTCGCTGATCCTGGGGATTTTTATTGTGCTCCTGATTGTAATTGGCTCGATTTGGATCATGATGTACAACATGGTAGCACTATGAATGAGCTTTCACTGCAACGAACGGGGGGATTTGTTTGCTGCGCGACTGGATTCAACTGACAAAGCCCCGGATATTGCAACTCAATCTGTTTGCAGCGTTTGGCGGTTATTGGGTAGCAGCTAAGTGGGTGCCAGACTGGCCACTGCTCTTGTGGGTCCTGCTCGGAACGGCTCTGACGATGGCTTCGTCTTGCGTGATGAACAACCTGTGGGACTGGAAGCTTGATCAGAAAATGGAGCGAACAAAAAATCGCCCGCTAGCAACAGGGCGGCTGAAAAAGGGAGGCGTACTTTTGTACGCCTTGCTCCTCGGTATAGCAGGCGAGTGGGTGCTGTTTTGGAATGTGAACCTGCTGTGTGGATGGCTGGGGCTGCTCGGAATGTTTGTGTACGTGGTGATATACACGATGTGGCTGAAAAGAACGTCGACCTGGAGTACGTCCATTGGTGGTATTTCCGGGGCTATGCCACCTGTTATCGGTTATTGCGCCGTTACCGGTGAGCTGGACGCAGGCGCATGGCTGTTATTCGCACTGCTGTTCTTGTGGCAGCCGGCTCACTTCTGGTCGCTCGCTATCCGGCGAGTGGAGGAGTATCGATCTGCTGGTTATCCGCTGCTTCCTGTAAGAAAAGGGATAGCGCGAACAAAGCGGCAAATGATTCCGTATGTCGTTCTCCTGCTTCCTACCGTCTTCCTGATGTACAAGCTTGAGTACGCAGGTATTTCCTTTGCAGTTGTCGCTTTGCTTGTCGGAGTCATTTGGTCACTCCATACCCTGAGCGGGTTAAAAGCAAAGAACAATGAGAAGTGGGCCAAAACGAATTTTCTTCTTTCCGTCAATTACTTGATGATTGTGTTTCTCGTGATGATTTTGGATACCACCGGGCGTCCATTTTGAGGAGTAAAGACCGAGCAGAAAGGCTGTGTTCTTTCATGAAGAGAGATTCGGTTGTTTATCTGTCTCTTTTCCTTTGTTTTGCGGTAATTTCGGCATGTAGTGACCCAGACAGCATGGAGGCAGCCCCAAAGGCCGCCGCTCAAGCAGATGAGCAGGCAGCCGCGTTATATAAGAAGCATTGTTTATCGTGTCATGCAGCGGATTTAAGCGGCTTAGTGGGTCCTAGCTTAGAGCAGGTAGGGACAAAGCTGACCGAGGAGCAGATCGTTGAGATCATGAACGATGGTGCGCCAGGGATGCCGTCTTTTGCGAAAATGCTGAGCCAGGATGAGATGGAAGCAGTAGCAGGGTGGCTTTCTAAAAATTGAATAGGGGGATGGCTTCACCATGAAACGATTTCTTTTATTATCCATCCTTTGTCTGCTGACAGTGGTGGTGGCCGCATGTGGAAAAGAGAAGCAAAATCCGTACAACATTCAAGTGCAGCCGTTTACGTATGTCGATCAAGAGGGGCAAGCACTTTCGCTGGAGGATCTGAAAAACAAAGTATGGGTTGCTGACTTTATTTTCACATATTGCACGACGGTTTGCCCGACAATGACGATGAACATGGCCAATTTGCAAAAGAAGCTGAAGGCGGCCGGTGTGGACGCAGAGCTGGTTTCTTTTTCGGTGGATCCCGAAAGAGACGATCCTGCGGCTTTGAAAAGCTATTTAAGCAAGTTCGATGCTGACTTTACTAATTGGCACGCGCTCACAGGATATACGTTTGAGGAAATCAAGACGTTTGTTCTTAAATCGTTCAAGTCCACGATCAATAAAGATACAGCTACAGATCAGGTCATCCATGGAACGGCATTTTATTTAGTCGATCAATCGGGAACTGTGGTCGCCAAATATGATGGCATGACGGATAGCACGTACGACGACATCATTAACGATATCAAAATACTGGCAAAGCAATAGCAGAAGGGATTGGGAATAATCAGCAGGCTGTAGACAAAGTGAGCAAGGCAGTGATGACTGCCGCCTACGAATGTGGAGTCGCACGCAAAATTCCCAACCCAGCTGACATTTAAGTGAAAAGCAAACAAACGTGTATGAGAATCAAGCTGCTCATGCACGTTTGTTTTTTTACGATAGGACTGCTCGCAGCGCTTCTGCAAATTTTGCTATGCCAGGAGCGATCTCTTCTTCTTTTGTTCGCGCAAAAGTAAAACGAACATAGCCGGAGTCCGAGCCATACACACTGCCAGGTGTAAACACCACACCTCTGCGAACCGCTTCATCAAACAATTTATTGTCATTGACCTGTGGGATGACTTTGCACCACAAATGCAATCCGCCTTGGGGGATGGTAAAAGTGACTTGATCCGGCAGCTCTTTTTGCAAGGCCTCGATCAATATATCGCGCTTGTATTGCAAACGCATTCGTAGTCGTTCCAGATGCGGCTGAAAATAGTCGGACGCAAGGAAATGAGCAGCGATGCGCTGTGGAACAACGCTTAGTCCAAAGTCCATCTGCTGCCTCGCATCTGCCAATCGCTCGACAACAGAATGGGGGGCAACCATCCAGCCAACTCGCAGGCCAGATGCTGCAATTTTGGATAACGAGCCGATGTAGAGTACCGAGCCGAGCTGATCATATGATTTGAGCGGCATAGGAGGAATACCGTCATAGGCTGTTAAGCTGAATGGGTCGTCCTCGACGATAGGAAGCCCAAGCTCCGTGGCGATGTCGAGCAATTGCATGCGACGCTCCTGATCAAGAAGTTTGCCTGTCGGATTTTGAAAATTGGGGTTAACAAAGATCATCTTGATCCGATTTTTTTTATATAAGGTGCGAATATCCTCGGGTTGAATTCTTTTATGGTCCATTGGAAGACGGAACAACCGAAGGCCAGCTGATTGGAACATGGGCAGCGAATAGATATAAGAAGGGTCCTCAATAGCAACGGCATCTCCAGGAGCCAGCAAGCATTGGGTAATCAAATACAACGATTGCTGGGACCCGGATGTGATCAGGATAGAGGAATCCGTCGTTTGGATATTCCGATAGCGAGACAAATAGGAGACCAGCTCCTCTCGCAACGGCATATAGCCTTGGGGATTGTCATAGCCGAGATATTCTTTAAACTTCTTTTCATTCATCAGCGTACTGATTTCCTCATTCGGTGAGAGCTCTGAATTCAATTCGCCACTGGCAAAGTCGATAAGGCTATTGTCTTTTTGCAGCACTTCTCGAATACGTCGCAAGTAAGGCACATTCGGGAGGAAATGCCCCCCTTCTACATACCTGTGCCAGTTGGGCGTATGCTTCGGTGTTGCTCCCCATTTATACTTGCTCACCCTCGTACCGCTTCCTGTCCGGCTTTCAATGATGCCCATTGCACGCAGCTCTTCGTATGCCTGAATAACGGTACTCCGATTGACGCCAAGCTGCTCGGCCAGTTTTCTTTCGGAGGGCAACTGGCTTCCAGGGGGGAACTCCCCGTAGGAAATCCTGCGTTCCATTTCATCGGCGATCTGATGATAAAGTGTTTGGTCGCTAGAGCGATCTGGTTTCCACATGATGATCACAACCTTGAGTAGTTGAGTTGATAACCCAATCATATCATTCGCAATGCCTTGTCTTTTAAAAAAAGCATTTCAATCTGTTGAACATGGATGGGTCTTTTTTTGCAAAAGTGGATGGGTCCGTGCTTGAAAAACATTGCCAAGATGACAAGAGAGGTTGATAAAATCAGAAGCATCGGATAAAATAAGAACATATGTTCCTTGGAGGAGCGATTTGAACAATGGGAAGCAAAAAAGACGATATCTTTGGTTCGATGAGATTCGTGCTGCCGGAGCACAGAGCTCTGTATGTCGAGCATCTAGAAGATGGAAAGCTAATTCCGCTACCGATTCTGGAGGAGGATGAAATGCAGGAGATTAACAATATGATGCATGAGTCGATCCATTCCAATCAAGCGGTGAAGGTCAGCTGGTGGAGAAGTACAAAAGGGACAATGGGTATAATCGATGAGGCAAGCGGTTGGGTTCAAAAAATAGACACGGACAACCGGCGGATCAAGCTAATGAACCAAGAGGAGATCCACTGGATTAATATGAACCAATTACTCGGTATGAGATGGATGTAAATGAGAGGGAATTACAGGGAGAACAGTGAGAAAAATGAGGACAATCATTCAGAAAATCGACAAAAATGGGTCCCTTTTGAAAAGGCAAGTGTCAAAAAACAGCGTGCCGCGTTGAAACGGTGTGCGTGAGGAAGAGGCGAGATTCCTGAAACGAAAACCGGTCGAAAATCACCGTTTTTCGCGTTTTATTGGCTGCTACGGATTTTGCCAGAACAGGATGTTTCCCTGTATTGTTAGGATATCTTTTGAAGCAGATAATTGATGGATGGGAAAAAGGAGATATTACATGTTAGCACAAGAAATGGGTGTCATGTTCACCAAGCACGCCGATCAAATTACTTCCAAGCGTTGGGGTGAATTTATTCAACAGTTGGAGGAAAAAGGCCTGTACGTTCTCATCGAGACAGACACGATCGGAAGGGTAATGAGTCCATTAGGCGGATTGATGCCGATGCCGTGTAAGAGTGAGACGCTCCATATTCTGACGACGGATGAGCTGCAGCAGCGTGGCTTGCCGCTCGGTCACCACATCGTTACGAAAAGCAAAGACAAGGCAGCAACTAACTAACTGAACAAATGAACGTAGCCTTTCCACCGGAGATGGACGATTTCCGGTTAGGAAAGGTTTTTTGTTGTACACAAAAAGGCACTGGATGTCATTTTACAGTACTGTATTCGTTTTGCAGGGCTCTCGATTGGATGTGAATCAGTTATTTGTTTTCATAAGGCACTAAGACGTAGTTCATAAAAATACTGCACAATTGGATGCTTTACCTTCATTTTCTCGGCCATGTTTACAATTCGCTTTTTTCCAACCCGTCTGTCCACCAAAGCTAGAATATTCAATAGTATGTCATTGCTCGCTATGCTTTCCTCTATAGAAATGGATAAAAATTTATTAGCAACATCGCTAAAATTTGATTTACTTAATGATACCTGTGCTAAAAAAAGCTCCTTTGCATATTCTGATATTTTTCTACTTCTTACAATTACCTTTAGACGATCCTCTGGAACTTTTCCCTTGGTATCTTTTCTGAGAGCTTCAATTTCTTCATTACTGATAGGAATTTGGATATCTGAATCATTTTTAATTTCCAGCTCTGTTTGATACCATTTGATTAAAGAAGTTTTATCACTCATATTGAGCACATTCTTTTTATCTACCGCAATATAACAAAGTCCTGCTTTATCTGGTAAATAACGATAGCCGGTTGCACGGTATTCAACTCTTCCCTGTAACGCAGGACAAAGAAAACTCTCCAGCTGTTGCTTCAATTTGCTCCAGGACATTCAAACCTCCTATGTTCTATATGATAAATACCTATTGAGGTAGTCATTCTATTACCCATAATACAATAACTAACATATAGATCATACATGCTGGAAAATGGGAGTGGCTCTTACCGCGAGCATCTAGCTCATGGCAAGAGCTTTTTCAAGGTGCTGTTGTATGGATTAAAAGATCCAATTCATTATCGTTTCGAACAACAAGACTAGGAGTACACAAGTGACGACACCGACAAGAAACTTTTTGAGGGTAAAATGTTTGAAGCCGTATTGAAAACATAGCAACACATTAAACAGGATCATGGTAATCAAGAGCTGTATCCAGTTGTTCATGCTTTCTACCCCCATTTAGAAAATAGCGGGAGGGTTATCGAGAGTAATCCTTGCGTATGAGAATAAATTCTTCGACCACTTCACCGCGTGAATCAGAGAATCCACTATCCTCACCGGAAATTTGAAAGCCGCATTTTTGCAAAACGCGAATAGAGGCAACATTGTCTTTTGCAGCCCGGGCATACAACGGACGTGTCTTTATCTGTCCTAAAAACGCATGCATTGCCGAGGTAGCTACCCCTTTGCCCCAGTATTCCTTTCCGATCCAATAGCTAACAGATGGAAGACCGAATTGTTCGAAGCTTGAAATATGACCAGCAACTTCCTCATGAAAAAGAATCGTCTGATTGTGGACCGCCGTGTCTGTAAGTATCCGCGTCCAATGTGCAGTAAATGCTGTTTTATCTGTTGGGTCCTTGGCGGTAAAAGCTGCCATGAAATTAGCGGAGGCGTCAAGCTGCTGCTCAAAGAAAATAGGAATATCAGCTTCAGTGACGGCTCGTAAACGGACATTGCTTGTTTTACTGTCTTGCATACGGTTCACCTCATCATTGATTTATATAGATTTACACGGTTCAACCACTCCTCAAGCTGGGCGAGGACTACATTCCTTTGCTCGATCTCCAGCATATGCCCGGCACGATCCAAAATAGAGAATGTACTGTGCGGGAAATGCTTCAGAAGCTCCATATGATCGTAATAGCCGCAAACCGAGTCTTGGCGGCCGAGTAAAAATAAGGATGGCTGTGGATAAGTACTGCCCTCGGCAAAAGGCTCCGCCGAGAAAAAATAGCCGTTGGTGCGCCAGTCTGATGTGAGAAAATCACGGTTTGCTAAAAGACGCCCCGGTTGGACTTCAGACAGGAAAGCATCCAGGTTCTGCTTGGTTTGCAGAATCATCAAGGCTTCAAATGCTGCTCGGATGTCAGCATCAAGAGAAGAGAGGAGCTGATCATCAGACTGTAGGACAGACCGCGTAGGGAGATTGCGCTCCTTTTTATGAAGGGCGGGTGCGAGAAGACTCAAGCCGTCGATCAGCGGCGCCCTTTTTGCGAGAATGCCTTGTGCGAGATAGCCACCGAAAGATTTGCCTACAAGTGAAAAATGCTGATCAGGAAGCAGTGTATCGATGCAGTGCAGGAGTAATTCAAGTAAATCATCAGATGTCTTTATCCAATTCGGTGTGCTGCTATGACCGTGTGCCGGAAGATCCATGTAGATGCGTTGCCAACCCGAACGCTTCTCAAAAAGCGGCTCCACCCACGCTTTCATGGAGCGATGGTCAGTTCCTAGACCGTGAAGAATGACGAGAGGATATCCATTTCCACATATTTCATAGTGAATGTGATTGTTGCCAGGACCCATCTTTCATCACCAATTTTCATTATTTTCCATCTATATAGTAGGGCAGATACAAAATAACTACAAGTCTATTGCAAAAACTAATCAAATTAGTTACTGTGTAGATATCCAGCAAGATAGGTGCTGGCAGACGCATATAAGCTAGATTGCTAACAAAATGAAGGAGGGGAATTCTATGCCGCGAATGGGCTTGGATTTCAAAACAGTAGTAGCAGCAGCGGCAGCACTCGCAGATGAAAAGGGAATTGACGGTATTTCACTTGGAGAATTGGCACAGCGGCTGAATGTACGCACCCCCTCACTTTATAACCATGTGGAAAGCCTGGAGGCATTGAAGCAGAGCCTTGCTATTTATGGCTTGAATCAGCTGTATGAGCAGCTGCAAAAGAGAGCAGATGGACTTGTGGGTGATGCTGCGGTATATGCCATGGGCGATGCTTACGTCTCATTCGCACGAAGTCATCCGGGCTTGTATGATGCGACCTTCCGAGCACCGATTCCAAATGATCAACAGCTTCATTTTGCGCAGCATCAAGTCGTAGAGCTGGTTGGAGAGCAACTGCGTGCATATGACCTAAAAGGCGACAAAGCACTGCATATGATTCGCGGATTTCGCAGTATTCTGCACGGGTTTGCGTCGATCGAAAGCAGTGGTGGATTCGGTCTACCGTTAGACCTTGATGTTTCCTTCAAAATGCTGGTGGATACCTTTTTAGCTGGCGTGCACGCCCAAATCAGGGAGCAAGCAAATGAAAAAGAGTGAAGAAATTTTTTATGCGATGCGGTACTACTTTTTTATGATCAAAAACTAATCTGATTAGTTTTTTGCTAGAAAAACGCATGATACAGGAGGGCCTTATTATGAGGAAATTATCCATTAGCAAAATTGGCATGATTGCATCCATCGCAACCGGTTTTCTGCTCGCTTTTGCACACCTGCTTGAGGAAGCTGCGCAAAATGATACATGGATCATCGTAGCCAAAAACATGATTCTAATCGCGCATCTGGCAATGGTTTTCTCGTTTGTCGCCATTTATGAGTCAGATTCCTCCAAGAACGGCTGGAGAGCAGCGGGTATGCTACTGGCGACAGTTGGGACGATACTCGTTTCAGCGATTATATTCGTGGAAGCCGCAAGTGTATCGATGCCAGATGCCACTAGAGTTCTTCAGGCGGTTGGTGTGAGCTGGGTCACAGCAGCAGGTCCACTACTGTTTGTACTTGGGATGCTTTTGATCGGAACACAGCTGGTCTTGAATGGAGGAAGTGGAGGACTGCTGTTCATTATAGGTACAGTCGTATTTGCCTCCGCCGATTTTGTTGGTCCTGCTGGTTCCGTGGCGATCATCACTGGCTCGGCATTGACGGGAGCCGGATTTGTCTTTGTGGGTGTGAATATGAAAAAAGCCCTCCGATGAAAGAGGGCTTTTGCTTGGCAGCGAAGCAGTGTCATCATTTTACGACCAGTTGGACGCGAGTGCCGTCGGGGTAATTTTCTAGCTGATTGGCTACCCATGAGCCAGCCCCACGATTATCAGAAGGGGAGATATAGGCAATATCGGCACCTTTTCCTCCTTCTTTGCACATCGCCATCGGCCATTCATCTCGGTCCAGTCCAGGCTTGGTAGGGATGCCGCGAAGTGATTCGTCCCGATGCTTGCTTGCATTTTTGCGATCAATCGTACAGACAGCGGATTGTCCTTTTTCAATAGCTGTTTGAATGTGCTTGGCTGTTTCCGGATAACGATCACTTGGAAATTCAAGCACCAAATCTGCATCTGTACTAACCACAGGGGTAGCGGAGTCCTGCTGCTCAAACAGCCAAGACCCGAAGCCGATCAAAAGCGCCAGAATGAATACAATCAGTTTCTTTTGCACGATTTTTCTCCTTTGTTTATTCGCTGGTACGTCTATGTATTTTCCTTTGGAACGGTAGGGAGATTACCGACGCATTGGTTCATTATACCAATAGGTAGCAGCTTTTCTGAACCCCAACCTGCCTTTTTCATACAAAAGTCACCCACAGCAATGAAAACGGTGGATGACGTGGCGATGCGGATTATGTTTCATTCTCTTTTTTGACGGGAACCGTCCGAAACAGGCGAGTCATGCATAGCCAAGCAATAATCGGTCCTGTACCGATGGTAAGGATCAGCCAGTTCAGAGTGGTAGGAGACAGGCTAATCGACGTCACCACCAAAAAGATGACGATTCCTACCAAGCGTCCAGCATCCAGTGAAAACTCACGCAGAACGACATATTCAACCCGATTTCGCGCGCTTTCCTCATTGGTTCCGATCAAATCAAAGATCGTGGAGAGCATCGGGACAGAGAAGAGAGGGTAGGCAATCCCGACCGATATCCCGAAAATGAGCAAGGTAGAGTAGCTGACCTGCCAAAAAAACAAGACGACGGCTCCTGACATGACGATAGCCCCGATAAGCATACCCCATTTGCGATAGCGAACAGTCAGCCATTTGGCAGTGAAATAATAGCTGACGATGCCTACACCTGAAGTGATGAGCCAATAGTTGCCGAGCGTCATTTCACTTTTCGTCGCTATGTAGACCATCAGACCGATGATAAAGCCAAACAGTCCCTCCCGTAAGCCTTGCCCTGCCAAGGCACCTGCAGCAAATCGCCAGTCCGGATCTTCCCGCAAGCACCGGAGGGCAAACGTCCACGAATAATTGCCCTCAGACTGACGCTTTTTTAGGAAAAAGCTGATGATCACCCCGACGACGAAGAGCGCCAAGGAAAGCCCAAAAATCAGCCTATAGCCGCTATTACCAGTCAAACGGGTAATGAGCAGTCCTGAAATCCATGGCGCCAGCATGCCGCCACCTGATGCCAAAAGTCCAGCCCAACCGTTGAAACGATCGCGATTGTCGGCACTGGTAATTTCAAAATAAACGACGTTAAAAGCCAGCCAGAATAAACCGACAGCCATTCCCTGAACCAATCCGAGCAATGGGGCATACGCTACCGCCTTGGGACCAATCCAGAGCACGAGTAAGTAAAACAGTGCCGATACAGCCATTCCCGCTCGGAGAATATTCATCTTATTCCCTTGCTTGGCATACCAGCCTGCTAACCAAAAGGTCAGTGCCCCAACGAGATGAGTGGTAAAAGTGAACCAGGCAATGGGCGCAAACTGGCTTTTCACCTTCCAGAGATAGACGTTGACGAAAGTACCGGATAATGCACCAGCAGTAATAAACAGGACGTTTACCAAGAGCAGCAGCCTGGATTGATTATCGAGCTGTCCCGGCTTATGCGGCTCGGTGGCTGTGCTATGTGGACGGGACCAATCCAGCCCCGTCTGTTGTGGAGGGTGGCGAAAGGATGGGAGGCGGCCCTTTGTTTTCTGGTGCATACGTTACCCCCCAGTTCATAAAGTAGGATACCTGCTTGCACATAACGTGCCCCAAACCTACTTTCTTTCAACGAGAAAAAGAAAATTACCATCCATTTCTTTTGATCATGGATAGGAATTTTGAGCAAAAAAACACCGACTCTGTTGAAAGAGCCGGTGTTTGGTAAGGGCGTTTCAGAGCATCCGATCAGACAGACAGATGGCCCTCCTGTTTATTGCGCCGCCATTTGCTCAGATCAATCTCTGCAATCAATACACTGAGCAAAACAAGTCCAGCACCTATATAGCCCCGAAGCGTGAGAGTTTCCCCTGTGAGCAAAAAAGCAAAAAGAGCAGCGAATACAGGCTCTAATGAAAAAATCACGCCTGTATGAGCGGGAGTGGTATATTTTTGAGCCACTGTCTGAACGACAAAACCGATCGCGCTGCACAAAATACTCAGGGAAAGAACAGCCAGCCATGACTGCGACGTATGTGGCAGTGTTGGCGTTTCAAATAAAATCGAAAAGAGTATGCCAAACAGGGCAGTAAAACCAAGCTGATAAATACCGAGCTGAATCGTATCGGACTGGCTGGCCCATCGTCCTGTCACAATGATATGTGTAGCGTAAAAGAGTGCCGCTGCTATGCACAATAAATCGCCCTGGCTAATCCGCAGCTCGGAGCTTAATGTCAATAAGCCGATGCCAACCATGGCGAGGCCTGCGCCAATGAATACGCGCTTTTGTGGCTTGTTGCGCAAAACGATCGAGAGAATAGGTACGAAAATGACTGTGAGACTTACCAGGAAGCCAGCCTGTGAAGCTGTCGTGGTTTTGACGCCACTGGTGACGGTAGCAAATACACCAAACAGGATTGCTCCTAAAATAAACGCGTGTAGGATTGTTTTTCGATTCGTGCTTAGCAAGCGCCGATAAAAAAAGGCAGCAGCAAGTAAGAAGGCAATGCCAAAGCGTACGCCGATCAGGTTATACGTTTCCAAATCCTTCAAACCCATTTGCATAAATAAATAAGAAGATCCCCAAAAAAGGGTACACATCAAAAGAGCCAAATCGGCTTTTGACTGCGGTTTCATGTCGAGCCTCCTTGCCCAGCAGGTCAGGGCGATGTCTATGATGAACAGGGGTTGTGCATTACTCAGTATACGGGTATCTTTTAAATAAGAAAAATGAATGTTTATCATGTTTTTCATGAACAAAATCGATGGATGGGAGGCGAAAGGATTTGAGTCTCAGCAAGTTCGAAGTATTCATTTCGGTGATTGAATCAGGGAGCTTGACTCGTGCAGGAGAACAACTCGGGCTGACTCAATCGGCCGTTAGCCATGCCATAGCAAGCCTGGAGAGGGAGTACGGGTTTTCGATTTTGAGCAGAGGCCGGTCTGGTATTAGCTTGACAAGCAACGGAGAGCGACTGCTTCCGTACATGCGAGAGATGCTGCGAGCCCATGAAAGGATGAAGCAGGAGATAGCCTCGATCAATGGTATGGAGGTCGGAACGGTGAGAATCGGAACGTTTACGAGTGTCTCTACCCAATGGCTGCCGGGGATTCTGAAGCGATTCCAGGACAACTATCCAGCGATTGAGATCAAGCTGCTGGAAGGGTATTACGACGGAATCGAAAACTGGATTCAGACGGGAGAGGTGGACTTTGGTTTTGTCTCGTTGCCGACAACCGAGGAACTCGAGACGATTCCTCTGAAAAAGGATCAGTTGTATTTGCTCGTGACAGACGACCATCCGCTGTATGATGAGAAACAGGTCCATGTTAGCCAGCTGGCAGAGGAAACCTTTATCATGCCGAAAGCAGGGTGTGACAATGACATCCAGCGGCTGCTTGCAAAATATAACCTGCAGCCGCGGGTCAAATATGAGGTTGGGGACGATCATGCGATTATTTCAATGGTGCAAAATGGGCTGGGAATCAGTATCCTGCCGGAAATGATATTGTTTCGGCTGCCTGCAAACATTCGCATGATTCCTTTGGAAGGGGAGCATTATCGCTCACTCGGCGTTGCCGCCATATCATTTACCAAACAGTCGCCGGCAGCCAAACGATTTTTGCAGCATGTAACCGAATGGGTAGCCGAGCAAAAATAGACTACGAAGATAAATCGTGTGTTTGCTGCTTGGATGGACTCTTTTTACCAGCAAAGGGCATGTATAAAAGTGTAAACAGAGCAAATGCGACACCTTCCAGCGAGAGTATGTACCAAGGATATGGACCTAAGAAATCAATCAGACTGGCGTTCTCTGGCTTATGCGACACAAACAAATAGTTTCCACCTGTCCAGTTGTTCACTAGTAGGGCAATAACGAGCAGTACATTAAGAAAAACCATTGTTTTCCAAACAGAGCGAAAGACAGGTCGATACCCCTCAACCCAGGTCATGTACAGGCAGGCGAGAATGATTCCTGCATGTGCAAGGAAAAAATGGAAGAAGCGAAAATGAGGAAACGGATAAAACAATTCGGGTGTGATCAATGCTTGCGCGGCACCACCAATCCCGGCAAAAAATGTGATTTCATACAGGCTGTAATTTTTGGTAATAAGCAGCAAAGCCGAGAACAGCAGGGTGACACTGCACAGCTGTAAAGGCAGTGTAAATGCCGCGGACCAGCTGTCCGTATATACATGCCATAGCTGGAAGCACACCTCGGACAGGATGAGAAGTCCTGCGAGTGCATAGCGCGTGAATTTGCCAGCAAAGGATGTCTGCCATTTATGCCGATAGAAATAAAGAATAGCGATCAAAGCGAGCAACAGGATGAGTGAAACGATATGGGAAGGCGAGAACAGACGAAAGGGTTCTCCTGAGATAATTAAAGAAAAATAAAGGGAATGCATGGTATCCTCCTGAATTCTTTATTATTTTTTATAATTGAAAGAATTCACAAAATTTTAACACAAAACACCTTATATGATATAAAGCATCGGTTATAATATAAATAGACTACATTACATCATTGAGAGGAGATATAGTCTTGAACTTGGTGCTGACTGAAAAACAATGCAAATCTTGCCAGGCTCGCTTAACGGAATATGAAATTGAGAACAACAATGCTCTCTGCATGGAATGCTATAAAGATGAGCAAGACGAGCAAAAGTAGTCACAACATGAAGAAAGGCAGCCTGCTGCCCCACATGAAATATATGCAGTGAGTCAAGCCCTCTCTTTTTATAGAGAGGGTTATGATTTTTCAGGCAACTTCAAGTGTTCCCCAAACGACTTCATATTGACCCTCCATTTTACAAATCCTCCTTTTTGGGCGAGAATGCCAAAACAACCACCAAATCATACCATATTTCCGTTTTATTTGAAAAATTCGCTCCAGATGATTGAATGCTTGTATGAATAGAAAGAATCTATTGAATTTACTCATTCACTTCACTAAACTAAAATGATAATGAGGTAACGCTTTACTAAAATGAATCAAAGGGAGACAGAAGGCCGATGAAACGTGTGGCTATTGTGGGAAGCAGTGGAGGGAATTTGTATAACCTCGGTGGGAAGGAACCAGAGAAATTATTGAAAGAGATCATCAACCAAGCGATGGCTGCAGATATTCACATTGCGAAAATACAGTTTATCGCAGCTCAAGGCTCGATGGATATGGCGGGAAAAGATACGCTATCTACAGTCTATTCATGGGACGATGAGGCAAATGAAATCTTGTCCCTGTTTCGGGGGACTTTAGAAGAATGCAATCAGTATGTGCGGACGCTAGACGAGGCTCTTTCTACTGAAATAAAAGAGGGACGAGTAGACGGATTAATCAGCATGAGTGCCGACCCGGATGGAGCCAATCAGCATGCGATAATGGCCTCGGTGGAAAAACAAATCGCGATTGTCGGTACTGGTGGGACATCTATGGCGTTGATCAGTGCCAAAGGAGCAAACGTGGTGTTAACCTCAGGTACAACAGGCACGACAAATCGGACAAGAGCGATCAGCTTTATGACAGCGCTGTGCAAGCACTGGGGAATCTCCTATCGCCCGATCATTGGTGAATCAAACGGGGCTTCAGATATTTCTAACAATCCGTGGAAGCGAATCAACATCCGGGGAATCATGATGTCGTCTCTACCAGGCTTTATCGCTCTAGCCCTCATTTTGGCGCTAAGTAAAATTCCGGGGCTGGATATGCTCAGCAGCGTGTTCGATGTGCTCATCAAAGCCCTGCCAGTTGTGATCGCAGCCATCGCGGCCAAGCAGGTATCGGACATGGAAGAGGTTTCGGTAGTAGCTGGGGTTTTGGCAGGTGTCTTGTCCATAGACGGAGGGATCATTGGGGGAATGATCGGTGGGATCGGCGCTGGACTCCTCGTGAATGTCCTTTTCCGCAAATGTATTGAATGGCGCTTCCCAACAACAACTGTAAATATTATTGCAGGCGGCGTATCCGGTCTTGTGGCTGGCTTGATTGTCTTTTATTTGCTTGCACCGATTGCGTTACAGGCGGGGGAATGGGTAAAAGTGTTGATCGAAGGCGCCGTTTCTGTAAGTCCTGTCGCCGCCGGTTTAATCGCCGGGCTATTGATCTGGCCAGCTATCATCGGAGGAGTTTACCATGCAGCGATTTTACCTATCGTGCTTTTGGAGATGGAAAAGACAGGGAACAGCTTTCTCGGAGCTGTCGACATGGTTGGCTTGGTCATGGTCTCAGCAGGAATTACGCTTGCTAATATCGTCTCTCCACGAGATAAAAGTGAAGCGACAGTGGCGACTCCAGGTTTTTTGATTAATATGGGCTTTGGAACGTTTGTCGAAGCAGCTTATCCTTTTATGTTCTCCAACAAGGCTGTATTTGCAGGAGCTATCATCTCTTCGGGTATTGCCGGAATGATGGTAGGTGTATTTGATGTCAGAGGAACCGCTTATGTTCCATCTGTGATGGCACCCCTTTTGTCCAACAATATGATTGGATTTGTTGTTGCAATGGCAACAGGTCTGGTCTGTGCATTCTTGTTTACCCTTCTGGCGAATCGAGTAGCGAAAAAAAGGGGCAAGCAATCAATCGAAAAGCTCAGCGCGTGAGGCATTCTCGATTCAAATCAAACACCCCAGGCTTCCTGTTATCAGGTGGAGCTTGGGGTGTTTGGCGTTTTAATACGTTTGACTCAGATGGCAGGCCAAATACAGCTTGAGCCAATCTTCCGGGTCGTCGAGATCGAGATCCAGAATTTCCTCGATCTTGCGGAGGCGGTGGTAGAGCGTGTTTGGATGAATGTGCAGCTGTTCTGCTGTAACCGAAGTAGAGCGATTGGCAGAAATGTACGCTTTTAACGTTTGCTCTAATTCGCTTGCCTGTGCTTTTGTACCGCGCAAGGGCGCTAAAATCTCCGTAATAAACTGCTCGATCTCCTCGGGAGGCTGATTGAGGAACAGGCGATTAATGCCGATTTCTTCGTAACGAATCATACCAGGCTTGTTTCGGGTAAGCAAAAAAGAGAGTGATTTGCTCGCTTCCTCCATGCTTTTGGCTGTATTCGCAAGCCCAGCATATACGCTACCGATACCGACATGCAACAGGGGCGTATCCTCGTTTTCCCACTGCTTGAAAGCGGTAGAGAGCTTTTGGATGAGATTTTTTTGAGTTCGTGAATGATCTGTGTGGAGAACGATTGTAATTTTTTCATGGAAGTTAAAAAGTAATCCGTTTTTTAATCCCAATGCCGTATGCAGCGCAGCGATCAGTCTTCGGCGACAGGCCTCTTTTTGTTTTGCATCCTGTTTATGATGGCTCATTTGGATCAAGACGACAAAAAAAGGCTGCGTAGCGGAAAGCCCAAATTCCTTTGCTTTGACGACGATGTTAGTTGGTTCTCGGAACAGAAGCAGCTCGTTAAAAAATTCATGGCTCTTTTTGTAGGAGAGCTCTGTCAGCGAGTACGTATTGATCATCTCGAGCGCGACTATCGCCCCAGCTTGTTCGAGCACGATGATATCGAGCTTGTCCAGTGGTCGATGCAGCTCAACAACGAAGCAGCCTAGAGTGATGCTGCCATTGGTAATCGGAAATAAATGATAGCAATTGCCAGTTGGCAGTGTGATTTCACGCGGGCTGCCTTGACGCTCCCAGCTGGAGAAAATAGGAAAGCTGGTAAAATGCTTTTCGATTGAGGTTTGGTCAGGAAACCACCGATTCTCAGTAAGATCGATCAACGCAGTTGGCAGATTGAGCATTTTGCCTATTGTTTTGGTGATGGTGCTTAAATCGGCTTCCTGGAGTGAGAGCTGGATAAATTTTTCGTGAATCTGGCTTCGTTTGACCAAATACTCATTTGCTTTGCGCTGCTCGGTATACAATTTGGCGTTATAAATCGCGATTGCGGCGAGGTCGGCAAACCCTTGCAAATGGCGGAGATCCTGCCGTGTTAACTGTCGTTTGGCTTTGATCTGATGAACAATCATCACCCCGATTGTTTCTTCGTTCATGGAGACCGGCACAGCCATCACAATCGGCTGATCAAATTCCACATTCTCTGTCACCGAAGCGTTTTTGAGCTGCTCCATGCTCTCTGGGCGAATGTTTTTCATCGCTTCTCTGGATTGCTCCCGATCAAAAATACGCCCGATACCTTCTTGAAATACTTTTCCGGTAATCCCTTCTCCGATCGCCACTTTGAAGTCGTAAATACTGGAACCCATGCCGATGCTCGCTTTCGGGATAAGCAAATTTGCATGTTGATCGTAGAGCATCAGAAAGCCACGATCGACCGCAGGAATGGCCTGCATCGCATTTTTCATAATATGCAGCAGCAACTCGTCTATATCTAGGGAAGCAGTCAAGGAGCGCAGCCCTTGGAGCCATTGATCATGCTCCAGCCATTGATGGAGGGAAGCTTGTCGCAGCAGGGTGTACCTGACATGAACTACGAAGTGATCACAGGAAGATTGATCCTCGGGCTTGTCACAATACAACAAGGCACGAACCGGAACAGATTCGGGAGACTCGGTATTAAATACGAACAATTGGCAGCCTTTTTCGCTATCAAACCGCGTTGAATAATCGAACTGGCTAGATGGTTCAAAATCAGGCCAGCTCCATTCCTCGCAGGCAGGCTCTTCTATTAACATTTTGTTCTCTTGGAAATAGGACCAATGTTGATGGGCCGTGGCAGTCCAAATGTGACAGGAAGTCATGGGGAATCTGGCATGGCCTGTATGAGCAGGGGTATTTGGCAGCATAGCTTACTCTCCCTCTTGCAAAAATCAATGCGAAATGCTCGTGCACTCTTCCTCTTTTTTTCTGTTTGTCCACTACGAAATCCTGTTTGTGATGAAAACTTGAAGGATAAAGAATTAGAGAAATACACAATTAAATCAAGAGAACATGGTAGATTTCCATAATGCTATTCCTCCCAAGCGTTTTTACAATAAAAGCATATATAAGGTAAAAAGCTGTGAACGGAAGTCGAAGAGAGAATCAAGAACAGAGGGGGAGTAGATATGGCAAAGTCAGATATTACGAGCTGGATTGAGGCAAATGCCGATATGTTTACCGATATGTCCAGAAAGATCTGGGAGAATCCAGAGCTGGGATATAAAGAAAGCTTTGCCTCCGCGCTTCAGATCTGCACGCTTCAGGAGGCAGGATTTCAGATTCGTACCCAAGTAGGCGATGTGGAGACTTCTTTTATTGCAGAATACGGATCGGGTAATCCTATCATCGGTATTTTAGGTGAATTCGACGCACTACCTGGCTTATCGCAAGAGGTCAGCCCTGTTCATCAGCCACTGGTTAACAACGGTCCAGGACATGGCTGCGGACATAATTTGCTGGGAACGGCAGGAGTAGAGGCGGTTATCGCCCTCAAAAAGAGAATGGAAGCGGAAAAGATACCAGGCACCATTCGTTATTATGGCTGTGCGGCGGAAGAATTGCTTTCCGGCAAGACATTCATGGCACGGGCAGGCGTATTTGATGATTTGGACTGCGCGCTTACTTGGCATCCGGGCAGCGGAAATACGACCAGCAATGTACGATTTCAGGCATTGTCAGCAATCGAGTTTTACTTTTCCGGGGTAACCGCTCATGCCGGATCCGCTCCGCATCTGGGGAGAAGTGCCTTAGACGCTGTAGAGCTCATGAACGTAGGCGCGAATTATATGCGAGAGCATGTCCCAGACGGAACTCGTATTCATTACCAGATAACAAATGGGGGCATGGCACCTAATATCGTGCCAGATAACGCCAGCGTCTATTATTTCCTGCGCGGAGGAAGCCGCAAGCAGGTGGACGAGCTGCAGGCCCGTTTGATCAAGATCGCACAAGGTGCCACGCTGATGACCGAGACGTCTGTTCGGTGGGAGATCAAGGCAGGCTGCTATGATACATTGCCGAATCTTGTTTTGAATGAGCATATGTATTTACAGGCAGCAGCGGCAGGACAGATGGAGTTTACCGAGGAAGAAGAGCTTTTTGCCAAGCGGCTTTGCCAAACAATCGCGCCTGTAGCAGCTGAAGCCGAAAAGGATGGCGCCAAACAAGACAGCCTTTTGGATTCTCGCTTTTATCACGATGTAAATCAAGTAGGAAAACTCTTCGGGGCATCGACAGACGTAGGAGATGTCTCCTGGATTACTCCTGTGGGACAAGTGACGACGACGTGTGCGCCGCGAGGGATTCAAGTGCATACATGGCAAGCGACTGCCTCTTTCGGCTCCACAATCGGCATGAAAGGGATGCATTACGCAGCAAAAATCATGGCGCTTGCTGCCTACGATCTGTTACGTAATGAAGATGGCATTTTGGAAAGAGCCAAAGCTGAGTTCGCTGCAAGCACCAATGGATTCTGTTATCGTGCGGGAATACCGGACGATGTAAAGCCGCCAAAGCTATAAGAAACAAGGTATCAAGTTAGCTTTGTGTGAACAAATATAAAGCAAAAACACCATGCAGGAAGAATCTGCATGGTGTTGCGCCGAGATTCCCATCATTTTTCCGGCAAAGGAATGATAAGCTCCATTCGGCGACTGCCGTCCTTCATGCTCGTTTCAAACAAAATCAGCATGAGTGTTGTATTCGGATCAGCCTTTTTCACTTTCACTGTGTGGGTGAAATCGCCCCATTCAGGAGCGCCAGCAGAGGTTTGGATCGAGCCCTGGGTCAGTTCATTGTGTCCGTCCTCTACGACGTAGCTGACTGTTCCCTCAAACACTTGTGCCTGACCTTTTACTTCAAACGTATCTGTCCCCGTTTTCTTAACGGTAACGTTTCGGAAAATATCATTGGCATAGACGCCTTCGGATGAATCAGGCTGCTCTGCAGCTGGAGGTTTTTCAGCCGGTGTCTGTGGCTGTGCAGGTGTTTCAGGCTGAGTGCTAGGTGTCTCTGGTTGGGTTGTGGTAGGAGGCGTTTGTGGCTCCACTGAGCTTTGCGTGCCACCTGTGCAGCCCTGGAGCACTCCTACGGTCAACAGCAGCAAAAGAAACTTTTTCATGGTATCCCTCGATTCTGTCGGTTTGTTGTGAGTCCTACCTGCTAGTAAGACGTAAAAATGAAAGCGTTTGTTACAAGAAAGGGCTATCTTAGGCGAACTGTGATAGAATGGGGAGGAAGCAGTAACCACTATCCTAGAAAGCTGGTCGAAAAAGAATGGTACAACAAACGTATCGAATTGAAAAGGATTTTCTCGGGGAGAAGGAAATTCCTGTCGATGCCTATTACGGCGTCCAAACTATGCGTGCGACGGAGAACTTTCCAATCACAGGATACCGTCTACATTCTTCACTGATCATCGCAATGGCAATGGTAAAGAAGGCAGCAGCGATTGCCAACATGGAAGTATCTCGACTGAATCCTCGCCTCGGCAATGCAATTGTCCAAGCTGCAGAGGAAATCATTGAAGGACAATGGCATGATCAGTTTATTGTAGACCCGATCCAAGGTGGAGCAGGCACTTCCATCAATATGAACGCAAACGAAGTGATTGCCAACCGCGGACTTGAGATTTTGGGAGAGAAAAAAGGAGATTACTTCAATCTCAGCCCGAATACACATGTCAACATGTCTCAGTCCACGAATGACGCATTCCCGACAGCGATTCACATTTCTACACTGGACCTGTTGGAAAAGCTGCTCGTAACGATGGAAGCGATGCATGATGCATTTGGCAAAAAGGCAACAGAATTTGATGATGTAATCAAAATGGGACGGACTCATTTGCAGGACGCTGTTCCAATCCGTTTGGGCCAAGAGTTCGAGGCGTATCGTCGTGTGCTGGATCGCGATATCAAAAGAATCAAACAATCTCGTCAGCACCTGTATGAAGTAAATATGGGAGCGACTGCTGTAGGTACCGGTTTGAATGCAGATCCGAGTTACATTACGACAGTTGTGGAGCAATTAGCGAAAATTACAGGCTTCCCACTGACAGGAGCGGACCATCTGGTTGATGCAACACAAAACACAGATGCCTATACAGAAGTTTCTGCTGCACTCAAGGTTTGCATGATGAACATGTCCAAAATTGCCAACGATTTGCGCCTGATGGCATCTGGACCACGTGCAGGACTGGGAGAAATCTCATTGCCAGCTCGCCAGCCAGGTTCTTCTATCATGCCAGGGAAAGTAAATCCGGTTATGGCTGAAGTGATTAACCAGGTAGCTTTCCAAGTCATTGGGAACGATCATACCATTTGCTTGGCTTCCGAGGCAGGACAGCTGGAGCTGAACGTAATGGAGCCAGTACTCGTCTTCAACCTGCTGCAATCGATCAGCATTATGGACAACGCGTTCCGTGCATTTACGAAGTATTGCCTGGAAGGAATTGAGGCAAACCGCGAGCGCATGAGAGAATATGTAGAAAAAAGCGTTGGCGTCATCACTGCCGTAAACCCGCATCTTGGCTATGAAACAGCAGCGCGCATTGCACGCGAAGCCATTTTGACTGGGAAATCTGTTCGTGAGCTGTGCCTCCAACACAATGTATTGACGGAGGAAGAGCTGGACTTGATTTTGGATCCATTCGAAATGACACATCCAGGAATTGCTGGTGCGTCTTTGCTCGATCGCAATTAAGCAATGCAACGAAAACTCCCGTACCTAACAGGCGGGAGTTTTTGTTCGTTATGGTGTTGGTTTCTGGTTCGGAAGCTGATCCAGGCTTTTAAATTCGTAGCCACGTTTACGTGCTTCGTCAATAATAGAGCCAAGAGCTTCAGCGTTATCCTTGGAGACAGAATGCAGAAGAATGACTGCACCAGGGTGAAGCTGAGCCATGACGCTATCGTACGCAAATTTCGCACCGCGCTGGACCTTCGTATCCCAATCCTTGTAGGCAATTGACCAAAATACGTTTGTATACCCCATATCCTTTGTCACAGCCAGCGTACGGTCACTAAAAATTCCGCGAGGTGGACGTAAGTACTGCATCTCACGCTGTCCGGTGACTTGTGTGACAGCCTCTTTGACTTTCTCGAGCTCTTCCTTGACCTTTTGATTGGAGATGGTAGTCATGTCTGGATGGCTCCAAGAGTGATTCCCGATCAAGTGTCCTTCTGCTGTCATGCGCTTCAGAAGCTCCGGCTGTTCCTTCACGTAATGACCGGTCACAAAAAAGATAGCAGGAACCTTCCTGACTAGTAACGTGTCTAATATCGAAGGGGTAAAGCCGTTCTCGTAGCCATTATCAAACGTCAGGTACAGCTCCTTTTTCGATGTATCCCCAAGAAAAACTGCCCCATGTCGATCTACAATCCCTTTAAATCCTTCTTCTGTAATGGAGGGCAACTCGCCGTTCTTACTTTTTTTAAAGCCAAAGTGATACGGATGATCCTGGTAGGCTACAGCAGACTGGAGCGGCAGCGCAAGGAGGAGCATTAGACTCACAAAGATGATATGCCACTTGAATCGTTTGTCCATACCGGAATATTCACGTCCTTTCCCTTCCCTAAACGAAATGTTTCTTTCCATTGAAAGTTTGTCCAGTCCCTATCCAATTATGTAAAGGATTCATAGCCGATCAGGAAGTGTACAGCATCCTTGAAAAATAAGTAAAAAGGGGGCTATTGTCCAAACCACTCCTTGTCATTCGTCATATAGTATCAAAGTCAACGGTGATCCGCTGGCGCTACAAATGTGAAATCATCCAGTACCGGAGGTGTAGTCATGGGGCTGAATTGGTTAAAGTATTTGCAAAACGAAGTTGGCGATGATGACGACATTGAAGAGATTGAAGTGAAGATCGAATACGAGGATGGAACCAAAAAGAAATGGATCTTCACAGGCGACCAAGATCCTGTATATGAAGATGGCGAAGATGAAGACGAGGAAGGCGACTCCGAAGAAGACGATTCCGAAGAAGACGGTTCCGAGGACGACTCAGACGAGGAAGATTAATCGAGATAACGATTCTCTTTTCAGGATGGGAAAAGATGCGTCATAGCGGCGCATCTTTTTTCTCGATCTGTTATCATTTAGATACACCGCTTGAAAAGAAAGGGTAAGGAAGATGAGCTTTACACTTAGTGAGCAAGTCATCAAAGCATTATGTGGGCGGATTTCCTATGAAAAAGGAAAAGCCTACTATCGCGCAAGAAGAGTCACGATTAATCACTACGATCCGCAACCACTTGTTGTTGAGGCGACTGTAAAAGTAGGAAACATCAATTATGAGGTTCATTTAGAGATGGATGGGAGTGTCATGGAGGCTTCCTGCACCTGCCCCAGACTCCGTTCTTATGATCATTACTGTCAGCATGTGGCTGGTGTGCTGTTGCAAATAAAGGATATGGTTGGTGATCGTCGCTCAAACTCTGCGCTAGCTCCCAGGCAGTATGGAAACGATGAAATGGCTTCAACCAGAAGCTTGTCCAGAGAGGAGCAACTAACGAGTGGGGTGCTTGGTCTTTTTGAAGCCAAACGACCTCGACCGAGTAGCTCGCCCAGTGCTTTGCGTGATACGAGAATATGCCTGGAAGTAGAATTCTCGTGTAAAATTTTCACCTACGGCTATCGGAAGCTCATGTTTGGTATCGAGCTAAAGGTCGGAGCCAAAAGGCTGTACATTGTGAAAAAAATTCGAGAGTTTTTGGAGAGTCTTCACAAGCGTGAGGTGTTTGTTTTCTCCAATCATTTTACGTATGACCCACAGCTTCATCGTTTTCAAAAGGAAGATGATGTGATATTGCAGCAGTTGATCAGCATATACCAACATGAAAATGTGTACCGGGAAACAACGACCAGCCTGCCAACAGCGAATAGCATAACTGGCGAGCGGATGCTGCTTGTCCCACCTAACTCCTGGGAGCCGCTTCTTCCCGCGCTTGTCGCTGCACAAGCTGTACAAATCGAGAGTGGCGATGGTGTGTTTGTTCCTTTAGAGATGTTTGAAGGTCCTATTCCGATTCAGTATACCTTTGACCAATCGGCAGACGAGGACTACCAGCTGGAAGTGCTTGGATTGGACAATATTACCGTCATGGAATCGTATTGTGCCCTCTTGATCGATGGCAAGCTGCTGACCGTCACAGCGGAGCGGTGTAGCCGTCTTGCCGGACTGAAGCAATTGCTGGAGAAGCATAGAAGAGTGAGTATTCCTATTTCCTCTGAGCAAATGGAAGCTTTCATGGTCCAGGTAGTTCCGGGACTGATGAACCTTGGGAGTGTCCACATCGCCCGCTCTGTCTCAGATCGAATCGTACAAACCAAGCTAAAAGCCAAGCTGTTCCTGGATCGAGTGAGAGATCGCCTGCTGGCCGGGCTCGAATTTCAGTATGGTGATATTGTCATAAATCCACTGGAGCTGGAGCATCAGCAACGTGGTACTGACCTGATCCTGATGAGAGATGGGGAAAAGGAAAGACAAATTTTGGATATCATGGAGAGAAGCGCTTTCTCCAGAACGGAAGGCGGCTTCTTTTTACAAGATGAAGAGGCAGAGTACGACTTTTTATATCATGTCGTTCCGCAGCTCGAAAAGCTTGTGAGTGTGTATGCCACGACTGCTGTAAAAGTTCGACTGCACACAGGACATGCCACACCAAAGGTAGTCGTTGATGTGAAAGCACGCACCAATTGGTTGGAGCTGTCTTTTGAACTGGATGGCGTGCCGGTATCAGAGATCCGCCATTTAATACAATCCTTAGAAGAAAAACGAAAATATCATAAGCTGCCAAATGGAGCGCTCCTGCCATTGGAATCAGAGGCATTTCAGGAAATGTCCGATTTTATTGATGGAATGGGCATTCGCAATCGTGATGTGGAAGGGGCATATGCCCGGATTCCTGTTGTTCGTGGGCTTCATGCCATGGATGCGTCCGGACATGGCAAAGTAATTCAATTGGGAAAATCCTTTCGTCAAATGCTCGATCATATGCGAAATCCCGACCATCTCGACTTTCCGTTACCAGATTCGCTGGAACCGATTCTGCGCGACTATCAAAAATTCGGGTTTCAATGGTTAAAGACATTGGCACACTATCGATTTGGTGGGATTCTGGCAGACGATATGGGGCTGGGCAAGACCTTGCAAAGCATCGCTTTCCTCCTCTCTGTACTGCCAGAAATAAGAAGCGAGGAGCGGCCAGCATTGGTTGTCTCTCCTGCCTCTCTCGTATACAACTGGCGAAATGAATTAAAAAAGTTTGCACCAGAGATACGCACAGTCATTATCGACGGAAACAAAACCCAGCGCAATCAATTGCTCCAGGATGTATCCGAAGCAGATGTTATTATTACTTCCTATCCACTGCTTCGCCGCGACAGTGAGCAATATGTAGAGCAGCCTTTTCATACGCTGATTCTGGACGAGGCACAAGCATTCAAAAATCACACGACCCAAACCGCCCATGCTGTGAAAAGTCTACAGGCTCAGTATCGCTTTGCGCTTACGGGAACCCCGATCGAAAACAGACTGGAGGAGCTGTGGTCAATCTATGATGCGGTGTTTCCAGAGCTTTTTCCGAGCAGAAAAGCTTTTCATGATTTGCCTCGGGAAGTCGTGGCGAAACGAGCGCGTCCTTTTTTGCTGCGGCGGGTGAAAAGTGATGTGCTAAAAGAGCTGCCAGAAAAAATCGAGTCTCTGCAAGCGTCTGAGCTTCTGCCTGATCAAAAGAAGCTGTATGTGGCCTATTTGGCACAGCTGCAACAAGAAACCTTGCTGCATCTCCAAGCTAACAGCTTCCAAAAAAATCGCATAAAGATTTTGGCTGGCTTAACGCGGCTGCGCCAGATTTGTTGTCATCCTGCGTTGTTTGTTGAAAACTACGAGGGGAGTTCAGCCAAATTCGAGCAGCTGCTTGAGATTGTAGAAGAGTGCAGAAGCGCAGGGAAGAGAGTGCTCGTATTCTCCCAGTTCACTCAGATGCTAGGGATGATCGGGAGAGAGCTAGGGTATACAGGCGTACCGTTTTTCTATCTCGATGGCAATACGCCAACGGCTGAGAGGGTTGAGCTATGCAATAGATTTAACAATGGAGAGCGAGATTTGTTCCTCATGTCATTGAAGGCTGGAGGAACCGGGCTGAATCTTACGGGGGCAGATACGGTTATTTTGTACGACCTCTGGTGGAACCCTGCGGTAGAGCAGCAGGCAGCAGACCGCGCTCACCGAATTGGCCAAAAGAAGGTCGTACAAGTCATTCGCCTGGTTGCACAGGATACGATGGAAGAAAAAATGTATGAGCTTCAACAAAAAAAGAAAAATCTCATTGAAGAAGTCATTCAACCGGGACAAGAAGCGTTGTCTGCATTAACGGAGCAAGAAATTCGAGAATTACTAATGATTTAGGGTGGATGCCTTGACCTGTTTGTTTCAGCGGGTCAAGGCTTTTTTTGTATGGGAAATGGAATTTACTGGTGAATGGAATACTTAGATATTTGTCCGTTTCGGGTTCAAAATACAGCGAATAGCTTATTAAGAATGAACCGTGCTTTTAGAAAAGGGAATACGGGGGGAATGGTATGGAACAGTACATGATTAAGCCATGGGATACCCGGGATGGAACCCAAGCAACTCCTGTCGACTGGGATATGCAAGTGCCTCCAGAAGTAGACCAACTGGCGGATTTGGTCAGCCAGCAATACGATATGACCGTTCATAGTCGGACTCTGATCACATCAAAGCCTGATAAGGGTGGGGCTATTTGGCGCATTGAGACAGACAAGGGTCCTCGCAGCTTGAAAGTCTTGCATCGTACGCCAGAACGCAGCTTATACAGTGTAGGATTACAAGATTATGTCGTCAAGCAAGGAGCAAGGGTGGCAGCCCTTATTCCAGCAAAAGATGGAAAGCTGTTTGTAGAAATGGGTGGAAAGCTGTGGATTGTTACTGACTGGATTCCACTGCAACCCGCGAACAAGGTAGATTTGGTCGGTGCACAAGAGCTCTGCTTTGGACTCGGTGAGTTTCACCGTCATACCAAAGGCTACGTACCACCACTCGGTGCGAAAAACTCTTCTCGACTATATCGCTGGCCGAACTACTATCAAAAAATTGCAAAGAAAATAGGCTGGATGCGCGAAATGGCGAAAGCCTATCCGGAAACAGTCGCAAGTTAGTCCATCTTAGCGGTGGTCGATCAGTACGAACAACAGGCAAAGGAAGCATTGGAACGGTTAAAAGCATCAGCTTATCCGAAAATGGTTTCCATGGGCGAGCCGCATTGGGGACTCGTTCACCAGGATTACGGATGGTCAAACGGACAAAATGGTCCAGGTGGTCTATGGGTAATCGACCTGGATGGCGTTTCGTACGATTTGCCGTTCCGGGACCTACGCAAGCTCATCACAAGTACGATGGATGATATGGGGACTTGGGATGTAAGCTGGATGAGGGGCATGATCGAGGCCTATCATAAAGCAAATCCTCTGGACAAAGAGTCATTTGAAGTTTTGTTGATCGACATGGCGATGCCAAATGAGTTTTATAAGCATTTAAAAGAAATGTTCTTCGACCCGGTTACTTTCTTGAATACAGAGGCAGAGTCGATCTTGCAGCGTGTACTGGCTACAGACCAAACCAAGAGTCAGGCACTGGCAGAGCTCGCAAAAGACATAGAGAAATATTCGTCCGGAAACTACGAGGAATTGCTGGCTGTGCGTGAGCCTCAAAGCAAGGCATCGGATGTCGCCTGGGATCAGCAGAGCTGGGTTCTGCAGCCCCAAGAGCAAAGCGATACGACTGCTGTTGAGACTCCAGCCGCGCAAAAAGATACGAAAACCAAGACCACGATCAAAGTCAGCAAGAAAAAATCTGCAAGTAAAGATAGCAAAGTGACATCAGGCAAGAAGGAAAAACAAGGTGAAAAGAAATCGAAAACTAGCAGCAAGAAAACGAAGAGCGAGAAGACCTCTGCTGGAAGTGTAGAAGAAGTGAGTACCGCCGACCAGGTTGCTGCGATCGAAGAACAAGTGCAAGCAGTCACAGCCAAGCAATCGAAAGCAACGACAAGAGGGCGTTCACGAAACAAACGGACTGCCGGAGTCGAAAGAGAGCAAGTGGCTGCCGAAGCGAAAGTCCAGTCACAGGACGATATGGAAACTGCGCCAGCAGCGACACTCAAACAGCCTTCGGCGAAACCGTCTACTACATCCAAAGTCATTGATCTAACACCACACTTGGCAAAGCGCAACGTGAAAAATGCGAAGACCAAAAAAGATGTTGGCAAAAAATCAGATACAAGTGCCAAGCAATCTGCGAAGAAAAAGGTATCCTCCGCTACTAATGCACTAAAGCCAGTCGGTAAACCCAAGACAAAGGCTGTTCAAGCAAAAGCTGCACAGGTAAAAAGTGCTTCTGAGCCACTACGCAAAGCGAAGGCTGGAAAACAAGGAGTGGCGAAACTCAGTCAATACCGCAAGAAGTCTGCAAGCTCAGCAAAGCGGGCCGTTTCTCCTGCAAAGACTCAGCGTGCACCAGTCTCAAAAGCACTCGCCTATTCAAAAGTGGCTGCTCCCAGCCGGAAAATGGCAAATGCACGGGCGCAAAAGCCACGTGCCCAAAAAGGATTGAAAGTGGCTAGAGGCAGGTAATAAGCCGTATGAGGAAAGGAGAATTTCGATGAAAGTAGTTATGATATGCACGGAAAAGTTGCCCGTGCCTCCCGTACGAGGGGGTGCGATCCAAACCTATATTGCTGGAATAGCAGATTTTCTAGGGCAACGTCACAATTTGACGGTACTAGGGACAACAGGTCCTTCCTTACCTCTGGATGAGCAGATTGGCAATGTCCGTTATGCACGGGTAAATGGTATGGGGATATTTGAATCCTATGCCGAAGAAGTGATCAAATTTTTGCAAGCGAATACGTATGATGTGATTCATGTTTTCAATCGACCACGCTTGGTGCCAATGATTCGAGAGGTATGTCCGAATGCTCGGATTATGCTGAGTATGCACAATGATATGTTTGATCTGGCAAAAATTGATCCAGAAACTGCTGTAAAGACAATTGCCGAAACGGAAACGATTATTACGATCAGTGATTACGTAGGGCGAGTAATCGGCTCTCTCTATCCAGAATCTGCAGGAAAGCTGCGTACCATCTACTCTGGAGTGGATTTGCAAACGTTTGTCCCTTGGGAGAAATCTCAGGCTGCACGCCAAATCAGACAAGAGCTGCGAACGCTGCACAATCTTGGAAACAAGCAGGTCATCCTGTTTGTTGGTAGACTTACGCCGAAAAAAGGCGCGGATATTTTGGTGAGGGCGATGAACGATCTGCATCGTCAGCACTCCAATATTGCGCTTGTATTGGTTGGGGGCTCATGGTACGGGGTAGATAAAGTCAGTGACTATGTTGCTTATGTACGCTCATTGGCGGATCGGTCTCCGATACCGGTCATTACAACCGGTTTTGTTGCAGCAGAGGATATCCACCATTGGTTTTGGGCTGGCGATATCTTTGTTTGTCCGTCGCAATGGGAGGAGCCGTTGGCACGTGTCCACTACGAAGCGATGGCGGCAGGGCTGCCTTTCGTCACAACCAAACGTGGTGGAAATGCAGAAGTCATCATCGGCGGAAATGGCTTGCTCGTAGAAGAGCCAGAAAATCCACTTTCGTTTTCAGCGCAGCTGGGTACATTACTCGCCAGCCGTGGCTTGCAGCGGAGTATGGGAAGCAGTGGAAGACGATTGGCAGAGGAGCGTTTTACGTGGGAACGCGTAGCACGTGAAGTTCTTGAAGTATGGGAATCCAGACGGTCAAGGTAATGCATGTGGGACAAGTGCCCACAAAAAGCAAATAAAAATCAGGAAGGTGGGCGTAGAACCCATTTTTCCTGATTTTTTTGTATCGAGTGGATATTGAAGCTGATGCCTGTCCATAAAAATGAGAAGTGGAAGAGCTGGCTGGGGGAGACATAGCAATACCGCTCCCCCCCCCCCCCCCCCCCCCCCCCCCCCCCCCCCCCCCCCGCCGCAACAGTTGATCTGGCATCATTGATTTCGATGTGAAATTGAACAAAAGCTACCCTGATGCCAGATGGCGATTATGGCGTTCGCCTGTGCGTTCCACTAAGGAAAATGGGACAGCTTCACCTATTGTTGGCTGCTCAGGTGCGGTTTCCTTGGCAGGTAGCTGGAGATTCGGAATGATCGCCACGATTCGATTCAGAGGAATCAAAATGCTTCGGCCATTGTTTGGCAGAGAGCCACAAGAATGCAGCTCAATCATCCCTTCATCAACTCGTACCAAAGTTCCTCTTCGATAATCGCGTCCCTCTGGTCCTAAGTCCGTAGTCAAGATCAATTCAACGGTTTGATTTTCCCTCTTGCATTTGCGTAATTCCTTGCGCAGCGCACACAGACTTGCATCTTCTACACTCTCTTCCTTTTCAACATCTACCTGAACAATGGGAGCCGGAATAATGAGGGGCTTTGGCGCTTCTATTTGGACAGTAGGAGCTTCTACTTGAACAGTTGGAATCGGTGTATTGACGGATACGTGAGGTGCTGGAGTAGTGACGCGTACGTTGGGAGCACGAACATTGACGCGAAGCAAGCGATGTGCATGTCTTTTTCCAGTCCAATTCCTTCTTCTTTTTTTCCTCGCAGCTTTCAATGTATACACCTCCTTTAGTCCATGGTTCATCATATTCAGTAAAAAGAAGGGCAGTTATGGACAAATACCCTAGAGCGGAAAAAAAGGCAGGAAATCTTTAGCATATTTAGAGGAAATTCTTAAAAGGAGAGGAAAATCGTGTATACTATTCAGGTAATCCCAAAAAGGATGATGGAGGTTTCGCAATGAATCAATCACCACTTGCTCCCATGGGAGTAGGAAAGCTGCTTGATCGCAGTTTCTCAGTTTACAGGCAACACTTTTCTGCTTTTTTCCTGTTGGCCTTAATTTGGTTCGGCCCCTTTTTATTACTGCAGCAATTTATGATGGTCGATATAGGCAGCATGCCATTTCTTGTGCAAGATTCAGATGGTTCCGATTTTTGGGAAGCGCTCGGTAATCGGTTTATTGGTCAAGAAGAAATGGTGACAGACAACATTGCTTTGCTTGTGACGTATTTAGTTCTGGTTGTTCCGTTGATGACCTTGGTTGGTTATCCGCAGCTTCTTTCTGTAGCGACGATATTGACACAAAGGGCTATAAAAGGGGAGCCATTGCAACTAAAGGACGCCATGAAGCAAGCTTTGAGTCGGTTCTGGCCATTGGTAGGAAGTACGGTGGTTTACGGACTTATCGCCATCGGGGTCATGATCGCGTTCTTTTTGCTGTGCATGCTGCTTTTCTTTTTGCTGGCCTTTGCCGTTGGTGGAGCTTTTGACCCGTTTTTGTTAGCTGGCAAGGATTCGAACCCGGTATTTATGGTCTTACTGTTCATCTTTGGCTACTTTGCATTTATTATCGGTTCGATCCTTGTCCCGGGATATTTCCTCTTGCGTTGGAGCTTTTATATGCCGGTCGTATTGTTTGAAGGAAATGGGATTGGGATTGGGGAAAGCTGGAATTTGACAAAAGGGAATTTTTGGAGATTGCTTGGTCTTTTCCTTGTCTTAAGCTTGCTGTACTCCATTTTCTCTGGCGGTGTGCAGGCATTGATTACAGGAACGATGGGGATGTCAATCGTTGCACAGCTCGTTCTTGTTCTGCTCTCCTGCCTATTGATGCCGTGGATGTCGATAGTGTATGCGCTGGCGTATTTTGATTTGGTTGTACGTAAAGAGGGAACTGATTTACAATTCATGCTTAGCAAACAAGCAACCGAGGATAGCGTGACACCTCAGCCTCAGCCTCAACCTCAACCTCAACCAAGCGAATCGGGAGCTCCACATGATTAGGGTCATGTCGCTAGTGCAGGACAAAGAACGCTTACAAGAAATTTTGTCCCAGGATGAATTCACGCGCCATCAATCAGAGGGTGAAAATCTGCTGCAAAAAGGAATCAGGTATTTGATTGAATGGATCGCCAAACTGTTCGAATGGACGGAAATACCTGCAGGTGCTTCCAGTACAATTTCCACATCGTTCCTTATTGTGGCAGGACTGGGGCTCGTGTTTGTCATTTATTGGCTGATGAAAAGGATTGTGTGGGAGCAGAAGCGTCAGCAGGCTTTATTTGTGCATGGAGAAAAGATTCGTGCATATACGGATTACTTACGAGAAGCAAGAGAGCTGGGGAAAGAAGGAAAGTGGCGCGAGGGAGAGCGGTCACTGTTTTTGGCCCTGCTCGTTTATATGCAGACAAAAACATGGATTCGAATCGAAAAGTGGAAAACCAACTGGGAATACGCTGACGAGCTCCAATTGAATCAGCCGCGGGCAGAGGAGCTGTTCAGACGGCACGCCAGAACATTTGATCAAGTTTGGTACGGTCAAGCGGTGATCGATGAAACCCTGTTTTGGGAGCGATTAAAGGAGCTTGAGGTATTTTGCCGCGAGGAGGGACAGCATGGCTAACCTGCGAACCTATCGCGTGGGAATTGTGGTTGCGATTGCGCTCTTTATCATTGTTGGCTGGTTTGCGATCAAGCCGGCAGCAACGAATTACCCGCCTTTTTTGGCTGTATCAGCTCAGCCAGACGGAACCAAAGCACTCATGATGCTGCTTGAGGAAAAAGGGAAAAGCGTCAAGGAATGGCGTCAGCCGATGCGATTTTTGCCCAATAAGAAAGGACAGCTTCTCTTGTCCGTGGCACCAAGCAATCTGCAGCCAAGTGAGCTTGAGGAAATCAGCACCTGGGTAGAGCAGGGGAATCACCTGATTTTGTTTGATAAAAGCCCGCAGGAATGGGGAAGTTTTCCATTCTCTACGCAGGACATAGAAGATGAAAGCACCAAAGTACGAAACATCAGAGGAGCGCTGCTTGGTGAGGGCTATTCCGGGCTGGCAAAATCACTCGTAAGACTAAGTGAAAATGAATCGATGGAGGCACTGGTGTATGACGACCAAGGAATTTTAGCTGGTCGAACGCAAATTGGCGAGGGGAGTATGACTCTCTTTCTAGTGCCTGAATGGATGACTAATGCCCAAATTCAAAAATGGTCTCATTTTGAAGCCATTTGGCCCTATCTACATGGGGAGTGGTCTGTTATTTGGGTGGACGAATACCATCATGGCTTGCAGCAAAAACCGGGACTTCTGGCCATTTATCCTGGCTGGCTAATTGCGATCTGCCTCCAACTGGCAGCTGCACTGCTGCTTTATGTGTGGTGGCAAGGCAAGCGCTTTGGTCCCGTCTATACGCTGCGGGAGTGGACTGTTCGCCGCGGAGATGAAACGCTTCTCGCGATAGCTAGATGGTATGAACAAAGAGCCCTGGCACGAGATGCACTGCTACATAGAGAGACGTATTTGCGTCAGCTCATTCATGATCGCTGGGGTTTGCATCAACGGGCGGACCGCTCTGAAATTCTACGGATAGCGAATACCAAATGGAAAGAGACCGACGTAAACAAATTGTCTCATCTGCTGCAGCGGCTGGAGCAAGCAAAGGCTGGAGAGAGATATACGACGAAAATGCTGCTCGCGGACAGTCAATTGCTGGACGAAATGAGTAAGCGTTTTGAGAAGGAGTGACCATAAGATGGAGCAATTAGTGCTGCAAATGGAAAAAGAGCTGGTAGGTCAGCGTCAAAATATTCGATTGCTGATCACTGCCTTACTTGCAGGCGGACACGTATTACTTGAGGGTGTCCCTGGTATCGGGAAAACGAAAATGGTCAAGACGTTGTCGAAGCTGATTGGCGGAGAAAGCAAGCGCGTCCAATTCACGCCTGACATGATGCCGTCTGACATCATCGGTCATGTCGTCTACAACATGCAAACCAATCAATTTGAAACAATAAAAGGTCCCGTTTTTGCCAATTTGCTGCTCGCGGATGAGATTAATCGGACACCTCCCAAGACACAAGCAGCACTGTTAGAAGCGATGGAGGAAGGACAGGTTACGATTCACGGAGTTACCTATGCACTGCCTGACCCATTTTTTGTGGTAGCTACCCAGAACCCTGTTGAATACGAGGGGACGTACATCCTGCCAGAAGCACAGCTTGATCGCTTTTTGTTCAAGCTGACGATGCAATACCCGAGTCATGAGCATGAAAAGCAAATCTTGAAGCAGCACGTACCGTGGGAGAAAAAGCATACAAGCACAGACGAGCCAATATGCACACTCGAAGAAATCCTGGCACAGCGGAAAAAGCTTCAGGAAGTCGTGGTGGATGACTCCATCCTGGAATACATTACAACCTTGATTCGAAACACGAGAGAGACGAAGCGATTGCAATTGGGAGCGAGCTCCCGGGCTGGGATAGCCGTTCTCATGGCGAGCAAGGCATGGGCCCTGCTTGACAACCGTCTTTATGTGACGCCTGACGATGTCAAAATGGTAGCTCGCCCTGCACTGCGTCACCGTCTTATTCTTTCACCGCAGGTAGAATTGGAGGGGGGCACAAGTGACCACATCATCGACGAGACGTTGGCGGCTATTCCAGTTCCTCGCTGAAGTACTGGCTGATCGCTTCGTTCTGCCGACAAAGCGACTCATTATTTTGGTTTTGCTCGGAACCCCGCTTGCAGCGACTGGGTTTTGGCTGGACGTAGGCTACACGATGTTTTGGTTGTACAATGGCTTGATTTTACTTGCCAGCGTGATTGACTGGGTTACCTTGAGCAAACGAAGTGATTTGGCCATAAAGCGCATTTTGCCCGAGCAGATCGACCTTGGCCAAAGGTTTTCCATACAAATCGAGCTGGATAATCACAGTGGACAGTCGGTTGCGTATTTGCTAGTGGATGATTTGCCGCTCTCCTTTGAGGGAACAGCGCCGATTGCAGGGAAGCTGGACACGGGGCAGACAAGGATCGCGTACACCACTCGTGCTAGCGAAAGAGGCGAGTATTCCTTTCGCTGGCTCTACTTGCGCTGGCATGGAAAAATAGGACTTTGGTACAGACAGAGTCGTTTTTCATGTGAACAATCTCTCAAGGTGTTTCCTGATTTGTCGGCAGTTCGCGGATATTTGGCATCTATGCAGGAGAGTTTGATTGTTGATGGCAAAAAGATCATGCGCAAGGCGAAATCAGGGTCGGAATTTCATGCGATTCGCGAGTACGTTCCCGATGATGATCCGCGCTTCATCAACTGGTCTGCGTCCGCACGCTCGCGAAAGCTCATGACGAATCAGTATCGTCCTGAGCATGGTAAAGTGATTATGATCGTGATTGATTGCGGCAGGCTGATGGGAGTAGAGCTGGATAACAAGACGAGGCTGGACATTTCAATCGAAGCCGCATTAACAGTGGCTGCCGTAGCGCTTCGCCAAGGTGATCAGGTTGGACTCCTCGCCTACTCTCATGAGATCAAGGCGTATATACCACCTGGAAAAGGACTTCGCCACCTGCACACGCTCGTTTCTGCGACGTATGATCTAAAAAGCGACTTCGTTGAGGCGGATCCAGCCAAGGCCTTAGAATTTTTGCATCGTCAGCAGAAAAGAAGGAGCCTGATCGTCCTTTTCTCCGATATGGAAAACTATCTGGTAGAGGATCAGCTTGGCAGCTACTTGTGGAGGATGCGACGTACTCATCTGCTTTTGCTGCTTTCACTGGCTGATCCTCTCTTGCACGGCTGGAGTCACATAGAATCAGCAAACAGCCGATTGGCGTTCGTCAAATCAGTAGCTCAGCGCTTCCAGCTAGATCGCAGAGCCTTTCAACAAAAAATGACCGGCGCGGGGATCCAGGTACTGGACGTTCCGGCCGATCAGATGACATTGACAGTGGTGAATACTTATTTAGAAATCAAATCGAGAGAAGCGCTGTAGGTTTGCCGCTTCCGTGCGATTAAATACCAGCCGATCAGAATCAGCAACGTTAGCAAAGCAACAGCGTATTTTACCTCAAGCGAGAGGGAAGACGGTGTGATATAACCCTCGATGATGCCAGCGATGACAAACAGGGGAAGTGTGGCTAGCAATAACTGTGCTGATTCTTTTGCCGCCTCTAAAAATTGATATTTTCGGGCAAAGCGACCGGGAACAAGCAAGCGATAGCCCATGTGCAGTCCAGCACCGCCAGCGATAAAAATAGCAGTCAATTCTATGACGCCATGCGGCAAAATGTAGGCCCAGAAAGCATAGCTGCTGCCAGCTTGATAGTACACGGCTGCAAGGGCGCCAACCAACAGCCCGTTGAAAAGCAGTAAATATATCGGGAATATCCCAAGAGTTATGCCGCTGACAAAAGCAAGCATCGCGACCTTCATGTTATTCGTCATGATCATCGTAGAGATGACGGGGCTATTAATGGAAGTATGACCTTCCCCCAGACGCGAGGGATCGATTTGCTCAGCCATCCCTTGTGGCAGTACGTAGTACAGATTTAGCGGATCAACCATGACTGCGGCAAAGCCGGAGATGCCGCCAATGATAAACAAGAGGGTAGCCATCCCGATAAAGCTTAATCGTTTGTCAATCAACCGCATCAAATGGCTCCCGAAAAAATGGGTCAGCTGCTGAAGGCTGCCCGAATGCTGCTTGTAGGCGATGTTATGCGCTCGCGAAACGAGCTGGTTCAGGTAGAGCGTAATTTCGTTAGACGGATGATAGGTACGAATATAGGCCAGATGGGCAGAGGCCTTTTTGTACAAAACGGTCAGCTGATCGATGTCACTTGCCTCAATTTTGCGAGGGTGACGGTCAAAACGCTCGACGAGCTGCTCCAATTTGGCCCATGAGGTTTTGTGTTTGTGCCAGAAAGACGTTATATCCAAGAAAATTCCTCCTTTATAGACAGGGAACGAGAGGGTGAAGGAAAAAGGGATGAATGATTGGACACCGATGAATCAAAGTACGAGAGAAGCTTCTGTCGTTACACCAGAGCATGTTATGCTGCGATTTCAGACGGCTGGTGTAGGCAGTCGCGCTGCAGCACTTCTCATCGACACGGTACTGCTGCTCTTGGTTAATCTTACTGTATTTATTTTGTTCAGTATAGTTTTCTTTGGGAAAAATGATCTTTTTTTCCTCGAAACGGAAAATTATGCAATCGCCATCGCCATATTCTTTGTTTTCGTGCTCAATTTTGGCTACTACTTGTTTTTAGAAGCTTTCTGGGGAGGACAGACGGTCGGGAAAAGATGGCTGGGGATTCGTGTTATTCGTGACAATGGTCAACCCATTACATTTTTGTCCTCGGCGATTCGCAATTTGTTTCGTATCGTAGATATGCTGCCCACGGGCTATTTTCTAGGGGCGATCGTTTCCTTTTTTCATTCAAGGGATAAGCGTATCGGGGACTTGGTAGCAGGAACGATTGTCGTCATGGAAAGCGGACAGACCCCATCGTTCTTTCAAAAAAGAAGAATGAAAAAGCTGCAAGAACAAGTGAGCATGGAACCGTTATCCCTTAGTGAGGTACAGAAGCAAGCGATTACTCGGGAGGACTGGCAGCTGCTCTCGACCTTCATTTCCAGACTTTCTTCCCTCTCCAAAGATAAAAAGCAAGAGCTGGGGCAGCAAATCGCTGCTACATTGTCCAAAAAGCTGGGCATGGAGGAAGTGGCGATGGTAAGAGAGAATCCGCTCTTATTTTTGCAGGGACTTTATAACCAATTACGTGATGAATGGAAATTAGGAAAATAAGCCTTGCCACGAAAACCGCCGTAGTTAGGCGGTTTTTTACATGTGCGCCCAGCATGGGCGTTATCTCTAGGGTTAAAGTCCCGAATGGTGAAGGCAGTAGTAACCATTAGCCTAAGACAAGGGTGTCCACCGTGAGGTGGAATCTGAAGGAAGTTGGCGGCAAACCTC
>NZ_BEXF01000035.1 GCF_002897295.1 Brevibacillus reuszeri
CGAAGGTCTTAAGAGTCTTAAGGATAGGTATTTTCTTTTACGTCAAACTTAGATGAACCGCCGTATACCGAACGGTACGTACGGTGGTGTGAGAGGTCGGGGGTTAGTCACCCCCTCCTACTCGATTTTTCTGAGCCGATTACTACTTGGCGGCTACGACTTCCTTTTTCTGTTCCAAATGCCGGATAATCGCCATCAAATCCATTTCACCAAGTCCGTCCTCCAAAGCCTGGCGATAACTCGCATTCGCCGTATCTGCCATAGGTGTGGATACGCCCGCTTCCTTTGCGAGTCGGAGGTCTTTTGCCATATGCTTCAAAGCAAAGGCAGCCGGGAATTCATCGGCGAGAATCGAGGCAGCCTTTCCACGGATGAGAGGAGTTCCTACCGCACTTTCCGAAATGATATTTAGCATTTGCTCGCTGCTAATCCCAAGAGAACGAGCAAAGAGCAATGTTTCAGAAACACCCTGCACCGTTATTCCAAGCAACAGATTGATCGCGAGCTTGGCAGATGTACCCGATCCGTTCGGTCCTAGGTGCAGCGCTACTTTCCCGAGCTTGTCCAGCATCGGCTTTGCTTCCTCGTAGTCTACCTCTTCCCCGCCAACCATGATGACGAGTGTGCCTTCCTTGGCAGGACCTACGCTTCCCGAGACAGGAGCATCGAGAAAGCGCAAACCGACTTTCTTTGCCTGCTCAGCCAAAAAGCGAGATGTATCTGGTGCGATGGTACTCATATCTACTGCCAGCTTTCCTTTGACTGCGGCAGAAAGCAGACCGTTTGCTCCCGTATAAATCGCTTTTACAGCGTCATCATCACTGACCATTGTAAACAAGATATCGCACTCATCGACCAACTGTGCAAGTGTCGCTGACTGTTTAGCCCCAAGAGCCAGCAGGGGTGCTGCTTTGTCTGGTGTTCGATTCCAAACATACAGGTCAAAGCCTGCTGCAAGCAAATTGCTCGCCATTGGAATCCCCATGTTGCCGAGTCCAATCCAACCGATTTTCACTGTCACTTTCTCCTTTATCATCTTGTTGATTTGCTACTTTGTAATTTGTTGTTGCACGAGCTCTTTGAGCATCGCATGCTTGGACTCTGTCATAGAAAAAAGCTCGTCGAACCCGCCAGGAAGAGTTTTGTCCAAGACACGTAGTCCTTCTTCTGTAATGCCGCCTTTGGTCGCTACTTGAGTGATCAGCTGATCAAAGCCTAGCTGTTCATTTTTCAAAAGCAGGGCGGTGCCGAGCATAGTCTCTACCAATATGCTGCGTGCTGTATCGATGTCTAGCTGTGGTGTCTTGCGCACTGCAGCCATGGCAAAGGATTCGAGTATTCCTGCAATCAAGCCTGGAGCGCTGCTACTGATGATGGTGGCAGTCTCGATGACGTCCTCTGTTACTTCTTGGGCGGTGCCAATCGCAGAGAGCAGGGTTACAAATTCGCTGCGCTGCTCAGCACTCACTCGGGTGCTGCACGTAAACAAAGAAACACCATGTAACTCCTGAGATGTTACGGTAGGGATGACTTTACTAACGGGACCAGCGTGGCTTTTTTCCAGATCAGAAATGCTCACGCCTGCCGCTACGGAGATGACATGCTTTTCAGCAGAAACGGCTAGACCACCGAGGAGCGGCAAAATGTCCAGAGGCTTGGTACACAGAAAAATATGGTCTGCCTGCTCACAAATCTCCTGCGCATTATGGGCAACCGTGATACCGTACGCAGCTTGTAGTATTTCCGCTTTTTCGCGTGTGCGGTTATATACAATCACATTTTCCGGTGAAATGACGCCGCTTTTGCACAAAGCCTTCACAAGCATTTGTCCTATACTGCCTAATCCAATAATTCCGATGCGCATCGCAACAACCTCCCCTCGTATTGTAACGCAGCCTATGTAAAAAAGGTACAATCTCCCGGAAAGAGAGACTGTACCTTAGGTTTCAAAAGGTTCGAGCCGAATGATTAGTCGTCAGAGCTGCGGAAGATCATGATGTACTTCGCCAGCTCCAGAACAGAGATCAGAGCAGCCGCAACATAAGTCAGAGCAGCAGCACCGAGAACCTTGCTCGCGCCACTTTCTTCGCTATTGCGGATGAAGCCCATGCTCACCATCAGTTCCTTGGCACGGCTACTTGCGTTGAACTCAACTGGCAGTGTGATCAACTGGAAGGCAACCGCTGCGGAGAAGAAGATAATCCCGAACAGCAGAAGACCGGACATGTGGAACAAGAGACCAGCGATCAAAAGCAAAGGAGCCACTCCAGAAACGAGATTCACTACTGGAAAAATGCGGTGACGTGCAACCAGCATCGGGTACGAAACCTTGTGCTGGATCGCGTGGCCTACCTCGTGACAAGCTACCGACAAAGAGGCGATAGAGTTGCCGAAGTAAACGGGGTCAGACAGGCGCACCACGCGCGACATTGGATCGTAGTGGTCGGTCAGTGTCCCTGGGATATGCTCTACCGGAACGCTAGTCAAGCCGTTTGCATCGAGCATACGTCTGGCAGCTTCTGCACCGGTGAGACCGGAGGAAGTAGGAACATCAGCGAACTTGTTAAAGGTCCCTTTAACCCGAAATTGCGCCCAGAGCGACAGTCCGAATGCGATAAAAATCAGAATATCCATGGGGTGGAATAACATTGAACATTCACTCCTCATTTTCATCTATACAAAAGTGCAAACCATACTCATTCAGTGTGTCCCATATCCATATATACGAATAAGTATCATGGCGGTTTCACTATTTATTGTACAATCTCTGACCTTCATTGACAATATTAACGTATGTTTATATGTACACAAAAGGCACAAACCTTTTATCTAATATAAAACTATTATGGAAAATATTTCTTGATTTCTAAATTAGAAATATATTATTATTATTTTTGTGAATCTAATAATAAAACAGGAAAGGATGTATTAAATGAGAAAAAAAGTATTTAATTCCCTTTTGGTTCTATCGTTATTAGTTCCAACTGTCTTTGGTAGCGTAGTTTATGGACAAGAAGAAACTAAAATTGATCGTAATACCTTAGAGAAACGTAAAGAGATAGAGAAAATAATTATTGAATCAGAAATCAAGGCTAGGGAGTATGCAAAAGATAAACTTAAAGAACAAAAGGGGAAAACAGCTGAAGATTATGAGGGAAGTTCCGAATTCATTGAAATATTGTTAGAAAAAGAAAAAGATATACTAAGTGAATATGACATTCAAAGAATCGATGAAGCTACAATTAACGAAGATGGGGGAATCAGTATTCAATCTACATCTCCACCAACTAATGCAATTGATCTAGGTAGTCCAAAAGTATATTCTTCATCTCAAGGGTATTTAATAGTGTCTAGTGTATACTGGAAAAATGAGTATTGGAGGAAACATTTACCTGTTACATCTGGATCACCAGCGAAAATGGGGGGAGCTGATGGCTTGGGAATATTTTTTAATGATTCCACAAACATTGAGATCTCAAGTTCTTCTTTTTACACCTACGATGAATCATTAAAAACATATAATAATAATTTATATCCACATAGAATAGGTGGTAGTGGGGTTTATTATAAGGCCCAGGATACCGTAAATGTATTATGGCCAAACGCTAACAGCTACTCATGGGATAGCTCTTATATTACAGTGTGGCCGTATTTTAAAGGCCGGGTAAACACAACTGCCAGAACACAATTCACTCATACTTGGGGAGATACAGATATTTCAAGTGTCACCATTGGTAATGGCTACATTGGTGTCACATTTAGTAATCCTGGCTATGAATGGGATGGATACTCTTCTGGCTACGCACAAATTAATAATTAAGAAAACATAATATAAGACTTGATAGGGCTATTCCAAATCTCGAATAGAAAGGGATAGCCCAATATTTAAAAACCATTTATTCCTGCTTATCTTAGATAAAGATATAAGAATTACTTCTTGAAATGACTGGGGAGGGATAAGTATTTGCGCAATAAAACAGTGTCTGTACTTGTAGCTTTGGTTATTGTTCTAATCGCAATTATATTGCTAAATAAATATTTAAATCCCAAAAACGAAGATATTTTCATTGACAAAAATAGCTTATTAGTTGAAGAAATCGATAATGTTCAAATTTATGACGCAGAAAATAAAAATATATATACACTCAATCAGTCGATAGAAATATCATCTATACTGTCTATTTTAGAATCTATGAATAATTTAGAGATTTCTAGTATTGATGATTTAACTGCAGATAATGTTAATGTTATTTTTCAGATCTACATAAAACGTAAAGGCTATTATCCAAATTCCCCTATAACTATATTTGAAGATGGAACAGTTCTTGTCGGTGCGAAAGTAGTAACCTTAGATAGTAAAGCAAAGGCAATTTTAGAAAAAGCCCTTAAAGATGCATTAAAATCGAAATAATGTGAAATGCTATCTGTAGACGATGGAATATGTTGGGGGCTAGTAATGGAAATAGACACTCCACCAATTAAGGGAGGAGTGTCTTTTGAAGGTTGAGGTAAGTTTATCACTCTGTAGACACAGACGGATCAGCCTGCTCTTTCTTCGGCGAAATCATGATAAATTGGGAATCCGCTTCGTCGATCCATTTTTGTACGCGGGCAGCCGTTTCGTATTGCTCAGTAGCAAGCAGCTCTTCCTTGTAGTGACCGAGCAGTTCCTGCACATCGCTGACTCCCTGCTGATCCAGCTTGTAGAGGAAGACTTTTGCCCCTTTGGCGATGCGGCGCTCCAATGCTGCCTGGTCAAAGCTCATTTCCGGGTTAAGCTTGACGTAGATGACACCACCTGTCATTCCTGCACAAATCCATGGACCTGGATCACCCAGGACAACCGCGCGTCCATTGGTCATGTACTCGAAGGCAAAGCCCTTCAGATTCGCACGTGAGCCAATGCCGCCAAGCTCATCCTGAATCGGCTCCGTAATCTCTCCGCCAAAGACAACATCAGCACCGGAGAGGCGGATGCAGGCACGGGAATCTGCGTTTCCTTGAACAACGAACAGCCCTTTTTGCGCCCCATAGCAAAAGCTTTTTCCGACAGAACCGTTCACATAAGCACCTTGAAGCCCTTTTGCTTTAAGGACAGAGACACGGCCACCAAAGCTCGTTTTACCGACGCCATCCTGTGCGCCACCCTCGACACGGATGTTGACGCCTTGGACATTGTACGCTGCCAAACCATTGCCTGGCACACTCCCTGCGACAAAATTCAAGGATACCTCTGGCAACGAGGTGTAGCTGCCATCGAGATGGTTTTCTACCCGCGCTCCTGCCCAGCGACTGCCTAGGACACGCTCTCCTGAGAGTATGCTGGTGAACGTCTCCTGAATAGGGCGATCTGCATTGAAATAACGGCTCTCGGAGGCAGTCGCCAAAGCACCTGCTGCTACAAGGACACGCTCCTCGGTTTCATCCACCTGTCCATTCACCGCAGCTTTATAGAGAGGATGTACCGCCAGTAGAGCCGTCAGATCAATTTTCTCCAGCAGACGCTTCTGTACCAGTAGATCAGAGCGTCCGACGAGGTCTTGGGTACGGGTAAAGCCGAGAGCGGCAGTAATACGTCGTACTTCCTCGCCAAACAAGGTAAAGAATGTTTTTAGCCCAGATACCGCAAGATCAGCCTGACGCGGTACGAAGCGGCGGAGTCCTTTTTCATGAGCTTCCTCTACATTGTCGATTTGCGTAGCGATCCCGACGTGGCATGTATCCAAATGACAGCCGCGGCAAGTCGTACAACCTACGGCGATCATAGCGAGCGTAGCAAATCCGATCCGGTTGGCACCAAGCAGCATCAGCTTGACGACATCCGCGGCACTTTTTACGCCACCATCCGCCCACAGCTCCACCTGATCGCGCAGTCCTGCTTCGAGCAGTGCATTGTGAGCTGCTTTGACCCCGATCTCTGCTGGCAAGCCTACGTGCTGAAGCGCATGGACACGGGCAGCACCTGTTCCGCCATCGAAGCCGGAGAGGGTGATATAATCTGCGCCTGCCTTGGCTACACCTACAGCAATCGTTCCGATGTTTGGCACGATCGGCACCTTCACGCAAATTTTAGCTTTGTCATTGGCGGTTTTCAGCTCGGTGATCATCTGCGCCAAATCCTCGATCGAGTAAATGTCGTGGTTGTTGGAGGGCGAGATCAGATCCGAGCCGATGGTCGCGTTACGAGCAGCAGCGATTTTCGCAGTTACCTTGGAGCCTGGCAAATGACCGCCTTCACCTGGCTTTGCGCCTTGACCGATTTTGATTTCTAATAGATAAGCAGCATTTGCCAGTTCTACATTGATACCAAAGCGACCGGACGCGACCTGGATGCCACGAGTATGCCGGTAGCGACCTAGCATATCCTTGATCTCGCCGCCTTCGCCGTTCATACATATCATACCCAGCTGATCGGCTGCTTCTGGATAAGCGCGGAAGGCCGTTTCATTTTGCGAGCCAAAAGACATAGACGAAATCAAGAATGGCAAGGAATGCTCACCAACGCTGATATCGACCTGCTCAGGATCGATCTGTTCTTTTGCCTGCTCAAAGTCAAAGTCAGCAACGTGACGAATCGCGATAGGATTATCCCGCTCGTTTTCATCCAGCTTGAGGGCATAGTCAGAGTAAGGGATGTCACCAGCTGCCATTTGTCCGATCAGCTTCCATAAACGCGGGAAGATATGGAAGGTTTTCGACTCGCGAGCTGTTTCACTAGAAAAGTCGTGATGGCGGCGGATGCTGTCCTCTTGCAGGTCACCAAACGAGACACCTGCCTGCTCGGACCCGCAGAAGTTGACGATGCCAAGCGCTTCTGCTACATCCTGGCGCAAACCGATGGAAGAAAAGAGACGCCCGTAGCCGCGCAGCTCGTGGATGCCGATGGTAGAAATGACTTTTTCCAATCCTTTGTTTATCGCGCTGTACAAATTGCTTGCAGAAACATCGCCATTTTTGGCAGCAGCTGTTGCAAACATCAGGTAAGGTGAGACAGCATCAGCGCCAGAACCGATGGACAGCGCCAGATCATGCAGCGAGCGAATCGCCCCGGATCGCAGAATCAGACTTGCTTTTCGACGCAGGCTGATGCCTTCTTGGTCAAAGGAAGCCTTGAGAGCCTGATCGACAGAAGCGATGACGAGCAGCGGGTCCATCCAGTACTTTTCTTGCTGATGAGCGTCTGTATCGTCGAGAATGAGCAGAACCGCACCGTTTTTGACCGCTTGAATTGCTGTCTGGGTAAGCTGCTTCAGTCCTTTCGCATAGCCATCCTCTGCGATGAAATGAGTGGATAGAATCGCAATGCTGGCTGGATGGTTGTTAAAGTGATGGATAACCTGCTCCAGAGAAAGGGTATGTTGATCGGCAGACGTCTTTTGCAAGGCTTGCCCTTCCACGAGCAGGGGAGATGGCAGCTCGATCCGCTGGTACGTTCCCGCCTTGGAAGAGAGAGGAACACGAGCGCCGATGACGACACGAGTGGAGAAATGCTCCATCTCTCGGTCTCGGTCAATGGCAGGGTTGGTCACAACCGCTACACTTTCCTTGATGAAATCAGCGAGGTTTTGACGTTCCTTGGAGAGAACCCCCAGCGGACCGTCGTGACCAAGTGAACGAATCGGTTCAACACCGTTTGTGGCCATCTGCTCAATCAGCTGCACCTGCTCGCGATCCCAGCCATATGCACTGTAAATGGAAGAGGTCGGAGCGGCGATTTCTGGTTCTGTAGCAAGAACCTCTGCTTCATACAAGTAATGCAAATGTTGACGTGCACCTGAGCTTTCGATTTTTTGCGAAAAGCGCTCGTAAATGATTTGCTGGAGCTGATGATGCGAGAGAACCTCCACCTGTTTTCCAGGGTTGAGGACCACACCGACCTTTTCTCCAGGAGCAAGCGATTTTGGCTCACTTGCCATTTGATGCACAGGAATGACACCTTGCTCAGACGAGAAGTACAGGGAGGTAGGGCCTTCTACCATCCAGAGTGGACGCAGACCGAGGGCATCCACGCTAAATACGCATTCGTTGGAATAGCGGGAAACAATGCCGGCAGGACCTTGGGCAAAATGCCCCCATGCCTGGCGCAGATAAACATAGAGATCCTGAAGATGAGCGGGGAGCAGCTTCATTTCATGGTGAATCGGAGGAAAGACGACTTCCATCGCTTCAAAAAGGCTGAGTCCATAGCGATGAATAAACGTCTCGATGGTCCGATTTACATTTTGCGAGTCGCTGCCGCCATCGACGAGTGGAACCCCAAGCATCTGGGCTTCCTCTTCCAGTTTGCTGATCGTATTGATTTCTCCATTATGGCCGAGTAGCGAAAAGGGCTGGACCCTGAAAAAGTTAGACAACGTATTGGTGGAATAGCGATTATGACCGACAGTAACGGAGGATTGAAACTGTTCATCTGCCAGATCGTCGAAATACGTTGGCAAAATGTTGGCGGCACCCATGACCTTGTAGGCACTGCTTACAGGACTGAGGGAAGCGACATGCACATTATGCGCAGACTCAATGGCTGTATGGATTTCAAAAAGCTGCTTGCTGTATTCGGCTTCGGTCAAGCCTTCTGGGGCAGAGATGGCTATTTGCCAGAATATTGGCTCATCTTTTCTCCCGTTTTTCCCGAGCACGTCCGAGTTAACCGCATTTTCACGTTCAAGCAAAATAGCAAGCTGATTGCTTGTAAACAAGGTGCGAATTTCGTCTTGAACAAGCTGTGCATCATGTCCATTTCGTGGAACAAATATATGAGCGACGGAAAAGCGAGGATCATGAGCAAAATCCCCATCCAGTCCAGCCTGATGCAAATATCTCGACCATAGTGTGCGGGGAATATCGGTCAAAATTCCACAGCCATCACCTTCGCCGTCGATAAAGCCGGAGCGGTGCTCCATTTGAATCAAGGAGCGAATGGTCTCGTCTACATTTTTTCGCGTAGGGATACCCTGTTTTTCGATGATACAGATGATTCCGCAGCTATCATGCTCGATGCGATGATAATCGTGGAATTGTTCAATGGTTTCTTTCTGGTCTCTGTTTAGCATGATTTCTCGGTCAGTTGTAACTGACCATCCACCTCCTATAAACAATTCTGAAACTTCTAAAAATATTGTGGTGTTAAGAATAGCATGAACATTCGCTCAGCGCAATAAAGTGAAAAGCGGCAAATCGTAATGTAAGCGTTTTACCTTTAAGAAAAGTTTTTTAATCGATCAAAACGCCTATGTATCAACGACAAAAAATAGACACATTCCCTTGGTAATTGGTGGAATGTGCCCGTTTCAGGTTTCTAACGATCGTGATTTTGTGTTTTATGATGCTCCGTTTTTCGAGGCGTTTGGAATCCTTTTACTTCGAGCATTTTACTGCTCATCTTGGAATCCAGCGTTTTTTCAGGAGCTTGCGGATAGCTCTTTTCGCCTTTTGACACCAGGATCTCCTCCTCAGATGAATACGGAATCAGACGTGACATCCATTAGTATGACCGAAAAAAGAGGCCCATGATGGTGGCAATGGTTGGTTGCCAGTCATGGGCACAGCTTTGATGTGTTTCTAAAAGGCTCACATCACTAAGCTAAATCATTTACGCCTGCAATTTTGCAAAAGAACGTTCTACCGCAGCGATCGTCTTTTGAATGTCTTCCTCGGTATGGGCGGTCGTGATAAACCACGCCTCGTATTTGGACGGAGCAAGGCAGATTCCCTCATCGAGCATGAGACGGAAGAAACGGGCGAAAAGCTCGCCATCTGCTTTTTGTGCAGCATCATAGTCATGGACAGGCTCGTCTGTGAAGTATACAGCCATAGCGCCTTTGACACGATTGAGCTGGATCGTTACGCCATGCTTATCTGCCGCTTCATGAATACCATTTTCCAGGATGGCACCCAGTCGTTCGAATTCATCATAGACACCGGGCTGCTTCAATACTTCCAGGCAAGCGATTCCGGCGCGGATGGAGGCTGGGTTGCCGGCCATCGTTCCCGCTTGATAAGCAGGGCCGAGCGGAGCTACTTGTTCCATAATTTCACGACGTCCACCGTAAGCGCCGATCGGCAGACCGCCACCGATAATTTTGCCAAGTGCAGTCAAGTCCGGCTCCACTCCAAGCAGGTTTTGTGCGCCGCCGTAGCAGAAACGGAAAGCAGTGATGACTTCATCGTATACGACGAGCGCACCTGCTTCATGTGTCAGTCGGTTCACTTCCTCAAGGAAGCCAGGCTCAGGTGTCACGATTCCAAAGTTGCCGACAATCGGTTCGACCAGCACGCATGCAGTTTCGCTGCCCCATTTTTCAAGCGCCTCAGCGAATGCTGCCTTGTCATTAAACGGTACAGTAATCACTTCGCTCGCGATGCTTTGCGGGATGCCCGCGCTGTCTGGAATGCCCAAAGTGGAAGGCCCAGAGCCTGCAGCCACCAGCACCAGATCAGAGTGACCGTGGTAGCAGCCAGCGAATTTGATAATTTTTACACGGCCAGTGTAAGCACGAGCTACACGGATGCAGGTCATGACAGATTCCGTACCGGAGTTGTTAAAGCGGATGCGTTCCATAGAAGGAATAGCTTCGCGAATCATGCCAGCGAAGGTAACTTCCCATGGAGTAGGCGTGCCGTACAACGTGCCGTTTGACGCTGCCTCGCAAATTGCTTTGGTTACGTGCGGATGAGCGTGACCAGTGATGATCGGTCCGTACGCTGCCAGATAGTCGATATATTGATTCCCGTCCACGTCCCAGAAGTATGCTCCCTCAGCACGTTCCATTGTGACTGGGGCACCTCCGCCTACGGCCTTGAAAGATCTCGATGGGCTGTTTACGCCACCAAGAATCACATCCAAAGCTTGGTTGTGCAGCTCTGCGGATCGTTCACGTTTCATGGTTAATCCCTCTTTTCTTGTCCCAAAAGTCCTTCATTATCTTACCACAGCAATTGAGTAGGTGGGTATGGACCAACAGCTCTGGATGTGAAAAAGGAAAAATGATACAATTTTTGGGCAAATCACAACACACAGACAAAGGCGGTTGTCCACTATGAAAGTCGAGTGTATTTCGATTAAGGGTAGCGGCAAGAGCAACGAGGATGCTTATGTTATTTCACAGGTCAAGCACGTATTTGCAGTGGTAGACGGTGTTTCTGCTCTCGTTCCTTATGAGAACGAAGCGGGGCAAACAGGGGGAGCTATTGCCGCTGAGCTCGTAAAGCGTCAGTTGGAGGCTTTGTCAGAGGAAGTGGCTCTGCACGATTCACTGAGTATGGCGAACGAGGCGCTGCATGACAGTATGGGCAAAAGTCAGATCGATGTGACGCAAAAGGAAGCACTCTGGGGTGCGGCGTGTGCAGTAGTTCGCGTAGGAGAGGCGCATATTGAATACGCGCAAACAGGGGATTGCATGATTTTTGTTGTTTATGCAGACGATACAGTACGCCCCTTGACGCATCTGCAGGTCAATCATTTGGAAAGCAAAGCTTTTGACAAGTGGGAGGAAGGAATTGCCCAAGGTGTAGGGACCCGTTCCGAGCTGCTGGAACGATGTAGGGACGTACTAATCCACAATCGGTATCAGGCAAACACACCAGGCGGCTATGGCGTATTGAATGGGGATACTTCTGCCAGGGATTTCATCGAATACGGTCGTGTGAATCGGATTGGTGCAGTGGCATTGGTGCTTTTAACAGATGGACTGTTCATGCCGCGTCCTTATGGAGGGGTCGAGCCGAATTGGGAACAGACTGTCTTGCCGATCGTTCATAAAGGACTGCAGCGATATACCGACGACCTATTGGCGCTGGAAAACAGCGATCCCGAATGCACCAGCTACGTTCGCTTTAAAAAATCGGATGACAAGACGGGTATTGTCCTGTATTTGGAATAGCAGTTTTGTGCAGTTTGCCTTTTGCAGAAATTGAATCGCTCATATACACTAACAGGTGTTATGCAACCGAGTAAAAAAGGACGGTTTTCCATGATTCAAGTAAATCATTTACAAAAGGAGTTTCGCATTCATCAGGCCAGATCAGGACTTGGTGGTGCTTTTCGTGATTTGTTCAGCCGCGAATACAAAACAGTAAAAGCGGTGGACGATCTTTCCTTCACGGTAGAGGAAGGCGAGATGTTTGCGCTGATTGGGGAAAACGGCGCCGGTAAATCGACGACGATCAAGATGCTGACGGGAATTCTGACACCGAGCGATGGTGAGATCGTGATTAATGGCTATGTTCCTTTCAAGCAGCGCGAGGAATACGTGCGCTCGATTGGGGTCGTTTTTGGACAGCGCTCGCAGCTGTGGTGGGATTTATCTCCACTAGAGTCGTTCCGTCTGTTAAAAAGCGTCTACAAGGTCGATGAGGCAGAGGGAGAAAAGTGGCTGAATCGTTTGATCGAGGAGCTGGAAATAACCCCCTTCGTCAGTCAGCCAGTTCGTAAGCTGAGCTTGGGCCAAAGGATGCGGTGTGAGGTAGCCGCCTCTCTGATTCACAAGCCGCGTCTGTTGTTCCTGGATGAGCCGACAGTCGGGCTGGACGTTTTGGTAAAGCAAAAGATTCGTGAGTTTCTGCGCAATTTGAACGAGACGGAAAACATGACGATTTTGCTCACTACCCATGACGTTTCAGACATTGAGGCCCTGTGTAAACGCGTGCTCGTTATGGACAAAGGAAAGCTGATTTTTGACGGACTGCTGAATGACCTGAAGGAAAAATGGGGCAATGGCACGGAGGTGTCGTTCCAGATGAAAAAGCGCACGACGGCAGACGATCTGCGCCATGCTTTGGGGGATATGTCCTGTGAAATCGAGCAGGTCAACGAATATGCGCTTCGTGTAAAAGTGGCGCGTAGTCAGGAAATGCTGCCGTTTGTTTTATCCACAGTCATGTCTACGTTTGAGGTCAGCGATGTGAAAATCCTGGAAACGAGCACGGAGGATATTGTACGCAATATTTATTCGACAGACAGCGAGGTAGTAAGCCATGCGTAAGCTTTACATGGAACTGATTCGCATGCGTTTTTTGACCATGCTTGCCTATCGGGTGAACTACTACAGCGGCATCATCATTTACGCCATCAATATTGGAGCGTACTACTTTTTATGGGGAGCGATCTACGGCGGACAGCAGCAGCTTGGAGGTCTTTCTGTCGAGCAAATGACGTCCTACGTCGCAATCGCCTGGATGTCCCGAGCGTTTTACTTCAATAACATCGACACGGAAATAGCCCAGGATGTGCGAGAGGGTAAGGTCGCGATCGAGATGATCCGGCCGTATAACTATCTCACAGTGAAAACGGCGCAGGCATTTGGCGAAGGGATTTTCCGGTTCCTGTTTTTTGCGGGTCCGGGGATCTTCCTGATCAGCCTGATCATACCGTTCAGCTTCCCGGCCACGGCAACAGGGTGGGGCTTGTATCTCATCAGCTTGATGTTCGCCTTTTTGATTAATACACAGGTCAATCTGCTGACAGGCTTGTTTACATTTTTCCTGTTCCGCAACGACGGGATGATGCGTGCCAAACGGGTAGTTGTCGACCTGATGTCCGGTCTCGTGCTGCCGATCAGCTTTTTTCCGGGCTGGGCGCAAACCGTTATGGGCTTTTTGCCGTTTCAGGCGATCAACTACTATCCAAGCCTGATCTTTACAGGTGCAATTACCCCGTCACGGGCGTGGGAGCTAATTGGATTTCAGGTCATCTGGATGTTCGTGATTCTGGTTCCCATCTTGCTTCTCTGGCGCAGAGCCAAAAGCAAGCTGGTTGTGCAAGGAGGGTAGATCATGCAAAACATCAAGCATATTATCGGCATTTTCGCAGACTACCTGGGGCAATATTTCAAAACAAGGCTCGCGTATCGTGCTGACTTTCTCGGCGATCTCGTATCCAACCTGATTTCCGAGCTGATCAATCTGGTGTTTATTATTGTCGTGTTTACACATGTTCCGATGATGAAGGAATGGACGCGCGATGAAATCATTTTCATCTACGGCTTCTTTTTGGTTCCGTATGCACTGTTCTCCATGTTCTTCGGCTTCTGGGATTTCAACGAGCGATATATCATCCGTGGGGAAATGGACCGTATTTTGACCAGACCGATACACAATCTGGCACAGGTCTGTCTGGAATCGATCGCACCGGACCGGATCTTTGGCGTCATTACCGGCTTGATCATTATGGGCTATGCGGCCATTCAGCTGGAGCTGTCGTTTTACTGGTACGACCCGCTGATTTTTATTGGACTCGTCATTAGCGGCGCTCTCATCTATGGAGGCGTGTATACGGCGATTGCCGCCGTCAGCTTTTTCTCTGACTCCCGGACAGGGATTGCCCCGATGATTTACAACATTCAACAGTACGGGCGCTATCCGGTTGATGTGTACAACAAGGTCATTCGTTTTGTGCTCACTTACGTCTTGCCATTTGCTTTCGTCGGAGTCTATCCGGCGGCTTACTTTTTGCGCAAAGAGGTTTGGTATACGTATGCGGCACTTACGCCACTGATGGCTGTGATCTTCTTCGGGGTGGGCCTCTTAGTTTGGAACTGGGGTGTCACGAAGTACAGGGGAGCGGGGTCGTAAGGTCTAGCCTCGCTATACATGGCATAACCTGATGAGGATTCCTTTGTTTTGCAGATCAGATGTCTATTCATTATTTTTATTTCACTGTTGTTGTGGTAATATTAAAAGTAACAAGTAACAAAAAAAGACCGCCCGGCTGCAACCGGGACGGTCTGCACAATAGACGCTTCCCACAAGGGGGCGGCTCAATACTGGATGTGAAATAGACCGCAGAGCTGTCGACTCAAGGGCGGTCTATTTCTTTTTGGTCAAGGTAACTACCAAGCCGATGAAAGCCACTAGGAACAATCCAAACTGGAATATCAGCCCGAGTGTTTCAGTCGTTACCACTAGCCTCACCCCCTTTCAAATGGGGATGAGCCTGACCACCCTTGAGGAGCCCGATTCTATTGTACAAGTGGATTATAGCATGAAAAAGTATTCGTAAGGTTCAGATTATCGAAAAAGCACATAATCCGACTAAATACATCGGAAAAATTATTGAAAAGTGTCGTTTTGCCACTTTCCACTATTGTCAAATCAAAAAACAGCAGTATAATATGCTGTATACAACTTCACATTCCTTCGGGGCAGGGTGAAATTCCCGACCGGCGGTGATCATGCTTATGTAGCGTGTTAAGCCCGCGAGCCTCCCAAGCTGTCAAAAGCGACGGAGTGCAGGATCTGGTGAGATTCCAGAGCCGACAGTACAGTCTGGATGGGAGAAGGATGACGACAGTACGTTTACCACACGTGCTTGTTTGCCTGTGCAAACGGGATGAGACGCAGGGGTGATTTGTGAAAAATCCGCCCGCTTGTTTCTCGTACCCATTTTTTGCGCGAGCTATTTGTCATGCGCTTGTACCAGCCCTGAGGAGATATTATCCTCAGGGTTCTTTTGTTACGATAGGCATTCAAAGACGTGTGGATTCACGACCACTGTTGCCATTCCTCAAGAAGGAAAAAAATACTTGGGAGATGGTACACATGAAAGAAACAGCGCTGCATACTTCACGCGCGCGCTCAACCCAAAAGCTGGTGACGATTCCGATGCTGGCTGCGGTTGCGTTTATTTTGCAATACCTGGAGGTTCCGATTCCGCTGATGCCTAGCTTTTTGAAGCTGGATTTCAGTACGCTGCCAGCTTTGATCGGGGGACTTATGTTTGGTCCCGTAGCAGGCGTCCTTATCGAAGTAATAAAAAACACACTGCACATGCTCTTGAAAAATACAGATGGACTGATTATTGGTGAAATCTCCAACGTGATTGCGGGTGCGTGCTTTATTTTGCCGGCGATCTATATGCAACGCCTGGGCAAAGGGAAAAAAGGCTTCCTGACAGGTCTTGCTTTGGGGACACTGCTGATGACGATCGTTATGGCGATTGCCAATGCGTACGCGCTCTTGCCGGCTTACGCTGTGCTGTATCAAATGCCGATTGAACAACTGCTCGCGATGTTCAACGCGACAAGCATCTGGTCGCTTGTCTTGGTGGGTATCGTGCCGTTTAACCTTTTCAAGGGAGTAGTCATCTCGTTGATAGCGTATCCGGTGTTCGCCAAACTGGCACCGAGATTGCAAGTAAGAACAGGGAAATAACGATAAGCATATTGGATGTGAGGCCTCTGTCCCGATGTGGGACGGAGGTCTTTTTTGTTTGAAAAAGCCCGCAGAATTTACACCTGAACAAGCTTTCCGGTGAAATGAGCCATTTCCCTGCGAATTGTGCCATCGTCCTGATTCGTGATCATGGTTGTAATATCATCCATTTCGCAGACTGTCACCAGCGAGGATTTGCCGAACTTGGTTTTATCCACCAGCGCAATGACTTCCTTGGACTTGGAGATAAAACAGCGTTTGACCTCGGCGTCCTCCAGACTGTAATCGGTTGGCCCCGAGTTGAGGCTGATTCCTGCAAGCCCCATGTAAAAGCGATCGTAGTTGAATTTAAGAACGGTGTCCTTGGCAATCGAGCCCACCATCGACATTTCCGATTTGCGCAGCATGCCGCCTACAAAGTAAACCTGGTGCTGGCTTTTTGCCAAGATAGAAGCAGCTTGAAAGGAATTGGTAAATACCGTTAAATTATTCTTTTTCAATAGCTCTTTGGCAAATTCGGCTGCTGTGGTGCCAACGTCGATGGCGATTACTTCGCCTTCACTGACTTGTTCCGCAGCGTATTTGGCGATTTGCTTCTTAAGCTCCAGATGCTGCTTGTGCCGCTGATGAAACATCGGCTCAATCGAGTTGCTGGGAAGGGCTGCACCGCCCCTTTGCCGGATGATCAAGCCGTCGTTTTCCAATTCGGACAGGTCACGGCGCACTGTAACGGTGGAGACTGCCAGCAGAGAGGCGAGCTCATCTATCGAAAGGGGGGATCTGCGGTTCAAATGCTCCAGTATTTCTTTGGCACGTGGATTTTCCATCTTCGTATAACCTCTCTCATTTTAAATGATTAAATAAGGCAATAAATGAAAAATTTCGATTTGTATGATTAATTTTGATCATGAAATGATAATATCATGATTCAAATTATAAATAAATGAAGACTTTTTGAATGATAATCCTAATCGATAAATTTCAACAAATTTTTCTGCCATACATGAAAAATAGCGAAAGGACAAGGGATAGATTCAAATTATTTTCACAAGAAGCAGGCGCAATATTTTGTTGACATGGATTGAAGAAGAGAATATTCTGAAAAATATAGATCAAAAAGTATCAACATTTAAACTTATTGATCGTAATTTTATCATGGAAGCCAGTTTTTTCTGCCTAACATTCGATCTCGATAGGAAGGGAGTGCTCACGTGCATTGCAAAATCAAGAAGGGCATTAACATATGGTCATTTCCTGAACAAATGAACATCGTGGACTGTATGAGATTGGCGAAGGAAAGCGGATTCGAAGGAATTGAGCTGGCACTAAGCATGAAAGGCGAGCTGAGCCTGACAAGCAGCGACGAAGAAATTCTTCACTTGAAACAGACGGCAGATGAAATCGGGATCGTGATCAACAGTCTGGCTACCGGACTGTACTGGCAGTTTTCCTTGACCAGCAATCGTGAGGATATTCGCCAGAAGGCAAAGGAGACGGTGAGACGCCAGTTGGACATCGGAGCTTTGCTCGGTGTTGACTGTATATTGGTCTGTCCGGGAACCGTAGGAGTGGATTTCACCCCTGATGAAGTGGTGCCGGATGCTAGTAGGATCGAGTTTTTTGCTGGTTCAGAGGTAATCGATTACGATGTCGCCTATGAACGTGCGCTGTCAGCCTTCATCGAGCTTGCGCCATACGCGGAAGAAAAGAAGGTCGTGATCGGAGTAGAGAACATTTGGAACAAGTTTTTGCTCTCGCCGCTGGAAATGCGGGACTTCATCGACAAGATTGGATCGCCGTGGGTACGCGTCTTTTTCGATGTTGGCAATGTGGTCGCGTTCGGCTACCCGGAGCAGTGGATTCGCATCTTGGGCAAGAGGATCGTGAAGGTGCATTTCAAAGATTATCGACGGGACGCAAAAGGCCTAGCTGGCTTTGTCGATTTGCTCGCTGGTGACGTGGACTATGTGCGGGTGGTGGATGAACTTGTCGCTCTGGACTACGACGGATGGGCAAATGCCGAGATGTGTCCAGTGTATAAATGTTATTCTGACCAGATCGTCTACAACACTTCGGTCACAATGGACAGAATATTGCGAATTGGATGAGGGGTGAAGGGTGGAGGTGCGGAGCGTGTCAAAGGTGATCATGCGTGTGAATGCGCTTTCAAAATCATTTTCACAAAAAGGCGCGGAGCTTCGTGTTCTAAATCAGATCAGTATGGACATTCACGAGTCGGAATTCATTTGTGTGATTGGTCCCAGTGGTTGCGGCAAATCTACTTTTTTGAAATGCGTAGGGGGTATTCAGCCTCCTTCGACAGGAACGATCATGCTGGATGGGGTGATGTACGAACAGGGCATTCCATCCCACGTACTCAGGAAATTTGGCTTCGTCTTTCAAAGCAATAACCTGCTCCCCTGGCGCACCGCGGAGAAAAATCTCAGACTCATGCTGGAAGTGCTAAAGGTCAAGGAATTTGACTGGGAGCAAAGAATGGACGAGATGCTCCAGATTGTAGGCTTGGCCCAATACAAGGATGTATACCCCCATGAACTGTCCGGGGGGATGCGGCAGCGGGTCGGGATCGCCAGGGCTCTGGTCCATAACCCGGAGATTCTGCTGATGGATCAGCCGTTTGGCGCCTTGGACGCGATCACAAGAAAAATGCTGTCCTATGAAATGCTGAACATTTGGAAGCAAACCAAAAAGACGATCATCATGGTGACCAACAACGTGGAGGAAGCGCTCTTGCTGGCCAATCGCATCTTTGTCTTCTCACCCTTGCCCGGAGAAATCGTCTCCGAGATCGAGGTAGACATCCCACTGGAGGAACGGGGACAGGACATCGCGAGCAACAAGCGCTATATCGAGCTTCGTACCTTGATCAACCAGGTGATTCGCCAGGGGCATGCTGCCGAAGCAAAGCGTCTGGCAACCTAGCTGAGGGGGATTGACATTGGAACTCATACGCACGAAAAGCAAGCCAGTCCCGAGAGACCGTGCATCGATCATGCACTCATTATCTCCCATTCTGTTGTTTGTAGGCTTGTACTTGCTGCTCGAAATCATCATCCGAACTGCTGGCATTTCCAGAACTGTATTGCCCACGCCTACGGGAATCCTGGTGGAGACGATCCGGAATTTTGGTTCTGATATCTGGCCTCATTTTGTCTTTACCCTAAAAGTGGTTGTGATCGGCTTCATCGTAGCGACGATTCTCGGGATGACGCTGGCAGGCCTCTTTTCCCAGTACGATCTGATTGTCAAAGCCGTCTCGCCGTTTATTATCCTCTTGGTCGTGACGCCGATGATCACGATTGTTCCACTTTTCATGCTATGGCTGGGGTTTGACCCGAACATTCGCATCCTGGTAGTGATTTTGCAGGCGGCTCCGATCATTATGCTAAATACACTGTCCGGGTTCACCTCGGTGGAAACGGAGAAGCTGGAGCTGATGCGATCGATGGGCGCAAGCAGGCGGCAGACCTTTTTCAAGCTGATTCTGCCTAATGCGATGCCCCAGGTGTTTACCGGCATTAAGCTTGGCTGCATCTTTTCCACGATTGGTGCAATCAGTGCTGATTTCGTGGGGGGGTCAGTCGGACTCGGATTTCGCATTCTCCAGTATTCCGGCCTGGTGATGACAGAGATGACGTACGGAACCATTCTCATCGTCGCGCTCATCGGGATCATACTCTATCAATTGGTCAGTTTTGCGGAAAGCAAGTTCATCGTGTGGCGTAAAAAATGAGGCAGCTTATCGGATCGGGGGGAGATCACGTGCAAAATCCCAAAATCAAACTGATCGATGTCACAAAGGTCTTCAAAACACGAAGCAAAGACATCGTGGCCGTGCGAGATGTGAATATGGAGGTGTATCCTGGAGACTTTGTTGCGATTCTTGGTCCCAGTGGCTGCGGCAAATCGACGATCATTCGGATGCTCAACGATATCATTCAGCCCTCATCGGGAGAGATGTACATCGATGGGCAGGAGATCACAGGGAGGAAGACGAGCAGGGACCTGATGAAAAAAATGGGCTTCATCTTTCAACAGCCCAACCTGTTCCCGTGGCTGACCGTACGCCAAAATGTCGCTCTGCCACTCAAGGTATTCGGCTTGCAAGGGAAGGAGTGGGAGCAAAATGTTGATAAGCTGATCGAAATGGCAGGCTTGAAGCAGTACGAGCATGCCTATCCGACTGAGATTTCCGGCGGAATGATGCAGAAGGCCGGTGTGATCCGGGCGATGGTTCACGAACCAGAAATCCTGCTCATGGATGAGCCGTTCGGGGCGTTGGACGAACTTACGCGAGAGCAGTTGGATCTGGAGCTGTTGACGATTTGGGAGCAAACCGGAAAAACGATCATTTTTATCACGCATGAGGTGGAAGAGGCGGTATTGCTCGCTTCCAGGGTGTATGTAATGGCGACCAATCCGGGACGGATCGTGGCGGAGGTAGAGATTGATCTTCCGAGACCGCGAACGTTGGAAATGATCGAGCATGAGAGGTTCATTACATATGAGATGGAACTGACGAGCATGATTGGAAAAGTGGAACTACGGCATATCAAGTAATTCAGAAGGGAGGAACGTGCGTTGCAGAAACAAGTGGCCTCATCGAATGCAACTAGCGTGCTCGCGCCTGTCATCATGTTTTTCATCCTGTTCGGAACCTGGCAATTTGCCGCCGTGGGCTTTGATATTCCGCGCTGGATCTTGCCGAATCCCGTGTCGATCATAGAGACGATGTTTGTTTCGTTCGGCGAATTTGCACCGCATATCGGAATCAGCATTGTGACGATTGTCTGCGGTTTTTTGGTCGCAGTGCCTATCGGGATTTTGCTGGCTGCGCTCATCACCAATTTCAAGATGATCGATAAGACGCTCTCGCCATTCGTTATTTTCCTTGTGATCACGCCGTTGATTACGCTTGTTCCGCTTTTGATGATCTGGTTTGGCTTTGGTATCGAGGTGAAAATGCTGGCTGTCGTTATCCAAAGCTTTCCGATCGTCATGATGAATTCGGCGACCGGCTTCAACAATGTGGAAAACATCCGCCTAGAGTTGATGAAATCATTGTGTGCGAGCCGCTGGCAGACGTTTACGATGGCAATTTTGCCCTCTGCTCTTCCCAATGTTTTTACGGGCATTAAACTGGCCAGCATCTTCGCCACCATCGCAGCGGTCACCTCCGAATTGATCGGTGGCAACATCGGAATCGGCAGCCAAATCATCAAGTATTCCCAGTACATGCAGACCGAGAAAGCATTTGCCTGCATTTTCTTCACGGCGATCATCGGTACGACCTTTTACGGCTTGATTAATCTCGTGGAGAGAAAAATCGTCCGTTGGAAAATCTGACATCTGCGATGGAAATGAGGTGAGTAGCACGTGAACAGCAAACAAAAGGTGTTTGAATATTTGGATAATCATACGAATGAGCTTGTCGAATACATGAAATCGCTCGTAAGCATTCCCTCAATCAACCACACGTTTGGTGGCGATGAGAAAACCGTTCAGGACTGGCTGGCTGACAGTCTGCGCTCTCTTGATTTTGCAGAAGTAGAGCAATTCGCTGCAGACGCGGAGCAGGTCCGGCCCAATGTTGTGGCGTTGATGAAGGGGACGGGTGGCGGAAAAAGTCTGCTGTTCAACGGTCATATGGATGTCGTTCCCATCGCGGAGCCGCATAAATGGCGCAGTGATCCATTCGAGCCACTCCAACAGGGGAACAAAATCTACGGGCGCGGCACGAGCGATATGAAAGGCGGTGTTTCTGCCGCAATCTGGGCGATGAAAGCGCTCAAGGCGTGCGGGATTCCCTTGCGCGGCGATGTTCTGCTGCAAGCCGTCACGGGCGAAGAGTCGAACGAGGCAGAGGAAATCGGGACTGTACAGTGTCTGAAGCGAGGCTATACCGCAGATTTTGCAGTCGTTTGCGAGCCTACCGATCTGGAGCTGCATACCGCCTCTGTCGGACTGTTTTTCTTTGAACTGATCGTCGAAGGCAAGGCCGTACATATTTCAGCCAGAAACCAGGTCTTGTTTCCACAGCCGGCAGGCGTTCCGAGCGGACCCACAGTAGGAGCAGACGCACTGAAGAAATCGCTCCTGTTCGTGAACTACTTTTATTCCCTGGAGGAACAGTGGAATCATCGCTGGCGGGATGCGGTACTGGGTGCTGGCGGCAGTCCCGGACACGATGTGCAGGGAGTAGGCTTGTTTACGATCAACCCTTCGTTTATCGAGGGCGGCGAATACCTCGGCTCTGTCCCTGCCAAAGTAAAGCTCACTTACGGTGTCTGGTACCCGGATCAGTTGGTGAAAAAAGAGGACCTGTGGGAGGAGATCAGAAGGGGCGTAGAAGCGCTCGCCTCGACGGATGATTTTCTGCGCAAACATCCTCCGAGGCTGACCGTGCCTGTGCTGCAGGAATGGCAAGGCTTTCATGTTCCCGCGGATCATGCAGGTGTGCGCACGATGCTGGGGGCGATCACGGACGTGGAGGGATGCAAAGCCGTCTTGTCAGGCTTCCGAGCCGTTTGCGATGCTGCCTATTTGAACAAACACGGCGTACCTGCTGTTGTGTTCGGGCCGGGTTCGCTGAGCTGGTCAGTTCACGGAGAGAACGAGTACATCACGGTAGACAGCCTTGTGGCGGCGGCCAAAGTATACGCCAGCATGATAATGGATTGGTGTCAATGATTCAAGACATAAATGATCCAAGGAGGGTTCCAAAGATGAGAAAGGTGCAAATCACGCTGTTGATCGCTGTGCTTTGGTTAGTGGCAGTGCTTGCTGGATGTGCGCAAAACAGCACGCAGCCAGGGGGAAGTAATTCTTCGGGAGGAAACACGTCTGGGGGCCAAGGCACTGGCACGGCGCCGGGGACCAATACCGCTGCTCCTGCTGCTGGCAATTTGCAGAAGGTGACGGTCGTTGTCCCGCGCACGGTCGAAGTGTTGGATGATGCGCATATTTGGTCCGCGATCAAGATGGGCTATTTTGCCGAAGAAGGCTTGGACGTGAAGATCGAACAGTCCTTTGGTACGACAGATACGAAAATGGTAGCACTCAAAAATGCACAGTTTGCTTTGCCTTCCCCGAATTTCCTGTTTATGGGAATTGAAAACGGATTGCCGCTCAAAGCCGTGTTCCAAAACGACTCCATCAATATTTTTGGCATGGCTGTCCGATCAGACAGCGGGATCAAAACCTGGCAAGACATGAAAGGCAAAAAGGTGGCACTCGGGGATGCGGCTTGGGCCAATATCATTAATCCGACGCTGATTGCTGCCGGGCTTGATCCGGAAAAGGATGTCGAGTATGTGGTTGCAGGGGAGAATCGATTCCAGATGGTGCAGGAAGGCAAGCTGGACATCTTGTTCACATGGGTGGCGGAGTATTCGCAATTGAAAGGCCAGGGATTTGATTTCGAGTATATCGATGGCAACGAGATTCTTCCGTATACCTCGAATCCGCTCGTAACCAATGCCGCGTACCTCACCGAAGATCCGGAAATGGTGCGCAAATTCGTACGCGCGCTGGCAAAAGGAATGTACTTTGTGAAAATGAACCCTGAAGCGGCAGCCGATCTGACGTTGGAACAATTCCCATCGATCAAAATTCCTTGGGACGGGGCTGTCGGTGCGATGATGGGCCGCGTGTATCAAGGCTTCGGGCTAAATGAAGCTGACCAGAAGAAAATCGTGGATGGAGGCATCGGCATCGCGGATATGGACAAATGGAAGCTCAACATGGATTGGGCTGTGAAAACTGGCATCATCCAAAAAGAAATTCCGCTGGATCAGGTAGTGACCAATGACTTTGTCGATACGACCTGGGATAAGTCCAAGGTAGAGGCCGATGCGAAAAATTACGTGTTCAAGGTAAAAGACAAGTACCAGTAAGCCCGTCTCGCCTTTAACGCTTACAGGGAGGGGAGAACGAAGATGCACAAGATCGGAATTTTAGGAGCCGGATTGATTTCCAGAAGTCATGCAGAATCGATTCGTGCGCAAAATGGCGCGGTGTTAACAGCGGTGGCCGATATTCGCGAAGAGGTCGGGCAGCGCTTTGCCGAGGAATACGGCTGCGTCTACTTCCAGGATGCCGAGGAGATGCTGAGGCAGGCAGACGTGGAGGTAGTGATCATTGCTTTGCCAACCTTTTTGCATGGCAAGTATGTGGAATTGTGTGCCCGATACGGCAAGCATGTGCTGTGCGAAAAGCCGGTCGAAATGACGGTAGAGGCCACAGAGCGCATGCTGGAGCAAGTGAAGGACGCCGGGATCATCTTTATGGTCGGGCAGGTTGTCCGCTTTTGGAGCGGATACACAGAGATCAAGGAGCTTTACGAAAGCGGCGAGCTGGGGCAGGTTCACATGGCTTTTGCCAGCAGGTGCTCCACGTTGCCGGACTGGGGAAATGAATGGCTGTTGAACCCGGAAAAAGGAGCCGGAGCGATCTGCGACATGCATGTCCATGATGTCGACTTCCTGCGCGATCTGTTCGGCGAGATCGATTCCGTATATTGTCTCGCCAATAAAGACCATACCGGATGCTGGAATCACGCCATGTCCTCGATTTCCTTCAAGAGCGGCGAAAAGGCGGTTGCCGAAGCGGCGTTTACGATGTCCGACGGGTATCCATTCACTATGTTCTTCAAAGCGGCCGGGACAAAAGGGACCGTAGAGTTTACCTACAGGGCGGGCTACAACATCGGGGAACGGGATGCTTCCACCTCCGAGCTGCGTTTCTATCAGCAAAACCAAGAGCCCGTCATCCGCAAGCTTGAGCAGCATGATCCTTACGCGAGACAGCTTCAATACTTTTTGTCTTGTGTGGAAGCGGGAGAACAGCCAGCGCGCGTGCCGCATCATGAGAACCTGGAAGTGATCAAGGCCATCGCAGCCATTCGCGAGTCAGCCGATACAGGTAAAATTCTCTCGCTTACCAGTTAAACCTTGTGGATACGGCAGGTGGTCAAGATGTCTTATGTAATGGGAATTGATATTGGAACCTATGAGTCCAAAGGCGTTCTGGTCGACAGGGAAGGTCGCAGGGTCGCTTACCAGTCTTTACCCCACTCCCTGGAGATTCCGCAGCACGGCTGGGCAGAACATGACGCTGAAAAGACGTGGTGGCACGCAGTGAAAACCTTGTCCAAAGCGTTGATTGCCGAGGGACAAAAGAGCGCCGGATTTCACGCTTCTCTGATCGAAGCTGTCGGAATCAGCACAATTGGCCCTGCTGTGGTACCGATTGATCATAACGGCAACGCGCTGCGCAAAGCGATTCTCTACGGGATCGACACGCGGGCAAGCAAAGAGATAGATGAGCTGAACCAAAAAATCGGCCCGGCCGAGATATTGCGAAAAGGGGGCCACTATTTGTCCTCGCAATCCGCCGGAGCCAAAATCCTCTGGATTCGCAACCAGGAGCCCAGCGTGTACGACCAAACCGCCTGCTTCCTCTCTGGCAATGGCTATCTGGTGTATAAGCTGACCAAAGAACGCGTAATCGATGCCTACACGGCATGCGCCTTCTCACCTTTGTTTAACTTGCAAAAGCTCGACTGGGATGATGAGCGCTGCGCCTATGTTACCGAGCGGGAAAAGCTGCCGCGAATTGTGTGGAGTCACGAAATAGTCGGCTGCGTGACGCCAGAGGCCGCTGAAGCGACAGGACTGTCAGCGGGAACCAAGGTGATCGCCGGGACTGCGGACGCAATGTCGGAATCAATCAGCGTGGGTGCGGTAAACGAGGGCGACATGATGATCATGTACGGTAGCTCGACATTTTTCATCCAGGTGATTGCGGAGCAGACCCAAACCGAAAAATTCTGGCCCTCTGTACACGCAGTACCGAATCTTCATACGCTCACGGGTGGGACCTCTACCGCGGGCTCCATTACCAGATGGTTCGTCGATCAATGGCTCCAGCCGGGAGAGTCCAGGGATGAAGGATATACCCGCTTGACGCGTTTAGCTGAACAAAGCAAACCAGGAGCAAACGGACTGATCATGCTGCCTTATTTCAGCGGCGAGCGCACACCGATTCACCATCTGCAAGCCCGCGGCACGTGGTTTGGCCTGACCCTGAAGCATACGACCGGAGATTTGTACCGGGCGATTCTGGAAGGAATCGGCTATTCAATCCGCCACAACATCGAAGAGATGAGACTTGCGGGATATCCGCCGCGCAAGCTGGTGGCGATCGGAGGCGGTACGAAAAACCGGCTCTGGCTGCAGGCAGTCAGCAGCATTTGCTCTGAGGGGCAGTACATCCCCAAAGTGACCTATGGAGCGGCATACGGAGATGCTTTTCTGGCAGCACTTGGACTGGGCTGGTATGACAGGCTGGAAGAGATTGAATCGTGGGTGGAATATACCGAAGTGATCCTGCCGCAGTCCAAAGACGCGGAAATCTATGAAAAGTACTATCGCTTATACCGTGAGATTTACGAACAGACCAAAGGCAGTATGGATGCGTTGTCATCCATATCAAAGGACTAGGAGGGTCAAAAGATGACTTGGTTAAAAGAAGTGATCGGGACAGAGAAAGCCATTATTGCCATGTGCCACTTTTTACCGTTGCCGGGTGATCCTTATTTTGATCAGGAAAAAGGGATGGAGTATGTCATTGAAATGGCTCGCAAGGATTTCCTCGCGTTGCAGTCCGGCGGCGTAGACGCCGTGTTGTTTTCCAATGAATTCAGTCTGCCGTACCTGACAGATGTCAAAACGGAGACAGTCGCCGCTATGGCCAGGATTATCGGGGAGCTGATGTCGGATATCCAGATTCCGTTCGGTGTGAACGTCCTGTGGGATGCCAAAAAATCGCTCGATCTGGCTGCCGCGACAGGTGCCAAATTCGTCAGGGAAATTTTTACAGGTGTATATGCTAGTGATTTCGGCATGTGGAATACAAATGTCGGCGAGACGATCCGCCACCAGCATCGCATCGGTGCCAAGGATGTCAAGCTGCTGTTCAACATTGTGCCGGAAGCGGCAACATACATGGCTGACCGCGAGATCGAGAGCATCGCCAAGTCGACGGTCTTCAACAATCGGCCGGATGCTTTGTGCGTTTCGGGTTTGACAGCGGGAGCGGAGACAGACTCCGCCATCCTGAAGCGTGTCAAGGATACAGTTCCTGACACGGTCGTCTTGGCCAATACCGGGATGAGGATGGAGAATCTGGAGCAGCAGCTATCGATTGCGGATGGGGCAGTGGTGGGAACGACGTTCAAGCATGACGGAAAATTTGAAAATCACGTCGATCCGGAGCGGGTTAAATCCTTTATGGATAAAGTAAAAGCGTTCAGAAGCCAGATTGTGTATTCGTAAGAAACGACGCAGAGGGAAAGCGGTAGTATTGCCGTTTTCGCTCTGTGTTCGATTTTCAAAAGTGGGAGCGGTGACAGATGACAACAGACTATTTGACGCACATAGCCCAGCGGCTGCAAGGATTGACACAGGTCGTATCTCCAGCCGGATACGAGGATGCGATGATTCGCAAGGTGCAAAGCGAATTGCCGAAAGACTTGCATGAGGTCAGCGTGGACAATCTCGGGAATGTCATTGTTCAGGTCAACAAAGTAGATGAGCCGAACCCCTTTAAGGTGATGGTCTTTGCGCATATGGATGAAGTTGGATTCATCATCAAAAAAATCGAAGAGGACGGATTTATCCGCGTAGAGCGCCTGGGAGGCATTCCGGAGAAAAGCATGCTGGGACAAAGCGTGATCGCAGAGACTCCAGAAGGAAGAATAATGGGCATCATCGGTACGAAATCACATCATCTGACGAAGCCGGAGGAGAAATTCAAGCTGCCTCAGGTGAATGAAGCCTATCTTGATTTTGGCTTTCGCAGCAAGAGTGAAGCGCTGGAAGCTGGTGTATTTGTCGGAATGCCAGTAGTCTACGCCAGGCAATTTTTCCGCCGCCAATCCCTTGCCTTCAGCAATGCGATTGATAACAGAGCAGGATGCCTGATTTTGCTCGAGCTGATCGACCGGCTCGCTGGTAAGTCGCTTCCATGCGAAGTGATCATTGTCTTTTCTGTTCAGGAGGAGTTTAATTTGCGCGGAGTGATTCCGGCGGTAAGGGCGGTTAATCCCGATGTTTCGATCACATTGGACCTGGTCGTAGCCGCCGATACGCCTGATTTGAAGGGAAGCGCCGATATCCGCCTGGGAGAAGGGCCGTGCCTGAATCTGTACAGCTTCCATGGCCGAGGAACGCTCGGGGGGCTGATTCCTAATCCGAAGCTCGTCAGCTTCGTAAAGAAAGTGGCAGATGCAGAGGATGTGTCTCTCCAATACTCGACATTCATGGGCGGACTGACAGATGCGTCGTTCAGCCAGTTGGAGAACGCCGGAATTCCGATGATCGACCTCGCTTTTCCTACCCGCTATACACATGCGCCTGTAGAAGTGGTTGATCTCAATGACTTGACCGCACTGATCAAATTGCTGGAAAAGCTGGTTCCCGCATTTCATGCTGGAGTGGATTTGAAGAGGGGCTAAACGGGAGGGAGGGGCTTGGATGAGCGAAGAGGGACGCGTTGCTTTGATTACGGGTGCGAACAGAGGGATCGGCATGGCGATCGCACGCAGATTTCGGCAGGCGGGGGACCGTATCATCATCCTGGATATGGCAAAAGAGCCGAGCCAGGAAGCGGCGGAGGTGACCACAGGCGGCAGCTATTTTGCTTGCGACGTAACGGACAAAGCTGCGGTTGACGATGTGATGGAACGCGTTTTTGCGGAATACGGCTTTGTGGATGTGCTGGTGAACAATGCCGGGGTACAGCGAAGAAAAGGGTTTCTGGAGACGACAGAAGAAGATTTTGATCTGATTTTCAACGTAAACGTCAAGTCCATTTACCTGGTATCGCAGCCCATCGTCCGGCGCATGGTCGAAAGGGAGCGCGGCTGTATTTTGAATATGGCCTCGATGGGCGGAAAATGGGGAGGAGCGGACGAGTCCGCTTACTGCGCGAGCAAGGCAGCTGTCATCGAATTGACCAAGACGATGGCGATGGCGCTCGGTCCCCATAACATTCACGTCAACAGCGTCTGTCCGGGAATCATTCTGACTGAAATGGCCAAAACGCTTTCTGCCGAATCATTGGATGCCTGGCGGGAAAAATCGCCGCTGGGTCGTCTCGGTTCTCCCGAGGAAGTAGCGGAAGTATTTTATTTCCTGAGCTCGCCTGCTGCCCGCTATATGACCGGACAGGCGATAAATGTGACGGGCGGCATGATCATGTACTGATCGTTGCTGCTGAAATGGGGAGGAAAACAGATGGGACAGCCGTATGATATGCCTTTGGACCAATTGCGGGAGTACAGACCAGCGCTGACCAGGCGTGACGACTTTCTCGCCTTTTGGGAGGAAAGCAAGCAGCTGCTGGCACAGGTGCCGAGCGATCCGCAGCTCACAGCCATGGAGTATCCGACAGGTGGGGTACGGCTGTACGAGCTAAGCTTTGCTGGTTTTGGGCATGCTCGAATTCGCGGGTACTACGCGGTGCCTGACCGGGCGGGACAGCATCCGGGGCTGGTTATGTACCACGGCTACAATTGGAGCCATGACGGACAAATTCATGACGTGGTCAACTGGGCTTTGCACGGCTATTCCACATTTGGGATGCTGGTGCGCGGCCAGCAGTTGAGCGAGGACAATAGTGTCGCCCCACATGGAAACTCGGCTGGCTGGATGACCAAGGGCATATTATCCAAAGAGACGTATTATTATCGCGGGGTATACATGGACGCGCTGCGAGCTCTCGACGTGCTGGCAGAGCGCGAAGAAGTGGATGCTTCCCGCATCGGGGTCTCAGGGGGAAGCCAGGGAGGAGCCCTGAGTCTGGTCGCTGCAGCCCTTTCCGCCATTCCGCGCATCGTAGTGGCGGAATACCCGTATTTGAGCCATTTCCGGCGATCAATCGATATGGCTCTTGCCGGACCATATCTGGAGCTCAACGAGTTTTTTCGCCGCAACAGTGCACCCGGGATCGAGGATAAAGCAATGGATACGCTCTCTTACTATGACGTAATGAACTTGGCTCCTCTGGTTACATGTCCGGTGCTGGTCTCGATTGGTTTGATCGATGAGATCACGCCTCCATCCACAGTGTTTGCCACCTACAATCATTTGCAAACAGCGGAAAAGCAGATCCGCGTCTACCGTTATTTCGGCCACGAACCGAATGCTGCCTTTCATTGGGAAAAGCTGAAATACCTGCGTGAGCATTTGACTCATCAGGGACGGTAGGCAAAACCCATTCATTTCTTTGCTCGTGAGTGACGCATGCCACAAATTGACAAGAGCAGCTGAACTTGTTAACATACTGTGTTAAAGAAAGCTTGCGAACACACAAAGGCAATGAAAGGACCCGCAGCTATCCCCTGGTCACAGAGAGTCAGCCCTAGTCTGGAAGGCTGATACACAGGCATACCTGCACCCCATCCTCAAGCCGCTGGCGAAGAGCCGTGCCGGATGCCCGCCGTTATCGGGACTTATGAGCGGATTGAGCGCTAGTCGCTTCAATCAATCAGGGTGGTACCGCGGATGTTTGATCCTCCGTCCCTTTTTTGGGATGGGGGATTTTTTGCATTTCAAAAAGAAAATCAATCAATAATTCCGAGAAGGAGCGTAGACGATGAAAGAGGAAAAAGCGTTTGTAAAAGAAATTACCCCACAAGCAGAAGACTTCTCTCGCTGGTACATCGACGCGATCAAGAAAGCTGATTTGATGGATTATACGCCAGTGCGTGGCTGTATCGTTTTCAAGCCGGACGGATTTGAGCTATGGGAGAGAATCCAAGAGGCGATGAACAAGCGCTTCAAGGAGACGGGCCACCGAAATGCCTATTTCCCGATGCTCATTCCAGAGTCCTTTTTCCAGAAAGAAAAAGAGCATATCGAGGGCTTCAACCCAGAGCTGCCTTGGGTGACGGAAGCAGGCGGAGAGCCGCTGGAGGAAAAGCTGGCGCTGCGTCCTACCTCGGAAACGATTATCGGTCATATGTACAGCCAGTGGATACAAAGCTACCGAGACCTGCCAGTGCTCATCAATCAGTGGGCGAATGTGTTTCGCTGGGAAAAACGCACGATGCCTTTCCTCCGTACATCTGAGTTCCTTTGGCAGGAAGGTCATACGGCACACGCTACGGAAGAGGAAGCACGTCAGGAAACGATGCAAATGCTGGAGATTTACCGAGAGGTCGTCGAGCAGGAGCTGGCGATTCCGGTTTGGAAGGGGCAAAAAACGCCAAGTGAACGCTTCGCTGGAGCGGTAGATACGTATTCCATCGAAGCGATGATGAAGGATGGAAAAGCCGTGCAGGCAGGGACCTCACACTATTTGGGCGATAAATTTGCACGCGGCTTTGAAATCAAGTTCCTGGATCGGGACAACCAATTCAAATACGTTCACACTACCTCATGGGGAACGTCGACGCGTCTGATTGGCTCGATGATTATGGTACACGGGGATGATCGTGGTCTGGCTTTGCCACCGCGCATGGCGCCTACTCAAGTCATTATGATTCCGGTTGGCCCGATGAAGCTGCGCGAAAAGGTGATGGAGGCGTTCGATCCACTCTTTGACGAAATCAAAGCGGCAGGCGTGCGTGTTCGTGCCGATCTGCGCGAAGAGACGCCAGGCTGGAAATTTAACGAGTGGGAAATGCGTGGAGTGCCTTTGCGTCTGGAGCTTGGACCACGTGATGTAGACAACGGGCAGGTCATTCTTGCCCGCCGTGATACGGGAGAGAAAGTAACGGTATCCTTGGAGGGAATCGCGCAGACAGTGGCCGCACTACTGGAAGAGATTCAGCAAAACATGTTCCAAAAAGCGCTGGAGTTTCGCGAGCAGAACTCTCATCTGGGCATCGATACGTTGGAGCAATTGTCAGCTCACATTGCCAAGAGCGAGAGTGAAAATACGACGAGTGGCTGGGTGCTGGCAGGCTGGTGCGGGGATGATCAATGCGAGTCCAAAGTGAAGGAAGAAACCAAATTTACTTCGCGCAACATTCCGTTTGAGCCACCAGTTATGAAAAAGACCTGCATTTGTTGTGGAAAAGAAGCACAGGATACTGTCTGGTTTGGTCGAGCTTATTAATTCAAAAAAGATAGGCGAAAAGGGTGCGTCTGGCGAAAGAATCGGCAGGATGCACCCTTTTGCATTCAAGGCTGCGAAAGAAAACCATCATCATAGATGGTTTTCTCAGCTGTCTTGATTATTCATCTGAATCGTCAAACGGTTCTTCTGGATCATCTGTCGGATCTGCAGGAGTCAATGGAAAAAGAACATCGAAAAACTTGAATTTGCGACGTCCATCTTCATTTTTAAAGCCTTTGTACTTGTGAAGCAGTTCACTAATTTCGTCAACCAATTGATTGCGCTCTTCTTGACTTAAATAAAATTCAGTCAAATTGAACGCGAAGGTATGCTTGTACTCTTTACGAACATCCCGATCACTGGCAACAAAACGGTTGAGCGTGCGCATGAGATCCTTTTCCGTCGTACGGAATGGAGTAAACATCACGTCGCTCAATTGCTGTGCATTTTCTTCAATCATGAGTTGAAGCTTTACCTGAATCACCTTGGCAACCGGCTCGTAGTATTTCTCAACAATGGAACCTTTTACACGAGTATCTACCTGTTCCAACAAACCAACGCGCACGAGCTCTTTCACATGGTAGTGAAGACGAGCGGCGTTTTCGCCCAATTCTGTAGCGATTTGTTTGGCTGTCCTTGGCTCCAGATCCTCAAAAAGTTCCAAAATTTTAACACGTTCGGCTATAGCAAGGGATTTTAAGGCTTCCGGGTCCGTTACTTCAAAAAACTCTTTCATGCATTTCTCACCATCCAACTGACTTGGCCAAATTTTTTGTGTAGGAATATTTAAGTACTTCACAGTGTGAGTGCTTCATAGCTTAAACGTTCCGAGACGTAGAACAACCTGTTCTTAATTTTTCTTAATTAATTCTAGCGTTTTCTGTTCGAAAGCGCAACGTGTATACAGATGAAGTGACTGTCAGCTTGTGGTAAAATGGGACAAGTAAATTCCAGGACAAAAGTAGAAAGAAGGGATAGCATGACCGCGATCGGACAAGCCGCTCCTCCATTTACATTGCAGGCAAGCGACAATCAGACGATCTCACTTTCCCAGTTTCACGGAAAAAATGTTGTGCTTTATTTTTATCCTAAGGATATGACACCGGGTTGTACGACGGAAGCATGCGATTTTCGTGATTTCCACCCTAAGTTTTCCGGGCTGGATACAGTTGTGCTGGGGATTAGCCCAGATACGGTGAAGTCGCATGACAAGTTCATAGCCAAGCATGAGCTGCCATTTACGCTTTTGGCAGACCCTGATCATGAAGTGGCTGAGGCGTACGGGGTATGGGTGCTGAAAAAAATGTACGGACGGGAGTATATGGGAGTCGAGCGCTCTACGTTTGTTATCGATAAAGAAGGCAATATTGCAAAGGTATGGTCGAAAGTCAAGGTAAAGGGACACGTACAGGAAGTGCTCCAATTCATACAAGAAGAGTTGCAAAAATAAAAATCTATGGTCGCAGCTGCGAATGGAGGAACGGAAGATGAGTGTGTCAACACAGTATGTAGTCGAATCCTTTTGCCAATTAGCCAATATCGCAAGTCCATCGGGCAACACTGCAAAAGTTATGGCGTGGGTCGCACAGGAGCTGGAAGTGCTTGGTGCCAAATTCAAACGCACGAACAAAGGAGCAATTATTGCAACTGTACCGGGCGCAAATGAAGAAAAAGCACGTTTGCTTACGGCGCACGTCGATACATTGGGTGCCATGGTCAAGGAAATCAAAGGCAACGGTCGACTGAAGCTGACCTTGATCGGTGGATTTGAATTCAATGCAGTAGAGGGTGAGCACTGCGTAATTGAAACTGCCAGCGGTCGCTTGGTGACAGGCACTATCCTGTCTACGAAGGCTTCCGTGCATGTGTACGGACGGGAAGCAGGAAAAGCCGAACGGACAGATGCAAATATGGAAGTGCGTCTGGATGAAAAAGTGACTAGCAAGCAGGAGGTACAGGCGCTGGGCATTTCTGTTGGCGACTTTGTTTCATTTGATCCGCGTGTGACGGTAACGGAAAGCGGATTTATCAAATCTCGCCACATCGATGACAAAGCGAGTGTAGCGATTTTATTGGGCGTGCTGAAATCATTGCGTGAAACAGGCGAGAAGCTGCCTTACACAACGTATTTCTTTATCAGCAATAATGAAGAAATCGGCTACGGCGGCAATTCCAGCATTCCGGCAAACGTCATTGAGTATTTGGCAGTCGACATGGGAGCGATTGGTGATGGGCAGACGACAGACGAATACTGCGTTTCCATTTGTGCCAAGGATTCCTCGGGACCTTACCACTATGGATTGCGTACACATTTGACTAAGCTGGCGGAAGCAAATGGGTTGAATTATCAGGTAGATATCTATCCATTTTACGGATCAGATGCGAGTGCGGCGCTTCGAGCTGGCTATGACATCGTTCATGGCTTGATCGGGCCGGGTGTAGACGCTTCTCATTCCCACGAACGGACGCACACAGAAGCACTCGACAATACAGCGAAGCTTGTAATGGCGTACCTCCAATCAACCGAACTGCAAGCATAGGAGGACCGTATGAGCAATATGTATCAATGGGCTGATTATTACGATTTGACGCAGCGAGGCGTAACCGGTGACGTCGATTTTTACATGGAGCAGGCACGCAAGGCGGGTGGCAAGGTGCTTGAGCTCGGCTGTGGAACCGGACGAATCACTATTCCGCTGGCACAGGAAGGAATCGAGACTACGGGCCTCGACCTCTCTACAGAAATGCTTGCCAGAGCAGAGGCAAAAGCAAAGGAGCAAGGAGTTGCGACAGGCTTGAAGCTGCTGCAAGGAGATATGCGCAGCTTTGATTTGGGTGAAACTTTTTCACTCATTATCATTCCGTTCCGCTCTTTTCTCCATCTGCTGCACATTTCCGAGCAGATGAAGGCCCTGACATGTATACGAAAGCATTTGGCACCGGGCGGCAAATTCGTGATGAACGTGTTTGTGCCTAAGATTAATCATTTTTATGAAGAGAATGAGAAAATGTCGCTGCGAGGAACCTTCAGACTGCCTTCGGGAGAGGAAGTAGCGATGTGGGATTATACACGCTATGACCACTTTCAACAACTGTCGGAAGTGACCCGGACCTACGAACGCACAAATGCACAAGGGCTCGTGACCGAGCGAGTGACAGGACGTTTTAATTTGCGCTACATTTTTCCTGCAGAGCTGCATCATCTGCTGCGGCTGAACGGCTTCAAGGTCACACAGCGTTATGGTTCGTTTGCCAAGACGGTGTTTGATGCCAGCAGCTCCGAATTGATCATCGTCGCAGAAGCTTTGTAGCTGTCGCTTTCCACAGGAATCCCGAAATGATGGAGGGGTATATGGATGAAGATTTACACGAAGTCAGGAGACAAAGGCGAAACGTCACTTGTTGCAGGTGTTCGTGTACCGAAGTTCGCAGATCGTGTAGAGGCATATGGTACGTGTGATGAAGCGAATTCGCAAATCGGCCTCGCATTATCGCTGTTGCCACAAACCGACGAGTGGAAGGAGCTAAATGAAGTCTTTCATCTCATACAAACAAAGCTTTTCCATGTAGGAGCAGAGCTGGCTACGCCAGAAGGCAAAAAAGTTGGCTGGCCGCTTGGGGAGGAGGACGTTACGTTCCTCGAAGAACAGATTGATCTGCTGGATGCCAGTTTGCCTCAGTTGACCAATTTTATTTTGCCTGGCGGTCATCCTGCGGCTGCTGCTTTTCATGTGGCTCGGACAGTAGTCAGAAGAGCGGAGCGAAAAGCCGTTCACGTAGCGGCACAGGAGCAGGTAAACAAGACAGTTATCAAATACCTCAACCGCTTATCTGATTACTTGTTCGTGGTCGCGCGTCACGTCAACAAGCAGTTGGATGCTGTAGAAAAAACATTGCACGAATCCTAAGCATTAGCGAAGAGCCCCTGTTTTTATCGCAGGGGCTTTTTCTCAAATGAGCAGGAAGGAAAGGGGTAAAAAGTGAAAAAGCTCGCTCTCGCATTTGTATATTCTGCATTGCTTAACGTCCTGTATTATTTGGTTTTGCCTGTCGTCAGCGGTGTGTTGCTCACCTGGCTGTATGTCCCGGACGTAGTCTTTGCCTATGATTCCGTGGAATACCTGCAAAACGAGGTAGCGTTTGGTCAAATAAACGATTCTTCGTTTGCATGGTGGCAAAGCCTCCCGTTGACGCTTGCGCTCGGTATGCTGATCAGCTTGGCATTTATGTCCATCACACAACGGTTTCGCCAAAAGAGAGCCTAGTGCAAGTAGGTAGCAATTCCTTCTTGAAAAGAAATCTTTGTCGTAGGGAATGTTTCATACAGTAGATTTCCGTCATTGCAGGCATTTCCTTCAAGCAGCATGGTCAGCTGCGTATTCGTGATCGGAAAAAAGGAGAAGCCTTCCATGACGTTTACTACGGGCTTCATGAGTCCGAGTGGAATATGTAGCTTGCGAACGGTCTTTTTACCAACCGCCTCCCCGATCGCATCCAGAATTTGTCCATACGTGAGAGGAGCAGGTCCACCCGTTTCAAAAATTTGATTAGTGGAAGCAGGCAGGGTCAGTGCCTGGACGAAAACATCTGCTACCGTTTCACGGGCAACAGGCTGCAAGGGATAAGTCCCGTTTCCGATAACAGGTGTGACGGGCAAGCGTACCAGATCAGCCAGCATGTTCACGAATTCATCCCCTGGGCCAAAAATCACGGACGGGCGGAAAATGACATGCGGTATTCCGCTGGCTTGTACGAGTCGCTCTGCTTCGTATTTAGTACGATGGTAGGCACTGGTTGCATTTTCGCGGGACCCGAGGGCGCTCATATGGATAAAACGGCTAACCCCTGCCTTTTTGGCTGCTTCGAGAACGTTTCGGGTGCCCTCTACATGAATTCGTTGAAACGTAATGCCTTTTCCCGGCTGCTCGCGAATGATTCCGACCAGATGAATAACAGCATCACAGCCCTCCATCGCCTGAGCAAGTGAATGTGGATCAAGCAGATCACCACTCGCTTCCGTGATGAGCGGGCTATTTTTGTCTAAACCGAGCTTTCCAGAAGAAGCAGGTCTCGTCAAGCAAACAGTATGGTATCCACTTGCTTGCAGCCGAGCCACCATGCCTTTTCCCACAAATCCACTGGCACCAGTCAGGAATACTTTCATTTGAATCCCCTCCCGTAAAATTCTTCCAAGCTTATTGTACCTCATGCAACGTCCGCCATGCCAAGCGAACCTCCAGCTAATTGCCGAGTTGACGTAGATCGGTATAATGTAGGGAAAAGGGGGACATATCTATGGCACAACGCAAAGTACCCGTCGCGGAAATTTTGGATGAGCTGCATGAGCTGTATCCAGACGCGCATTGTGAATTAAACTATACGACCCCGTTTGAGCTATTGATCGCCACGATTCTTTCGGCACAGTGCACGGATAAACGGGTGAATGAGATAACCGAGCCGATGTTCAAGCAATTGAACCAGCCTGAGCATTATCTTCATTTGACACAGGAAGAAATGGAAGAGCATATAAAAGGGCTCGGATTGTATAAGAATAAGAGCAAGAACATCTTGGAGACCTGTAGAATCTTGTACGAAAAGTACAATGGTGAAGTTCCGCAAACACATGCTGAGCTTGAAGCGTTGCCTGGTGTTGGTCGAAAAACAGCCAATGTCGTGTTATCCAATGCATTCGGGGTTCCGGCTATTGCAGTCGATACACATGTATTTCGCGTAGGCAATCGCCTGGGCCTTGCCAAGAGTGATAATGTCGATGAAGTTGAGCGACAGTTAATGAAACGGATTCCGCGAGAAAAATGGTCCGATGCCCATCATTGGTTGATCTGGCACGGGCGACGGGTATGCTCAGCACGCAATCCACAGTGCGGACAATGCACGCTGCAATCCATGTGTAAATTTGCTGCTGCTGAGGCGAAAAAGCAAAAAGCGAAGCCTGCTGCTAAGAAAACAGCCAAGGCGAAATCCTGATTTCCACCTTCTTCATCTTCAAATTACGTGTAATGCATATTGACAGTTTTCGCTGACTAGACGTACACTTATTTAAAGTAATTCTAATCAATGACAAAGAAGTGAACTATTCTTTTGTCTTGCGAAGGACTGTGGGGTGTAACAATATGGCACAGCGTGTAGAAAAGGCTGTTGAAATCCTCAAGAATACCGGGGTTCGGATGACACCTCAGCGCCATGCAATTTTAACGTATTTGCTGGAGACGATGACTCACCCGACGGCTGACGAAATATACAAAGCTCTCGAAGGCAAATTCCCCAATATGAGTGTTGCTACGATCTATAATAATCTGCGGGTTTTTAAAGATGCAGGATTGGTTACGGAGCTCACCTACGGGGATGCGTCCAGTCGATTTGATGCCAATGTTGAAGAAGATCATTATCACGCGATCTGCTCAAGCTGTGGTGCGATTCGAGATTTCCATTTCCCTTATTTGCGGGATGCGGAGGAATCGGCTGCAAAAGATATCGGCTTTCGCGTGACGGGTCATCGCATGGAAGTATACGGCATCTGTGAGTCCTGTCAAAAGAATCCCCACTAAGTAATGCTTTTCGAGAAAACACCTTCTGCAACAACCGGATACCCAGTTGCTGCGGGAGGTGTTTTTGTGTCGGTATGTGTAACGTTTTGGCTTTTCACACGTCTTTCTTCTAGGTATAGGTTTCTATAAGCATTGAGGCTTATTTGAGTTTTGCCAGAATGTAAAAGGTTGTGAATTTATTGAACGCTAAATCTGATCGGAATTATTTCTTTGAGGGGAGGTCGCGTCCATGAGCTTAGCAGTAGGGATGGCTCCTCGTCCAAGGCGAAGAAGGAGACGGGCGGCGCGGCTTTTCTTTTTGCTCATTTTCTTGCTCGTCGCTGTTTTTGGCGGGATTTACTGGTTTTTTGTGTTGCGGGCGTCAACGGAGCATGTACAGCCGTACGATGGAGACCATAATGTGATCGTATATGAAGGCTCGAGGACCAAAGCATCCTACTTGCTGGAATCGGACCAGATTCTTTTGCCATTTGAGTTTTTGAAGGAACAAATTGATCCAGCTATTTTTTGGGATGAGCCTACCAAATCAGTCATCGTAACGACAAAGGACAAGGTGCTGCGCATGGAAAGCGGCGAAGTTGTAGCCCATCTCAACAAGCAGCCAGTGAATCTGCAGGTTCCTGTCAAGGAAGTCAACGGAACTCGCTATGTCCCGCTAGATCCTTTGGAAAAGCTGTATGCCTACTCGTTTGAGCGAAAAGAAGACACAGAAGTCTTGATCGTGGAAAAGGAAGGCTACGAGATTCAGCAGGCAAGTGTGATCACAGATGAAGAGAAGCAAAAGGTTCGGGTAGGTGCTTCGCATCGAACGCCGATCGTCGCTGAGGTAGGAGCAGGGGAAAATGTCGATATACTCGGAAAAGAAGAAGATTACTATCATGTTTTGACAGCTTCCGGAATCGCGGGCTTTTTGCCGGTAAAGAGTGTTGAATTCACGAATGTTCGAAAAGTCGCTCTTGACCACCCGCAAGATTCCCAGCCGTATACCGTTTGGAAGCCTGATGGGAAAAAGATAAATTTGACATGGGAGCACGTTGTAAATCGAAATCCGAACATTGCAGCAATTGGTCCCATGCCTGGTGTGAATGTCGTATCGCCTACCTGGTTTGAAATGAAGGACGCAGAAGGAACACTCCTCAATAAAGCTGACCCCGCCTACGTGAAATGGGCACACCAAAGAGGCTACAAGGTATGGGGCCTGGTTACCAACGGATTTAATCCCGATTGGACAAAATCGGTGCTGAGCAGTTTTGACAAACGGGATAAAGTAATCGCCCAAATTATTCACTATGCTCACATGTACGATCTTGACGGCATCAATATTGACTTCGAAAACGTGTACCTGGAGGAAAAGGAGAAGCTGGTTCAGTTCGTTCGGGAAATGACTCCTTATTTGCACCAACAAGGGCTGACCGTATCTATTGATGTAACGATCAAGTCAAACGCCAAAACGTGGTCGATGTTCCTCGATCGCAGGGCGCTTGCTCAGGTGGTCGACTACATGGCGGTCATGACGTATGACGAGCATTGGGCAGCGAGTCCAAAAGCAGGCTCTGTCGCTTCACTGCCGTGGGTGGAAAGCGGCCTGCAAGGTGTACTGGAAGAAGTACCGCATGAAAAGCTGCTCCTCGGTGTGCCGTTCTATACACGGTTGTGGACAGAGGCAAAGCAGGCTGATGGAAAGATCAAGGTCAGCTCAAAAGCATTGTCCATGACGAGGGCGCAAGAATGGATCAAGGAACGCAAGCTGACTCCAAAACTGGATGAGGCATCAGGCCAAAACTATGTAGAATATAAAGACCCGAAGGATGGGAATGTCTATAAAATGTGGCTTGAGGACGTAAGCTCCATGCAAAAGCGTATTGATATCGTGAACAAGTATGACTTGGCTGGAGTAGCGTCTTGGCGCCGAGGCTTTGAAGTTCCTGAAATCTGGCAAGCCATTGAGGAAGGCTTGACGTCAGAAAAATCGACTCAAAAATCCTCGTAGAAAGTTGGATAAATAGAAGAAAGCCACCTGCTCGCCCTGGTGAAGGGAGTGCGCAGGTGGCTTTTTACGTATGAATGGCAATTGATAAAGGTACATATTATGTCTGGTTTTGTTGAGGCTGTCCGTCCTCAAGGCGCAATGGTTGTCCGCAAAACATACAGGCATCCTCTTTTCCGAGCATCTTCGTTACCTTTTGGCAAGAAGGGCATTGTACCTGTGGAGCCGATGTGGAAACCATCCCGGAAATCATGAACATGACTGTGCTTCCCATGGTCAGGATGAAGCCGATAATGAGTAGCAAGGTCATAAAGATGTAAGACCCTTTTAACAGGCTGCCGAGAAAAGGAATAAAGTCCAGATATCCTGCAAAGAAAGCGTAACCTGTATACATCAGCAAAATGCCGATTACCATGCTCCAGTTGCCCCAAGTTCGCATGCGTTTGATCTTGCTCAGGCGCTCAGTATTTTTCATCATCATTCCTCCTATCCTACAGTATATCACACAAAAGGATTTGTCTGTTGACAAGCAGGAAACGGGCAAGGCGTGTAGAATCCATAAGTTCAACCCAGGGGCAGGGAGGAAATAAGGCATGAATAGAAGGCCAGATGACAATCAGCAAACCTATCTTGAATTGCTCCGAAAGCGTATGGATGTACAAGCGGTGCTGATTTTGCCTGAATCGGATATGCTTGTCCCATTCCGTGAGGGAACCTTCTATATAGTTGTTGTCAATCATTCGCATGTAGATACTTCAATTAGACGCATGCGGATAAAAAAGCAAGTAATTGTCGAACAACAAATCAGCAGATGGCAGTTGGAAAAGGGAGCAGTAAACGGTTTAGATGAGCGGCTTGCAATGATGCTGGCCAAAGCGGAGATTTTATGGGACAAAGAGGGTTACATGAAACATATGAAGCAAAGGCTTAGCCGTCTGCCTGAATTTCTCCAAAAGAAAAACATTTGCCGTGAGTATTCACGTTTGCTTCGCTTTTTCCATGAGACAAAAGAACGGCTCCAGCAAGGTATGGCTTTGGATGCCTATCATTCTTCTATTCAATCGCTCGATTCGTGGGCACGACTCATCGTGTATGAAGCCGGAGAAAACCCGCAGGCTGCGATCTGGTCGCAGGTTAAGCAGTTGGATTACTCTGTATATAAGCTGTATGAGGAGCTATCTTTTAATGCCGAGGCGCTGGAGAAGCGGATTGAGCTTCTATTGCTCGCCATGGAATTCTGGATTATTTCTCATATGAAGAATTCGGTCAGATTTCTGATAGAAGTGATGGAGAAAAGGAGCGGTCCGTGGAGCTTGCAAGAGCTGATGAACCACCCGCTCATTCAGGACGCTGAGATTGAGGTTCCGTTGATTGTAGATAAAATGGTGCAACGGTCCTTGATCCAAGAAGTAGCTTGTTCAGACCGTCCAAATGGGGATGAAGAAATTTGTTTTATATTGTTGGGGTAAAATTTTTTAAATACTGTTGACTTCTTGTTTTGATCCATGCTATATTAACAAACGTCGCTGCTGCACAAACGAAAAAATGGCAGCGAAGAAATAAAAAAACCACTTGATTTTCTGAGTAGAGATGTGGTAAATTAAAAAAGTCGTCTCTGGGCGACGGAGTAGCACGAAATGCTCTTTGAAAACTGAACAGCGAAAGCGTTAATGAGTCTATCATTAAATGATTTGCCAGCTTTGAACCAGTAACAAACTTTATTGGAGAGTTTGATCCTGGCTCAGGACGAACGCTGGCGGCGTGCCTAATACATGCAAGTCGAGCGAGTCTCTTCGGAGGCTAGCGGCGGACGGGTGAGTAACACGTAGGCAACCTGCCTCTCAGACTGGGATAACATAGGGAAACTTATGCTAATACCGGATAGGTTTTTGGATCGCATGATCCGAAAAGAAAAGATGGCTTCGGCTATCACTGGGAGATGGGCCTGCGGCGCATTAGCTAGTTGGTGGGGTAACGGCCTACCAAGGCGACGATGCGTAGCCGACCTGAGAGGGTGACCGGCCACACT
>NZ_BEXF01000036.1 GCF_002897295.1 Brevibacillus reuszeri
TTCATTACTATAACTTAATTCGCATTCAAACGAAACTAAACAACCAGTCGCCGATTCAATTTCGGCAACTGGCTGCTTAATTGGCTAAGGTGTTTTGATCCCTGTCCTACAGACGGGGGTCAGTCCCAGGAGCGTTGGCTTGCTTTTATTTCATCATTTTCCCCATACGATACGCTGCCTCCATAATATATGGCGCGTAATCGCTCATTTTTTCTGGAGTGAGACGATTCGATGGCCCCGAAGCAGCAATAGAAGCCACTAATTGTCCATTCCTGTTAAAAATGGGAGCAGCAACTGCCGCCGTCCCCAGCTCCCTCTCTTCTACACTCGTAGCAAAGCCTTGCTGCTTGATTTGAGTCAGCTGCTCGACATAGACTTCTTTATTGACAAAATCCGGCCAGTCCTGATCATTTAGCAGCTCCTGCAAGAAATATGGCTCAGCATACGCTACCAGCACCTTGCTTGATGCCCCTACCGCGAGTGGCATACGCGCACCAATTGGCGCCACCCTGCGAATGGGCTGCTTGCTTTGTACAGCCTGTATACGTATCCGCTCACTTCCATCACGTACATACAGACTAATTGTTTCTTCTACTAAATCCCGTAGCCGCTCCATCTCTGGCAAAAGCAATGTTGCAGGGTCGTCGTTATGAGTTAAATTTGCCGATAGCTCCCATATCCGAAAACCTAAGCGATATTTCTCCGTTTCGATATCCCGGATGAGAAATCCTTTGTTTTCCAACGTTGCCAATAATCGATGCACAGTGCTTTTATGCAGGGAGAGTCGGCTGGAAATCTCACTTAGCCCTAAGTCCGTGGAATCCGTAAAACAGAGCAGGATATCCAAAGCCCGTTCGACGGCTCGAACGTTCGCTTTTTGTTCTTCCATCTGTTATTACACCTGCTTCCTGAATGAATCCGTCTGTTTCATCTGATGAAACAAATATGCTACTTTTCAGTATACGAAAAAATAAAGCATAGTAAAGAGTGAATCCGCAAAGAGAATACAAATCCTACCTATTTTTTTCTGAGGATGACATTCCCACAAGCGCTGAAACGAACAGGACGTACATTAGTAAAAGAGCGTTCTTGTTTCACAACACGATTGGGGGAATGACCTCAAGTGGCTAAAAAAAGTGAATCAAAGCTGACGAAATATGCTGTGTTGCGTAAAAGCTCTGCATTGGCAGGTACTTTGCCAAACACGCGCCGTTTTTCCAAGCGTTCGCTGTACGAATTCCTGGACCGATACAAAAAAGTGATCGCCAAGCCTGCCTCTGGAAGTGGAGGAGCCGGCGTCATCCTGGTTACTGGTCGCAGTCACAGCAAGTACCGCGTCCAAAGAGGGGCCAACCGCCGCACCACACATGGCAAAAAAGAAACCTACCGTTATTTACGCAAAAAAATCAAATCAAGTTACTTGGTGCAACGAGGAATCTCGTTGGCACGCATCAGTGGCTCTCCCTTTGATGTAAGGGTTATGGTACAAAGAAAGCCCGGCGGCGCTTGGGTGGTAACCGGCATGCTCGCAAAGGTAGCAGGCAGGGGCTATATCATCACTAATGTAAAAAGAAGTGGCGGCAGTGTTCTTCCTCTCGCTACCGCCATCCGCCGTTCCACGATCAAAGGCGCCTCGTGGGCAGCCATCATGGCTCGCTTGCGACGGGTCGCCCTGCTTGCAGCACATCGGCTAGCCAGCTATTATACCAAACAACGCGTTTTTGGACTGGATATGGGCATCGATTCAAGTGGCAAGGTTTGGATTATTGAAGCAAACCTGCGGCCAGACATCACGCTCTTTCTCAAGCTGGCTGACAAAGCCATGTATCATACCATCGTCAGCTATCGCAAATAAATGCCTTTGGCAAAACCACACTTCACTCTGTAAAAAAAAGGGTAGCCGTCCAAAGCGGCTTCCCTTTTCCCTTATCTGCTGTTCCTAGAAATCAAAATTGTCCGGGTCTGGTCCAATTCGCTTGTTTTCATTCAAGGCGCTGATTTTCTCTACATCCTCTGCGCTCAGCGTGAAGTCAAACACATCAGCGTTTTGACGAATCCGCTCAGGCGTAATAGATTTTGGAATGGTCACTACCTTATTTTCCAAATCCCAGCGAATGACGATTTGAGCTGGAGACTTGCCATATTTTTGTCCCAATTCCACCAGCAGTGGATGGTCCAGATTTCCTTGCATCAGCGGGCTCCATGCTTCGAGCTGGATTTGACGCTCCTGGCAGTAAGCAAGCAGCTCTTTTTGGGTAAGCATTGGGTGATATTCCACCTGATTGACCACAGGTGTGATTTCGCTGTTCTGGCGCAATTCCTCCAGATGATGGATGTTGAAATTGCTGACGCCGATCGCGCGAACATATCCGTCACGATACAGCTTCTCCATTGCTTTCCATGTATCTACAAACTTGCCTTTTACCGGCCAGTGAACGAGGTACAGGTCCAGCGTATCGAGCCCCAGCTTTTTCATACTGGTATCAAAAGCCTTCAGCGTTGTCTCATAACCTTGATCTGCATTCCACACCTTGGTCGTGATGAACAGCTGATCGCGATCGATTCCGGATTGGCGGATTCCTTCGGCTACACCTTCTTCATTCCCATAGACAGCTGCCGTGTCTACGCTGCGGTAACCTGCTTCAATCGCAGAGCGGACTGCCACTGTTTCATTGCCTTCCTTTGCTTTCCAAACTCCCAGGCCAAGCCACGGCATTTTGACGCCGTTATTCAATACCGAGCTATCTGTGATATGTGTTGCCATCCGATCTCCTCCCGACTAACGCTGATTTTATGTACGTACCAATCAAATTTTAGCATAGATTACCTAGCTTAGAAAACCTGACTATGCCACGTCCTTTGGCACAGCCATTGCTTCCCTTGTATCAAATCTAGTACAGACGGTTCTTGTAGCTATCTTCCAAGCCTTCTGCTACTTCTTTTGCCGTTACTCCAGGCAGCTTCACATGGTCTGCCAAAATTTGCGATACATTCGGAGTAGTTCCTGCTTCTGGCCACGACTCCGGCTTCCAAAGACCCGAGCGCATGAATGCTTTGGCACAATGCATGAAGCATTCTTCGACCTGCACTCCGATTCCGATCGATGGCACCTTCCCTTTTACCGCCATCTTCTCTAGCAGCTCAGCATCGCGAATAATGCAGGCACGTCCATTGATTCGCAATGTTTCTTCTAGTGTCGGAATCATAAAAATGAGACCGATCTGCGGATTGGATAAAATATTGGAAATCGAATCCATGCGTTTGTTTCCTGGACGCTCTGGAATGACGAGATGGTTGTCATCGATGATATGCACAAAGCCCGGAGCATCTCCACGCGGGGAAGCATCACATTTTCCCTCTGCATCCGCCGTTGCGATGATGAGAAAAGGCGCTTGTGCGATAAAGTTACGCACATGACTATCCATTTGTGCAATCGCCTTGTTCTGGACTAACTTGCTTGGTTCTCCATACATTTCTCGAAGCTCGCTCTCAGACGAGATCACTTCGCGGAATATTCCGAAACCAGTCATGGCAGACACCTCGCTTTCTTAAGATCATTGTCTTATGTTCATCATACCATATTTTTAGGCCAGTCACTTCCCATTGTCAGTCCAATGTGCTGGACGAGCAAGTGATAATGGGAGCTTGGTGCTTGCATCTCCTTTTGCTGCATTAAGCTGTGCTTGCGTGAGAAAAAGGCTTCCCATAAGGTCAGCGCCCCTGATATCTGCATCTCGAAAATCTGCCCCGATGAGATCAGCTACGCGCAAATCTGCTCCTCTGAGGTCAGCAGCAATCAAATAGGCGCCTCGTAAATTGGTGTACCGCAGATCTGCCCCTTTGAGCTTGGCTCCGATCAAATCTGCCCCTCGCCCGTAGTTTTTTTGACGTCCGAGCTGACCTTTGTGCTGCCTGCGGGCTTCATCGCGCACGAGCTCGCTGGTCCGCAGCAGTAGGAAATTAACTTCTGCCCGGTGAGCAGCCACGTCAACTTTTAGCAAAGAGTCTGGGGGAAGCTGCGTGTATTGCTCCGTCTTGGCGAGCGCCTGACTCAGCTCACTGTGGATCGGACAGGCTTCTTCTCGCATAAGCGCTTCAGACAAGTACCAAAGCAGTTCATGGAGCTGCCACATGATCGGGAATACCTCGTACATTTGTTTCGCCGATCCTGGTGCCTCCCTCCAGTCCTTCCCCCCGTAAGTTACTTGCGACACCTTTTGTCCCGCTCCAAAGCAATCATAGACCGTACAGCCACGATAGCCGATCTGCCGCAGGGTAGTATGCACACCACAGCGAAAGTCCGCTTGCAAGTTATGACAGGGCTGACCCGCTACTTTGTCTATGGCAAAGTCTACGGAAGCTGCAAACGGCAAGGCCACGCAGCACAAGCCAAAGCACTGCTCGCAATTTCCTCGTAAGTCACGACGACTCTTCTCTATAACAAATCCTTCATTTTCACTATTTTGTTCCATCCTTCGTTCTCCTTTGTTCACGGTTACCTTTTCTTTTCGGATTACCTATTACAATTCCTGTATGGTATTACTGAATATTTTATTTGTCAATCGAATCCGCAGCGAGACAGAAACGACAAAAAAACTGCGTTTTTACGGGCAGTTTTTCAGATTACCAGGTTACTTTTCATGGACGCGCTGGCGATACCCCGTCAAAAAGGAGAGCATGACATGGACAGCAGTCTTGACTGTTGCTTCTCGTTGATCCTTGAACGGGTCGAGGCAGACAATGTCCATCGCTTTTACTTTGGGGTAAAGACCCGCTGTATAAACCGCTTCAAACAATTCATCACTGTGCATCCCGCCAGGCGTAGAAGCAGGGACACCCGGTCCGTAGCTGCTGTCTAGTACATCCATATCAACAGTGAGGTAAATCGTATCTACGTGTTGTCCAAGATGCTGAAGTGCTTCTGCTACGGTTTCACCCACACCCTTTTTTCGTGCCTGGCGAAGGGTTGTATAGCGCACACCTGTTTCATCAGCGTACGTTTTGAGCGAACGGGCATTGAAAAAGCCGTGCAGCCCGATGTTGTGCACATCCTCTGCCCGAATGGTCCCACTCTCAATCAAATTGCGAATGGGAGTCCCATTTGACGGTCCGTTGTCTGCTAAGTCACGCAGGTCAAAATGTGTATCGAGCTGCAGAATTCCGACTCGCTGCTCTGGATGGGCATCCTTGTAGCCTTTGATCAGCATCGCCGTGATGGAATGATCGCCACCCATCATCAGCGGCAGCAACTCAGGATGGTGCGTGCGCATCTGTTCCATCGCTTCGCGGATGTTTCGATGACACTGGGCGATGTCCGTCACATGCTGACGCACATCCCCGAGATCGACTACACGCAGATCAGACAAATCCACATCATAGTCGAGGTTGTACGTGGTGAAGTACTTCCAGGCGCGCCGCATCGCATCCGGATTTTCGCTTGCCGCTGATGCGGAAATGGAGGAGCGGGATAGCGGCACGCCAAGAATCGCCACATCGTATGCGGACCAATCTGTGCTAGCCGCATTGCTGACTTCCAGCGTAGTAATCCATTCGTTTACTTTTGGCTCGGCTGGGGCGTGGCTTCTATCCCAGGCAAAGCTCGGCGGTTTTAGCAGTGGATATGGATAGCCGCTCATGCCAATCTTCCTTCCCTGACTACGACAGCTCCGTTTTTCACTACCGTATCGACATGATTGATGCCATAGCGATATTGCAGCGTCATAAAGTCAGGTACATCAAAGATCGTGATATCGGCTTTTTTACCTGCTTCAATACTGCCTATTTCGTGGGCGCGGCGAATGGCATGAGCCGCATTAATCGTAGCGGCTGTCAGGACCTCTGCAGGTGTCATTCCCATTTTCAGGCAGCCCAAATTCATAATCAGTGGCAGCGATACTGTCGGAGAAGAACCTGGATTGCAATCGGTCGAAATGGCTACCGCTACACCCGTGTCAATCATTTTTCGACCATTTGCTGATTCCGCCATCAGGAAGAAAGCAGTCCCTGGCAGCAGCACAGCAATTACGCCTGCCTCTGCCATCATCTGAATCCCGCGATCTGATGCACGCAACAGATGGTCGGCGGATACAGCCCCAATCGTTGCTGCCATCTCCGCTCCTTCATACGGCTCGATTTCGTCCGCATGTATTTTCGGGAGCAGACCATGCTTTGCCCCTGCTTCGAGAATTCGCTTGGACTGCTCCGGGGTGAATACACCGCGCTCGCAAAAAACGTCATTAAACTCTGCAAGCTGGCGCCTCGCCACCTCCGGAATCATCTCATTGATTACCAGCTGGATAAATGCTTCCGGGTCCTCACGATATTCACGGGGAACGGCATGAGCGCCCATGAAAGTGCTGACAATATCAATTGGATGTGCCTCGTGCAGCTGTTTGGCTACCTCCAGCTGCTTGATTTCATCAGCAAGAGTAAGTCCATACCCGCTTTTTGCCTCGACGGTTGTCACACCATGCAGCAGAAACTGATCCAGTCTGCGCTTGCTCTGTGTAAACAGCTCCTCGTGACTCGCCTCTCTGGTCGCAGCCGTCGTGGAGTGAATCCCTCCGCCGTTGTTCATGATTTCCATATAAGTAGCGCCATTTAGCCGCATATTGAATTCGTTTTGCCTGCTGCCCGCATGCACCAGATGCGTATGCGGATCAACCAGACCGGGAGTGACAAGCTTGCCTGTGGCGTCGATAATTTGTGCCTCATGAGCACGCTGTCGGTACACCTCTTCAAGCTCCTCATCGGTCCCGACTCTCTGGATGACCCCTTCTTCCAGCCAGACGCTACCGTTTTCAATAATAGACAGCTCATTCATCCGCTCACCGACTACAGGTGCCTCTGAACCGCCAGCCAGTGTAGCAAGCTGGCTGGCATGGCGAATCCATACAGGTTTGGTCATGGCTCTTACTCCTTCATCATTGGAATATGAACGCCTTTTTCCTTGGCGGTCTGAATAGCCAGATCGTAGCCGGCATCCACGTGACGAACGATGCCCATTCCTGGATCAGTAGTCAATACGCGCTCCAGGCGACGCGCTGCTTCTGGCGTACCGTCAGCAACGATGACCATCCCTGCATGCAAGGAGTAGCCCATTCCTACACCGCCTCCATGGTGAACAGAAACCCAGCTTGCGCCACCTACTGCATTGACCATTGCATTGAGGATCGGCCAGTCTGCTACTGCATCGCTGCCATCCTTCATCGCTTCTGTCTCGCGATTCGGCGATGCAACCGATCCGGAATCGAGATGATCGCGTCCAATGACAATCGGTGCCTTCAATTCGCCACGTGCCACCATGTCATTGATGATTTGACCAAAACGCGCGCGCTCCCCATAGCCCAGCCAGCAAATGCGCGAAGGCAATCCCTGGAACTGAATGCGTTCTTGTGCCATCCGAATCCAGTTGCACAAATGCGTATTATACGAAAACTCGCGCAGGATGACCTCATCTGTTTTGTAAATATCCTCAGGATCACCGGAGAGCGCTACCCAACGGAATGGCCCCTTGCCCTCGCAAAATTGTGGACGAATATAGGCAGGTACAAAGCCTGGAAAGCGGAATGCTTCCTCTACCCCTTCGTTTTTCGCTACCTGACGGATGTTATTTCCGTAGTCAAATGTGATCGCTCCCTTTTCTTGCAGAGCGAGCATGGCGCGAACGTGCTCGGCGATGCTTGCTTTCGAACGAGCTTCATACTCTTTTGGATCACTGCCCCTCAGCTGCGCTGCTTCCTCCAGGCTCATACCAACCGGGATATAGCCATTCAGAGGATCATGCGAGGAGGTTTGATCTGTCAAAACATCCGGGATAAAATTGCGTGCCAGCATCTCTTTCAATACTTCTGCCGCATTTCCTAAAAGGCCGATGGAGATACCTTTTTTCTCACGCTTCGCCGCTTCTGCCAGACGGATGGCCTCATCCAGACTTTCGGTCATCTCATCCAAATATCTCGTGTCCAATCGACGCTGGATTCGTGTGCGATCTACCTCAATATTGATGCTTACACCGCCATTGAGGGACACTGCAAGCGGCTGTGCTCCGCCCATACCACCCAGACCAGCTGTAACTGTAATCGTCCCTGCAAGCGTTCCCTCAAAATGCTGTCTGGCACATTCTGCAAAAGTCTCATATGTCCCTTGTACAATTCCTTGGCTGCCGATATAAATCCAGCTTCCAGCGGTCATTTGCCCGTACATCATCAGCCCTTTTTTGTCGAGCTCGTGGAAATGCTCCCAATTCGCCCACGCAGGAACGAGATTGGAGTTTGCCAAAAGAACTCGCGGTGCATCTGTATGTGATTTAAATACCGCCACTGGCTTGCCGGATTGGATCAATAACGTCTCATCACTCTCTAAGTTTTTCAATGTTTCGACAATAGCATCGAAGCATTCCCAGTTGCGTGCAGCTTTCCCGATTCCTCCATATACAACCAGGTCATCGGTCCGCTCTGCTACATCAGGATTCAGGTTATTTAACAGCATACGCAGCGCCGCTTCCTGCACCCAGCCCTTTGTATGCAGCTTGGTACCAGAATACGATTGAATCATTTGCTGAATAGTTTGTGTTTTCGTCATAAATTCCACCTGCTTTTCTCCAGATTGAATAGCTTATATCTAGTATAGAAAAGCGAAACGATGCAAAAAAGGCACCACTCTTTCGATTTGGTGCCACTTCTTTCGGTATGAATCGGCTCAGCAGATCACTTTTTAAGAAATTCTCTCTTTTTATTCGATTTCTATCTTTTCTTTTGATTTCGAAACAGACGTGGAGTTGTACCCGTCTTTTCCTTGAATATTTTGCTGAAATAATTGGCGTTTACAAAGCCAGTTTGTTGCGCAATCTCTCCGACAGACAAAGATGTCTCCATCAGCAGGCGACTTGCCTCCTTTACGCGCAGAGTGGTCAGCAGATGCCGAAAGGAAACGCCTTGCTTTTGAGTAAACAGCGTACTGAAATAGGCAGGACTGCGATCGACGTGACGCGCGACATCCTCCAGGCGCAGATCAGAATCGGAATAGCGTCTCTCCATGTACCGAATAGCTTGTTCGATGACATCCAGTCTGACCTCATCTCGCTGATTTTGAACCAGGTCCATCAGTGCTTGAATAAACAACAGGAGCTCCACAACAATCCGGTATAGAATCGGCGAATACAGGATGGTTTCAAATACCTGGTGGTACTCCTGCTCGAGCTCTCCCTGCTCCAGCCCATGAGATTTCATATAGCGTCGCACCTGTGCGAGTATGCTCGTCAAACGAATCCGCAATAGGCCTGGCTCCGGAAAAGGCTCTTCTTTATAGGAAAAGTGCTTATACATCCACTGCTTCAGCTCTTCTGGATCGCCTCCATGCAGCATGTCTACCCACAGGCGTTGTTCCGACGGAGTCAAAAAAGGATCGATCGTCGCCCAATTGACCTGATTCTCCACTACCCAAAGCTGCCTGTACCCTTTAAAAAAGCGGATAGACAAAGCCTCACTCGCTTCTTTATATTTCTCATACAAGCTTTGCTCCGGCTCCTGTGAATCATACACCACCAGAAACAGGGGGGAATCACCCGTTGTCTCCCAATCCATCAATAGTCGCTTAGCTGTTTGCTGCAGAAGGGCCGATGCTTCAGGATCTTCTACAGAAAACACGCCTACGATTACTTCACTTGTCGGAAGCAGGATAGGCTTGTCTCGAAAAGGATAGTCCTCAAAGAAGCGAAGAAGCTCCGGATGACGCTTTGGGTCCTCCAGTTGCGCAAGCATCAACGCATATGTGCTCCCCTGCAAAGGACGAGGAAAAAACAGATCCTGATACGATACCTCTCTGACTCCTCCAGTCGCACCACTCTCCTCCTGATTCAGCTGGTTGTGTCTGCTCCTCTCCTGACAGCAGCGGGTCAAAACACGTCTGATATACTCGGGCGTTTGGGGCTTAATCCATAAATCCCGTGCATTCAGCTCAATTCCTTGCATCGCACGTTCAAAGGTAGCTTCTGCTGTCGTAACCAGTACAGTAGGCTTATACTGCTCCACCAACAGCTTGAGCCGCTCCCATTGACCTTTTCCAATCATGTCCAATTCGAGGCAGATTACATCCGGCGTCTGGGATTCCATCAGTTGAAATACCTCTGCCATCGTCCCCGCAGAGAGTACTTTTTTATACGGAATTGCACAGCTAGATACGAGCCAGCCCATTCCAGTCCGTTCATTCGGATCACGGTCGGCAATCATGATGCTGGGCATGGACAGCCCCTCCTTTGCAATGCCAGAAGATTTAGACGAAATGAGGTACAAAACCCTATTCGTAGAAACAAAGGTTGCCCGCAATTGGACAACCTCGTACGATAGTGGCTTTTTACGATGTAAAAGGATTTTCAATCATTGTTCCCATGATGTGATCAACCGGAATAAATCCGATTTCCCGCGAATCCGTACTGTGATTACGATTATCTCCCATCACGAAGATGTGATTTTCAGGAACAGTCAGCTTGCCGTCTGCGACAAACTGCATCGTTTCCTTAATGTACGGCTCTTCCAAAGCAACGCCGTTGCGGTAAACCTTGTTGTCCTTGAATTCAAGCACGTCTCCTGGTTTTCCGATGACACGTTTGACGTACATAGAGTGATCTTCTTGTGTTCCTGTCAAAAGAGAGACCAGTGGGTGGCTTGTGAGATCGTCCATAAAGGAACGGTCTCTTTGGACACGACTGTCAATAACGACGATATCTCCATAGTTCGGTAAATAGGAAAACGTATGTGAAAGTTTAGACACGTAAATTCGCTGTTGATCCTGCAAGGTAGGGTCCATGGAATGACCATCAACCTTATATGGTTGGAATACAAAGATTCCTAAGACCAGGGCAAAAACTACTGCAAAGGCAATCGAACGAACCCATCCCATAATCTCTTTCACTCTCATTTGACACTCCTCTCATTACCTTCTTCCAAAAACCTTCCCACACATCATACCACAAACGATAGACAGACGCCAAAAAGCCAGCCCCATATAACGGAGCTGACTCTGCCATCCCATCTTATTTGGACAAGCCGTACTCTTTCATTTTGCGGAAAAGACTCGCTCGACTGATTCCAAGCAACTCTGCCGCGTCTTCTTTTCTGCCTTTTCTTTTCTGGACGCGCTGAATTGCCTTCGTAATCGCCATGCGCTCCATTTCCTTTAGCGAAAGCAGTTCGTCCTGTTGTTCCTCGCTTCCCACCGTCCGTGAAGATCGCAACGACTCGCTATTGTTTTTCACTATCGCGCCTGGTAAACTAGCTGGTTGAATCGAGGTATCGACCTCCATGTTGACGGCATACTCCACGACGTTAGCTAGTTCCCTGACATTACCAGGCCAATCATGATGAAACAAAATCGCCTGTGTTTCCTGTGAAAATCCAGAAACAGGCTTGCCTAATCGTGCCGCACATTCTGCCAGACAGCCATTTGCCAAGGTCAGTATATCCTCGCGGCGACTCTTTAGCGAAGGCAAATGTATCGGAATCACATGCAATCGATAAAACAAATCCATGCGAAACAGTCCCTGGTAGACCCGTTCTTGCAAATCCATATGGGTTGCCGCAATGATTCGGGCATGAACAGGAATCACCTTTCCGGCTCCTCCTACCCGCTGAAGCTCTTTTTCTTGAAGTACGCGAAGCAGCTTCGATTGCAGATGAAGCGGCATGTCTCCGATTTCGTCCAAAAAAAGCGTACCTTTTCCAGCCAGTTCAAAAAGACCCGGCTTTCCTCCCTTTCGCGCACCTGTAAAAGAGCCTTCCTCATAACCAAAGAGCTCGCTTTCCAGCAAATGCTCGGGGATCGCAGCGCAATTAATGGAGATAAAAGGCTGCGCATTTCGCCTGCTCGCTTGGTGGATCGCTTTGGCAAACAGCTCCTTGCCTGTCCCGCTCTCTCCCTGGAGCAGTACGGTAGAATCACTGTCTGCGACTCGCCTTGCCATGTCTTTAGCGCGCTGGATGGCAGGACTGCTTCCTAGGATGACCGAAAAAGCATCCTCACGTTCATAGCCGCCTACCTGTCTGGCAATTTCTACGACTTCCCGCACGTCATCAAGGGTAATGACCCATTCACGAATGTCGCCGTCGAGTTCAATCGGCTTCATCGAAAACAAAAACTCCTTCGCTTCCTGTCCGATCACCAGAGTGACCTTTTTCGGAGTGCCCTGCACCTGATCCGCTTCTCTGATCGCCGCAAGCCAAGCTGTTGCATCTATGTCTGCAAAGCTGTCATCAGCCCCGAGCTGTAAAAACTGACGTGCTCTCTGGTTGACCTGAACGATTCGATCGGCCTGATCCACTGTAAGCATCGCTTTGTCCAAATCATCCATTACAACACGAAGCTTGGCTAGCGCGAGCTGCTGCTCGACATACATGTTGTGTTCTTTCAGCTTGATCGAGATCAGCTCAGCCATTTTTTGCAAAAAGTTGAGGATCGAGCTGACATCAGAGAATAACCGCTCTCTTTGCTCCTGATCAAATGCGAGCAAACCGATGACACCAACCTTTTGTCCATCCAGCATAATCGGGCAACAGATTTCACCCGTCTCAGCACAATTGCCAAAGTGGGCACACGGTCGGCAGCGATCATCCTCGCCGGGACGAGTAATTACCACGGGTTGTCCAGCAAACAAGGAGGAGCGATAGACGTGATCATGGCCCGCCATCGTGTGCAATACACCTGCCTGCGTGCGTCCCGTTCCGGCTATCCGCATCAAATCTGTGTCGGCAATTTCTACCTCTACGCGCAGAACGGACGCTACTGCCCAAGCAATTTGCTGAACACTCTCCTGTATCTCACGCAAGGACATGCGGATTCCCCCCTCTGTCGTATCATCTGCCTCTATTATACCGCAGACGTGGGGAGAGCCCAGTTATTATGCATTCGCTTCTTCATCCTCTGCAGATGGCCATCCGCCCCACAGATTGGTGATATGCCCATCCAGATCACGCAGCGTAAAGCTGTAGCCCCCGCTCTTCTTATAGCTCATCTCACTCGTTTCAATCCCTTTGCTGCGCAGCTCTTCATAAACGGCGTGAATTTGATCTACCTGAAGCGAGATGATCGGCTGTTCCTGCCCCGCCATATTGGTGAAGTCGAGGCATGGTACGTTTGGGCTTTGAACCAGACCAAGCCCTACCCCTCCGACATTCAGCCATGCTTCATAATCTCCCGGCGTATACTCAAAGGTAAACGGAATTCCCAGAACATCCCGGTACCACTTCACCGATACCTCCACATTTTTTACTGGCACCTGAATTACTGCAAAATGACGTACGAATGTACTCATAACATTCACTCCTTCTGTAAGATATGGATGAACCACTACTAGCCTTTCATGCTCTTAAACGAGAAGTTGGGTCAAAAAGAAACGGGCATGCTACCATTTTTGAATAAAATGGATCAAATGGCCGTCTGGATCGCGAACCGAAAAATAGAGCTTGTCCGCCTGAACAGTTACCTTCTCTACGCGCACCCCGCGATCCACAAATCGCAAATACGTATCACAAATGGCGTAAGGATCACCTGCACGAAAAGCTGCCAAAAACTGCTCGAAGTCTTCTTTGGTCACCGAAGCAGTGGAAGCCTGTTGTGTGGATGGCTTGTGACGAGCTTCTTCGCTTCCGTCAGCGGCTTGTTTTGCCAGAGAGAGCAGGCGATTCCGCGCCCTTTTTACTCCTTCCTTTACTGCCCCAAGCGTCATATGAAGCAGCCTTGCCGTTTCCGGTGCAGTGAATGAAAAAATATCAATCAAAAGGATCAGCACCATCTGCCGTGCATTCAATCGATTTGCCAATTGCTCAAAATTTTCCCGAATGGTATATGCATCACTAGCTGTAGAGTGTTGCAAATACTGTGCTTCGTCAAATAACTCTTTGGATTCATTTGTTTGTTTTTTCCGACAATGATCAATCCACGCATTGGTCGCAATCTGTCTAAGAAAGGCTTTCGTCAGCTCGCGCTCCGGCTGCTGCTGAATCGATCGATACGCTTTGGCCAATGTTTCTTGCATCAAATCTTCCGCATCCCATTTGTTCTTGGCGAGCTGTAAGCAGTGCTTTTTTACGTCTGATAGAAACGGCTCTAGGCGAGAAAAGGATGCGCTACTCATAAAATCCCTCCGAGGCTCCCTCAAATACACATTTATTGTCAATAATTTACTGGTGGCTGTCAATCCGCAAAAGCGGGCTTTCCTGAAAAGGTACCAGACAAATTTGGTACTGCAATCCTCCGCTCCTAACCGCTACCATGTGGATAGGCAGCAGATGCCAATTCGATAAACTGGCGGCGATTTTATGATGATAGTTTTCTTGCTTGTTCCGACGTTGCTGATTTTCCTCGGCCTGCAAGTCATAGGCAGTGTTCCTGTGACCTTTCTTCTTTTCTACAGCTGGCTTTTGCTCGTTCCTACAGTCGATGGCCTCTTCGTGAAAAAATGTACCCCCAGAGAGACGTTTTCCTCACTTGGCTTTTCCATTCGGCGAAACAATGTTTGGACTGGCCTTTGGACGGGTTTCATTTTTATGTTTGTTATCCTTTGTGGAGGGTACTTCTTTCAATCGTTCCTGTTTGATCGCTCCGACCTCTCCCAACTGCTTGCTCGCTGGAATTTTACTGGCGATTTCACAGGTGGCCTGGTCCTCATCCTGATGCTGATCAATCCGGTATTGGAAGAGATGTATTGGCGCGGCTACATGCATAATAAGCTGACGCGAAAATATAAACCACAGACCGTCATCCTGCTTACGGCACTGTTTTACAGTCTCTATCATTTGCTTTCGGTCATACCGCTCTTTGCATGGCCTTATAATGTCATGATGGTCGTGCCTGTGTTTCTGGCAGGTTTAATCTGGGGGTACATGCGACAACGCCATCACTCGGTTGTCGGCTCGATCATCAGTCATGTGCTGGCTGATGCTGGGATAATGGGTATTTATTTATTGTTCTTGGCGTGAGAAAACCTGCCCTCAGAGGCAGGTTTCTTTAATGGCCCCCTACTGAAACAATCGTGAGAACCAGCTCTGCTTATTCACCTGATGCCATTCATTCAAATAGCCAGCCACGACTACTAGTGCGGCATTGTAATCAATGGCATTTTCATTTGTCGCATACGAGCGGGAATCATCAACATAGCTGCGGGGACCGAGCTTTTTAGGCGCGATCTTGTCGTTTGCGTACGAGTTGGGCCCTCCAACTAATAATCCAGGTATGAGAACGCCGCTTGCCACAACGTAACGGTTATGCGGCTGCATTGGCGAAGAGCTTCCCATCCCGGTGACAAACGATTGAGCCAAAGGGTTGGCTCCGAGCACCCAATCCAGCTGTCTGGAGATCGCATGCGGATAATAAGGCTGCGGGTTAATATAATTAGCTGCCGCGAGATGCAGTCCGTAGCCAAGTGTGGTTTTGGCAGATCCCCAATCGTAATCCGCAGGCTGAAGCACGGTGCCGTAAGCGGAATGATTCAATTTGTTGACCACCAGGTTTGCATGCTGAAGCAGTCTTTGACGCAGCTCATGCGTCAGGTCCCAATCCTGTGGCCCTCCGAGAGCAAGAGTAAGAATGGCCAGAGAGGATGTATTTTGCCAGTACGAGGGCACCATTTTGGCAGGATTGAGCTCTAGCTGCTCGATATGCTGCTCAACGTATTCGCGAAATACAGGATGACCTGTCGTTACATACAACTCTGCTGCTGCCCACACTCGCTTGTCCTTATCGCTGCGCGGACGATACGCCTGCTTGTCCTGAAGCGAGAGTATTTCTTTTGAATTTGCCAAAAAAGCCCACGCCTTCGTCGACGCTTCTAGCAGCCCCCGGGAATAGCTCTCGTCATACGCTTCGTAAACTCTCGCAGCACGTGCCATTGCCGCCGCAAAAATAGCCGTGTCTGGAGTTGAAATATCATAAATATACTGGGTACCAAGATCAGCTTCGGGCATGATCATCCCTGGGAATTTGGTAGTCGCTACACTATGGTAAACGGCCCCATCCTGCCTCTGCATTTTCAGCATCCAATCCAGCTCAACCCGAATAACTGTCAACGCATCCGGATAATCACTGTCTGCCGCAGGCAACTCCAGCCTGGTATCTTCCGCTGTTTGCGGTGCCAGCTCCTGTAAAAGCAGCAGCTGTCCAACCGTAACCCCAGCATTGGACATATATTTGCCAAAATCGCCTGCATCATGCCATCCGCCTACTGTGTCTCTGCTCTGGCTGTTGTCCGTATGCAGCACCGCCGGATTAATATGGCATTCGGCGTGCTGGACATGTGTTAACGGGTCGTCAATCGCAACACCACATCGCTGTAATTCATAGGAGCGCATCGCTTGTTTGTAGACGATTTCATACACACCCGTAGAGATTTGAAAAGGGGCACTGCCCACTCCGTTAGGCAATCGGATTTGGTAGGTACCTGATTTTTTGTAGCTGGAGAAATCAAGTACATACACTTCTCTCCCTGTACTCTCATCGGTGCTACTCATTTTGGGTGCTCCAGTAAATACAGTCTGATTGTCTCTTAGCTGAACAAGCGAGAAGCTTTGAGCAGGCACAGTCGTATAGGCAAATTTGACAGCAGTTGGCGCGTACCCAATCAGATTCACTCCAATGTCAGTGGAGATGGGCGTTAAGACTACCGTTGGCGTATGCTGTCGCTCCCTCCCTATGAAAATAAAGACGACAACTAGCACAAGCAAAATGCCAAGCACCAGCTTCCAACGAAAACGCAAATCAATCACCACCTTTCCAAAGAGAAATTAGGTAATAATTGTAAATTTATAAGTCAGATAGCTCTTGTCTATTTGCAAACTAAATAGTACGCCTGCTGATACAAGCACCTCGCTGTATACATAAAATGAAATTATCCATTCAATTCCATTCAAACGAACGGAGGTCATGAAATCACCTATGAGCAACTACATTTTGTCTGGCCCAATCGATAGGCGCTTTTTCGGCATCCAAATTGAGGAGGTCGCCAATGCTCGTCCACTCGGTTTTGGCCTGCTACGATTAGAGACAAACTGGCGCGAGATCGAAAAAACAAAAGGCAATTTCGATTTCAGCAGAGTAGACCAGTATGTCGCTTTTGCCCTGCAAAACAATCTGGATATCATCATGCTGCTCGGGCAACCACCAGACTGGGCCACAGGCGGAAAATGGTCCTCTGACTACGGATACTACTACAACAGCATCCCGCCCACCAACATCCAGGATTGGCGAAATTACGTCCTCGCTCTCGGGCAGCGCTACAAAGGGAAAATCATGTTTTACGAGGTATGGAACGAACCGAATTTAAGCGGTTTTTATTCGGGCACGCTAGAAAAGCTGGTCGAGCTGACGATGGAAGCCAATAAGGTTTTAAAAGCCGTTGACCCCAACATCAAGATCATCAGCCCCAGCTATACAGGAGCAAGCGGCGTAACTGGCATGGGCGATTTTTTACGCGCTGGCGGGAAAAATTGGATCGATATCGTCGGATTGCATCTGTATGCGTATCCAAAGCCCCCAGAGGCAATGATTGATCTGGCCTATGCCTACCGCAAAACGATCACACAAGCTGGAGCCGGCTCGCTGCCGATCTGGAACACCGAAAGCAGCTGGAACAGCTATTTTTACAAAGGAATTCTTTACGGAAGCGATGAAAACGACTATTCCAATCAAATGCCTGACGATTTGGCTATCGCCTATATTCATCGGATGTTCCTGTGCAACTGGGTTGCCGGAATGAATCGCGCAGTATTCTACGGTATGGACCAGCCTTGGTCACGTATTCGGCTGCTCGACCTCGCTCATCTCCCGAATGTCGCAGTAACCGGACGTGCCTTTCAGCGGATGGTGGACTGGTTGACTGGCGCTACTATTCAGCAGTATATGGTTTCCCATGAAGGTGTACACACCGTCTCACTGACTTTTCCTGACGGCCTAGCTGGCTATATTTTTTGGACAGACGATGATCGCTCTGTCTTGTTTCCACTCTCCTCTGAACTTGCATTCAGCCAAATCCAGGCTGCTGATGGGACGACACTTCCCGCATCGGATGCCATCACGGTGACCAATCTGCCTCTGTATGTAAAGCTGCTCAGCTCTCAAGTGGAAGCGCCTGTGCTTGACCGAAAGGCAGATGCAGATACCGAGCTGTTGTACAATAGTGATTTTAGCTTGAACATCTCCGACACTGCATTTCCTCTAGGATGGGAATCACTAGGCATGACTGTGAGCAAATATACAGGAACCGATGCTCCGGCAGACCAAACAATTGTTACGCTTACTCCTGCAAACCAGTATGGGCAAATCCTCCAGCGATTGAAAAAACCTCTGAAAAAAGGGTACTCCTACAAGCTTGCGATCACCTACAAGCTTCCCTCTGCTACGACACCTGGCAAATGGGGGATCGGGTTTGAGGTAAGCGCTACAGGAACCCCGTTTATTGAAGAAGCCTACCTCTCGCTTACATCCCAAGACGCCTTTTTGACCAAAGATGTATCGTTTTTCTATGATTTTGGAGATCCGGACCCTTCTCCTGACCTCCGCCTTACCCTAGTAAACCTGTCTCCAAATGGACAGCAGCAGACCTTGCATGTGTCCAAAATCTCGTTAACCCAAATAAGCGAAATTGAAAACACCATGCAGCACGCCTACAATATCGTCTATTCTCCTGTAGCACCGTCGACAGGCTCGTACACAAAAGGAGATCAAATTCTTTTCACAGATGCGGATCTTATCGCCTCGGAAGGGATCGGCTGGATCTGTACCACCTCCGGGACATTCGGAACCGCAAAAGCGGTAAACGGCAGCCTGACAAACGGCTCGAATATTTTGGTTGTCAACAAGGCCGCAGCCCTGCGTGTAGGTGATTACGTCAAAGTCGGAAGCGACCCGAATGTATATCTCATCTCGTATCAGCAAAGTCCGACACGCTATGAGCTTGGCTCTACGGCAAAAACGACACAAGTGAATCAGATCGTCTCTTATGCAGCTCCGACATTTGCACAGCTCTCAGCACCTGCAAAAGGAAAGCCGGCCAATCCAACCGTTCCCACCATTGGTCGAAGCCCCTATGTGCTGCAAAACACGAATGCGTATCCGCTCGACGTTTTGATCGCCAAAGGAAGCGTTTCTCTCATTGAGTTTTCCCGCAACGGAACCACCTGGTATGATACGGGACTGGTCTCGGGAATCGTCCGGCTGGCTGCTGGCGACAGAGTCCGAATCACCTACACGTCTGCACCGAAGATTACACTTGTTCCCCAGTAGCAAACTCGCGCCCTTGTGGCGCTTTTTTGTTTAGAGCGGGGTTTTCTTCCTTTGGTAAATCTTTGCCTAGCTTTCCGATCAAATACTCACTGAGCGGTAGCTTTTGCAGCAGGTAGGCTGCCCCCCATGACAGACACACTCCCCCTACAAACAAAGCAGCAAGCAAGAGCACCGGCTGATGCTGTGCGGGAAAAAGCAGCGAAAAAGCTTTGCTGACGCACATCAGGAAAAAAATATGCAGCAAATAGATGCTAAAGGAATACTGGCTGATTGTGACCAGCAGACGTGGTACGCTTTTGATCTGAACCGCCACAGCAAACAGCGAGAAGATCATTCCTATGGCATAGAGCAGAACGTCTATCCGCTTGGAGGACATGATCGTAATGAGACCACTGTGGTGCAAAAAGAGCATCGCACAGGCCAGAAAAGCGGTTCCTGCCCAAATCCAGCGGCGGTAGGAGATTAGAAAGCCTTTCACCTGATCAAAATAGCGACCACAGTAATAGCCTGAGCTAAAGTAAAAAATCCACCCCAAGAACGGAAGCCACCACACCTGATACTCAGAGTTAGGATCATCAAATGTGCGAACGAAGCTGAAATAACCGAGATAAGCAGCATTGATCAATAACGAGGCAGTCAGTACCCACTTCCACGACCATTTTTGACCATACCGTTGGAAGAGAACGTGCAGGAGATAAAATTGAAAAATAATGAGGATAAAGTAACCGTGAAACTTACCAAGAATGAGATTTTGCCACAAATGCTGGCCGAATTCCGACAACGCATGCTTGCCAGTAACCGAGGAGAGCAACGCGTAGAAAACGGCCATCGTAATGAACGGGAGCAAAATATATTTAATCCGCTTCCCCAAAAACGTCTTGGGTGATTTCACAGCCCGGGAGTATGCAATCAAAAATTCGGAGATAAACACAAAAAGCGGAGTAGCGAACATGAGCAGCAATAAAAGGGACGTCCAGATGCCCTTTTCCAGAGAGGCATCTGTCTCTACATACATTTTGTTGATCATAATGCTGGCGGAATGAATCAGTACGACACAGAGGCAAGCAATCGATCGAAGCCAAAAAATCTCTCTGATCATTCCTCATCATGCTCCTTTGTCATGGTCCGAGTGTACTTCTATCCATACGACTCCTCTTTTTCATTGTGTTCCGGCATCAAAACCGGAATCCGTTTCATTCCCAACCTCTCAGCAAACAGGTTGAACAAATAGAGCGGATTTAAAAAGAGGTACCGACGCCAAAGCCGCTTCGGCTCTTGGATCATGCGAAACAGCCATTCCAACCCTCGCTTTTGCATCCATGTAGGAGCTTGCGGCAGGAGGCCAGCGTGAAAATCAAAGGCAGCTCCTACCGCAATTAACGGCATGGGGAGCTTGTTGCGATACTCGTACACCCACGTTTCCTGGCGCGGACAGCCAAGACCGACAAGAACCATTTTGGCTCCGCTCGCCTTGATCTGCGCTACGACTTCCTGCTGCTCAATTGCTGTCAGCCGCCGGAATTTGGATGGCTCCATGCCCGCTATGATCAGCCCCGGATATTTTTCACACAAGCGCTCGGCCAGAAGCTTGATTGTCTTTTCGGTGCTGCCGTATAAAAAGACGGGCAGCTGTTCTTCTGCTGCTGCATTCATCAGCCGCAGCGTCAGCTCTGGGCCGTATACACGATCAGGCAAGCTGATTTTATGCAACAGAGAGAGGCCCCAGCGCACGGGCTGGCCATCAGGGACAACCAAATCCAATCCGTTCAGCCTGCGCTGGTGTACGCTGTCCAAAAAGCCTGTCATAACTCCATGCACAGCCAGCGCCGTCACCGCATACGGCTCACCCTCTTTTGCGTGCGCCACTATCTTTTTCACTGCACAAGCGTAATCGACTGCAGCAATCCTCACCCCGAGAACAGGATGTACACCATAATCAATCATGGCGTCACACTCCAGCGCTCTTTGTTCTCTTGATAAATTTCCTCCAAAATCATCTTAATGGAATATTGAATGCTCCACTGAGGATAATGGGCCATGAACTTTTCCAGGCTACTCACATACCAAATATGATCGCCCGAACGATGCTGCTCACTGTACCCAAAATCAATCGCTCTGCCTGTCTCATCCTCTACCATGCGGATGGCTTCAAGCACGGAAATGTTGGAGTACACGCCACCTCCCAAATTGTACACCTCTCCGGGAGCTGGTGGATGCGTGTATACCGCGTGTATGGCGCGAACAACATCATGCGCATGAATCACATCACGCACCTGCTTTCCCTTGTAGCCAAAGATCGTATAGGGAGTTCCTGTCATGGCACACTTCATCAAGTAATTGATAAATCCATGCAGCGGAACGCCTGCTTGTCTGGAGCCGCTCAACACCCCCCCACGAAAGCAAACGGTCCTGATTCCGAAGTATCGCCCGTATTCTTGTACCAGAATATCCGCGGCCAGCTTGGAAGCCCCAAAGAGGGAGTGCATATTTTGATCCACACTCATGTCTTCTTTGATACCGTTTTGATACGGGTGCTCAGGGGCAATCTCCCAGCGGGTTTCTCGCTCTATCAATGGCAGTCGATTCGGGGCATCACCATATACTTTGTTTGTCGATGTGAAAACGAACACAGCGCCCGGACAATATTTTCGTGTCGCTTCCAGTAAGTGAAGAGTTCCATTGGCGTTCACCCCGAAGTCCGTAATCGGGTCTTTGGCTGCCCAGTCGTGAGAAGGCTGCGCTGCCGTATGCACGATCAGCACAATCTCCTGCCCGTATCGTGCAAAAATGCGTTCCAGCTCATTCGGATTACGAATGTCTGCATCGGAATGCTCATAGTTGCTGCGATATCGCTCAATGAGACGAGAGCGATTCCAAAGCGTGGAGCCTTCCTCTCCAAAAAAGGTTTGCCTCATATTGTTGTCAATCCCGACTACCTGGTAGCCACTTTCAGCGTAATAAGCGGCTGTCTCTGATCCGATCAACCCGGCTGAACCGGTTACGATTACGACTGCCATATTTGCTCCTCCTTAGATACGTGGGGTGTACCGGGATTTCGGATGCCAATCGCCTGACCAATCCCTTGGGCAAACCGCTCTGCCATTTCCTCGATCGTGTAGGTGAGTTTTGCCCTGTGGCAGCCCTCTTGCAATACACGCAGTTTTTGTTTATCTGTCAACAGTTGCACCACGGTTTGTGCATAAGCTTCCAAATCTTCAGGATCATCCTGCATCACACCGTTTTCTCCATTGACGAGATATTCGATTTCCGGACTGTGGTAATCCAGCTTGGTCGTGATGAGCGGAACCCCGAGCGCGAATGTATCCAGTACAGCAAGTCCGACCAGACCTGGCATGAGAAACAGCTTGGATATTTTGAAATAAGGTACCTTTTCGGTTTCAAACTTGGGGCCGATATATTTTATCCATGAATGCTGGCTGGCTGCCTCTTTTACGAGGGAATCGTCCACACCTGCTCCGATAAAAATCATTTGAAAGTCAGGGACTAGCTCGCGTATCCGGCTGCATGCTTTCAATAGAAAGGGAATTCGTTTCTCCGGGTAAATTCCACCCGTGTACAAGCAAACATGATCCCCGGTAATGCCAATTGATTGTTTAAAAGCCGCAAGATCCTCCGGCTTCCACGCTTCGCTCGCCCCCACAAGCTGATGGGTATCGATTGCGTTTTGCACAGAAGTGATTTTCTCTTCTGGAAAGCCTAGCTCCCTGACAATTCTGGCACTTAGATCATTGTAGGCAAACCACCAATGCACGCGCTTTGATAGCCATGCTTTGACCCGCTCTCCAGTCCAGCTCGCATTGTGCGCTTGTAAATTACGCCCGTGGCCCCAAAAAGCAATCCGCCGAATCCCGAGCTGATTCTGGAGCATGAGATAGTAATTGATGAGCAGCTTGCTCGCTTGCTCTACGATCACCAGGTCGGTTTCTTTCAACAGGGAGGTGCATGGCTGCCAGTACAGCTCACGCGAACCGAGCCGGAAAATCTTGTTCTCAATCTTGTGTGCCCAGTCCAGCTCGATCGAATCCTTTTTGACTGCTTCCGAGTGTGCTGGCTGCCCGTAGATTAGAACCAGCTCGATGCCCTGCTCTTCCAGCCGTTCTTTTAACAGCTCATAAAACCTTCGTCGATACTGTGGCAAAGACTTGTACAAAATGGCTACTCGGTGCCGCTTATTCCCCTGCCTCACGTCGTCCCCTCCTTTCGCTTGCGGATACCTTGACCACTGATAGCTTTTAGCATTTGATAGCCATAGTAGAGCGATCCTCGCAATACCTCTTTTCCGCAATGCCTGAGAAATTTGTGTAGCGGCAGAGGATTGATTGGCGCACCCAAGGTTTCTGGCCACATCTGCATGATCATCTTGCGGTACAGATGATTGCGTGTGCCGTAGTCGTGTTCGACTGAAAGCAGTGTCACGAGCAGCTTGCGGTTGTTGAACGGGCTGAATTCTTCAATGGCAATATCTTGTTCAGCAGCGTGAATGGCTCCCCATCTTCCGTATAGCTGCTCCCACTCAAACAACGTAAGCAGCCTGATTCCGAATTTCTCCTCATAGGATCGGATCGGATCGAGCCACTCCTCATAGCATCGGAACGCATAGGCATTCTCCCCCAGCTTGATATTTCGTGATAGGAACCGACCATCTACTCTTCGGTTCGGATGGTAATCGTAATAAACCTCTCGGGCGATCTCGCTGTAGTTTCCGCTGATGTTTATCCGTTCCTCTGTGTGAAGATAGTGCTGGTAAAAAATTTGTGACTTGGGCAAATCGCGCAGCTGAGTGCTCTGTTGATTGATTCGCACGAATTCCTCATCCACTTTGTCTAAGGCCGGGTGGATATGAAATGTTTTCCCTAGTGCTGAAAACAAGGCTGCTGGAACCCTGACATCTGTGGCATTTTCTGACAAGCCGGAATGAAGCGCGATATAATAATGAACCTCATCGCTTACATCTTTGCTGGCGGCGAGCAAAATCCGGCTGTCCAAACCAGCAGTAACCGGAAGCATCACGCGCGTGCGGTTGGCAATGGCACGCAGAGAACCTTTCAATATCTCTACCGCACCTTCGACCGCCTCGTCTACACCGATTGGCTCTAGTTTAGACAGGGGCCAATAGCGTGTGATCGACCCCTTTTTGACATCAAGAAAATGATTGGGGGTCAAATGCTTGATCTTCTTATACATAGAGCCGTCCCCTGGCCACAGCTGCTCCATCTCCCGATATTCTACCGACTGGACAAACGTCTGCAACTCCTCGTTGTCATCCAGTTCGGCTCCTATCAAAGAGGCAAGCGTAGATGCCTGCGATGCGCACCAGACACCATCTGGCTGAATGGAATAAAAGACTTGCCGCATCCCGCATGCATCTGTCAGCAGCTTGATCTGTGTTTCGTCTTGATAGATGAGTATCCACCTGCCACCACAGTGCTCCACCCCCGCCAAGAGCTGGTCAAACGAAGTACATTTTTGATGAATATCGTTCAATATCGCTTCATTCGACCACTCCGCATGATAAGGATCGATCATGTATCCGAGTACGATTAATTGAAAGCCATGACGATAGGATTGAATCACATCCAAATCAGGGTGGACAGAGAGGAACAGCTTCTGATCGAGCTGTATCCGTTGCCATCCGCTACGCTCCATATACCTCGTGCCTATGACAAATTGCCGCCGATACAATAGTCTTTCCATATCCGTTATCATCATTTTTCTCCTTTTACGTCGGCTGGACAAAACGCTCCAACAAATTTGCCGTTACTCCCTGGATGATTTCACTCACACTGCCTCGTTCGTCATTCCACGGATTGGCAAGTCCAAAGCACCAATAAATCGTACCTGCGTCAAACACGATCGCATCTGTCCAGTATTGATAAATCGTCGTATGCGCGACCGCTTCATCCCCTGCTGTATTCACTAGCGGAGAGGCGGCGATGATTTCCAGATTGGATGGGGTAAAAATATGATTTTTCACGGAGTCGTACTCCCACCCGATCAAATGCTTCACCCTATCCCCCTCCTTCACATTCAGCCCTTTATACAGCCAATGTCCCGGCTTGCTTACCACCCAGTCGGGCCCGCTATATACGAGTCCGTCATACATTTGGCCCAGCAGCTGATTTTCGGGTTCATTCAGATTGCGCCACTCCGTCGTGACCAGCTTGCGATGCTGTGTTGGGTCCTCTTGGATAGCCCTATACTTGTAGCAGATTTGAAAGCGCGGCTCCTCGTCATTGGCGAGAATGCTTCCCTTTTCGTCCTCAAAGCGGATTTGCCAAAAAATATTGTTTGCTCCCAAATAAGCCAGGTGTACGCCTTGATCACGCAGGTTCTCCACGTATTGACGCATTTGGCGCGAGTAATACTCGTCATGTCCGAGCGAGACGAATCCCTTGGGCCGCCATTTTACCCGTCCCAAATGTATATCGATATTGGTCACATAGCCGATGTCGTAGCCTTTTGACTCCAGCCAATAGACGCTCGGATACTCCAGATACAAATCGCCGGAGCCGTGATACTGCTCGTACGGCCGGTTGTAGGAGATCGCCACCGCTACGTTTTTTCGATCTGTATCGTAGTCGATATATTCATGCGTCTTTTCGTCGTAGTGTCCGTAGTACCCATATCCACCCCAAGCACTGTATGCATGCCAGGTCGTGACCGCCGACTGCACCATGAAGTCATGTTCATGCTGTTCATCCCGAATCAGAAAGGGAATATAGGACTGAAATCCTTCGGCATCAGTCATCCGGACGATATAAAATCCCGTTACCCAATCCTCTGGAATCTTCAATGAATAGGATGGCTTCCATTCCAGATGCAGCAGCTTCGTTTTTGGGTCAGGCTGTGGCAGTCCGTGCCGCCCTTCCTTTTTAGACCACCATCCCTGTGCCTGTCCGACCAGCTCCGACTTGGTATGGTGCAGTCTCGCACCCTTTCCTTGGTAATATCCGAGCCGGAATACATCCAGTCTGTACCGGATGCCGCTCGTTCTCGTACTGATATAGAAAACAATCGTTTCGCCAGCCACGACACTCGTGGTAGATGCGTATCCGGCAATCGCACCTGCAGCAGGCTTGGTGACTCTCCAGTCTGCGTGTCCTGGCTTTTTGTTTTCATCTGCGATCACCGGCTTTCGCGGAAATGTCTCGTGCTCCCGTAGAGCCAGCGCCGGGGATGCACTGTCCAATTTCCACTGGTTATGCCATAAAGGGATATTTCCGACCGAAAACAGCATGCTCGATAACGCAGCGTACTTCAGAAATTTCCGACGCGTCATTCGCACCTGGTCTTCTTTCATCCCCCCATCACACCATCTCCCGCCAGAGTCAGCGAATTCGTAGCCAAGCCAAGACCCTCATAGGCAAAGCCAATGGCTTTCAGTCTTGCTGAATCGAGATAGTTGCGCGTATCGAGCACATAAGGACGCCGCATCACGGAATACATCGCTGCCCAATCCAGCTCCTGATACTCCTGCCAATGTGTGAGGAGGATGACGGCATCGGCTCTCGTCCCGGTATCAAGCGGCTCGCGGCAATAAACAATCGGCAGATGGCTATTCAGTGATTGAAACATCGCCATCCCTTGAGGATCATGTACGCTTACGCTTGCCCCGAGCTCAACCAATTTTTGAACAATAGCTGCAGCCTGTGTCTTGCGGGCATCATCCGTATCGGGTTTAAACGTGAGTCCCAAAATCCCGATCCGTTTCCCATTTAACGATTGCAGCTGACGAATCACCTTTTCCACCGCGTACAGGTGCATTCTCTCGTTAGACTCGACTGCCGCCTTAACTACCATCATTTCACTGCCGTATTTTTGACTCGTCGCGAGCAGCTCTGCGGTGTCCTTTGGAAAGCAGCTGCCGCTCCAGCCGCTCGATACCTGCAAAAATTTCTTGCCAATTCGCGTATCGAGTCCCATGCCTTCTGCTACAGCAAGCACGTTTCCGCCTAGCACCTCGCACAAGCGCGCCATTTCATTGATGTAACTGATTTTTACCGCCAAAAATGCATTGGCCGCATATTTGATCAATTCAGCGCTTTTGGGATCTGTTTCAAAATATATCGCCTTGGGAGTCTGACGATTGTACAGGAACGGAAGCTGTTCGGATAATTGATCGTACCCCACTCTTTCAATGAGATTGTGATAGAGCTCTCTCATCACCCGAAGGCCCTGTGGCGAAGAAGTACCAACAACGATCCGATCCGGGAAAAAAACATCTTCCAGCGCGTATCCCTCACGCAAAAACTCCGGGTTGCTAACCACTGTAAAATGCTCGTCTGCTACGAAACCAGAAGCTTCCTCGATGAAAGACGCTACGAGCTCGGACGTCCCGACCGGCACCGTCGATTTGTTCACGATGACTGTGAACCGGTCTTTGGATAACTCCCGTCCGATTTTCTGCGCCGCCAGCTTGATATAGCCAAGATCAGCAGTGCCATCCTCCTTGGAAGGGGTTCCAACCGCAATAAAGACGACATGTGCTTCTGCTACAGCCTCAAAGCTTGTGGTCGCAAACAGGTTTTTCCCAATCAGAGTAGGGAGTAATTGCTCCATACCCGGCTCGTAAATGGGGCTCTTCCCCCTGTTTAATTGCTCGATCTTGTTCGGGTCTATATCAATAATGGTCGTTTGGTGACCAATTGCTGCAAAAGCAGTTCCTGTTACGCTGCCAACATATCCAGCCCCAATGCATACCACATTCATTGGCTGCTCCCCCTCCCTTTTTTCGCTGCTCTAGTTTACAATCAGCTGATTTCGATACGCCGCGATCGTTCGACTCAGCCCTTCCTCCAAATTAATCTCTGGCTCCCATGCGAGTAATTGCCTCGCCTTATCAATCACAGGACGCCGTACCTTGGGATCATCAAGCGGCAACGGATGAAACGTAATTCTGCTTGGTGAATGGCTCAGCTGCTTCACCAGACGGGCTACCTCCAGAATGGAGATTTCGTTTGGATTACCAATATTGATGATCTCCCCCGTCGCCGCATCCTTTTCCATCATGAGCTGAAGTCCGCGAATATTATCGTCCACATAGCAGAAGGATCGCGTCTGACCGCCATCGCCATACACCGTAATGTCTTCACCTGTTAATGCCTGGGTGACAAAGTTGGAAATCACTCTACCGTCGTCATTGCGCAATCCTGCCGAGTACGTGTTAAAAATGCGAGCGACCTTTACCTGTACTTCGAAGCGCTGGTAATACTCATAACAAATCACTTCACCCAAACGCTTCGCCTCGTCATAGCAAGCACGCGGTCCCCATGTATTCACATTGCCGTAATACTCCTCGGGCTGTGGATGCAGAGTCGGATCACCGTAGGCCTCACTCGTGCTCGCATACAAAAGCTTGGCCCGATTTCTCCTTGCCAGCTCCAGCATTTGATGCGTACCAACTGTATTGGCTGCTATCGTATCGAATGGTGCATTTTGATAAAAAATCGGCGATGCTGGAGATGCGAGATGATAGATTTCAGCCACTCCCTTTAACTCATCTCTTTCAAGCGTGGATGGATCTGCCACATCGCACTCATAAAACTGAAAAAGGGGATGGCTCAGACACTCCTCGATATTATGCAGCCGCCCCGTCGATAGGTTGTCGATGCCGATCACTTGCTTGCCTTTATCGAGCAGTGATTTGACAAGATGCGAACCGAGAAATCCGGCTGCGCCTGTAATTAGCGTTTTCATATAAGCTCCTCCTGCCTGCTCCAGTCACAATCCCTTATACTGCATGTGTCCGCTGATATTCCTCGTAGCGTCTGCCCATGAGCCCCATAACCATCCCCGCTCCGGAACAAATGCTTTGCAATACTTTGATGAAAGCGATCCGTCCGAATAAAAGCGCTGGCAACGCAAGCACGATTCCGCCCCCTACACGCAGCACTCCTTTGATGGCACGGATGCTGAGATTGGATAGACTGGGTCGGATGTCTCTTTCACAGAGGGTGTAGGTATTCCCAGACCTGTACGCTCGTTGCAGCAGCCAGCTCACTTTTAGCCTGCTCATTGGCAGCCATTCATGTACGATCGCTTCATCTGCCCAAACGATGTCAAAGCCTTGCTCTTTCACCCTCATAAAAAAGTGTGTATCCTCGCCGCCCGACAAGGCGTATCGTTCATCAAAGCCATTTTCACCTCTGGAAAATACTTCTGTATGGATCAGGACATTGCCCGTTCTTGCCAATTCCATCAAATAGCCAGTCGGGTGACGAGTACGCTCATAGCATCCACTTTTTACACTCCATACTGGGGCGTGCTCTGGATACACCGGCAAAACCGGTCCTGTAACGATCGCTGCCTGATACATTTGTTGGACAGCGAGTAGCTCATCCAACCAACTCGGCTCGGGAATTTCATCATCATCGATGAAGGCGATAAAATCATGCCCCTCTCTCGTCAGGGCTACTGCCGCATTGCGGGCGTAAGAGATCCCCCGGCGTTTCTCGTTGTACCATTCCAGCTTCCATGGATAGCTCGCTTTCAGCTTGGAGTAGTCACCAGCTGAGCTAGCGGAGGGATCATTGTCAATCACGATGACCTTCACCTCTGAAGGCTGCGTTTTGGTAAAGCTCAGCCTGGCCAATCCATCCAAAAGCCTCCGCAGACCATCAGGACGCTTATAAGTGAGGACACAAACGGCTACCCTCATCACCTTCCTCCTCTCTCAACGGTTAACGCTGCTTGCTCACGAGCTTTTCCAGCGCCATTTTGACTCGCAAAAGAGAACCCAAAAGAGATGAACAAAATCCAGAAAAAGCTGTTGTGATCCAGTAGCGACGTCTCCGTCAAATTTCCTGCAACCATGTAAATCAGAAAGAGCAGCGGCCAAAAGCTTTCCCAGCTTTGCTTGGTGCGAATGTATCGAAACGCCTTGATAAAGCGGGTAGTAAAGCCGATTAGAATCATGACCAAACCGACCAGCCCAACATCGAGGGCAGCATCGAGAAAGCCGTTGTGTGAGTTGGGGGGATTCCAGTTGGAGACCATCCACAAATACGCGGACTCCCCATCCCATCCGAGCCAAAATCCGCTGTATCCATAGCCGAGCCATGGATGCTCACGAATCATTTCGATGACTGTCGCCCATAGCTCTGTCCTGCCTGTCAGCGTCATATCACGCCCGAAGGATTCGAGCAGTATTTCCGCATTTGGGACCACGCCCAGGGTAAACACCACACCCAGCATAATTGCAGACATCCAGAGCGAAAGCTGCGCGTATACGTTCCAGCGAAAGGAATACAGAAACGGAATACAGCCAAGCAGCACTACAAAAACCACGATCGCCGTTCGGGACTCCGAGAGGATTAACAAGCTGCTGCATAAAGCGAATCCCCCCCAGCCGATCCACCGCGGCCATTGCTTCATCATGATGATCAGGAAGCATACGATAGCTCCCAGACACATGAGTCTTCCTAATTGATTTTTGTGGGAGTATATCCCGCGCCAAGCCATACTTCCCTCGTGCAGCATCTTTCCCACATCAGGCAGCACCAGCGTGACAATCAGACTGCACACCGCGCCACCCAACAGCATCCAGACCACCATCAAAAACTGCTCTCGCAAGGTAAAGCGTGCTGCCATGTAAATCGCGACGAGCGTCGTCCCGAAATAAGCGATGCTGCGCCGTATCGTAATATCAGGAGCTTGCGACCATAGAAACGAGAGCATTATGAGTGCCAGCAGCAGGAGGGAAAGCTTGTCTCGGGTCAATATGGCGAGTACTCGTTTCCTTTGGATCAGGATCAGCACGAAGGCGACACCATAGATGACCTTCCAAAGCAGTTGAAGCAGGGGATTGCCCTCCATGACATTTTCCGGCTGCCCCACTTGAAAAAAGGGGAAGAATGCTTGTGAAAACAGCAGGAGGGAGACGATGATGAACGCTTGTTCAAATCTCACGAAAATTTTGCTTTCGCGATAATGATTTTTCTGGGCAGAGGCTCGTGTCTCTAGGATCACTACATCCTGCAAAACGGTACCTCCTAGTTGGTCAATTGTCCCGTAACCCTCACGATGCGCTCTTTGCGCTGCAGGTACCCGATCACGCCCCAATAACCACAGCACAGCAAGAAATCACCGATGAGGCTGACCACAATTGCTCCCTTCCACAAAAACAGAGGGACGATGAGAATATGCAGCCCGGCAACCAGAATGGCAACAAAGACCTGGATAGCAGAACGCCAGCCTTGAAAGCCTGCACCGGTTAATGCATCTGCGGCGAAAAAGTGCAAGCTTTTCAGAAGCGGAATCACTGCCATCCACTGAACAGCCTCCACTGCAAAGCGGTAGTCCTCTCCCAAAACCCATGGCAATACTGGAGCGATCAAATACAATCCGAGCCACGCAAAGGCTGAATAAACAAGGGAGATCACTAGCAGCTTGTTCGCGTATCGGACACTCGCTCCAATGCCGGATGTCCCCTCCTGAAAAAACCGGGAAAAAGCGGCACTCATCAAGGAGTAAATGGGTGACAGTGTGACATCGACAATTCTGCTGGCTGCTGCATATATTCCAGCGTGCTGCGGGGACGCAAACTTGACCAGAATCGTTTTTCCAATATCCGAGTACACGACGAGGGAAGATTGGCTGATTGAAAAATAGGCTCCACTCCTCCACTCCGCAAACACCTTTTGCAAATGAAGACGGGGTCTACCCAGCTCATAAACGACAAGCACCAACGCAGCAAGAGCCATTACAGCCGTTGTCAAAAAGTAAAGAATCGCCCACTCTGAAACGCTGTGCTGTGCTGCAACCAGCAATAGTGCGAGAGCCCCAACCAGCCTGACTGCGCCCATCAGCATATTCAACTGGGCCGTTCGTTTTAACCGTTCGAATGCCTGGTACGCCTGCCCGCATATTTCAACCACCCTGTACATAATCAGATCTGACAGAGCCACCCACAAAATAATACTCATGCTGATCGACTCGGGGAGAAAGAAACGCCCCAGCATAATCGCGACCACGGTCAGGGCAATACCTGAGACGACTGTCATGAACAAGGCATTCCCGAAGTATTCTCGAAACACTTCTTTGTCTCTGGAAACGTTCATGACCAACAGCTCGCCCCGCCCAAGACTGGAAAATGGGGTCAAAATCGCGACTAAGGTCACGACCCCGATGAACAAGCCGTAGCCACTCGCTCCCAATGTTCTGGCGATGATGACGAAGTACACCATCTGCAGCAGCAGCCGTATCCCGTCCCCCAAAAGCATCCAGAGCGTATTTCGGAAAAGCAGGCCGTTTAAGGAATGTTTCAACAATGGGAGGTGTTTTCCAAGAGAAGTCAGGCGTTCTAGCATGTATTGCTCCTTAAGATGACTCGAATGGTCTTGTATACAATCTTGGCATCGAGTGCAAACGAGAGGTTTTGTATATACAAAAAGTCATGGTGTAGGTTGGCATGAATCGGTTTGTTCCGGTCCGGGCTGATTTGCCAGAGACCCGTTATTCCCGGCTTGACTAGCCAACGCTGTTTTTCATAATACGAGTACACCTGCTCGACAATCGTTTTTTGCTCGGGTCTGGGGCCGACGAAGCTCATTTCGCCACGGAGGATGTTAATCAATTGAGGCAGCTCATCCATACTGGTCCTGCGCAGCAGGCGCCCTAATCGAGTAATGCGCGGGTCCATCGCGGAGGAAGGCGATACTCCCTCCTGTGGAGAGTCAACATACATGGTACGGAACTTGTAGATCGTAAATTCTTTGCCGTACCTGCCTACCCGCTTCTGCCGGAATAAGACGGGACCTTGAGAATCAAGTGAAATCGCGATCGCCACCAAGAGAAAGAGTGGCATCAGGAGCAAGAAAAACAGCAGGGCAAAACTGAAATCTAGCATATTTTTCAAGTAATTGGTATAAAAGGAGCGGCTTGATCTCAGTTTTTTCACTGGGATTAATTCCATATCCTTCACAATCTCCATTACACGGGTAGTTTCCAATCATTCACGAAATAGCGGTTGTTCATTTGAGCTAAATACAGTCCAAATTCCCTGCTTAATTCCTCATTTTTCATGGCAAATTCTATTGTTGCGCGCAGAAATCCGAGCTTGCTGCCCACATCGTAAAGCGTCCCTTCGTACCTGTATGCGAGCAGCTCCTGCTCCTGAGCCAGTATTTGCAAAGCATCCGTGAGCTGAATTTCACCGCCTACCCCTGGCTTGGTACGAGCTAATATGTCAAAGATGCGTGGTTCAAGAATGTATCTGCCGATAATCGCTAGATTCGAGGGGGCGTTGGTCTTAGGCTTTTCGACCAGGTTATGAATGAGGTCCAATCTCTCCCCCACCGAAATACCGTCGATCACCCCGTATTTATCCACTTCGCTCCAATCCATGGCTTCAACTGCGATTACGCTCGTTTGCTCTTGCTGGTATATGTCCATCATCTGCCTCAGACAAGGGACTTCACTGTCAATCACCATGTCTCCAAGCAAAACAGCAAATGGTTCATTCCCGATGAATTTGCGTGCGCACCAGATGGCGTGCCCCAATCCGAGCGCTTCCTTTTGCCGAATGTAATGAATCTCCACTAAATTGGTCAGGCCCTCCACGATTTCGTACAATTCGGTTTTGGCCCGCTCCATCAAATTGATTTCCAGCTCGTAGTTTTTGTCAAAATGATCCTCGATGGCACGCTTGCTGCGCCCTGTTACAATAATGATATCTTCAATGCCGGAGTGCACTGCCTCCTCGACGATGTACTGAATCGTCGGCTTGTCTACAATCGGCAGCATCTCCTTAGGCATTGCTTTTGTAGCAGGTAGAAATCGGGTACCTAGTCCGGCTGCCGGGATTACAGCCTTTTTAATTCTTTTTTTCATGACCCATTCACCTCACGAATAATTGGCTCTTTCCAGCTGCGCAACCTCCACTCGTGCTTTTTTGGGCTTTTTCTGCACAGTGGAAATGGTTTCTATCAAAATGATCAGGAATACAACCATAAATAAACCAGCAAAGAACGCAGCGGCCATATTCAAGTACGGTTTTGGAGATACAGGAAGTGTTCCTTCTTTGTACTCAGCTTCATCTACGATCATGACGTTATCAATGTTCATAAAAAGATTGATGTTTTGTGAAAAGGAGCGAGAGATTTCGTTGACGATTTGGACAGCATGCAGTGGATTGGGATCGGTATACGTGACGGTAATAATGAAGGAGATATTGGATGTTTTTACTTCCAGCTGTTTTAATAGGTCTTCTGGGGTGATGGACAAGTCCAGCTTACGGATGACATCCTGCGCAATTTTTCGAGTTTGGATGAGCCCACTGTAGGTTTTGATCAGCTGCTGGTTGCTGAGGATGCTGTTGTACAAATCCTGTTTGTCCAATTCTTGCGGCTTTACCAGCATTGTTGCAGTCGCTTCGTAAGTGGGAACCATCACGAAATAGCTGATGTACGCTGCACACGCAACACAGAGTAGTGGTATCGTTGTCATCAGAATCCAGCGCGCCCGCATCGCTTGAAGTATTACCATGACGAACTCGAGATTCATAAGGAAAAGGACTCCTTTTCTAATCTTGTCAAACAGATCACCTCTTACTTTTGTGATGTTTGCGCAGGCTTCATTTTTTGGGGGAATAGTCACCCTTTTTAAGAAAATAGGACTATCATTATGGACCTATCGTTTCCTGTCCATTTGCGTTTATATGAAACAATATGAGTGATTCATCATCAATTATTCTCTTTTTAAAATATTTTCCGTGTATCTTTTGACCCCTTAAAATTGAAATAAATAAACCACCCTTTCTCATAGTGGAAAGGGTGGGATAAAAAGCATAGACAAGGCTTATTACTTATCACTAGCAACGACTGCTTCGGAAGTCACAGATTTCTTGAATTCCTCGACTCGTTTTTTTATTCGTAACCGTTCCTCATTGGATACCAGGTAGTAGTAAACGCCGTTTATCTTTCCTCCCTCCCCGCTTACCCTGATCGTTTCTATTTGTTCCAAGGAACTCTTGTAATCAAGCATTAATTCTTTCATGTTTTCAAATGTGAGATTTGTCTTAAAGCTAGTACCTACTACGGATAAAAGATCGTCGAGCTTGTTGACCGTGCTAATTCCTTTTGCCTTATCCATCAAATCCCGGATGACCTGCTGCTGTCTCTTGTTTCGCCCAAAGTCTCCCTCAGGATCATCGTAACGCATACGCACATACGCTAATGCTTTCTGCCCATCCATATGACTGATTCCTTTGGGAAACTGGTAGCCTTCGTAGTCAAAAGCAAAAGCGTTGTCAACAGTAACACCGCCAAGCGAGTCAATGATATTCGAAAACCCCTCCATTTCCACCTTTACATAATAATCAATCGGAATATCCAAAAAGCGCTCAACCGTTCGTACTGTACTAGCAATTCCCCCTGCTTGATACGCATGATTGATCTTGTCGGGCTGTTTCCGGCCCACAATCTGAGTTCGGGTGTCGCGGGGAATGCTCATCATCAAGGTTTGTTTTTTCTCAGGATTGATAGTCAACAAGATGAGCGTGTCGGACCTTCCCTGGTCTCCTTCTCTCTTGTCTACTCCAAACAGTAATAAGGTAAGGGGCTTCTTCTCGCTTTTGGCATGGGCTTCTGGTACAGGCTTTGGAGCAGGAAGCGGCTCAAGTGGCTTGGCTGATGTGGACTCAGGTTCGTGGGTAGTCTCCGGGGGCAGGGGTTCGTAAATCATGCTCGCTGTCTCTTTTACATTTGCATAGAGCTGAAAAAAGAAAATCGTCATTGCACTTATGACAATCAGTACAACGATGAGCAACACGTAGACATACCGTTTCATGAGCCCGCATCTCCTACATTACGTCTTGGACATCCATTACTCATTATTACGATGCTGTCTCATGCTTTACGACTCCTGCCAGCGTAAATAAGGGAGAGATGTTCCGAAAAAGAAAAAATCTCCCTTCTTGGCGGGAGATTTTAATGCGTACGAGCTTGGGTATCTAACTAATTGCTGACTACCTCAATATTCGGATTATATCTTTTCACATACGTGTAAATTTCTTCACCAGAAAGCAGATTTTGTATCAGCTGTACAGGTTGATTCGCCAAGTGAGCCTCCAGCTGTTCTTTTCCTCGACCAATACGTTTCGTGGCAACATCAGGCAATGTCAGAACATGAGGAACCAGGACTTGGAGATACCAGGTACCGTGCTGCTCTTCAGAGACATCAATCTCTAAATCAACGTCATTGCTCTCGAACACGAATAGATGGTTAAACAGCGCTTCTCTCTCTGCTGTCTGTAGATCCCCGATATGTACTTTCAGGACACTCAAGTAATGCTCCTCGTTAAACAGCACGAGCTCTTCGTTAATCGGTTGATACTTTTTCACCAAGAAATCCATGATGCCTCCCTTTAATATGTTTGACATTGTATCTAGCATACTACTTTTCCGAATATTTAGGCAACTATTCATGTACATTGATCGGAATTGTTTATCATTTTTTATTTTCGCAAAAAAGAGCCTCACCACAGTGGTAAGACTCTTTTTTTCATTTCTTATCTGACTCGTTAGACTAAGGTCGAGCCTTCCACTACCGCTCTGGCATCCTCAAGTGAAATCAGTACCGCTCGCGCTTTGCCGCCGCTTTGCCCTGCAACATAGCCGTCTGTTTCCATCATTTCAATCAAACGCGCTGCTCGATTATAACCCACCCGGAAGCGGCGTTGCAGACCAGATGCGGATGCTTGTCCTTGCTCTGCGACAAATACCAGCGCCTCGAAGTAGAGTGGGTCATCTCCCGCGTCGAAGGATTGGACCTGCTGCTCCAAATCCTCTTTGCTGAACAGATACTCTGGCTTGCGTTGCTTTTTAATCATATGTGTAATACGTTCAATCTCATCATCTGAGACAAAATTTCCTTGCAGACGCACTGGCGTTGTACCACTTTCAAGGAAAAGCATATCTCCTCGACCCAGCAATCTCTCCGCCCCGGATTGGTCGAGAATCGTGCGAGAATCGACCTGCGAGAAGACGGCAAATGCCAGGCGAGTCGGAACGTTTGCCTTGATGTTCCCTGTGATGACATCAACAGATGGGCGCTGGGTTGCGAGTAATAAATGAATACCGCAGGCACGGGCCTTTTGCGCAATCCGGATGATACAATCCTCTACATCCTGTGGTGATACCATCATCAAGTCGGCAAGCTCGTCGATCACAATGACGATGAAAGGAAGGGTATCATCGGTCGTTTGATTGTAACGATCGATATCTCGTACTCCCGCATCTACAAAAAGCGCGTACCTCTTCTCCATTTCCTCCACACACCATTTCAGTGCTGCCGTCGCTTGCTTCGCTTCAGTCACGACAGGGGTCACAAGATGTGGCAAATGATTATATGGAGCCAGCTCAACCATTTTCGGGTCAATTAGCAAAAGTCGTACTTGCTCTGGTGTAGCTTTGTACAACAAGCTGACGATAATCGAATTGATACAGACGCTCTTCCCTGATCCTGTCGAGCCCGCAATCAATCCGTGCGGCATTTTCTTAATATCCGCGATAATTGGCTCGCCACCAATGTCCATCCCCAGGGCTACAGCTAACGGGGACGGATGCTGCTGGAACTTTTCGGAGCCAATCATCTTCTCTATCAAGACTGGCTGACTCGCCAGATTAGGTACCTCAATCCCGATCGCATTGCGGCCTGGGATCGGTGCCTCAATCCGAATATCCTTTGCAGCCAAATTCAGCTTGATGTCATCAACCAGACTTGTAATTTTGTTAACCTTGACTCCTGGCGCCGGTTGCAGCTCAAAGCGCGTAACAGAAGGGCCCTTCACAATCCCGACAACGTGTGCACTCACATTGAAATTGGACAGCGTCTCTTCCAACAGGAGCTTTTGCAATTGGGTGTGTTCGTCATCGTCATCGCTTGGCGGCGGACTCGGATTGAGCAGCTCCAACTGCGGTATCACGTATGGCGGTTCTACTATCTTCTCTGGCTCAGGCTCTTGTACAGGCTGCTGTTGCTGCTCACGCTTCGGCTCAGCTGCACGCACTGGTTCACTCATGGATTCCAGTGGTCTGTTCGATTCCTGTACAACATTTTGCTGTTCTAGCCCAGCTCGTTCCAACAATCGATTGACGTCAGCTGCATACGGTGCAGCGGTGTTCACTTCGGCTGCAGAGGTGTCGGATTTTATTGCAAAAGGCTCCGTATGTTCAATGGATGGCACGATGGATGTGACAGCTGGCTCGATTTCTTCAATCTCTTCTGCCGGCTCGATGTGAGCTACTTGCTCGACTTCTTCGATCTCTACCGTCGGCTCGATGTGAGCCACTGGCTCGACTTCTTCGATCTCTTCTGCCGCTTCGAGATGATCTAGTGTCTCGACTACTTCGATCTCTTCCGTCGGCTCAATGTGAGCTACTGGCTCGACTTCTTCGATCTCTTCCGTCGGCTCGATATGAGCTACTGGCTCGACTTCTTCGATCTCTTCCGTCGGCTCGATATGAGCTACTGGCTCGACTTCTTCGATCTCTTCTGCCGGCTCGATATGAGCTACTGGCTCGACTTCTTCGATCTCTTCTGCCGGCTCAATGTGAACTACTGGCTCGACTTCTTCGATCTCTTCCGTCGGCTCGATATGAGCTACTGGCTCGACTTCTTCGATTTCTTTTGGCTCAACCGCCGACTCGAGATGAGCGGCCGGTTCAGCTTCATTGACTTCCATATCCCCTGTTTGCTGCACACTTACCTCAATAGACCCTACTGCAATCGGCGGCTCGTCCGCTTCTCTCTCACGTATCTCATCGGACACTTGTCCCAGAGCAGCAAGAGGAGCATCATGCAGCTGTGCACTTACCTCCAGCGTTTCTCCCACTGCTTCCGTTGCTGCTACAGCCACTGTCAGCTCCACCGCAGCCGCAGATGCTGTTGCCACTTCGTCTGCTGCTTGCAAAGCTTCTTTCCGCGCTTCTTCACCCAAATCGGGGAGCAGTCTGTCCTGGTCAGGCTTCGAGTCATTTTCCTCATGGTCTTCAGGGAAGTAGCGCTCGCTGATTTCCTTTTCCCATTGCTTTATCTGATTCAGTTGCTCCTCCTGCTCCAAACGAGGATACACGATACCCGAGGTCGTATGTATGCGATGCTCAACCTCACGCGTAGCCGGTGTAATCTTTCCATAAACAGGCGAAATAATATCGGATGGCGTATACGAACGCTTTTCCTCCGCTGAAAGTGTAGAACGAGCGACTTTTTCACTCGGTCTTTCCGGTTTATCTGGTCGTTCTTGTCTTTCCGGTCTCTGGTGGATTGGCTCCCGATTCGTTTCATAGCGAGCAGGAGACTGCTTCTCTATTTTTCGCTCTACCTTTGGTACAACAGGTGTCTCTCGTTTCTCACGCGCCTCTCTGTTACCGCGGGGCGTTTCCCGCGTCTGTACTGTTCTTTCCTGCTCATAGGAAGCTTGCTCACGCGTCCCTGCCGTATACCCTTTTTGCATTTCCTTATTTTTGCGCTTTGGCAGCTGATATTCATCTGGAACTACTGGAAAACGGAATTGACGTTCCTTGCTTGATCTGAAGTCGTCCGTATCACGATTGTTTGCCCGCTCTTTGGGGTAAATGTTTTTTGTCTTTGCCTTGAGCTGACGGGGAGCGGGATTTACCGGAGTACGAATCTCTTCCTCCACTCTTTGTTCTGCTTCACCCTGAAAATAACTCATCAGCTTTTGAAGCCACAACCACATGGTACAAACGCCCTTTCTTTTCTAAACCATCTTTTCCCTTTCATCTTACCACGAAAATGGGGCTTATTTTGTCCGAATGGCGATTTTTTTCCTTATTTGCGAAACCTTTTCTCATCTCGGACGTACTACATTGTGGGAACTAAAACAAATATTACATAGGGGAGGAACACAACATGTGGAAAAAGGGAAGTGCAATACTTCTTGCCGGTATGCTCGTGCTTACAGGTTGTGCCAATGAAGCATCTTTGGTGCGTGATTCCATCGTCGCATCCATAGATAAGCCAAACTACGATTTCCAAGGGACTTTGAAGCTGACAGGTGATGTAGAAAAATTGCCAGCAGCATTCGGGGAAACTGCAGTAGATAAAGAGGGACAGGCATTTCTGGCAGCTTTGAAGGCTGGTGTGACAGCCAAAGGCTCTCAGCAAGATCTGAAGAACGCAAAATTCCAGCTTGAAGTAAACGACGACAAGCTGCTGCGCGACAACAAGCTCTGGACTGGTGATAAAAAAGCGTCCGTTGAGATGATTGCGGCAGACAATAAAGTATATGTAAAATCTCCACTCGACTCCAAGTACTTGGTCATTGATGCTACTGCCTCCAATCCATTCGGCGGCATCGATAGCACAGAGGGAGTAGACCCTGCCAAGCTGAAAGCGTTCCAGGACAAAATGAACGATCTCACGTTGAACTTCATCAAAAAATACGTAAGCAAATACGGCTACAAGCTGGCTGACGCGAAAAATCTTGGCGTAGAGAAAGTAACTCTGCCAAACGGCGACAAGGTAGATGCGACACACGTAGCGATCAAAATCGACGCCAAAGAACTGGTTAAAATGTTCTTCTTCACTGCAAATGATGCTGTAGCTAGCCAAGACGTGAAAGCATTTGCCATCGATTTTATGGTTCTGACCAACACTTTCGCTGAAGAAATCGATCCAGAAATGGGTAAGACAACCGAGGCTGAAAAACGTGCACTGGCAGAAGCAACTATCTCTGAAGGCATGAAGTCCGCGAAGCAATGGCTCGACGAAACAGGCAAAATTTATACGCCTGAAAAAGTCGTAGAAGAAATGAAAAAAGAAGGCTTCCAAAACCTGGCTTGGAACCTCGACTTCTATGTAGACAGTGCAAAAATGCCTGTTCACCAAAAGAGCTCTCTGAATGTAACGTTCCAAACAAAAGACATGAAGCAAGCTCTGACAATTGGATTGGAAGCAGATCAATACGCATATAACTTCGGTAAAGCTACCAAGTTCAGTGTTCCTGCAAAAGATGCTGGTGTGACTGTTGAACAGCTGTACAAGGATGAGAAAGCGATCAACAGCTTTAGCGACAAAGGCTTCATGCGTCCTTTCGCACAAAGCATGCTGGAGCAATACAAATGGCAAAAAGAATTGGAAGCAGAATGGGCAGAATATGAGGCAGAGGCTGCAGAACCTGCAACAGTAACGCCTTAAATTCTAAACATACACAAAAAGCACGGCGCACCCTGATATTATCCCCTTTGAGTAGACAGTGTAAAAAGCCCGCCCACCTAACGGTGGGTGGTACACTCTACTTGGAGGGGATTTTTCCATGGCTAAAAAAGGTCAAACATTCAAGCGATATTCCGAGGAG
>NZ_BEXF01000037.1 GCF_002897295.1 Brevibacillus reuszeri
TTCATTACTATAACTTAATTCGCATTCAAACGAAACTAAACAACCAGTCGCCGATTCAATTTCGGCAACTGGCTGCTTAATTGGCTAAGGTGTTTTGATCCCTGTCCTACAGACGGGGGTCAGTCCCGCTCGTACGTTCCGGCTTTTTTTTGCTTACGAGAGAGTAACCAGCGCCTACCAGGACTCTGCAAGTAGAACGAGAGTGATCATTTTTCTCATACAGAGCACTTCCTTTATGTAATCGATAAGAAATAAGAATCAATGTTTTGGTGAAAAGATTACCGTACGAGTGAATTTACTTGAAAAAAAGGGCTGGCCGTGATTAAATTATCTGATTAAAAGCCTTCCTCTCAATGGAGTGATAGGAACGAGAGCGAATTCGAATTGAAAGGGTGGTTGAGGAAAAATGGCTTTGCCAGATAACAACAAGTTCGTGGATATTGCGGCACTTGTCATTGGATCTTTCTTATTCGCAGTAGGTATTAATTTATTTGTTATTCCCCAGCATTTTGGTGAAGGAGGCGTTACCGGGGTAACCATTATTTTGTATTATCTTTTCCAATGGGAGCCTTGGCTGACGAGCCTGTTGATCAATGCGGTCCTTCTGTTAATGGGGTATCGTTTTTTAGGAAAGGTAACGACCATTTATACGATTATTGTCGTTGGACTTCTTTCTGTTTTTTTACATCTCACAAAAACATGGACGATTTCATCGAGTGAGCCGACCATTAATGCTATTTTTGGCGGAGTCGTCGTAGGTCTTGGTATTGGACTAATTGTTCGGGTGGGAGGAACCTCGGCAGGAACGGGGATTCTCGCCAAGATTGCAAATAAATATTTGAGTTGGAACGTTAGCTATGCTTTGTTATTTTTTGATTTGATTGTAGTTTTTGCCTCATTATTTATCATTGGTTTTGAGAAAATGATGATGACGATCCTCATGCTTTTCGTAGCTACCAAAGTAATGGATTTTGTCGTTGAGGGGCTGAATCCGAAAAAAGCGATTACGATCGTTTCTCTCAAGCAGGACGAAATCGCTGAACGAATAAGCATCGAGATGAATCGTGGTGTGACGGTACTCACAGGCTATGGCTACTACACGAAAGAGCCGAAAGAAATTCTATATACAGTTATTACGAAGCAGGAAGTGCCAGCGCTCAAGAAAATCATCCGCAAAACGGACAAGGATGCTTTTGTTACCATTCATGACGCGCGAGACGTTTTCGGAGAAGGGTTCGTAGATATTTCAAAATAGGATGTACGAAACGGCAGACGATCAAGCCCTGAACCAGCTATTTATGTTCAGAGCAGCGGCTGCCGTTTTTCATTTAGTCTTTTCCTATCAAAATTACATGAGGGACTACGCGAATATAAACGAGCTCCCCGATTATCTCAACGAGAGTTTGTGTCACAATAATGGAAGTGACCAGCAGGCTTGTCTCTGCGGGCAACGCCAGTGCAAATGGAAGGACCACAAGTGAATTCCGAGTGCCTCCGCTAAAAATCAAAGCACGACCTGCTCCGATATCGAGTCTGAAAATGCGTGCAAACAAACGCGAAATAAATGGGGTAATGATCATAAAAGCGATATAAACAGGGACGACATAGATGAGCATTTCCATTGAACCAGAGAGCTTGTCAATTTGGGATGCGACGATTACGAACAAGGTGATCGCCATGAATGGCACTGGAATCCAGGCAGAGGCGTCCAGTAGTGCTGAGCCAAGATGACCTCTTTTCGCGAGTATTTGTACAACCACTGCTATCGCTAAAGGCAGCACAATGAGTCCCAGGAATGCTTCCAAAAATGGTTCAACATGTACGAGACTAGCTGCTTCCTGTCCCATAAAAAGCCACAAATACAAAGGTAACAAGAGCATTTGTGTAACAAAAAGAAGTGGAGTCGCGACCAGAATGAGTTTTTCGTTCCCACGTCCAAGGTAGGTGAACACAATGACATAATCAATGCATGGTGTAAGTAAAACGAGGTAGACTCCCAAAAGCAACGGAGGGTAGTCAGGTAGAAACCTCGTTAAAAGCCAAACCAGAATCGGAATAGCCACGTAGTTCACAGTCAGAAGCGCATAGATGAACCGTCGATTATGCAAAGCTTCTTTTAATCGAAAAAAGGGGATTTGTGAGAACATCCCGTACATCAGGATGCCAAGAACGACTGTTACGGCTTGTTCCAGCAACGAACTAACCTCTGTCCAAAGCAATCCAAATCCGCAGGCAAGGAGAAGTGTCACTATATAGTACCAAACCTGATTGTTTTCTAAATGCTCTCTCGAAATCATGACGATTCTCCCTTGGTGTTACATGCATGGCATTTATTCCGTTATGATTCTATTTGTCTGAAGCTTACTGGCATAATCGAGTATGAGCTCCTTCATTGCCAACGGCTCCAGCCATCGCTGAGGAATCGCTTCGATGCCGTAATGAGCACCTGCTAACTGACCGTATATAGCGCCAGTTGTATCTGCATCGTCACCCAGATTTACCGCAAGCAATACGCCTTCCTCGAAGCTTTCTCCGTGATAAAATGCCCATAGCGCAGCTTCTAATGACTTCACAACATACCCACTGCCTTGTATGTCAGGTGGGTTTAAAAGCTTATAAGATCCTTGGGAGATTTCCTCGATCCGAGGTGAAAGAGGCTCACGAGACCACAATAACTCAAAAGTCTGCGGGTGTAGCAATTCCTCTTTGCTAAAGCCTTTGGCAGCACTTGCAATCATCGCTCCAAACAGCCTGCAAGCATCTACGCATTCTTTGGCAGCGTGTGTCGTTTTGGAGCTTTGAGCCGACCATTTTACAGCTTCTTCAAGATCGTCTGAAAAAAATAGCGGCACAGGTGCTAGCCGCATGATGGAACCATTGCCGGCAGAGTATGGGTTGTCCGCGCCACTGAAAGGTTCACCAGTTCGTTCAAATGTTTTTAGCGCTTCAGCAGTGGCATTCCCGATGTCAAAGCATTCTCCGATCGAACTTAAATATCCAGCACGATACCATTTGACATACCGCTCCATCTGATCTATCGGATCAAACTGTTTATGGGTAATCAGACTTTCCGCTAGACATAGAGCCATGGAGGTATCGTCCGTCCAACATCCCTTTGGTAAATCGAATACGCCCCCACCTATCATGTCTGTCACTTTATGAAAAGTTCCTGGCTTCTTGAACTCGACAGTCGTGCCAATCGCATCACCGATTGCGAGTCCAATGAGACTTCCTTGGAAACGAGTGAGCATAGGTACCTCCTATCAAACCATTTCGATTTGGGCAGCAATTCGCTTGAAAGCGTCAAGCAGCTGTTTTCTCTTTTAGATAATCATACCATTTTTTGACCGTTCCATAATCAACACTTGTTCGAATCATACGAACTCTACGCTATAATGTGGGTAGCTTGTTATCACGCTGTTTTGGAGGGGTAATATGCTTACGTTTCGAATGGCTACAGCACAAGACGTGGACAAAATCGTGCAAATGCTCGCTGATGATGAATTGGGAAAGACAAGAGAACGCTACGAGAAGCCGCTACCTGAAAGCTATCTCCAAGCATTTGAAGCAATTGATAAAGACCCGAATAATGAATTGATTGTAGCCTGTCTGGGTGAGGAGATTGTTGGCGTCCAGCAAATCACGTTTACCCCTTATCTGACCCACCAAGGAAGCTGGCGAGCAACGATCGAAGGAGTTCGGACAGCATCCTCAGAAAGGGGAAAGGGACTCGGGAGCAAGCTGATCCTTTGGGCAGTGGACCGAGCAAAGGAGCGCGGCTGCCATATCGTTCAGCTCACGACCGATAAACAGCGGCCAGACGCACTGCGCTTTTACGAACGTTTGGGTTTTACAGCGACGCATGAAGGGGTAAAAATGAAGCTGTGATTTATATAACGGAGTTTTCAATGGCAGGAGCCAAGCCGATTTCCTTTAACATTCGTTTGAGCAGCTCTGTTTTCTCGCCGCTTATAGTATAAGCGATATGTGTATCTGAAAGGTCCATCAAAGTGGATACTGCTGCATCTGTCTTGATCCAGAGGTAGTAGGTTTGAATGACGCTTGCTTTCGTCATCACAGTTATCTCGTAATCCGGAGGCATCATATCGACGATCCCCGGAATCTTGGCGGGTCGCTGTAGAGTGGAGAGGAACTGTTCATTAGATAATGAGTCAATAACGACTTTCGGTTTAAAAATGGCGGGTGGCTTTGTTTGCATTTGAGTAATAAGAATCGTCAGGTCAAGAGATGGATGATCATACGCAATTTTAGAATCAGATTGACGATTGGAGGCAGATGTAAGCGGTTGCCAATAGGCTTGAAACAGTAGCAAGCCTCCGAAGCATAGTAAACAGAAAAGATTTGTTTTCAAATGGATAAAAGCCTCCTTATTTATTGTCTCTTTACCAAATTATAACAGAAAATTTTGAAGAGCAAAAAAGGCGGCCATTTTAGCCGCCTTATCGTTATTTACGTGCAGCCCACGCTTCTACCTCTACTTTAATGGCAGGTTGAGCCAGCGCGGATACGTACGCCAGAGTAGTAGGAGGTGGGGTATCATCGCCACGGAACTCGTTCCAAATGGCTAAAAACTGAGGGCGATCAGGAGCCTCTGTAAACCAGAAATTGATTTTAAGAATGGAGTCGGGCGTAAGTCCTTCACTCTTTAAAATGTTTGCTACGTTGGCCAGTGCGTTTCGAAATTGATCCTCGACCTTGTCCGGAATCGTTCCATCTAGCTCAGCCCCGATCTGTCCAGCGAGGAATAGTACCTCCGCATCTCTTGGCAGGATGGAGAGGTGGCTGTAAGCGCCAATCGGAGGAGCTACCGTTACAGGATTTTTGCGAGTCACTTTCATAAAATGTCTACCTCCTATTATGTAATTGGAGGATTATACCATTCGTCCGTTGTTTTCGCAATATTCCGATGGCGTGCTATTCTGGAGGATAGATATCTTTCAAGAATCGTCCTAGCTCTCCGTTTCCATGTAGAGCAAGATGTACAGAATTTTCATCAGATTCAAAAGTAACGACTGTTACGGGTTTATCATTGTTTTCTCCTAATGTATAGGTGTAGACTTTCGAAAATGTATAATCTTCAGCTTTATCGCCAAGGAGCGTTTCCAAATACGTAGACGCCTGACTTTCTGCTTCCTGGTCGCTTAATGGAGAATTTGTTGAAGGAAGTCCATTTTGGATTTCTGCTATGATTAACTCTCCTGTATCAGCATTGATCCTTAGATACGCATAATTAGGTTTCACAGGATGCGGGGCACCCATCATTTCGATTTGAAAGACCTCGATTTTGCCAGCTACGGTCGTTTCTTCATTCTTTCTGATTGAGATAATTTCATAATCTTTAATATCTGGCATCACAGTTCCTATCGTTTCAATTGTCGCTTTTACTGCCGCATTTAACTCTGTAGAAGAAGTTTGTTCAACGCTCTTCTTTGATTGTGCGGCCGCCTCATGAGTTAATAGTGGTGAAACGGACAAAAGTAGTGCTGCAAGTACTGTAGATGTTAATGCTTTACGCATGATCAAGAAAATCATCTCCATTTACTAAATAATGGTATTTCATCAAGTAATACGTATAAGTGGTAAAAAAAGTAACTGACGATACGTTGTTTTACTATTTTTATTTTTTGTACGAAAATAATCGAGAATAGCTTAAGCGCGGCAAAAAGCAGGCAAGCATTGTTAAAATAAACGGAATAATATCATGACAAATAGAGGGGCAGTGAATTATGTCAATTTCTATGGATGATCTGGAATTATCCTGCTGGGAATGTGAAGGAAAAGGCGTTATCGAACAGCAAGGAAAGCAGCAAACGGAATGCCCCAAATGCGAAGGAAAAGGCACCGTACTAACCGCGCAAGGACAAACCCTGCTGCATTTCATTAAAAAGCACCTATAAAAAATACAAGACGACAGCTTTCATCTGTATGAGAGGCTGTTGTTTTTTGTTTGCGGACATGATTGCATAGAAACAATTTCATTTGCATGTTCGCATGTTGTTCGCATATAATACAAGAACAAATGTTCTGTTTCGGAGGCGAACAACATTGAAAAAAGAACTGCTTCGTGCCATCAAACAGCACCAGCACATTCGAGTCATTTATTTGGGGAGCGATGGTCACACTTCGATTCGGGTGATTCGGCCATTGGCGATTGAAGGAGAACGGTTGAAAGCCTACTGTCTGACACGAAAAGGTCCGAGGGTGTTTGCCATTAACAATCTGCTTGCGATTGAGCCGGTGGTGAACGACCATGCTGTCTGATATTGAGCGAAAAGTTCTCCGCGTTATTGCGAACTATTCTGCTGGACGCCGGAGGACCCCTACCATCCATGAGTTATGCACGAAGACAGGGAGGTCGCGCGGGGGAATCATGATGGTATTAGAAGTGCTCGCAAAAGAAAAGTATATCGAGTGGATGCGATCTGCTCCTGATGATATAAACGTATTGGAAGCGTGGGAGAGGAAGCGGTAAGCATTGGCAGGAACAAATGTATTCTAGTATGAATGCTCCAGGTAAAATCTGGGCATACTGTTTTCATACACTGTTAACAACCTTTTTCAACCCTCGTCCTTGCGAGGGCCTTTTTTATTTTTGGGGGCAACATGGATAAAAAGGCAGTCGCGGACATCATGCTCTTTGTCCACGACTGCCTTTTTGGATTGTTATTCGATCAGTAAGCGTACGTTCTGCGTGCCGATAGAAAAGCTCTCCATCGCTTTTTCCTTTGTGAAAACCACATCAGAAACGAGTACACTATCTCGCAATACATGATCAAAGCGCACTAAAGCTTCTTGGAGTGCGTCGTCGACATCAAGCGAGAGGCGAACGCGTTTTTCGATAGGTAAATCAAGCTTTTTGCGGTAATCCTGAATTACCCGTATGACTTCACGGACGAGTCCTTCCTGCTCAAGCTCCTCTGTGATCGTCGTATTTAATGCTACGTTTAGTTGGTAGCCAGAAGCGGAAGCGAAGCCTTTTTTCCCTTGTTTCTCGACGAGTAACTCATCCAGAGTAAGGTGGAAAGCCTCTTCATCCATGGCGGTATCCAAAAAGCCGTTTTGTACAACCTTCTTTGCTTCAGCTGCGGACAGCTCCTTTAGGTAGCTTTGAAGCGGGCCAACCCATTTTCCGTATTTCTTTCCAGCTACCTTCAAATTCAATTTAAGCGAGTAATCAACGAAGCTGCTGTCACTTTGCTCTACATGGATATTTTTTACGTTGATCTCGTCTTTGATGATGTCTTCAAATCGCTTCAGGTTGAATGCTCGATCCATCGAGACGATCAGCTCGGACAGGGGCTGACGTGTTTTAATTCCTGTCTCATTTCGGATATTACGAGCCAGCTCAACGATTTGACGGGCTGTTTCCATTTCGCTTTCCAGAGTAAGGCCGATGGCGTGTTCATTTACAGTCGGGTAATCGGTTAGATGGACGCTTTCCTCGCTGCCGTCCAGATTGCAATAGATATCATCCGCGATATGCGGAGCGTATGGTGCAATCATTCGAGCTAAAGTAAGAAGCACTTCATGCAGCGTTTGGTATGCAGACAGCTTATCCGTAGACATGCCACTGCTCCAAAAACGATCACGAGAGCGACGAATGTACCAGTTGCTAAGTTCATCTACAAACACTTCGATATGCTTGGCGGGGTTGAGGAAATCGTAAGACTCAACTCCTTTTAGAACATTTTGCAGCGTAGTGTGTAGCCGAGAAAGAATCCAACGGTCTAATTCGTTTTGCGATGCTTGTGGCTGGTGATTCTTCGGTTGAAAGTCATCAATCGTAGCGTAAAGCGAGTAGAAGGCATGGGTGTTATGGATGGTATCGATAACCTTATATTTTGCTTCAGCAACGATTTGCTTGGAAAAACGTTTGCTGCTCCATGGTGAGCTGTCTGATAAGAGTGCCCAGCGGAAAGCGTCTGTTCCAAATTCGTCGATGATTTCCCATGGGTCAATCACGTTTCCCTTACTTTTCGACATTTTCAAGCCATTTTCATCTAAAACATGACCGGTTGAAATGACGGCTTTATAAGGAGATTTTCCGTTATACAGGGTAGATACAGCCAGCAGGCTGAAGAACCATCCGCGAGTTTGGTCGATACCCTCGGAGATCATATCTGCGGGATACTGATCCTGAAATTGATTCTCTTGGTTAAACGGATGGTGGTATTGGGCGAATGGCATCGAGCCACTGTCAAACCACACATCTATGACTTCTGGCGTTCGTTCCATTGTGCCGCCACACGAACAACGAAGCTTCACATCGTCTACATACGGCTTATGCAGCTCCAGTTTTTCTGCTAACGGCTCTACAGACCTTTCGCGAAGCTCGGCTAGGCTGCCAGGTGAATACTCACACCCGCAATCGGTGCAAAGCCAGATATTCAAGGGAGTACCCCAGTAACGGTTACGACTGATATTCCAATCCACAAGCTCCTCTAAAAACTTTCCAAAACGTCCATCGCGCAGATGGGAAGGGTACCACTCGATTTGCTTGTTGTTTTCGATCAGTTGATCCTTTATGGCTGTCGTTTTGATAAACCAGCTCTCCATCGCATAGTAGAGCAGGGGAGTTTTACACCGCCAGCAAAACGGATAGCTATGCTCATAGCGCTCTTTGGAAAACAGGAGCTGACGATGGGACAAAGCTTTGACGATATCGACGTCGCAATCCTTGACAAAGCGTCCAGCGAAATCGGTTATTTCGTCCGTATATCGACCGGACAAATTGACGACGTTGACAAAATCAAGCTCGTGAAGACGGCATGTGCGGTAATCTTCTTCTCCGTGTGCAGGAGCTGTATGGACAATACCTGTACCACTGATGTCACTTACGTAGTCTGCATCAACCACGATGTGGCCGCGTTTAACCTTTACGTAGCCGAACGGCGGCTCATAAGGGGTTCCAACAAATTCAGACCCTTTATGTGTGGATAAGATCTCATAGTTTTCCTTGAATACTTTCTCAGCAAGATTTTTGGCTACGACGAATATTTCGCCGTTCTGCTTGACACGGACATAGTCGATATCTTTGTTGATGGCCAACGCGACGTTAGCTGGTAGCGTCCATGGCGTTGTCGTCCAGGCGAGAAAGATTTCTTCACCGGTTTTGCTTTTGAATTTTACCGTAGCACTCAAATCTTTTACATCTTCATAGCCTTGAGCAACTTCGTGGGAGCTAAGTGTCGTTTGGCAGTCAGGGCAATATGGACTGACACGGTGGCCTTTGTACAGCAGCTCTTTTTTATGAATTTCGGACAAGATGTGCCACACGCTCTCGATATAGGGATTAGTCAAGGTGACATAAGGGTTATCCATATCGGTCCAATAGGCGATGCCTTCTGTCAACTCACGCCACTGTCTTTCGTATTCGAAGACGCTTGTTTTACACTGCTCCACGAATTTGGCTACACCATACTTTTCGATCTCTTGCTTGCCGGAGATCCCAAGCTGCTTCTCGACGCCAAGCTCGACAGGGAGGCCGTGTGTATCCCAGCCAGCTTTACGAACGACGCGATAGCCTGACATCGTTTTGTAACGCCCGATAAAATCTTTGATTACTCGTCCGAGAACATGTCCAATATGAGGCTTGCCATTTGCGGTAGGGGGACCTTCATAAAATACGAAATTCGGCTTTCCAACCCGATAATTCATTGATTTTTTAAACGTTTCTTTTTGCTTCCAATGATTCAGGACGCGAAGCTCACGGGTTCTTGCTTTTTCTTTCACATCTACTTTTCTCATTCCAATCACCCTTTCGTTGTCGCGAGGAGAAGAGCGCATCGGCTGAAAAAAACAAAAAATCCCGCCCCCTAAGGGACGAGATTTCATCTCGCGATACCACCCTTGTTCCGAGATGATCAAATAACAGGATCTCTCGGCACCTCATACTACGTACCATCATACGCGCCCCTTGTAACGGCGGGAACCCGGGTTAGCTTACTACTCTTTCTTTCAGCTTTCCTTCTCGGAGAGGATTTTCGGCTAAATCTTGAACGTTGGCTTTCAGCGCAAGGCCAACTCTCTGGGGAACAAGGGGTTTAGCTTACTCTTTCTCGTCAATGAATTTATTCACGTCATTTGGTTACCTCATTTTTACAACAGATTCAAACGAATGTCAAATTGTGATTTTTCCAGCTGAGAAAAAAGGGTGTTTTATTTCTTGAAGATGACGATGACAATCAGGAAGGTGAGGAGCAAAATAAAGAGCAAGATAAAAAATTGCGATAGAGGACGGTGTGAGATTTCGCTGCTGACGATGATTCCGCAGATCGACAGTCCGATGTTTTCCTTGTTGTGTTTGGTGAATTTATATTTGAATACGCGAAAAAGAACGAGAGTAACCATGCCGAGGGCTAAAAGAATCAGTATGCTCTCCATAAAGAAACCTCCTTGGTAAGCTCCTTCAATTGATAACGATTTTTGAATTTTCTTACTTATTCAAGGTTACTCTATTCCTTTACATTATTACCATATTTTTCGTATGGAACCAATAATAAAACAAGAGCATAATAGAAAAGTAATCCAAACTAACTAGTATAATCCATTGGGGATTGCGCCTTGACTTAAATTAAGCAGATAAGTCGGCGCTCATTTTTTTATCCCAACGATAGGTATAAATACCTAAATAAAGCTGTTGTCAATGTATGGTGGTCCCTATATGATTAACGTATTCACGTATAATCAACGTACTACCCCGTACGCCCCAACCGTAAGTTAGCGGTTGGGGATTTTTTTGCCTCTGTGCAATGAGTCCCAATTATCTCCTATCGCCTGTATATCCAATTTCATATATCCTATAAAAGGACTCGAAAAGTTCTTGGGGTCTGCGGTGACTCAATAATGCAGATGAGTCACCGCTTTTTTTATACAAATACCATCCTGAATCCATAAGCAAACCCGTCTTTCGGAGCTGACCGAGACGGGTTTTTTCATTGGAATAATCCCACAAACATATAATTGCCATTTTCGGTCATTCTAAGGATAGGTGATTTTGGTAGGGAGGTCTTTGAGTTGCGTACTACACTCGTCGTCTTATCCTTTGCCTTGCTCATGACGGGCTGTGGCTCAAATTCTGAGTCGAAGGCACAAGTCCAGTCCAAAGAAGCAGAGCCTCTGTGTGCACCTGCGCCAGTACGCTATGAACAATGGGAAGAGCAAGCAAAAAGCATAGCTGGACAAGTCAAAGGTATTGACCAGGTTGTTGCCGTACAAATTGATAAAGAGCTGGATGTAGCCGTAAAAGTGACTAACTTTAATCGCTTCAGGCTGGAATCAATTCAAAAAGAGGTAGCCAAACGATTAAAGGATGCGTTCCCTGATTCGGACATTCATGTCACAGCTGACAAAAAATTAATTCGTGAGCTCCAAAAATTTGGTGAGAATCCATGGCCGACAGACGTTAAAGAAGCGTGCAAACAAAAGAAGAAGTTCAAGCAGTTCGAAAAAAAGATGAAGGGTTGACAATCGTGGGTAATGACCTGACCGATATGAAGTCCCGGACCGAAAAAAAGACTCCGCTATACGGGAGTCTTTCGTTTTTGTTTATTACTTGCTACGTGGATAGCAGGGTAGCATAACCCGATCCTAGTAATGGTCGTAATCACGGTGCACATGGTGATCCACATGGTCATCACGGTAACGGTGATTTCGGTGCACATCTACATCACGTAGCTCATTTTTTGCTTTTTCAACAAGCAGCTGGTAATCTCGTATCACCTCGGTGAGAGCAGAGACGGACTCTTTATAATCAGGCTCATTACAGATGCCGTCTATCGCTCGATGGAGGTGGTACATCTTATCTTCGGTTTTTCGGATAAACTCAACCCAATCCATGCCGTTCATAAAATACCTCCTTTCCACTTTAGGCTTTACACGCCCTTTGGAAACTATGCAAAAAGCAGAAGCAATCAAGAATTTGCATAGGGTTAAAACGAGGTTGGGCTTGCTCGGAAAAAAGGTTCATGATAACATACGTCACGTCAGTGCTTCGCTTTGGACAAAGGATGTAGTCAGAAGAAAGCAAAGCATCTTCCATCAAGAATCAACTGAGGTGTACGTATGGACACATTAGCAAAAATAAACAAAATGCTTGAAAAAATAATGCCTCTCCTGACGCCAAGCAGCGTCGTAATCGGTGTGTTGGCAGGAAGTCATTTACAGCCGTATACATTTCTTTCTCCATGGGTATTTGCTTTTATGACGTTTGCGGGTAGTCTGGGGTCGGGATTTAAAGAATTTGCCAAAGTACTTACCAGACCTTTTCCGTTAATTGCCAATCTTTTGATCCTACACGCACTTATGCCCCTCGTAGCATGGGGAACAGCAAGCTTGTTTTATCCAGACGACATTCATGTTGTGACAGGCTTTATTTTGGCAGCTTTAATCCCGACCGGTATTACCAGCTTTTTGTGGTCGTCCATTTATATGGGAAATATCGCCTTGACTCTTTCCATCATTTTGATTGACACTATGCTTTCTCCTTTTATCGTACCTTTGGGAATGTCTCTGTTTTTAGGGGCAAAGGTCGAGATGAACATGGCTCTTATGATCCAAGGTCTGTTTTTCATGATCGTTCTGCCTTCGCTTATCGGTATGCTGCTCAATCAGTTGACGGGAGGCAAAGTGAAGACGACGCTTGCTCCCAAATTAGCTCCCTTCTCCAAGCTGGGGATGGGGGTTGTCGTCGCCATTAATAGCTCCGTCGTGGCTCCTTATTTATCTACTTTGGATGCGAAGCTGCTCGGTATGGCAGGGGTAGTGCTCTTGCTGGCGATTATTGGATATCTCATGGGATGGTTTATCGCAAAATGCAGCGGATGGGATCGAGGGGTGATCGTGACCTTGACCTTCAATAGTGGAATGCGAAATATTAGCGCAGGTGCAGTTATTGCAACCGCGTATTTTCCAGCGGCCGTTGCTTTGCCGGTAGTGCTTGGCATGCTGTTTCAGCAGACGCTTGCTTCTACATTCGGTAAATTTCTGGAGATCGTCGAAAAAAGGACAACTCATCCAGAGTCCATAAAGTATGGGTCGAAAGCAGGGTAACCTGCTTTTTTTGTTTGGAGACTTTATATTGCATGTTCGCATCTTGTTCGTATATACTACAAACAAACGTTTGTGATCGAGGTGGTAGTATGATCGAGACAATCATGGTTCCTGTAAACAGGGAGATGAAGCGTGTCCCCGTTTTGACGAAAACGCATCTGCGGATTATCAGAATGCTGGATAACGGGGCGGACATCAGTACGCTCGTCGCAGATCGACAAATGAGACGAGCGGTCAATGATTTATGTAGATTAGGGTGGGTGAGGTCGCGTGGTAGCAGGCATTCATAATCTGGATGATAAAAGTAGAAAAGAAAAGGACCTGGATTCCTTTTACTACTTGCTCCGTGATTCTGGTCGTGAAGACTACGCAGTAGCGGTGAGCTGGTGGGTGTCGCTTGAAGGTGAAAAAGGGAATACATGTACAATGTGGGGAGTTGTCAAATGGTTTGATCCGAAGTCCCGTAAAATCAAGCTTGCTAATCAGACGAGCAGTCAGTGGATCGACATGGAACAAATCGTTGATGTGCATGGTTAAATGCTTCGGAACATCAATTTCATGTAAGAAAATGTGACGTAAAATTTCAGAAAACTGCAAAAAACAATAGACTTGAGCTGATTTTATGTTAGAATATATGACATAGCTTGCATTTTCTCTCCACTTCCAACTTTGACCCTTTCATGGGTCGCTTTTTTTGTCCTACGAAAGGTCTTTTGGAAATAAGTGGAGGTTTTCTATTCCGCTCATTGGTAAAATGAAAGGGACCCTATTATTGCGGGTACGGCTTGCCATCACCTTTAAACAGCTTGCTGACCATTCCGTAAAGCTTGGCGGGCATATTGGGGAAGACAAAGGAGTACTGACTGGCTCCTTGCTTTAATAATGCAACTGGGGCTTCTATTGTATAGGGAATTTTCATGAGATCGAGCATTTTTTTGTACTCTTCAACCATCGAATGATCTACGGTGTAATAAAATGATTTCGAAGACTTCATGGGCACACACTCCTTTTCCATATTGTAGCATATCAAGCGGCCATCATTAAAAACCAGTTTAGCCAAGAGTGTATGGTTTTTGTTAAGGGAGAGTAAGGTTTTGGCCTGGAGGGAGAAAAGCGATGTTGACACGGTTTTCGGCGGCGAATCGTACAGAGCTACTAAGGAAAATGACCGTGAACGAATTGGAAGTGCTGGTCATCGGCGGAGGAATTACAGGAGCGGGCATTGCATTGGATGCTGCTCTACGCGGAGTACAGATTGGGCTAATTGAACAAAACGATTTCGGCTCAGGAACGAGCAGCCGCTCAACCAAGCTCATTCACGGTGGCTTGCGCTATCTCAAGCAAGGAGACGTAAAGCTCGTACAAGAGGTGGGGCGAGAGAGAGCGATCTTGTATAAAAATGCACCGCATCTTGTTGTGGCGGCACCGATGCTCTTGCCGATCTATCGGGGGGGAACCTATGGGTACTTTGCCTCTTCAGTGGGCTTGTACATTTATGATTGGCTAGCCGGTGTAGAGCGTCCCGAGCGCAGAAGAATGGTAAACAAGCAAGAGGCGCTTCGCTTAGAGCCGCTTTTGAAACCAGATGGGCTTAAAGGCGCCGGATATTACTACGAGTACCGCACTGATGATGCGAGACTTACGATTGATATTATGAAAACAGCCTTTCAAAATGGAGCGACTATCGTCAATTATGCAAAAATGACCGAGTTTATTTATAAAAACAGCCGTGTGGTTGGGGTCAAGGTCACCGATCGGATAACGAATGAGGTCTACAGCATTTATGCAAAGCAAATTGTAAACGCGTCCGGCCCGTGGGTAGACGGTGTGCGGCAATTAGACGGGAGCCTCTCTGGAAAGCGTTTGTTTTTAACCAAAGGTGTCCATCTTGTAGTCGCCAAAGACAGGCTGCCGATCCGCCAATCTGCCTACTTCGATACACCGGATGGTCGGATGATTTTTGTGATTCCACGCGGTGACATCACCTATATCGGAACAACCGACACCGCTTATCAGATGGAAATGGATCAGCTGCGTACTACTCAGCAAGACCGTGATTATTTGCTGAAAGCTGTGAATGCCATCTTTCCAGAGGTGAGGCTCAGTCCAAAAGATGTTTGTTCAAACTGGGCAGGTGTGCGACCGCTAATATATCAGGAAGGAAAAGGTCCGTCAGAGCTGTCCAGAAAGGATGAGATTATCGTTTCTCCGTCAGGCTTGTTCACGATTGCAGGGGGGAAGCTGACCGGATTTCGTAAAATGGCAGAAAAAGTAATGAATCTGGTCACCAGTGAGCTGGCACAAATGACAGGCAGTAGGTATAAGGGATGCAGAACAGACCAAGTGATCGTCACGGGCGGAGAGCGTATGGGGTATCGTGACTATGCTGATTGTAAAAAAGACCTATTGGAACAAGGGATTGCCCGTGGCGTGGATGCAAATACTGCAGCAGAATGGATCGACCTTTACGGGACGAATACGCTGCAAATTTATAATCGATTAGGCGCAGTTAGAAGAAAGGGCGAGGAAATCGAGAAAGAAAAACTGCTGCGAGCACAAATCGCGTATGCAGTGGAGGAGGAAATGACGACGACTGTGGTTGATTTTCTGAGGCTGCGCACGGGTTGGACGTATTTTCATGTGAAAAAGGCAGAAGCCAATGCTGAAGGAGTCATTCGTATCATGGGGGAGCAATTAGGGTGGAGCGCGGGTGAATGTGCCAGGCAGCGAGCCGAAGTGGCTGCTTTGCTGAATGCAATATTTCGTTACCCTGAGAGTGAGGAAGCGTGCAGGGAATAGATACCGTGTTCGTTTGGATCGGGAAAGAAATTAGTTTATAGTTCAACTAAGATAGAGCTTTGTTGTTGTCGCTAGAAAAAATGCCAAAAAAGCCTAAAAACCGCTAATATTATGGCGGTTTTTTGTATTTTTAAAATGCTTTTCCACAGGTAACCAGACAACGAAAACATTTTACAAGGAAAATAAACATAATAGTATATATTTTCAGAATAAAATATTGTGGTTTTTGGGTACAGCGCGTATAATTCAACTTGAGTAGCAACTTCAGATAAGCATACTTTTTAAAGTCTAAACTTCAAAATAATAAAATCATAAAAAAGGAGGATGAATCATGTGAGAATTGTTATTGCGGAGGTCATGCACGAGACGAATACCTTCTCAAATGTCCCTACTACGCGAGAGCTATTTGAGCTGTGGGAGTGGGCAAGGGGAGACGACATCCTGAGGGCACATGCTGGTGTTCGCGATTTTCTGGGTGGAATGATTGATGGTGCCAGACAGCGGGATATAGAAGTGGTAGGCGCTTTTGCCACAAATGCATATCCGGCAGGCACGATTACAAAAGAAACATTTGATGCCATGCAAAATGAATTGCTCGAAGGAATTGCGGATGCAGGAAAGGTGGATGCCATTTGTCTGTCTTTGCATGGCGCTGGTGTCGCAGAAGGCGCTGATGATTTGGAGGGTACACTCTTAAAAGCGGTTCGCGAGCAGGTCGGCTATGACATTCCTCTCATCGTAACGCTCGACTTGCACGGTAATATTTCGGATGAAATGATTGCTGAGGCGGATATTTTGCTGGGGGTTCATCTCTATCCCCACACCGATTGCTACGAACGTGGCCTCGAAGCCGTAGAGCTGGCTGAGAGAATGGTAAAGGGAGAGCTTGTCCCACGGATGTATCGTGCCGTCTTGCCGCTGATGATTCCTCCTTCAACGACAAATCTTTCTCCCGCCAAGGATATCAATGAAGCGTGCTATAAATGGGAGCAGGAGCCGGGGATGATTGATTGTGCATTTTTTCACGGGTTTCCGTACACGGATATTCCAGAAATGAGTGTTACAGTCGTCGCAGTCGCAAACAACGATGCAGAGCTAGCGAAGCGCGCTGCTTTGGATGTTGCGGATTTGATTTGGGAAAAACGCGAGGAATTCTCTCCGAAGGTATTGTCACCTCAACAGGGACTCGAACTGGCAAAGGCAGCTACCGCGTTTCCTGTGGTATTGAATGAAACGTCTGATAACCCAGGTGGTGGAACTCCAGGGGACGGGACATACCTTTTACGTGCAATGCTGGAAGCAGATTTGCAAGATGCCTGCTTTGGCTTTATTTTCGATCCGGAGGTCGCAGCATATGCCCATGAACAGGGCGTTGGCGCGACAATCGAGGTGAAGCTCGGCGGCAAAACTGATCAGCTGCACGGAGAACCGATCGCTCTCAAAGCCTATGTTAAAGCGTTGACTGATGGAAAGTTTATTGTGTCATCTCCGATGGGAAAAGGCACTCCTGTTGATCTGGGAAAATCGGTCCGCCTACAAGCAAATGGTGTCGATATCCTCGTCTGTTCAGTCAAAACACAAGTGCTGGACGAGCAGGTCTTCCTTCTCCATGGTATAGATGTCACGCAATACAAAATTGTTTGCTTGAAATCGAGCCAACACTTCCGAGCCAGCTTTGAGCCAATCAGCGCGGAAATCATTACAGTAGATTCTCCAGGTTTGACGACATTACTGTTCCAAACATTTGATTACCAACGTCTGAACCGACCGATTTACCCGCTCGATCCAGCCACTCGCCCCTAGTACTGACACAATAAACAAAATGAAACCCCATACTGGAAGGTTCATTAGAAATAGAGATATATGATTAGAGGAGAATGAAATTCATGCGGAGAGACGCCTTAGAATATCGTACGGTGACAACCGCCATCGAGATGGTTGAAATGGAAGATTTGCAACGACGTATTTGGGGAGAGAGCAGTGTAACGCCTGTTCCTCAATTAATGGCCGCCATCCACAATGGCGGGGTGGTCATTGCTGCTTATCATGAGGGGAAGCCAGTCGGCTTTTGCTATGGCTTTACCGGCTTCAGAGAGGGAAAGGTACACATATGCTCGCATATGCTCGGGATTCTACCCGAATATAGAGATTGGGGTATCGGGAAGCAGCTCAAGCTCAGCCAGCGTGAATGGGCCATCGCAAATGGCTATGACAAAATGACATGGACATATGATCCGCTTGAAGCGCGCAATGCGTATCTGAATCTGTGTAAGCTGGGTGGTCTGGTACGAACTTACTTGGAGTCCTACTATGGCGAAATGGGCGATGGCATCAATAAAGGCATGCCAACCGACAGGCTGCTGCTGGAATGGGATTTGAACTCGGACCGTGTTGTAAGCAGTATGAACGGCTCACCCATCGATCGAGTGGAGTGGAGAGATTATGCTTGTGTGCTTGATTGGGAGCTGAACGGAGAACACCCGCGCCCAGTCAATCGTCTTGAGCTGGGAGAGCATACGGGAATATTGGTTTCCGTACCTGTTTCGATCCAGCAGCTGAAGAAGGACAATCTCGACGTTGCACTGGAGTGGCGACTAGCCTTGCGCAACATATTTAAGGAAGCGTTTTCATCGGGCTATGTGGTCGTCGGTCTTTTGAAAACGGATAAGCCTGTGCACGCCTATGTTCTGGAAAAAGTGTGCGGGTAGATGAGTAAATAAAAGAAAACCGAGGAGGCGTGACATGAAAACGAATGAATGGGGAACGGCATTTGAAGCATACGTGAGTAAGCTGATTGATGAGTTTCAAGTCCCAGGGGCCATCGTCGCAGTTGCCAAAGAAGGCGAGCTTTTTTACGAAAAATCATTCGGTTATCGAGACCGGGAAGAAAAAGCTCCGATTGATCTTGATACTGTGTTTGGCATCGGCTCCATTACGAAGTCGTTCACGTGCTTGGCGATTATGCAGCTTCAGGAGGAAGGCAAGCTCTCCATACATGATCCTGTTGTCACTTATTTACCAGAGTTTCGTACCAGGGATGAAGCACACACCAAGGCCGTTACCATTCATCATTTCATGACGCATTCACCTGGTTTGCCTCCTCTTCCAGCTCTTATTCCTGCGATGCTGCCAAGCTTAAAAGCAGATCCGACAGCTGAAGAGTTATTAAAACAGTTTGAAAAGGATTGCAAAGAACCGATTGATACTTATGAACAGCTGATGGCGTATATTGCCGAGCACCCATATGAGCTCTTGGGACCACCGGGGACTGAATTTAGCTATTGCAATGAAGCGTATGGCCTACTTGGCGCGGTCATTGAGCGTGTAAGTGGGAAAAAGTACGAAGCGTATGTGCAAGAGCACATCTTGCAACCACTTGGGATGGATCGATCTGTTTTTTACGTGGAGGAGCTGGGCGAGGATGACAATTGCACCATGCTGTACACTCCCCGGGTAAAAGATGGCGTGCGAGAAGCATTGCGTGCACCAGGATGGTGGGATTCCCCTTCAATGCTTGCGGCTGGTTTTCTCAAATCTACCGCACGTGACATGCTTCGCTATGCAGATGTGTATCGGACAGGTGGGGCCTCAGGTGACGTTAGAGTGATTTCGGAGGTGAGTGCTTCACAAATGACTGCCCCACATATCAAGACCGATTTGGTCCGTAGCTATGGTTATGGACTTGGAACCCAATCATTCCATGAAAAATATACCTTGATCCAGCATACAGGAGGTTTAAAAGGGATTACTTCGGTGATGTTCATCATTCCGGAAGCGGGATTAACGGGAGTGATATTGACCAACATGGATGATGCACCGATTTCAAACTTGGTTCTGGGATTACTAAACAGCTTGTTTGATCGCCCGTTGGAAACGCCATTAGTGACCTTTGCTACTTATGAGGCACCGCTTGCCCGGCTGCAGGAAAGCAATGGTACGTACAAATCTGGTGAGGGCGATGAGGTGAAAATCCGCTTTGATGAAGAGAATAAGCAACTAGTGCTCGCTGCGGGGGGTGAGGAGCTGCCCTTACGACCAATTGGTGAGGATTCGTTTTTGCTCAATCGCAATAACATAGATATGCAAGTTTGTTTTGTACGGAATTCGGAAGGACAGGTTAAGCGCTTCGTGATGGGCGGGCGCCAAATGCCTAAAGTAGAAGCATAGATCATAATCAGGAGGTGATCTTGGAATGAAGGTGTTTATTTCGTTAGACATGGAAGGGATTTCAGGACTTTGCGAGGCGGAGGATGTCATCCCTGGCCGCAGGCATTACGAGGCAGGACGACGTTTACTGACGCAGGATGTAAACGCTGCGATAGAAGGGGCGCTCGACGCTGGTGCTACGCAAATCATTGTAAATGAATCACATGGTCCGATGAACAATATCATTCTGGAAGAGCTGCATCCAGCGGCAGATGTCATCCGTGGATTTTTCAAGCCGCTCTGCATGATGCAAGGAATTGATGAAAGCTTCGATGCCGCTTTCTTCGTCGGCTATCATGGAAAAGCAGGCACAGGCGATGCTGTACTCAATCATACCTTGTCTGGCCTCGCCATTCATCGTCTCGTATTGAATGGAAAAGAGGTTGGAGAAGCAGGGTTAAATGCTGCTGTCGCAGGTGCATTTGGTGTTCCGGTTGTATTGGTTACGGGAGACTCGCAGACCGCACAGGAAGTCGAGGCGGATATTCCGGGCGTCTTTACCGTTGCAGTGAAAACAGGAATCACAGGACTGTCTTCACAGGCAATACATCCAGTTCGCGCACGCGAGATGATTCGCAAGCAGGCAAAAGAAGCTCTGCTTAGCCGGAGTCATGTACAGCCAATCGGACAAAAGGCTGAAAATACGATCGAAGTAGAGTTCACCAAGTCGCAGTTTGCCACAGCGGCGAGCTGGATGCCAGGTGTGGAGCTGATCGAAGGGCGTACCGTTCGCTTTCATTCAAACAATCTTGTCAGCATGATGCCTGTTCTGCAGGCGATGCTAATGATTACAGGTCAAGTAAACCGGATGATCACCGGGTGACGAATGACCAAATCAGGATGTGAAAAAATGCAGCCACCTTGCATAGATAAGGGGCTGCATTTTTGTTAGCACGAATTATTAAGTTGCTATTTCAAGATAAATATACAGGTGTTAAACGATTGTTTAACTACTGAAAAAACTACGGCTGGAGCGCTTTTTCTTGTAATGAGAGCTTCCGTAATACGAGTGTCCCTGCCCGTAATGTGATCCATGTCCTTTACGATGTTTATAATCGCTGCTGCTGAATTTTCTGCGTTTGTAGTCGCTGCTGCTGAATTTTCTGCGTTTGTAGTCGCTGCTGCTGTATTTTCTGTACTTGCTAGATGAAGACGAGTGATTACCCAGTAGATTTCCCAAGAGCTTTTTTAACAATACAATCACTCCTTGTCGTATGTGTATTAGCGTATACGAATATAATTGGCTACAGTTTCATATTCTCCTGTGTCTATTTCGAATGTATGACGGGTCCGATTCGATCAATCCGATTCGTCCAAATCAATCCGGAGAAGCCTTGGGGCACGCTTGCTAAATCCTCAGGGCTGTCAAACCCTCGAGAAAAATCGCCACTGCCCGCAACGAGTACAACTCGTGTTTGCTGATGATCCATTCTTTCCATAAAACGGTTGGGCCATCCCCATAGCCACGGAGCGATCTGGTCAGGTATATGCAGCTGGGTTTGTGCGCACGCTTGTGGAACATAGCCTGACCAGCCGATAGCGATATAAGGGATCAGACAGCTTTTTAACGTCGCCTTGGACATCACACGCATTTCTGGCAGTTTGCTATGCAGAGCTTCGACAGGCTTGTCCCCTCCGTAAACAGTGAGCGTTTCCAAGCGTTCCTGAGGCAAGGCAGCTAAATAACGTGCCAGCTGTTCACCTTCACTCGGATCATTGCTTTTTATATGAATCAACAGGGAGCGATCGGGAAATGTTTGAAGTACATCGGACAGGGAAGGCATCATTCCAACTCCTTTTCCGCGGAATGGAAAGGTCTTGCCTCCGTCAGCTGTGTAATTGTAACCAATATCGAGTTTTTGCAGCTCAGCTAATGAATAATCACGAGTAACACCTTCTCCGTTTGTACGGCAGCCAAGTGTCCAGTCATGAAAAATAGCAAACTGTCCGTCTTTGGTTGGTTGGACGTCCAGCTCGACGACATCTGCACCGGCGTCAAAAGCAGCGCGCATGGACGGGATGGTATTTTCCAAATATGGATGCTCTGGAGGGTAAATTCGTTCTGCTGTACAGGTTTCATCTGTTAGGTCTTCCATATGAAAGGTTTGAGACATTCCTCGATGAGCCAAAAGGAACGGAGAACCAGAAGCCTCACGGGCAAAATAAGAGCTGTTGGTTACGTAAACATATGAGATGAAAATGACCAGTATCCAAAGCCACTTGCGTTTGAACCACGGTTTTTTCGGTTTATGAGCATTTGTCATGGAAAGGCGCCTCCTAACGTACCATTGCTGTTTGTTTTGTGATTCTATCAAAACATGTGTAAAAAGGAAAAGCTTTTCAACGTTATAGGACTTGGCATCATCTAAAAAGACTGGCAAAATATACGAGAGAAAAGATGCTCAGGACGAAGACACAGGGAGGTTCCATGAAAATAGCGTTGCACCAAATCGCCTATCAAATCGGGATGCACCCTACTGAAATGGCTAAGCTCGTTTTTGAAGGAGAAGTCACAGGAGAAGTGCCTGACCGAAATCCGCAAGCGAAAGACGCGTGGGTTGATCTTCACTCCCTGAGTAATTTTATTCAATGGAGATTTGATCAGGGGCACTTTGATAAAATGTTTTACGACAAAGCAATGCGTCACATTAACAAATACTTGCCAAACCGGTAGGGTAAAAGGAGTAATAGGATGGACAGCATCATTTATTGCATGGTTCCCAAAACGTACTGGGAGGAATGGGAGAAACGGGAGCACTATTTGCCTCGTGATTATGAGCAAGAAGGCTTTATTCATGCTACCAAAGGAGACGAGCTGCTTGAGATTGTAGCGGATCGCGTCTATCCATCCTTTGACGGGGAGCTGCTTGTGCTCGTTGTGGACGAGACAAAAACCACTTCTCCAATTAAGTATGAGCAAGCAAAAGATGGTTTGCTCTACCCGCACATCTATGGACCACTTAATCATGAAGCAATCACTGATATCAAAGCGATGCTACGAACAGACGGACATTGGAAGCTCGGAGCTTCTATACGCTTCTAACACATACATAAATCATTCCAGTATCGCGCACAATGTATGGGGTAGTACCTACATATTGTGATGCGAAGGAGTGCTAATTACATGCCAAAACCGGATGATCGTTCTGACAACGTAGAGAAGCTGCAAGAAATGCTACAAAATACGGAAGAGAGTATTCGCGAATCAGAGGATTACCTTTCTGCTCATGCTGGAGAGATTTCAGCAGAGGAAAAAGCGAACATTGAAGCAAAGAATCAGCGCCGAGAAGAGAGTATCGATGGATTTCGTTCGGAAATTCAGGATGAAGCCTCGGAGCAATCATAGGTTTGCAAACGCCTGTTGCCCTCAAAGCGACAGGCGTTTTTTATATAAAGTGCAACAAAACATGAATTGTTTTGTGAAACATGGTAATCTGTTAATGGTACAATCTGAAAAAAGAGGAGAAAGACCATGAAACGACCAGAAGATACACGCGTCGTTGTCGGTATGTCCGGCGGCGTTGACTCCTCCGTGACGGCTTACCTGCTCAAACAGCAGGGATATGACGTCATCGGCATCTTCATGAAAAACTGGGATGATACCGATGAATTCGGCCACTGCACGGCGGAAGAAGATTTCCAGGATGTCCGACGCGTCTGTGAACAGATCGGCATTCCGTATTACACCGTAAACTTTGAAAAAGAATACATGGATAAAGTATTCCAGTATTTTTTGGATGAATATAAAAGAGGCCGTACGCCTAATCCTGACGTCATGTGCAATCGCGAAATCAAATTCGGCGAGCTGCTGGCCAAAGTAATGGATTTGGGAGCCGATTATATAGCGACGGGTCACTACGCCCAAGTGAAGCACATCGACGGGGAGTACAAGCTAATCCGTGGTGTAGATAATAACAAAGATCAAACGTACTTTTTAAACGTGCTGGGGCAGGAGCAGCTGTCGAAAACGATGTTTCCGATCGGTCATCTGCCAAAGCCTGAAGTGCGTAAAATCGCAGAAGAAGCGGGACTCTACACTGCTAAGAAAAAGGACAGTACAGGGATTTGCTTTATTGGCGAGCGAAACTTCCGCGACTTTTTGCAAAATTATCTCCCTGCTAAGCCAGGCAACATCGAAACCGTGGATGGTGCCGTTATCGGTAGTCACGATGGATTAATGTACTACACACTAGGACAACGCCAAGGTCTTGGTATTGGAGGCGGCCACGGAACAAGCGGGCAGCCATGGTTTGTTGTGGATAAGGACCTGGAGCGCAATGCTCTCATCGTTGGCGAAGGCTCAGATCATCCGCGTCTGTATTCCACTAGCTTGCTTGCAACTGATGTATCGTGGGTGAGTGACAAGCAGCCTGCGTCTACTTTTACCTGTACGGCGAAGTTTCGTTATCGCCAGCCGGATCAGGGCGTCACGGTCCATATACTAGACAATCATCAGGTCGAAGTCGTGTTTGATCAACCTCAAAAAGCAGTTACGCCGGGCCAAGCGGTCGTGTTTTATGACGGAGAGGTTTGTTTGGGCGGAGGAACTATTGATAAAGTACGTCTGATTGATAAAGAGAAATAGATTGACGGGGGAATTGGTTGGTGGATGCAGCGAAAAAGTCGAAAATCGTTATTTCTTCATTTTTAGCAGGAGCCGTTTTATTAGCAATTGTAGCAGTACTCGGTATGTCGTCGACAAATGAAGAGCATATGACGTCAATTCAGCAAGTAATCAAGGAACAGGGCGGAGAGATCGTCGCCAAAGGCATTACCATAGTTCCGGTAGAAGAAAGTCCATTCGAAAAGAGTGGGAAAGGAAATACGATTTATCGCATTTACTATACTAAGGATGGGCAAAATCTGACTGCGTGGTTCCGCTCTGAGAACCACTCCTCTATAAAAAAAGAACCGGAAGAGTGGATTCTTCCCTAACGTAAGAAAAATCGACTGGGAGAGTGAGGAATCGCCATGACCCAATTTGCTGGATTGCGTGAGCTTGCAGGGCTGATTAGACGACTGGAGCCTGATCTGTCGGGTGCATCTATCAGTATCCTGGCTCATGAAAATCGAGAAGAAATCACGAAACAACTATTAGACGGACTAGGTGAGCGTGTACCGGTTCAAAACAGTGCCGGAGAATATGCCAATCATCTCGCTGTGCTTCGTGTAGGGGCGAATAAATATACGGTAGCACAGGACTGGCGTGAGGTTTATATCAGTGAAATCAACTACTGCTTCTGCCGCATCCCTCCAGGGGCGCATGGACTTTTGGTGCATCATACCGACTATCCTGGTGTTATTTATGATGTTTCGCGAAAGCTGGCTGATTTCGAGATCAATATCTCCAAGCTGAATGTATCCCGGGAGCAAAAGGGGAAGAATGCCTTGCTCATTTCTGTAACGGATGAAGAGATTACACCAAATGTTGTATCCGCCATCGAAGAACTACCCCAAATCAATAAAGTGGTTTCCCTTCAGTAATTTGTAAGGGGTGCAATGAGACACCGCCTGCAGCGTGTGGGCGGTTTTTTGCGTTGCCTGAAGTAAATACTCGCTCAATCGGATATGCTAACGGTTATATGTCTTGTTTATGTGATAGAAAAGGCACAAGGAGTATCTGGTATGTTCTATCTACTGCTTATGGCTGTTATCATTTGCGTAATTGCTGGTATTGTATTGCTTGCAAATAGAGCCTTTTTGTGGGGAACTGTGCTGATCCTGAGTGGCATTGGCTTATTTTGGTTGATGTACAACAGGTATAAATCGAGGGTGCGAAATAGCTGCGACTGTATGCCTGACATCCCGTGCTTGGAATGTCACACGCCGGATTGCCTGGATTGCGGTGGTCATTCATGAAGGTAGACAAAAGGCTAGCCTTCCTCTCGTTTATTCCCTGTCATCGCCTGCCGTCCCGTTCTATTTGTTTGAACGGCAAACCTTTTCCGTTATGCGCACGGTGTATGGCCATCTTGCTTGGATACGTTTTTTTACCCGTGCTCTTTTGGTTCCCCTTGCCGTTTTATGTTGGCTTCCTAATGCAGCTGCCGATGCTAGTCGACGGCTTCTCGCAGTATGGGAAGTGGCGAGAATCAACCAATCGGATTCGGATCATTACAGGGCTTTTAAGTGGGGTAGGTCAAGGTGTATTGATCGTCTCAGCTGTCTATTTTCTAGTAGAATCGCTGATGTAGCAACCCTTGCTCATTATGCTTGACTACTACGACATATTGAGGTAAAGTAAGTTTTACCAACTACATATTGATGCGGAGAGGTGTTTGCCAACTAGATTTGGCAGACTTAATAGGGAAGTCGGTGAGATTCCGACGCGGTCCCGCCACTGTAATGAGAGAGTTCTATTCGAGGAAAGGCCACTGATCAGATGGGAAAAGTCGGGAAGGCTGAATGGAACGTTTGATCCCAAGCCAGGAGACCTGCCTCGCCGTTGACACGCAATAGTACCTACGGTAGATAGGGAAGTGTTCGAGCGCTCAATTCGCATGCGAATTGATATGATCTTGTATCATTATGCGCATTCGACATTTTAATCGTCGGATGCGTTTTTCATTTGTACAGAAAGTATACATACGCAGTAAAGGATGAGGGACATGCTAATTGCTTTTGATTCTAAAACAGGGAATGTACGCAGATTTGTTCAAAAGATCGATTTGCCGCATGTGGAAATTGATCCTGATATGATCATGGATGAACCGTTCATATTGGTTACGTACACGACCGGCTTTGGACAAGTACCTGAAAAAGTGACGACATTCCTGAAAGCAAATCATTCCTTGCTGCGCGGCGTATCGGCAAGCGGGAACCGCAACTGGGGGGCAAGCTTTGCCAAAAGTGCAGATACGATTGCAAATCTTTACGGCGTTCCGATAATATCAAAATTCGAATTGTCGGGAACAGGCCGAGATGTGGAACATTTTACGAGTGGGGTGGCAGCAATTGCGGCATATTGAATTGAACAACCAACTGATGCAGCGCGGAGAAGACGGATTTTTTCAGCTTGAAAAGGATCGTGAAGCCGTCGCAGATTTCATGAAAGAAGTTGAGGAAAAAACCTTGGCTTTTGCAAGTGTCAAAGAACGGATGGACTACCTGATTGAAAATGACTACTACGAAAACGTCTACGATACGTATACAGCTTCGCAGGTAGAGGAAGTCTTCCGTCTGGCAAAAGACGCTTCATTTCAATTTGCATCGTATATGGCCATCTCCAAGTTTTATAAAGATTACGCGTTGAAAACAAACGACAAATCCATGTATTTGGAGCAGTACTCGGATCGGGTAGCGATTGTCGCACTCTCCTTGGGCCAAGGGGACTTCGAGCTAGCCAAGCGCTTGACGGTTTCCATGATGGATCAAAGACTGCAGCCCGCAACTCCGACTTTCTTGAATGCAGGAAAAAGTCGACGGGGTGAAATGGTTTCCTGTTTCTTACTGGAGATGGATGACTCGTTAAACTCGATTAACTATATTTTGGGAACGTGCATGCAGTTGTCCAAAATAGGCGGTGGTGTCGCTGTAAACCTGTCCAAGCTTCGCGGACGCGGCGAGCCGATCAAAGGTGTCGAGGGTGCAGCAAAAGGGGTCATGCCTGTACTCAAGCTGCTGGAGGATGCCTTCTCCTACGCAGACCAAATGGGACAGCGCAAAGGATCGGGAGCAGCATACTACAACATTTTTGGCTGGGATATTAATGAATTCCTTGATTGCAAAAAAATTAACGCTGATGAAAAGTCGCGGATTAAAACCTTGTCGATTGGCCTCATCGTTCCGAACGTCTTTTACAAGCTCGCTGAGGAAAACAAGCCGCTGACTGTGTTCGCTCCATACTCGGTGTACAAGGAATACGGCGTTCATCTGGATGATCTGGATCTGGACGAGATGTACGATGAGCTGGTAGCCAACGATCGAATCAAGAAAAAAGTAGTGATGAGCGCGCGTGACATGCTGACGAAAATCGCCATGATCCAGATGGAGTCTGGCTATCCATACATTATGAATAAAACAAATGCGAACCGTGATCATGCCTTAAAAGATATTGGGGCAGTGAAGATGTCCAACCTGTGCACTGAAATTTTCCAGCTGCAGGAAACCTCCTCGATCATGAATTACGGAGAGATGGACGTGATTCGTCGAGACATCAGCTGCAATCTGGCATCGCTTAATATCGCAAACGTAATGGAACGCAAAATGATTAAAGAGTCCGTCCACGAAGGCATCGAAGCTATCACAGCAGTCAGTGACATGACGAAGGTAGAAAATGCGCCAGGTGTACAAAAAGCGAATCGCGAGCTGCACTCTGTCGGGCTTGGTGCCATGAATCTGAATGGCTATCTGGCGAAGAACAAAATCGCGTACGAGAGTGAAGAAGCGAAAGACTTTGTCCGGACTTTTTTCATGATGATGAACTATTATTCACTCGAAATGAGCATGATGATTGCGAAAAAGAAAGAAACGACTTTCCTTGGCTTTGAGCATTCGGAATACGCAAAGGGCACGTACTTTAACAAGTATGTAACCACTGATTATCAGCCACGCACGGAAAAAGCAAAGCGGCTCTTCGAAGGCATGTATATCCCGACTACTGAAGACTGGGAGAACTTGAAGCAACAGGTTCAAACTCATGGGCTGTATCATGCATACCGTCTGGCGATTGCACCGACCCAAAGCATTTCGTACATTCAAAATGCAACCTCCAGCGTCATGCCAATCGTCGAGCATATCGAAACGAGAACGTATGCGAACTCGACGACGTATTATCCGATGCCGTATTTGTCCCAGGAAAATTATTTTTACTATAAATCGGCTTACTCGATCGATCAGTTTAAAGTCATTGATCTGATTGCGGAAATCCAAGAGCATGTGGACCAAGGAATCTCGACGGTGTTGCATGTAAACAGTAACATCTCGACTCGCGAGCTTGCCCGCTACTACATCTATGCGGCGAAAAAAGGACTCAAGTCGCTCTACTACACACGCACCAAGCATTTGACTGTAGAAGAGTGCATTAGCTGCGCCATTTAATCCGATTTGCAGTGTAACGAAGAAAAATTGCAAGTATATAGAGAAGAGGAACGCCACATGAAAGCTGTCAATTGGAACAGGCCGGACGACGATTTTACAATGACATTTTGGAACCAGAACATTATGCAGTTCTGGACAGATGACGAAATCCCGCTCTCTGACGACAAGATGTCCTGGATGGAGCTAAGCGCTGCTGAACGGGATACCTATAAAAAAGTGTTAGGTGGTCTCACTCTACTGGATACAGTACAGGGCGGAGTGGGTATGCCTAAAATCATGGAGCATGTGGATGGACTGCAGCGCAAAGCTGTCCTCGCTTTTATGGGCATGATGGAGCAGATTCACGCTAAATCGTACAGCAGCATTTTTACCACACTTGCTGCAACCGAAGAAATTGATGATATTTTCAGCTGGGTGGAGAAAAATCCATACCTGCAAAAGAAGGCCGCTCTCATCTCAACACGTTATCAAGAGATTCACTCTGAGAAGGATTTATATATGGCGATGGTGGCTTCCGTCTTTTTAGAAAGCTACCTGTTTTACAGCGGCTTTTTCTATCCGCTTTTCCTGGCAGGACAAGGAAAAATGACGAGCAGTGGCGAAATCATTGACCTGATCGTGCGCGATGAAAGCATTCATGGACTTTATGTGGGTGTACTCGCTCAGGAAGTGTATCAGCGTCTGAGTGTCGCTGAGCAGTCAGCGGTGAAAGAGGAGCTGTATGCACTCCTGCAAGAATTGCATCAAAACGAAGAGGCGTATACGAGAGCGCTCTATACCGAAATTGGACTTGCTGACGATGTTTTGGCCTATGTCCGTTACAATGCGAATAAAGCGCTGATGAATTTGGGACTCGATCCATTTTTCCCAGACGAAGAAGTCAATCCAATCGTATTGAACGGCATTCGAACACATACCAAGCAGCATGACTTTTTCTCGAAAAAGGGCAATGGCTATGTTCGTACACTGAATGTAGAGCCGCTTTCTGACGACGATTTTAAATTTTAGCCACCAAAATAGCTTGATAAAACAAAATACCACCCAGCCTTACACACACAAAATAGATAAGAGATTTTGTGTGTGTATTTTTTTGAACTTGTTTTGCAGGCTCTGACACAGGCAGTATGTAGCAGGAGGAGAGAATGAATATTCGTGCCCTAACCGAACAATGGACTTCCATACTTGAACGTATAAAAATAACGGATGGCGAGATCATCGAGCTCACTGCAGATGAACCTTCAACCATACAGGAAATTCTTTCAGTGGAAGAAAAGCTTGGCATCCAGCTTCCTCATAACTTCAAGAAGGTGCTTATAGAATGGTCCAAGCATCTTTATTTTAGATGGATGCTATCCGATGAAGTTATACTGCCGCAGGAGTTTAGAGAGATATTTAGCGGAGAAATAGGCTGGAACCTGGAGTGGCTGCAGTATTGGCACGAAGAATATGCGGAAGAGGGGTACGCTAGCAGCTTAGCAGGAAAACTCACATTTTTTCATGTTGGTAACGGTGATTATTTAGCGCTGGATTTACAGTATGATGGTGAGCCACCTGTCGTCTATTGGGATCACGAGACAAACGAGGTTACACTACTTGCTTCTTCCTTTTCGGAATACCTAAGCAAGATGACAGAGCTTGGCTGTATTGGTGCAGAAATGTGGCAATATGAATGTTTTTTAGGATCGGGCGGAATTGAAACAAACTCTGATGCTGCCCAGCGGTGGAAAGCATGGTTTCAATCTTTTCTGAGTCTACAATTTGAAGCTGCCAAAGAGTCCATCGAGTCCTTATTTCAATACATTTTGTACCACGGTGAAGTAAACAGCAGAGAAGTATCAGTATTTCAATCCTTTCAACATGACGAAATTCTTCATCATGTATGGAAACGGCTCCCCACTTCCTCGCGCGAGGAATCAAAAGTGTTGTGCATGATCGTAGGAGAGGTAGTTGGAAAAGATGCCGCAGCGTGGGTTAGGGAACTCTGGGTAGAACCAGGTACGATAAATCCTGTGGATCGGTCATATTTAACAGCAAGATGCTTACCTATCGATGAGGCTTACCAGCTCATTGTGAATTACGTAGAAGAATCAAAAGGAAAAGAGATTGAAGGCTATGAAGCATTGCGTCATCTATCTGCGCTCGAGTCCAATCGGGTGATTACCTGGCTTGAGAAGAACTGCCGATTGCCTGCAACAGATGGATGGGCTGCATTATTCGCAATTTCAAAACCGTCCTGGGACGATTTGAAGCATTGGGCTGAATTGGAGACGCGGCATCGCTTAACTATCATCCATGCACTAGAAGAAATGATACGAGAACAGAATGCCCAATTAAAGGTTTATGGGGTTCCAAGCAAGGAAGAAATGTTGGACTTTTTAGGGAGATTACATGATTCGGAAATCCTGAACACCAAGAAAGCGATTATCAGAAAAGTCGTTGATCAGGTGGATAAGATCTTATTGTAGAGCCACGATTGCCTTGATTTGAGGTTGGAATTATTTCTTTCGGTAAAGTTTGACATGACAAAAAATGGTTTGCATGTTACTGTATGAAAAGATGTTGCCAGCTAGTCTAAGGGGTACATGCTTTGCTTTTTAAAACTGCATATGAGTGGAAACAGGTTCCTTGGTGTTGTATCACGCAAGGATGAAAAGGGAAGTCGGTGAGAATCCGACACGGTCCCGCCACTGTATGAGGGGAGTCGGCACTATGAGAAGCCACTGATCCATCCGGATTGGGAAGGCATGTGCAGATGATGAGCCTCAAGTCAGGAGACCTGCCTGTTTCGACGACACTGCTTAACCTACGGGAGATAGGGAGGTGTTAGGATGCTGTGATCTCAGTGCTTATTTGGCATTTCTAACGTTCTTTTTGATCGTTGGAGATGCCTTTTTTGTTGGGTGGACTCAGACATGATCAAGCAAAGAATGGAGAGGAAATTCATGAAAAGCAGCAATTTGGGATATCCACGAATCGGCGAACAGCGCGAGTGGAAAAAGGCATTGGAATCGTTTTGGGCAGGGGAGCTTGCGGAAAGCGATCTGTTAAAGCAAATGGAGCAAATTCGCCAGCGACACTTGCAAAAGCAACAAGAAAAAGAAATTGATTTGATTCCAGTCAATGATTTCACATTTTATGACCATATGCTGGACATGGCTGTGATGTTTGGGCTTGTTCCAAAACGGTATGATTATGATGGAGGGCCTGTTTCGCTTGCTACCTATTTTGCTATAGCTCGGGGAAATGAATCCGCTGTTGCTGGCGAGATGACGAAATGGTTTACGACGAACTACCACTACATCGTTCCGGAGTTTGAGGACAGACAACCTGCTGTGACGGAAAACAAACCACTTCTAGCGTACCTCGAGGCGAAAGAGTCACTTGGTATTCAGGGAAAGCCAGTAATTGTGGGGCCATATACATTTGTAAAATTATCCAAAGGCTACGCACCCGATGATTTTCATCAAACGATTGAGAAAATGGTTCCGCTCTATATACAAATACTGCACGAGCTGGAGCTGCATGGGGCAGAATGGGTACAGATAGACGAACCTGCCTTTGTCATGGAAGTATCTGCGAATGACCTATCAGCGATTAAGAGCGTGTACGAACAGCTGAGCCAAGCGCTGCCACATTTGAAGCTCATGCTGCAGACGTACTTTGAAGCCGTGGATTGGTATCAAGAGCTGGTCGCGCTGCCTGTCCAAGGAATCGGATTGGATCTGATACAAGGCTCCGCGAGAACCCTGACACATCTGCAAACGTATGGTTTTCCCGAGGATAAGGTACTGGCTGCAGGAATTATTGATGGGCGCAACATTTGGCGATCTTCTCTGGAGGAAAAATGGAGCCTGGTAAAGAGCATCACCGACATTGTTCCCCCTGAGAGATTATGGCTGCAGCCATCTACGAGTCTCCTGCACGTCCCTGTTACCGTTCAACAAGAGAGTGATCTAGAAGATGAAGTAAAACAAGCTTTCGCATTTGCAGATGAAAAACTGGGAGAAGTACAGTATTTAGTCCAAGGATTCCGATATGGTAAATATGTTATTTCAAAACAGATTGCGGAAAATGAATCTGCCATCATGCGTTTACAGTCGTCGCCCGCACGAAATCGTGTAGAAGTAAAACATGCTTTGGAAAAGCTGGACCAATCCTCAGCAAAGAGAGAGGTGCCGTTCCACGAACGCCAGGAAATCCAGCAAGCTGCCTGGAATCTCCCCTTGCTTCCAACAACCACGATTGGCAGCTTTCCGCAGACGACTGAAGTTCGCAAGGCTAGACAACAGTATAAAAAGGGAGAATGGTCCGCAGATCAGTATGCTTCTTTTATACAGGAGCAGATTAAGGAATGGATTGGCATTCAAGAAGAGATCGGATTGGATGTTTTGGTGCATGGGGAGTTTGAGCGAAATGACATGGTCGAATCTTTTGGCGAGAAGCTTGAGGGCTTTGTGTTTACGAAAAACGGTTGGGTCCAGTCCTATGGTTCTCGTTGCGTAAAGCCGCCAGTGATTTACGGAGACGTGGAGTTCACCTCCCCGATGACCGTAAAAGAAAGTGTTTACGCCAAGTCATTGACTCAGAAACCTGTGAAGGGAATGCTCACTGGCCCGGCGACCATTTTAAATTGGTCGTTCGTCCGGGATGATGTCTCCCGCAAAGAGGTTTGCGAGCAAATCGCTTTGGCTCTGCGAAAAGAAGTAGAGGCACTCGAAGCAGCAGGTATCCATATTATTCAGGTAGACGAGCCAGCCTTGCGCGAAGGACTGCCCCTCAAGGCAGAAGACAGAGAGGGCTATCTGGATTGGGCAGTCAAGGCATTCCGCATCGCTACATCATCTGTGCAACCGACTACGCAAATTCACACGCATATGTGCTATTGCGAGTTCCATGACTTCATCGACGTCATTAGCGAGCTAGATGCAGATGTCATATCGATCGAGACTTCGCGCAGTCACGGGGAACTGGTTTCCGTGTTTGAGACTTGCACCTACGATAAAGGGATTGGACTGGGAGTATACGATATTCACAGCCCACGCGTTCCTGCTGTCGCCGAGATGGAACAAATGGTGAGCCGCGCGCTTCAGGTGCTTCCACCATCACAGTTTTGGATCAATCCCGATTGCGGGCTCAAGACTCGTGGCATTCGGGAAACGATTGCATCGTTAAAAAATATGGTAGAAGCTACACATGTGGTCCGTAACCGTTTGTCTGCACCAAAATCCTAACACGTGAGGAGTTGGACAGATGCTTGAGACATCTTGCCCCGTTCAGCAGTCCAGAACCTATTTGACAGACCTCGTATTTCCGCCGGATACGAACCACCACAACACCATTTTCGGAGGAAAAGTGATGGCGTATGTGGACAAGATTGCTTGCATCGCCGCGATGCGACACTGCCGAAAGCCGGTCGTTACCGTGTCCAGCGATTCCTTTGACTTCCTGGCACCAATCAAAACGGGAGAGGCAATCAATTTGGAGGCATATGTAACATGGACACATCGCACTTCCATGGAGGTATTCGTCAAGGTAGAATCAGAGAATCTTTTGACGGGGACAAAGCAAATGACTGCAAGAGCTTATTTGACCATGATTGCCCTCGATGACCAAGGGAAACCGACTCTCGTCCCATCTGTCATACCCGAAACAGAGGAAGAGAAGCTCCAGCACGAAAAAGCCAAAGAGCGTTATGAGCTGAGACGGAAACGTAAAGCAGAAGTGTAAAACGAGAATACGATTACTCGAAAGCCCTCATCTAAAAACGGGATGAGGGTTTTTCATGTCGTTTACTGTTTCTTCCGTCTCAACTATAATATGTTTAGGAAAAAAATAGATAATGTTATTCTAGGAGCTGCATTTGGATGAATCCTCAAGATGAAGTCGTACACGAAATTAGAAAGAAAATGAAAACTTTATGGAATTCGATTATTTTCTTTGGTCTTATTGCTATTTTGGGAATATTTCTGAAAAAGCTTATCATTACTTTCCTTGGCTTATTGTTGGTGGTTCCTTGCATCTGGGCACTAAGTAAGTTTAAAAAGACACTCCAAAATGAAATGGCTGACTATCAACCAGGAAAAGGCTTCGGATTTTTTCGGAAAACAGGAGAACAAAAGATCAAATACATTACATATGCGCAGTTTGGAGTAGCCGGATTAGTTGTTCTTTGCCTTTTCCTGAACATTGCCACACTCCAAGCAATCGTAACCGGTATAATCGGTATTCTCGTTTTCCAATACATGTTCAAAAAAAGAATAACCCTGCATACCAAAATTGACGATGCGTCGCTATTTGAGCTGGAAGAGCTCGGATTCATTTCCTCAAAAGATATCGTGAAGGCTTTGTACAAGGACTTCGAAAGCTGGAGCAACGTGAAGCCCGGTAACAAGATTTTTCTGGTAAAGCAAGACGCTCTTGTGTGTGTAATTATACAGGACAAGCAAGAAGCAATTCGCGTGGAGTGCCGTCTTCGTGACATTAAGAAGCTGGGCTTGCTAGGCAGCGGCAAAGAAGGGGAAGGATTATTGCTCTTAATTGGCACAGCCCAAAATGAAGTGGTTCGATTAAAAATGGACGGTAGCAGCTTTCAAGACTCCCCGGAGCAATTTATGACTCACTTCTTACACGCATTGGATGAAGCGCTGCTTTCCAAACCAGTGACGATGGAAAGAGATAGTAGGCATAGCCGCCATATCGACCAGATGGGACCTGCTGCGACAAGAATGCTTGAAAAGCCCCAGCAAATTACGATTCGCGAGCTGGACTTTGAGAGTATTCATGAGGGAGAAAATCGAAACCAAGTCCAATCAAACAAGTACAATGGGCGTCATATAGACTTGTAAGAGGAAGGGAGTCCCATGTCACTTCGGTTACGTGTTCATGACATTTGTCCATACAGCCGTGTAAATGGGCCGGGCGTACGTGCTGTTCTCTGGGTGCAGGGATGCTCAATTGGTTGTAAAGGCTGCTTCAATCCGGATACTCATCCAGAAAATCAAAATGGCACCGACTATGATCCAAAGCGACTCGGTGAAGAGCTTGGAAAATTAGCGGTGGACGGGGTGACGGTATCTGGCGGTGAGCCGTTAGATCAGCCTGAGCCATTAGTAGCCATGATGCAAGCTTTTCGCCAGTCGCATGGTGGAACTGCTCTGCTCTATACGGGCTATACGGTCGATTCGATTTTACGGTGCGATCGGAAGCGCAAAGCATTGCTACAATTTGATGCGGCGATTGCCGGCCCATACCAATACCATTCGAATGAAATTTGGCAGGGCAAAAAACTGGTGTTGCTAACGGCTCGAATTACAGCAGATGAGCTACAGCCAGAAAGAAAAATAGAATTCGTTGGTAGGGAGAATTCATTACATGTAACGGGCTTTCCTACAGCTCAAATCAAGACGTTGGTACAAAGCATGTTGTAGAAGCGGGGGATCATAGGAATGCTGCAAGAATTCATTAAAGAAGTAGAATATCTAATTCGCGCACGATATAGCATACTCTATATTTTTACAGCCGAAGAGGAACGTGCTCTCGATGTTTTTCAAGGGATTAGTGCAAATCTAAACAAGCGGATCATCACGTGGACTGTGACAAAAGGACTTGTTTTGAACGGCGAGGAGCTCGATCCAAAGAGCACAGATTTTCGTATCGCTTTAGAGCAGGCGGAAGATCTGGCTAAAGAGCCAACGCTGTTTATCTGGTGTGATTTGCATCCGTATTTGCGAGACGCAAATTCCATACGAAGATTTAGGGAATTTGCCCAAAAAATCAGGACAGGTTACCCATCTAATGCGATTGTCATCTCCCCAACCATAGAAATTCCAATTGAGCTTCAAAAAGAAATCACGATTCTGGATTTGCCTTTGCCTGATTTGGAAGAGGTAAAACAAATTATTCTCAGCTTTACGGATGCGTATAAAGGGCATCCGGGTATAAAAATTGATCAATCTCCAGCTGTAATAGAAGCATTGGCTCGAGCTGCTGTCGGGCTATCACAATCTGAAGTGGAAAATTGTCTGGCAAAAGCACTCGTGAAGAATCGAGGCATCTCCGAGGATGACGTTTCCACGATATTGGAAGAGAAGAAACAGATCGTCAGAAAATCGGGCATCTTGGAGTATATCTCAACGGAATCCCAAAGCCTCGACCAAATCGGTGGCTTAGAAAATCTGAAGCGCTGGCTGATCAAACGAAAGTCGTCTTATTTAGTCGAAGCGAGAGAGTTTGGAATTCAGTGGCCAAAAGGGGTAATGCTTGTAGGGGTACCCGGTTGCGGAAAGAGTCTTTGTGCCAAAAGCGTAGCTGCTGCATGGCAAATGCCTTTGCTGCGATTGGATTTGGGACGTGTCTTTGCAGGAATTGTCGGCTCCTCTGAAGCCAACATGCGCTCCGCTCTGATGATGTGTGAGGCGGTGTCACCTTCGATTGTCTGGATTGATGAAATCGAAAAGGCTCTTTCGGGTATTGGCCATAGTGCGTCAGATGGCGGTATCGCAACACGAATTTTTGGTACGCTATTGACATGGATGCAGGAGAAGAAAAGTCCAGTATTTGTTTTTGCCACAGCGAATAAAATTGAGCAGCTCCCTGCTGAATTGCTGCGTAAAGGGCGGTTTGACGAAATCTTTGTGCGCCCAGACGGGCTGCATCGCATTGCTGCTTAAGCAGCTAGGCTATACCAACATTTGCCTATCACCAGCCGACTACCCGTGAAAGGAAACTGACGCGGTGACTGGAGCATGTCGGACAAAG
>NZ_BEXF01000038.1 GCF_002897295.1 Brevibacillus reuszeri
GCCGCCAGCGTTCGTCCTGAGCCAGGATCAAACTCTCCAATAAAGTTTGTTACTGGTTCAAAGCTGGCAAATCATTTAATGATAGACTCATTAACGCTTTCGCTGTTCAGTTTTCAAAGAGCATTTTCGCAACAACCTCTTTAGTATATCGGGTTGTCCAAGTCGTGTCAACAACTTTTTTCAAAGCTGTGTAACAGCGACTTCATCAATCTATCACATAACCAAGTAAAAAAGCAAGTGTTAATTTTTCATTCGGTTGTGATGGATGTATGCAATAAAGAAGAACAGGACTTACTATACCACCTAAAAGTTTTTAGTGCAAGTAAAAAATATTAGCCGCCTGAAATTCATTCAGACGGCTATCCATTATTGCTAGCTTTCTTAAATTAATCACGCGCACGCATATGCGGGAACAACAGGACATCGCGAATAGATGGAGAGTTGGTCAACAGCATCACCAAGCGGTCAATCCCGATCCCGAGTCCACCTGTAGGTGGCATACCGTATTCCAATGCCTCGATGAAATCGTCATCCATTTCATGCGCTTCATCATTTCCTGCTTCTTTTTCCAGCAGCTGGGCCTCAAAGCGCTCGCGCTGATCAATCGGATCGTTCAGCTCTGTGAATGCATTCGCATGTTCACGCGCCACGATAAACAACTCGAAACGGTCTGTAAAACGAGGGTCTTGATCGTTCTTTTTCGCCAATGGAGAAATTGCCACTGGATGACCGTATACAAACGTAGGCTGAATCAGCGTATCTTCCAGCTTTTGTTCAAAGAATTCGTTGACGACGTGACCAAAGGTATGATGAGGCTCTACAGAAACCCCATGCTCTTTTGCCAGAGCGCGAGCTTCGTCATCGCTCATTTCCTTCCAGAAATCAACGCCAAGCTCGTCCTTGATCAAATCAACCATATGAACACGGCGCCATTTTGGTGTCAGATCGATTTCATTGCCTTGGTACTGAATTTTCATCGTACCCAGAACTTCTTGTGCGATATGGGCAATCAGCTCTTCTGTCAGCGTCATGATGTCCTGATAGTCCGCATAAGCCTCATACAGCTCGATCATCGTAAACTCAGGATTGTGTCGTGTGGAGATCCCTTCGTTACGATAAACACGGCCAATCTCATATACCTTTTCCAGACCGCCAACAATCAGACGTTTCAGATGCAGCTCAATGGCAATACGCATATACAACTGCATGTCCAACGCATTGTGATGCGTAATAAACGGACGAGCAGATGCCCCACCAGCGATTGCATGGAGTGTAGGCGTTTCAACCTCAAGATAGCCAAGGTTGTCCAAATAACGGCGCATCGAAGTCAAAATACGGCTGCGCGTAATGAATGTATCGCGAACCTCCGGGTTGACGATCAAATCTACATAGCGCTTGCGATAGCGCGTTTCAATATCTTTTAATCCATGATATTTTTCTGGCAACGGACGCAGAGACTTCGTCAGGTACGTTAATTCTTTTGCTTTTACACTGAGCTCGCCCGTTTTCGTTTTGAATACAACACCTTGAACACCAAGAAGGTCTCCGATGTCGCTCAACTCAAACACTTTGTGCGTATCCTCACCAATCGTATCCTGGCGCACATAAATCTGGATTTGACCAGAGCGGTCCAAAAGCTGTGCAAAGCTCGCTTTCCCCATTGCACGCTTAGCCATCAAACGGCCAGCGATCGTGACCACGTTTTCTTCTGCTTCCAACTCTTCTTTGGACTTATCAGCAAAAGCTTTCACAATATCAGCAGCATGGTGAGTCTGCTCGAATTTTTTCCCGAATGGATCAAAGCCCCACTCGCGAATTTGGTTCATTTTATCATGACGCACTTGCAGCAGCTCGTGAAGCCCTTCTTGCTGCTGTTCTTCTTGTTGCAAATCTTGCTCGTTAGACATTGTATTCACTCCTCTAAAAAATACCTGCTTTAGCAACATTGTACAATGCGAATAAATAGCGATGCGGCGTACCTTTTTAAAAGGTACGCCACTAGGCTACTACTTACAAGTTAATGTCAAGAATCTCATACTGGATAGTACCCGCTGGAACGTTTACATCAACAACTGCGCCTTTTGCTTTACCCAAAAGCGCTTGACCTACAGGTGACTCGTTGGAGATTTTGTTGTTCATTGGATCGGATTCTGCAGATCCTACGATCGTGTAATCAACCACATCTCCGAACTCCAGATCTTTCAGACGAACTCTGGAGCCTACACTTACAACTCCGGTGTCTACATCATCATTGGTGATGATACGAGCATTGCGGAGCATTTTTTCGAGAGTCAGAATACGGCCTTCAATGAACGCTTGCTCATTTTTTGCTTCTTCGTACTCAGAGTTCTCGCTAATATCACCAAAGCTGATCGCTTCTTTAATTCGAGCTGCTACTTCCTTGCGTTTAACCGTTTTCAAATCTTCGAGCTCTTGTTCGAGTCTCGTTAAACCTTCTGGTGTAAGGATGACTTCTTTTTCAGACATGATTCAATTCCCCCGTTTTAAAAAAATGATTCCATTTGTACTGGGTAAAGTACAAAGGATTATATGTAGTTGTTCTATACAATATACAGCCAAAGCACAATAGTTGTGAGGATCAAAGGTAAAGCTGCCAGGATGGACTGGCAGCTTGACTCCCAATATTACGGAGTATTATAGGATATGAAGGAACCCTTGTCAATGTCTGGAATGCGTATCCAAATCTAGTAGCTAACCGCCTCGTTCTGTGCGGTTTCCACGGGTTCTTCACTGTCATCTGCGTAGTTTTCTACCCAGTCGACATAGTCTAACAGCGTGCGACGAAGCTCCTCTTCGGTTTCGACAGCATTTACCAAATTCTTCGTCTGGGTAGCGCCTCGCAGTCCCTTTAAATACCAGGCTGCATGCTTGCGCATTTCAAGAACACCTACTCGTGGCCCTTTTAATGCAATCAAGCGCTCCGCATGCAGAAGACAGATTTCCATTTTTTCGCGAACGGATGGTTCTGAAACTAGCTCACCAGTCGTCAAATACTGAATGGTGCGATACAGCATCCACGGATTTCCTAGTGCTGCGCGTCCAATCATAACTCCGTCGCAGCCGGTTGTATCCAGCATGCGGCGGGCATCTTCTGGTGTAGCAACATCGCCGTTACCAATTACCGGAATGGAAACAGCTTCTTTGACTTTACCGATCCAGCTCCAGTCTGCATGACCTTTGTACATTTGGACACGAGTACGTCCGTGTACAGCAATCGCACTGCCACCTGCACGTTCTACCGCGCGAGCATTATCGAGGACATACAAGTGCTCCTCGTCCCAGCCCAGTCTCATTTTCACTGTGACCGGCTTATCCACTGCGTCAACAACTGCAGAGACTACTTCATAAATTTTATCCGGATCCAGCAGCAAACGCGCCCCTGCATCACAGCTCGTAATTTTTGGAACAGGACAGCCCATGTTGATATCAATGATATCCGCATTCGTATTCTGGTCTACATATTTCGCCGCGCCGACTAACGTTTCCTTGTCGCCACCAAAAATCTGCAAGCTCAGCGGTTTTTCGCGCTCATCGACAAAAAGCATATCCAGTGTCTTTTTATTTCCGTGCATGATGGCCTTATCACTAACCATTTCCGCACATACCAGTCCTGTGCCAAACTCCTTGGCAATCAGACGAAAGGCTGGATTACATACTCCGGCCATAGGCGCAAGTACCACGTTATTTTTTAACTCAACATTTCCAATTTTCATCTATATAGACCTCCTTTTTCCCGTTATACAAGCGGGTTCTTGGAGAGGACAGACCTTTCCAAAAGTCATTATTTATTTATAGCACATAATTCGTCGTAGTCGACCTGTAAAGTGCTGGCGATCTTGCGTAACACAGGTTCGGTAGGCATTCTGGTTCCACGTTCAAGTGAACCGACAAAAGACAGTGACACACCCATCTTTTCCGAAAAGGACTGTTGTGTATACCCTTTTAGCTTTCGGAACGATCTGATTCGATTTCCCAATTGACTGTTCCCCACTCACGTACCCCCTTGTGATCCTCGACCAATAAAGAAAGATAGTGTTCAATCGTATGGTTGTACTCAGGCAGAGCCCCGCCCTCCCATACATCGCGCAATGGTACCAGCACAAATGCCCGCTGGCTGATGCCTGGATGCGGGATTACGAGATGCTCCTCTGATATGCGGGACTGACCGTACAATAACAGATCAATATCAATCGTACGCGGTCCCCAACGAATCGTGCGCACACGACCAAGCTCCCGCTCCACCGCCAGAGCTGTATGTAGCAGCTCATCTGGAGACAGAGAGGTTTCAATAGCAATAGCCATATTCAGAAAAGCCTCCTGCTCCACGTTACCAAAAGGCTCCGTTTCGTAAACAGAGGAAACCCGTAGGATGCGGATGCCTGGTTGATCGTTTAGTTTTTTCAACGCCTGGCGTAGAGTCTCGGCACGATCTCCCAGATTGGAACCAAGAGCGATATACGCACAGACTGTCATAAAGCAAAATCCTCTCTTTTGCGTATCATCTCGATCGCTACACCTTCATAGTGACCCTTGATAGGTGGATTCGGCTTGGTTACCTTCACTTTTACTTCGACCAGTGGAAACTGCGTGAGCAGCTGCTGAGCAACTTCTGTGGTCAGCCTTTCCACAAGGTTGTAGCGTTCACCCTCTACAACCCTTTGCACACAGGTAAAAATCTCTGCGTAATTCACTGTATCATGTAGATCGTCACTTGCCCCCGCGCGAGATAAATCGATGGACAGCTCGAGATCGACCATAAAACGTTGTCCCAGCTCTGCTTCTGCACCATACACCCCGTGGAAACCATAAAATGACATACCGCTGAAGAAGATTTTATCCAACGGGAATGCCCCCCTTTAACATTGCGTCCATCATCTTGGTAACGCGCTTCATTTCCTTTACATCATGCACCCGGACCATGTGACAGCCTTTCGCCACACCAAGCGCGACTGTCGCTGCTGTTCCTTCCACTCGCTCTTCAACAGGAAGGTCAAGCACATGTCCGATCATTCTTTTTCGGGAGGTAGCAAGCAAGACGGGATAACCCAAGGCAACCAGATCATCGAGACGTCGCATCGTTTCTAAATTCTGATCCACAGACTTCACAAACCCGATTCCCGGATCGAGAATAATCTGCTCTTGTTTGACACCTGCATCCAAAGCGATCTGCACCGACTCTCGCAAATCCTTTACATAATCTACAAAGAAATCATGGTAGTCCGTGTTTGTACGATTATGCATCAAAATAATGGGTACACCATGGCGAGCAGCAACCCCAGCCATCTGCGGATCGCGCTTGGCTCCCCATACATCATTGATAATGTGCGCTCCTGCCGCTAGCGCCCGATCTGCGACTGCCGCTTTATACGTATCAATCGAGAGCGGAACGGCTAGCTCCTCGGACAATAAACGGATAATCGGCAATACCCGGTCAAGCTCCTGTGCTTCATCTACCGGTTCCGCTCCTGGGCGTGTTGACTCCCCGCCAATGTCGATGATGTCAGCGCCCGCCTCCACCATGGCACGGGCTTGTGCCAACGCCTGGTCTAAATCAACAAAGCGTCCTCCGTCTGAAAAGGAATCCGGTGTCACATTCAATATCCCCATGACCAACGTCCGCTCGCCAAGCGGCAATACGTGACGTCCACAAACCAATTCTCGTCGATTGCGCAGCTGTGCAGGTCTAGCCAAAATCTCCCGTACCTCTGCCGCTGCAGCACTCAATCCTGGCGACTTGCCCACAACACGCTGTAGTGTCAGCTCCAGCTGCTTTTGCCCAGCAAGAAGAAGGACATAAACGGCCTCCTCCTTCACAGGATCAGCCGAGATGACAGCCTCTCCTCCGGCAGACAGCATGTCCTCCCGCAAAAGAAGGGCATCTGACATAGACAAATTCTGTACATGAATCATCAAGCCTGCTTCCCAGTCAGCAGCTAATCGCTCGCATTCAGGAGAAGCAATGCCCCTTTTTGACAGCTCCGACACCACTTCCGCATGTGTAGTCGCGTGGATTCGGAATGGATTGTACTTCATAGCCTTACTCCCTTTTCCGTCTTAGCATGTTGATTAGTAGCATACCATAATTTACGCTTCCATCGCTATAGAATGACGGTACGCGCGGTGCAGTTCACGAGTGAATTTTCCGTAGACAGAAAGGGCCGCGTGACCATCGATTTCGCTTGCCGGAACGATCTCTTGGACCGAATTCGTTACAAAGATTTCATCTGCCTGAAGCAATTCTTCCCGCTGGAATCGTCCTTCGACAATAGGGATGGATAATTGCTTGGCTAGCATCATGACGTGCTGGCGAGTCACTCCATCCAAAATGCCCGTGTCCACAGAAGGGGTAAACAGGATCCCATCCTTTATCCAAAACAGATTGCTCACAATTCCTTCCGCCAAATAGCCGTCATGCGTCAAAAACAAGCCCTCTACATCAGGCTTTGCGCCAATTTCCTGTTTGGCCAAAGCATTATTGAGGTAGTTGTGTGATTTGAAGCGCGTCAGCCCTTCTGCTGTCTGACGGGCCAAGGATAGTGTCTGCAGCTTTTTGGACTGAGGTGGATCGGCTAATGCTGCAACTGGTTTGGCAAACACAAATAAAGAGGGTTGTTCGTAACCATCAGTGACCAACCCAACTCCCTCCGCGCCAGCTGTCACGCTCAAGCGCACATACGCATCACGCAAGTCGTTGGCATCTACCGTACGCAGAATTACTTGTTCCAACTCGTCCTTTGACCAGGCAGGACGAATTTGCAACGCCAAAAGCCCGGAGCTCAGCCGGGCATAGTGCTCATTCCACAAAAACAATTTGCGGTCATACACACGCAAGGTTTCAAACAAACCGATCCCGTATAAAAATCCGTGGTCTAAAACAGAAACTGTCGCCTCTTGGGCAGGACAAATGGTTCCATTCACATATACGTGCATGTATGGTTCGCTCCCGATAATATTGTCGAGAGCATCATACCATATTTTCGGATGATAGCGCAGTTTCCCGAGTGCGTTTACTGTGTATGAAACGAGAGATGGAAATCGAAATTTCATACAAAATGATCAACGGCACGATGACCATGACGTCTGACAAAAAATCTGGTGGCGTGATGGTGATGGAGATGATCGACAGCACCAAATAAGCGGGCTTACGCATTTTCGCCAGTCGATGCGGGTTTAATATACCCAAATGACTGAGAAACAGAACCACAACAGGCAGCTCAAACAAGAGCCCAAAAGGCAGGCACAGGTTTAGCATAAAGGTAAAGTAATCGTTCGCCGTAATAACCAGCTCAAAATTGCCGTTCGAGAGTCCGAGGACAAAATGATACATCATCGGAAACAAAACAAAATAAGCAAACGAAAGCCCAAAAAGAAATAAAAGAAACAGCGCAGGGATATACATCAAAGCCACTTTGCGCTCTCGCTCCTCCAGTGCCGGAACAACAAAACGCCATGCCTGATAAGCCGCTACAGGAATCGTCAAGGCCAAGGCACCGACTCCAGACAATTTGATATAGATCGACAAAATATCTCCCGGACCGAGAATCGCCAGCTTTTCTCCCGAATGGTTGGCGAGTGCCTGATAAATGTGATCGACAAATAAAAAGCAAATTATCATACTGACTACAAGTGCCGACAAAATAATCAAAAGTCTGCGGCGCAGGTCCGTCAAATGCTCCAGAAAGGGCATTTCTTGATTCACATGATTTCCCCCCGAGTGAGCTGATAGAAGCCTAAAAGGAAAAGCGATGCGTTTCAAAGCGCACCGCCCTCCATCACAAACTGATTAGTTGACTCGTTTCAGCGCATCCTCGCTGCTAGTTACGGATAGATCAACGACTGGTTCCTTTTTAGGCTTGTCCTTGTCATCGTCGTCATCCTTGGTCAAATCTTTGGCGGCTGATTTGAATTCTGTCAGGGTACGTCCAAAAGCGCGACCGATCTCAGGCAGTTTACTTGGTCCAAAGATGACCAAAGCAATAATCAGGATCAAAATCAGACCAGGAATTCCAATGCTGGATAACATATTTTGCTACACTCCTTGTCCTAGAAACCAGTGATGGCAATCACACTCGGCATAGCTACTGAGCTTGCGCCTTTTGGCCAGTGGCTGGTCGGTTTGTCATACGACTTGAGGTTTTCACCTGGATGCTGAACCGATAAGAACAATGTTTTTTCATCAGGAGTAAACCAAGGACCCGTCATTTCCGAGCCAACTGGGCCAGAAGCGAATTGGGAAGCGATTCCTTTACTATTTCCCGTTGTAGGGATAAAGAATACACCGTTATTGCCAAAGGGCTTGAAAATGCCTGTGTTCGTAGAGGAAGAAGAAATATCGGTCACTACCCACAGATTTCCTGCGCTGTCAAAAGCCATATTGTCAGGAGCAGCGAAGCCACTTTGCGGACCGCCTGCTGCAAAAATTTCAAACGTAAACTCCAGACCAGCGTGATTGTTGTCATTTTCAAACAGACGAACGATTTGACCGTAGAAATTGCCATGCTTGTCGTTGTTCGTCAGAGCGATAAAGATTGAGCCATCAATCGGATGAACTTCCAGGTCTTCAGGACGGTCCATCGGTGTTGCGCCTACTGCTTTGGCAGCATCCCGGCAGTTCACCAATACGTCAGCTTGGGAAGTAAACAATGGTTTACCTTCACCGTTTACAGCTTTTTTCAAAGCGTCATTTGTTGTGTAATCCAGAGCAACCCATTTCCCTTTACCAAAGTTGGCAACGAACAGAGTCCCCTCTTCCAGCAGCTTGGAGTTATTTTTTCCGGCCTTTGGATCAAATTTGCCTTTTGACACGTATTTGTACACGTATTGGTCTTTGGCATCATCACCCATATAAACAACGAGCTGACCGGTTGGTGCGAGTACCATAGCTGTGTTTTCATGTGAGAAGCGTCCCAGTGCAGTATGCTTTTTTGGTGTGGATTTCGGATCGAATGGATCTACCTCAATTACCCAGCCGTAATGATTCGCATCCGGCAGCTTGCAATCGCCCACTACATCCATGTAGTTCTCTTCACAGGACAGAACGGTGTTCCAGAACGTAACCCCGCCAGAGCAGTTTGCAAACGTACCAATTACTTCTTTGCCGACAGATGCTGCAGGTCCAGTCAAAGCATGCTTCGTTAAACCACTCACACGACGACCATATTTGGAATCGCTTACGAGCTTCCAGCTGCCGTTTTCTTTTTTAATTTCGATAATGGAGCCACCCAAAGCGTACAAATATTTCTCAATTTGTGCAGGTGTGCGTTTGTTATCGTCCGGGTTTGCATTCAGCGTGTCATAGCCAGTGACGTAATATTCCAACTCACCCAAATATTCGTGATTCACCCACAAGAGGCCGTGATTTGGGTTCCCGTCGATCGGCAGAAAACAGGTGAAATCGTTGTTAAAACCAAAGGTATCACCCGCTGCGTTAATTTTATCGCCATAAGATGCAACTACATCGTATTTGAAGCCTTCTGGAAGGACCACATCATCTTTCGTCGTTGGATGAATTTCTTTAAATTTCGGATTGAAATTATGCTTTTTCGTATCCAGTCCAAACAGGTGATCAGCTGTTTTTCCTGAGAGAGCGCTACCTGCTGCCAGTGCAGGGATTCCGGTAGCTACTGAAGCCAGTGCCGCTGTACCTGCTCCTAGATAAGTTAAAAACTGACGACGATTTACATCCATTCCCATATCGCTCCTTTTTTCTGCTGCTTTCCTCTAATTGTACGAGCGTTATATCTAGGCTGGATTAATCCTATATAAAGAGTGTGTAAACAAAACGGTATAACAAAAATACCGCCCTGTAAAAGGCGGTATCTATCATCTATTCGTTATCCTGTCGTATGACGCGCGTAGGTGGTCAGGAAGTTTTTCAGCAGCTGCTTGCCATGCTGGGTAATGATCGATTCCGGATGGAACTGAACGCCCTCAATCGGGTATTCACGGTGACGAACTGCCATGATCTCGCCTTCAGCTGTTCGCGCCGTTACTTCCAATACACTCGGCATCGAAGCTTCCTCGACAATCAGGGAGTGATAGCGTGCTGCCGTAAACGGAGACGGAATCCCTTGGAAAATCGTTTTTCCATCATGCAGAACTTCGGAGGTCTTACCATGCATCAAGCGCTCTGCACGAATGACTTTGCCACCAAATACTTGACCAATGGACTGATGTCCCAGGCAAACTCCCATAATCGGAATTTTTCCGGCAAAATGACGAATCGCGTCCATGCTGATTCCTGCCTCGTTTGGCGTGCATGGTCCAGGCGAGATCATCAAATAGTCCGGAGCCAGCCGCTCAATCTCCTCAAGCGTGATTTTGTCATTGCGATGTACCTGCAGCTCTTCTCCCAGCTCACCCACGTATTGCACCAGGTTGTACGTAAACGAATCGTAATTATCAATCATCAAAATCATCTAACTCATCTCCTCTAGGCTCTTCTTACTCATACTCTGCTCACAAAGCTCAAGTGCTTTCCATAACGCTTCAGCCTTTTTCAATGACTCACGATACTCTGCCTCTGGCGTCGAATCAATCACGATACCTGCCCCTGCCTGCACATGGGCAACGCCATCCTTTACCACCATGGTTCGGATCGCGATGTTAACCTCTACATCGCCATTGAAGCCAAACCAACCGATCGACCCCGTGTACACACCACGCTTGACTGGCTCCAGCTCTTCGATGATTTCCATCGTGCGCACTTTGGGCGCCCCTGTAATCGTTCCCCCAGGAAATGCTGCTGCTACGGCGTCAAACGCATCCTTGTCGTCGGCAAGCTCTCCTTTGACATGGGAGACGATATGCATGACGTGGGAGTATTTCTCCACCACCATAAATTCGCTTACTTCGACACTGCCGAAGCGGCAAACTCGCCCCAAGTCATTTCGTTCCAGATCAACCAGCATAACATGCTCGGCGCGTTCCTTTTCATTATCGATCAGCTCACGTGCCAAAGCCTCGTCCTGGGCATCTGTTTGCCCGCGTGGACGGGTACCCGCAATCGGACGCGTATGCACCTCGCCACCCTTCACCTTTACCAACAGCTCGGGTGAAGCACTGACCAGCTGAAATTCAGGAAAGCTCACGTAACCCATATACGGAGAAGGATTCAGCTTGCGCAGGACTTCATACACTTCAGGAGGTGATACCTGCAATGGCTTGCTCTGCCGCACAGACAGATTCACCTGGAAAACGTCCCCTTGAGAGATGTACTCCTGCACACGGCGCACGGCTGCTTCGAACTGATCCTGGGCAAACGATACCTCTACCGGAGTCTCGTGTGATAACGGTCTTTTCCGCAGAGCTTCCCAATCGGTGTGATCCGTTTCCATCGCTAGTGAGGTTACCATATCCAAGCGTTTTTCGATACGTTCTGCAGTCTGCTGATAGGTCTCTTCAGTCAATCTATCAGCTGGCAAATGGGTCAGACAGATGATTTCTCGTGTCTCATGATCAAAGACAAGAAGGTCTTGCATCATCATAACATACAGGTCAGGCAACTGTAAGTCGTCTGTCGCCATCTGCGGCAGGGTTGGTTCAAAAAACCGGTTCATGTCATAGCTCATGTATCCTACTGCGCCTCCAGAAAAATCAGGCATTTCTGGAATAACGGGTGATTTGTACCGGGCTAGAAGGCTCCGCAATGCATCCAGCGGATTTTCTGCCAAAAGGCTCTCTATACGACCGTCAGCATACACGACCACGTTTTCTCCCTGCCCACTACGCAAGGTTGCGATTGGCTGATAGCCCAAAAACGTATACCGGCCCGCTCGTCCACTTTCCAACAGGACAGCATCTTGCAGGGATGGCTGCAAAGCTTTCAATACTTGCCATGGATCTACACGAGATGCCCATTTACCACGAACAGCTAGCGGGATTAACGAAAAGGTATTGGCGTAGTTCTGGCAATCTGCATAACTAGGGAATGGCACTCCTGTTCACGCTCCGGTCTTTTACATAGTATTATCCGTTCATTATATAGGCGGCCTATATGAATGAAAAGACCACGGTGCATAAAAAGGCACACCGTGGTCTCGTAACTTTTTGCCAATTAGTCTTCGAATTGATAGAGCGGAGTGGACAGGTAGCGTTCGCCATTGGATGGAATGATCGCGATGACCTTTTTGCCCTTCCCGAGCTTAGCCGCTACTTGCAATGCAGCATGAATGGCTGCTCCAGAGGAGATACCGCCCAAGATGCCTTCCGTACGAGCAACGCGACGAGCTGTTTCAAAAGCATCCTCGTTCTCTACCTTGATAATTTCATCGTAGACACCCGTATCCAGAATTTGCGGAACGAAGCCCGCTCCGATCCCTTGAATTTTATGTGGTCCTGGTTTTCCGCCAGAGAGTACAGGGGAAGCCGCAGGCTCTACTGCTACGATGTGTACATTCGGGTATTGCTCGCGCAGCACTTGACCTACACCTGTAATTGTTCCACCGGTTCCGATCCCAGAAATAAACGCATCTACACCGCCGATTTCTTGTGCTTGCTCCAGCAGCTCACGCGCAGTCGTTTCACGGTGAATCGCAGGATTGGCGAGGTTATTAAACTGTTGTGGAATGAAATAGGTGCTGTCTTCTTTCGCCAGCTCTTCGGCTTTGCGAATCGCACCACCCATGCCCTCTGCTCCTGGTGTCAGAACCAGCTGTGCTCCATATGCACGCAACAGATTGCGACGCTCAATACTCATCGTCTCTGGCATAACCAAAATCGATTTGTAGCCTTTTGCAGCCGCAACCATAGCAAGACCAATCCCGGTATTTCCGCTCGTAGGTTCAATAATTGTATCACCGGGTTTTAGACTTCCATCTGCTTCTGCTGCCTCGATCATGGCGAGTGCGATACGGTCTTTTACACTGCTTCCTGGGTTGAAAAACTCCAGCTTCAAATAAATGTCTGCACTATCTTCGGTGACAACACGGTTCAGCTTCACTAATGGTGTGTATCCAATCAAATCAGTAATGGAATTAGCCACGCGCATATGTCCTGCCCCCTCATTTTTAATAGCCGAGTAAAACGCTAGGATTTATAGTTTTAATTATATCAACGGTTGCCCATTTGGTCAATGAGGCATTTGCCCAGAAATCTGAACACCTACTGACTTTCGCAGCTGCTCCAGAATGGTATCCAGGGACTCTACCTGTGCATAGGCCACCTCGCGCCGCAGCTCCTCTTTGATCTCCTCAAAGGATCGCTTCTCGGCATCCCTTTTTTCTGCGATGCGGTAGATCGCATATTGATCTCCGACTTTTACGACAGCGCTGTTTTTATTCGTTCCCAAATCAGCGATTACCGTTTTTGCCTCATCCGGCAAGCGGGAAGCGTTTAGCGAAATCCACCCCATGTCTCCTCCATTGGAAGCCGTCAAATTATCAATGGAGCGTTCCTTGGCGAGTGTTTCAAAATTGGCTCCCTGCGAAAGCTCTGCCGACACTTGTCCTGCTTCCTTCTGTGATGCGACTACGATTTGATACAGATGCACCTGCATAGGCCTAGCGTAGCGATCCGGGTTGTTGTTGTAAATCGTCAGCAATTCATCGTCCTTGACGATAATGTCTTTCGTTGCAAGCGCTTGCAGCAACAGTTGATATGTAATTTCCTGCTTCAACGCTTCCACACTCGTTCCCGCCTGCTTAACCAGTGCTTCCGCAAATTCACTATCCGTTTGACTTCCATAGCTTTCTTTAATTTGAGCCACTTCTTTATCCAGCTGCTTTTGATCAACGGTAATCCCTAAACGCTTGGCTTCCTGAAAAACGACTTCACGATTAATCATGTCATCCAGCACCTCTTTGCCGAACTTTTGCTTGAGTGCAGCTACATACGCTGCTTCACTAATCGTCTTGTCTCCTACAACCGCGGCAGACTGAAGCTTGCCGGACGACTGGTAATAGCCCCATGTCACGGCAAGCAACAGCAAAACGAGTGCTCCAATGAATGCCCACAACCCTTTGACGTTGGTCATGCCACCCTCTCCTCGCCCTCAAACCACGCTTACTTATGATGTTACATTTCTTTCAAGATGTCTATGAGCGCAGCTTCGTCATAATAATAGCGTTCATTACAGAAATGGCAGTGTACTTCTGCCTCACCTTGCTCATCGATCATACTTTGCATTTCCTCGCGTCCCAAGCTGATGAGTGCTTGGGTCACTTTTTCCTCCGAGCATTTACAGTGAAATTTGATTTCGGTGCGACTGAGATATTTCGGCTCATCTAACACTCTCGCCAAAATTTCTTCTGGTGTCAGCCCTTCTCCAATCATGCGCGATACTTGTGGCAATTGGCTCAAGCGCTCCTCAATCTGTGCTACCACTTCATCTGGCGTAAAAGGCATCAGCTGCAAAATAAAGCCGCCTGCAGCAAGTACCGACCGATCCTCCGGGTTTACGAGCACACCTACACCGACCGCGGATGGAGTCTGTTCGGACGTGACGAAATAATACGTGAAGTCCTCTCCGATTTCTCCAGAAACGATCGGGGAGCTGCCTTGGTACGGCTCCTTCAACCCAAGATCCTTGGTCACGTAGACGAACCCTTCTGTTCCCACTGCACGTGCTACATCCAGCTTGCCTTTGTCATTGAGCTCAAAGTGAATGTGCGGCTCAGTAACATAAGCGACCCCTTCGCCATCTGCATTGGCTTCTGCCACGATCTGCCCGATTGGGCCATTCCCTTTAACTTTGACATTGATGCTTTCGTTTCCTTTTAACATAGCTCCCATCATTAACGACACGGTCAATGTACGGCCAGCTGCCGCAGTTGCTGTATTCCACATATCGTGACGTCGACGGATTTCCTCTACAATATCTGTCGTACGTGCCGCAAAAGCGCGGACATGTCCGTTAAAGCCTGTTGCTCTTATTAAATAATCGCTCATGTAGCGATCCTCCTTTTGGCATGAAAAAATTCTGAAGCTGCTTGTAACAGTGTACCACAACAAACGGTGGCTACGCTTCTGCCCCCGCGCTTCCCAAACACTTCTATTCCTACGTGCCAATCCGCGCAAAAAAACCCCCTCTGCAATTGAGAGGGGGTGCGTCGTAATCGTTACTTTAAATACTCTTTTAATACTCGGGAAGCTTTTTGTGTACGCAGCCGATCAATCGTAGTAGCCTCGATCTGGCGGATACGCTCACGGGTAAGACCAAACATCTTGCCTACTTCCTCCAACGTGTAAACCTGATCATCATACAAACCATATCGCATGGAAATGATCTCTTGCGCTCGCGGACTCAATCGTTCCAAAGCAGCGCGCATCTGTGAGCGTAAATCGACTTTCTCGATCCAATCATCCAGGGATGACAAACCATCATCCATGATTTCCGCATAGCTGAGGTACTCATCGTCATGCCCAGCCATCCAGGCATCGTCATCTGGCTCTGCGTCGATAGACTCCATTTTCATCATCAAGGCGAGCTCAATCGCGTCGACCTTTTCCAATGGAATGTCCAGCAGTCCGGCAATCTCATGGCGATCTGGCGTACGGTTTAGTGCTTGTACAAGATGTAACACTTGTTTTTGGTACTGGCGAATCTGTTCATGCATGTGAACAGGGATACGTATCAAAGTCCCCTTGTCGTTGATCGCTCGCGTAATCGCTTGGGATATCCACCAATGCGAGTAATGATAGAGTCGAACACCACGGCCCACGTCAAACTTGTCAATTGCGGTAAACAAACCAATCGTGCCCTCCTGGATCAAATCCAGGAATGGCATACCTCTTTTCAGATGTCTCAAAGCCGTACTGACGACATAGCGCAAATAGGCTCTCACAAGAGTTTCGCGCGCATCCAGATCGCCATCCTTTTGATAGCGGACCAGGCACGCTAGCTCTTCTTCTTTGTCCAACATGGGTGTTGCAGCGACGCTTTCCAAAAACAGCAAGGCAGACGTGTCTGATCGTAGCGACCGGGGCACGGTAATTCCTAACTGAGCTTCTACTTCCCGCCAACGCCGGGGAGTAGAATGGAATGAGGAGGTACTCAAAGTCATATGCAACCCTCACTTCTCCTGGAATGGAAGACTCACGATGAAGGTAGGCGAGTAACGAAATGGTTTACTGTAACCGTATTTCGACAAAACTTGTTTGATTCCTGCCAGTTTACAGAATATTAACAGTTCTCCTACCCGATTTTGCTGGTAACCCTTCCTTAATATAGGGTCTATCTGCACGACAAAAACCATCCCCAGCAGGCAGGGATGGTGTCAGAGCTTTGTCGAATTTTCTGTTGTGCGATTCAGCTTGCCGCCATCACTCATACAGATGACAGGCGACAAAATGACCGGAATCTACTTCCTGCCATGTAGGCTTTTGAGTTGCACATACTTCCTTTGCTACAGGACAACGTGTGCGGAAAACACACCCGCTCGGCGGATTAATCGGGCTCGGCACGTCGCCTTCGATAATGCTTCGCTCACGACTCTTCTCCAGATCCGGGTCTGGAACAGGAATTGCGGATAACAGCGCCTGCGTATAAGGATGCTTGGGGGATTCGTAAAGCTTTTCACTCGCTGTCATCTCTACCATGTTGCCCAGATACATCACGCCGATGCGATCACTGATATGCTTTACCATTGCCAAGTCATGCGCGATAAACAAATACGTGAGGTTTTGCTCGCGCTGCAAGGTTTTCATCAAATTGACGACCTGTGCCTGAACGGAAACGTCCAGTGCAGAAATCGGCTCATCTGCGATGATGAAGCGTGGATTGACGGCCAGCGCCCGTGCGATGCCGATACGTTGTCGCTGCCCCCCACTGAACTCGTGGGGAAAACGGTTCGCATGCTCCTTTTGCAAGCCGACCATTTCCAATAGCTCGACTACTCGCTGCATCCGCTCTTTACCCTTGTATAGGCCATTAAGATTCAGACCTTCCGAAATAATCTCGGAAATGTTCATTCGCGGGTTCAAGGACGCGTAGGGGTCCTGAAAAATCATCTGCATGTTGCGGGTAATTTTGCCTCGTTCACCACCTGAAGCTTTATGAACGTTTTGCCCATCGAACAAGACCTCGCCCGAAGTCGGCTGATACAGACCGATGATCGTGCGTCCTGTCGTTGATTTTCCGCAGCCAGATTCCCCTACCAGTCCAAATGTCTCTCCTTCATAAATCTCAAAGGAGATATTGTCCGCTGCTTTTAGTGAGAGCCCTTTTTCCAACGTAAAGGTTTTTGTCAGGTTCTTAACCTGGACCAGTTTCTTTCTTTCCATCTGGCCATTCCTCCCCCATTATCCATTTACCAGTATCGTCTGGAGACAGAATGTTCCTTTTCCAGCTTGTAGCCATCCAGCTTGACGATCTCAATGGCACTGCGGGAATCTGGCGAATGAATCATTTCTCCATTTCCCATATAAATGCCCACGTGATGGACTCTTCCTTTTCCTTCTTCATACGCGAAAAATAGCAAATCGCCTGGAAGCAAATCTTCTTTTTCTACCAATTGCCCTGCTCTAGCCTGATCCGAGGCATCTCTTGGAATTTGAATACCTACGGAACGGTGCATGTTGTAGGCAAAGCCCGAGCAATCATATCCATAGGAGGACATGCCTCCCCACAAATAGTGCAGGTTCAGGAATCGTTTGCCCGTTTCTACTATGGTTTCTCCGCGATTTCCGGTCAGCACCACTGGCTCACTGACTTTCACGATCCGCACATCTTCTTTTCGCAAGAGTCCTGTTCCATCAGGTGTCGCTACTGTTACCCATTCCTCTGTTTCTTCTACTAGAGGCAGTCTGGTCAAAAAGGCAAGCTCCATCCCCGACTCTTTTTCTGTGCTGTGCAAATGGGTAAATGCCGCTGTTACCATCGCCAGCTTTTGACCATCGCTTACGTCAAAGGCAGGAGACCACGGAGCGAGCTGACGAGATGGAATCCAGCCTGGATAGCCTTTTTCATTTTTGCCACTGGTCTGGTCGGGAATTAGTACATGTGACCACTCCCCCTGCTCCTCGACCGCCTCTACGCGTGTACCGTACAGCGCCTGAGTCTGGATCGCATTGTTATCATAAAATCCGAGCTTTTCATCAATCGTGAGCGAGGCAAGCCAGCTGCGTGCATCTACTGGTGTACCCAGAGCTAACTGGTCAATGTCACGCGGAGATTCCGGTTTGGTCCACACAGTCGCTACCGAGACAGAAACAATTGCTGATTTCATAATTAATTTCCTCCCTCCCATAAGCTGACAGAGCGCAAGCCAAGTCCTGGCTCCTCTTGCATCTTCATCAAGCGTCCCTCGTATGCCACACCGCCGTCGATCCCATCATGCAGAAGCATCAATGGCGCGTCAAAGTCAAAACGAGTGATGTTTTTCTTGCTGGCTGCAAAATGCGCCGCTGCCGATACCGCCAGACGGGATTCGATCATGCTGCCAACCATGCATGGAATACCGTGCTCCTCAGCCATTTGGTTGATCAATTGAGCTTTGAAAATGCCGCCCGCTTTCATCAGCTTGATATTAATCATGTCAGCCGCTCGGTTTTGAAGAACCTGCAGCGCCTGAGCCGGCGAAAATACACTCTCGTCAGCCATGATCGGCGTATCGACCGAATCCGTTACCCGCTTCAAGCCTTCCAGATCATGCGCTTTTACAGGTTGTTCAATCAGTTCGATGCCAAGACCCATGTCCTCCATTTTGCGAATGGACTGAACCGCTTCTTTTACATTCCATCCCTGGTTGGCATCAAGACGAATCTTCACCTGATTGCCGACAGATTTGCGAATTTCCTGGATGCGCAAAATATCATCCTCGATATTGTCTTTACCTACCTTGATCTTCAGAACGTTAAAGCCCTCTTTCAAATACGCCGCTGCGTCCTCTCCCATTTCCTTCGGTGAGTTCACACTGACCGTATAATCGGTTTCCAGCTGGTCGCGATATCCACCGAGGAATTGGTACAAAGGCATTCCTGCACGTTGCGAAATAAGGTCATAAAGGGCAATATCTACAGCAGCCTTGGCACTTGTATTCCCTACCATGGATTGATGCAAGGTTTGGAAAACTCGCTCATAAGCTACCAGATTCAAGCCGATGAGCTGCGGCTTCATCGTATTGAGGATGGCCGATTCGATGCTTTCGATGCTGTCACCCGTAATAACGACCGTAGCTGAAGCCTCCCCCCAGCCTACCATGCCATTGTCGCAAGTGATTTTGACCAATACTGATTCCAGATTGTGCACCGTACGCAAAGCTGTTTTAAAAGGTTTTTTCAAAGGAACAGAAATTCGTTTTACTTCGATGGCTTGAATAATCATGTTTTCCTCCATCTTCTCTAGCACTTGTGGTCTCTTTGTCTGTATTTTTTCTGTAATGACATACTAAATTATAGCACTATTAAAACAATCAGCAAAAAAGGGGGGAGAGTCATTCCATCCGCCTGAAATGACTTCTCCCGGCAAACTGTTTTTACTTCACAACAGCTTTTCTCAGGTCTGTGTAGCTGAGAGAAGAGCTAACGATTCCGCTCACTTTGTCGCTAGTGAGAAGAGACGTGTTATAGAAGTAGAGTGGTGCGACTGGAGCATCGCTCACCAAAATTTTCTCTGCGTCATGCAGCATTTGCAGACGTTTTGCATCATCTGGCTCTTTGTAAGCACCTTCGATCAGCTTGTCGTACTCCGCATTGCTCCAACCAGTCCGGTTGCTACCGCTCTTCGATTGGAAAATGTCGAGGAAGTTGATCGCGTCTCCAAAGTCAGGCAACCAGGAAGAACGTGCAATTTGGTACTGCAATTGCTTTTGCATATCAGTCAGTACTTTTCCTTCTACTTTTTGCAGCTTCACATCTACACCCAGGTTTTGCTTCCACATTTCTTGAGCCGCTTGCGCTGTTTTTTCGTTGGCTGTTCCGCTACGGTACGTGAGAGTAACCTCAGGCAGCTGCGTGTAGCCTTTTTCTTTCATACCTTGCTCCAGCAGCTTTTTCGCTTCTGCTGCATCGAAATTCACCAAATCTCCGCCTACTTGACGGAAGTCGCCCGAACCGTTTGCATCTGGCAAGCCGTAGGAAACGAATCCTGTTCCCGGCTTTTGTTGACGCATCAGAACGAGGTCAACCAATGTTTGACGGTCAATCGCCAAGCTGAAGGCTTTACGGATGTTGGCGTTATCAAATGGCTCTTTGGTTACGTTGAAACGGTAAAACTCTGTACCTGCTCCATCTTTAACGTAAACCTTGCCTTCTTTGAACAGCTGGTCAGCCATATCCGCTGGAACGGTTGTCGTTCTGTGCAGCTCTTCGTTTGTAAACATTTGATACTCGGTATTCTCATCATCAATCATTTTCCAAACGGCACCGGCCAATGTTACGTTTGCCGCATCCCAATAGTTCTCGTTTTTCATCATTTTCAATTCGCTGTCATGTGCCCACTCAGTCAGCTTGAATGGTCCGTTCCCAACGAATGTAGCCGCCTCAGCAGCCCACTTCGGATCTTTTTCGCCTGTCGCTTTATGTACAGGGAAGAAGGCTGGGTTGGATGCCAAGAGGAGTGTCCAGGACGCAGGCTGCGCCAGTACTACTTCCAAGGTTTTGTCGTCCAACGCTTTTACTTTTACGTCTTCCACTTTGCCTTTGCCGCTGTTGTAGGCTTCTGCACCTTCAATGATATAAGCGAGGAAGGATGCTGGAGATGCCAGAGCTGGATCGAGCATGCGCTTCCATGCGTATTCAAAGTCTTGAGCGGTTACAGGATCACCATTGCTCCATTTGCTGTCGCGCAAGGTAAAGGTATATGTTTTGCCATCCTCGGAAACTTTCCATTCACTAGCTGCCGCTGGTTGAATCTTTTGATTCTCATCCAGACGAGTCAAGCCCTCCATCAGGTTGTTCAAGATGTTGTAGGACGGTTCATCAAAACCAATCGGTGGATCGAGAGAAGTAGGCTCCTTGATGTTGTTCAGAAGCAGGAGCTTGGCTGCTTGATCCCCTGGTGTTGCCCCATTCGGCTGATTGTTCTCTGCTGGTGGCGCTGATTGATTGTTCGCTGCCGGTTGACCCGAACAGCCAGCCACAAACATGGAAACAGCCAGTGAAGCGGAGAGCAGGACGGTTGATAATTTTTTCACTGTTTCTTCCCCCTTATACTTTTTTATTTATGTCGTAAAAGGATAGCGCCGTTGGACGACAACCTCTTTTACACGATAAGAAGCAGATAACTACCTTGGGTCAGATCAGGCATCTTCCCTAAAAACCACTCTGCTACGTGCCCGTCGGTGCCTGCATAGCAGCCAGCATCTTTTTTGCCCTCGGATCTTGCAGCCAACAGGAAACGGAGTGCTTACTGTGCAGATGTGACTCCGCAGGCTGATAATTGCGACATACTTCCAAAGCGTAATCACAGCGTGCAGCAAAAGCGCAGCCAATTGGTGGAGCAAACAGATCAGGCGGCGTACCCGGAATCGGGCTAAGCGGTATTTCACGATCAGCATCGAGTCTTGGCATGGAAGCGAGCAAGCCTTTTGTATACGGATGCTGTGGATTGTAGAAAATGTCGCGCACTGGACCAGACTCTACTACCTTCCCTGCATACATAACATTTACCCGATCCGCAATCTTGGCGACTACGCCCAAATCATGCGTGATGATGATGATCGAAACGCCTGTCTTTTGCTGAATACTTTTAAACAAATCAATGATTTGCGCCTGAATCGTAACGTCCAAAGCAGTCGTTGGCTCATCGGCAATCAAAATGGATGGTTTACAGACGAGCGCAATCGCGATCATAATACGCTGGCGCATCCCTCCACTAAACTGATGCAGATATTGCTTGAGACGGCTCTCCGGGTTGGCGATCCCTACTAATTGCAGGATTTCGATCGCTTGCCTGCGCGCCTCGCTTTTAGCGACCTTTTGATGGCGGATAATTCCTTCCATAATCTGCTCACCAATCGAGATCGTCGGATTGAGCGAGGTCATCGCATCCTGAAAAATCATGGAGATTTCTTTGCCGCGCATCTCACGCATTTCTTTTTCCGGCAGCTTCGCGAGGTCCTGTCCTTTGAATAGGATGCTGCCACCCGCGATTTTTCCGATATGCTCAGGGATCAACCGCATCACGCTGCGAGCCGTTACGCTTTTCCCGCAGCCGGACTCACCCACAATCGCCAGCGTCTCACCTTTGTTTAAGCTAAAGCTTACATCCCGAACTGCGTTCACTTCGCCGCCATGCGTTTTAAAGACGACACGCAGCCCGCTTACTTCGAGCAATTTTTCTGTATGATCCATGTCGCTTACCTCCTTGCCTTCGGATCGAATGCATCGCGCAAGCCATCACCAAGCACGTTGAACGCTAGCATCGTCATGGAAATGAAGAAGGCCGGGAAAAAGAGTCTCCACCAATGTCCGGATAAAATAGTCGATAGTCCATCATTGGCCATAACCCCCCAGCTCGCCATAGGCGCCTGGACACCTAAGCCGAGGAAGCTCAGAAACGCTTCTGAGAAGATTGCCGATGGTACGGACAAGGTCACATAAACGATGATGATACCGATTGTATTTGGAAGCAGATGCTTGCGAATGATGTAGAACGGCTTTGCCCCCATCGTTTTCGCAGCCAAAACGTATTCGGAGCTTTTCATTTGCAAGACTTGACCGCGCACGGTACGCGCCATACCAATCCAGCCAGTAGCACTCAAGGCTACGATAATCGTTCCCAGCCCTGGACCCATAACAACCATGAGCAAAATGACGACGAGCAAATAAGGAAGTCCGTACAAAATGTCGACGAAGCGCATCATGATGTTATCGACTCGCCCGCCCACATAGCCAGCAATTCCGCCATACAGAACACCGATGAAAAAGTCGATCAGAGCTGCCATGAAGCCAACAAACAGGGAAATACGCGCTCCGTACCAGACACGGGTAAAGACATCACGACCGAACTCATCGGTACCGAACCAGTTTTTCTCAGAAGGTGCCTGATTTTTAGAAATAATTGATTGCTTGGCGTATTCATGTCCAGAAATCATAGGGCCGATCGTCGCCATGACACCCAGCACGATAATGATGACCAATCCCATGAGGGCCAGCTTGTTTCCTCGCAAACGGAGCCATGCTTCCTGCCAAAACGTAAGTTGAGGTCGCACAATCGCTTCCGAATTAAGGTTGTCTTTGCGCATAGGGATAAACAAGTCGTCAGAAACGATCATCCTTCGCTCTCCTTTCGATGTAGCTTGATTCGTGGATCGATGATGCCGTACAGCACATCGACGACAAACATCATGAAAATCAAGAGGGCACTATAAAAGACGGTCGTCCCCATAATCACGGAGTAGTCACGGTTAATAATGCCAGCCACAAAATACTTACCCATTCCGGGAATCGCAAAGATTTTCTCGATCACAAAGCTTCCTGTCAAAACGTTGGCGATCAAGGCGCCAAGCAGCGTGACAACGGGCAAAATCGCATTGCGCAGCGCGTGCTTCAAAATAATCGTCGCTGGTGAAAGCCCTTTCGCGCGAGCGGTCTCGATATATTCCTGAGTCAGCACCTCCAGCATGTTGGTGCGAGTCAGGCGAGCAATAATGGCGATCGGACCAAATCCCAAGGCCAGTGCCGGCATAATGACGTGCTGCCAGGTACCCCAGGTAGCAGTCGGCAGCAGCTTCCATTCCACTGCCAAGTATTTAATAAGCAAGGGAGCAATGACAAAGCTAGGAATAGAGATACCGATAACGGCAATAATCATGGCTACGTAGTCAATCAGACGGTTATGCCTCAGTGCCGCAATCACACCGAGCCCGATACCAGAGAAGATGGCAAACAAGACGGCAATGACACCAAGCTGAAACGAAACGGGGAATCCGCGGGCAATCATCTTGTTCACTGTATCCGCGCTGTTAGCAGTGGATGGACCTAAGTCAAACTGCACCAGCTTTTGCAGATAGAGCCCGTACTGGACCATCAAGGGCTTATCCAGGTTGAAATACGCATTGAGGTTTTGCTCTACAGCTGCATTGAGTGCTTTCCCTTCTCTTTCAAAAGGAGAACCCGGAACCGCGTGCATCAGGAAAAACGTAAGCGTAATGATGAGCCACAACGTAATGATCATGGAGATAAATCTGCGGAAGACAAAAGATAGCAAGGACTCTCCTCCTTTTTAAAGCGAAATCGAGTTAATCCAAAAAACCCAGCAAATGCTCGTTGACTCGGGCACCTGCTGGGTTTTACTTACGTGTATGCCGTGCATACGGATAAATAAAGCAGCCTATGAAGTTGGTTGTTTTGTGATTTCTGCTTTACTTCTCGCGGTAATGGCCTGTTTGTACTTCTTTTGTGCATCCTTAAACGCAGCAATCAATGTTTTTTGCGAAGATCCAAAATACCGTAAGCGAATCTCTTCCCCTATCTCATCCGACGCATAGATGGAGTGACCGATAAAGATCGATCGGGCAAAATCTGACGTCAGCTGGACAGTCGCAGAGCAAGCTGCTTCTACAATTTTGTCGTTGGAAGTATCGACAACCAACCCGATAAAAAACGCACTGAATTGCTGCGTAATCGGATTGTTGGAGGAAGATTGAGCATCGCCAACAATATAAATGGTATCTTTATCAAACAAATCTAAAACCCCACTTTTACTATGCTTAAAAGACCGGCCATGCGGGACGTTCGGAGAGCGACTTCCTCACAATCGCAGGCTGGGTAAGCACTTTCTTACATAGTAACAGAGAAATTCATAATTTGTAAATAAGTCTGACTAATCTTTCACTTCTTCGACAGAAACGACAGGAAAAGCATGGGCTGGCAGCAACGGGAGAAACGGTCGCTCGTCTACGTAGGCAACGATTACATGGGACGGACCAACCATGGTTTTTGGTGCGAGACATAGCTCGGTGCCTTGCTCCGTTACGACCGTAATCTGCAAGCGACCTCCTTTTGGACGCTGTACACCCGGTGTCGCTTGCTCCACGACAAACCTTTCTCCGTTATATTGATAGCGCAATTGCAGATCGCGCTCCCAGGAACGAAAATCTACGTAGTATCGGGTAAAGGGGATCGGATCTGTGGTCACACTACTCGCTGCTGGCACAAACGTCTGTTGCTCACGTATGTAGCCACCATTTTCTTTCATCCGTTTGTCAAAGCGTTGCAGAGCCTCGTCTTCGATCAGATCAATTACCCCTTCTGTTTTCAGCACAGGGTCGACTGCAAAGCTAGCATCGTGGTTCGCCAGCTCCAACAGCATTTTTACTTCTGTTTTCTTTTGCATGGCTACATCTGCATCCACCACAAACATACCGACAAGCAAAAAGAACAAGATGACTGATATGGATAAGACGTTGATTCCCGTATCGTTAGCCTCCTAACTGGAGCGATTATGATAAGTCGTAGTCCATAACATTAATCGTCCCTTGCCGGATGACCTGCAGATTCTTGGCGGGCACCGGAATCAGCTTCGTAAACTGTGGAAAGGGAATCGACATTTGCAGCACAAACTCGTCCTCATGGCTCCAAAGAATCGGATCAGCTGCGCGTATACGCGTGACAGTCACTGACAGCTCCGGATCGGAGAGAGACAATCTTTTTTCTGCCAGCTCACGAGAAATAAATGCTCGTACCTCTTGCTGCACACGTACTTCATTCATACCGCCATGATTGCTAACATATTTCGTAGCAGCAGCACTCACCTCTAGCAGCTCGTTACGTGTCTGAACCACTGTATGGACTTGCAAGATCCCTAACGGTACCAGCAGAAGAACCATCACGTTGAGAATAACTGCAATTAATTGCCCCATCAGCTCGTACCAAATCGCGTTACACTAGTGAGTAGCTCACCGAAAAAACGGGTGCACGCGGACAATAAATTATCAGGACCAGTAAAAAGAAGATTCACCGTCAAAGGCAATACCAGTGCTAGGAGTACCAAGATGGTAATCATTTTATTCACACACTACCACCTCGGATCAAAATATTCAGAGGGACGGCTTCCGGCAAATGAAAATGAAACCTCTCCTTCTGCAAAGCGATGAAGCCATTGTGCCACTCTTGAAGGAGTGACCTTTAATGTAAGCGTCACTGATTCCTGTCGTTCCTTCCGCGCTCGCTCATTCTCTACACGCGGCCCGCTCCCCGCGAACACATCCACACTGACGTCCCAGCCCAGCTCTTCCATTCTCCCTACATAATAGTCAGCCAAAGAAGGCTCCAGGTAGCCGATATCCTGCATGTCATCGAGAATATCTGCATAGATACTTCGAGCAATAGCGCGCTCCATCGCATACAGATGATATGCTCCGAGAGCGGAAGTAACTATAATCAACACCGACAAACAAATTAGAAACACTTTTACTTTAACCATGCCATCGAGCGCGACCGTTTCTCTTAATGGAAGATTACAGTCGCCGCCCTATACACCCTCTCTTCTTGTGTCTGGCGCAAATTTTCCTCTGGCTCGGATGCCCAAAGAAAGGATGCTAGGCTTCCTACCATAATTAAAATGATTAAGAACACGTGATGGTGAAGCATCAGTTTGACGTGTAGGATGTGCCATTTTGCATACGGTAGTTGATATTCTCGTTTTTCGTGTCGTAATTAAGAGAGGTAATCGAGCGATTAATGCTTTCCGCAGAATCATTCGCTGCTGGGCTTAATTCGTTACCGTAGGAACTCACTCCAATTCCTAAAACCATTACACACGCTAAAAAAATGAAAAACATTTTTTTGCTGTATTCCGTTAGATTCCTTCGCTAATATTAAGGTAGTTAAAAATACTGGTTTAGCGATATATATGGATGTTTTACATTCCATTCTATTCCGCGTCTTTCCTTAATTGCGGTTTGCAAAATGGTTTGCAGTGTTTGCACGCAAAAGCCCTTCTCTAATGAGGAGGGCTTTTTACATCGGGGGGAACAGTTTTTCGTATGTAGCATCGGGATCGATCTTCTTGGCTGCTTTTAGTACCTTGTCGATAGTAGTCTGGCGAGGCGCATATCCTTTGTCGCCAGCCATGCTGTCTATAGTTTGTCTGTGCACACCGCATTCCTGCGAAAATTCCATCGACGTTTTTTTATGCCGATCCAGCCACTTCCCAAACGACGTTCTGTACTTTCCAAGTCCAAACATTCTTCTCACCTCAGTAACTATGTTGGACAAAGACGGATAATTTCATACGTCAGTGCGTGAAGAAATTCGTCATAATGGACAAGTTCTATCGCATTTCTTGTAACAAAGTGACTGAGTCGAACGGTCACGAAGTTACTCGAAAGTGAGGAGTGAGCCCATGAGTGTAATCGGGAAAAGGATCGGCTTAACCCTGGATGAAGACACAAAGAAGAAACTTTCCAGACTGTCTATCTCATGCAGCATGCAGCCAACAACGCTGGCAAACGAGTTGGTGAAAATTTGCCTCAACAATCCTAATATCGTCGAATTTGTACAGCGTCTGCACAATAAAGAGCCACAATTTAGGGTGAAGCCTCGTATCAATGGCGACCAGTGCATTTACGAATAAGGTGAGGTGATCGAGATGGGAAAGAAGCGTAGGTACTATCGGGAAGAACGGAGGCGACCCGTATATCACGAAGAAGAGGACTGGGAAGATGACGACGATGAACCAGAGGATTTGGAAAGAACCGTTACGAAAATGTCGTGGGGGCTGCTTGCTGTTCTGAGCTTCGGTGTACTTCTATCGATCGCCCATTCTTTATACACTCCATCTGCTCCGGTCTCATCGAATGAAGGATACCGGGTAGTGTCAGTGAGTAGGGGACGGCTGCATACAGAAGAGCTGGGAACAGGAAAGCAAGTAAGCTTTGACGATCAGAAGTTAGTCAAAAAAGCGCTGAATGGATCGATCAAGCGTGGGGACATCATCCATCGATAATGGACTTATGCTACGCAGCTCCTCACCCAGCTCAATGGACATGACCTCTCAGTGTACAGCGTACTGAATGATGTTTCTGTAACAAGACAATTTTACAACAATTTGAAATTAACATTGGAAGGGGAAAGGGTCCGTGGATATAGGGGAGACTCATGTCGAACTACCGAGAGTAATTTCAACGCATTCGCGAGTAATGTACGGCAACCTGATCCAGGTAGCAGATAACCTCGATTTCCGAAATCCGATATTCAACGGGCGAGCAAAGCGAAATAGGTCTCTTGGCAGCGCACAAGCATTTATTGTGGAACTGGCCCTTGCTGATCGATCGTTTAGAGAGAAATTAAAACGATTCATGATCGGCGGAGGAAAGCAGTTTGTTTATACCTCTGATTACCTGGACGTCTACTTATAATAATGAAGCCCGCCTCTATAAACAGGGAGGCGGGTGGATCCATTTTTATTTAAGCAAAACGGGGTTCACAATATCAGCTACAGAGTAACCACTCTCTAAGGGTTCGGTTTTAATCTCAAGCTTATCAATGCCTGACAAGTCTACTTTAACATTTACTGCTGTCTGATTTTTTTCAATGACACCTGTCCAGAGAACTTTTCCATCCCCAACAAAAGAGGCTTTTATCTTAGTTTTATTGTAGTTGTCATCCAGGCCAATGAGGCATTCCAAGCCAGAATATTGTTTGGCAAGATTGTAATACACCAAGTTTACTTTGGCTACGCCGCCAGTACCTCCTATTGCAATCCCTTTGTTATATTGTTCACCGGCTATCTTCATTTGTTTTGTCAAAAGTATTTCATTTATCCCTCCCTTACTACTCTTGCTAGTAGTGGTGTTCGGATCGTTATTTAAAACGTAGACTGCCTGAGTCACTCCAAATGGTTTAATATCTGAAAGATAAAAAGGGGACTCTTGTCCAACAACCAGTTTCTCATTTTGCAAGTCAACCATAATCGGCTTACCAGTCAATTGCCCAGCTACTTCTGCCGGAATATAGGTTACTCCTTGATGTACAAAAACGGCAGGGACCTTCTTATCCCCCATCAAAAAGCTGTTATCTTGAGGTGTTTTATCAGTACCGTCAACGATAAATTTTAAAACCGGAGTGACTACATCAATTTTTTGGACCGAAGCTGCGAACACTCCAAATGAAGCAAATACTATGGCCCCTGCTACAAACCCTGATACAAATCGCTTCATAATAACCCCCTAATAATTCCATAATTTATGATATTTATATAATTTTCTGTAAAAACACAAAAATTCCTGCTGGTGATTCAGCAGGACTACACGATTTCTTTTATACACTCCGGAATATCATTTTTGGGGCTGCCGACGAGCTGCGGCACGGGATAGGCCCGCATCTGATCAGGGTCGTATGGCACAAGCAACGATTGTAAAAGGTCAGCGTCATAGCGCTCACGATCAAGCCAGATTGCCTCATCTTGCTGCCGCAATATAACAGGCATTCGGTTATGGATGTCTTGGACCAATGCGTTTGGCTGCGTGGTGATGATCGTACATGTGTGTAATTTTTCACCCGCTGGACTCGTCCAGGTATCGAAGAGGCCAGCAAAAGCGAAGGGTTCGCCTGTCTTCAGCATTATTCGCATCGGCTGCTTACCTGACTCGCGTTGCTGCCACTCGTAGAATCCGTCTGCCGGGATGACACATCGTTTTCGGATAAACAGATTTTTAAAAGAAGGCTTTTCCTGGATTGTCTCTGACTTTGCATTGATCATCTTATAACCAACCTTTTCATCCTGAGACCAAAAAGGTACCAGTCCCCATTTTAACTGGCCTAGCCGACGCCTTCCCCGATCATCGATAATGACAGGAATTAGTTGTCCTGGTGCCGCGTTGTAGCGCGCGTGCCAATCGAATGGAATGTCCTCCAGCTCAAATCGCCTGAGCAGCGTTACAGCATCAAAAACCACAGTAAACCGTCCGCACATATGATCACCTCATATTACCATCATTGCCTAATGATCACAGGGAAACCCGTGCTATACCTTTAATTTTTTTACTCATAACTTACTTTCATGATATCCAAAAAGGGAATTTTTCTTATCGATCCGTTTTCATCTACATGGACCAACCTTGTACGTGAATCAAGCACTGTTATCCGACCACGAACTTTATCTGCCATTCCCCAGACGGATAAAACTCTTTCGTCCCCGTCTTCTTTTGCCTCTACAAGCTGATTACCCAAGTCCTCTAGTTCAACCTCATCCCGCGTAGGACGTTTTGGCGTGGCTGCCTTTGCCATGCTACTTCCCCCTATTGTTATGATTAAAGTATTAACCTTTAACATCAGTAATCCTATCTAACGCTATCCATTGACTGTCCTCGTCACTCACCAATTTAATGCGCCGGGCATTCTGATCGATCCACTTTACTACGCCCCACATACAACATGGGTTCCCCAGCTCTCCTTTTACTGGTCTCCACCATGTCACCGTAATAGCATAGTCGCCGCGTGCGGAATCAGAGATTATGTAATGAAACGATTCCAACTCATCTTGCTCCAGCACTGGCATAGGCACCAGCTTTGCGTCTTCCTGCATCTGCAAGTAAAGTTCTCTTTGCTGCGGTAACACAAAACGCATAAATAAAGGGTTATCAATCCTACTCGTCATATCCTGGACCCCTTTCTTTCCCACGCTTCTAAAATGAGCATTTTGTCCGGTTCTGAACGCTGCCACTCGATATATTCCTCTTTTGCCAAAACCTCAAGCACTGTCATGATGCCGCCTCTATTCCGTCCCGTCTTTATGCACAATTCATTTACCGTTGGCGTACGCCTCCGCCCGGCAGAGTAGTTGCCGATTACCCGAAGCACCTTCCGCTCAATATCAGACAGCACGGCCAAGCACCACCAGTTGGACCGCAAGGATGTTGCCAATGGCAAAAACCCTTGGTGCCTTTCGAGTGAGACAGTACGCTTTCAGTCGGTCGCCAGCTATCTCCAACGGCCGCAAGGTTCGTTGCGTTGTTTGACCGTTGCTGCCAAGGTAGATGATCTGGATATGCTGATGCTGGTCAATCGCTCGTTGCAAATCCTTTATCATGTTATTCGCCTCCGAAACAGGAACGTTCGTTTGTATTATATGCGAACAAGAGGGGAACATGCAAACACCAAATGCTTTCTATTATTTCGACAGTTCCGACTGATCTGTTGCCAAATTCCTACAATAAAAATATAATTCTGGTAACATAAGTAACAGGACAGACGATATGAGGAGGACCTATGGATCAAGAAATAGAGAAGTATATCGAAGAATACAATATACCTATTGAGGAAATACCTGAAGATAGGCAATATTGGTTCCTCAGAACCCAGGGCGGGGCGTATTACAGTGAGTTTTTTACTGAGGGCTTTATCGCGATTAACTGGGAAAAGTTAACTAATCCTACTGAACTTCTACATCTAGAATACAAACAAGCTATTGAGACAGTTAAACGTGCATATCCTGACGAAAAGAGACCTGGGAAAATCTATAATCAGATTCAACGCTTTTGTAATCAAATGAAAAAAGGCGATGTGGTTATGATCCCAGGGATCTTATCTAACCACATCGCTTTCGGAATTATTGAAACTGAACTTGTTATAGAGAATGATACAGATAAATTAAGAACGTGTCCATATGTAAAGCGCAAAGGTGTAAAATGGATAAAACAGGTGAACCGTCACCAGATGGATCCCTATCTATATCGCATGACACGACCACAAAATGCTATTAGTAACGCGAATGAGTATGCCCAATATATCGACAGAACTCTTCACGATTTTTACGTAAAAGGAAACAAGGCCCACTTAGTTTTGGGGGTTAATACCACATCAAATATTCCACTCTTAGATTTATATGATTTGATGAGTGCAGTCTTAGAGGGAATTAAAATTACCAATGATAATGAACTATTTGATCGGGAATTCACCTTACGTGATATTGATGTCAAACTTACTTTAAACTCACCAGGTATAGTTGAGCTTTTCACGGAACACTGGAAATTACTATTTGCGGTAGGAGGAATCATTGTAGTTGCATTTGGAGGCAAAGTAAGTTTTCTTGGACAGTCAGTGGAAACAAAAACTAGCCTTCTGGAGTGGTTATCGAAATTGCAAGAACAAAAACATGTCAAAGAAATGAAGAAGCTTGAACTCGAGCATGATTTAAAACGATTGGCACAAGAACACAAGCATTTGAAAGATCGGCTTAAATTGCAATTGCCAAGTCAAGCCACTACTCCTGACGATAAGGAGAAGAAAATCGAATAAACTTTCTAATTATTAGTAAGGTGGAAACGATAAACAAAGGAATCTCTAAAGGAAAAACGCCAAAAAGCAAAGTGTTTTTGATGAATGGTATGAGGCCAACTGTGTATCTTAAGATCATGTAAATCACACCGTAAATAAACATGAATGTACCAGTCACAGAAATGTAATGGAGGATTTTCTTTTGTTTTGGGTTCATATTTGCAGCACCACTATACAAGAATATACACCTCCATACTTTTTCCCTATAATTCCATATTATGCAGCAAGACCTAGTGTATGTTCAATGGGACAATTATGGAATGTATTAAAAACTGCCCTCCCCCGTTAACCGGATGGAGGGCTTCGCCATTTACGTATGCTTATTAAGCCATTCCGCGACCACCGGATGCTGCAAGTTGACTGCCTCACCGCCCGGTACGCCCTCACGCACGCTTCCTTTCTGGATGCCTACCGATACGACGTTGCTGAAAATACCGACCACCTCACCGTACTCGTTGACGGCAGCTCCTCCGCTGTTACCGCTCTTGACAGGTACAGAGCAGTCAAATTCCCACGGCTCCCTCGTCGTGCTGACTTGGCATAGCTCGCCAGTACGAGTGATCCACTCAGTATACTCTGCCTCAACCGTTAGAAGCTTTTGACCGCTTGCAATTGGTTCAGTAGCCAGCGGCAGATACGGCAGATTCTTCGGCGGGTTCTCAATTCGGTAAAGGGCCAGGTCAACCGAGTCTTTGCCTATAACCGGATGTTCTGCCACCAACATAGCGTCCATCCAGTTACGCTCGCTTGTCTTCACTCGGATGATGGATCGGCCTTTGGAAACATGCTGGGCCGTCAGCGCCAGTCCGCCTTGCAGTAAGACACCCGTACCGCCTCCGCCTACATCAACGTGTACGGACGCGGACTTGGTCAGTTTCTCGATTTCTGCCCATGGCTTTGGTTGCTTAACTGGCTTTTCTGGTTCTGGCTTGGGCAGCTCTGGCTTTGGTGTCTCCGGCACTGGTACCGTTGTAGCCAGCTTCTTCGCCATGTTCTGGATGAGCAGAGCCGCGTAATCACCACGTACCGTCCCACCCTCATAAGCATTCTGTATCCAGTATTCGGGTGTTTGGATGGCCCCCGCACTCTGTAGGGCGGTCAACGCCTCTTTTGTCTTGTCGTCAGCCTGCTTATTCACAGGTTTATCCCCCTTCTGTGGATTGATCAATTCCGACCAAAACGTTGAATCCATCTCATTCATATCCACGTTGCCAGCTATTCCAGAAACTTTGCCGCTGCTCGTATACTGAAATACCGACCAACGCTGCCAGATCGGATTTTCCATTGGTTGGTTGACGCCGTAATGAGCAACCCAGAGCGGCCATTTCGCGAGTTTCGCGCCGAGGTAGGTCTTAGCAAACGAAGCTCCAGTGTAAACCATGACGCTGTGACCGGAGCGCTTCTCGACCGTCTCCAGCCAACTATGGCACCAGTCCGTCAGCTTGGTAGCTCCGATTTTGGCTGCATCTCCTTCTGCATCCAACACATGAGGCAGTGTCGCTTGCAGTCCGGCAACAGCAGCCAGAAATGATTCTGCTTCCTTTTCTGCGGTGTTACCCGTCTCTGGTCGGCAATAGTGGTAGAATCCTACCTTCACCCCGGCTGCAAGGGCACCTTGCACGTTTGTACGAAAAAGGGGATCGGTATACCCGACCCCCTCCGTTGCTTTGATAAAAACACCGCGTACGCCGTCTGCTACAACCTTTTTCCAGTCGATGGTTTTTTGGTGATGCGACACATCGATCATCTTGATATTTACTGCTGAATTACGAGGTTGCATTACTGATCACCATCCCGTGACTGAAATGTATTTTTTGCACCGGAATGGATTCCGATGGCAGCCAACGATTCGATAAAAGCCAGCTTGCCCGCCTCCAGGAAATCACCATGGAACAAGAACGCATTACCCAAATTAAAAGCGACCGCCAATAAGACGATCGCCACCGGAATCAAACTATTTGGATACCACTCCTGTCCTTTCAACCAGCCGCCAAGGGCCATTACCACTGCAATTACGAGCCCAATCTCAACCATTTCACATCTTCCTCTCTCTTTATTCGGTGTTGTCTTCCAGCCGATTCAGTCGGTGGTGCGCCTGTTTAGTAGATTCCTCTACACGGGTAACTCGTTCTGACAGCGCATCGAACTTCTGCCCCTGCGCCCTTTGCTCCAACCTAATGTCGTCCACTCCACGTTTCAGATAATCCACGTCCGCGCGCTGCATAGCGTCCGTACCTGCCTGTTGCGCCGCATCCTGCTGGATCGTTCTGGCCCGGCCAATCCAGCCAAGTGCAATTCCAGTTAGCGCTGATACCACGGAAATAATTGCGATTAGTCCGTCTACACTCATAAGCCGTGCTCACTTCCTCTCTCCCGCCCGGGCACAAAAAATAGCCCCGATCGGTTCGAGGCTGGCTGTCAGTCTTGTTGAGATGAAAAAAGCCATTCCTGTTTAGGAAAAGGTGTTATGCTATCGGCTCAATCGGTTGGATGTAAGAAACTGTTTCGTTGAACTCCTGTTCCGTGATCCAGCCATTATTGAGACCAACAGCAATTTGCCGTGTACGGTTTTCTTCATCAGCGTATGGGTTTGCTGTATAATTTTTGGCTGCAAACTGCTTTACTGGTTCGTGATACTCAGAAGGAATCCCCCCAAATCCATCCGAAGTAGTAAAGCGCTGCATGCCGCTGATAAAAATGTTGTACGCATAATTGGATGTGCGAAAAGACAATACTGCCATGTGAGACTCCCCCTATGTTTGATTTTCAAAGTAATATTCCATAAAACCCATCAAATCTGCATTGACCTGAACGACCTGCGCTTCAAGCGTTGCTTTTTCAGATTTAAGCTGGCTCACCTCCCCCTGAAGCTGCACATTTTCTGACTCCAGTCTTTTGATTTTTTGTTCTGGAGACTCCTTCTGGCCCTCTCGAATTTCTGAGATCGGCGTCTGATCTTGAATTTGCATCAGTCAAATGCACCCCCATAACCGTTGAGCCTTGTCCTTTCTGTTGCCGTTCCCTTGGCAATCGTTACCCAAAGGTTTATGGCCCAATTTTCAGCCGTCTTGGTTGTATTCGTGAAGAGATAGCCGCGCCCGCCTTTTACAGCGTTTGTAGCATCCTCCCAAGTGGGAGTATCGTCCAGCGCATTATTGCAGACCTTCACGCTTTCAATAGACGCGCCTTCTGGAATGTACCGCTCCAGTGACACCAGGACTCGCTCTGGCATACCGTCCAGAATGAAATGCCCCTGTACACCAGGATTTTCAAAGTTGAGCACAAATTCGATATGCGTCTCCGTGCGAGTGAAGGTGTAAATGCGCTCAGACGAGATTCCCGCGCTGTCCGTTGCTACGATCTTGATTTGATGCTGCACGTCCAAGTCCAGCCGTATCCAGGTATCGTGGCTGATATCGACCGTGTAGGATTGTCCGGCTGTACCTGCGAACGCCCTGATCTGTTTGCCGTTTAGATACTCGGAAAACGTAAACGTATTGCCCTCAGGATCGACGGCAGAGTATTCGACTGTAGGTATTTCCATGATTGTTCCAAGGTAGCCATTTTCGCCATCGATCACAGGCGGACGGTTCCAGACTACGCGGAACTTTCGGATCAGCTCGGCGCTCTTACCGCCTTTGTCGTCCTCGGCCCAGACTGCTAGGATATGGTCAACATTCTCAGCCAGGTCGGCTCCGACAAGATCAGTTGCCCCGTCGTAAATTCTCTTTCCGCTGTAAGTAAGTGTCCGAGTAAAAGAAATAGGGCTTGTCCCATTGGATAAGCCCGAGCCGATGTTTCGTATAGCGCCGCTGTTGATCTGGCATTTAATGACCACGTTGTTGTTGGCGTCAGCATCGTTTGCTGTCCCGTCAACCGGCAGAGTATTGCCTTCCGCTAATGTCTGATTATCGGCAGGTGACGTGAGTGTGAGCGTTGGCGGGTTGTTGGTGATAGGCTCAAGTGCAAAAACGTTTGTCACACCATTACAGTTAAATCCGATATTGGTTTGCATGTCCGTGTTG
>NZ_BEXF01000039.1 GCF_002897295.1 Brevibacillus reuszeri
GAGGTTTGCCGCCAACTTCCTTCAGATTCCACCTCACGGTGGACACCCTTGTCTTAGGCTAATGGTTACTACTGCCTTCACCATTCGGGACTTTAACCCTAGAGATAACGCCCATGCTGGGCGCACATGAAAAAGGAGTCTTCCATATGGAGGACTCCTCTTCAATATTGCTATCCGGCTGACAAGCAAAAAACAGACCTATGCTTGGAAACAAAGGTCTGCTCCTGTGAATTATTCACTTAAATCAGCATTGTGGTAAACCTGCTGCACATCGTCCAGGTCTTCCAGTGCATCAATTAATTTTTCAAATTGAGCTTGTACATCTTCTGGCAGCTGTACTTCATTTTGCGCCAGCATGGTTAGCTCCGCTACGGAGAATTCTTTGATTCCAGCATTTTTGACAGCTTCCTGTACAGCGTGGAACTGATCAGGCTCTGCATAAACGATGACGGTTTCGTCCTCTTCTACGATGTCACGTACATCTACATCAGCTTCCATCAAAATTTCGAGCACTTCGTCTGCAGATTTGCCCTCGAAACCAATTACAGCCGTAGCATCGAACATGTAGGCAACCGAACCACTTACTCCCATGTTTCCACCATTTTTATTGAAGGCAGCACGTACTTCAGAAGCTGTACGATTAACATTATTGGTCAGCGCATCTACGATAATCATGGAGCCATTTGGTCCAAAGCCTTCATAGCGAAGCTCATCGTAGTTTTCCTCTCCGCCGCCCTTTGCTTTCTCAATGGCGCGGTCAATAATCGCTCTCGGTACGTTGTACGTTTTGGCACGCTCCAGTACAACCTTCAAGGCACGATTGGACTCAGGATCAGGTTCACCCTGCTTGGCAGCTACGTAAATCTCTTTCCCGAACTTCGCGTATACGCGACTGGTACTCGCATCCTTGGACGCTTTTTTCTCCTTGATGTTATTCCACTTACGACCCATACAGTCCCACTCTCTTTCCTTACACGATTAAATGAATGAAATAGAAAACTAGTCTCTCCTGTACTTTTACAAGAAAAGATTATACATCAATTGAAACGTAATGTTTGCAGTAAATCAGAAAAAACTAGGTCATCTCGCAAGCTTTTGTGAGCATACTCCTAGTGTGCCTTCTTATATTATATCATTTTCAGGGGTACCTACTCTAGAGGTGCGTCAGAAAAACCCGCAAAGCGCTGATGAACGCAAGCGTTGCTAGATAAAAGAGAGTAGCTATCTGGATAGGCGTGATCGGTTTCCACGACTCTTTCAAGCGTCTTTACTTGGTAGTAGGCTCGTTTACCTCGTTTTCGTTTGAAGCAAGCAGGGGAAAACCAGCACGACTCCAGAGCCATAATGGCGTATGTACGTCAATCGGTGCGAAGCTGCTGCCATGAAGCGCTCTCTCCCAAGCACTGGCTACTGCTTGCCGATCTTGAGCGGTTCCGCGTAAAACCTCAGACGTGCAGAGTCCCAGCTTTACCGTTGCTTGCAAAATGTGCGTATCTGGTGCAATCGTAATCAGCTCGCGAGACTTCCAGCTAATCCCCACATACGACTCCATGACATACAGCCAATAATGAAAGAGCTTCGGTCCCGACAAATAGGGAAAATCCGTTTTCCGTTGCATCTGCATAATCCTTTGCAGCTGTGCGATATCGTAATCTGCTGATTCGATCAAACCTAAAACATCCATTTTCCCAGAAGATCGGACGATACCACTTGCGACGCGATGCCATATTTCCGGATGGCGATTGGGCTGGAGGGCTACACGGTGCCGAAGTAACACATGGCGCAGATCCTCCAAGCTGCTACCTGCTACCGTTTGTGGATCAAAAACCCAGCGAGAAGGTTCGTCGAGATAGCATTCTGCAATCCCTTTCCAGAGTGTATATGAATTTCTTTGGTAGTTCAGTGACATTCCTAGCGTCAATACATTTGGCCATTCGCGCTTGGGTATCGTTCCGATCAGCGCATCTTCGGGCATGACCTCACCGCCCAAGAGACCGTCGGCATGCATTTGGACTAATTCTTCTACCTTTCGGATCAAATCATCATTTCTCATCATACTCCCCCATGCTTGTATCTTATACGAATTCTCTCGAACAAGAAATGTAACTTAACGCTATCGAAGCGTACAATCCGATCCAACTCGAAAAAGGAGCCCCTTACCAAAAGGCTCCTTTCCTATTTGGGACAACCCTCTACTTACAAGTGCCATCCCGTTACATTCGCACACATTCACTCAGGAGAGTCTTCTGATTTGATCCAATACACACAGCGATTGTCGCCTTTCAGGATATGCTCGCCTCTTGAGACCTGCGTACCGTCTCCAAGAACGTCCTGGAACATTTCCAGCTCTTTCTTGCAAATGTCCGTACAGGCTTTGGCTGCCTCGCAAATCGGACAATGCTTCTCCACAAAGTAAAACGAGCCATCGGGATTCTCGATAATTTCTGCCATATATCCTTCAGCTGTTCGGGATTCCGCGAAAGCCTCTAATTTTTCCTTCAACGGAAGAGTCACCAGTGCTTTGCTCTGATATTCCTTGATTAGCTTGCTGTTTCGGATCTCCAGTAGCTTATCTAAGCCTTCTTCTCCGAACGCTTCCTTCATTGATTCGATCAAGCTGACTGTAAGATCAGCGTACCCATCGGGAAAAAGCCGATTTGCCTCGGTGGTAAGCCTCCACAGCTTTGCAGGTCGGCCCATCGCTCTGGCTTCTTCCGTAAATGTAACCAGCTCTTGCTCCTGCAAATCGTACAAATGTTGGCGTACAGCCATCGCAGTAACTCCAAGCTCGCTTGCCAACTGATTGGCATCCATAGGTCCGGCATGCTTGAGCAATTTTACTATGGCTCTTCTTGTTCTTTCGGCACCTTCTTTTGCCTGAGAATTCGCTTTTTTCATTGCATTCACCTTCATCTTTGGCTCTATCGACATTATAAAGAAAAATATTGACAAAGTCAAAATCGTTGGTATATTTTGTTTGTACAGATTTAACTTTATAAAGAATTTAGTTTAAAAACATCCAGATACGACATGAACTTTACCATTCTTGAGGGAAGGTGAACATTTTGTCATCTGCACAAAGCATTTTTGGACCACGCTATCTCGCATTATCGATTGGCATTATTTTGGCAGCAATGACGATCGGGTTTGAAGGTTTAGCCGTAACAACGGTTGCCCCCGCCATTGCTGGAGATTTGCAAGGACTTCACCTCTTCGGCTGGATTTTCAGCGCTTATCTGCTAGCACAAATTGTTGGTACGTTGGTAATTGGTCGCCAAATTGACAGGAGTGGGCCGGCTTTGCTTTTTACGATTGCCATTCTCTTGTTTGCAATTGGCCTAATCGTAGCTGCCGTCGCAACAAACATGTATGTGCTGATCGGCTCGCGCGCGCTGCAAGGCTTTGGAGCTGGCGCCATGTATACGTGCATATACACAGCCATCTCACTCAGCTATCCGGATGAGCTACGGGCCAAAATATTGGGTGCACTCGGGACAGCCTACGTTTTGCCTTCGATGCTCGGTCCATATGTTGCTGGTGTAATTGCCCAGCAGTGGTCGTGGCGATTTGTTTTCTGGGGCGTACTTCCCTTTTTGCTTCTCGCAGTGATCCTCAGTCTGCCTGTTTTTCGCAAACTAAAAATACCTCGCGTCCAAGCCAGCAATGAAGCAGGCGGCGTGGTAGGTCTGTCTGTTCTGCTTGCCATCGGAACCGGACTGTTCCTGAGCGGGCTTGGCATGCTTCCGAAAGCTTTAGGCATTGTACTTTTGGTAATTGGCCTCGCTCTCATGATACAGCCGTTACGAAAGCTTCTTCCCTCTGGCACGTTTACATTTCGCTCAGGACTATCATCTCTCATTGCCTCTCGCGGATTGTTTTTTGCAGCATATGTGTGCACGCAGAACTTTTTAGTGCTTGCTTTGACAAATACAAAAGGATTATCTGCTGACTCAGCCGGGCTGATTGTAGCTAGCGCAGCTCTGAGCTGGTGCATCGTAGCCATCTTGCAGGCACGCTGGGACGCGGCAGATCAGGGAAGAGGTCGAAATAAACGAATCATTGCTGGTATCCTGCTGATGATTCTCGGGATCGCCATCATGGTTTGGGTGCCTGCCCTCAATATCGTGCTCGCAGTCATCGGTGAAATCATTGCGGGGATTGGCATAGGCTTGGCTCATACCATTAGTGGTACCCTTGCCTTCTCCTTTTCCAAGGAGGGGGAATCCGGGCAGGTTTCTGGAAGCTTGCAATTTGCCGATTCGTTTACGCCTGGTGTAGCAGTTGGGATTGGCGGGGATGTCCATGGAGAATGGAATTACAGTAGCTATGGTGTTTAACCTGCTATTGGTATTGCTCAGTTTGTTTGCGAGCGGGCGAACCAGGCATGCCCAATCGGCAAACCACTCCTCTTGATGCAAAAAAAGGGCTGCCTCTTAGCAGCCCTCCTACAAAGCCTTATCATTTAATTTTCTTTCAATCAAGTACCACAATACGTCTGGTAAGGGCGATTCGAGCATGGCGGCAGTGCGGCATATTCCTCTTGTTCAGGGGAGTATGCGTACGGGTTTGCCAGTACAGCGAGCAAACGCTTCATCACACTGTAGTCGCCTTTTTGTACCGCCGCCTCCAGCGCCTCTTCTACCCGATAGTTGCGTGGAATGACCGCCGGATTACTGCTGCGCATGAGCTGAAGAGAATCAGCCTTTGACTCCTCCTGTCTTGCAAGCCTTGCTTGCCACTGCTCATGCCACTGAGTAAATTCCTCAGCGCCAAAAAGGGGCATTTCCTCCGGCTTCTCCAAGGTCAATGCTCGGAATGTATTTGTAAAATCTGCACGCTCTTTTTGCATGATACCGAGTAAGCCTTCTATCAATGCTTCGTCCTCGGGCTCTTCATTGAAAATACCCAGCTTCGCTCTCATCCCGCTCACCCAGTTGCCGCGATACTGCTCTGCAAATTGCGAAATGGCTTCCTCTCCCAATTTAAGAGCCTGCTCTTCGCTGCTATCCAATAGCGGCAACAAGGTTTCGGCAAAACGTGCGAGGTTCCAGACAGCAATATACGGTTGATTGCCGTATGCATAGCGGCCTTGCGTATCAATGGAGCTGAAAACCGTCTCTGGGTCGTAGTCATCCATGAAGGCACAGGGTCCATAATCGATCGTTTCTCCACTCAGGGCCATGTTGTCCGTGTTCATTACCCCGTGAATAAACCCGACGAGCTGCCATTTGGCAATCAGCGCAGCCTGACGCTTGATTACCTGTTTCAGTAAGAAAAGATAGCGGTTTTCCTCAGCCAGCCCTTCTGGATAATGTCTTTCCAGCGTGTAGTCAGCCAGAGCTCGCAGCTCCTGCTCCGAGCACCATGCCGCAGCGTATTGAAAGGTACCTACACGGATATGACTAGCTGCCACACGGGTCAAAACAGCCCCCGGCTGCACCGTTTCACGATAGATTGGCTCACCTGTAGATACAACCGCCAAGCTTCGTGTGGTAGGAATCCCAAGTCCATGCATCGCTTCACTGATGATATACTCGCGCAGCATTGGTCCAAGTGCCGCTTTCCCATCCCCTCGACGTGAATAGGGAGTTCGCCCTGATCCCTTCAGCTGAATATCAAATCGTTCACCTTTCGGGGTAATTTGTTCGCCTAACAGCAGAGCCCGCCCGTCTCCGAGCATCGTAAAGTGCCCGAATTGATGGCCCGCATATGCTTGTGCAAGCGGAAAAGCTCCTTCTGGAGTTTCGTTTCCAGCTAGTACGTCAGCCGCTTGCTCTAGTCCCTGAAAATTCAAGCCCAAGGCTGCTGCCAATGGTTCATTTAGCATGATGACCTGTGGCGAGCCTACAGGATTTTGATTAACCTTGGTAAAATAAGTAGTTGGCAAACTCGCATAACTGTTGTCAAAGTTCCATCCTGGCTCAACTCTCGCTTGATTATCGGTCATGGCAACTCCTTATAAACGATATTTTTTGGCACTCTTCTTTCCACCTCAAGGAGCCTTTTTAGTGTTTACTTCTTCCAATTTATTATAAGCCTTTTGCTACCCCGCGTCCTGACATTCTCATTATCAGTAACACTTTAGCAGCTTCGCTTACTGGTTATAGTTGAAAGAAGATATCTATATCGTTTTCTACCGTCAGGAAACGCGAGCAGCTCCCGTCTGGGCTTTTACCAGGGATAGAAACTCCAAACTAGCTATTGGAGGCAGACGCTCGAATTAGGTACACACATTGCCTCGCACCTTTGGCTACACAATCTGGCCGCTCTACCTGTGCTGCAAGCAGCATTTGATAGGAGCTAAGCTCTCTTTCACAAATCACTTCATAGCGATTCGCAATTTTAAAGTAAGGACAATTATGCTGGGTCATCGAAAAGGTATTTTCGCTATGCTGCTCCCATTTGGTCATGAATCCATTCGCATCCTGAATTTCTGCCAGCTCTGCCACTCTGTCAGAAAGGTCCTTGCCTTGCATTCTGGCTTCATATCTTTCCAAAAATCTTTCCTGCTGTCTTTTGAAAAAATCGGAGAGTCTGTCTTCTCCCTCTTCGCTGGCCATATGGTCAAGCAGTTCCACGGCTAATTGCCCGTAATCACTAGGAAACTGCTCCTGTCCAAGTAGCGTCAACGAATAATAATGCATCGGTCTGCCAGGCTGATGACGTCCCAGGCTGTATTGCACGTATCCGTCCTTTTCCAGATGAACCATCTGTCTGCTTACAGCCACTTTCGTTAAACCAAGCTTGTGCTGAAGTTCTTTTGTACTCATTTGGCCGTTCGTTTTTAGCAATAAAAGAATATAGTCACGTGTCGATAATCGCTTATTCATACTCATTCATCGACTGCCACAAGTACCAGGCTTCCTGTGGCAGTCATCCCTCCCTTCGTAATCAGCCTGACATCCGAGTTGTACCCGAAACCAAGCTGGTATTTATATTCTGGCTGGATAATCGGTATACAACGAGCTTTCCAACGCCTATGCAAAAGGATTCGGCAGGTTTATTTTTAATACTAAACTTTTTTGTTGAATATGTTTAATTTATTGTATTATACTGTTGGTGAATTGTCGAGGAATCATTTTCCTAAAAGGTGGGTGAGATTATGCAGCATGAGCTGTCCTTTCGCGATCCTGAAACGGAAGTAATCTGCAACGAAGCATTAGCCCGTCACACAACTTGGAAAATAGGTGGCCCGGCGGATTATTTGCTTATCCCAAAAACAAAAGCTGGTTTGATCGAAGCAATCCAAACCCTCACTTCTCAGCATGTGCCTTGGCTGATTCTCGGCAAGGGCTCGAATCTTCTGGTCACCGACAAAGGCTTTAGAGGCGCTGTCATAAAATTGAATCGGGCTTTGGATTTCATTCGAATTGAAGGAAACATGGCTCATGTTGGTGCTGCCTATTCCTTGATCAAGCTAGCTGCGCTTACAAGCAAACACGGCTTGAGTGGTTTCGAGTTTGCCGGAGGAATACCGGGAACAGTTGGCGGGGCTGTGTATATGAACGCCGGAGCAAACGGTGCAGATATCTCGCAGATTTTCCAATCAGCTGAAGTGATTCTGGAATCAGGAGAGGTAGGCAGGATGTATGCCGATGAGCTGCAGTTTGCATACAGGCATTCGGCTCTGCAAAAAAAACGTGCGATCGTCACCGAAGCGAGCTTTCAGCTAGCTTATCAGGATAGTGACAGCATCAAAAAACGATTCAATCAAAATAAAGAAACACGAATGAGGACGCAGCCCCTTCCGTTAGATTGTGCAGGCAGTGTATTCCGAAATCCTCCCAATGCATATGCAGCCAAGCTGATCGAAGAAGCTGGCTTAAAGGGCGTGCGCTATGGCGACGCCGAGGTATCGAGCAAGCATGCCAACTTTATTATGAACATGGGCCATGCGAGAGCTGCTGATGTTCTGAATCTGATTCAACATATTCAGGAAAAGGTACACGCACAGTATCAAGTTCAGCTGGTTCCAGAAATCATCGTGGTAGGAGAAAAATAAAAACAGATACTTTAGGAGGTATTTTCTGATGATCCAAATAACAGAATCAGCCATAACCAGAATGAAAGAGATGCTTACCCAGGAAGACAATGAGCAGCAGTTTGTCCGCTTTGGAGTCAAGTATGGCGGGTGCTCCGGCCTCACATACGGACTAGGCTTCGATAACACTAAGCAGACAGATGATACGATTATCGAGACAAATGGCGTACAGCTAGTGGTCGATGCAGAAAGCTATCCATACCTGGATGGAGTCGAAATTGACTTTGTCGAAACAGGAATGATGGGTGGCTTTACGATTCAAAATCCGAATGCCAGAGTGACTTGTGGATGTGGCAGCAGCTTCCGTACGGCACTCGATCGCGGAAAAAAGGAAAAATGTGATTGATTAAATGAAAAGAAGTATCTTCTAAATCGCCGGATTGCAGCTGATTTAGAAGATACTTTCATAAAATCTTACTCAGTCTTTTCTTTTGAAGTCCTCTGACCTGCGTTGAATAAACGAGGAAATTTCCGCAATAAATTTTTCATGCTCATCAATGAACAAGTAGTGGCAGCTTTCTTCAAACACGACAAGCTCACTGTTCGGAATTTTTTCTGCCATGAGTACAGATGCCTCCACCGGAGTGATCCAATCGTGTCGGCCACCAGCAACTAATGTCGGGCACGGAATCAAATGCAGCTGATCAATGACATCAAACGTTTTTAGAAATTTGGAGCCTTCATTCGCTGCCTCAAAATTAAAGTTTGATTTCTTGTTTCGCATCCCCTGTTTTTCTTCTTCCGTTCTAACCCTTCCTCTGGTGGAATAAAAGTAGAGCGGCTCCATGACAATACTGTACTCAAGCATACGCTCCTTGCCTAACGTCCCTTCAAAGAGAAGCTTCGCAAACTTTTTCTGCTCTTCCGTGCCAATAACCTCTATTTGCTGCATCGCTTGCTGACCAAACAAATAGCTTGGATGTGTGGCGATGAGTAGCAGAGCAGCGACACGATCTGGGTATCGAATGGCGTAGCTTTGAGCGACCATCCCACCATAGGAATGGCCTAGCACGACGACTTGATCCAGACCCAAATACTTTCGTAGCGCTTCCAAGTCTTCTATATTGTTCTCCAACGTGTAGGACGATTGCGGTCCATGCTCGGAACGCCCACACCCCCGCTGGTCGATATAGATAAGCTGCATATGCTCAGATAGCGGTGTCAGAAAAGGCTTAAATCCAATGTGCTCTCCTCCAGGACCACCGTGAACGACGAAGCAAACCGGCTTCTTTTTCCACGTTCCATTGTCAGGTACTAACTCTGCCCCTTCTACGTCAAAATAGAGCTTGGTTCCATTAACTTTGGCAAACATAGCAGCTCAGGCCTCCTCCACACTGATTTCAGTGAGCCAACACTCGTTACGCTAGTAAGTAGACAAGCCTATGCCACCTCTAACTCCTCTGTTCTTGTATCCGACGATTTTTTAGTCAACAGACTGACTATGATCATCGCAATCACATTGATTAACAGTGCAACCAGACCAATATTCAAATCTTTTACGACTTGCGGGAACGTCGGGAAAAGGGTACCTATCGTCGCTTTTGTAAGAGTCGTATAGCCTACTGTCGCTAACCCTGCAAGAATACCGACAATCGCCCCTTGCTTTGTCACAAAATTATTTTTAGATAAACTCAGAATGAATGCCGGGAACAATTGTGTCACCATGCTATATCCCATCAAAAGCAGAGCTACGATGGTGTTTCCTCCCTGTAATGTAAAGTAAACAGAGATGAGAGCGAGGATTGGCACCAGCCATTTTGCTACTTTGATAATCTGTTCATCCGTTGCAGACGGAGCGAAATGCTTGTATACGTTTTTCGACAGCAGCGTTGCTGAAGTCATCAAAATCATGGAGCCTGGCACAAGTGCCGTTAATAATCCAGCTGCTCCAATCACGCCCACAAACCACGGATCAAAGGTCTGCATAGAAAGCTTCAGTAGAGCAAGGTCAACATCCGAGCCTTGCAGCCCCGGTACGTGAATAATCGCGGCATATCCAACAAAGATCGCACCAACAGAGAGTGCACCATACAGCGGCAGAATAAACGCATTTTTACGGAAGGTTCGCGCACTCTTCGCGGTATAGGCAGAACCAAAGGTTTGTGGCCACATATAGAAGCCGAGCGTTGTCAAAATGACAGTGGAAATAAACCATGACGCTCCCATTCCTTTTTCAGGAAGCGTGAGAAAATTAGGTTTCACTTCATTCACAGCCTCAAACATCGGCTGGATACCGCCAAAATAGTGCAGTGGAATGTAAATCCCGATGAACAATGCAACTAAACCGATCATGATGTCCTTTAATACTGCAGTCCAAACGGAGCCGTGAATACCAGAAATCATCACATAGATGGTGACAGCCACAGCGCCGATCCAAATTGCCACCGTAGGTGAAATCGAGCCGTACGAAGTAGTTGAAACAATAATCCCCAGACCTTTGAATTGAAGAATCAAAAATGGAATCAGTGCTAACACGCCAACGATGGACACCAACACCCCGAGCAACGGGCTCTTGTACTTCTTCACATAAAAGTCTGCCTGCGAAACTAATTTATGTTTGCTTCCATAGCTCCAAACAGCAGGATAAATCCAGTAAGAAAACAAATACCCCAGTGCGGCAAAGGCGATTCCATACAGCGCGGGTCCGCCCATTCCATACGCCCAGCCGCTAGAGCCGAGGAAGGTAGAGGTAGAGTAAATCTCCCCTGCTAATAAGATCATGATGAGGATCGGGCCGAATCCGCGCCCCCCTACTGTCCATTGCTCGAGGTTCATATCCTTGCCTCGTGTCGCCCTGATCCCGAGGAAAAGGGAAAGGAACAAGAAACCGAAAATAATGACAAGCGCGATATTCATTATTCTTCACTCCCTTTGTTTGCTGGGTCTAGTTTGTAAATGATAAAGGCGATCAGAGCGGTAAAGATCAGCCATGAAAAATTCCAGAAAAAGAAGAGCGGCATCCCGAGAATGTACGGCTCAATACTGTTCGCCCAAAAAGGACCACCCAAGATGGCGATGACAGGAATAAGCGCCAGCAAGTAAATTGCTTTCATAAGAGACCTCCTTTGTTTGGATTTATTTACCCGAGAAACTTAAATACAGCGTTTGCAAAGATTTTCACGCCGTAGTCAAATGCGTCTTCGTCCACAGTGAACCGAGGATGATGGTGTGGATAGACAATGCCTTTTTCCTCGTTTCTAGCCCCGATTAAGAAATACGCGCTAGGGGCTTCTTTTTGGAATGCAGAGAAATCTTCCGCTCCCATGCTCGGTCTTTGGATCTCAATCGTGTCTTCTCCGTATACTTCACGAACGGTATCTTCAATCACTCTCGTCACTTCGTCATGATTAATGACGGGCATGTACCCGTTTAGGTACTTGAACTCGTATGTGGCACCATGCGCTTCCGTAATTCCTTTTACAATTCGTTCCATTAAGACGGGTACCGAAGCACGTACTTTTTCATCAAAGCTACGGACCGTTCCATTAATCTCAACCGAGTTGGCAATGACATTCGCAGCTTCTCCCCCCACGAATTTACCGATGGATACAACCAAATTGTCGAGCGGATCGATATTGCGCGAAACGATATGCTGCAGGTTGGTAACCACTTGTGCACCGATCGTGATACTGTCAGTCGTTTGATGCGGCATGCCGCCGTGTCCGCCCTTTCCGTTGATCGTAATCCAGAATGCATCTGGTGCCGCCATCATCGGACCGTACGTAATGCCTACTTTGCCGAAATCAACATGAGACATCAGATGCGCGGCAATAACAAAGTCGACGCCTTTCATCACGCCTGCTTCTACCATTTCCTTTGCGCCGCCCGGGAAGTATTCCTCGGCATGCTGGAAGAAAAAGCGCACCTCACCTTTGATCTGGTCTTTGAAGGCGGATAACACTTTCGCTGCTCCCAGCAGCATCGCTGTGTGCCCATCATGTCCGCAAGCATGCATTTTTCCAGGAATTTTCGAGGTAAACTCGAACGTATTCTCCTCCTGGATGGGAAGTGCATCCATGTCTGCGCGGATGCCGAGTGTTTTGCCTGGCTGCGAGCCGATCAATCGAGCCATTACGCTGTATTTTGTAGGACGGGTTACTTCGAGATTCCCAAAAGAGCTTAAGGTGTCATAAACAAACTGAGATGTTTTTTCCTCTTCAAAAGAAAGCTCAGGGTTTTCATGGAGATATCGTCTCCACTGGATGACTTCTTCCTTTACGTTTTCCGTTGCCGCTTGCAGAGCAGCTGATCGATACATAGAATTGTTCCTCCTTGTGAAAATGGTATGATGTTATTCCCTCGCCGCTTGCACTCGCTACCGTTCACGTTCAGTAACCGTTTACATCTTTGTGCTGCCTTTACGCTTTGAGGTATGTGAAATGCCCCTGATTTTATCGATCATTCCTCTCTGTCAAGAAAGTGAACAAATTTCTAACGCGTATTTCTTGCATGTTTGATGCCAAGTCACTCTTCACTTGATGCACATAGCAAAATTTTGAACGTTACACCGATGCTAATGCTCAATTAGTAGGGTCTTTTACACATTTATTCGTTTTTTCACAAATAAAAAAATTGCGCCTTTCTTATTATTTTTTTGAATTATTTTTGCATGCTCTCGTATTTCAAACAAAAAAGAGGGGAAAATTTTCTCCCTCCTCTTGTTTAAAATTTTTACCTTATCGCTACTGCCAATCCTCCCGCTTAGTCTCAATGGAGAGCCCTTCTACGTATTTACGATTCATCATTTTTCTTTTTTTACGATTTTCTTTTGTCTCAAACACAATGTCCATATCATAATCGTTTGGATAGAGCTCCTTTTTCTCAATGTGCAGGGCCATTCGCTTCTTGTTAATTTTGTATTTCTGATTTTGTATCATGACTCCGACATTTCCTTTTGAATCCTCAGCAGCAAACACAATACCCGTTCTCCCTAAATAGGAAATGAACACGCAATCCCCGATTTCAAAAGGCCTTTGAAGCGCAGGAGCTGTTGCTTCTGACGGTTCGGCTAGCTCTGTCTCTGTGTCATCCACTTTTTGCACATACATCTCAGACTGGGTTGAGCTGTGAGTAGCCGCTTCATTTACGCCATCGATTACGTCCGCGTCATCCAGCTTCTGATCGCCATGCTCCTGATCGCCCTGTAGATACTCGTCAATCGCTTCACCCTCTGCCTTTTCAGTGAAGATCTGCGCCGGATGAGCACCGGAGGCAAAGCCTTTTGCCGTAATCTCACGAGAGCGTTCAATCATTTCAGCCGGGATTCCTAATTTTAGTGCGATCAAAAACGCGTAGCTCTGACCCGCTTCTCCGATTTTCAACCGATACAGCGGCTGCAGTGTATCAGCATCAAATTCCATGCGAGCATTTTGAAAGCCCGGGGTAACGGAGGCAAAATTTTTGATTTCATTAAAGTGCGTGGTGGCAATGACAGTCGCGCCTCTTTTTTGCAATTCTTCCAAAATCGCGATTGACAAACCGACACCTTCGCCTGGGTCTGTACCCGACGCCATCTCATCGATCAGTACGAGTGTGGAATCATTCGTGATCTTCAGGATCTCAATGACGTTGTGAATATGCGCGGAGAAGGTGCTGAGCGCATGCTCGATGCTCTGTCCGTCCCCGATATCTACAGCGATATTGCTAAAAATGGAGAACATGCTTCCTTCCTGAACGGGAACGAGCAATCCCGATTGCACCATGATGGTTAACAGACCAACCGTTTTTAGTGTAAGTGTTTTGCCTCCTGTGTTGGGACCAGTAATGACTAATGACTTGTATTTTCGCCCGATTTGGAAGTTCAGTGGCACCATTTTTTTGCCGAGCAGTGGATGTCTTGCCTCACGTAATAGTACGACTCCATCCTCATTGAGTTGGACATTCTTAGCTCCTAAAGCGAGGGCATATTTCGCTTTGGCAAACAGAAAGTCGTAGGCACCCACTGTTTCTACGTTGATCTGGAACTCGTGTGTAAACTCCTCTGCCAGTGCTGATAGTTGCATGAGGACCTTGGTCACCTCACGCTCTTCCTCTGACCTGAGCGCAGTCAGCTCAAATTGTAGGGTGCTGACCTCCGTCGGCTCCATGTAGACGGTTTGACCGCTAGCTGATTCGTCCAAGACCATGCCGTTGACTTGCTTGCGATATTCCTTTTTGATCGGGAGCACATAGCGCCCATTGCGGGTGCTCAGCATATTTTCCTGCAAAATCGTCCGGTACTTGCTCATCAGTGAATCCAGCTTGCCCTTCAGACGTTCTTCAAAAACAGCGATGCGCTTTCTCGTCTTGAGCAAATCTTTACTTGCCGCATCGACGACTTGCCCGTGGCGAATGCACTGCTCGATTTCCGACTTCAGCTTGCTCATCGGATGCATCGAAGCTGCATACGTGCTGACCCGTGGCGCGATATCAGATTTGGCCGCCATGTACTTCATTAATTGGGTGACACTCGTCATGAATTGAGTCATGTGCATAAAGTCTTTTTCGCTGAACACATAGCCTGTTCCGAGTAGCGATACGATCTGTTCGATTCCTTCAAGCGAGGGGATCGGCACACTAGCTCCATACTGAATCAAGTCTTTGGCTTCTGCCACTTCGTCGAGTTTTTTTCGCAGTACCTTGCTCGAGGTCATCGGCATCATTTGCTCTACATGCTTTTTCCCTACGTACGAGATAGCGTGCTCCATCAGTGTTTCTTTGATTTTGTCGTACTCCAGACGCTGCAATGCTTTTTCGTTCATGTTTGATCTCTCCATTGTCATATAGTGGAAAATCTGTACAACAAAAAAGGGCGAAGAATGAACAAATGTCATTCTCCGCCCTTTTTATGGCTACCTAAATAAGCCCCATAAGAAACCCGGCTACGCCATGACTAATGGCAGAGCCGCGGTAGCATTTATACAGGATAGGAATGATAGCCATACCTATCTGCACAAATAAAAATCCGTGCGTTAGCTCAGCACGGATGTGGGTGCAATGATATTAGGTATATACCTAAGGCATTGTATGATATCCGTTGTTCTTAACTAATCCCAAGTTCGCTTATAAACCATCACAAATAAACTTTGCCAAACCAGCAAAATTTCGGAAATGATTTACGCGAAGCCTCCATATGGAATTGCTTTAGTTAAGAACTACCGCCGACATCAACATCTCTCCCTAGATAAGGTTACTCACACTATAGCTTACCGCTTACGGAATCGTCAAGCGTCCTTCTAAACGAGCGGAAAGTGACAAGCAACCTCTCTTCCTTCTACCTGCTGGAATACAGGCTCCTGGCTTTTACAAATAGACTGAACATACGGGCACCTGGTATGAAACCTGCAGCCTGATGGAGGATTGAGCGGGCTCGGAATGTCCCCCTCCAAAATCAGCTTTTCTTTTTGTCTTGCGTGCGGATCAGGGACTGGCGATGCGGCAATCAGAAACTTCGTGTAGGGATGCAACGGCCTGTTATACACTTCATTTGTTGATCCGATTTCCATGATTTTGCCTAAAAACATGACACAGGTTCGATCAGATAAATAGCGAACCACATGTAAGTCATGAGAAATGAACAAGTAGGTCAGATTTTTTTGTTCTTGAAGCCTGCTGAGCAAATTGATGATTTGGGATTGAATGGAAACATCCAGTGCCGATACTGGCTCATCGCACACCACAAATTTCGGATTGAGAGCAAGCGCTCTGGCGATGCCAATTCTTTGTCTTTGTCCCCCGCTGAACATATGAGGATACCTCGTGCCGTACGCTTTTCGCAATCCGACAAGCTCCATTAGCTCAGCTACTCTCTCGTCTCTCGCTGCTCGCTCCATTGTTTCATGGGTAACCAGCGGCTCTGCAATGATGTCGGCTACCTTCATGCGCGGGTTAAGCGACGCAAACGGGTCTTGAAAAATGATTTGCATCTTTTTTCTCAGCTCGCGCATTTCATGATTTGTTAGCTTGAATATATCTTTTCCTTCAAAGAAGGCCTCCCCTTCTGTGGCTTCCACAATGCGGAGGAGCGTTCTTCCCAGCGTGCTTTTCCCGCAGCCAGACTCTCCAACCACAGCTAGCGTTTCTCCCTCATAAATATCAAAGCTGACATGATCTACCGCATGTACGACACCTGCCTTCTTTTTGAACAGGCCTTTTTCCACCGGAAAGTACTTTTTCAAATTGCGCACCTTCATCAGTTCACGAGCCACAAACGTCACCCCCTCTCGTTTTTGTACTTCAGACAACGTACCTTGTGTCCATTTCCCGTATCGACAAGCTCAGGCTCCAATACACGGCAGCTGGCATCTGCATATTCGCAGCGCGGATGGAAGCGACAGCCTTGTGGTAAATGAAGCATATTCGGGACCATTCCCTCGATGCTGTACAATCCTTTTGCTTTGTTCTGCTCTACATTCGCTCTCGGAATGGATTTTAACAAGCCTTCGGTGTAGGGATGCTTCGGGTTGTCGAACAGCTCATACACATCTGCTTGCTCCATCACTTTGCCTGCGTACATAACGTAGACGTAATCACACATTTCAGCGACAATCCCCAAATTGTGTGTAATCAAAATGATGGATGTATCTACTTCCTCCTGAAGCTGTTTCATCACTTTTAAAATCTGGGCTTCAATGGTTACGTCCAAAGCGGTGGTTGGCTCATCTGCAATCAACAGCTTTGATTTACAAATCAAGGCCATCGCAATCATCACCCTCTGCCTCAGACCGCCAGATAGCTGATGGGGAAATACGCTATACCTTTTTTCTGCCTCTGGAATACCGACTAGCTTGAACATCTCGATTACCTGCCGCTTGGCTTCCTGCTTGCTGATTCCCGGGTTGTGCAAAAGCAGCGTTTCGGCGACCTGCCTGCCAACCGTGTACACTGGGTTCAACGAGGTCATCGGCTCCTGAAAGATCATCGAGATTTCATTTCCCCGAATCGAGCGCATCTCTGCTTTTGACAACCCTACCAGATTTCGATTCTGAAAAAGAATCTCACCTCCCGCTATTTTCCCTGGGGGACTAATCAACTGCATAATCGATAATGAGGTCATGCTCTTTCCGCAGCCCGATTCTCCGACAATACCGATGATCTGCCCCTTTTTCACCTTGATGCTGACATCATCCACCGCAGGAATGACACCTTTATCCGTGTAAAAATACGTTTTGAGGTTGTTCATTTCGAGAACGGTATTTTTATCTCCCATCCAGATTCCCCCTATGATTTCAAGTACGGATCAAGTGCATCCCGCAGACCGTCTCCCAGAAAATTAAACGCCAGGACGACGACTAAAATCGCAATACCTGGGGAAATCGCTACCCAAGGGGCATTGAATAAAAACTCTTTACCATTGGATACCATGAGTCCCCAGCTCGAAGCTGGTGGCTGCGCTCCTACTCCGAGAAAGCTCAGGCTGGCTTCAGACAAGATAGCTCCCGGTATTTCGAGCGTGAACAGGACGAGAAGTTGGGGGATACAATTTGGTAAAATGTGACGGATCATAATGACGTACGGCTTGACTCCGATCGCCTTAGCTGATTCTACGAACTCTTTGTTCTTTAAAGACAGTGTCTGTGATCGCACTACCCGTGCCGTTCCCGCCCAGCCTACGATACTGAGCGCTATAAATATATTCAAAAGACTTGCCCCGAGCGTATACATCACCACCATGGCGAGAAGCAGGGAAGGAAACGAGAGCACCATGTCCGATATCGTCATGATCGTGAAATCTGTCTTCTTGCCAAAATATCCTGCTACGATCCCAAGCACGATACCGATCGTCATCGTGATCAGGCTTGGGATGATCCCGATTAACAACGAGATTTGAGAGCCGTAAATGATTCTGGACAAGACATCACGGCCAAACATATCCGTTCCGAGCCAATGCTCGCTGCTCGGCTTTTGAAATTGTAAATCGAGATTTACTTCATAGGGATTGTACGGCGCGATCAAAGGGGCAAAAATAGCCATCAAGATAAACAGAAGAATAACGATTCCGCCTGCCATCGCCATCCTGTCTTTTTTGAGAGATTTGAATACATCCTGCCAAAATGTCTCTTTAACCAGCTCATCACTCGCTTCGATCAGCTCTCGCTTCGTGATGACATTCCTCACTACATTCATCTACGGGCACCTCCTTTAGTCATATTTAATTCGGGGGTCTAAAATTGAATAAAGAATATCGGCTACCAGATTCCCGATGATTACGAGAACCGTCGTAAACATGACCGCACCTTGCAGAAGCGGCATGTCCCTGTTTTGAATGGCATTTACCGCGATTCTGCCAATGCCCGGGATGCCAAAAATACTCTCCGTGATGACCGCTCCCGACAATAATCCGGCCACCTGCAAAGCCATTACCGTAACAACGGGAAGCATAGAGTTTTTTAATGCGTGATTGATGATTACCTTGATTTCTAGATTGCCTTTGGCCCTCGCCGTTCGGATGTAGTCATTGCGCATTACTTCTAAAAGGCTTGATCGTGTCAGCCGCGCGATCGTTCCAGCAGCACTCCAGCCGAGCACAATGGCGGGCATAATCATATATTCAGGACCACTGAAGCCTGATACCGGCAGGATACCGAGCTGCAGCGAAAATATATACTGGAACAGCAGTCCTGCCCAAAATACAGGGATGGAAACACCGAGAAGAGAAAAGCCCATGATCGAATTGTCGAGAAACGAGCGCTTCTTCACGGCCGATAATATTCCGGCTGGAATCCCGATGATCCATGAAACCAGCGCTGCCGATATGGCAAGCATCAACGTGTTCGGGAAAGCGTCCATCAATAGCGTCGAAACGGAACGGTTTAATTTGTAAGAGACTCCGAAGTCACCTTGGACCGCGCCCCACAGAAAGCGAAAAAATCGGACATAGGCCGGATCATCCAAATGCATTTGCGCGCGGACTCGTTCGACGACATCGGGACTAATATGTTCTTTCATCATCAGCGCAATGGGATCACCGGGGATCACATTCAGCAAAATAAACGTAATGAGTGCAATGCCTAGCGTTACAGGTATGGAAATCAGAATCCTTTTGGCAATATGGGCTCCCATCAAACCCCTCCCCTTCCAGACTTGCTGCTATGTAAAAATAACTACTTGTTGGCAGTAGTTATTTTTACAATGAGCATTTTTCATTATCAGCTTCTAATTCGTTAACGATTCAGATAATGATTATTCTGTAATTTCGATTCCATAGTAGTTCATTGAGGTCCACCCGTTCCACGATACGTGGAAGTTCTTCACTCTCGGCTGGACGACGAATAATTTGTTGAGGGCAAACAACGGTACCCAGGCAGCGTCTTCTTGTACAATAATTTTCTCCAGGTCCTGATAGATCTTGATTCTCTCATCCTGATTGACCATCGTTCTTGCCTTGAGCAGTTTTTCGTTTACATCCAGATTCTTATAGTTGTAGGATCTGGCCACTGTATTTTTTTGAGAGAAAAACGTATAGAAAAAGTTGTCGGGATCATTGTAGTCAGCTGACCAATCTGCATGATAAGCAGGGAGCTCTCCTACTTTTCGCGTGGCAAAATAGGCGGACTCGTCCATTTGCTTGATCTTCACACGAATGCCTACCTTACCCAGCATGGCTTGAATCGTCTCGTTCATTTGTAATACGGTTGGCCTGTCCGAGATTTGGGCAATTTCCATATCAAATCCATCCGGGTAGCCTGCTTCTGCCAACAATGCTTTTGCTTTTTTTGGATTGTACTCGATTTTTGGCAGATCAGGATTATACCCTAACAGTCCTGGAGGTGATATGCCGTCCACGAGCGTGCCTTCTCCGTGATACAGCTTGTCTAAAATCGTCTGGCGATCTACTGCCATCTGCACCGCTTTTCGTACTCTTACATCGTCAAACGGCTTTATGTTTGCATTCAATGAATAGTAGTAGGTTCCTACGATCGGTCCTTTTACGATATTATTTTTCCATTTGTCGTTGTCTCTGAATTGGGGGATTTGCGAAGCGGAAGAGCTCAAATCGAAAATGTCCAGCTTACCAGTTTCAAACATGATTCTTTTGGTTTCCGCATCTGGTACGATTTTCATTTCAATACCATCGAACTTAGGGGCGCCTTGATAATAATCGGGGTTCGAAGCTAGAACAATCGTGTCATTCAATGTCCAAGACTTCAGCGAAAAAGGACCTGTACCAATTGTTTTAGAAGGCTCGATGCCAAATTGGTCTCCAGCTTCTGTAGTCGCTTTTCTGTTGTAAATCGATCCTGGTGGCGTTGCGAGATTCGCTAAAAACGGGGCAAATGCTTCTGCGAGGGTAATTTCAATTGTGTTGTCATCAATGACTTTGATACCGCTGACACTGTCTGCTTTCCCGTCCATCCGCTCTTTCGCACCTGCGATCATGTCCAAAAAGTCGGTGTTCAGTGCCTTCGTTGCGGGGTTCAGCATCCGATCAAACGTAAACAACACATCATCGGCTTTGAAAATTTCTCCGTTGTGGAACTTCACATTCTTACGCAGATGAAAGGTGTACACGAGGCCATCCGGAGATACATCCCAGCTCTCGGCAAGACCCGGAACCAATTCTGATTTTCCTGGAGAAACAGTTTTCGCTTCAACAAGACGATCGTACAGATTCAAGGGAAGGGTATACTCAGAGGTCGTCAATTGTACATCTGCGGTTCCCGGATCGGTTGATTCCGAAATCGTCAGCATTCTGCCCTGACCACCGCTTTTTGCACAGCCACTCAATACGCTTACCGCCAGCATCAGTAAAATGATAGACAATGAGACCAGTGACTTCATACCTTTTTTCATCGGCTCGCTCCTCACATTTTGGAATATGCTTCTCTCTTCGGGAAACAATCGCGTATACAAAACTCTGTTAAACGAAAAGAGTGACTCGGCTGCCAAAGGATAAAATGATAGCTGAGCGTCTATGTAGTTGGTAAAATCACCTCCATACGTTTTTTGCCTGTATGATAAAATAGTACTCGTATTTTTCTCATGAGTCATTGCACATTTTGTATAAATATTCAGATAAATTTAACGCTTTAAAACGATGAATTTATACAAATTTTATAAAAATTCTGTTTATTGGTTTTTTTGATAAATATGAAAAAAGGAAGTAAGCTCCTCTCTCCTTACTCCCTCACTGCGAATTCTTATGCCTCTGCCTCCCCAAACGACAAAAACAACTCAACCATGAAATGAATCGCTTGCTCAAAATCAGCTAACCGGATCGATTCATTCGGTGCATGGATTCGGTCGCCCCACCAGCTGCAGCCAATCGATACAATCGGTTTGTCCTCCCCTAAATACTGCCCGAACAAGCTCATCGGGCCAGATCCCCCAAAGCTCGGTAGTAGAGCAATATAATCCGCTCCATACACGCGCTCCGCTGTTTGTATCACTGTTTTTGCAAAAGGATGATGAATGTCTGAGCGAAACGGCATCAGGCTGCCCAAAATTGTGACGCGGATATCATCAAATCCGTGTTTGTCGAGATGAGCACGGATTTTTCTTGCGATATCCTCGGGAACCTGCCCCGGAACCAGTCTGCAATCGAGCTTTACCTGTGAACGTTTGGGCAAAATTGTTTTTGTTCCTCGACCCGTGTAACCGCTCTCAATACCACAGACAGTCAAGGTCGGCTCAAACAAAAAAGCGTCTCTCGCTGTTTTTTCATCAACGATGAGCGGTCGTTTCAGTCCAAAAATTTGCTTGGCTCCCTCAGCATCGAAAGGATAGTCTCGGGACCATTGAAGCAGCTCCTCTGCGGGCGGGACAATACCGTCGTAAAAGCCTTCAACCGTAATTCGGTTGTCTACAGTGCGCATCGAGGCAAGCGCTTGAATCAAGCGCCATGCTGGATTGTCCAATACCGAGCCGTACTGCGAATGGATGTCGATATCCGAGCCTTCGCAATCCAGCTGCATGTAGCACATTCCTTTTACACCCATGATGATTTCGATCTTCTCTTCTTTGTTTTTTTGACTCCATTCCCAGATCGAAGCGTCTGCCTCAAATAAGCCTGCATGCTTTTGAAGCACTTTTTCCAAGGTTGGCGAGCCGATCTCTTCTTCTCCCTCAATCAGGAATTTGACACGACACGGCAAGCCTCCATTCTTTTGCATGATGGAAATTGCCTGCAAGCGTACGATGAGGTCGCCTTTGTTGTCCGAAACACCGCGCGCATACATTTTTCCATCATGAAGCTCTGCTCCAAAGGGCGGGTAGCTCCATTCCTCGAGCGGTTCTGGTGGCTGCACATCGTAGTGATTATAAAACAAGATCGTTTTGTTAGCATTTCCATTATGTCCCGGCTCAAAAGCTGCGTAGATCACTGGATTTCCTCCGCAATCATCGAGCAGACGATATTCGCCCCTCGCTTCTCTGATCAGTTCTGTTAACAGGTGAACCGTCTCAGCGATACCAATTCCTTGGCTACTTATGCTCGGTTGCCTACAATAGTGCTGCAAGGCTGATATCGCTTCTGGCAGCTGCTCTTTGACAAGCTGATTCCATTTCGTCATCTGTGCACCTTCTTTTGTGAATGGGTTTTTTAAATGAACGCGTTTTCATATCCAGATTATCTACCAAATCATTAGTTGTCAATTTATTTAGTTAATTTACACTTTGACTTCATTCTCTACTTCGTACACAGCCCCTCTTTTTGTGTTATAGTCTAAGCAATTAACTATTTTTGGAATTTGATGTCTATTTCAGAAAGGGAGACGTGTCATGAATAATCATGGTCCGGATAAATTTATCTTATATGTAGGCTACGGCCTCGTTGCATTACTCGGCTTTCTAATGCTCGTAGGGATCATTAATTTTATCATTTCGGCAAAATGAGAGGGATCACTTATGAAATCCTGGTCAAAAGAACAAAAAACTCTTATCGCCATACCTCCTGCTCTCATCCTTTTGCAAATCATTTTCTTTCAGCTTCTCGTCCATTTTTTGGGGGACACGGTCGGATATTTACTCGGCTATGTCGTGTACTGGGTGTTATGGTGTATTCCTGTTTCATTTCTTTTCCGTAAGAGGACACATGCAGGGTTATGGTCAATTCCAAAGAATGCTTCTCCTCAATGGGCGCATAGAATCAGCATGACTCTTATTGCACTGCCCGCAATTGCCACTTTATTTGCTGCATTTTTGCCCTACATACCAGCCGCAGGGTGGAAGGTTGCCCTCCTTGCGTTGTTATTTGCGCTCATAAATGCTCCACTGGAAGAACGCATATGGCGTGGTGTCTTTCCAGCCTATTTTCCACACAGTCGATCGCTTGGGTTTCTTTACCCTACGATTTGTTTTGGACTGTGGCATCTCGCTCCAGCTTTGGCAAAAGACTCAGGAATGGAGGGCGGGATTCTCAGCTTCGTAGGTGGAGCATTGTTCATGGGATTACTATGGGGCTGGTACGCCTATCGCTATAAGACGATACTTCCTACGACGGCCTCGCACGTGTTGACGAATTTCTTCGCATTCACTGGATTTCTTTATGTAAATTGGTTTTCGTAAGATGAATCGGACATGAGTTTTTGGATGTATAAAAATGTCATTTAGAAGGAAGCTATAACAATACCTACTATGTCTAGAAAGGTTGTGACAATATGGAGGTTCGTGAGGGATTAATCCCGGCGGTACTAGGGACTATTGTTACAGCAACTGGTTACGCCTTGAAAAACACGGAAAAGGTGAGCCCGACACTGACGAACACAATTGTCGGCTTTGGACTCGCACACGTCGTTCTTGGCGCGATCGACCTGATTGAGCACAGGTAGGTAAAACCGGGTGGGCATATGGCTCACCCGGTTTCTCATTTCAAAACTATGGAAGCATTTCTTTTCCTGTTAAACTGAGGAAGTAAAAGGCATGATGCCTTCGAAAGGAGATAGACTGGATGCCTACTGAGAAGCTGCAACATATCCTGAGCCAAATAGAAGCGGCACGTTCCATCCGTCAAACTGACGAGGACAGCTTTTCCGCCATCCTGGAAGCAGCAAGACAAGAGCTGATTCAGCTTGCCAGCGATTATCCTACCGATGCAAAAGTGATGTATGAATGTGCAGCTGCGCACGACCGTTTGGGACTGGAGGCTGAGGCCGTTCCTTATTACGAGACTGCTATCACTCTGGGTACGCTGGACGTAGAAGACCTTCGCGGAGCTTATCTAGGACTTGGCAGTACATACCGATGCCTCGGTCAGGTGGAAAAATCGATATCCTTGTTATCCAAAGGAATCTCCCTCTATCCCGAAGATCATTCCTTGCGCGTATTTCTGGCACTCGCCAAATATAACGCCAAAGACTACGAGGGTTCTGTGCAGCTCTTGCTGGATAGCCTGCTTGAGACATCTTCTTCTGAGCACATACAGCTTTATCGCCGTGCAATCCACTATTATCGGGATCGTTTGGATCAGACCTGGTAGACTCATTTATTTGTTGGGAACATTCCTGCTCTTGTTTTTTCCATAAACTGTTATACTATTCTTGTCAAATGCAAAGGAGTTGATTACATGTCTAGAGAAACATGGACAGCTGTCGATCGTTACTTTTCCGAATTGCTTTTACCGAATGACCCGATTTTGGATGCTGCTTTGCAGGATAATGCCGCGGCTGGCCTCCCATCCATAGACGTAGCTCCTAATCAAGGAAAGCTGCTGAATCTGCTTGCTACGATCCAAGGTGCTCGCACGATTCTGGAAATCGGCACACTAGGCGGCTATAGCACCATCTGGCTCGCTCGAGCGCTTCCCGAGGGTGGCCGATTAATTACGCTGGAGTCCAATCCAAAGCACGCAGAAGTAGCGAGAAAAAATATCGAACGCGCTGGTCTCGGTCATGTTGTTGAAATTCGCCTTGGCCAAGCGTTGGACTCTCTTGCCCAATTGGACGCAGAAGGACATGGTCCCTTCGATTTGTTTTTCATTGATGCAGACAAGCAAAGTAACTCGGAATATTTCCAATGGGCACTCAATCACTCCCGAAAAGGCAGTCTGATCATCACTGACAATGTAGTGCGAAACGGCAATGTCGTGGATGAATCCAGCACTGACCCTAGCGTAGAGGGAGTACGCCGCTTTACCGAGCTCGTCGCAGCTGAGCCTCGCGTAAGTGCCACAGCACTTCAGACAGTTGGAAGTAAAGGATACGATGGTTTCGCTATTGCTGTCGTTACTGAAGAAAAATAATTACTTTTTGCAGACCCGTCCCGCTACTTTAGGAGATGGGTTTTGCTTTTAAATGGGAGGCGAGAGTATGCAAGGACTTGTTCGTTTTGGTAAATACTTTGCCTTTGTCATGCTGATCGGTCTGGGATTACAAGTTTTGGTTGAGTTTGACCGAGTAATGCTTGAGGAGGCTATGATGTCATTTGATCGCCTTTCATACTTTGTGTACCTTTCTCTCTACCCAATATTGATTGGCATACTGTTTGCCATTCCTCACCTCATTCGTGAGCGAAAAAATGCTGGGAAATGGACGTATGACTGGGTAAAAGGCGTTGCCATCGGATTGCCGGCTCTCTTTGGGGCAACTGTATTTTTACATTACTATACGCCACTCGGGGACTATGTATCTGTCTTACTTCGGTATAAGGAATTTCCCATCGTTAGTGGAATTGCTTTGGGGTATACGGCATTCTCCAGTTTTCACAAGGCAAAAGGCATGTAGCTACGTAAACGAACCCAGCTCTTTGATGGTGTACTCCATTTTTTCTGACAAAGATCGCTTTACTTTAATCGTGTGTTTCGCCTATTATTCGCCCACAAATTGGTTAACCTATACCGACGTGAGTTTGTAAACATGGAGGTAATAACATGAGTTGGGTTCTAATATGGCAGAGCGTAGGCGCTATGGCCCAAGTAATTGTAATGATCAGTCTTGGTACTTTGATCATGAGAAGCGAATACCAAATACTGAGCCCTAAAAAAAAATCCCCACTCGCTCAAAGGCGAATGGGGTTACGTAAGGGGTAGTACGTAAAGAAAATACGTGAATACTATTATAGTAGATGATATTCATGTTCATGACTACAAGTATATATAGGTACATTTACCTATAGTTAGGAGAACCAAGAGATTATGGCTCCTCACCAAGAAAAAACGATCCTTCCCGCAAAGACTGCGAAAAGAATCGTGCTATTACTTAAAGGCAATTTGTGATTCCAGCATGTAATTGACTAACACATCGGCAAAAGCTTCTGCTGTATTGTAGCACTCTTCCAGGGTGTTGTTCGTTCCCCCAAACTCGAGAAGCAGGGCTCCACCGGAAATAGACTGATTGTACACGCCATTTCCTTCATTCGTCCCTTTCAAAATAATTCCGCGGGACAATCCCGGATAGGAAGTTTCCAGCCGGGCATGCAGATTTTCGGCCAGTCGTTTATTTTCGGGATGGTTTGGATTTGCCGTTCCGATCACAAACAGCATCCGTGAATACGTTTTGCCATTCAGTGTAATTGCGACTTTACTGCGTGGCTCATCACTGTCTCGATGAATATCGAAAATGTACTTCAGGTTAGGGCTTGTTGAAGCAGCTGCAGCGACCGCTTTGTACGATTCTGTATAGGACATCGAGTAGCTTTTCTTTTGTTCAGCCAGCTTCTTGGCAAAATCGTCTTGATTGGCCATCGATGGAATACCTCTAGCCTGCAACAGCTCGCCAAGTCGTTTCCCAACCAAAGTGATGTTGATCTCTGGATCATCTACCGAGCTTCCCTGCTGGTTCTTCGCAACATTGCGCCACGACTCACGGTTATGGGTGTGGTAAATATAAACGGTCTCATTGCCAACCATTCCTTGGTTGTAGCCCACTCCAGAAGTCGTTCCCCCACCACTTGGCTGACCTGTACTGGAAGACACTCGATCAACGATCCAGCCAGCAATATAGGCGGTAGAATTATCAGCCAATCGGATTACATACCAATCTCCTTGTTCCTGAACGACTGGAAACACTTGTCCAGGTTGAACTGTGCCAACAACAGCATACGTGGTCCCTGGACCATTACGCAAATTCGTATCCGCATTCCTTACTCGAATGAGATCTTCTGCTTGTCCGGCCGGGGGATCATAGCTGCCCGGAAAGTCTCCAACTTGCCCTGGAGCTGGATTTTCCTGACCGATCGGCTTGAAAATGTATGCGTAGGTTCCATTGAAATTAATGGTGTACCAGCCGTCTGCATAACCATAATGAGTAACGGCTGTGCCTGCATTCAGCTGCCCTAGGACCTGACCCAAAATATTAGGCTCGGCATAGACTTCGTGCCATTCTTGCAGCACAAGAGTATTTGTCGTTTGCCCATTCCCTGCATCCGTTGGAGGAATATACGGAGGCGGTTCTGGTACAGGCACTGGCGTTGGTATCGGTGTAGAAACCGGGGGTGGGGTCAGTACCGGAGGCGGCGCAGGTGGCGGGGTCGGTGCTGGTGCAGACGTTTCCGCTAAGAATCGGGCATTTACCCACCCATTTGTGTTATTGGCCAGCTTGATTTGTGCCCAATCCCCTTGCTTCTTCACTTGCAGGAATACACCTTTTTGATCGATAATCTGCAATATTTGCGCAGTGGCATTCGGTTCAGTCCGAACATTCAACATGTCGACGGTGCTCTTTACATAGATGATTCTTGGCACATCTATCATTTTGACATACTTGTTGTTCAGCCATCCCGTCTTTCCATTCGGCAGCTTTACTTGAGTCCAGCCGTTGTTTTGTTGCTTAACGATTGGCAGCCTTGTAGCTTTTGTGATGGTTCCGACGATTTGCGTGGTGGTATCCGGTGCACTGCGTATATTCAGTTGATCAACAGTTACCTCGACATGCGTAGCAGCGTGAGCAGACGACAGCGGCATCAACAAGACCAGGGAACAAACAGCAGCAATGATGGTTTTTTTTCGTGAAAACAACAGCCTCGTTCCTCTCTGTTCGACTCGATATGACTGGAAATAACATCCTGTCAGTAAAAGGTTCTCGATTGAGTTACATATTCCTTCAATCTGCGACATTTTTTCTTGACAAAATGCAGACAAACAAAAAATCCTACGCATCACACGCGGGATTTTCATCATTTCCACCTCACTGCCAGCCTACGTTTTGCAAGCGAACTCCTGCATATTTCTGTGGGAGATACTCGCAGGAAGCAGATTGGTCTTTTTTCAGATGTCGATTCATGAAGCACAGCGTTGCTTCATTGATGATCTTGTGCTGCTCCACAATATTTGGACTAAGCATCTCGATGAGTGGTGTATAGAGCGGGATATCAGTAAAGCTCAGATGACCTGCCTGCTCCAGATGGAGGATGCTTCCTTTTTTCGCCAGCACTTGCTCTCTTCTTTGTTGTTCAATCTGTTCCATTTCGGGCGGCGATGCCAGTTCCTCTAATTCAAAGCCACCTTGTAGCACCATGACTGGTCGATCCAGCTCCTCAGCTCGAGCTTCTCCATACATATAACCGTCCATATCAATAGCAGCTTGGAATGCCCGATTTTTGTATAAAACGTCCACAGCAGTCGCTCCCCCCTGCGAATGCCCAATCACTCCGAGCCTTGCAAAGTCGATCTTGCCGATCAAGGGGCTATTTGCAGTTTCCTCGCCCATTCGCTTCATTTGTTCGAGCACAAATACAATATCTTTTGTCTGTTCATTGATAATCGGGATAGTCGCTTCATTTTGCACCTGATATTCCATAGGTAGGTGGGAGGTTTTGTCTGTAAACACCTCGTATGTACCGTCCGCATACGTCGTTAGCAAAGCAGTTCCCGGATGCTCTACGGCTACCACGACATAACCATGGCTTGCCAACTCGATCGTTTGAAAGGAATTCGTAAATCGTGCTCCAAGCATGTTTCCGTGTGAAAAGAAAAGTAAAGGCGCAGCCTCGAGATCGTTGGCGAATGCTGCATGACTGTAGGCGTTTGTCTTGACCAGATCTATGTAGCGGAGCCATAGTGGGGGCAGTCCATAACGCTCTTGGATCACCTCCGAAAATTCGGGTAAATCTGAAATGTACCTTTCTTCTACCGATGATTTTTCCGCCACTGCCGGATACCAGACTTGTGTTTTCACCCTTCTTGGCTTCCCGTCAACGCCTGTTCGGCTTGTATCCGTCCATGTGTAGCTTACAGTCCCAACCTGATACGGACCCGTTGGCTTTTCAAACGTAAATACGGGGAGCAAAACAGGCAATACAGCTGCTATCAGAGTAACTGGAAGTGCGACGATGCTAAGCAAAATCGGTGTGCGCATTTTCGTCCTTTCGATTGGCTCACCCTGCAAACACCATACCCCATACTTCCATAAAACAAGTGCTACACCTACGTACACGGGAGCCATTTGCCAGCGCCCACCCTCCATGACGAGGTGACAAATACTGATGATAAGCAGAAGCAGCGGCGCTCCCCTCAGGATAATGACTCCAGGTCTTTTCCGAAGCCAGATCACTTGCCACAATAGTGACATGCTTGCGATAAGCAGTAGGACTTCAAACAGTCTCACGTATGTAATCCCCCTCATTAATTACAATTAACTATTAAGCAATAACAACATTTAATTAAACTTAACTATTAATCAAAAAAAGAGAAACTACTTCTGCGTTTTCTCTTTTTCAATGATGGCCTTGAACCTTGAAAAGATTCCCTTCAGGTTTTTTAGATCTTCAACATCAAGCTTGGAATAAAAGCGATCAATAATCGAAAGCTCAATTTTCTCGCTGTTCTCCATATACTTGATTCCTGCGTTGTCCAGCTCAACAAAAATCTCTCTGCGATTATCCGGGTTAATGGAACGCTTGATGTAGCCGGCTTTCTCGAGCTTATTGAGGTTTTGGCTGACAGCACTCGGTGTAATGTTCATGATCTTCGAAAGCTCACCGGTAAGAAGACGCCCCCGCTGATGAATATGCCCCAGCAAGATGATTTGGCTGTTCGTGATATTCTCATCCAGCAAGGCGTGATACTCCTCCGTCAGCATGGTATTACACGCATAATCAAGATCGTTTATCTCGCGGACAAAGGCAGTAAGCTCTTCTCTGTTCATTTCATCACCATTAATAGTTAAGTTAACTTAAGTATAATAATAAAAGCTTCCTTCCAGCATGTCAATTCTCTTCCCAAGCAAAAAAGCCACCCTAATGTGAGTGGCATTTTCTTCGTGCTTTGTCTATTGATCCGCTTGAATTCGAATATAGGAAACATTTTTTACATTAATGACAATGTCATCATATTGAAGCCAACCGTCGTTTTGATTCGCAATCATTTGAATAATTTCTTCTGGCTCAGACGTTCTAACGGTTACCGTGTCCCCTTCTGAAAAATGGAAAACGAGCTTTTTAACCTCTAGCATACGATCCTCTCCTACTTCCATTTAATTGAGTGCAGTGGTTTCGTTAACGCACTCCCCCAATCGCTTGCTTCTTGATTAATATCGGAAGGAACCCTTATTAAATGAATACATTTTTCCATTTACTTGTCATATTTTCATTCTTTTCACATTTACCGCCGAAAAATTAGGTTAACCAAAGTTAGCTGTCTTCCCATCCTCCATCCTGTAAAATGAACCGTGGCTTGATTTCAAATTATTGGAAAAGGGAGTGTATGGCTTGAAGATATGGCTAAAATCATGTCATTCCGGTAAATATTTGAAAGGCAGCTTGCAATATGATCGTACGGATACGGATCTGTATGCATCCGGTACCGGATTTGACCAAATGGAAGTGTACACGCTCGTCGGTGTAGACGGGCCTACTATTGTTCATGGTTCAAAAATCGTCATTCGCACTGCAAACAGTCACTATCTTCATCCGCTACAAGGAGGAGGACTGGGTGTCCAGCTCAGCCTTTGGGGGGCTTCAGAGGAGACCTTTATTATTGAGAGGGCGAATGGGAACCCCGGGGTTATCACAACGGCCGACATCATTACATTAAAGACGCGTAACGGTCATTATCTTACTGTCGACCTCCGTCAAAAAAATAAGTTAGGAGCACAAGCTACATCAGCAACATCTCGTGAGCATTTTTCACTTGAGGTGATTGAGCATCATGGAGAGCCACTGAATGTCGTTGCCTTTGGCGACTCCATCGTCTGGGGTCAAGGGTTGTATAACAAGGACAAGTTTACATACTTAACCCGGCAATGGCTAGAAGGCGTAACACAACGTCCTACGAATCTGTTTGTCTTCGCTCATTCCGGTGCAACACTTGAGCCAACCAGCGCAGATGATATATTCAGAGAAAATCAATACGTAGTGCGGGCAGATAATGAAAGCAATCTATGGAAGCCTACTCCTCCTGGCGAAGTCAATTTTTCCTACCCATCGATCCATGAACAAGTCAAGAGTGCTTCAATCAAGCTGCCTCGCTGGCATCATGTCTCGCCAGACAAAGTCGATCTGATCCTGATCGATGGCGGGATTAATGACCTAGGACCCGTGACTATTTGTTCGCCGTTTTCCTCAAAAGGATGGATTATTGATGAGACAAAAAAAGCCGTTAAACGGTCGAGAGAGATGATTTTGACAGCGCTAAAGCAGTACCCCCATGCAAAAATCCTGATCACGAACTACTATCAAATTATTTCTCGGTTTTCCAATCCACTCATCCTGAAAGTTCTCTATTTATTTCGGGACAATTTCCCGACAGATGTTGATCTTTCCACTTCCATGATCGCAGCAAGTGCTCAGCCGGATATCGCCATGAATGAGGAAATCCTCAACAATTTTACGTTGGAGCAAATCGAGGACCATCATATCGCCCTGCTTTATAATGAGTTGAAGCAAACGGGATTACTGGAAAAGCTGGAGGAGCTTGAAGAGATCACTGAGGAGGACGCGCTCATCGCCTCTTCCGATCAATTCGCTCCACTACGAGCCATCAAGGAGCAAATGATCGCCAATTGTCAAATATTCGCAGAAAAAATGAATGAAGGCTTAGAAGAGATAGCACAAGAGTTTTCAGAGCGTGTACAAGTGGTGAACTGTGGGTATAGCGAAAAGAATGCTGTGTTGGCATATGACACCGCTCTATGGGGGTTAGCACCCTTTTTACAACCAGAAGACCCGGTTCGGGCGGAGAGATTCGCAGATGCGATTCGGTGGGGAAAAAAAGTAGGTCACGGCAGAGCGAAAACCAAAATCGCTTCTCTCGGTCATCCTCACGTCAAAGGAGCACGGAAATATGCCAGTGGGATTCGCTATACCCTACAGAGGACAGGCTGGATAGTCGATATGAATGGCCACATTCACCTTATCTTTAAACAAATTTTGAATCGCACAGCTACAGAGCATGATATCCATACGATTCGTAGTCATTTCTTGGGTGGCTCCACTGTAAAGGATGTCATTCTTCAATTGGCTACCTCTGATGAGTTCTGGAATTCCTTTATCAATGTTGACGAGCGGGTTGCTGTAGAAAACCTCATCAACCACCTCCTCGGCAGAAAACCTCGTGAGTACGAATATCGAAAATGGCCAAACATCAGGGGCGGGGAAAACTGGAAAAACACCGTCAAAGAAATCGTAGGTTCCATAGAATACCAGGAACGTTTTGGTGAGTGGAAGATTCCTTCACCCGGAAGAAATCGGATTGAACAAGGCGTTTACTTGTTTCAGTACAAAGAACACGAAGGGACCGTAGCACTCGACCATATCAACGCCAATCTGGAAACGGGAACCTCTCCAATCTGGCGTCATCATTGGACGAAAAACTGGACGATCGTGCAACCCTTTACTTTTCAAGGAGCCAATTATTTGGCCGGCTATAAGGCGCATAGCGGAGAATTTTTTATTGACCAGTATAATTTTGACTTTGATGGTACGAAATCCGTATGGACACAAACATGGACGAAGAATTGGTCGATTCTACAACCGTTCCAAATGAAAGATAAACAGTTTTTGTTTGGATATCGTGGGCGTGACGGTGATTTTTTCATCGACGAATTGAACAATGGTCTACAAGGAACGAACACAAAACTCAGCGGTAGATGGACTACAGGCTGGTCTAGTGTGAGTCCATTCTATATAGGTGATGAAGTTTACCTGTTCGGTTATCGCAGTTCAGATGGGAAGTATTTTATCGACCAAATCAGGTGGGACGACAAAGGTTTTGGACTTACATCCTACAGCTCCGGGAAACGTTGGTCAAAGGGATATTCCATTGTAAAGCCATTCTACGGAACAGATGGAAGGGTCTACATTTTTGGCTATAGAAGCAGTGATGGACATTATTTCATTGACCGTCTCAAAGACGATCTATCTGCAACAGAATCACATGGCTCAGGAGATTGGACAAGCGGCTGGTCAAGCATCTCTCCCTTCTATCGAGATGGGCACGTTTACTTGTTTGGCTACCGAAATAAGGATGGGAAAGTCTTTATTGATAAAATCAACGCCAACCACAACAAATCGGAGAATGTCATGTATAAGCATTGGACGACTGGATGGACAACTGTCATTCCTGCTTTCAGTGTGGAAGAATGATTTTGGCGATTCTCGTCGATCACTAACTATGATGAAAGCCAGCTAACACTTCCCCCGTGTTAACTGGCTTTTTTTATTCATATTTCATCATTGACAAATATTATTATTTGTGTTATTATAAAATATTTTGTTATTTACAAAACACGCATGACCTTTCATAATGTTTGGTAAGTAACTTTTAAACGATTGTTTAGAGGGGTTGTATATCAGATGCAAGCACTTCCGTGTCAAGGCTGCAGAGGCTTATGCTGTGGTCCTGTTCCCATAACGGAGAAAGAATATAAGAACATTCAGAAGAAGGTTAAAGCCATGCCGAGAAAGCTTCGTGATGAGCTGGAAAAGCAGCCTCGCCTCTACGGTACCTGTATGTTCTATGATCTGGATCGCGATCAATGTGGAATCCATGCTGCCCGCCCTGATATTTGCCGCATGTTTGGCTACCACAAAGACTTGGTCTGTTTCCGCAAACCGGAATTAGCTACAAAAGAGCCTGCGCCACTAAAACAGAAGCATATTGGGTATTTGAGCATTGATATCACGTGGAAGGATTTTTAGAGTGAGCTACCTTACAATACTTTCTGATGTTCGAAACAATATACGTTTCCTTTAAATTTTTCGCGATTAGAAAGACAATAGGCTGCGATTTTTTCTGTTACTCGCTTGCCACAAGTCTTGCAATGATTGCTGCCTGAATTTATGCTGTTCTGGCTTAATCCTTCCACATGAGCTGCTCTTATCTTTGCATCTGTAATGTTTTCTTTCGCTAATGTTGTATACATAGACTCAATTTGTTCAGATGAGAACCTTTCTTCTTTTTGCAGCGCTCGGAACCGAGTTATTTTGCGATGGATGAATTCAGTAAGCTCAATATCATAGACGATTAACTCATTGGAGCTAATCTTTCTAAGCTCTGGATCGACACTGAACGTACAACGTCTAGTAAACGAAACGAGAGAAACGATCTGCTCCTTTTCTATCCGGATCATGCTACGAATCGATTCTACATGTCCATAATTTTGATAGAAGGGATTCATCATTCTAAAACGTTTATTCACCGTCCACTGCTTGTCTTCCTTTCCACCTTTAATTTCTCCCGAATAGTTTTTCGTCTCAATAATAAAGACTGCATACGGTGTAAGAAGTACATGATCAATTTGCGAATACCCTGATTTCGCTTTCGGATTGGGGAGGAGTATATCGGTCAGATGCTTGTACTCTTTTGGCATCTGGTCTAACTGGATATTGACCTTATACTCGCCAAGCTCTCCCTTACGGATGGATTTTTGGTCGCTTGCTTTTTTCGTTTCCTTCTTTTCTTTTTCGTCTTTCTTTGCTGGTGGTTGCTTGATCCCTATAAAAAGGTTTACTAGTTTGGATAACATGACTGGACTCTCCTCCATTCATCTTGTTACCCTATTCCCTCTTCTATTATTTTCCAAACAAATACTGGTGACATCCTGAAAACCATCTCACGAATCATGGCAGACAACACATCCCCACTCACTCAAAAGAGCATGATGACGCGTACAGATTGGATAACCGTCAGGAAAGCTTTCTCGAAAGATTTCTTTCCACTCGGCATAATTGAGCTCATCAACATGCGTGATTTGAAACTGCTTCAGCATATCATCGAGTTTTTCCAAAAGCGGGACGATCCTCGACCTATTCGGACTGTAATCAAGTGTCTGCCAGCCTGATTCGGAAATTGCGCCTTTAATCACCGATGAAAGAAATTGCTTTTCCTCTTCAAAGCCTTCTTTGGACCAAGGGATTTCATTCAAATAAAAGCCCACTGTACCGATGGTCAAGACCCTATTTAGTAGACAGTTAAAAAAACACCTAAGCTGCAAGCTGGCGTCGGTACTGAACCGGCGTCAGTTTGTTTAATTTCCTTTGTGGTCGATCGTTATTGTAAAAATGGATGAATT
>NZ_BEXF01000040.1 GCF_002897295.1 Brevibacillus reuszeri
GTCAGTTCATCTTCCTCTTTATTAAGAAGGTTACTAGCCATCCGATACGCTGCTGAAATTAACCCTTTCAGGTACATCCGTTTGACTTCATTCATGATTTTTAACCTCCAAATTTAACTTAATTGAGACTGTGTATCCTATAGGCTGAAATCCTCTACAGCCTTATCAATCAGGTCTTGCGTAATTCCGATATACTTCAACGTGATCGCTGGATGGCTGTGATTGAAAATCATTTGAAGCGTAGCAATGTCCCTCGTGCGCTGATAAAAATGATATCCAAAGCTTTTACGTAGCGAATGTGTCCCGATCTCGCTGAGTCCAATCTTTCGGGCAGCTCCGTTGAGTATCTGGTAAGCGCGTACTCTGGTTATTGGCTTCGGTCTTTTCTCTGACTTGAACAAAAAGTCATCATCATCCAGTCCTTCTGTATAACCCTGGATGTAACCTCGCAATGTCTTGTTTATCTTGAATCGTTTTGGCTTACCTGTTTTCTTCTCTGTTATCACCAGATGTGTCTTGCCTCGAACATCCCCTACCTTCAAAGGCAGTATGTCGGAGATTCTTAATCCTGTGTTGACACCAAACGTTAGAAGAAATCCATCTCTCGCTGAATTTTCTCTCAACAGTTGCTTGAGCTCATTGAGTTTTTCTTTATCACGGATTGGCTCTACAAAGTTCATTTGAATCCCCCTTTTCTAGTTGCACTTGATTGTGCTACGCTTCCGTCAGGAGCGTGATAACGTGGAAAAGTCGTTTTATTATGCAGTGAATTGGAGTGAAGTTAGCTACCTGAAAGAGGCCCTAGACGCTATGGAGGTGCCTTATTCGATTGAACAACCTTCAGATCGTCTGCAACTGTCGCCAGGTGATGTCGCAGTAGTCTTTCCGGATTTACATGTTCGTGTTTACAATCACATCCGCGAGCTGTTCAACGGTCATGGGCTACGCTATCCTGAGTAGCCCTTTCTCTTCATCGCCTTATCAACCATAATGTTCATACCTATGATTCGTTCTTTTGGCTCAGGCTTCGGTAGGGACTCTAGCCTTGCTCGTTCGTCCTCTGTCATGGGCCGTGTAATGCACTCACCCACAGCAGAGGTGATTTTGTCGTCCCTTCTCCTTGCTCTCATATCCGTACCATATCTATTTGGGGTACGTACTGCTTTGCTCATCTTCCACACTTCCCCTCTCCGCTCTTACGCAGCGTCTATGCCGATAAGCTTGTCCACATGGACCAGATAATCCAGTACAGCTCGATTTGTTTGAGTAACTAGGCATCCATATACTTCAAAGTCCTCGATGGGGATGCTTTTACGTCCGCCGTTTTGAGCATGGAGCATTGCCATTCGAATGAAAGATAACGAGACAAAATAGGTTGCTTTTAACGCTGAAAACTCGATCAAGAGGAAGCATACAGCACCCATTTTTTCTGTTTTCTCCAGGTGCTCAATCTGGTGTTTGCTGATGTTATCAAGATCAAACCTTGTTCTTTCTCGGGTGCTCTTCGCCTCAAAGTAAACAGCTCGCCCACGGTACACCCCATCGTAATCAACAGTCGATTTTTCTTCGAAGTACCCTGATAGAATACGGCTCCCTTTAGTCTTTGTGGGTTTGATCGGTGTTGGCCGCTTATGGATGAGCGCTATTCCAGCGCGTTCGTATTGTTCATTCGTGAAGTTCAGCAGGTCTTCAAATCCTTTACCTCGGTTGGCTTGACTCACTCGCATTCCCATGTCTTCCTCCTAAGCGATCCGTCGTGGCATCCAAGCTTCTACATACCTGATAACTTGTTTTAATTCGGTCCGTTTGACGTCTCGGTAGCTAGCAACAGTCCAACGGTCTTTAATTTCCCGGTACAGCTGCCTGAAGAGTTCTGCTCGACGTCTCGGGTCATGCTCTATTTCGTAAATCTTGCGGGAAACAGCTTTTTGCAGCGTGCGCTGTTCTCCGTGATCCAACGTGATTTGTTCGTCAACCTTTTGCTCTAGTTCAATAAGCTTCTGGCTATGCGTATGAGCGATGGTTTTGACTTCTTCCATCTCCCCAGCAAGCTCAACTGTTAGCTGCAATGACTTGATTAGTGCCTGACGTTCATTCAGTGGCACAACGTTGGATTCTTTATGTGCTCCCAACTCTTCCCGAATCCGATGAAATTCAGAGATGTATTTTTCTTTGAATTCCATTGCCTGATGCCCTGTATATCCCATGACTAAGAGTGTGAATCCTTGTTCAGTCAGAAGGTATTTAGGCTTGTCCCTATTCATTGAGTCCTTGTATGAGATAGGCACGAAATTGTGCCGACCAAATTCTTCACTGCAGCCTAGTTCTCGAATATCCTGGAGAACACGCTTATGTTCCTTGTCAAAGACTTCAGCAACAGTCAGGCTGTCTGTCACTGGTCGTCCATTCTCTATGAAAACAAGTTTGTTCATGATTGCCTCCTTGGTTGTTTATTTTCCAGCAGCTTTATCACGCTTAAGGTTTGCATATAAAGCTGCTAATTCAGGGTCTTCCGAGATATGTTTGCCTCTCTCAAACTGCGTCCCGTTTTTTTCTTGCTCCATTTGCCATTGAACGGTTTGAGGAAGCTTGTCCATCATCGGTACAACATTGTTTCTCCTTGTTTTTTGCTGGGGCTGACTTCGTACGGGCATAGGTTCTGCGTTCTTCCCATTAGCGACAGCCTTACTTCGCTCAAGCTTTTTCCATGCAAACGGCAAGCAGTAATTAACTGACGTTATCTTGTCACTCGGGTATCTTGGCTGATACTGATCAAAAGCTTCGTCTATCGCAGCGAGGAGAAGATCTGGTGTGCCACCGCTTGCAAGGAATGTCTGGATTTTTAGTGGCTCTTCGTTTTTCAGATAGTACATTTGTCCAGTTCGAGTTATCATTTTCTCTTCCACTCGCTGGCATATCATTTCAGCTTCGTTTAGGTCTTCTTCAACGATGGTGTCATTAATCCCGATTGCGCTATGTATCTCGTTCGTAGAAGAAGATATTTTAATAGATTTATTTAAAAGACTTTCTTTAGGCATCTCTCCATCCTTAGAGCCGCAAGGGTTTGGAGAGTTATCCCCATCATATTTTTCATTGTCGTCCGTCATGTTTTTCATTGATCCTGACAATGTTTTATTGCTTTGATCAATGTTTTGTAATAGTGTCGACAATAAAACATTGGTGACCTCAATGTTTTGTAAGCTGTTATTCACTAGCCTTTTCATATGCTCAGAAGAGGCTTTTTTCTTTCGCGGAATCGTCCACTCTTCAAAATTTTTGTTGAACATGATGATTCGAAATTCAGGAAACCACTTTATGATTCTGTTTCCTTCCATGTGCTGCAGTTCCTCGCTTACTACATTCCGATACACGCCAACAGCTTCAAAGTCTGCGTAACTGTCGTACATCCAAGCCTTTTTACCGCATCCCCAGCTAAGCCTTAGTAAGAGGTCAATAACGCTTCTCTGGCGTTTAGAGAAGTCTCTCATTGTGATCTCTTCCCAGAGTGAATGGGCTATTCTGAGATGTGCGTCTGTAGGTTGTGGACTAGCCATTTTTTACTTCCCTCCTCTTATGAAACGTCCATCTTATAGAGAGGCAGGAGCACTCGTTGTTGATACTCCACAAATGCTTGTCGACCAGCTCGCGTATTGTGAGCCTTCCAGTGGCACGTTCCCGTTTGTGTAACCGGACCGCATGCGAGAGCAACGTTCCACTGCTCTCCAGTACCTCCCTGGCTTCTGAATAGGATGTGGTGTGCCTCTAGCGTCCAAACTTGCCTTGCAGACTTCCTGCAAATCACGCAGCAGGCTTTATCCCGTTCCCATACCTCATCCAGTACGTCAGCAGTGATTTTGCCTCGCTCTTTTTGCTTCTTCACACGACGCTTATGTTTTGGTTTTTGTACTGAACGAACTTCATCAAACATGCCCATTTTCATCACCTTGCCTTCGTGCAAGCACTCTGTATTGGTTGATCAAGAGTGGTATCCATCCCGGATAATTCCGCGCCATATATGCTTTCGCAAACCGCTTTAACGTCTCTGGATCGTCATACAGCCGATACAAGTCCGGGAGGGGAAACCATCGTTCTATCATTTCTCAGCTACCTCTTGTTCAGGTTCTTCTTGTTCAGGTTCTTCTTGCTCCTGTTCTACTACTTTGTAATCCACGTCAAAGATGTTGTCTGATTCAATCCCGTTATCTTTTCTCAGCTTCAGCACTGCTTCATCAGTCGCTAGCTTCTCTTGTACCTCAATGCTGATCGGCATATATTTTGCCATTTCTTTGATGCACGTTTTCTTGCACATGCTTTCAAAGTGATCTTTCCATGTACCAATTAATTTTCCGTCTTTCTTTGACTTAGAGTGAACCATCGCATGTTTCAAACACTGCTCCGCTGTCATAGTAACGAAATCAAACGATCCATCTTTTAATCGATACGCAGAATAGTAACGAACTGGTTTTCCTTCATCCTTCGCACTGCGCTCTCTAATAGCTGATATTGCTTGCGCCATCATGATTTCCATGAAATCGTCTTTATTAGGAACAAAGTTCTCAAGGTGATGCAGCATATCGAAAGGAACATGGATGAGACGCTTGTCCTCTCCTTTGATATAAATAAACAGGTCATTCTCGTAGACCGTCTCTGCATATATTTTCGATACATCCCCAGTACGACGAATCAAATCAATCTGTCCTTTGTAACCAATCTGGAATTGGCATTCCATGAATCCTTGCTTATTTTTGTACGGAACAAGGTAGGCATGACCGATTAGGTTAGGCTCAAGCCCCAAGGTTGCGCAGTTCATAACTGCTCCTACAATAGATGCTGGCGTGCATTCAGCCAGTAATGGCGTCCTGCTGATAGCGGTTAATGTGATACGCGCTAAACGCTCTGGTGTCATATGCTTTGGAACGAGTGATTTTATTGCTTGAAAGTTATCGGCAAGCTCCTTTTTGATGACAGCATTAAAATTTTCAGCTTTTGTCATCGTACGCTGAGCCAATTGCCCGGCTAAATTCGACTGATTGACTGTCTTGGATTCCGACATTACTCATCGCCTCCAATCACGCGGAATGTACGTCCACGTTTTCCCGTTTTCCATGTGAAGCAAAGATCCCCCTGAAAGTATGCTCTTTCACTTGTTTGCATGTAGCCCTTGATTTGGTTCTTGGCTGCTTCTTCTCGTTGCTCCGCAATGCTTTTATCGGCCCTAGCTTGGTGTAATTCTTGGATGATCGGATATGCATCTTCTGGGAGCTCAATTGAGGAATCTGGTGCTGATTCTGCGAAAGTAGTCTTGAGGTACTCCGTGTCCTGATGAGAAAAGGCTGGGGGCATTTTAGCCATCACATGATCTTCCCAGAACCCCTTTTCGATGGTGATCAAATTCTTGATTAACTCTTCATCACGCTCAATCACTCTCCATTGGAGATCCCATCCACCGATCAGAACGACGATAAACCACCTGTCTGCACCTGTAACAGCCATGTAATGATTGCATTGGAGAATGTACTCTGTAGGAGCCTGTGTACCGGACCAGTCGTCTTTGCAATATTCAGATGTGTTCTTGCACTCTAAACCTGCGTTAAGCCCTGGTAACCAGCGGTCAATGTTTGCCAACATGAATGGGTGCTCAGGATGTTGGAATATTGCATTTTGCCGCCACACCTTATATCCGGTGTCCTCGGCAAACCAATCAGCGATAACAGGCTCCAGTTTACGACCTGCTTTCATCTTTGGATTGTCTTCAACTGGCGGTAGTTCACCTAATTTCTCTAGATAAACTCCCATAGGAGATTTGTATCGGCTCATTCCACAAATGGCCGCAGCATCAGATCCACCAATACCTAAACGACGATATTCAAGCCAGTCTGCATGCTGCATGTTTAGTGTGTTAACCAAGCGTAAAGCTTGCATTTCCCGTGCCTCCCTCTTGTTTTTTAGGGGTAATCACGCTAAGCTATAAGCAATCGAAATTCTTTTAGGTGTTTCATTCAGACTCCGTTGCCGCGGAGTCTTTCTCGTTGTCCAGGTTGACGTTTTCGAGGCTTGTCCAAAATTTTTCTCCCCTAAAATCACGCACCTGTACATCAATACCGTGATAGCTTTCGTTCGCATCCACGATGGTGATTTTTTGTTTTAATGTCCCTGTTTGCCCAATCAGATCGTTACGCTTCTTGTGTTTTATGGGTCCATACCATCCCACAATGTTCCCTCCTTTCTTGGTCACGAGGCTGCCGCGCCCCATCCTCTACGCGACCGTTGCAGCTCCAATGACTGCGCCACCATTTGCCTCGTTGTATATGTTTCTGGAGTTTTCTTGTTCCAGGGAGGTTCGAGCCTCCTTGCAAAATCAGTTCAACTGGTTCTGCAAGCAGGGCCGAAGCCCGCATTCATACAAGTCTTTTCATTTCTCTTTTCTGTTCTTGTACAGCATCCCAATTATCTTGAGCAGAAAAGTCGTCCTTGAACTCCCAAATGCTCTCTAGCTCGCTCTGTAGCTCTGATGCTGCTGCATCCGTTCTATCCTCCAGCTCAAGCATTAGCTTCTTTATCTCGTCCTCCAGCGCTTCATTGGATACGTCAAAAGCTAATAGTTCTTGTTGCTTCTGGCGTATGGGCTCAGTTCGTTCAACATGTTCAGGAAAATCAAGCAGTTGCGCGTTCAAGATGAATTTCCTCCTTCACTTGTTCAGGAATTATGACTGGCTCCAGCTTGTTTAAAAAATCACGGAGGCGGCAAATCTCTTCCCAGTTTTGAAGTACAATTTCCTGCGGGTCTTCCCAGCCATCCCCACCCTTCAAAACGGATAAATCAGAGATTTTCAACGTTCCATTTTCTTGATATGACACCCAGCGATCCCATTTTGGATCAACGTTATCTATCGCAACATTATCTTTACCCGAAGACGATTTATTCATGGGCTTGTCCTCCTGTATGAAGTTGTGGTATTCTTCCAGTACATTAGTTTTTTCTCGTAGCCGTCTGTTAGCCGCAGGCGGTTATTTCTTTATATCGAGCTGCAATGCTACTGATCATCGCTTGTTCACGAGCTTGTTTAATCTCCGTAACCTTATCTGCAATTCTTCTATCACAGATGGGATTCAGGGCCATACCTCTTCGTTCTGTTCTGTCAGCACGTTCACGAAGTGATTTGATAATCCATCCCAACTCTTCCTCATCAACTGGTTCTTGACGTTTTACTTTGGTTGCGAGTATCCACCGTTTATTCTTTAGAAGATCAACAGATGTTAACGTTTCGCATCTTGCTGCTTCTATCAGAGCTGTGTGTACGATGTCGCGGTCTGCACTCGACAATAGTGACAATGTTTCTGGTCCCAGATATGCAGTCATTTTCCTTCTCTCCTTTCTAGATCAACCAAAATGTGAACATCATACCCATAACGTTCTGTAGAATTGACAACCCATCCACACCGTATAAACAAGCAACAACAACCTCTCTTGAACTTGTAGCTTCTGCCCATTTAACCAGCGTTGGTACGTCGAGTAGTTTTTTACCTGACTCCAATTTGCTTACACAGCTCCGGGCAATATGCAGTTTTTCTGCAAGTTGATCTTGGGTCATTTTTGACCGTACCCGGCACGCTTTCAAAATCGCACCGAACTCCATGATTCATTTCATCCTTTCATTCATTGAATGTTCCAAATCGGAACAAAAGAGCAAGTATGAGAACACACAAGCAATTCCCTACGGTGTAAGATGAAGTTAGCTCATCTTCCAGACTCCCCCTCGTGCTCACGATGGGGTGTTCTTTTTATCTAAGAAGTCTATGAACACCCTGATACTTCTTTCGCTCATTCGGTTGGTATCAAGTGATGTATAGTGCTTCATGGATACAGAACATATTTGCGAGAAACTAATCAGTTCTGATCCGTCTGTAAGTAGTACATGTTTTACGTAAAGGTCATTCGAGAGCGCAGTAACATCATTTTTCAACACGATAATCTCGATGTTTTTTGCTGCAAGAACGCTTACTTGCTTTTCAACTGCTTCATCAAGTTCGGGAAACTGCACTTGGTTGATTTCAGACATTAGTATCACCTCGCTTTCATCACACAACTGTATATAGCAGAAGGCTTGTCCTGTGAAGCACCGGTTTCCCGGTACTACGCGCTATCTACGTTTCGCTCAGCTTCAAGTTTGGCGACGTGGATCAGGCCAGCTATCCGAGCCTTTTTAAAACGTTGCACTTCTGGTAAGGAGTCGTTTTCAATCCACCAACGCTCTTGCTCATCAGGAGTCATAAACGGCAATGCTGAACGAATTTTGATCGTCGTGTTGCCTACTTGCATTTCGTACGTCGGTCTCTTTAACGGATCGTGATCTACTTCCATGCTCATCCCCTCCCCTTTATAAAGGGTATGAGCAACAGCTTGTCTCATTGTTGTCGAACCTCCTTTTTTAAGCTGTTTGTTGTTTACTACCAGAACAACTAACCGATTCGTTTAGTTTAGGGTCAAAAAAAACTCTCGGATCTACCCCCAATGCTTCTGCGATGACTTGCAATCTATCCGTACTTATTGGAGATCGACCAATTGATAAATAGTGATACCCCATCGATGACATGCCTAATTTCTTTGCTAAAAACGACTTGGTGATACCCTTTTCTATCCTGATTTGTTCGATTCGTTCGTGTACTAAAATCAACTTTCTCACCTCGCATATAAACGTTTCGTTTAGTTCTTGTCACTATAGTAATATAAACGAAACGTTTAGTCAATATGCTTTATAAACTTTTTGGTTATAATATTAAACGGTGCGTTTATGCGTGATAGACTATAGTCAATGGGGGTGAGTGCTTTGACTCTTGGTGAAAAACTGAAGAAACTCAGGGAAACACATCGTTGGACTCAAGGAGAAGCAGCTAAGAGACTTGGTATATCATCTCAAGTGGTTTCGAATTACGAAAGAGATTACAGGTCTCCTGATAAGGATACATTGTCAAAAATTGCAACAGTATACGAATGTTCACTTGATTGGCTTCTAGGATTATCTGATGATCCTAATCCAATACGTCCAACCGGAATAAAAAATGATATTGTTGCGGAACCGAGCGCGGAATACGATTATAGGAGTGATCCCACAGTATCAGGGGAACTCAGGGAGCTTTTAGACACTCTCGTAACACTGCCAGAAAATGAACGAAAGCGAATAATCGAGCAAGCGCTAGTCTTTGCTGCGGGATTAAAAGCAAAGAACCAATCATCTGAGAAGTGATGATTGGTTCTTTTTTATTTCCTGTACGATCTCTGCAGCTTCCTCGTTGTTTATGTTTTCCAGAAGACTGTTTATTGCATTCACAACGTCTTTTGTAATATCTCTAAACTGCTCATCGCCTTTAATTTCTTCCATTGCTAGCGGTCCAATCATCATTTCTCCCCCCAACAAATGTTGATCATTTTATGTATGTATTTAGTTTAAATCAGAAATGTCGCAATTTCATTTTTTGTGACACGTAAAAAAGTGGTGTATTGTCTACACCACTCATGTTAGCACGAATATTGTCGCTGCGAATGTCGATTCACTACCTATTTAGAACCATTCACTATGACATGAAACCGTTTCACACACCATCGGGTTCGTTTCACACCCTAACGAAATGATTTCACCCTACGGCGAAAGCTTTTCGCACCCTAGTGAAGTGATTTCGCCTCCTAGTGAACTGGTTTCAGTGTCATAAATGGTTCTAATATCCTTTTAAATGTGCCATTGCTATTTAATAACAGCTTCACCAACCGCTTACCTTCGCTGCTGATAATCAATTTGGTTCCGTCTGACAATGTGATTTCCTCTTCGTCATCGTAAGAACTGATATGTTCAACATTCACCAAGTGAAACCGTGATAACTTCATAAAATTGGTGTTCTCTAAAAATTCCTCATATACCTTCAGAGAGAAATCGGTTTGGCAAGGTTCAGCCTTCCCTTTAATATGGATTAAGCATCCTGGCGTTTGCGTCTCAATATACAGCACCTGAGACCCAAGAAGTTGTTTTAATGTGCCGCCGTTAAAGGTAGGTATTACGACCCCATTGCTGTTTTGTACTTCCTTGAAGAAAGAGTAGCGTTGTAACTTGTTAATCGCCATGTTTATTCGATTGAAATCGTAAAGCAGCCCTTTACTGACTACATCAACAATCCCGACCATATATGATTCAAATGCGTCGACATCTTCGCCGGTTAGAATAATGGCTGGAAGATCATACCCTTGGCTTTGCAGCATGGTATACGCTTGAATACCTGTTATAGAGTTGGTCCCAAGATTAAAATCGAGGACAAGGCAATTTATTTTTTTGTTCTCTTTTACGATTCTCCACATTTCATCTACATTCGATGCTGTGAAAACCTCTTTTACATGATCATTAAACAGTAACAACTTGCTGGATATACCTCGGTAAACAGCATTGTCCTCTACCAGTAATACATGCAAATCATGCCCCTCTGCTTTTAACACTATAGTTCCTCCTCTTCTAACGATTAAGGAAGATGATAGCATCAAATGAATTGGATGTATCTGACAGTTGAGGCATGCTCCGATTAGCATTTACTTACAAAATTCCTAATAATATACTAATGCAAAAAAAACAGATCACTTAGAATCTCCAGTGATCTGTCCCAATGTTTTCTTTAACTTTCTGTACTTCTTTCTGGAGATTGTTGTACTGGTTCCGTCAGGAAAAAAAGCAAGTATTTGATCCATATGTTCCTCGATCCTGACTATTGCCTGCACATTGACAACATTCACAGTATCCAGAGATAAAAATCCATAATCACGCCAGGCATTTTTAATCCCATCAAGAGTATTCACTTGCTGGAATTCTCCATAACGAGTGTGAAAAATGAGAATCCGAGTAGACGAGTTTGGCGGGCGAAATGAAGTAACAAAGTAAATATCATTGAACAGAAAATCCCGATACTCAATGACCTTACCGTTTTCAACCCTGATACCCGTTATCTTAATCGTTTCTGACACTCAGCATCACTTATTCTTGTTGAGTTCTTTTGGTAAATCTGGTGCGCCGATAAAGCCTTTAAAAACCACTGCAAATGCAACAGAAGTCATTCCTAAAATGTTTGAAGCCCATTTCGCTGCTGTCTTTTTCATAGTTGTCACCTCCTTCCTCGGAACGGGATTAAGAGAAGAGCTTGAGCTAACATAGACAACGCTATGGATTCGTTAGAATAGATAAGACTGCTCAGAACCAATACAATCGAGATGGATTTGAATAATGGATAAAGCCTTTTGGGGATGTTATTTTTTTCGCCGTTATGAGGTGATAAGACAGCCACCAACAGCAGCGTAAACAAATTTACGAAGATAACATAGTTATCGTCTAATGGAATGAACGGAATAAGTACAAACAAACCTGTTGAGACAACGAAGCAAATCGTCAAGTTTCTCGCATGGTGACCACCAGAGGCCATTCTAAGAATAGCAAAAGAAAAAATGGATAAGAAAGTATCCCAGGTTGTCCCTAGAAAGAAAGCGATCACTAATGAAGTGCCAATAACTGCAAATGTATTGATTAGGATAGATAGTGAATATGCCATGATTTCCACGCTATTTGTTTCGATAGGATTTGCATGCTTTATTTTGTGTGCAATTCTTATTGCCAACGCTTCAATCAAATGTCTTCCCCTTCCTTCCTGTATGCGATAACTAGCATCAACACCAGGATAACTACTATAGCCATAGTGACGAATTCCCACTGATTATGATAGTGGAAAAGCCAATACAGAATGCCCGAGAACACTAGTGAACTACATACTACCCCTAAAAACATAAGGAAGTCGTGACCTCTCAAACTGAAACGCACATCAACATCATGCGGTGGGCACGTGATAAATGAGAAACCAAGATTAAACTGATACAACACCCAACATATGAGCAGGCACACTACTTGTCCTGATACTTGAACCAAGTACGTTCCGTATCCAATGTTTTGCTGAATGTCTTCAAGCGATATCATCCCTAGCGAAATCATTTGAGGGTAAATTACGAGTTGAACTAAATCAAAAATAAGGTAACCTACTGCTGGTATCATTAGTGAATCAAATAACTTTACTTTCAAAAGATACCGAAAAAACAGTACGATAAGTCCATATTGAATGATCATGTCTAGTTCTGGAAATCCGACTAAAATCCGTATTATGTAAGAGCAACAAGTAAGAATAAAGGCAATTAGTCCTATTTCCCGTTTGTACCAGCTGATAGGAAAACGAAATACTTTAAATCCCAGTGCAACAATTGCAATTCCATCTAAAAATCCTAGGGTTAGATACAGAATGATATCCAATGCTAAGTCACCCACTGGTAATTATTTTCCTTTAGTATAACTTTACCAGTAGACAAGATTCCACCTTAACAGCCACGAAATAAATGAAGCATCGAACTATTTTGATGCTAAAATATTCCTGTGATCACTTTTTTATCTCGGAGGAGCTATGGCTTTTAAAGTCGGACGCTGCCTTCTTCCCGATATTCTAGATGATCTAGGGTGGACCAACCAAGACCTTGCCTTAAAGACTGGCTATTCCCGTCAGCGGATATCTGACTGGTGTCGTAATCGGTATGTCATGCACCCTAAGAACATGAAGACCATTGCTGTGGCTGTGAGAAAGCCAATGGAATCACTTTATGAATGGATCGAAGTCGAGGAAGAAGGCGGCAAGGAGTAGGCCCAATTGGGTCTACTGTCCGACCTTGTACGCGTTTTCGCGTACAATTATAGTATATCATCATGCATACCAACAAGGTGATTCATTTTCCAGCACCTCCCTTTATGATTCTTGCTATAATCATAGGGAGGTGATTTCATGAGCCGCCCTACTCACTTGGACGTATTCGTATATTTGCGGAAAAGCAGAAAAGACGTTGAAGAGGAACGGAAAGCTCTAGAGAGCAGCACTCCGTTTGATACCTTAGCAAAGCACCGGCGCGAGCTGCTTGAGTTGAACCGACGTGAAGGACATAATGTTATTGGTATTTTTGAGGAAATAGTTTCTGGAGAATACCTTTCGGAGCGCCCGGAGGCCCAAGAAATGCTCCGGCAGATCGAGGATGGATTGGTTGAGGGTGTAGTTGTTATGGACCTGGATCGTCTCGGCCGTGGTGACATGATCGATGCCGGGACTATTTTCCGTGCCTTCAAGTTCTCAGAAACACTTATCATCACGCCTACAGAAGTTATTGACTGTAATGCAGAAGGCGCGGAGCTGCTGTTTGGGGTAAAATCCATCATTGCTCGTGAAGAGTTAAAGCAGATCAATAAACGTCTGCAAGGCGGTCGTAGACGATCAGCCAAGGATGGTAAATCGATCACACGTAGACCTCCGTATGGATATGATCGTGATGAAAATCTTAAATTAATCCCTAACCCAGTAGAAGCACCCATCGTCAGAAAAGTCTTTGAACTAATGGCTAACGGTTATGGTCGACAAGCTGTTGTTAAACATCTTGACTCCCTTGGAGTAAAGCCACCAGAGGGGGACTTATGGGAGCAGTCAACTGTATCTCATATAGTCAAAAATGAGGCTTATTTGGGGCATATCATCTGGGGTAAAGAGAAACACATGAAAAGAAATGGCAAAAGGGTTAGAAAAAAAGTGCCTCCAGAATTATGGATTCGTCACGAAAATGCTCATGAAGCCATTGTTACTCAAAAGGAATTTGACGATGCGAACACAGCCTTAAGAGACCGTTGGAGAACTCCCACAAAAGAGGGGGTCTCCCTGAGTAATCCTCTGGCCGGAATTATTAAGTGCGGCATATGTGAACGCGCGCTTTTTCTGATGAGATCACCTAACCGACCAAATGCACAATTACGCTGCATAAATCCAAGATGCCAAACAATCCAAAAAGGTGCTCTATTACCCATCATTGAACAACGAGTCCTCCAAGCTCTCGAAACCTTGGCTGACAAGTCTCGACTCTCTGAAAATGAAGTAGCAGCTTCTATGCATGAAAAAAAGGAAGATATGTTAGAGACTAAACAAAAGCAAATAGCCGTATTAAATAAAGAACTTGCAGATTTAAATTCTATGCGGGAGACTGCTTTTGAAATGCTAGAAAAAAAGATATACAGTGAAGAAGTTTTCCTTCAAAGGCATAAAAGCATTTCGGACAAGCTTAGAGAAGCAGAAGCTAGCATTTCACGCTTGCAAAAAGAATGTGCTGAAGAGTTGCATCGTAGAGAGCATCAGCAAACTATCATCCCAAAAGTTCGTTCAGTGCTCGAGAATTACAATAGCATGGAAGACATGGAACAAAAAAATCACCTTCTCAAGTCAATCCTTGAAAAGGTGCTATACATCCGAAAAAAAGAATGGACGAAAAAAGATCAATTTGAACTTGAAATAATTCCAAGGTTCCCTGTCTAAGCGGGAGCCTTTTGTATATATGATAAAGATGTATACTGATTGACCTCTCCATATCCGAACATATTGCACCGCTCCATGAGCTCCTTCACCAGCTTGACGCAGCGCTCGTTGTCAGAGGTGAGGTTGTCGCCATCTGAGAAGTGGAACGGATAAATATTGTACTGAGATGTCGGGTAACGGCTATCGATGATCTCCAACGCTTTTTTGTAGGCAGAGGAGCAAATGGTTCCCCCGCTTTCACCTTTGGAGAAAAAGGTATCCTCGGTCACTTCCTTGGCATCGGTATGGTGAGCGATAAAGACGATCTCCACTTTCTCATACTTGGTGCGCAGGAAACGGACCATCCAGAAAAAGAAGCTGCGGGCAATATACTTCTCGAACACGCCCATGGAGCCTGACGTATCCATCATCGCGATGATGACTGCGTTGGAGTGGGGCTTGATGATTTCCTCCCACGTCTTAAAGCGCAGGTCCTCATCAGTGATGCCGAGCTCCAGATCGCTGTAGCCTGCCAGCGCATTGCGCCTGATCGCCGCGATCAAGGTCCGCTTCTTGTCGATATTGCCCATTAAGCCCTTTTTCCGTACATCGTTGAAGCGAGTCTCTTCAATGACGATTTGATCCTCGTCTTTTCGTTGCAGATTCGGCAGCTCCAGCTCAGCGAATAGCATCTCCTGCAATTCTTCCACACTGATCTCTGCCTCATAGTAATCCACACCAGGCTGATCGCCCGCTCCTTGCCCTTTTCCTGGACCTTGAGCCTGATCTCCGTCCTTGGCTACTACGTCTCCAACCTTGCTGTTCCCTTTTCCTTGACCGCCATGCTTCCCCTTTTGGAAGTTAAAACGCAACCGGTACTCATCCAGAGAGCGAATAGGGATCTTGATTACTTCCCGACCGTTCGACATGATGATATTTTCTTCGCTGACGAGATCGGGCAAATTTTTCTTGATCGCTTCTTTCACTTTTTCCTGGTGTCGATTTTGGTCCTGGTACCCTTTGCGGTGCAGCGACCAGTCTTCCCGGGAGACAATGAACGATGAAGAATCTTCCATGCCGTCTCCTCCTAGTAACTGGCGCAATCCGCGCCGATTATGAAATGCTCGATAAGCCATAAGACTTGGCTGTGTAGGTTATCGGTTCAACAGACTGCCGACGTAGCGGAGCAGCTCATTGGCGCATACCGGGCAGTAATGATGCTCTTCGATGAGGCGCTTTGTCACCTCATTGATCTTTTTGAGCTGATGCTCATCCGGGGTCTTATTCGAAGTCGTGATTTTTACGACATCCTTCAGATCAGCAAACAGCTTTTTCTCAATGGCTTCACGCAGTCGGTCGTGTGTGCTGTAGTCAAAACGCTTGCCTTTGCGTGCATAGGCAGAAATTCGGATGAGAATTTCTTCGCGGAATGCCCGTTTGGCATTTTCCGAGATGCCGATTTGCTCCTCGATGGAACGCATCAGGCGCTCATCTGGGTCCATCTCCTCGCCAGTGACCGGATCACGCAGCTTATTCATATTGCAGTACGCTTCGACATTATCCAAATAGTTATCCATGAGCGTTTTCGCGGACTCTTCGTAGCTGTAGACAAACGCTTTTTGCACTTCTTTTTTCGCCAGCTCATCATATTCCTTGCGTGCACTGGAAATGAAGTTCATGTACCGCTCACGCTGTTCTTTCGTGATCGATGGATGCTGGTCGAAGCCTTCCTTCAGCGCCCGGAGAATATCCAACGCATTGATGCACTCAGTATCGCGTCTGATCAGGGCACTGGAAATGCGGTTAATGACGTAGCGCGGGTCGATTCCCGCCATTCCCTCGTCAGCATGCTCGTTTCGCAGCTCTTCCAGATCGGCTCCCTTAAAGCCTTCGACAGATTCGCCATCATACAAGCGCATTTTCTTCAGCAAATCAGCACCCTGCTTTTTCGAATCCTTCAATCTGGTCAAAATCGAGAAAATAGCCGCGGAACGAAGCGCATGTGGAGCGATGTGCACGTGCCCCAAGTCAGATTGCTTGATCAGCTTCGAATATATTTTTTCCTCATCGCTAACGCGCAGGTTATATGGCATCGGCATGACGATAATCCGTGACTGGAGCGCTTCGTTTTTCTTGTTGGCAATAAATGCTTTGTACTCCGATTCATTCGTATGGGCAACGATCAGCTCATCAGCTGAAATAAGTGCAAAACGGCCTGCCTTGAAGTTTCCTTCTTGTGTCAGAGACAGCAAATGCCAGAGAAATTTCTCGTCGCATTTGAGCATTTCCTGGAACTCCATCAACCCACGGTTCGCTTTGTTTAATTCGCCATCGAAGCGATAGGCACGCGGGTCAGATTCAGAACCGTACTTGGTAATCGTTGAAAAGTCAATGCTCCCTGTCAGATCGGCGATATCCTGTGATTTTGGATCGGAAGGACTAAAGGTACCAATCCCCACACGGTTTGCCTCCGAGAAGAGAATCCGGCATACAGGGAAATCTTCAATGCGCCCGCCATACTCTTTTTCCAGCCGCATCCGGTTATATGGAGTCAGCTCGCCTTCGATCTTGATCCCCAGCTCTTCTTCTATTTCTGGCCGCAGGTCATGCGGAATCAAGTGCAATGGCTCCTCCTGCATCGGACAACCTTCCAATGCATAGATCGCGCCTTCCTCTGTGCGGGAGTATTCTTCCAATCCACGCTTGAGCATGGTGACCAATGTCGATTTCCCTCCACTGACTGGCCCCATCAAGAGCAAAATCCGCTTGCGAACATCCAAACGGCGTGCTGCGGAGTGGAAATATTCCTCAACCAGGCGCTCTACGGAGCGATCAAGACCGAAGATTTCCCGACTAAAAAATTGATACGAGCGGGTGCCATCCTCGTTCTCCTCTACACCAGCGCCTTTGATCATGTTGTAGACGCGTGAATGAGCCGTCTGTGCAATTTCTGGATTTTTTCGAACCAATTGCAAATATTCGGCAAACGTGCCTCTCCACATCAGGTTTTCTTCTCGGGCCCGGTGCTCAGCGATCCGTTTTAAAATGTCCATGTTCGACACTCCTCCCTCATAAGCCCCTCTCTCTTCCCCAACGACAATGTACTCTCATGTATATGTCCGCCTGCGGTCACGCATTCGTGCGTAAGTCCGTTTTCTTCGGTTGCCAACAGGCTCGTAAAGCCTTTACATATTTGTATGCGAGACATCCGCACAAGTTTCAGCAATCTTCCCATAAAAATCGGGAGGAGTGTGTAGCAGTTCATTTATTAAGGATGAATTACAGAAATGTAAGGTTCATTCTTTGTTTCGTAAGCTAAATCGATGGTTTACATATTCTTGATCGGTATAAACTATATACAAGAGCAACAACCTCGGATGCTTCAATCATTGACTGGAAAACAAATGGAGGAATGATACTATGTCTGAGCAACTAGATCGTATTCAAATGATAAAAGGGCTTTATCTTACTGGAATCGCATCGGTCATCATTATGGCTGTGTTTATTTACCAATGGGTGACCGGGATGCAGCTGGACACAGGGGAAATACTGAGCGTTCCAATCGCCCTCGGTGCCTTTTTAAGCTTGGTGAAAAAATACCGAAAATTGTCATTGACTTGACGTTTGCAAGGTCTTTAATCCGTTTGCAAAGTGGGCAGGCTACGCTATAATGGGAGTAGTTTGTTTACGAAAGGAGCTGTCCAACATGGGTACGTTTATCGTAGCGTTGGTCTTCGCAGCTTTTCTGTTGTTCATTCTTACAGCTGGCTACAACGAGGACAAAACCTGGAATCTGTAAGGACAAGCTAGAGCTAGTTGCTTTTTCATAACAAGCACTTCTCTCAGCAAAAAAGCAGGCTGCCTGTCATGGGCAACCTGCTTTTTTTATACTTTCCCGACCTATGCCTTTTGCTTTTTCGCTTGCTGCTTTTGCGCTTTCTTTTCCGTTTTCTTTTCAGCCTTTTTGGCAGCTTTTGCTTCCTTTTTAGCTTCCTTTTTCGCTGCCTTCTCTTCTTTTTTCACCGCTTTATCAGCCGCTTTGGCTGCTTGAATCGCTGCCTTTACTTCCTTGTTCGTTTTTCCCGTGGTTTCAATTCCCCACTTCGCTGCTTTTTCACTGCGCTTGGCTTCAGCTTGTGCTTGATGCTCTGACTTTGCCTGTTGTACTGCCGCTTTCAGCTGTTCCAATGTCTGATTGCCTGCTGCTACTCCCAGCTTGGCTGCTTTTGTCTGCCATTTCTCCAGCTGATGCTGAGCTTTTTCTTCCTTCGTTTGCTTGACCACCGCTTTACTGCCTTCTGCGCTGACCGCTGAAATCCCGCCGAACAAAAGTCCAATGACCAATAGAGATGAAACGATTTTTTTCACGAAGCTCTCCTCCTCTATAGCAAGCGTCATATCATACATAGACTAGCCTACATGAAGAGTTTGGGAAAAGTATGTGAAATGGCATGTAAAGGGGACTATTCTCCGCTTTGTTTTTGCAAGATATATCAGCTTAGATGCCTGCCTTTTGTAAAATAGATTCCATTCTCGCTGCGCTCTCGTACATAATCCGCTCTTCGTCGAGCGTCAGCATTTCCCGGTTTTTCATGACTAGTTTGCCATCAATAATGACGTCTTCCACATCTTTGCTCGTGACGGATTCTATCAGGGTATTCAACAGATTACGTGTAGGCATGATATGCGGCTGGTCAATATTGACGAGAATAACATCCGCTTTCTTTCCGACCTCGATTGTGCCGATTTCCTGTTCCTTTTGAAGAGCTTGTGCACCACCGGTCGTGATCATCCTGAGCAAGTCCTTAGCCGGCATCACAAGCGGATCAAAAACAGGGAGCCCCCAGAAGGCGTGCATGCCCGAACGAAATACCCGTATTTCGTCCCACAGACTGAGATTCGAACCCGCAGCCCCATCCGAGCCAATCCCGATCGACATGCCCATTTGCATCATACGCGGTGTTTTGGGGAACCCATGTGAATTGAAGTTGGCGCGAGGGCAGTGAACAATCTTCACTTGTCTTTCCCGCAAAATCTCCAACTCCTGCTCGGAATAAACAACGTTGTGTGCCGTCAGCAAGTTTGGCCCAAGCACTCCCAGGGATTCCAAATACTCGACGGGCCGTTGTTTGAACTTCTCCAGACAATAACGAACCTCATCCCGATGCTCCGCCAAATGCATATGAAGTCCGGTATGATATTCTCTTGCTTTTTGGGCCGCAGCCGTGATCAACTCAGGGGAGCACGACATGACCTGGCGGATCCCAAACCACACCTGGATCCTTCCGTCCCCTTTTCCATGATAGTTCTTGTACATCCACTCGTTGTTATCCAAGATAGCTTCGAGCGGCTGTTTCATCGTATCCGGCAGGAAGTCCCCGATATCAATAGCAGAGCGTGTAATGGCGGCCCGCATCCCTGATTCGATCGTAGCCTCGATAACCTTGTGCATGTGCACGCCGCCAGCATCCGCATAAGCAGTCGTGCCTGACTTAATCATTTCCAAACAGCTAAGCTGGGCACTCACATACGAATCCTGCTCGTCCATATTGCCCTCGTACGGGACCAGAATCCGCGACCAGATCATCGGCAGCTCATCCGCAGTTCTTCCTTTTAACAGTTGCTGGCACGTATGTGTGTGCGCATCGACCAGGCCCGGCATGCACAGCTTCCCTTTTCCATCCAGCACACTGTCTGCTGCGTATGTCTGTTGAAGCTCGGAGTAGCTGCCGATAGCCACGATTTTGGAATCCAGAATCGCGATTGCTTGATTCTGAGCGATCTCAAAATCTGGAGTAAGCAAGCTGCAATTTTTGATCATCATATCGCATTTCATCTTGAATCATTCCTTTCTATCACTGGTCTATAACTCAACCAATCCGCTGAAAAAAATCTTGCATAAATGTGTCCGCATCCACCTGCACGCATACTTTTGTAGTCGGCTGGCCGCTCCCTTCCCGGTGAATATCTTCTGTCGTCCTCCCTAAAGCGTCCTCCTCCAGATCTACCTTGATAAACATAGGAACAGTCTGTACCAAATCCGGATAGGCAGCTACACCAACAGCCAAAGGATCGTGCAGAGCGCAACCTTGCAAATAGGGGTGAAGCTCTTTGTAGGCATCCAGATAAAACTGTGTGCATGGAGCAAGTGATTTGCCCAGATGGTTCCGCCCTTCCCTCCAGCGCTCTACATCCCGTGCTGTCAGCAATGTTTTTCGAGTCACATCCAGCCCCACCATTGTTATGGGAAGCGAAGAGCCAAAGACAAGACTCGCCGCCTCCGGATCAATGATGATATTGGCTTCCGCAAATTTGGTGACGTTGCCAGGTGTCATAACTGCTCCACCCATGATGACGACGCTCCCTACCAGGCCCGCTATCTCTGGAGCTTTGCGTATCGCCATGGCGAGGTTCGTCAACGGTCCGGTAGCCACAATTGTCAGCGCAGCCTCGTGCTTGTACACTTGCTCAATCAAATAATCGGCAGCGTGCTGGGTCGAAGCAACCTCGGTCACTGGCCCCAGGGTATTCCCCAGACCATCTGTACCGTGAATTCTTCCGCTATACTCTCGTGTGCGTTGCAAGGGCTTCTCTGCTCCTCTGAAAACCGGAACATCGACACCGGCATACTCCAAAATCTTGCGCGTGTTTCGATAGGAATAGTCTACAGGGGCCATTCCGTAAGTTGTCGTGATGCCTACCAGCTCCATATGGGGTATCGAAGCGGCATAGGCGATTGCCAGCGCATCATCGATCCCGGTATCTACATCCATCAACAGCTTTTGCATGGTCATGTATCCTTTCTAGGAGTCTTATCCGTTCATTTACGGCTGGCTGGACTATTCACCAGGCAGTTCGTCAATGCGATTGAACTTCTTGCCAAATACACGGACGAAGATCCAGGTCGCCAGTCCAATCATGATCATAAGCACGAGTGCAACGTTGCTGAACAGCGCTGTTTTTTCGTTGGAAGAAAAGTCCACGATTTTTGCCATCATGTACGGCTGTCCGTAAAGCAAAGCGACAAACGCTCCGCCAAGGGAAGCTGAGATCGTAACCACCAGTTTTTCGACCCCGATTCCTGCCCCGTGTTGATGCCGCGGAAGCAGTTGGGTGAAGTTCGTCAAATAGCCGGAGAAGAACAAAACGTAGCCAATGTTGAAAAGTCCCATGCCTAAGAATGAATACACGACGGAATAACCGACCAAAAAAGCAATCGTCGCCAGCCCGGCAAAAATGAACAATCCCCCGAGCAAGGCAATGTTGCGGTACCCGATTTTTTTGATAATACGCCCAGTAAGCATCCCAATGATAAATGCAGCAATGTTTGTGAACGTGTAAAATAGACCGATTGTACTTGTCGACATGCTGTACGTCTCTTTTACAATAAAAGGGAAAATGAAGTAAAAGCCTATTTGGGTTGAATAAAACAAGGCACCCACGATTAATGAAAGCATGATTCCCTTCACCTTAAACAACTCCGGCTTCAGGAACGGATTTTTGCTTCTAAAGGTATGCCAGATAAACAAGGCTACACAAACGACGGCACCCAGCAGCAGCAGTGGGTACTGCATTTTGAAAGTTAAAAACGTAATGAGGAAAGCGGAAATCGCGGTCATCAGAAGCATACCTGCAATGTCGAAGGAGCCTTTTTGCATGACTTCCTTGGGCAAGTTTTTAAATAAGACCGGTATGCCTAAAATCGTCAGCAGCGGAATCAAAAATACGAGATTCCAGTGCAGGTACTCGGCAATATATCCACCGAACAAATGACCGGCTGCTCCTGCCAATTGGTAGATCGCCGTGTTGTAGCCAAAATATTTAGCAGCAGTCAATTTATCAAAATACTTGATGGCGATAATAATTTGCAAAGCGATCGGGGCAGCAATCGTGATCGAGAACAGGACTCTCGACACAATCAGAAGCGTAAAGCTGTCCTGGGAAAATACCCCAATCAGAGTAGCAATGGGAAAAATGATACAGGTAAACAGCAGAACCTTGCGTATACTCACAATATCAGACAAGGCCGTATAGACGATGGAAGCTATCCCGAAGAACAGCTTGCTGAATGTCACGATCAGACTAATTGTAGAAGGAGTTACACCAAACTCATCCGACAAATTGGGAGTAATCAAGTTGAAAACGTTTTCATTGAAAATATAAAAAAACTCAAATAACAGGATCCAGGGCATACACTTTGCAACTCTACGCTGTATTTCTTCTTTTTGTAATTCGCTCATCGAGGTTCCCTCTCCCCATAAGTAATCGAATTTACTTTCCCTTCCTGACTGCTACCGACTCAGTGGCGATTTTTACCTCGCGCTTGCGTAAAGAAGAGCTTCCTGCTTCCTTTTGCTGGTCAGTACATTTTCGTTCTTATATCAAGGACGTCGTTCTTTATAGATTTCAAAAAAAAATTATCTAGCACCCAGTCGCCTGGATATCTCAGCTGCTGCTTGTTGACACAACAGAAGCAACCGATCTGTATCTTTGCTCATACGGATTTCCAATCCAGAGATGGACAGACCTGCGACTACATTGCCCGAATAATCGCGTATCGGTACAGCAATTCCCATTCCGCCCAAAGAAAAATCATTTGAAGAAATCGAATAGCCTTGCTCCCGGATTACTTGCAATTCCTCCACTAGCTTATCGGGGTCCCGCACGGTGTATTGTGTATAGCTTGGCAGCTCACTCGAAATAATTTGCCGAATCGTGCTCTCTGGCAAATAGGCCAGTAAAATTTTCGTGGTCGCTCCGGCATGCAGAGGGACTCTTTTACCCATCGGAGACGTATAGCGTACGCTTTGGGAAGACTCGACTTTTTCGATACAAATTCCATCCAATTGGTCTACAATCATAAGCATGACTGTCTCATTGGTGGTCTCGCACAACTCTTCCATAATCGGTTTTGCCAGTGAACGGATGTTGATCTGACTTGCGACGATCATCCCCAATTCGAACAGCTTGATTCCCAGAGAGTACTTTTGGTTCTCTGGATTCTGTTTAACAAAGCCGCGATTTTCCAGGGTAACCAGCGCTCTGTGTACCACACTCTTGTACACTTGCAAATGCTCGCTCAGCTCAGATACTCCCCACTCCGGCTTGTCCAGCGTGAAGCACTCCATAATCCTCAAGATTCTGTCACCGGTCTCCAGCTTGGCCGTCTTTTTACTTTCCATCATTTCCACCTCCTTCCCGCATATAAGAACACTGTTCTCTATTTGAATATTCCCATTACATAAGTTCATTTCTTTCTTGTAAATCCTCAACCTTGGCGTACCCACCTGCCCGTTTGCTTGCCGCCCAGTAGCATAAACAAAAAAAGCAGGCTAATTAGCCTGCAAACACTCCGCTGCGCTCGGTAATGGCTCTATGCAATTCTTCCAATGTCCCACGCTGGTCTACCTGATACTGTGGCTCTCCGCGGTCTTCCATCCAGTTCGTGACCAAAAATGTTTTCATCCCCAGCTTGGAGGCAACCATATCCTCCTGCATGTGATTCCCTACCATGACACAATCAGTCGGCTCTACTCCGAGCTTTTCGCAAATTTCTGCGAAGTAGCCTGGGTTCGGCTTCGTGAAATGTGATTCTTCATAAACGGTCACTAGCTCAAACTCATCTGCACTCATTCCGATCCAGGCCAGCCGATGGTGAATCGCTTCACGTGGAAATACCGGATTCGTCGCTACTGCTACACGAAAGCCCTGCTCTTTGGCAGCTTCCACGATTTGTTTGGCCCACGGTGATGGATAGGTTAGATGAGAAAGCGTCGGAAATACATCGCGATAAAACGAATCAAACAACGGCCAAACTTCCTCGCGTGGCCAGTCGCTGTGTGCCGTGAAATACTCGATAAAAACCTGCTCATTGGTCTTGTCAGGCTCGTTGCTCATAATCATAGCCTTTGTCGCGTCCCAGATGAGCGAGAGCAGCTTTTGGGTATCGTACTGATCCCCTACGTGACGCCCTACTTCTACCAAGTAGCTTTTGACGAAAGGGTCTGTCTGCATCTCCAACAAGGTACCGTCCAGGTCAAACAGGATGGTGTTTACGGTCATTTACATTCTCTCCCTTTTCATGAGTTGCCCAGAATGCTCTACGCCTGCCAGGCATCATCTATGCTCATGCTACTTCAGTGCTGGAAAGCCTAGTTGACGCAAGCCCTCAAACAGGACGATAGCCGCACAGTTAGACAAATTCACAGAGCGCGTCGCTCCACTCATCGGAATACGGATGGTCTGCTCCCGATACTTGTTCGTCAGATCTTCCGGCAAGCCCGTCGTCTCCTTGCCCAAAATGATATAGTCTCCATCCCGATAAGAGACCTCTGTATAGAGTGTTTCCCCCCATGTTTCCACAAAGTAAAACGTCCCTGCATTTTCGCCCTGTGCCTCGACAAAAGCGTCGAAGCTTTCATGGTGATGGACATTTACTGCGTGCCAGTAATCCAGCCCTGCCCGTTTTAGATAGCGGTCATCGGTGGAAAAACCTAAAGGATGAATCAAATGCAGATGAGCTCCCGTAGCAGCACACGACCGGGCAATGTTTCCCGTATTGGCTGGAATGAGCGGCTCGTGCAAAACAATATGTAACGGCATGACGTCAAATCTCCTTGTGTACCGAACTTAAACGTATGATCTCCCTATTTATTATACATAAACGAACATAGCCCTGACCACTCATAAGCGTCGCTTATAAATTCCTATACGGTAACAAAAACAGCGGTTGCTGCATCTAACCTAAAACAAGAAAGGAGCACTGCTGTCATGCGTTTTACTCCTGCTTTTTGGTTTCGCTTTTGGACAAATAGCTTTTGTCTGCTACTACTTGCTGTAAGTACATGGTCGCTATGGCCCAATTTTGGCGCGTTTCCCCGAATGGAAGCCTGGAGTATGATACTCGGCTACCTCTCGTTTGTCTTGATCGGTGTGACTTTGCTAATCGGTCCAATCAAGACATGGCTGCCTGCGTCCTGGCAATCATCCTGCCTAACCCTCCGCCGGGATATTGGCATCTGGGCTGGTCTTACCGGTGTTTTACATGTGCTGCTGGTGCTTGTCCTTTTTCAAGGCACACCGCGGTTGATGATCCTGCACGACACAAACGCCCCAAAAGCAGACGGCTGGCTTGGGCTGTTCCTCCTCGCTTCTGATGACGGCAATCCCTTGCCACTGCCAAACTGGTCGATGACAGGTGTAGCCAATTACATCGGCCTTGCAGCTTTTTGCATTCTTCTCTCGCTGTGGCTTACCTCTTCGCGTTTTGCAGAAAAACGATTGGGCGGCCCTAGCTGGAAACGGCTGCATCTTTTCAATCCCGCCCTGTTTCTGTTGGTCATCTTTCACGGCTTGATTTACATTCACTCGATCAAAGGCGAGCCGCACAGCTTTGCAGATTTCCTTTGGCTTGGCGGAGCTGTTCTGTTGCTGCGCCTGATTAGTTTTGTCACGACTGTAGTCAGGCGACAACGCCGACAAACTACATCCCTCTAATATGAAAAAACGCATAGCGAATGTTGGGCGTATACGCTGTAGAATCCTCATACGCCCAGTATCGCATGCTACTGTCAGTCGTATGCGCATTGACCAATGGCATTTGATTCGCGTCCTTGGTGACCACGATCGTATTGTGCTGAAAACGGCCATCTCCATCGAAGTCATAGCATATAATATCGCCCGGGATCAGCTCAGTCGCTGAATTTTTCGATACCGCTCGCATCGGAGCCCCGCCAGACTTGAGCAGCAAATACAAGCTGTGTGCAACCGCCCAGCTATAGCTCCATTCTCCCCCTTTTCCCGTCCGCATCCACCAGCCTTTGCCTTTCTCTTTGGAGAAGAGCATTGGAATTCCCCCAGCGTGCAAGCATTGGGAAATAAAATTCGTACAATCATCTGTAAAGCGCGGATAGGCCGGATTCGTTGTGTTCCAGTAGCGCTCAGCATAAGATACTGCCTTTTCCGGATTATACCCCCCAGCTCCATGTACCACCAAAAGCGGCTGTGTGATAGCGTCCTCGATGGCAGATACAGTCAAAAGTGGCTCCTCCTGCTCATGGCTGAAATCCGCTTTCAGGTCGCCTTCCCACTCTCTCGTGCCGATGATTATCCATTGCTCACTGTCCTTGCTCAGACGAAGCTGGAGCAGCCGATGACTGGCTTCCTCATACTCCTGCTGAACCAATCCGTAATGACGTCTGCCATACCACGATAATGTAACTTCTATTGCAGATTTCGTCTCCATCCAGCACATCGGGACTACTCGTCCTGTGACGGACCGCAGCATGGCACCACGTTCCATCGCTTGTCTGTGCTCCCGATTCAACCGCTCCCATTCTGCCGCATACACCTGTTTATTATCTATAAAAAAAGGGAGCAGTCGTTGATATTCCCCATCCATCCACGATTGATGCACAGCATCGAAATAGCTTTGGACGAACCCTCGCCAGCCCATTCTTTATCCCTCCTGCCTGCTATTCTAGGGCGCTTTTGTCAAACTCCCTACACGAAGAAGAATATGTCAAACTCCTTGCATTCAGAAGAAAAAGAAAAGCCATCCGTTTTTAACGGACAGCTGGATTGAAAGAGAGTTGGATGGAAACAGGCGCTTTTTCCAATGCTAACAAGTGCTCTTTTATTGATAATCCTCCACCATACCCAACCATCGCCCCGTTGGAGCCTATGACCCGGTGACAAGGGATAATGATCGGAATCGGATTGCGATTGTTTGCCCCGCCGATTGCCCGAACAGCTTTGGAAGCGCCGATTGCCAAAGCAATTTCCTTATAGGAGCGCGTCTGTCCATAAGGAATATTGGTCAGCTCGTTCCACACTGTCTTTTGAAAAGGAGTTCCATACAGCACAACTGGAACATCAAACGTCTGGCGTTCACCTGCAAAATACTCATGGATCTGTGCTTTGGTAGCTTCGTTTAAGGCATCATTGCGCTGTGGTGATATTCCGAGAAACGTCTTTTTACACCAGCGATGCAGTGATTCCAAGCCGTATTCCTCATCAGCAAACTCGATATAGCAAAGGCCCTCCTCTGTAGAGGCAAGCAGCAACGGGCCAATAGGTGACTCCATCGTCGTATAACCCAATTCTTTTGCCAACCAACTCTCCTCCCAACCCTTATTCTATATTCAGTGGCTAGGCCTCTTCGTCCAGGCTCTTAGCGTTAGACTTTCGGCTTTCCCCACAACTGATGGTTACTGAATCTACTCCTTGATCAAATCCATGCCTTTTTCAATCTCAAGCAGCACTTCTGGTGCTTCCTCTTTTTCACGGTACATCTCAAGAGCAGCCCTGGCATCCTCTCCGCCGATTTTCCCCAATGCCCATGCCGCTGTCCCGCGAATAACAGGACGTGGATCGCTCGCGAGCAGACGGGTCAGATGCGGTACAGCCGACTTGTCCTTAAAATGAGCGAGTGCGAGAATCGCATTTCTCTGAATCGGCTTCTTCCCACGCCAGGATGAAGATGAGAGGCCAAACCTTTGCTTGAACTCCTTGTTACTCATCTCAAGCAGCGGAATTAATAACGGTTTCGCCGTCTCTGGATCAGGCTGAAACTCCGAGTGATGATTCATGTTGATACGGCGGTTTTTGGGACAAACGGTTTGACAGGTGTCACAGCCGTACAGTCTGTTCCCAATCTTTCCTCTGAATTCATCTGGAATGAAGTCTTTTACCTGGGTCAAAAAGGCAACACAGCGCTGAGCATTCAGTTGTCCGCCCTGAACGAGCGCTCCTGTCGGACATGCATCCACGCAAATGTTACAGTCACCGCAGCCTTCCTCGATAGGGCTATCGCTTGGCAGGGGCAAGTTAGTCACGAGCTCTCCCAAATAGACCCAGGAACCAAATTCAGGCGTAATGACGGCGCAATTTTTGCCTACAAAGCCAATCCCTGCCCGCTCCGCCACCGCACGATCCGAAAGCTCCCCTGTATCCACCATCGACTCGATTTGTGCGTCTGGCTCCAGCTCCTTGATAAACTGTGATAGCTTATCAAGCTTTTCACGCAAGACGTGGTGATAATCTGTCCCCCACGCTGCACGGCACAGGATTCCTCGATAGGCTCCAGGCTCTGACTTAGGTGGATTCTCTAGCTTGGATGGATAGGCCATGGCGATGGAAATAAGGGAGCGAGCGCCCTCTACAAGCAAGCCTGGATCAGTTCGCTTATCCAAATCCGGTTCCTCAAAACCAGACTCGTAGCCCTTTTCTCTATGCTCGATGAGTCTTTCTTTTAGTGTTGTAAAAGGATCGGCACTGGCAAAGCCAATTTTGTCGATTCCAATTTCCGTGGCATAGTCAATAATGGACTGTTTGGTTTGTTCCCAGTACTGCAGATCATTCACAGCTTTTTGATCGCTCCTGTCGCCAACTCGTCACAGCGATTATTCCACTTGTTGTCGGCATGTCCTTTTACTTTTACATACTCCACCTGATGGATATCCATTAAGCGAAGCAGCTCCTTCCACAAGTCCTGATTTTCTACCGGCTGTCCCTTGCTGTTCTTCCAGCCGTTTTTCAGCCAGCCCTTGTACCAGCCCTGTTTAAAGCAGTTGACCAAATAGGCACTATCGCTGTATAAGGTAACCTTACAGCCTTCTTTTAACGAAGAGAGCGCCGAAATGGCTGCCTGCAGCTCCATTCTGTTATTTGTTGTATTTTGTTCGGCTCCAGACATTTCCTTGATATGTTGGCCGTACATCAAGACCGCCCCCCAACCACCTGGCCCTGGATTGCCGGAACATGCTCCGTCTGTATAAATCTGCACTTCACGCATTGTCATCGTAAAGGAAACCTCCTCTGTTCTCTTCTATTGTATCGAAGCTTAGTCGCTTCCACAAAAATATTTTGTTATACTACCAAAAATAGGGGAAAGAACCTCTATCGAGTATTCGCGCTTATCCATTCTCATACGTAAAAAGGAGTGACACTAGATGAAAGTACAGCTAGACCCGGCAGTGTCCGAACGCCTCCCCCAGATCTCGCTCGGCGTCATCCAATACAGCGGTGCTTCCGTCAGCGACTCTCCCAAGATGCTGCAAGGACGTATCAACTATTTTGTAGAGGGCCTGCGCTTGGAGCATGAGCTTTCACGTCTTGCCGACATCGAAGGCATTCGCGAATGGCGTGCTGCTTTTAAAAAGGCAGGTACAGATCCTTCCAGATACCGCCCCTCCTCAGAGGCCTTGCTACGCCGACTTCTTCAGGGAAATCCGTTTTTCTGGATCAACAGCGCAGTAGACGTTAATAATTTCTTCTCCGTCCTGCATGCACTTCCCTTTGGAATCTATGATCAAAATCATTTGGCGGGCGATGTTGTTTGCCGATTTGGACATGAAGATGACCGCTACGAGGGGTTAAACGGGCGCGAGGTTCACATGGAGGGAAAACTGCTGCTCGCTGATGAAACAGGTGCTTTTGGCAGCCCCATCGTGGATTCCAAGCGCACTTGTGTAACCGATCAAAGCCGTGATCTATTGCAAGTGATCTTTTTTCATGAAGGCATCACTCCACAAAAAAAGGATGAGATCCTCGGTTCAGTCGCACGCATGTTCACCGAAATTAACGGTGGTGAAGTCACACAGTCCTCGATTATTACCGCAAAAGATTAGAAAAACTGGCTGCGCATGCCTGTTGGCGGAGCCGTGAAGAAAGAAAGACGACCGCTTAAGCAGCATGGTCGTCTTTCTGTTTTTTAGCTGCCTCTGGTTGCCGAAAAATGACATGCTCCAACAGCAAACATACCAGTACACCGAGGAGCAAGCCATTTCCAAACAGGAAGCTGGCCAGTGGTGGGAGATGCTGCCATGCCGTTGCAGGAACGAACATCACGCCAATCCCGATCAACAAAGAGCTGCCACCGACTGTAATGGTCCGTTCATCCATTTTTACTGTCACATAATCCTTCAGTCCAAAGCCAAGCAGCTGAGTATACGAAATGAACATCGCTGCATACGCAACCGGTGTAGGTAAGGCAGCCAGGAAATGGGCCACCAATGGGAACAGGCCAATCAGCATCATCCCGATCATTGCCAGCATAAATGGCAGACGTGATGCCATCCGAGTCGTCTGAATGACGGCTGCTGCTAGCGAAAGGGGGATCATTCCGACAACCCCGCTCAAGCCGGACAGAAGATGAGAAACACCTGTAAAGACACCACCGCGGTTATACTGCTTCTCGGTTGGTTCTGTTTCTGTCGCTTTCCCCATTACAACCGTGCTCGTAACCAGATTAGTCAGCAGCACAAATCCAGTCAGCATGCTTGTAAGCACTACGCCCCAATCCCAGCGCGGTGCTCCCCAGAAAAAGAAGGATGGCCAGGCAATCAGTTGCTCAGCCGGTCGAACTGGTTCTGTCCACCCCAAGATTGCGTACAGCACCCATCCGCCGACCATTCCAAACAGGACTGCAAAGCTCGAAAACCGTTTTGTTCGCATAATCCAAATAACAAGTGCAACAATCCCAATCGAAACGAGTGCCACGCCAGGCTGAACTTCTTTGGAGTGCTGAAACCCGATACCCAGCATCCCCGTCAAAATGTTGCTGCATAAAGAAATCGCAAGCAAAATCATGTATGTTCCGGATACTAATGGAGTAAACCATCTTTGGAGCTTTCCAATCCAGCCCATCATCCCGAACAATAGGAATAATAAACCTGCCATCGCCATTCCTACTTGAAAGGATTGGCCAATTTCCCGCGGATGAAGTCCTGCGCTCGTACCTAACTGGGCCAAAATGATGAAAATGCCCCACCATAATCCCGCCGGTCCTTCCAGCATGGGATAACGATGACCAATCCATACCTGCAGAAAGGACGCCAAACCGATGAAAAACATCGTCTGCTGCATCAGATTGCCGATCTCATCCACCTGCAGACCGTATACGTCCCCAATCATCAAGGGAACGGCTACACTGCTGGAGACAGCTACGATCATCCACTGCAGGGCCGCCAAAATGCTCGTGCCCATTGGAGGCCTGTCATACAATCCGTACTTCAAAGAATCCACCTCATTTTCTTACCGCTATCGCTACCTGCGTATTCTCCAGGCCGTGCTTGCAACAAAAGCCTACAGTTAAGAATATCATCATCTGGTTTTCTGGCAAACATGCAAGAAGGCAAGAAACTCTCCATGAGAATTTCTTACCCTCTTATAATACTGCAGTCGATATGACTATATGGCTTATGGACAGACCCCTTCGACCACAACAAGTATTTTTTGGATCAAGAGCTCTACTTAGCGATCACATTTTTTATGATGGTTTTTACCCCAAGTTCAATTCCGAGTGGCCCTCCAGCTGCTATTGAGCTGTCTAGCGCGTACATCTGACCGCTTTTTATGGCCTTTAGAGAATTCCATGCTGAATCGCTTTCTAATTTTTTCAGATAGCCTTGCAAATTTTTAGAGGACCCTCCGATATCAGCAACAAACATGTAGTCAGGGTTCATCGCTGCCAGCCCTTCAAGGGAGATCTGCTCCCCTTTTGTAGACATATCAACATACTTCTCAGGCGGATTTAGTCCGAGACCGCTTTCCTTGTTAAACACAAACTGTGTAGTAAAGCCCCAGAATTGCTTGTCTCCGAGCATAATCACGCCAAAGGTTTTGTCGTTGAATTTCTTCAATTGTTCTTTGGAATCGGCAATCAATGCTTCAATCCGTGTAATCTCATCCTCTGCCTTTTGTTCTTTTCCGAAGATTTTTCCGTATTCCCGCAGCGCACCTTGCCAGTTATTTTCATTACTGTCCACAGTAATAACAGGAGCAATTTTCTCCAGCTTATCGCCGTAGCTCTCATACCGTCCCGAGACCATGACGATGAGATCTGGCTCGATTTCCAGCAATTTTTCTAAATTAGGGCTCGTCATTGATCCAATATCAGCAATCTCCTTGTCCTTATACGGAGCCAAGGATTCCCATTCCTCAAGTACATTCAAGTCTGTCGCTGCAGCAGGAGATTCATTCAGCAAAAATAGATGCTCAAAATTACGGAAGAACAGAAGTGCGACCTTCTCAGGTTTCTTTTCCAGTACGATCTCACGGCCAAGCGCATCTACATATGTTCTCGGCCATTTCCCTGCTTCTGGATCGGTTTTTTCAGTTTTACTTGCCTCTGGTGCAGGTGTTGTGCTGCTTGATGCGGAACGATTAGTAGGCTCTGAAGCTCCAGCGCAGCCGGCCAAAACACCGGCCAAAAGTGCGAGTGAGACGAACAGTCTCATAATTATTTTCATTACGACTCCTCCAAATGAGTTTTGCTGGACGAACTAAACTACGGTCAGTTTAGCAAAACGTATTTTAGATAGGAATGGAGCCATCCTGAAAACCATATGGATTATTCCTGAATTTCCCCCGGAATTCGGCTGGGGATACACCCACTTGTTTTTTAAAAATACGGCTGAAATACAGAGCATCTACATAGCCTACGCTTTTTGCCACCTCACCGATCGGTGCGTCGCCCGCCAATAGCCATTCCTTTGCGCGGTTAAGACGGTAAGCCATCAAATAATTGCCTGGCCCCATACCCGTATACTTCTTGAAGACATAGAACAATCTGTTTTCATTTATCTCATTTTGTTCTGCTAAAGCACGCACGCTAAGACCAGCCATATAGTGCTCATGTATGTATTTCGATACTTTCTCAAATAACGCTTGCTCACTATCGCTGCTCTGGTTGCGGACACAAACGAACAGCTCCTCCAGTACACAGCGAAATAGCGTTTCTGTTTGAAAGGCTGATATTCCGCCTGGCTCTCCCGAAGAACGCCACAAAAGCTCAAGCAGCTCTGTCAGGCGAGGACTTTGTCTCGGAGTAAGCTGAAAATGTGCCTTGGAAAGACGAAACCCTGAAGGCTCGGGCCCACATACTCGGTATAGAACCAGTAGATATTCCCACCTGTTGTTCCCCAGGACCTTCCGATTCAAGGGCATATTTGCGCCGCCGTGCACCACATTTCCCTGAGCAAGCGTATACGTGGTTCCGCTAAAATCAAACTCGGCCTTGCCTCTTAGAGGAAAAACAAAGCCTGGAAAAGGCTCCGTATAGTCATCACAGCTCTTTCCCGGATCACGTACATAGCGACATACTTGCTCCACCTGAAAAGAAGTCCGCGCAAAATGCTCTGCAAGCTTATTGATGTCCATGTTCATTTCACTCACCACCTGGTACTGATCGTCCAATCCAGACTTGCGCCTTGTCTCACCTGCGTTTGCAAGTTGAATGAATTTTATTCTTGTGAAGCCGCCATTTCTGGTTTATTATAATAGATAATGAGAATCATTTTCAACAAATTGTTTTTAACTGTCTTGGGGATTGAATCACTTACCTTATCTTCTAGCGCAAACTGATCTGTATCCAACCCGATAGCTATTTTGCTGCAACAAACAAAAAAACCCTAAGGATACAAATCCCTAGAGCTTGGTTTCTTATATGGTGCCGGTGAAGGGACTTGAACCCCCACGGTTTCCCTCACGATTTTGAGTCGCGCGCGTCTGCCATTCCGCCACACCGGCAAATATTTTGGAGGAGGCACCCGGATTTGAACCGGGGATAAGGGTTTTGCAGACCCGTGCCTTACCACTTGGCTATGCCTCCGTAAAATAAGTACTTCTAGTGAATCAATGGAGCGGACGAAGGGTCTCGAACCCTCGACCTTCGCCTTGGCAAGGCGACGCTCTACCAATTGAGCTACGTCCGCATCTGTATGGCTGGGGTACTAGGATTTGAACCTAGGAATGACGGAGTCAAAGTCCGTTGCCTTACCGCTTGGCTATACCCCAATAAGTAATCCCCAACTATAAAATTCATGGGGCGATCGATGGGACTTGAACCCACGAGTGCCGGAGCCACAATCCGGTGCGTTAACCCCTTCGCCACGACCGCCATGTTACATCTATTATTGTTTTGCAATAATGGCAGGGGCAGTAGGAATCGAACCCACACCAAAGGTTTTGGAGACCTTCGTTCTACCTTTAAACTATGCCCCTATAAAAGTGGCTCGGGACGGAATCGAACCGCCGACACGAGGATTTTCAGTCCTCTGCTCTACCGACTGAGCTACCGAGCCATATGTATTGAATACACGCCATTCTTAATAGGTAAGAAATGGCGGAGCTGACGGGACTCGAACCCGCGACCTCCGGTGTGACAGACCGGCGTGAACTCCAACTTCACCACAGCTCCATATTGATCTGGAAGAAAATTTGGTTGCGGGAGCAGGATTTGAACCTGCGACCTTCGGGTTATGAGCCCGACGAGCTACCGAGCTGCTCCATCCCGCGACGATCAGGACGACCTGGTGTCAGCGTTACCACAGGACGTGGTGCTTTTAGCTGACCTTCCGTATCCTTTAAAATATAAGTGGTGGAGGCTGACGGGATCGAACCGCCGACCCTCTGCTTGTAAGGCAGATGCTCTCCCAGCTGAGCTAAGCCTCCCCAATCCCCAAGCAGTTGTTGGGGCCCCCGCAAAGTACTCGGTGTTGCTACAAAGCGTTCACTTCACTTTGTGGGGTAATATGGTGACCCGTAGGGGATTCGAACCCCTGTATGACAGCGTGAAAGGCTGCTGTGTTAAACCGCTTCACCAACGGGCCAAGATGGCGGATGGAGTGGGATTTGAACCCACGAGACGGGTCGACCCCGCCTACACGATTTCCAATCGTGCTCCTTCGGCCGCTCGGACATCCATCCATATGGCTCCTCGGGACGGACTCGAACCGCCGACCGATCGGTTAACAGCCGATTGCTCTACCAACTGAGCTACCGAGGAACATTGAAGGTCATTCCTTCAAAACTGAATACGCATGATTGCTAAGAGTGTGGATAAGTCCTCGACCGATTAGTATTCGTCAGCTCCACGTGTTACCACGCTTCCACACCGAACCTATCAACCTCATCGTCTATGAGGGGTCTTACCAGCTTGCGCTGTGGGAAG
>NZ_BEXF01000041.1 GCF_002897295.1 Brevibacillus reuszeri
GTCAGTTCATCTTCCTCTTTATTAAGAAGGTTACTAGCCATCCGATACGCTGCTGAAATTAACCCTTTCAGGTACATCCGTTTGACTTCATTCATGATTTTTAACCTCCAAATTTAACTTAATTGAGATTGTGTTAAGTCTCTTTTTCACCCGAACGTCTTGACTGCTCCGGGATGTCGATGTTTCCTGCCAACACCTCATGTGTAGTCCAACGTGTTTTGCATTCATTGCACTCTCTTCGTCTTCTGGTAACCACTTTTTGAGGACTTACGAGCCGCTTATCTTTAACGGTGCTGCTTCTGCTCTCGCAGTTTGGACAAATCATCTGTGGACACTTCCTTTTCGACGTCTCTCCAATCCTCGTGTTTGAACTACCATGATTGAATCAGGTCGCCTCATTTCTTTCTTGTACCGATCTCGAGCTTTTTCCATCACCTTGTCCAATACTGCCTGACTCCTCTTGGGTCCAATGCCGTTGACTTCTTTCATCGCTTCCTCAAAAAAGCTCCATGTATCTTGATAGCCGATTAAAATGCCCTCTTCTTCCTTTTTTCTGAGCTTTTTCTCAAGACTCATTTGTTCAACCTCTCCCACATGGTCGGCGGCAACTTTCCTGCGGTGGCCATTATCATTTCATAAAGTGGGAGGTCTAAAATGTTAGCATTCAATTTATCCTCGACGCCGTTCCATTCAAGGATTTGCCACAAACTTAAATTCTTATCTCTCAACGTCCGCATAGCCTTTTCCCAAGCTTGTATATGTGGTCCGTGATAGTCGTACAAGGTCTCCCATTTCACACGATCGATTTCTAGGCAGCACTGCCACATATCATTTACGACATCGACTGTGGCACCTTGGGCTCCTGCCTGCCAGAGTCGCTGCGGAAAGATGTGCTTTGCCAGAGCTTCCTCACTGAACTCAAGAAGGAATGGCGGCATGATGTAACCAACGGGCAGAAGTGAACGCGCTGCTTGTAGTTGTTCTGAAGGAGTATCTCCATCACGACTCGTAAGTTCAGCGGCCTTTCGAATTAATGGCATAGCTGCCTGAACATAGATATCTCGTTGCTTTGCTTCAACAGGAACTTCATATCCCCACGGGAGATTTGCCCTCTGACCGCCTGCGATTCGTCCTGTTCGACCTACGCTGTATGTGATTAGGTGGTCGTATACGGGTTTCCCAACTCCAATGAATAGAAACATGATACTTTCGCCACGAATTGGTTCGTATGAATGTCCAGCCTTCACCATGTTGTTGAGGAAACGGCCTCTATTGTCCATGTCATCGTATTTACTCAAATAGAGCGCAGCTTTGAATGCCGAAAATACTCTGTCTGTATCGGTTGATCTGATTGCGATCACTCTTCCATGTTGAACTGGATTTATAAATCTCTCGGAATAAAGATGTATCAATGACGCTTCCAGTCTGTCTAGAAGGAGTGAGGCCCACTCCCCAAAATACACCCGACCTGTCTTAGTCAAATCATTCCTGTCAACCTGGAACATTCACGCTCTCCTCCATTTTCCGAACAATGTCGCTGATGTTATCTACCAACTGCTGACGCATCTTAACGAGTGCATCAAGAGCTCCTATTACATCAGCACGCACTTCCACAATGTCTATTAGCTTGCTACAAGCATGTTCTACTCTTCCGTAATAGCCGACATCCTTCCACTCATACCGATCCGCCACACCCTCTTTGGTAGACTTGATCAGCTTTCGTTCCTCTATGATGATGTTGTGGCTGCCATCATTGGTTAGGCGGAAGTCTTCGTTGATGTAAATCTCCATCTGCTGTCACCCTTTCCGAGAGTGGAGCCCCGATTAGAAGGGCTCCTTTTCTTCAGCTGCTTGCTTGGCTGCTTCAAACTCTTCAGCTGTGCGATCCGCGCCAGTCAATTCCACGATCCCATCTGATCCAGTCTGGTATGGAATGCCTTCACGAACCTCGTCGATGTTCATCTGACCATCCTCTACCCCTTCCTCGTCTGGTTCACAGTATTCTGCATTCAACTCGATAACTTCTAATCCAACTAAGCGCTGGATTTGTATCCATTTCTCTTCTTTGATGTCCTTTTCAATGTCGATTGTCACAACGATCTTCTTTTGCTGGTTGTTGATCGTCCGGATAGCAGCCTTTTGCTCCACTTTGGTATTCGGCTTAGCCTGTTCACCGAATGTTAGAAGAGCAATGCTGTTCTTTTTCAGCTCGGCCAGAATGTTCAATTGCTCATCTTCAGTATCTAAGTCCAGATGAATTGTCAGGACACGTTTTTTCAGCTGATTTTCAGCCTTCACCATTTTTGCTAGTACGGTTGTTTGCATCAGTCACACACTCCTATTTCTTTGATTTTTTCGTAACTGGATTTTTCATTGCGCCAATCACTTCTCGCTGATGTGATACAAGTTTCTCTTGGTTGAAATATCCTCTGACTATTTGAGCAACGGTGAATGCATCACGAACGTTGTCCGATTTGTTTTCGTATCCATATCGCTTGAACAGCCCCAGAGCAACTTCGGTTTTATCTGCTGTGCCTTTACCGGTGGCGAATTTCTTTACTTGAGTTGGTGCTGGTTCAATGTAATGAATGCCTTTTTTGAATAAGGCGATTCGAAGGGCCCAACCAAGTCCATATTGAAAGTCAACACCTTGACCTTTAGAGCCAAAAGAGAATCCCTCTATCCCCACTCGATCGCCAGGTTGTATCTTAGATACGATGTAATCAATAAGCGACGACATACGCTGTGGATCTGTACCTTCTTTGGTTACTTCTTCAGACTCAATCACTGCCCCATCTTCATCCAAAATTACTAACCCCGTTTTTGTTGATGGGTCTATTCCCACGTATCTTTCCACGTTTTTTCCTCCTCACCTTGATGACCGTAATCTCTGTAAGCCGCTTGCCCTTGCACTCGATCATTCCGCGTTCCCGGTAGTCTTCCAGCCTGGCCTGAACCTGCTCGTCATCGGAGAAGTACACTCCTTTGATCAGGTCTCCGAAGAAAATTTCCCCGCGCTCCTCGATCCGTCTCAACAGTGGGCAGTGGCGTTTTCTCATGTCACTTCAATGCTGTTCAATTTAAGCAATTCAAGGTAGTGTTCTTCTCTTGCTTCAGCTGCTCTAAGTGCACTATTTGCGCGGTTTAAATGGTTTTGAAGACTTTGAATCTCTTTGTATTTATCTTGAAGTGCTTTTCTCAAAACTGATATGGCTGGCGAGTCTTCTGGGGCTTTCTCAGCTCCATTCGTCCAAGGATCTCGTGGTGCTATTGAGATGTAATCACTAGAGTTAATCGGGCGCTTGATTCCCTTCAGGTTGTGCTGCTTCTTCCATTCGGTTAGTGTTCTCATGCCATACTGCTTGGCAATCTGTACGTCGTTTAAATTCTTGTCTTTCAGGTCCAAATAAATTTCAGGCGTTAGGGTGCTTAGCTGTTTGTTCATTACGATCCCTCCCCGACCGATTTTTTCCATGATTTTAGCTCGTTTGAATCTTTTGTAGGTGATTGCACCAGCTTGTCCAGTAACAGTGTGATTTCATGGTTTAAAACGCCCAAATCACTATGTTTGGCACTCAATCAACTGGCTGCTTCCTAACCATCACGAAATGTCCATTCTCAATCCGCTCGACATAGAAGCGATCGCTGTAACCATATTTGAGCCAGTGTGCTTCAAGTTCGTCACGTTTTTGTTTCGGGTCTGTTATCTGCAGCAGCCGTTCTGGAATGGGTATCCTCGTTGGCACATTGCTGATTAATCGTCTTTGATTCGATTTTTTAGAAGCCATGGCTTTCCTGAACCTGGATGTTCAGCTCGTCCTTTGTTTTTGAATTGCCTTTTCTCTGTGTATAAACCTCAGAGATGCGTTGGATGGGTTTATCGAACTTGATCAGGATATCGCGGCTACCCTTGCCACTCCTGCGCGTTTTTCGCTTCCGCAACCAGTGAGTTGCAACTGGATACTCAGCTTTGTCTTTGTTGTCTAAGACCTCTACGAACAATGCCAGATCCATGTCATTCAGTATCCGCCGCGCACCTTCGAGCTTTCGATCCTCGGTGAGTTGGGCAAGAATGATGACAACGCAATTGAGCATTTTTGCTAGTTTCTTGGATTCTTTTGCGATCCGCGCCAGTACCTGGTGCTCTTGGAGACCCTTTTTCATATCTCCGTCCGTTTCAAGTCGACCTATGTAGTCGATCACAAGAACATCCAGCTGTCCGTACCGGTGTTTAAACTTTCGAGCAAGCCCTTTTGATTGCCCAGCTGTCAATTCTGGGAGATCAGAAAGATAGATGTTTGACTGAGAGTAAAGGTTAAAAGCCTTTTCAAGACGCGCTTGCTTGTCCAATATCTCTCTCGGTTCCCCTGTAAGCTTCCCAGTAAAAACTTCTGTGAAAGGTATTCCTGAAAGGTTGGACACGACCCGGAAAACCAGTTCTTCTTCTTTCATTTCCGTGTTTTGGTAGTATGTTTTCTTTGCTTGGAAGACCGATGCGTATGTCGCAAGATTGACCGCGAGAGCCGTTTTACCATCGCCAGTCTCAGCTGCAATCAGGATTGCATCACCTGGTTGTGCTCCACCAGAAAGTGCCTCATCCACCCCTGGAAAACCATGTACTAATCCGTCAGCTGTCTTTGTCGAAAAGGATATTCCGATAGGTGATTGATTGCCTTGCCTTTCGTAGAACACTTCCATGGCTTTGATAGCCGCTTGCCTTGGTTCAATGATGTCTTTCTTGTCATCCCCGGAGTGAATCCCCATGATCTCCGTCTCTACCTCATCAACCAACTTTGAGGGGGGGATAGACGTATCAAACGCCATGCTTTGTAGCTTGTGACCGATCTTGTAGTATGTACGCCGCATGTGTAAGTCCTGGAATCGGTCTATCAAGTAGTTCACACGCTCTGCTGAGATAAATTGGTTCATTGCTTTTAGAATCACGTCTGTTACATCTTGATTGGTACTTTCTCTGACAGCAGATATGGGATCAGTTGGCTTCCCTTGCTCATCAAGCTTGATCAGAAACTCCAAAGCTTGGCCAATTTCCTTGTGATAAAAATGCTCTGGTTTAATCGCTGTTGTGATGTCAAAAAAGGATGCTTTGTTATGCAAGACAATGGCCAGGACTTCAAATTCTGTTTCGGTACAATGTGGTAGCTCTATGCTCAACACTATCCCTCCTAGAAAAGGGGTTCGTAATTCGTTGGTGGTGGTTCTTCAACAACCGGTTCCTTTGCAACATTCGCTGCTGGATCTGGTTCCGATTGGATGTAATCCGCATATTTCTCGTTTGGACCAAGGAATGTAGATGCATGCATGATGTATTCTGGTGATGTTCCGCGCTGTTTGCATGAAGCTGCGTAGCTTGTTGCCGCTTGGATCAGGGTATCTGGATCAACCTTTTCTTTTAAACGCGTTTTCCAGTTCTTGAATGCTTCTTTCTTGCCAATCTTTCTGGGATAGATTGACCAAAATCTCTCAAACTCTGGCGAATATCCAGAGACATTCTTTTTATTTATGTCTTTATCTATATCTAATTCTTTATCTATATCTGTTGCGTGACATTGCGTGACATGTCCCGGGACAGTCACGGGACAATCATCTGGTATTTCAGCGAGTAGCTTTTGTCGATCTCTTTGGCGCTGTTTCCTGAGCCGTTCTTGTTCTTTGATTCGCTCAAGACCATCAATGTTCTGATGCTTCTCCCAGTTGGATATGGTGATGACCCCATTCTCGATGTTGATCATTCCAAATTGTTCGAATGTGTTTAGAGCCAATCTGATGATGTTGATCGGTCTGTCAAAGATCGTGGCCAGCATTTCTTCTGAGTAAGGGATTCGCTCGTTAAGAATGATGCTGCCGCTTGCGTTCGCTTTTCCTGCTTGAACTAGCAACTGAATCCAGGTCAACAGGATGCTATCTGACTCAGGAAGTTGGCGAATGAGTTTGATCTTTTCGTCATCAAACATGGTTGTTGTAATCTTGATCCACTTGATGCTCATGCCTTCTCAACTCCTTGTGATACTGTGCGACCAGTCATCGCGCCACTGGAACCTCCAGCGTTTTGTTGGTATCTCTATGCACCAGCGTTAGGACATTGCCATTTCGTTTAACCCGGAGATAGTCAGCAACGCTCAAATTAGGCATTGCTTTCTGAACCTGCTTGATTTCGTTGACCGTCAACCGTTTGCCGTTCTTCATAAAGCTTCCCCCATTCGCTTCGCTACTTCATTGATTGCCTGTGTAGCTGTTTTGGCTTCAACATAGATGTCTGGTGCCATGAAGTAGTGGTTCTTTTTTGCGTAAAATCGGAGTGTTTTGCAACGGATTGAAATGTCTGGTTGGAATTGTGGAGAGCCATCCTCATAGACTCTCCCATAATCAATCCCTAGCCTTGTAGCGAGACGTTGGGCCTCAAGGTATGCAATCTGGTGTGGTAGCATTGTCATTCACTCTCCAGCCAGTTTTAGAAAGGCATATCATCGTCTGAGATGTGAATTGGCTTGCCTGCACTAGCGAATGGATCATCGAAAGGGTCAGATGTCTTTTCTGGTTTATCCTCACGTTGACCACTTTGCTCACCGCTGCGACCACCAAGGAACTTGAGGTTCTCAGCTACAACCTCCGTGACGTACACTTTTTTTCCTTCCTTGTTGTCATAACTGCGGGTCTGTATTCGTCCATCAATCGCACACTGGCGACCTTTTCGGAGGTACTCAGCTGCCAACTCAGCGAGCTTTTGCCAAGCAACAATGTTGATAAAGTCTGTTTCTTGCTTTTCGCTTCTCCGCGGTCGGTTGATCGCTATTGTGAAGGAGCAAACTGCCACGCCACTCTCTGTGTACCGAAGCTCAGGGTCTTTCGTGAGATTGCCAATGAGAATCGACTTATTCACTTGCTCCACCTCCAGCAGTTTCCTCAACATTCGCAGCATCTGCTTCAATATCAATGACCATGCCAGGCACTTCGCTCATGTCTTCTGAGATTTCGTTCTTCACTGTTTCGTCCATGACCAGGGCTTTTGCCATTTCTGCTGATTTTGGGGCATACTTCAGTACCTCTTTAAGAACCGTTTTCTTTGCCATTGCAACGAAGTCTGTTTTCCATGGGGTTGTCCAGCCCTTTTGATATGCCTGAGAGTATTTCTTTGCATGTGCGTCGATTTTCTTCGTTGACCAGACCACAAAGTCAAATCCGCCATTTTTCAATCTATACACTGCGTAGAAGTAAATTGGATCACCTTCAGGTTCATCTGCAGGCTTGTGATTTAAGGTCTTGTCTAGTCCATACGAGTAACTAAATTCATCGTTTTTGAATACTTCGTGTGCATAAATCGCTTGATATTCCCCAGTGCGATGTGCCAGGGAAATGATTCCCTTGTAGCCAACCTGAAATTGAGCTTCTTTGCCGTACGGAATCAGATAAGCTTCACCAAGTGGAGTATTTGGTTCTAACCCCAGCTGTGCGGATTGCATGACGCCAGCCAACAAGCTCATTTGATCACATGCCAGTAGCTTTGGATTTTGGCGAATGGACGTCATAGCGATACGAGCTAACCGGTCGGATGTGAGGTGTTTAGGTAAAGCCCGCGCGATCTCAGGCTCCATTCTTTTGAGTAGTGCCGATATCTGTTGATCTGGCTTAACTGGCTGTGTTTGTTGACCAGCTCGTTGTGCCAGCTTGTTTGACATGTCTTGTGGATTACCCAATGTAATGACCCCCTATATAGTTTTTGGTAGATAAAGCCGGGTATGTGCCTTTTTCACAAAGCTCATTGGCTTCTCGGCAATGACTGACCGTGTGACCTTCTTTTCGCCGATCCATCCGATGGCGTAATCCTGCATCGCGTTAAGAATCTTGTTTTGTGCCTCTGCTTTGATTAATTCGAATGCTTTGATTTGTGCTGTAGCTTCGTGATACTGCTTTACCCATTCCGCAGCTTCGTCCGGAAGAAAGATTTCTTGTCCGTTAGATTCTGGATACATTTCTTTGAGCAGCTGTGTTGTTGCCTCCGATCCGTCTACTGCAGGTGGAGTGTCATCTGTGACCATTTTCCAGAAGTCTTGTTCAATATTGATCAGGTATCCTATGACTTCTTCGTTTCGATCAATCCGTTTGTAACGGAAGTCATTACCGCCAATCAGTACAGCGATGTAGGCAAAATGTAGGCCAGTTACTGCTAGGTAATGCTGTACCTGCAAGTAATAGTGGTCTGGGATCTTTTCGTCTTCCCACTCAGCTGCAAGGTATTTATCCGCTGTCTTGCACTCCAGGACACCTTGTTCTCCGTCCATATGAATCAGTCTGTCAAGGTTTGCCAGCATGAACGGATGCTCCGGATGTTGTAGCATTTCGTGAACCGGTTCGATCTTTAGTCCAGTTCGTTCTGCAAATTCGTCAGCAACAACTGGCTCCAACTTTCTACCGAATCTTGCTGCCTGCGACTCTTCTTGCGAAGGTTCAAGCTTGCCCGTCTTCTCAAGCCAAACCACTACTGGAGATCGATATTTACTAAACCCAGCCACAGCTCCCGCGTCAGAACCACCAAGGCCCTTCCTGCGCCATTGCAGCCATTCCTGATGTGGCATGTTTTCTGTGGAGATTAATTTGAGGGCTGCGCCCATTTTGAATGCCTCCTCTCTAGACCGAGGTGTCCCCGCCCCTACCTCTGCGGGAACCATGTGTCTCCGTTGAACACGCCTGCTGTACCTCAATCATGTGGTTTCAACCACTTGCGGAAGCATCGAGCTATATGGAAGAACTGTGCGGGTTCTTTCTCGATGCCTCCACGCGAGGCCGAAGCCTGCGTTAATCTATTCACCAGCAGTAATTGTCACAGCACCCAGGTTTGTCAGCATGCAGCCACTGCAGCAAAATAAGTCTTCGCCTACTCTCCAAACCAGCTGCTTGTCATAAATCTCGCCGCCGCACTCTTCGCAGTGGTCTACAACCTTGGCTTCTTGAAGATCGGGTAGCCCTTCCGAGAATCGATCCATAATCAGGCTCCCTTCTCAAGCTTCTTGCCTGGTTTCCGACCACGTTTTTTACCTCTAATTGCTTCCGTGCATGCATCTGCGATCTCTGTCGCCATCTTCATTACAGTCGAAAGCCTTGTGTTTTGAAGAACGAAATACTCCATGAAACCACCAACGTTCACGATTCCTTTAACATGTGCATCTCCGATTCTTGGGAGGTCTTTCTGTACGCCGGCGCCTGGTCTTAATGCGCCGCATGCAACCTCAACCACACCAATTCTGGAGGATGATCCTAAACAAGCATCGATCGCCAAGACAAAGTGTTCTGGGTACTCATGGTGGATTTGATCAAGTGTTTCGTTGAGATTCATTGCATGAACAGGATCATCAATCGTCCCTAAAACATCGAATCCACGTTTTTTAAGTTCGGTCCCTACCAATGGCCCGAGAGAATCTCCGGTAGATCGGTCAGTTCCGACACCTACAAACAAAACCTTCTTACCTTTCGGAATCCTTTTTTTAATCTCTGCCGCTAATTCCATCGCTTTTGTATCCCCCTCTCGCCGTCTATTAGCGTGATATGGCTTGGATTGGTGTTTGACTGGTACAAACTACCTCAAGCTTGTTTTGAAAGGCTGTAAATCGTTTATAGAAGGTCGGGGTCATTAACCCTCGAATACTGGTAGTGCGTTTGTTTTTTCCTTTGCCAGAAGACCACTCAATATCACGCTGAATTTCTCTAACCACCCATTGCGAACCATAACGTCAATGCCATTCACTTTGCTTTTTAGTGTCGATTCTGCGTATGGCTTTCCTTTTGCTGCAATCTGCGCTTGATTCAATTTTTCACGTTCGTTTTTAACTTTCTGCGGAACATCAATGCCGTGTTGATCCTTCATGATGTCGTAAACTCTGTTGTAAATTTCGTTATGACCGATTCGGGTCCAACGTGCGTATTCGTTCACCAGGTCAACTACCTTCGCTGCATCAGGGATCGCTGTTAGATTGTCTGTCAGGGTATTCATGCCACTTTTTAATGACTGGATATCTTGGTCACGCCTTGCGTCTTCTTTTTCTCGAATAACTGCTTGCTGCGCTAGATAAGCCACCATTTCAAGTTGGGACATTTGAGGCGGTCTATGTTGGAGTTGCTCCCTCAATCGTTTGAACTCATCCAGAAACCTGATCTTCATTTTCATTGCTTCTGGTGTTACATAGGACATGGCCACCAGAGCGAAAGCATCCTCAGTCATGTTGAACTTTGTGTACCATTGCTTGTTTTGTTGATGCTGGTACTGGGTCTCTTGAAAGTTCAAGGCACCCCATTCTTGTTCGCCTGCTGCATTTAATTTTTCAATCTGGTTCTTGATGTCGTTGATTACGTTGAAATGTTCTTTACCAAACACTTCTGCCACTGTAAGGCTGTCCGTAATTGCTCTCCCGTTTTCGATAAAAACCAAGTCTTTCATTCTGCTTCCTCCTTAGTTCCGATTTGCGACAATTTTTGTTCCAACTTGCTTCCTAAACGGAACATGCTAAGTAAAAAAAATATCGTCAACACTTGTATCAAGAACATCTGCTATCTTCTTGGCGATTGCCAAAGAAGGAACCTTGCGCCCCACTTCAATGTTCGCGTAGTAAGCACGAGAGATATTGGCCTTTTTTGCCAGTTTCGCCTGTGTCCACTTCTTTTCTTTCCTACGCGAGATCAAGGCATAAAGCATATCCATCACCTCGTTGTTTCGACCTCTATAGACATCATAGTTCCTTTTAGGAAGCAAAGTCAATAATTGTAGAACAAAAAAATGTTCCCAATAGAACGCAAAAGTGATAATGTAAGATCAATAGGATAAAATGACTATAAGCAATGTTTTAATGGATGAAGACAATAGACAAAGCATGAGGTGCTGATTGAATGGCTACTTTCGCTGTAAGGTTCAAAGAGCTAAGGGAAGCAAAGGATTGGACTCAAGATGATGCTGCTAGGGAATTAGGCGTATCGAGATCCACCATTGGAGGATATGAGTCTCCTTCTAAATACAGGGTTCCTAGAGAGGAAATGCTCGTTAAGATTGCGGAGAAGTTTGGGGTTAGTATCGACTACCTTCTCGGCAAGACCGATGAAGATACTCAAGCTATTGTTGATGATATGGCCACATTCATGAAAGGATTGTCGCCTGATAAACGGAAAGAGTTTGAACAATATGTCAGGATTGCCATGAAGGGCTTCCAAAACTAAGAACACCCTACCGAAAATTGGTAGGGTGTTTCTCTATACTGCGCCAAAGTCACGCTTGAATGATTCCATCAATTCTTGAGCTTGTTCCATAGTATGAACTGATGCATAAGCTTGCAACAATTCCATGGTTTCTTTTGACAAGACCTGCTCTGTTTCCACCATGCTTTTCTCCATGATCGCACCCTCCGATAAGAACATCCGTTCTCTACTGCTGTGGTACAAGTATCTCATACGAATCGAATTTGTACAAGATATTCTATTCTAACTCTAGTATAAAGAAAATTAACCACTTACGGGGTTTGCCATAAATGGTTAATTTTATAAACTTTTATTATCCTCGTTCCCCGATGTCATAGGTAACGATAGGTGGTTTTTCTGGAGGTGGTGGAGCGACTTTTCCACGCTCACCAATATCAGCAGATGCTGAGACTGCACCAGTTAAAAGAAGAGCAACAGCAAAGACAGAAGCTAGAGCTTTTTTCATACTTGAACACCCCTTGGAATATTTTTACGATAATAGTCTTATTAACCCATGGGTGTCAAGGACTTTATTAGTAAACCTCTTCCAGCAGTTGCAGTCCTTTTTGATACTCTTGTGATGCTTTAGGCGCATATTGGAAAACTAATTTAACCCCTTGTAAAAATTGATTTTGAAGCTTTAATTCACGCGCGATTTGTACAGCCTCTATTGCCTGAGATAAACCTGTGTTATCTCCTTGTTTAATTTGCCACATAGCTTGTGCTAGTGAGAGATTAAGATAGTGCCTATCAAATATTACTTCTTTTCCTCGCATCTTCTCTAGTTGACAGATCTGCTCCGGAAACTCTTGAAAAAACTCAGCAATCATTTCGAAAAGATCATGTTTGACTAAGCAATCTAACAAGATTTCAATCCCTTCAACTGACTGGGCTTTGTTCTGTTTCATAAAGTCAAACATGTCTCTAATTTTACTTGTGTCACCTGCTGCAATTAAGGTTATGCACCTGTTTACGCTTGCTGCAAATCGATAAATTCCTGTGTTAATTGACTCATATTCTGATATGTAATCTAGCGACAGAGTATAGTTCCCCGTCTCTCTTGCGGCGATGGCCATTTTGATTAAAGCATCACCTACATAACTCTCTTGATTTGCACTCTTTGCTAGAGTGACTAATTTTTCTCCGTATTTAATAACATGATCCCATTTGTTTTTCAATCTAAAGGCACAAATAACCCGATAATAAGCTTCTAGTACAGCATCATCATGTAAAAAGTCTAGGTACTCACACAAGCGAATTGCAGCTTCTTCGAACAAATCCGTATTGAGTACACGTACAATCATCATACGATTGTAATAAGACATAGCTAAGTGTTGGGCGATTCTATCTCGCTCATGCAAGATAACCAAATCGTAGCATTCAAGCGCGTGAGTAGTTAGGCCATCCTGGTGTAAGCCTACACCAATTTCATAGATATTTGGCAGATACCCACCAACTTCAAGCATACGAGTAATTGCTTTATCTGCATGTAAATCAAGTCCTTGCTTCTTGCAATGTAAAACAAATTCCTCAAGGCGTTTCCTTGGTTTCTTTCCTTCACGTGCAAAACAGTCTTCTAGGTACATGTCATAGTAATGACCAATTGGCTGAGATAAAACGCTAGTTAGTTGATCCAATAAAGTTAAAGGCATGGATTTCTCGCCTAATACTTGTGTCAAGAACGCGCTTGATTTTCCAACTGCTTTTGCAGCCTCAACTTGCTTTATTCCCTTAGCTTTTAAGTCTTCTGCTAAAACAGAACCTAAAGTGAAAGCCACAAGAATCCCCCCAGGAATGCACATAAGTGCTTTTTGTCTATGTGGGCACGCCATATTTTGCGAGTGAACTTTCTGACAAAAATGATTTTATCACGTTCGTTATATCAAGTAAACAAAAAATACCACCTTAAACTACGTTCGTCCGAACAAACGTAGAAAAGATGGTTTTTAATACAACATTTACTCAATGGGTTTTTATGAGTTTTTTTACTTCAGCAATCCTTCTTGCTGACACATCAACGGTTCTGTTTTGGGGATCATGATGAAATGTTAAAGTGTTTGAGAGTGGATCTAAACGGTCTACTCGAGCGATATTGGCTAGCGTTGGTTTGTTTACTAATGAAAAACCCGATGGTTCAAGGAGTTTGGTATAAGTTTTTAGAGATACTGAAGAAATGTATTCAGACAGATATGTCACAACCCGACAGGTTCTCTCATCAAATTGAATGAATAGAATATCCCCTGCTGGAACGTAATGAATATCATCGCCTATAATCGGGACCAGTCTTGCTTGAGAAGTGTTCAGATGCTCAAAAGCAACTCTATCATTTAAGTTGCGAACACTTGAATCCAATACGTCCTCAACGTAAAGACGATCCTTATCTAGAATTTCAGTAATTCCTATCGAGTAACATTGTTCTAAGTTTAATCCGTTTGTATCCATGGTTACGATTAAAGCAGGTTGTAAATGCCCCTTTTCTCGAGCAACCTTTAGAGCTGTTAATCCATCCATTTGACCTGCACCAAGATAAACATCGATTATAAAAGCGTTATATTCATTGCTTTTTTGTTCAAGAACCTCCAAGAACTCTGCTGCCGTTGAAACTATATTAATGGTTTCTATTCCCAAACGCGTAAGCATTCTTGTCATTAGCTGTTGGTGCGCCTCGGTGTCTTCGACCATCAAAACTCGAAGTTGACGAAACATAAAATCACCACTTTATTAGAGTTTTATTTATTATTATCTCAAGAAAAACCTACTTTGTGATTATCTAAAGTCAATTTTTAGTCTATTTTACCACGTTCATTTTCACAAGCGTATAAAAAGTGGTAAAATACACCTATCTTAAAAAAGACATCTTGGAGGAATCATGCCGTACAAAGCCGGGCGCTGTCGGCTGGGGCAGATCCTCAAAGCTCGAAGGATGAAGGTAGTCGAACTTGGTGAGATGTTGAACATTAATCCAAGTCAATTACGCGATTACATCCATGGTCGAAAACCAACCATGTCACTCAATGTGGCTATGACAATCGCATCGGCCCTAAATATTCGCATAGAAGAGCTTTACGAGTGGGATTATGTCAGCCCTGAAGACCGAACAAGGCGCACAAAAAAAGAGTAGGAATAGCCTACTCCCGGCAAAAAGCGTGCTATTTAGCTCGCTTGTGTGAACCAAATTCGCTCCCCCCCCCTTCCCCCCAAAACACCGCATCCAATCAATCCACAGGCATGAAAAAAGACCAGCCAAAAGACTGGTCCTGAACCATCAAATATGAGTTATCCACAAGGTTAGCGAAAATTTGCGACTATCCACATGTGGACAATTCTAGCAACCTCATGCTAAACTACTGACAGAAAGATTTGGAAAATAAAATAAGATCGGGAATCTAAGAGAGTTGCAGCTCTCATTGATTTTAATCCAGAATCACCGACTGGTACTCGGGTATCTGAACGCTCCGATCTTTCGTCATTATAACCCGATTTGGGCTATGCAATCAAGGCGAAAGTGTCGGTATTGTTTGTCAAACATCGACATTCATAGCGCTCTGTTACCGTCCAGTCGGATTGGTGCAGAGCGCTTTTTAGTTTCCCGACATAATAAAATGAACCGCAGAAAAGGAAAAAGCCCGGTGTTGGTAGCACCGGACCCGAACAAAAACTCAATCACTCAAATTGTTGCCTTCATTATATCGCGAAAAAAGCGAGCATGCAAGGTCTAGTTTCCTATTGCCCCGATTGAGTTTCAGTTCGCTTCTTCCTTCCCTGCTGGGAGGAGAATACATATGCATACGATCAGTATTGATCAGTCGTTGGCTACCTTCGCCAGCGTTTCTGACATGGACAAGACTGTCCGCCAGTTCCTGTATACGCATGGGCATAAGCTTACTGATTCAGCTACTCAGCTCCTAAAGAGACTAGCTCGGTACAGCTGCAAAGTTGTTGGAGTCTCCTGGCCGGAGGCTGAGACACTTGCACCCAAGCTCGGGATATCTGTGCGGACTTTTTGGCGTGCTGTGAAGCAACTCGAGTCATTTGGAATCATCAGCCGCATTACTCGTCGGAAAAAACGTGGTGAACGCAGCTCCAATATCTATCAGATCCGACCAATTGAGGACCTTCGTGAATTGCCTCAACCATCTGATGACACATTGCCTGTCACATTGCCATTGTCATGTTGTGATGAGTCTGAAACGCCTGATTACACTAGGGCTGATGACCAATTTTTGGAGTCTGAAACTAGGTTTTCTAAAACTTTGTCCTCTAAAGAATCAAAAGAGAAAGACGAAGTAAAACGTATTCCGACTCATCGTACTTGGAATCATGTTCCTAAAAATGTTCCTGAAGAATTTGCCTCCCCTATCATGAGAGACACCGCAGATGGGAAGATTGCTTTCAAGCTTTGGGGCAAGGCACTTCTGCTGGACAAGCTTTGTGGCTTCGCTTATGAAGATACAGTTTCAGAAATTGCAATCGATACATGGAAAAGAACACGACACCTCTTCAAAGAACGTGACTTTGACAGATTCTGTGGCCTCTTCTACGGTGCTTTGAAACGCGTTACTGTTGAGAAGTATCCTGGGCTGAATAGCGTTCTTTACAAGCGATAGTATAAACTTTGCCAATCGTGACAATCCTTATACCATGAAAACCATTCGGAAGGTTGCGGATAGTATGACAAAGTGTGTTCTTTGTGGTGACAAAACTTCTAGCAAAGGCTATGAGGAACGCGGTGGGCAATGCCTCCCTTGTCAGAAGACGATGAAAAAGATGGTTGCTTGGCTGAAGAAGCAAGCCTAATCCAGAAACATGTACTGGACCTCTTTGTTGTCTACGATGACAGGAGATACCCGGTATTTTGGATTCTTGTTGTGCTTATCTTGGATGTATTTCACATAGTCCTGGGAATTTACACATGAGTTGATCATGATCTCTGCCAAGCTTGTTTTAGTCATGCCGCAGCTAGTGGCCAACATAACGAGTTTGTCGTGAGTGTCTTTGGAAAGAGATGAATTCACGCGGACTTTTTTATCTGATCTTACTTTTCTTACAGGTATGGGTTGGGCCTTCCCTACTCTAATCTCCATCGAAAAAAGCACCCCTCTTTGGTCGTTATCTCAGGAACACTGTAACGGGTTTACTCTGTTCATCTGTTTCTGTGTAACACATTTACTGTGACCATATGTGGATTAGGACTTGCGTAGAACAAAAAAATCCCGCCCACTGCTGGACGGGAAGGGATGGAAGTTTGACGAACTTCATTTCACCTTGCGATCTCAATAATGATCGTGCTTGTGCACGGTCTGGACATAATATCATACTGCTTTACGTGTGAACAGATCAGAGATATTTCGGAACTGAAAGACACTGAACGGTAGTCCGTCTGTTACTGGGATACGGTAATCCGTGAGGATAATCAGCAAGGGAAATACAGCTTTGTCGGACTTCTGCCATGGCTCCTTAACGATGTCACCCCTGTGGTAAAGAGTCCGGTATCGAGCGAACTTATCGGCCCATACGGATGGTGTGAATTGGTTTCGTTGGACCTCGATAAACATCGGCTTACCCCAGAGTGCGAATATGTCAGGTTCAGGCATGCCCTTGCCATATTTCGGCTCTGGCACGAACAGTTCAGGCTTTTTCAGCTGCGCCATCTGGTGAAAGACAGAGGCAATTTCTAAGTAATGCGGGATCTTCTGCGAATCTCGTTTGATGGGCGAAGGTTTCACTGCGTACACGTATGGGGTGTGATTGGTGATGACTTCGACCTCTCCTCGATCACGTAGCCGGCGCAGTACTCGATTAGCTGCGTTCACGCCATCTTTGATGCTTTGAAAGTGCAGTTGTATGATGTCGTCACGGGATAGGCAACGGAAACGTTCAAGGTCCTTTAAGATGGCCCTATCGCGCGCCTGCATGTGGCGGCACCTCCTGATCCATTAGCGCGTTCAATAGCTCCCTCAGCTCGTTGCTCTCTTCTTCATTCAGCTCAACTGATTGCAGCTGATCCGCATTGATCAAAGGCAACAGTGGGACCTTCTTGAAATCAGAATATCGTTTCTTGACCTCTTCTATCTGTGCCCTGGCTTCTTTAGGGGATAGCCAAGGAGTCTGGACTTCTTTGAGCTCCGTTGCTTCTTTCACATAGCAACGACCTTTTGTGTTTATTTCAGCTGCAGCCTGTGTATTCAAGAACAGGCGACTGTTCAAATCATCGCTCATTCGATAAGCAATCCGGACGTTCAAATTGTTCTTGAGTTTGCCGTCCATGACTTCACGATCGACACGCTGCTGAGAAAGGACCAGGAAGATACCAAAGCTACGGCCTAGCTGCCCTACTTCTTCCAGGATGGCGTGCGCTGCTGTCTCCCCTTCAAGGCTGGCTACTTCATCAATGCATACAACGACGTTCGGTATTCGCTCACCAGTCAGCTCCTCATATTCGTCAAAGTCTACTGCGCCAACGGAATGGAACAACTCCTGCCGGTGAAGAAGGATTTCCTGAACCTCTGACAGCATAGCAACCACCTCGCTACGCCGCACAGAAACGCTCCCCTCAACGTGCGGAACACCCCGGTATATTTCAAACTCTGTCATCTTCAAATCGCCCAGAAACAGTCTCAGACGATCTGGTGAGTATGTTTGTAGCCAAGTATTGAGAATGCACCGTATCCCTGTCGACTTCCCCCAGCCTGTGACGCCAACTAACCCGATATGTGGTGCCTGCTTGAGATCCGCTGCTACGCTGCCGTTGTATGCCTCGCCAATGTATAGGGCGAATCCCCCAGCTTTTTTCATGGCAGCCTGCGCTCTTTCCAGGCTGTAGTCAATCTTTGCTGGCAATCGTTTTGGGATCAGTAAGCGAAACCGACCTGCCTTGTCATTCTTCAGCTCAGCAGTTGGGCCAAACATGCTTTGGAACACCCATGAACTCCGTTCAATTATTGCTGGGTCCATGCCGATCGGTAGATGAAGGTTCACTGTGGTGCAGTTGCCAGCGATGGCTACGCGCTCAATTGTTGGGAAAATACGGAACGGTTTGATCTTGCCATCTCCCAGATCGCGACGCTGTTTCTCTACATATATCCCTGCCTCGATAAACGCCCTTACCAGGCGTTCTTTGACCTTTGCCCTATCATTCACCCAGCCCGGCACTTTCAGCGCACAATAGGTCAACACACAGGATGTGGCGATGCCTTTGGCAAGGACATACAAACCATCAGCAAGCCGCGCGCTCGGCAATCCTCCAAACAAGGAAACGCCGAATAGATCGATTACCATGTCACGTACAAAGTCTTGAAGTCGGTCATCTAGGGCTGTTGCCAAACCATGCAAAACGTTCATACAATTCCGCCCCTTTCTTCGACAGAGCTTCGCGCTTCGCTTTGCTCATCGCTTTCGCTCTTAACAAAACTTACTTTCCACATCGCAATGCGACTTCTCAGTAGGATAGCGCACTAGGGCTATGTCGGTAGTTATGTTGGTTGCTGGTGCGGTAGCTAGTGTAGTAAAGGCTATGGGGTACGGATTGTCCAAGATTCCCAAAAAATCATCCAGGACTGGTTTAATTTGTGGGATGCTTGGACATAACTGGTGCTGAGGTGGTTTTATGAATTGGGAAAGCCTTGGTAAAAAGCGAACCCGTCTGGGCAAATGGCTGGATGATCGAGGGATATCGCAACAGTGGTTAATGAGAACCGCTGGAATCAGCAAGAATACAGCTGGGGATTTGGCGACTAAAAAGGAGTATTTGCCATCTGGCAGCACAATGAAGAAAGTTCTTCAGGCGCTGCGCAAAGTAGATCCTAATGTAAAACAACATGATTTTTGGAGTATGTAAAAACCCTGGGAATGGTTATCCACTCTCAGGGTTTTTACATTACTCTTTATCGTCAGCTAATACTAAAGTACGATCGTTTTTCGTTGTTACCATAATCGGTACAGGGGTGCGTACAAGAGGTGCATAGAAGTTGCCTTTTTCATCTATAAAAGGTGATGCAAACGATGTTGATAAGGACATTCTCTTGTTGACATTAATTAAATACTTCGCATCATAATTTGGCATGATCATTGTATCTATGCGATCATATAAAGAGTTTAGTTTTGACTCAAGTATAGTAATACGATCATCATGTTCGAGAATCATGTCTACGCTTTGTAACGCTGTGCTTTGATCAACACTGACACTGATTTCATTGAGGTTAGAAAGCCACTGACTTGGGGTGCAGTCGTTCTTTATAGCATCATGTAACAACTCGGCTTCTTCTTCAGCTGGATAATACCCACTGATGATCTCTAAAACGTCATAGTAGTCATTCAATATCTTGAGGGCTTCAGCATCAGAGTAACCATGATTCCTAGCTAAAGCATCTACAATTTTCTGATAGTATGGTGAAAGTTCAGCATACTTGAAATCATAACTCATGCTGGTGCCACCTCCCTTTATCTAATACATAATACTCAGATATTGTAAGAACTTCCCTTGCTATTAGACGGTTACAAAAAGCAATTTGTTGCCCTAGTTGTTTGTCATCAAGCAACTTGTTTCCTGGTGTTCTCATTATTGTATCACGAAATTGTTGTATAGTTCTTTCATTGGCTTGGAAATCGTCAATCACATCTGCAATCCTATTATCTGCCATGGGTCCAATAATAATATCAGGAGTGGATTCGTAATCAATTTCTTTAATTCTGTTGTCATGTATGAATTGTGCCCAAGGAATTGTTGAGGAAAGAAAGATTCTAAAAGTTGGATTTTGTTCTTCCACCTTAATATGATTAACTTTTATTTGAAGGACTAGTCCTTTTTGTTTTTTCCCTCGAGCGATAGATCGGTCTTCCTTTATTTTTCCCCATTGCTTAGCTTGTTCAATATCTATAGTAGTATAAAAAGCACTGCCAAAATCACGATTTTTGGGATAGAAACTATCATTATCAGAAATCAATTCTTTTTTGAAATCATCCAAGTTGTTGAAGGTTGTTCCATGGTAAACGAATTCTGGCATCTCAATTTCAGATGCATAAGACGTACGCTGAATAGACACCCGCATTTCTCCCCAGTCATCTTATATGATCAATTCTGTAGTCTCTTCTTCATTTCTTCTGGCAGCCGATCATCTACATACCGGTTGATGAAGTCATGACGTTTCTCCATGTTCTCTCGTTTCGAGAAAAACGACTTTATGTAACGCTCGGATTCTGGCAGTCTCCCCCACTCGTCCATAGCTTGTTTCCGCAGTTCCTTGGAAACCTCCAGCTCTAGGAGTCGCAAGTCAAACTGTGACGTACGTACGAATGCACGAACGTCCTGGCTAAGCTTATCTGTGCTGACCAGAGACTCAAGTTTCTTCTCCAGTTGGTTATTGGCTTCAGGTAATGCCTGCAATTGCTGACGGATCAGCTGCATCTCTTCTTTTGCTTCAGCCAGCTCACTCGCCAGCTGCTCATTGGTCGCAACAACCTCATGATAAGCACTCGTGATGTTCTGGATCATCTTCATAAACTCTTCTGGAGTGTCCGGAAGCACCAGGTCTTGCTGCTGCCTCTTCTCCAGGATTGCCGGGTCGATCTCAATCCTGTTGGCAAATTCTTCAACGACCTTCAGTGCAGCGTTGGTCATCTTCATTCGGTGAACATCCTTCAGCTCGATTAACCGTGTGATTGCCTCCACATCGATCTCTCTATATGCACGTTGGCCACGATCATCCTTCACGAATTTGTAGCCACTCTTCTCTAGCACTTCAGACCATCTATATACAGTTGTTGGTGTTGTATCAAGTTTTTCAGCTACCTGAGCAGTAAAATAGAAAATCTGTTGCAACCCAGTCACCCCCTACATGATAAATCTAGCACATACAGTACGAGTGTGTAAGATATTAAATTGAAATGTAATCGTACGTACGAGTATGAAAATCGGTCATACAGATTCATGCACATTGATAAAGGATAGAAATATCAAGTTATTGAGTCGCACAAATGTGATTTGTGATGCACTTTCGTGCGACGGAAAGTAAAGTCGTTTGAATGAATTATGTATGAATTTGTACGGATGTGTTGATGGGTCATACAGGTTCATGCAACTTAACTATTGCCAACTATTTCAGGTTGGTGTTAGTATTTACTTGTGCGACACAATCATGAAGTTAAATGCGAATCATAAATGAGATGGTGGAAGGGGAGCCCAATTTGTTTACGAAAGAAACCGTACGCTACATTTGCGAAAAGGTACTCAAGGATTCCGCTCTCGATGTTTTCTATATCATTTTCAATCACAAAATTGGCATTTCAAAAATCGCTATTTTGAAAGAATATCAGAGGCATCAGGATGTAGAGGAAGGGTCGAAGAAATTCCGCTATACAGTTGACGAGGCTGTTGCGCTGTTAATTGGTACAACATTTGTTGACTTTTATCCAGACGGAACCTCGTTAAAGTACCATCTGACGGATCACGGCGAAATGGCAGCTGAAGCCCTTGGAGATTTATTGGAGAATAATCCCGCGTTACTTGAAGAAAGCAAGGTAGTCAAGAAAATCATGGGAGGCGAGTGATTTGAGCAAGATGATGATCGACAATGTATGGATTTTGGAAAGCTTCATAAAACAGCGTAGCGCTGCTATCGGCACTCAGTTTGGATTCATCGGCATCGGGCAGGGCGGTAGTAAAATCGTCGATGCTTTTGCAGGTATCCGTAACTCTGTGAACAACGAACCGTGCTATCCAGTTCTTTGCTTCAATACGAACTTAGGTGATTTAGAAAGCCTGAAGAATGTGGATAAACACAATCGTGTAGCGCTGAAGGGGAAAGAGTTTGAGCGTGGTGCTGGGATGGTGCCAGAGAAGGGGCGCCAAGCTGTTGAGGCAAACGGCGAGGAAGTTTTTACAGCAATTCAAAGAACGATGAAAAATGCCGAAGTGGTATGCATTGTGGCATCGCTTGGTGGAGGTACTGGTACCGGAGCATTAAACATCATGATTGATGTTGTTGCTGACTATGTTGGTAAACCAGTGATTGCGATTGTCAGCTTGCCGAACCCGCATATTGATGAAAATATCAATGCGTATAATGCATTGAAAGAACTAACGCCAAAACTTGAAGAATTGAGAACTGACTCTGAGGGTAACGAGTATCGTGCGTTGGAAAGTTTAATCATCCTTGATAACAAAAAGATCATTGAAGATCATTTGGGCGATACTGAAGCAGCTGCAATTTCTTGGGATAGGTACTCAAACTACAAAGTTGCAAGCATTCTGCATGAATGGAATGTTGTGACTACTCTTGAATCAGATAAGAGTTTGGATGCTGAGGACTTCAAAAACAAGCTACTTCTAACCGGTGGCGTTCTAACTTTTGCTAAGAAGAAGATCAACATCCAGGACAACGATTTGAAGAGTGAAAGTGATCTCATCAATGAAATCGTCTCTACATACCGCGGTCGTAACGTTCTGGCAAATGGATTTGATTATGAAAACGATGCAAAGGCATTCGGTATCCATGTAGTGATGCCAAAGCATCGTGAGGATTTGTTGAATGCCAATACCTTGGAAAAGATTAATCGCAGGCTTCAAGAAGAGCTTCCAGGGGTTCCTGTCTACTACGGTCGTTCTACATGGGATTCAAGATATGCGCTTGTTTATACAATCACAAGCCTGCGTGGTTTGCCCGAACGGGCTCGTAAGTTGAAAGAAGAGTCTGAGGAACTGATCAGCCAGCAGAGAGAAAGAGAAAACAAGTCGTCTGGCTTTGGAATCGATGGCGAGTTGAGTGCTAATCCATTCAAACCATCTACAACGAGGAATCGATCTACATCTAGTGCACCTTCAAATCCTTTTGCGACAGCTAAAAAGGAAACGGCTGCTACAATCGACCAATCTAAGAACCCGTTCAAACGAAAATCTTGAACACTAACAAGATGTGCACCAAGAGAATGTAAAATCTCTTGGTGATTTTTATTTCAAAATGAGGAAGGAGCATTTGTATGTCAGTAGTAGCTTGTTTTGTTAATAATTCATTTGCAATTATTGCAACAGACACAAGAATTCAATTTGGAAAAGGAAAAGATGTTATCAACATAGAGCACAAGAAACTCCATAGCATTCCAGCTGGATGGGCAGCAGGTTGTGGATCTGTCAACGTAATTGAGGGATTTATTGAAGAATGCAAGCGCCTAAGTAGAATGGATTCAACTACGGTTCATGGAATTTTTACTTCATTACTGGTAGATGATTTGAATAAATATGGTAATGATTGGTCTGAGTTAATAAAACTTACGAAAGTTGCTCAATGCCTTGCTATAAAAGAAGAACATGGATCCTCAATGGTAATTAGGGTTACAGGTGAAGATTTAGATGGTTATATCGAAAAAGGGTATCCTTACGTTATTTGGCCAGCAGATATAGATATGAACACCATAGAAGAACTAAGCAAAGAGTTTGAGGAATATACGCGATTGAAGATAAAAGACGATTTAAGATATCTTCAATTCGCAGTTGCAATAATGGCTGGGATTATTTCCAAAGTATCTAGCTTATCCGATACAGTAAGCCCAGTATGTGATGCTGGTATTATTTATCGAACATCAACAGGAAGCTTAGAATTATTGCATATAAAGGGACATGTCAACGAACTACTTACTGAATTCAACAGTGAGCAAAGTGATTTTAGCCGTTTCTACACAACAGAAGACTAAATAAACACCCAATCGGGTGTTTTTATTTTTTCAAAAAACAACACTACTTAGCGTTTTTCTTTTATGATTATCGGGTATAGATTATCAAACGAACTGCGTGGGGTGGACATCATGAGTATTTGGGAGATAGTCTTAGCTTGTATAGTCGTTTCACTCTTTCTTTGGTCTATGAGTACACCTGAGCCATTAATCAACCACTTTTGGCGATGGCTAGACAAAAGAAAGGGGCGGAAAAAGTAAAGTGGAAGTTTTGCTAAACTACTTTGTTTTGGACTTGCCAGAAGCAATGCTGCTACTTACTATCGGTTATGCAGTCTTCAACCTACCACTATGTAGAGAGTGGAGGCGCTTGGTACTCTGTGGCGTTCTTTTTGCCATATGGGGCGATGTACTTACTGCGTTTGGTGTTGACTACGAACTCAAGCTGTTTCTATTCTATTCGTTTGAATTTCTACTGTTTCTATCTCTAGGGCATCGCTATAAAGCATTTGCAATGGTTGTGGCTTCATCAACCTGGATGATGGTCTCAGAAACAACAATCAGCGCTGTGATGAGTGTACTGGGTGTCAGGGTTAGTGTGTTTGCTGAGAGTACGTTCCTACGCTATGCCTTGTCATTTACGTACTTATCAACGCTATGTATCCTCAGTTTCACGCTTTACAAGTTACGATTCAATTTACGAAAGCTATGGCCACGAACAGCACCCAATCGATACCTGGTGTTCTTGATCGTGTCGGGCGGGATCACGTTCACATCGATTCTGTTAGTGAATGTGTCAACCTTCATGGGAAAGGTACTGCTAGAAGAATTGCATCCCGTTACAAACTACTTGTGGATTTACCAACTAGCTGCCTTAGTTCTTGCTTTGATCACTTCAATATTCTTTGTGCTATATGTACGGGCTACTGTCGTAAGAGTTGAGAAAGAAACTGAAGCCCCGTACAGCAAGCAATTGATTGACCTGACCACGGCTGTGAGAGCAATTAAGCACGATGCCTTATCGCACTTCACCGTCATTCTTGGCTTCCTCAAGATGAAGGAGTACCAGCGTATCGAATCTTTCGTGCTTAACCTGGTCGACGAGACAAAGGAACTTATCGATATTACTGAAGGCATTCGTAATAAAACTATAGCTGCAATGCTATATGGTAAGGTTACAAACTTCGCTAAAGGCGGCGTTGATTTTCAGGTAAAGGTTGCGCCCAATTCACCACAGTTGGAATCTTGGAAAGATATTGATATAAGCAAACTGCTGGGTAATCTTTTAGACAATGCATATACAGCTACGCTGAAAATGGAAGATGATGACCGGTACATACGGATGGAATGGGGTATCCGCAACGGTAGTGAGTATTTGTCCATCGAGAACTCTGGTCCAACGATTCCGGATGAGGTTCTTCCAAAACTATTTGACCTCGGATATACAACTAGGGATTCTGGTGATGGTGGGGTTGGTCTTGCTGTTGTGAAGGGGCTTGTAACGAAATACAAAGGGGAAATTGACGTGATCTCTCGTCATGGGGTAACTCGCTTCACTATAATGCTCCCGATGGCTATAAAAGGCTCACAGGAGGTTACAGAAGAACACACCGTTTAGGCTTAGTGTCTAGCGGTTTTTTTGTTAAGGGGGTAATATCAAAGTCAGATAAAGATTTGCGTTGAAGAAAGGAATCAGCATCATGTCACAATCAGACAGTAGCTTTTGGAATGACATAAAGAACAACAGCCGGCATGTATCGTGGGAGAATGAAAAGGCTCTGCAGCAAGTAGATGGGAAAATGACGGTACGGAATGTGTTAATGAGGCTGCAGCTGCTCGACGCAGAAATTACCTGGCTCCAGGAGACTCTAAACGCGCCAACTGATAAGCCTGTTCCCCTGACTATTGCACAGCTATTAGGCGATACCCTTGAGCAGAAAAAGACACTAAAGAGCCGGCTTGAGAAGGCGTTAGACGATACGATCGTTGAGTGGCCAGAATGACATTACGCACAATAAGAAACCCGCCCAAGCATCATGCCAGGCGGGTTCTTTGCTGCTGTAATCCCTCTATTCATATTATGCCCGCCCGTTCCTCTGCTCATCGATAAATGCCTGTTGGAAATTGTTCAGTCGCACCTGACACTCCGCTTTCAAAACCTCGACATTGTAGATAACTTCGTGCTGAAGACCTCGGAATGTTACCAGAACCTCATAAAGAAAACTGTCAGTCGAGCCTTGAGATCGAATCTTTCCGCCCATTCTTCCAAATTGTTGCCGGTATTGGTGATGCTTTCGCTCAGCTGCAGCGGATACTGATTCTAGGATCGGCACGTATGAAAGCTTGAGTTCGCTGTGATTGATCGCTTTTGCATCGATCGAGACAGCCTTGAACAACATCCCATAAATAATCAATTCGTGCAGGATCTCCCGCCATTCTTCTGTATGTGTCATGCTACACCCGTTCGACTTGCAGCAATTGGTTTACAGGTATCCACCAGCCGCCGTCGTCTCGGAGCAGTTTTATTCTCTGGTTGGTGTGATCAATTTCTGTAACGATGCCCCATTCTCTTCTGATGCCTTCATCTTGCCAACTGACTGTGATCGCATAGTCTTTGCGTACCGAGTCGTAGATGATCTCCGCTAATGAATCAGGATCGATTGATGGTGTTTCGGCTACATCTGTCTCGTAATGATGCTCATACAGCAAGGTCATTTGCAGCATCCTCCACCAGTCCAGCGTCAATAAGATCGCGGAGAATGTCAGGTGCAGGGCTTACGCCTGTTTGGATCTTATTGATTGCTGCAATGTGCTTTGGAGTCAGGACAGGTACAGCCATTAGTCGCCCATCAACAACAGTATTTATCTTTTCCATGGTATCACTCATTTCACGAACGTTTGTTTGTATTATATACGAACAAAATACGAACGTGCAAATAGAAAAAACCCCCATCCAAATTAGGATGAGGGAATGAGTTTATCGAAAATATCAATGAGTTGCAGTTGTAAGTCTTCGCTTAATCCAATGGCAGCACTGGCTATACCGAGAGCACCCGCCAAGATGAGTAGCACATATTTCTTATTCTTCTTCAGGAACTCTTTCATAATCACGCACGCCCTTTCAGCTTCACAGTTTTGGTATCTCCGTCCCACTCGACCTCTAGGTTAAGGATGCCAGCTAGCTCTCTCGCAGGCGCATACGACACGCCATACTCAATCGTTGCAGTAACGATTTTACTGTTGACCTTTACCTGACTGGAGGCGGCATCAAATTCCACCTTGGCTCCTAGAGCTTCAGCAACTGCTCTGATTGGTAGATGGGAAACACCGTCAATCAGGAACCCTAGTGGTTTCAGGGTAATTTGTACCGTAACAGGTTCCCTCTTGCTTTCGTTTTTCTGTGGATATCCTGTTAACAACCTGTGGACATCATCTTTAAATTTTGCCCATGCCTGTGCAGCTGTTAGCCCAGTGAATCGCCTAGCATAGTCATCAGAAACGAAATAAGCCGGGCAGTTCTTGCCTGTGATATCAAAGTGCCGCCACAGCTTGTCTACGCCCCAGCCGTACCGTTTCAGGATGTCAGCAGTCAGCTCCAACGTGTTCTGATACATCTTCTTGAAATCACCATCAGCGTTGACGCACATTTCAATACCGATCGTACAGTTGTTTGGATAAGAACTCAGCTGCTTCAGGGCACCGGGATTGTACGTTTTTGCCCCAACATGATAGCCCATCTCGTTTTCAGGTAGGCAGCGAATGATCTGTTTGTCATCGACGTTATAATGTGCGCTGGCTTCCGTGGTGGGCTTGTTGAAGTAGTTCCGGTTAGCTACAGCGTCGGCACCTTTTCCCTCGTTTGCAGTCCAATGGATGACTACACCCTTTGGCGTAATCTTTGTGCCAGGACGTGCTGTTTTATTGGACAGAAGCATTTCTGTTATCTTTAGAACCACTGTCATCGCCTCCCAAATACTTTTCTTTCTCCGTTCTTCGCTTTATAGCTCTGGAGATTTTATGCTCCAGTTCTTCCGCAACGTAAATCATTGCCCATCCAGGCACCCATTTCTCCCAGCCGGCTCGGATCACGTTTGCCGTCATGCTCTTCCAGATATGTAGCCCAAAGGCTGCTGTTAAGAAATAGAAAGCGACACCTGGAGTGCCTGATATTTGATCGATTTGATGACCGATGGAGGGCATACCCAGAATGAATACTGCTCGGTATCCACCCTTAATGCCGTATTCAGAGGCATAAGATCCATCTATTTTTGATGCTCGATATCCAGCTAACCAGTCCATAATTAGTAGAAACACATACAAGAAGATTGCTAGGTAACGAGCAGAACCTTCTCCATATAGGAAGTGGAAGGCTGAGAGCAAAAAGGCACCAATCGCACCTGATAAAATCCATTCTTTCATGCATACCGCCTTCTCTCGAATAAAAGATAAGGGAGCCACGTCAGCAGCTCCCACCAGTTTGACTACACTGCCAATTCACCGAGTTCCAATGCCTCCAGCTGATTCTTAACCTCTGGCTTCAAAACCGCTGGGACATCAGCAAATGTTTTATAGCCGCGAACAATCAGTGTTACGTAGATCGTTGCCATCTTGTCATCACCTCCTTTCCATAGCCACAGGAATAAAAAAAGCGCCAGGCTACGCAGTTTCTGCGTCCAATAGCGCTTGAACTTGATCTTTAAGACTTGTAGGGACTTGATCAATTGTTTTCATCCCTTCTTTGATTAAACGATAGTAGATGTGTACCACTATGCGGTTCCTCCTTCTAATGCTGCAATTCGTGCCTCCAGCTCCAGGTTCTTCTCATACAGGCTGGTGATGACTTGCATGAGCAAGATCGTGTCTCCGTCTGTTTTCTCAAACACTTCTGCTAGCGCCAGCATCATCGCTGTGGAGTCATCTACCAGCTGCGGGATGGCTGATCTTCGTTTTGCTTCAGCTTCCCGGTCTGCTTGTGCTTTGCTAACGTCCAATGGAAACTGCAATGGAATACTCAATCAAACGCACCCCCAAACCCTTTGACAATGATAGGCTCTGTCGCTGTACCTTTCTCGATATGAACACGAATACTGATTCCCCACTGAGTGGCTGTCTTCTGTTCGTTCTGAAAAATGTATCCTCTACCATAACGTGCGTTAAAGGAGATGTCCTCCCATCTAGGTGCAGCATCAAACGCGTTATTGGTTGCTTCAGCCACGAATAAAGCTCCTGGAGGCAGGGACATGTCCATCGTGAGCAGCACGCGCTTGGCAGCTACATCAGTCGTCCATGGTACCTCGATTTCAAAGGAGAGTTGATCCTCAAACCGTGTAAACGTGTATACCCTGGTCGACTTCGCTCCTTGATCGTCTACAGCTTCGATCGTCAGCGAGTGCAATACACCAGGCTCTAGTTTGAGCCACGTATCATGATTGATCTGGAACGTTTCCTGACGGTTAGCCACGCCCGCAAACGAGCGCGTTACTACACCATTGATTTTCTCTGTGATGCTAAAGGCGTTGCCTTCTGGATCGTAAGCAGCATAGGTGACTTCAGGTGGCGTTTCGTGGATGCCGATATCACCGTTTTGACCGTCAATCACAGGCGGACGGTTCCAGACTACTCGGAACTTGCGTGTGAGCTCTGTGCTCTTGCCCGGCTTGTTGTCATCTGCCCAGACGGTGAGAATGTGGTCCACGTTTTCAGCCAGGTCAGCTCCTGTAATGTCTGTTGTGCCAAGATAAACGCGCTTGTTCTTGTAGATAAGCTGCTTGGAAAACAAAATAGGCGTGCTTCCATCTGATACGTCAGATGCAGCCGCCTGCGGTGGTCCGTTATTGATTTTGTAGTAGACTGTTACGACATTCCCAACGTCCTCGTCTACAGCGTTTCCAGCTACATCATAAGTCGAGTTCTCAGTCAGGGTCCGGTTGTCTGGTGTGGTCAGCGTGATAACGGGCTTTTTGTTTAGGATCAATGACCCGTAATATTTGACTGTGTCTGTTGTTTGGAAAATCGTAGGCGGTATTGTGAAATCAGTTTGAAATGTTGGATCATACAACGATGCAGGGGAAGAACCGCCTGTAATTTGTAAGTTTATCTGAGAAGTTACGAACTCGTCGGCTGAACTACGTTCATAAAGAATCGTACCCATTTCATGAGCAATGAATAATCTTCCATTCTTGTCGGATGTGATTGACGCATTTTTACCTAACCACAACTTTTTAGGAGTTGACCACGACGCTCCATCTGTTGTATTTGAGTAACGGATAAAATCATTTGTTACATCATTAGAATCAGTGCCATGCCACACAGCGTGTAGTTTCCCGTTTGGCGTGCGGATTAATTTGGGTTCGTTTTGCGGATAGTTTAATGACGAAAATACGGTAGTCGTCTGCCAATTCGTACCTGTAAATCTCGATGCCACTATCAGATATGTCGATGTTCCACCTTGTCTTTGTTGATACAAAATTATCGGGTGACCATCTGGTTTGAAGTCAATAGTAGGGTTTGTGTTATTTGTTATTGATGAGTCAAGCGTGGTCACTTGCATTGCTGCACTAGGAACTCCTAACGTACCATCCGCGTTGATCGGAATGGAACCAGCCCGAATGTTAAAACTGTTCGGATAAGTGGCGTTTTTCGTACTGGCTGCCCACCAGAGTTTGGTGCCGTCAGGTGTAATGGCGCTAGAAACCCCAGACCATTCGCCCTTTCCGCTTGGGTTGTCGAGTGTAGTTGATGTTGTATGTGTAGCTCCGACTTTTGTAGCATCAAAAGAAGACAAACGTAAAACTATATTCCCACTGTAGCATGATACTGTATACACTCTTACGCCTACGGAACAGATAGAAAATCCACCATAAACACTCACATCGTTCTTCGTAAGTAGTGTAAAGGTTTTCCCGTTATCCTTTGAAACATAGTAATAGCATAAATTGTCAGTCGAATTTCTAACTGCTCCCACAATCCACCCATTGCTCAATAGCACAGGTGGAGCCATCCGGGAAACTAAGAAGGCAGACGATACCACGTTGACCGGAATAATGATCTTGCCGTCCTCTTGTACCACGGTAAAGTTTCGTGTCACCTTGGCTGAGTCGTCTATGCCGTCATTTGCCCAGACTTGAATTGATGATGCCTCCGCTGGTAGAAGTCCTGATACATCCGTCGCGCCGTCCCAGAAACGACCTTGTGAATACTTCAACGTTTTGCTAAATGACTTCGCTGTTGAGCCGTCAGACGTACCAAGAGAGATGGTTTGCGTTGGTCCGCCTGCAATGGAGTATTTTACGGACAGGGCGTTTCCAGCGTCAGCATCAGAGACGGTACCTTCCAGTTTGTAGGTGCTGCCTTCTGTTAATGTCTGATTATCGGCAGGTGACGTGAGTGTGAGCGTTGGCGGGTTGTTGGTGATAGGCTCAAGTGCAAAAACGTTTGTCACACCATTACAGTTAAATCCGATATTGGTTTGCATGTCCGTGTTG
>NZ_BEXF01000042.1 GCF_002897295.1 Brevibacillus reuszeri
AGGATTTGTTCAATAGCCGTAATTTTTACCGGACCGGAAATCTTTGCTCTGTGAGACATAAAAATGCTCCTCCTTGCAGGTAGACAGTTTTATTATTTCAACTGTCTACCCGAAGGGGAGCATATCAAAAAGAGCAGGGCTTCTTGCTTGATTGTTCATTACGCCAGCTTATGACTAGTACGTAAATTTATTGATCAAAAGCTTTAATTCCTCAGACAGTGCAGAGAGGGATTGTGCAGAAGCCGAAATTTCTTGCATCGAGGCAAGCTGCTCCTCTGTAGAGGCGGCTACTTCCTCAGCCGTTTCGGCATTGCCTTTTGCAATCCTGGCTAGCTGATTCGCTGTCTCTTTTACCTCCTGTACGGCAGCTTCGATCTGTTGGGCAATCACAGAGACTTCATCAATATGCGGTGTCGTTTGTTTTGTACTCTCCATGATTTGCTCAAATTTGTGGATCGTATCGGTAGAAAGCTCCAAACCGTTCGCTACATCCTGTTTGACCTTCTCCATGTTTTCCACGGATTCTTTCGTTTCTTTTTGAATTTCCGTAATCAATTCCGAGATTTGTTTGGCTGATTCCTGGGACTGCTCAGCCAATAGGCGCACCTCTGTTGCTACGACAGAGAAGCCTTTTCCATGCTCACCCGCACGGGCCGCTTCAATCGCTGCATTGAGAGCCAGTAGATTCGTTTGCTGCGATATTCCGCTAATCACTTCGGAGATGCTGCCGATCTCTTTGGAGCGATCATAAAGCGACTTGATCATATGATCGGATTTCTCCACAGATTCGTGGATCGAGCTCATTTGCCCCATGACCAGATTGACAGAGTTTCCACCTTCATTTGCCTGATCGGTTGTATGCTTGGCAAGTTCAGTCAGGAGATGTACACTCTCGACGATACGAGTAACGCCTGAAGAAATTTCCTGTAAAGAATCCACATTGTGATCGATACCTGTCGTTTGTTTCTCCGCGCTGGTTGCCACTTCCTGCACTGCTGTCGCTACTTGCTCGGTTGCGCTACTGGTCTGTTCTGCGCTGGCGGTCAATTGCTCTGAGGATGCCGCTACCAGCTCTGCTCTTGCTTCCACATCCTGAATGAGCGAGCGAAGATTTTCCTGCATCGTGTTGAAGGCTTGGCCTAGCTCACCAATCTCATCATGCGAGCGTACTTCGATCGTTTCCGTCAAGACACCTTCGCTGACCCTGACAGCATTTACTTTAATCGTACGAATGGATTGGATGATCGAACGCAAAATGATCGTCATGAGAATACCACCCGCAAGCAAGCAAACCACAATGGTCAAAAGTGTATTTACAAAAATCGGCTGTGCCGAATCATCCACCTCTGATGTATACATCGAGCCGGCAATCTTCCAGCCAGTCTCCTTGTTAGTGGTGTAAAACATCTCTTTTTCCTGCTGTTCCAGCTCATACTTCAATTTGCCCTCATTTTCCAGATACAGCTGATCGTAAAAGCTTTCGGTCGCCTCTGTTCCTGCCGCCATCATCGGGTGAACAACGTACTTCTTGTTTTTGTCCAAAATCATGATATAGCCTTCTGTGCCGATATTTACGGCATTGGCAACCTCTTTAATTTGTTCAATCCCGAGCGTGATACCGACGACACCTGAGCCGTCATTCGTGGCTTTGGAAATCGTCACTATGATATTGCCTGTAACCGAGGATACATACGGCTCTGTAATAAAGACCGATCCTTTGCTGGCCATCGCATTTGTATACCAATCTCTTGTACGCGGGTCAAAATCAGCCTTTACCTCTTGCTTTGGAGAACGGAAATACTGTCCAGCCTCCGTACCCACGCTAATACTCGCTGACTCCGGATGCATACCCATATACAAGTCCAAATACTGCAGGACCTCGAAGCCATCTGCTTGTGAATATTGGCTTTCCTTGATGAGCGTTGCGAGGTAATCTGCATCCTTCATTTTTGGCTCAATGGTATTCGTAATAATCGAATTGACCAGACTTACATTTTCATTGGCGCTTTTCATGATCTGTACTTCAATTTCTCGTTTGGCTGTGTCGTAAGCCAACGTTCCAATCACGACGGAAGGAACAATCAATATCAACAGAAATGCCGATATTAATTTGGTTTTGAAATTGCTTCTGAACCATCCATTCTGCCAAAACTTCACTTGTTGTCATCTTCTTTCCTAGTTGTATTAGGGAGTATAAGAGTAGAAATAAATCCCAATGTCTTATATCGGTAAGTGACTTACAAAGCATTAGTGAAATGATTGTAAATATACTAAAATCATGTTCCATTCAGAAACAAAAGAAAGCTTGATCCCCCGGCAAATACCTTCCGAGGAATCAAGCAAACAGCTAGTAATAATGCTTATTTGGAGTAAACGGCGCCTTCCTCCGCTTCACTCGCATGTTTTTGCTGATACGCTACAATAATCGAGCAAAACCCTTTCGCAGAAACTACCATGGCTCGCTCGTCAAAATCAAATTTGGCACTGTGATGCGGATGGACATTTGCTGGATTCTCCATCTGCGCCCCGGTAAAAAAGAAGCTGCCCGGCACCTTTTGCGTGTAATAGGAGAAATCCTCTCCCGGCATGACAGGCGGAGTCTCTACTACATTCGCGCCATCAACAGTAGCGAGCGCCTCTTTCGCAAGTCTCGTTTCAGCTGGATGATTGTACAGTGCATCATAGCCGCGTGCGTAGTTGACTTCTGCTACTGCATCATTGGCTTCTGCTACGGTGGTCGCAATTTTTATCAACGACTGCTCAGCCAAGTCTCTCACTTCCGGATCGTAGGTGCGAACCGTTCCCGTCAGCACAGCAGATTCCGGAATCACGTTAAACGCATCTCCTGCATGAAATGATCCGATGGAAACAACCAGCTGCTTCAATGGGTCCACTTTTCGGCTCGCAATCGTCTGCAGATTCATCGCTATCTGTGCTCCAATGATGATCGGGTCGACCGTTTCGTGCGGGATAGCCCCGTGCCCACCCTTTCCCTTTATGATGATCGTAAATTTGTCGGCTGCAGCTTGGATGTAGCCTTCGCGGTAATACACGTTGCCAAACGGCATTGTGCTCTGCAAGTGACAACCGTAGATGACATCTACCCCGTCCAGGCAGCCGTCCTCAATCATCGGCCGCGCTCCCCCAGGTGCGAGCTCTTCGGCAAACTGATGAATAAAGACTACTGTTCCTGGAAGCTGGTCCCGATATTTCGTCAGCACTTTTGCTGTTCCGAGCAGCGCCGCCGTGTGACCGTCATGTCCGCATGCATGCATCACACCAGGAACAGTCGAGCGATACTCTACCTCTTTTTCATCCTGAATGGGAAGCGCATCGAAATCCGCCCGTAGCGCAATCGTTTTTCCTGGCTTGCCGCCTTTTAACGTCCCGACAACACCTCGACCACCTACATTTCTTCTGACCTCCAGACCTAACCCTTCCAAAAAGTCTGCGATCAGTGCAGGTGTCCGAACCTCGTGGAACGATAGCTCTGGATGGCGATGTAAATCTCGGCGAATCGCAATCATCTCTGCTTCTACTTCCTCTACTGCGATGTGGAGCTGTTGCAATAATTCTTTCATGTTTACCCATCCCTTTCTATTTTTAATGCAGAATATTACAAATTCAATATTTTCTTAGCCCCGCTTCATTTTCCCCAAGCGAATGAATTGCTCATCTCGCTCATGCAGCCTTTTTTCAACTGACGTATTGTGATACGAGTAAATCCCTGCCCCTGTTTTTGTTCCCAGCTCGCCTTTTGCTACCCGCTCCTCGATCAGTGCCGGAGCGCTTTTGGACGTATCCAATACAGGAGTCAAATTGTCCATGACGCGCTTCCACGTATCGAGACCTCCGAGATCAGCCGTTTCAATCGGACCGACAAATGCCCAGCGAAACCCTATTCCTTCTTTCATCACCGTGTCAATTTCTTCGGCATCTGCGACCCCCGCTTCCAATAAGGAGAAGGCTTCTCGCATCAGCGCTGCTTGCAAACGATTGGCGATAAAGCCTGGAACGTCTTTTTTCAACAGAACGGGCGATTTGCCGATTTGTTTCATCAGCGCTTGCGTCGTCTGCACGACTTCTTCGGAAGTAGATTCATGCCGTACGATTTCGACTAAAGGTACGAGCTGTGCCGGATTGAAAAAATGTGTAATGATAAATCGCTGTGGAGTTTTTGCCTTTTCGATCAAGCGCGAAATGGAGAGCGTAGATGTGTTTGAAGCGATAATCGCATCTGGTCTGGCGAATTCCTCTAGCTTCGCAAACAAATCCCATTTGAGCTCGATTACTTCAGGGATCGCTTCTGTGATGACTACTGCCTCAGCTGTTGCCTGCTTCAGATCCGTTGTCAAAAGAATTCGCTCCAGCGCCTCATGCTTTGCCTGCTCGGTGATGACGTTTTCTGTTACGAGCAGCGACAAGCTTCTCTCCACGCTCTTTTTGGCACTCAACAAAAGCTCGTCCTGCAAGTCGTACAGAGCGACTACAAAACCAGCCAGCGCATAAAGCTGAGCGATTCCATGTCCCATCACACCTGAACCGATAACCGCTACCTGCTTTGCCATGCAGCGCATCCTCCTAACGTATTTCATTGATTGATTAATAAACCTTTCCATAAACGATAGGGATTTTCCTTTTTGACGCAGTAAAAAAAGCCATCATCCTCGTCGGGAAAATGGCCAGATCATACTACTCCGTTGGATAATCACTCATGATGTCCAATTTGACTTCCTCGATATGCATTTCCATCAGTCGTTTTGCTTCTTGGATCTTTTTTGCCTGCATCGCTGTTATTATGTTTTTGTGAAACTCGATTGCCCGATGCGGCCTGTCCAGGTTCTTGGTCATGATAATCCCGAACCACTTGACCTGTACCTCCAGCGAATCCATGATTGCGATCAGTCTGGAGTTATCGGAATGACTGATCAGTGTGCGATGAAAATTTCGATCGTGAGCAAAAAAGAGATCCGGGTTGCCCCTCCCTAGCTCCGCCTCTGCCTGCTCTGCCTCTTTCAGGAGAGCGAGATAGCTTTCCTCGGAAAGATGTGGGGCTGCCAGTTCCACCGCAGTAGACTCCAGGGGCTTTCGTACATTATAGAGGTCTTCGATGGCTTTTTTATTGGGCGTGCTGACAAAAGTACCAGACCGTGGCCTCACTTCTATCAAGTTATCAATCTGTAGTCTATTTAAGGCATCGCGTACAGGCGTACGACTAACACCAAGCTCCGCCATCAATTCGTCATAGTCGATACGCGAGCCTGGCTTCAGGTTGTTATGTACGATTTTGTCACGTAGATAAAGATAGACTCGCTCATGCAGATTTAAATTATCAAACATCCCTGATTTGCCCAATCCTATCATCCTTCAATCCGTATTTCTTCCTTTATTGTAACAGATTAAAATCCTCTCTCCCATCTTAATGCCATGCTTTGGAAATGAGGCTGCGATCATTTGGGAATCTTCCCCACTTTAGCAAAATCACAGGCTGCCAACAAGCCATAAAAAGTGACTTCACACAAATAACATGCACATAGCTGCTACCCTTCATAAAAAAACCTCTATCGCGGCTTCCTCATTAAGGGCGACCGCAAAACGACGCAAAGAGCTTCTCCGCGTCGTGCCGTATTGAAGAGGCGTTTAAAATTGCAAGTCTTTCATTGGGATATTGTGCTTTTCACAGTATTCCTTGTACAGCTTCAGCTTGGTAAATACATCGTCTTGATAGGTGATTTGGTCGTTTTCATCCAAATATTGAATCACGCCTTGGAGCATGAACAGCGTAATCATTTCTTCTTCCCCATCTACAACTAGAGTATGGATGTCACCTGGCGGCTCATAAACGAACGTACCTGGCCTTGCAACCCACTCTCTTTCCAAATAGCGCCACTCACCTTGCAGTGTGAACGCCATGACTTGTCCACCCGAGTGACGATGACGGTTAACAGCCCCGCCTGGTTTTACTTTCAGCAAATTGATCCAGCTACCCGTTGCGAGGTCAAACCGCACTGGCTTGAACCATACACGGTCTGATTGTGGGACCCATGGAATCTCTGTGCTGTCAATCGCTTGATCTGGCAGCTGCATCATTTCGGTAAATTGATTCAATGTCATTGTCATGGTAATTCCCTCACTTTTTTATCGGATTTTTATGTTAAGCAATAGGTGTTGCGGGTGGGTAAAGCATCGGATCACCGGCAAGCAGTCCGCCGTCAATCGGTAGAACAGCTCCGGTCACAAAGCTGGCATCGTGAGACGTGAGAAAATCAATCACGGCTGCCACTTCCTCTGGCTTGCCGTATCTGCCTTGTGGTGTACGGGATAAAATCCGTTCCCGGAAAGCCGGGTTTTGCGTAGCTCCGGAAGACAGCGGCGTTTCGATATACCCTGGACTGACCGAATTCACACGGATGCCGTACTTCGCCCATGATACCGCCAAAGATTTTGTCACCTGCACGATCCCTCCTTTGGAGGCTGCGTACGAAAGCAGATTTTCGCTGCCATAATGGGCAAGCATAGAGCTAAAGTTGACGATGGCTCCCTCGCCGCACTGCGCCATATAGGGCTGAACCGCCTGACACATGAAGACAGTGCCACTCAGGTTTACTTGCAAAACCGCCAGTAACTCTGTGTCCTTGACGTCAGTCGCGGGGGTGCGCCTGATTATTCCCGCAGCATTCACCAGGATGTGGATGTCTCCCAGCGCTTCGAACGCCCTTTTGGCAATATCGCGAGCCTGCGCTTGATCTGTCACATCTCCTCCGATGAAGTGGACGTCTGCCCCCTTCTCCCTAAGCTGATGCGCGATCTCCTTGCCTTTTTCCTCCGCCAAATCAACGACTGCGATGGCATATCCTTTATCAACAAATCGGTTCACAACGGCGAATCCTAGGCCAGAGGCACCACCTGTAACGATAGCAGCACGTCTCTTTTCCATCGGAATCCCTCCTCAAAAAGAATCATCCTGTCATTTTTTAATTATCTAGTATCTAATATCTGATGCATCAGTTTGTCTTTTCATGATTTATATTACTAGCCCTGTTTATAAACTGTCAATGAATTTTTATAATATTTCGCTTTTACTTCAAAAAGATAGCCGTACCCTTCGTTTTTCACCAAGGATACGGCCTCTTCTCGCTTGCTTATGTTGATTCAATTATAAAAATCTCCGGTGCACCTTCTTGCCATCGTAAGTGAACAAGACCTGCCGATCCTCTACAATCGATTCAAGATGGACATTTTTGCCCCAAAGAGTGTAGACGTACGGCAATGTTTTCTCCACATATTTGACGTCTAGCTCAAGTCCCTCAAAATGATGCTTCAGCAAAAGCTCACCCGAGCGTAAGTAATCGCCATCGTGGACAAGCACGTATGGAAATCCGCCGTTGACCCGCGTGCCAGCCAAGCCATCCCTTACCTGCTCCCACTGCTTTTCGGCCACGACCCACTCGTTGCCCTGCTTGCCAAACATGTATAAATCCAGATCACTTACCAGATCCTTGGTCAAGAAATTGCGAATGAAGCTGATATCCGATTCCAGCTCACGCACTTCAAAAATCTTGGCGCGCCCCTCACCCGGCTTTCGTCCATAGCGCTCCTGCTCTTCCTTGGTTGGTTTATCCCACCGTCTTTCAATATCCTCGAAAATTTTAAGTCCAAGATGATATGGATTAATGCTTGTCGTTGAGGGTTGAATAACGGAGGAATGCAGCTTGGCAAAATCAATCGTCTCTGCCTCCGTCAGCTCCATTTCGCGCAGAATACGCATATGCCAGTAGGTCGCCCAGCCTTCGTTCATGATCTTCGTCTCCAGCTGCGGCCAGAAATACAGCATCTCGTCACGAATGATCGTCAGCACATCTCGCTGCCAATCCTCCAGGACGGTGCTGTACTCCATAACGAACAGCAGTAAGTCCTTTTCCGGGGCGGGCGGGAATTTACGAACTGCTTTTGCTTGGTCAGGCTCTTGTTTTTCTTTGCGATCCAATCCCCATAAATCATCATAGGGCGAGATTCGTTCTCCCGTTGTCTTTTTGGGAGGGACATCCCCCTCCTTTTTCCAGCGCAGCTTCGGCCGGAGCAGGCTCGGATCGATGTGCTCCTGGACGGCCAGACTCGCATCCAGCAGGTTTTCTACGGCTTCTTTTCCATATTCAATCTCATACTGGCGTATCCGCTCACCGCTGGCGGCCATGCTCTCCACCATATCCCGATTGGTATTGGAAAAACGCATATTGTTTTTGAAAAAATCGCAGTGTGCCAAAACGTGGGCGACAATCAGCTTGTTTTGGATGAGCGAGTTGCCATCCAGCAAAAACGCGTAGCACGGATTAGAGTTAATCACCAGCTCATAAATTTTGCTCAGGTTGAGGTCGTACTGCAATTTCATGCGATAAAAGCTTTTTCCAAAGCTCCAGTGCGAGAATCTCGTCGGCATTCCGTAAGCGCCGAACGTATAAATAATATCCGCCGGGCAAATCTCATATCGCATCGGATAAAAATCGAGGTTGAAGCCCTTGGCGATTTCCGTAATTTCGTCAATCGATCGCTCGAGTTCTTTCCGCTCATCATTGGTCAAGACCGTTCCCCCCCATTTGCCAAAGCCTACTATATGTATATGGGGATGTCGTGCAAAAGAAGCCAGATTTTCGTGAAAAAGCGCCGATTGATAAGGGACGCACAAAAAGAAAAAGACGCATTTACGCGCCTTTTCCCTTCCCTACCTTACTTTTTGAGCAACTCATTTGGAACCTTCGGGCTATTCGTGAGCCAAGGAGAGGCTACATTGACAGTGGTGACAGCAACGACTGACAAGAAGCTTGCAAATCCAAAGGTAGCTGCTTTCGTCATTTTCTCCATCATTTTCCGCATATTTTTCACCTCCTTTTCCTGATCAGAAACAGTGCTTGTACAAACAAAGCTTTCGTTATGACAGGCGAGGCAATGAATACACTCGCACAGACGATGGCTATCGATATTACTTTTAATAGCGGGTAATACTTGCGGGGAATACGCGACTGATGTTCGATTTTGGATGGAGCGAACCAGGCTACGAGAATCAGGCTGATCCCACTCATGACGTAGCAGAGGTTGTCCGTTACAGGAATAAGCGGGATGACGGCAGCCAGTGTGACTGATACGATTGCACAGCCAAGTGCAGTCGACAAATGGTAGCCTCCCGAGACTTGCCGCAAAAGGGCAAATGCAATCAAAAAGATAATTGTTTCCTGCAATGTTCCCAAAATAGCCCCGACGATTAGGGAAGCGATGGTGACCGTTACACCGTTTAGCAAAATGATTAATGCATACTCCATCCGCTCCACTGATTGCGGCACTTCCGGATTTACACGCTTGATTCCCGTTGCAATCTTTAATGCAATCGTTTCTATCAATGGGCTCGCCTCGCAATTATGTATGAAAAAACAATAATAATAAAAAGGGATAATGCCAGCATAACTACCATTTCGTTGACGTTCCCGCCTGTAATGAGCAGGTAATAACCCATGCTAAAAATAAATATGAGACTGACAACGAGCCCTAGTAAAATAAAATTCATTTTGTTCTTAAAAAAAACGGTTTTTCCATGGGGTACATCGAATCCTTGTATAACGGAGCCTATGCCTTTTGAAATGAAGAAAATAGAGATGATCGTAACTGTCTGTAAAATATAGTAAGAATCCTCCCTGCCGAGTACCTGGTCGAGAGACAAAACATGCAGCGCTTCGAGGACGTTCAAGACAATAAACACTTGCCAAAAGCCATAAATGACATAGATTGAGCTCAGTAGAATGGAGTAAAGAATATGGAAGTGAAAAACACTACGAAGTAAGAGGCAGAAGATTACAATTTGAACAAAGGAGGAGTATTGTTCTAGTTGGAAGGCGTATCGCATCGCGAATGAAACGAAAGTAAGCATCATGCATGAAATAAAGATTTCCGTCAAATACTCTCGAAACATGATTTAAAAAGGGAAAACATGAAAGTAAATATCGCCATATATTCTAAAACAGAACCAACGACAAACAAAATAATATCCATGTTTATCAATAATCCTCCTTTAGCTACCAAAAGTATACTGCAGGAGTTTTACAGATACTGTCGAACGCTGTCACGAAAAACAAATTTTCTTACATTTTTACCAAAATATGCAAAAAAGACACAAATCGAGTCAAATCGGTCAGGAAAAAAGGCATCCCCACTAGGAGATACCTTTACGTGTTATCAAGTCGTACATGGATTTAGCAAGAATAGCCTTCCGCTTATCGCTGGAACCAGTCGCGTACACCAGTATAAATAAGAGCACCCGAGAAGACCAGCATGGCAATCAGGCCAATTCCATCGACCAACGGATTCAATCCGTTCAGAAAAGTACCATCCAACGGCGTTTTCAGTAAAGCGTATCCACCAACAAGACCACCAGCAAGAGAGAGCCATTTGTTCATGTCGTTATTCACCTCCCGATCCAGCGGCATGACAGTGATTCCGCTGCGATACTTCAATTTATGTCGGGAGTTGACAAGCGGTCTGTACGCGAGTCCAAACTGTGTTCATCAAATTGCAATTGGGCAGAGGCAGTCCGGATACGGTAAAATAGATATCGGATACATGTGTAGGTTTGAATCCAAAAAGGAGTGACTCACTCATGAAATTGTTTTTGATGCTTGGGAGTATCAGCGGATTTCTCTCTGTTGCCCTCGGAGCATTCGGTGCCCATGCACTTAAAGAAAAGCTGGATGAGTATTCGCTTGGCATTTTCCATACAGGCGTTACTTATCAGACGACACACGCGCTGGCACTCGTGCTGGTTGCGCTCCTGCTCAAATGGTATCCGGATTCCTCCGGGCTGGTATGGGCTGGATGGTGCTTTGTCGCAGGAACGCTGATTTTCTCCGGAAGCCTGTATACACTGGCGATGACAGGAATCAAAGTCCTGGGAGCCATCACGCCGATAGGCGGCGTGCTGTTTCTCATTGGCTGGGCACTTCTCGCCATACACGCCTGGAAAACAGTCTCTTAAATATGACATCATAAGCGAGCGCCCAATCCCTGCAGGAAGCAGTTGATTCGGGCGTTTTTCTTTCAAATAGAAAGGGTGCAGATCATGCAGGAAGCATTGCCAGTATTACCAGCCTGGAGCAAAGCGTACCTCAAACGGTTAGGGGTACAACAAAGAGCTACTGATCTCGAGTTTCTAAAGGAGCTATGCCGCTCACATTTGCAAGCCTTTCCCTACGAAAACGTCAGCAAGCTGCTCTATTACCATACCTACAAAAAAAGCATTGTTCCCCCTCCAGCTGAGTACGTGGAAAATGCGAGCCGTTACGATTACGGGGGTACCTGCTATGCCATTAATGCCAATTTTCTTGCATTGCTGCGCGAGCTAGGCTATTCGGGCTACCTCGTGTCTTTGGCAGAAGATCATGTAGCGATCATCATCACAGATCTACTGGAGGATGGGGAGCCTCTCTATGTTGATGCTGGTGCTGCAGCCCCCTTTTTTCAACCGGTTCGCTTCCTCACTGATCCCGACTACCTTTCTGCGTTTGGCAAGGAAGCAGTCCAGCTAGTTCCTGATCCACTCTCCCCTTCTCGCTTTCGCTTCCATCGCATGCGAAGCCACGAGCTGGTGAGCGACAGCTGGCACTTTTCCCCGCATGAACCGCGGGAATTACATGATTTTTCGGCAGCTATTGTGCGCTCCTTTGCGCCAGGAGCTACCTTTTTATCTATGCTGCGGATTCATCTCTATCAATTGGATCAGAAGCGCAGCGTTTCACTCAAAAACAATTCTCTCTGGATCATGCAGGAAAACGGAGAGGAGCAAAAATTCATACTACGATCTATCGACGAGCTGGAAGCCGCAATCACCGAGGAGTTCCGACTGCCTCGTCTACCCATCCGTGAGGCCGTTACCATACTGAATACGATGGGTGTAGGCATATTCTCACAGGAATACTGATTCGCTCATCCGCACCCTAGCAGAACGATTGCCATATACTACAGGGCTAGCACTTATCAAAAGGAGCGTAAGCCGATGACAAAGCCCTCCTACTTTTACGGCATGCCTGATGTATACATGCAAATGGGATATTATCCGTTCCCCACCCCGCCCCAGACAGAGCAGCTACCCAGCAGTGTCCACGTTCCCTATGCCATGTCGATGGCCTCCCAATCCAAATACTACATGGGGCAAACCGAGAAAATCACAGCAACAGACAAGGACCAGGGCTTCGGAGCTTTGATCAACCCTTTGCGCTCCACCGCTCTCCTGTACGTCCAGCATTGGTCGATTACGAACAGCACGAGCCAGCCTCTGGTCGCACATATATGGTTCGGAAAAGCAGAATCAATCATTGGTGGCAAGACCTCACGACAAGTGACACCTGGGTTTGTTCAGCTTCCTCCCGCTCCTGCTTCACAAGGTCAAATCCTCTACGGCTCAAACAGTGCAGACATCACGCGAGAAGGCATCGTGGCAAGCACACGAGTCATTCCTCCTATGACTACGGTGGGTGGGAATTCAAACGGCCAGTGGATTATCGGACCCGGGATGGCGTTGATGATCCATGTGCCACAAACGGAAGAAGCCACAGCATTCTTTTTTTCGGTGGATTGGTGGGAACAATCTGTATACGGGTAAGAAAACCGCTTCAGCGAGCGGTTTTTTCTTTTGGCAGCTTCTTGTTCGACTCTCAGGGGTCGAAAGCGTTTTTATGTACTTTTTACGCACAATTCGCCTCTTTTCCTGGAATGCAAAAGGATTTATGCTAGCGGATGAAGTAATTAAGTAGGAATATGCCCGAAGCATTGCTTCATAATAGTAATGGTAATGAAACCAGAATAGGGTGAGAGGTTGAATAGAAAAGTAGCTTTAATCACTGGTGGAGCCACGGGGATCGGTCATCGGATCGTCAAGGAAATGGCGAAGCACCAATTTGATCTCATCATTAACTATCGATCAAATGAACAGGAAGCAAAAGCACTAGCTGCCTTTGTAGAGGAGCACTATCAGGTTAAAACTCTCTGTGTCAAAGGTGACGTAGCAAACATAGACGATGTAAATGAAATAGTTAATCGATCCCTCGGAGCATTTGCCACCATCGACGTCTTGATCAATAATGCTGGACCATTTGTATTTGAGTATAAAAATCTCGTAGACTACGAACTCGATGAGTGGAATTATATGGTAAATGGTAATCTGAGTGCTGTCTTCTACCTGGCGAAGCGCATTGTCCCGATCATGCGGCAAAACAAATGGGGACGAATTATTAATTTCGGGTATCATTTGGCAGAAACAGCTCCCGGCTGGTCGCAGCGGGCAGCCTATGCCGCAGCAAAAACTGGTCTGGTTTCGCTAACCAAAAGCCTCGCGATCGAAGAAGCTCCCCATGGGATTACCGTCAATATGGTCAATCTCGGTGATATTGTCCATCCATGGAAGGAAGCGAGCATACAAGATGTCGCAGGCTTGGACAGCAACAATACCCCGATCGGTCGATTAGGAACGGGCGAGGATATTGCGCGGGTGGTCGAGTTTCTCACACAAGAGCGGTCCGATTTCATCACAGGAGCGGTGATTCCTGTAACCGGCGGCAAAACAAGCTTTATTTAGCTGTGGAGCACTATACCTAGAAAAAACGCAGGGAAACAATCCTGCGTTTTTTGCTGTTTGGCTAACACACAGTTTGTATACACAACGTAATCACAATGTGTTTACAATTTGATTACAGATAATGTATGATTACACTATCCCTACAATCAGGAGGTTTTCATTACATGGATGCTAATTTGCACATACGCATGTCAAAAGAACTAAAAGAACTTTTTCAACAGATAGCGAAGGAAAACAATAAAGATGCCTCATCTCTAGTGAGAGACTGGATTTCGAGCTATGTAGCTGAACATCAGAAGTCTGACGAAAACTTAGCAGCTGATTTGTATTTGGTTGGATACGAGCTTCAGCAAGCAATTGGGGGAAGAGAAAAGGTTAGTAAGGAGTTTGCACAGCGATTGCAAGAATACTCTTTAACGAATCAAAAGGAATTCACAGATCTACTCATCTCAACCTACCTGGACCTTAACTTGACCATTCCTTCCATTGTTTCAAAAACGTCCAAGGGGTTCGCTTTTTCACAAATGTTTTTGTTGGGTTTATTAGGTGATAAACCAAAAGGAAAATGAGAAGCGAGCATTACGTAAAACAAAAAAGCGGAATGCCTGAACAGGCACTCCGCTTGCTATTTATTCATTGTCGTTAACAACACAAAAAAATGTTCGAAACCATGTTGAAAGCCCAACTTTCCTATGCTAAAATGGAAATTGGTCTTTTGGTGCATGGTTTGAAACAATTCATTTTATCTCCAATATAATAGTACCACATCGAGTGCTGGTTGTCAAACCTAACCTTTCGACCAAAAATGGGGAATGAAAAAGGAGCGGTTCCATGAACGCGGCTGACCAAGACAGGCTACATGAGCAACAGCGGGTTGAGCAAGTGATTTCAGAGATTCATAAGCGGATTGACGATCTAAAGGAGCATGTCAGCGTGGTAAGTGCTGATATCATCGGCATCCGTAAGCATTTTTGGGATGATGTCACCGTCAACTTCGAGGATGCTATTGAAGCGGTAGAAACCTACGCTAGCATCAAGCAGCAAGCAGAAGTACTGTCTGAGCGAGAGCGTATTCACCGCCATGCCCAAAATCAGTTGCGAACTCTGAACAGATTGTTGCACTCACCCTATTTTGGCAGGATTGATTTTCGGGAGGAATTCGAGCAGGAGACGCTGCCGATTTATTTGGGGATTGCCTCTTTGCTTGACGAAAACGACGAAGAATTTCTCGTGTATGATTGGCGCGCGCCTATTTCTAGCCTGTACTACGATTATTCGCCCGGTCCTGTCCAATATGAGACACCGAGCGGGACCGTCACAGGTGAAATGACCGGCAAGCGGCAGTACGTCATTCGGGATGGTCGTCTGCTGCATCTGTTCGATACGGGTGTAACGATCGGTGACGAGCTGCTGCAGGAAGTGCTTGGCAAACAGGCGGATTCCCAAATGAAAAGCATCGTCGCTACAATCCAGCGGGATCAAAATCGTATTATTCGCAACGAGCGCAGTCGACTCGTCATCGTATCAGGGGCAGCGGGCAGCGGAAAAACATCAGCGGCTCTCCAGCGCATTGCCTACTTGCTGTACCGTTATCGCCAAACTCTGCGTGCCGAACAGATTGTCTTGTTCTCACCCAACTCGCTTTTCAACAGCTATGTGTCTACTGTATTGCCAGAGCTGGGCGAGGAAAATATGCAGCAAACCACCTTTCAGGAATATACGGAGCATCGGCTTGGGCACCAATTTCAATTGGAAAGCCCACTGACGCAAATGGAATACGTACTGACCGCGATGCAGCTTCCCGGCTACACCGAACGTCTGGAAGGAATTCAATTCAAATCCTCTGCCCTGTTCATGCAGGCCATTGATCAATATGCGTCACATCTAAAACAAGCAGGTATTCTTTTTTCGCCTATCACGTTTCGCGGCAAGGTCCTCATTAGCGCAGAGCATATTCATGACATCTTTTACTCGTATGATACCTCCATGCCTATTCCCAATCGGATGAGCCTCGTCGCAAAGGCGCTCTATGGCGAGCTAAAGCAGCTGGAGATTCGCGAACGAGCAAAGCCGTGGGTGGAAGATGAGATGGAGCTGCTCGATAAAGATGCCTACGCTGCCGTTTACCAGGAGCTTCGCAGGAAAAAACAGTTCCGTGAAGATTCGTTCGACGACTTTGACAAGGAGCAGGAATTGCTGGCTGCCAGGATCGTGAAAAAGCATTTTCAGCCGATTCGTGACTCCATTCGTGAGCTGCAATTCATCGACACCCCTGCCATCTACAGGCAGCTTTTCTCACAGCCTGCGCTCTTGGCGACATTATTGCCAACCGAAAAAGAGCTTCCCAGCCACTGGGAGACTATTTGTGAGCAAACATTGGAGAAATTGGCGACAGGCGAGCTCGCCTATGAGGATATCCCTCCCTATTTGTATTTGCAGGAGCGACTGGAGGGCTTTCAGACGAACAATCTCGTTCGCCATGTATTTATCGATGAGGCACAGGACTACTCGCCATTCCAATTCGCTCTTATCCAGCGACTCTTTCCACGCGCCAAAATGACGGTATTAGGTGACTGGAATCAGGCGATTTATGCACATGCCTATCAGAGTGACAGCTTTGACGCCGTAAGCTCATTGTATGATCCCGCTGAAACGGAAACATTCGTTTTGACGAAAACGTATCGCTCGACACGGCCCATCGTGGAATTTACTCGCCAATTGATCGTTGGCGGCGAGCTGATCGAGCCGTTCAATCGAGACGGGCGTAAACCAAGCGTGACCCAGGCTGCTAATCCAGCAGAACTGAACGAGTTCATCGTTTCACGAATCAATGAGCTGTCCGCAAACGGTCATCAAACCATCGCCGTTATTACCAAAACGGCGGAGGAAGCACAAGCTGCTTACGATGCCTTGAACCAGCAGCTGCCTGTACGTTTGATCGGAACCACGACGACCTCCTATGATGCGAGCACGTTAGTCATTCCGTCCTATTTGGCAAAAGGGGTGGAATTTGACGCCGTCATTATTTACAACGCGTCCAGCACTTGCTACGGACAGGAAAGCGAAAGAAAGCTGTTTTATACGGCATGCACTCGCGCCATGCACGAGCTGCACCTTTACTATACAGGTGAAAAAAGCCCATTCCTCGCGGCTGTCACATCCTAGCCGCTATGCTGGACATCCTCTCTACACGAAAAAGACCTGGCTGACGACTCACACACGTTCAGCCAGGTCTCTTTTCTGTTCGTTTTAGCCCCACACATACGGTGACGGCGAGCAGGATCAGATCAAATTCATAACCGCTTTTTCCCGGTCCACCGAGAAAGCCATTCTTCCATTTGACCGTCACAATCGCGCCCGCCATAATAACTGCAAGCCCCCATGCCGCGTAGCTCGCCCCTACTCCCAGAATCAAGGCAAGCCCACCCACCAGCTCGATTGCAAGCACTGGATAGGCAAGCCAACTGGGTAAGCCCAGCTCCACAAACATGGTCGTAACAGCATCCATTCCTCTTTGCAGCTTGGCGAATCCATGCATGAGAAAAATGATGCCGGTAACCATCCGTAATGCTACGAAAGCTTTTTCTTGGGCCATGCGATCCCCCTCCCTCATCATTACTTTATGCCAGCAAGCGGACAATCAGTAGAGGCTCGTCATTATTATCAGAGCAGCCTACACTCTTTTGCGGGAGATCAGCCTGAACGTACCATTTTTACAACGGGGGCAGCCTCGCTTCTTCAATTCCTCGATCGTTTTGAATGCCCCCTTCATGCCTACTCGAATAGCTTCCTCACAACGCTTGCACCGATAAGTACGCAGCGTCTGCTTTTCTTCGCCTGTATACAAGGCATCGTGAAAAGCCTGTGGAATACTTGGCGTAGTCAACTCGGTTGTCGTCAGTACAATCATCTGTCCACGGTTCCCAATCATCTGCGCCCCTTCGTATTCATTGAAATGGCTGATGACCTCACGTACGGTCAAGCCAGCGCGAACGAATTCTCGCTGCATGGCCAGTGTAAAATCGGGAGACTTGTGAGCAAAGGAAAGATAAATGGACAAGCCCTTTTGCTTCTGCAAAGCGCTGATTCCTCGCGATAAAAAGAGCGACATCCCCGAGAGTGTATACGGCGGGTCTGTGAAAAAGCAATCGTACTTGCCATGCAATCGCTTGGGGAGAGGCTGCCGCAAATCAGCCTGATGGCATGTAATCGGCAGCTTTTGCTCCGCTGCTAACGATTCAATGTATCCTAAAAATCGCTGGTCAATATCAACCACATCGATGATGGCTGCTTGCTTTTCGGCAGCTGGATACAACCGTTTGAGCAGCAAGCCGAGCGCTACGCTCACGAGATCATCATCGCCTACACATAATATTCGTTTCCCAAGCAGCGCCTGATCACGCAGGCATAGAAGAGCACGGCGCAAGCTCGTCTCCACTGTACTTTTGGACTGATCCAGCAGCACATCTACTTGTGGCCTTAAGGAGAATATCTCTTCCATACTCGTGTGTACATCAGCAAGCTCTGTCCTCCATGCATCGTCCTCACTTATCAGCTTTTGAAACAAGACATGGTCGAGTCCGCCATAGCCCAACGCTTGCTCTACATATTCACGTCCATTGGCACTGCAACGAACACCGCTTCCTTGCTCCAAAGCCCCGGCCTTGATCAATTCTTTTTTGATCGCCGTAGCAACAGGGAGCGGCAGCAGTACTTTTCTTGCGAGCTCTTTTGTTGAGATATCTGGATTCAAATAACAATGAATGAGGAACTGCTCAATCACACGTTGTCCTTCTTGAAGCTCTACACGTTTATATGTTTCTTCGATATATTTTTTCATAGTTATGGGTAACCCTCTTTCAAATGGAATGATGCCCACCAGAACACAAAAAGGCAGAAAATGAACAAAGTTCACCTTCTGCCAAATGAGGAAACCGGGCTACGCCATGCTTCGGAGAGCCTCTGTTATCCTACAAAAAAACCGTGCCTAAGAGCACCGTTCTGGTAGACATAGAGATAGGTAAATGACCGCTGTTCTTAACTAATCAGGTCTGGTCATTTTCCGCATTTCAAACAAACCACTACACTCATGGTTTTTCGCGAAAAAATTGGACCAAGCCATATGAAATTCCTTAGTTAAGAACGACCGCCGACAAAAAGACATCCCCTTTGAAAAAGTTACTTCTTAGTATAGTAGAGTCCAGGAAGCGAATCAAGATTAAAATATCTTTTAGCTGGCCGTTTCAACCACCACACTGCTTCTTTGCTGCTTTTTTTCATGCAGTCTTTGTCCCAGCCTGTAAAAAATCAGACTTACGAGAGCAAGCCCTGCCATGACCAGGAACATCGCAGGTCCTCCATACGCAGACAGTACCATGCCCCCTGCCCAAGGTCCGAGGAAGCTGCCTAGATTACTGATGCTTTGCGCTCCATAATACGTTCCTCTCATGTTGGCCGGACTGATTTGATCGATTTGAGCGTATTCGGCAGGAACAATCAATATTTCACCCAAAGTGAATACGACCATTGCAGCGATGAACCAGCTCCACGATGACGAAGTGGCAAAGCCTACCTCACCTGCAGCCATCAGGACCGCCCCTCCTGCAATTCGTGAAAATAAGGAGAATCGCTCCACGAGTCGCGTCAACGGAATCTGCAACAGCAAGACCGTCATCCCGTTCACGCTCATCACGACACCAAACAGAGCTACGCCTTCTTCGATATTTTCACGCAAATACTGGGACAAGGTGACAGACATCTGCCCATGCACAGTCACTAAAAGAATTCCTCCGAAAACAAAGCTAAGCAAAACGACATCCCTACTCAGCACTTGCCACATCTTGCCCAGGCTCGGTTTTTCCGCTTCTCCTTCGCCCTGCTTTGCAGTCGTATCAACGATCGCGTACTTTTTGCACGCAATCGCGAGCAGTGCAGCAAAGCACACATACGAAATCGCCGTGAGCAAAAAGGCAGTACCGCTGCCCGCAATTCCTAAAAAGGCACCCAGCATTGGCCCAATCGCCACACCGAGGTTAATCGCCAAATACCGGTTGGAGAACACTCGAAATCGCTTGTCCTCAGGAGTTAAATCCCCCATCATCGCCTTTGAAATGGTCCCATAAAAGGATGCAGCGAGTCCTAGCGCCAAACTGATGAAAAGCAGCGCCAGCGGCTGACTAAACACAATAAAGCAGGCAAACGCTATAGCCATCATCAGCATGGACAAAATCATCAGCTTGCGTCTGCCAAACAGGTCTGACAAAACTCCTCCAACAAAGCCGCCGAACGTCCCCGCCAGCGGTCCTGCACCAACAATGACTCCAATATAAGCTGGAGAAAGTGTCGTCGTTTCGCTTAGATAGATAGCCAAAAACGGCAAGCTCATGCATTGTGTAAGCATGACAAATACAGTTCCGCCCATCAAAAGATGAACAACGGGATGATACGCCTCCCACGCTTGCTTTAGCTTGTTCATTGCTGTTTTCCCCCGTTTTCCAAAAAGGAGTGCAGCAGGACAGGCAGCCTGTCTATAAATTGCCCACGCAAGCTATAGTAAGCGATAGTGGAGCTACCGGTGTAATGAGCATGGATCAAGCCAGCCCGACGCAGCGCCGTAACATGGTGGTGAACCGTACTTTTTGCGAGGGATACTTGCTGCTGCAGCTCTCCCAGCGTACATGTCCCGTTAGACAGACAGCGAAGAATCTGGAGTCGTTTTTCATCTGCCAGGCATTGCGTGATTGGCAACAGCTCCAGTAGCGGCTCGGGATGCAGCCTTCCCGCATCCCTCACAGGGTACAGACAGGTCGCGATTCCACGATGAAAATCAAGCACCGAGGTAGGGGCACAGTGATATTGGGGGATCAGCACAACCTCCTGCAGCTCGCTCATCGGCTCGATCCAGATGCCATGCGTAACCTGATCGATCGTTTCGATCGCAGACAATGTTTTTGCCAGTTCCTCCGTTTGCCGCGCACTTTGTTCCAAGCTATCCAAAATGCGCGGCTCAACCTTGGAAAAGTAGTGTTCGTTCCAGCGTTTCAGCAGAGAGAGGCTGTGGTCACGTATCTCACCCAGGTTGAGCGGTATCGTCTCCACCCATGGTGCTAGTCGTTCGTAAATTTCACCTGGTGGAATAAGCTCCAGCCATTCCAGAAAATCAGCCACCGATGCTTTTCGTGGTGACTGTGCCACCAAAAGCACGAGTCGGTGCAGGACTTCCCAACGCTCATCAGCAAGCTCGGCAGCAAATGAATCTGGCAGCATTCGCGTCGTTTCTTCTTTCCAAGCGCTTCCTAGTTGCAGGTGCTTTCGTTCTTTTTCATAGATGTACGCATACAGACTAATGATACATTCGTAAGCAGCAGACCATTCAACTTTAATAGAATATAAACTATGCATTCGATCACCATCGAATTATTATTTTTTCTCAGTTTACCATCCAATGGTTCATTTTGTATAGCCCTTAACTTTGAAAAGCGGGGAGGGTGACGTTATGAAGTATCAACGCTTCGCCGAAGGTCTTTCTATTGCCCTTGAATTGTTGACTTGGTCGCTTTATATCCTTACTTTGTCTACATCTTGTGCTTTCGTGTTTAAATTGATTTTTTAGCCTTATTTGCCCCCAAACGGGGCTTTCTTTGTTTAACTCCATGAAAACTATCAAGGGCATGTACCCTTTCTTTCTTTTGTCCAGAACAAGTTTTTCTGCTCCTCATAGTATGCAATAAGACAAGAAAAGGAGGAGAATCGATGAAGATACCAAAAAGTTTATGTAATCGCTTAGCTAAAATTTTGGGCGGGACAGGCATGTCAAACGATACTTGTTCAATTATGGTTAAGCGTAATCTCAATGCAACAATCCTAGGTAAAAAATACGATACGGAGCATGAGATTGTTATTCAGTCGTTGGATAGCCGAGGAAATACATTAAACACGGCAGAAATTACGCTCTTGCAAAGGGATGTTCAAAAGTTTATTAACGCTGCCCGTCGACAAGGACTTAGAATCACTGCCCTTCACAATCACTGGCTATTCGATAACCCACGTCTCATGTATTTGCATATTGAAACTGTGGAACCCCCCATTCAGTTTGCAAAGAAACTACGACGTGCTCTTAATGTACTGAAATAAGGAGAATATCTCCTTTCTAGTGGCGTATTGCTTCATGCAAACGCCACTATGCATTTTCAATATACTTCGGATGCTTCACCCTTCCCATTATGTTTTGTCTAGTAATCCTATGGCCACTATTCTACTGGTACATGCACCCTTTTTTTACCTTTGTCCAGAACCTCTTATTCTCTTCTACATAAAATGTATAAACAAGAGGAGGAGAATCACACTTGAAGATACCAAAAAGTTTATGCGATCGTATAGCCAAAATTCTAGGTGGGACAGGCATGTCAAATTGATACTTGTTCTATCACGGTTAAGCGTATCCTCAATGCAACCTTAACGCCTCTTTCGTTGCCTCTAAATTACCACTTTTATGTCACGGATGACTGACAACCCGGCTTCTTGCTTGCTACCCATTTTGTTCTGTATCCACTAATGCACAATCAGTTTTAAATCCGTCCTCATACCATTAATTATCACGGCGAAAGGAGATGATGTATTTATGGATCCTATCGAGCATCACCGAGAAAGAATGCGCCATCATTTAAGGCAAGCAGAACGCTTTCGCGCTTTAAGTATTGCACATAGGCACGACCGAATGATGCATCACACGTTCGCACAAAGGGAGCACTTCCATCGGATGAGGGCGCATCACCATAGAAGGATGATGCATTCACTTCGTCGTTAATACCATCACAGGCTCCCTTTATTTGGGGGCTTTTTTAATGGACCCATTCTTGATTACACCCCACCCCTTCAGTAACATAACTTGAGGGGGGGTTTAGATGAATAAAGGATCAGCAGTATTACAACAAATAAAGAGCAAGGCTAGATTATTGAAGCGAGAAGTATTTGTCCTTTATTTCGCATACAAAGATCAACGTGTTGCATGGTACGCTAAACTTTTTGCTATTTGTGTGGTTGCTTATGCCTTCAGCCCAATCGATTTAATACCTGACTTCATTCCAGTTCTTGGATATTTGGACGACATCATTTTAGTTCCTCTAGGTGTGTGGATAGCACTGAAGCTAATACCTGATGAGGTTGTTAAGGATTGTCGAGCTAAAGCAGAGGAATTACTTTCGAAAAGCAAACCAAAAAACTGGTTTGTGGGTATCCTTTTTATTTGCGTATGGGTAGCTTTTGGCATATGGATAACGTGGTATTTATACAATCTGCTCCTTTCCTAGAAGGGGCATTTTTAAAACTGCTTTCCCAAAAGGATGTGAGAAATTGACACGTTCAGCGAAAAGCGCCTTCAACAGCTCTATCAAAATTGATGTCCTGATCCCAGCTATTGAGAAAGACCTTGGCACTCTTCCCTATGTCATTGACAGTATCCGTAAGCAAGTGAAGCATCCCGTCGGTAAGATCATGGTTATATCGCCACCAAGCAAGCGAATCCAGGCTCTTTGCCGGCGTAAAAACTGCATCTTCATCAATGAAAAACGTGTCCTACCGATTACAAAAAAAGACATTCACTACCAAACCAAGCGCACCAATCGCTCAGGCTGGCTGCTCCAACAATTGTTGAAGCTGGCTGGAGGAAGCTTGACTAGGCAAAGGTATTATCTTGTGATTGACGCCGACACCATTCTCATCCGTCCTCATGTCTTCCTCGTCAACGGGAAAACCGTTTTTTACTGCCGCAACTGGAGTCGTCCCGAATATTTTCGCACCTATAAGAAATTACTAGGGACCAAGCCAACCGCCTCCCGCTCTTTCGTTGCCCACTATATGCTGTTCGACAAATCGAAGCTCTCCCGGCTGAAGTATAAAATTGAGGCCAGGCATAGGAGTAGGTGGTACTGGGCGATTATCAAGAATACCAACAAACAGAGTTATGCCGGCTTCTCCGAGTTCGAAACTTACGGTAACTTCGTGAAAGCTCACTACCCTGGTCATCTGGTTATAAGAAGCTCCCTTAACAAAAGCTCCTCTTCCAAACCAGCATCACTTACACGTAAACGAATCGTCAGACTGGCCCAGAATTATAGGTCCATCTCCTTTCATAAACGAAGATGGTACATCCGGAAGAAGGGCGTGAGAAAATGAAGAGCTGCTGGGCCCAAGTGCGAATCATTTGACTTTTGGGCCCATTTCATTTTTAAGATGCTTTTAATGCCGTACCCTTGTAATTTGCAAGGGTACTTTTTACTTTACACATCGTGATAAATAAATCCGGCATACTTTTCCAAACCAACGTAAGACAACATTATGGATTAAAGCGCGTCAAACAAATAACAACTTATTCGAGGTGAATAACTTTGTGGATGAAGCTAACTGCTGTCGCCTTGAACATCCTCTTTGGGATCGCAGGAGTCTATGTTCTCATATTTGTCATAATGACTGGTGGTGCACTTGATGGTAGCCGATCTCCAAGTACTAGCCCCTTAGGGTATTTGGTTATCCTGATTTACTTGTTCATTTGTTTGGGAACGAATTTTCTTTTTGCCCGAAAGTCGCCGAGTATCTGGAGGTATTGCCTAACAAATGTTTCAGTATGGCTCGTTTCATTTTTCCTAACCATTCTTTTATAGGGCATTGCTTATCCGACAATCAAAAAAGCCTGCCGACGAATCGACAGGCTCACTTACTCTATATCCCGATGAAATTATGCTTCTTCCGTCAAACGCAGGAACTCTTCAATATCTGCTACAGCCAGATCAACCGCTGCTTGCCAGAAATCGACGGAGGTCATGTCTTCTCCCAGATGCTTTTTCGCCAAATCCTCGACCATCAAGCGTCCGGTGTCTTGCAGGAGCGCATCGTACTTCGCAGCGAAGCTCTCGCCTTCTGCCAGTGCCCGTGCATAAACACTCATGCTGAACAGGTAGCCGAACGTGTATGGGAAGTTGTAGAACGGATAGCTTGTAATGTAGAAGTGCAGCTTGGAAGCCCAGAAGTGTGGCTCGTATTCTGCAAGCGCTCCTTTATAAGCACTCTCCTGCGCTTCGAGCATGAGACGATCCAGCTCAGCTGCACTGACGAGACCATTTTTGCGCTGCTCGTAGAAGTTTTTCTCGAACAGGAAGCGAGCATGGATGTTCATGAAGAAGGCCACTACAGATTGCAGCTTATCTTCCAGCAAAACGAGGCGCTCATCGTCATTGGCTGCATTTTTCACCGCAGCATCAGCCAGGATCATTTCCGCAAAGGTAGACGCTGTCTCCGCTACGTTCATCGCATAGTTTTGTGCGAGTGGCGGCAGGTCCCACATCACTTGCTGATGATAAGCATGCCCCAGCTCATGAGCCAATGTCGAGACATTGCTCGCATTGCCAGCATAGGTCATGAACACGCGGGACTGCTTGCTCACCGGGAAGCTCGTGCAGAAGCCACCTGGACGTTTGCCCGGACGGTCCTCAGCCTCAATCCACGCTTCGTCAAAAGCCTGCTGAGCAAACGATGCCATATTTGGATTGAAACGGTTGAAATGCTGAACAATCAATTTTGCCGCTTCATCGTAGGAAACCTTTTTGTGTGTTTTTCCGACTGGAGCCGAAACATCGTACCAGCTCAGCTTTTCAATGCCGAGCAGCTTCGCCTTGCGCTCCAGGTAAGCAACCAATCGATCCTTGCGATTGTCGATCGCCTGCCACATCGCATCCAATGTTTTTTCCTGCATACGTCCGATATCAAGCGGCTCACGAAGTACGGAATCCCACCCGCGATGGCGATACAAGGACAGACGGAATCCGCCCAGATGATTCAGAGCCTGTGCACATAGCTCGGTTTCCTTGCCCCACGCTTCTTGCCATTTTGCAAAAACTTGTGCACGAACAGCGCGATCAGGATGACTCATCAGGTTGGCAGCTTGCCCCACCGACAGCTGCTTCAGCTCACCATCCTGCTCGATCTCGATCGTCATGCGTCCTACGACTGCATTGTACAAGTCCTGCCATGCGTGATAGCCGTCCACTGCCAGGTCATTTGCCAATACTTCCTGCTCAGGAGGCAGTTTTTCCTGGGCGCGGCGACGTCTTTCTTCCAGCACAAACGCAATTGGCTGCAAGTCTTCCTCTGCGAGCAGCGCTTTCCAGTCTGACTCCTCGATGCTTACCAGACGCTCTTCCCATCCTGTCAAAGCCGCTCCAAAACTAGCAGAGATCGTTTTTACTCGTCCACCGAGCAGCTTTGCTTGCTCGTCCTTGACATTTTGTGCGGTCAGGCAAGAGATATATGCCCCGGCTTGTCGCACGCGCACAGCTATGCTTTGTACTTCATCCACGACTTGCAGAAACGTATTTTTTTCGTTCCACGCCAGATCGGATTGGTCGACCCGTGCCTTTAGGCTAGCAATATCTGTTTCCAGCAGCCCAAGAAACGAACGAAATGGTTCCGACTCGCTTCCACCTGGAAAAAGGACATCCAGGTCCCAGCGTTGTGGCAATGTTTTTCCCATATGTATCCCTCCTGATCATCTCAATGGCTCAAAACTAAACAAAACTCTAACGATAAATTAATTTCTATAATAATCCTTTGATTCCTTCCCTGTATCAGCTGTTTCCTTCCGTAGAAAAAGACTGCGAAGTACACAGTCTTTTACACTACTTTCCTGGCAATGAATAGGTTTCCCCTTGGCGCTCCACCACAATCCGGTCTCTTTCTTCGCCTGCCGCAGCAAGGAGACGCTCGATTGGCTCTTCGACAGGCTCACGGGAAAGGACGAATGTATTCCAATGAATCGGTACGAGCCATTGCCCGCCGCTTTGTTTAAACATTTGCCACGCTTGCTCCGGTGTGCAGTGTGCCCTCTGATAGGAATCTGGCTTATACGCACCAATCGGCATAAAGACTAGATCAATTTTGCCGAACTGCTGCGGATAGTGCTCCATGGAAATGTACGCTGTATCACCGGGATACAAAATGCGCACGCCGTTTTTTTCGATCATGTATCCATTGTACCCGTAATCGTGATTCCACGGAAAACGATTGCCCCAATGACGCACGGGTATTGCCGTAATGGTTACGCCTTCTTTTGTGGTTGCCGTATGCCCTGGCTGTATTTCTTCGTACGACCCAAACGGCATTTTGGCGATCAGTCTACTTGTATTTTGCGCCGTAATGACATGGGTAGAGCGACGAGCCAGCTTGCGAAGACTCGGCAAATCTACGTGATCCATATGCGCATGAGACAAGAGAATCAAATCAATTTCACCTAATTCATCAAAGGTGAGGGCTGGAGGAGTAAAACGTGTCGGGCCAAAATGAAGCACCCCGGCAACACGCAGTCCCAGCTTTTCTCCAATGACCGGATCAGTGAGAATCTTCGTACCAAATAGATTGAGCAAAATAGTCGAGTGGCCCACCCATGTGAAGGTTACTTCATCATCGCGCCAATCCGCTGGTTTCGGCTTGGCATCCAAATGCCGATACGGTGGTTTGGGAAGCTGGCCCATGTGGTACCAATAGCGATAGCCCACATATCCAATCAACGCCAAAATCAGCACTGCAAGGAGGGAACCAGCCCAGAGAAAAAAGGTGCCAAGCATGGAATACCTCCTTTTATCTAAAACTGACTCCCTCATTATAGCAAACAGCAGCATTGATCTAGCAAGGGTAAAAGCGGAGCAAACTGTTGAAATGGCAAAGAATTCCCGATTGCAAGGAGGCCAAGCAAAAAGCACCTGATTATCCATCACATGTACGGATAACAGATGCTTTGCTTTGTTTGTATGATATACTGCTATCTGCGATCATCATGATTACGTACAACCACACATGCCACAATCAAGGAGGTTCTCATGATTCTGCACAAGGGAGAGGTACTGTTTCGCCAAGGAGAAACAGGGCCGCTTTTTCACCTAAAGAGTGGTTTGCTCAAAATCAATCGCGTACATGCTGACGGCACATTGACCTTGGTGAATGTCATCATACCAGGCGAGACTATTCCTCATCACTCGCTGCTCAGTCCGAATCCTTATTATGGGACAGCCGTAGCACTCGTCACCTGTGAGGTAGAGGTTCTATCCGCCTCGGATTGGTACCTGGAGCTGGAGCATAACCATGCCAAATGCAGAGAAATTGCTCTACAGCTGCAAGGCAAGCTCCGCATGATGCAGCAGCGTATCGATCAGCTCTCAGAGGTATCGCCAGCTGAAAGACTGAACAAGCTTCAGCGCTGGTTTCAATCGTTTGTTCCTGTCGATTCCCTGTCAGAGGTGCTGACTCAAGACGAAATCGGTCAGTTTATCGGTCTGCGCCGCGAGACTGTCAACCGCCTTTTGCGTGCACAGGCCCAGGCTCAAGCAGAGAAAAAATAGCCGAGCAATTTCCTAAATGTTTCGTGGTTTATTCCAGACTTCCAGCAGGACCAAAGAACTCATAGTGAATATCTGCTGCCGGAACTCCCCATTCTTTCAGCGCCCGATTCATTGCTTTCATGAAAGGGACGGGACCGCAGAAATAGAAGCTCGATTCTTTTTGCGAAACCACGCTCTGCAGCCAAGGCAGGTCCACGTAGCCCTCTTTATGAAAAGCATTTTCCTCGCGATCCCGATCAGTTGGTTTCTCATAGCACCAGTAATACGTCAACTGTGGATGCTTTTTGGCCAGCTCCTCTACAGCGCCTTTCAAGGCATGCAGATTGCCATTTTGCGCAGCGTGGATGAAGGTTACTGGACGCTCTGGGTTCTTTTTCAGCGATTCTGTAAGCATACTGATCATTGGTGTCAAACCGACGCCACCGCTGATCAGAACGAGTGGGCGCTTATCTTCCTGATCCAGTGTGAAGTCCCCTGCCGGAGCGGACAAGAGCAAGACATCCCCTTCACCTATTTTCTCCGCCAAGTAGACGGATACTTTTCCAGCCGGTTTGTCGCCCAACGCGTCTTCTCGCTTAACCGAAATACGATAATACGCATTTCCCGGAGCATCCGACAGAGAGTACTGACGGATATGCGTATTTTTCTCTCCGGGTATATCTACCTTGACACTTACATACTGCCCAGGCTCATAAGTGGAAATCTGCTTGCCGTCTTTTGGCACCAGATAAAACGAATGAATGACGTCACTTTCTGCGACCTTGCGCTGTACCACGAACTCCCGGAAATCTGCCCATCCACCTGGCTGTTCACAAGCCTGTTCATACATCTCAGCTTCTACACTGATAAACGCATCAGCAATAACTCCGTACGCATCAGCCCATGCCTGAATGATTTCATCCGTCGCAGCATCTCCCAGCACATCCTTGATGGCAGCGAGCAAGTTCTCTCCCACGATCGGATAGTGCTCTGGCAGAATACCGAGACTGCGGTGCTTATGACCAATTTGCTTCACTACTGGCAGAATCGCTTCCAGATTGTCTATGTGCAAAGCTGCTGCATAGACCGCATTTGCCAGTGCGGTTTGCTGTCTGCCCTGTTTTTGATTAGCATGGTTAAAAATGTTCAACAGCTCTGGATGCTTCCCAAACAACATTTCATAAAATCGTTTTGTTATCGCTGTCCCGTGCACTTCCAAAACGGGTACAGTAGATTTAATCACGTCAATAGTTTGTTGGCTTAGCATGGGGCCCCTCCTCGATTTCATCGTGTCATCTTCATGACTCAAGTCTACCGGATGGTCCCGCTTGCTCATGTGATTGTAATCACAGGAAAATGAAACGATTTGTGACGATAGACTTTACTGCCCCTCCCCATGGCTCTTGTAAAGCTTGCGAATGTACACGATTTGACCGATATGAAAAGCGTTATGTGTCGATACGTTGCCGAGTACCGCCCACCAAGGCACAGGTTCCCCGAATCCATGTACGTTACTTGCCACCTTTTCCTCCGTTAACAGGGGCTGCCACTTTAGCAGTACTTCTAGCAGCTTTTCTTTTAACATTGCAAAGGTATGATTTTCGGGAATGAGAAAGCTTTTGTTGTTATCTCCGATGGACGGCACTGCCTGAACGTCGTTTTCTATGTATCTGGTTTGCCACGTCTCATTCCAATAGATGAGATGCTGCGCAAGCTCTGCAATACTGTTGCTATCCTCACTTGGCTTCCAAAATGCTGCTTCCTCAGATACATCCCTCACGGAATCAGAAAAGGGAAGATACCAGCTTGGATCGTTCGCATTGGCTAACAATTGATCTGCTACTACATCTTTTGCATGAGCCATGTTTATCGCCACACTCCCTTGCGCATCTGCGCCTTTTTATAGATTGAATCTTCCCATAATAATGGCGTTGTAGTAGTTGCCATCAGCAAGGATTCGATCGTTTTTCAAAATGCCTTCGATTTCAAAGCCGAGTCTTTTATACAAGTCGATGGCTTTCTCATTGGTCTCGACCACACTCAACGTCATTTTTTTGATCCCGCTTGTGTCTGCCCACTCTATTGATTGCTTTAATAGATTTTTCCCGATCCCGTATCCCCAGAATTCCTTCAATACACATACGCCGAACTCTACCTTGTGCGCGAATCTCTTTAAATTAATGCCTTCGCATCTGGAAAAGCCGACGATTCGATTATGGACGACAGCAACGAGAAACAGGTTCCTTGGACTTTCTGTATCCATCAGAATGATCTGCTCGAATCCAGGTACATCGATGAACGCCTCTCCTGGTTCCCTGTCCATATTCTCCGTTTCGCCATCGATTTGCACGCGTAATGCAGACAATTCCCCGGCATCTGCTATGCTCGCAGAGCGAATTGTATAAAGCAGCCCATTTCCTTCGAATTCTTGTTTGTCTACGACCATGACGTCCCCCTTCCTGCTAGATCACTGCTTGACACTCCCCATGCCTAAAGACAGGGGATTCTTGGGTAGTCACTCCTAACAGAGTGAAATATACCAAGCTATCCCTGTGAGTCCCACAGTTTAGTTGGCTACGCCAACAATCGAAGTCCTTCTTGCTCAATATTGATGGCAGCGTTTTGGTCACGATCATGTTGGACGCCGCAGTTCGGGCATATCCAACTACGCAAGTTTAGATTTTTTACGTCCTTGTTACGGTATCCACAGTTTGGAGTCGAGCAGAGCTGGCTGGAAGGGAATTGTTTCCCAACAATTGAGACCTTTCTGCCATACCATTCTGCCTTATACTCCAGCATCG
>NZ_BEXF01000043.1 GCF_002897295.1 Brevibacillus reuszeri
GTCAGTTCATCTTCCTCTTTATTAAGAAGGTTACTAGCCATCCGATACGCTGCTGAAATTAACCCTTTCAGGTACATCCGTTTGACTTCATTCATGATTTTTAACCTCCAAATTTAACTTAATTGAGCTTGTGATATCCAACTCGTTTACGTTTACATAATCGTAAGTGTAAACGTAAACGTCTACGTATATATAAGTTTTGCCAACCTCTTTGCTTTCTGCTCTGGCTGCATTTTAGTCAAAGTAGTATTGGATTTTGGTACTTCTTTTTATGGCATCCAATCTTCCATAATGCACTGTCTTTGCCAAGCAAGCTGTTCATCACGGTCTAATGGTCTTCTGTTTAAACTCATCCTCATATACCTCTCTTTGTGGAAAGTATGTTCAAAACTACAAACTGAAATCATCAACAGCCTGATCAATCAAATCCTGTGTAATGCCAATGTATTTCAGAGTGATCGCTGGATGACTATGGTTGAAAATCAATTGAAGTGTCGCAATGTCACGTGTCCGCTGGTAAAAATGGTAACCGAAGCTTTTTCTCAGCGAATGTGTCCCGATCTCGCTGAGTCCAATTTTTCGTGCAGATCCGTTTAATATCTGGTACGCTCTAACCCTGGTAATTGGCTTTGGCCGCTTTTCAGAAGCAAACAGAAAGTCATCGTCATCCAATCCCGTGATATAGCTTTGTATCGCCTCTCTGAGCGTCTGATTGATCTTGAATCGCTTCGGCTTCCCTGTTTTCTTTTCTGTTATGACCAGATGTGTCTTGTTTTTCACGTCAGCAACTTTCAGAGGCAAAATGTCGGAGATACGTAGTCCAGTGTTGATGCCAAACGTTAGAAGAAATCCATTTCTAGCTGACTGCTTTTTCAAGAGTCCTTTAAGTGCTTCGAGTTTTTCCTTGTCGCGAATTGGCTCTACAAAGTTCATGTGAATCCTCCTTTTCTTGCTGCATCTGATTGTGCTACGCTTCCGTTAGGAGCGTGATAACGTGGAAAAGTCGTTTTACTATTCGGTTAATTGGTCCGAAATCAGCTATCTCAAAGAGGCACTTGACGCCATGGAAGTGCCTTACCTGATCGAACAGCCATCAGATAAGCTTCAACTCGCTGCTGGAGACGTTGCAGTAGTCTTCCCGGACTTACACATACGCGTCTACAACAGTGTGCGCGAGCTATTCAACGGACACGGGCTACGCTACCCTGTGTAGCCCTATTTCCTTCTCCAGCATCTCTTCCACCAATTCCTCACGGATAACTTTTCTCTGCCAAGCAAGTTGTTCCTCATTGGTCATTTTCATAGCTATTTCCTCCAGACCCTTCGTTTTAGTTTGTGTGTCGTCGCTCAACTTCCACACTCTCCCTTGCTTTTCTCTCTGTTACTGCTTTGATTGTTTCTGGTGCAGCCCCCAACGTATTTTCAAGCTGACTAGCCTTGTGCTATGGAGTCCTGGTATTTGCAGTTTCAAAATCTCGCCATCCTTCAATCCCTGTTGTTTGTAGGATAGATATTGCTCTTTCGTTATCTGTGGCACGATAGTTTGTTTAACTGCCTGGCGATTCACTCTCTTTTTCAGAATCGGTCCGTATTTGTCGAGTGCTTGCAGGCGCTCTTCCTCTGTTAGGTAATAAGTGATCACCTCACCAGACGGACTACCCTTCACGGTGTTTCGGTTCACGATCCCCTCTGCGCCAGTCACATATTCGTTTGCAGATTTTGGGTTCATGCAGCTCCCTCCCCGATCAGCTTGTCCACCAACAGGAGGTAGTCCAAGACTGCCCTTCTCGATGGCTCTACTGCATATGCATATATGTCAAAGTCCTCTTTTTGAATGCTCTTGCGCCCGCCGTTCCCAGCATGGATGAGGTAATGCCGAATGGTCGTTAGCGGCAAGAAATACACTTCACGGGTCGCGGCAAACTCGATCAGTAGGAAGCAGACTGCCCCACTCTTGTCAGCCTTCTCCAGGTGCTCAATCTGGTGCTTGCTGATGTTTGCTAAATCAAAACGTGTCCGTTCCCGGGTGCTTTTTGCCTCAAAGTAGATGGCCCGACCTCGGTACACTCCATCGTAATCAACCGTTGATTTATCCTCGAAGTATCCAGCCAATACCCGACTGCCTTTGGTCTTGGTCGCCTTGATCGGCGTTGGCCGCTTATGGATTAGTGCAATGCCAGCTCGTTCATACTGTTCATTCGTATAGTTCAAGAGGTCTTCAAAACCTTTGCCACGATTTGCCTGGCTTATTCTCATGGATACTCCCTCCCTTATGCCACCTGACGCGGTATCCAGTTGCTCACATACCCAAGCGCTGCATCCAAGTCCTTTTTGAGAATGTCAGCATAGCTACTTACTCCAAAGCGGTCCCACAGATCGCGGTAGATTTCTCGGAATAACTGTGATCGAATCTTTTGAATGTCCTCTCCGATGCCATCCCGGACCATTGTCAACTGGCGAAAAGTAACTTGTTCCGCGAGCTCCATGCCACGTTTTTGAACTGCTTTGCGCAAAATCCGCTGCTCTCGGCTGTTTAAGGTGATCTGTGTCTCAACCTTGTGGTCGATTTCCATTATCTTTTGCTCTACACTGTCCAGCCGTTCTTCATGTTCAATGGCTTGTTTGAACAATTCCAAGCGCACTCGCCGCTCATCCAGAGGTACAACGTTTGCTGCCAGTTTTTCGCGCATTCTCTTGAATTCTTGGATGAACCGGATCTTCATTTTCATAGCTTCTGGAGTCACGTACGACATTGCAATGAGAGTGAAACCATCTTCGGTCATGTTATATTTTGGATACCACTGCTTGTTCTGCTGATGTTGATAATGGGTCTGCTCAAAGTTGAGCACCCCCCACTTTTGCTCACCTGCTTCGTTTAGTTTTTCAATTTGGCTTTCGATATCCCGAAGAACATTACGGTGGTCTTTATCGAACACTTCTGCGATTGTTAGGCTATCGGTTACTGGTTGTCCATGCTGAACGAAAACTAAGTTGCTCATGATATCCCTCCCTATGGATTACTTATTTCCCGGCAGCCTTTCGCCCATTTAGGCTTGCGAGCATCTTTGCTAACTCGGGATCCTCCGCGATTGATTTTCCTTTTGTCTGGAAGGCTCCGGCTTCTTCCAGTTCCCTTTGCCTTTGAACCCCTTCGGGCAGCTTGTCCGATATAGGAACGACATTGTTCCGCCTCTTTCTTGGCTGCGGATGAATACGAGCAGGCATAGGTTGCGCATCTTTTCCGTTCCCGATCGCTCTACCGCGTTCAAGCTTTTTCCAAGCAAACGATAGGCAGTAATTAACCGATGTTATCTTGTCATTAGGATAACGTGGCTGGTACTGTTCGAATGCTTCGTCGATGGCCGATATGAGCATGTCCATTGTTCCTCCACTAAGAAGGAACGTATGGATGTTTTTAGGCTCATCCCCCTTCAAGTAATACATGCGTCCCGTTTTTGCGATCATCTTTTCTTCCACTCGTTTGAACGCTAGTTCTATTTCATTTAGTTCTAGTTCTTCTTCCAAAACAGTGTCATTGATGCCGATGCCAGTATGTATCTCGTTCGTAGAAGAAGATATTTTAAAAGATTTATTTAAAAGACTTTCTTTAGACCCCTCTTCGTCCTTAGAGCCGCAAGGGTTTGAAGAGTTATCCCCATCATATTTTTCATTGTCGTCAGTCATATTTTTTATTGATGGCGACAACGTTTCATTGTTAGGAACAATGTTTTGTAATAGGGTCGACAATAAAACGTTGATGACCTCAATGTTTTGTAAGCTACTGTTGACCAGCCTTTTCATGTGCTCGGATGATGCTTTTTTCTTTCGAGCGATAGTCCAATCATCGAAATGTTTGTTAAACATCACGATGCGATACTCCGGGAACCACTTGATTACTTGGTTTGTTTCCAAGTATTGCAACTCTTCACTCACCACATTTCGATACACGCCAACGGCCTCGAAATCAGCGTAACTGTCGTACATCCATGCCTTTTTACCACACCCCCAGCTCAGCCTTAGCAATAGATCAAGGACACTTCGCTGTCGCTTAGAAAAATCTCGCATCGCAATTTCTTCCAAAAGCGAATGGGCAATTCTCAGGTGCGGATCTGTCGGTTGTGGGCTAACCATAGCTCGTATCACCTCCTCTTATGAAGCTCCTATCCTGTATAGAGGCAGAAGCACTCTTTGCTGATAATCGACAAATGCCAGGCGTCCAGCTCGAGTGTTGTGTGCCTTCCAGTGGCATGTTCCAGACTGAGTGACTGGACCGCATGCCAGAGCTACGTTCCATGGCTCACCAGTGCCCCCTTGACTGCGGAAGATAATGTGGTGCCCCTCTAGTGTCCAAACTTGCCACAGGAACTTTTTGCATATCACGCAGCGTTCCTTATCTCGCTCCCATACCTCCTCCATCACCTCAGTGGTGATTTTGCCTCGTTCCTTTTGTTTTTTGACCCGCCGCTTATGATTTGGCTTGGGCACTTTTCGAACCTCGTCAAACATCCCCATCTTCATCGCCTCGTCTTTCAGCCAAAACTCTATGATTGTTTATTTTGATCGGCCTCCACCCCGGATGCCTGCTCCTCATGTATGCAGCCGCATATCGTTTCAAAGTCTCTGGATCAGTTAATACCCGATATATGTCTGGTAACAAAAACCAGCGCTCTTCTCTTTTCATGCCTACCTCTCCGCTACGAAAACAGGTTTTCCTGATAGTTCCTGAATCTCGCGCTTGAACTGCGCTTCATCACTGTTGTTGTCGCTCAGATGAAGTAGCCATATCTCCTGCACCTTTGAAAGATCGTTTGCACTCAGGAAATCTTTGACGTTTTCCAAACTAAAATGGGAGTTCAGTAGCCTTTTTTTCATGACGGCTGGTACACGTCCAGCTGCAATATTCTGATCCAGTATCCGCATACTGTAATTGCATTCAACCATGATGTGTGTCAGGCCAGCGAACCGATACCGGATATAATACGTATCTGTCGCAAACATCAATTTTTCGCCAGCCTGATTCGCCAGTAGGAAGCCGAGCGGTTCCGAAACATCGTGTTGTACATCGAACGGCAGGATGGTCCATGTACCGATTCTGAACTGCTGTTTGGCCGTCACCCGCTTTGCGCGGTGGCTGGATAGCCCCAGAGCATCGAGCGTGCCTTGCGAGGCATATACATCGATCCCAGCCCTCATTACTTCCTTGGCTGCCTTGATGTGATCGCCGTGTTCGTGGGTAATCAAGCAGCCAGCAATCTGAGCGGTTTGGTAGTTCAAAGCCCGCTGGATATCTTTGAATCGGATACCCGCCTCCAGCAGCAAGGCGGTATGTCCGTCAGTGATGTAATAGGCGTTTCCGGCGCTGCTGGATCCGAGTGGATTGATCTGTATCATCAGAATCCTGGTCCTTTATCGTCAAAGTTTAATTCTTGTTGCGCTTCGGCATTGGTGTTTGTCTGACGAGATTCTGGAGACTGTGACTGCTCCGTCGCTGTATGAATTACTTCCGCATCTATATCGATGACCTCTTGGTTTGCGTTCTCGGCGATCTCCGCCGCCACCTCGGCCTCGACAATCACTTCATCTTGCCGATTGAAGTGTCGCATTACCAGGCTACTATCATCTGAACTGTTCAAATAAATCTTGCATGTCCGGTTGACAATCGTCTTTTTAGCCATTTCTTGCGGAAATTCTTGATGCGTACTTCCTTCCTTTTCAGGATTTTGCTTGGACTTCTTCCACGCTTGCCGTATCTCGTCCATTGTCATAATTTCTGTAAAGTCCCGTTCATCATCCAAAATGACCGTGCAGTACGCTGCCACGATTTCCCCGCCGTTAATACTTGCTATCGTTTGTTTATGTTTCGTGATTTTCTTTCGGCCACGACTGATTTCAAACTCAAATTCGTCTCCTTCGTACACTACTTCGGGAAAAATGTCTTTTGCGCCGGTGACTCGTTTGGTTACCGCCATCGTGCCAAAGTAGCTCCGTTGGAAAGTGAGTTGCTTGCCATAAGCGATAAAATAGCCTTGTTTCTTTGCTGGATTGAGCCCTTGTACGACCATATCCAACAACGAGTTTGCGATGCTATCTTTCGTGCAGACCTGCAACACAGGTCGCTTCTCTCGGTCTAATGTGTTTTGCAATATGAGCCAAGCACTTTTCATCGCATTTTCCGGGCTGTAGTTGGCGGGGAAGTGAATCTCCCCGCGCTCTTGAAACTCTCTAACCCTGGCGGCCACAACATCAACCGTGTCTTTTTTGACCAGAGCCAACTGGTTACTCATCTACACCGCCTCCTTCATGTCCCGTTTCGGGGCCTCAACCCGCAACTGCTTGTCCTTTTCGCTTACAATGAGACGAACTTGCTGCCCAGTTGTCTCGATGAGGTTCGTAACGGCCTCTGCGTTATCAACAAAAATTGGTGCTGTGATTCCGTAGTGTTCAGATAACGTGTTGATAATATCCAGACCGACATTGATTCGTGCAGCGTTGTTCAACCCACCAGAATACGGAACGCCATTGAAAGTGGTCTCGCAAACTTCTGCCAGCCCCCCGTTGATTTGCTGTTCGAAGAGTTTGAATCGAGCAAACCTGAACCGGCTGTTGATTTTCTCTTCCAACAGGTTGACCTTGGAACGGATAAATTCTTCTGTGAGGAACAGCTCCTGCTCCAGTCTTTCGTATTCAGCAGCCAGTTCTCTTTCTCGTGTAGCCAGCTCTTCAATCCGCTGCTCAGAGGCCTGAACCTGATCAAACTTTACTTTCTCTTGCTCCAGCGCTTCGACTCGGTATCTCAGGCTTGCAAGCTCTTCCCGCACCTTCACCGCAGCTTCCTGAGAAGATGTTCGGAGGTGAGCGATCTCCTCTTTTACTATCTCCGCTTCCTGCTTCTTGGCAACGAATTGTGGATAGCTGTCCATATCCTCAATGCCAGTTTGCAGTGCGTTCACCTCAGATTCGACGACTTGGATTTCCTTTTCTTTCGTAGACGCTTGTTGTTCCAAAGACTCAATCTCACCAGCCAGCACAGCATTCTCCTGTTCCAACCGCTTCGCTTCATCTGCCGCGGCTTTACCTTTTACTGTGATCTGCTCCAACCGCTCTGCTCTGCGCCGATTGAAGTCGGCCTGCGCTTTCTGATGAGCCATTTGAATTTGTTCCTCTGGCAGGGGTTGGCCGCACGTTGGGCAATTTTCGTCGTGATGGTGTTCCAGCGTTTCACCGCTAACCTCGTGCCATTGTTGCCGCAGTCTACTTGCATCTTCCTGCGCGCTACTGATGCGTTGGTTGTTACGATCAACTGCCCAACGTTTGTCACTAATTTGTCGCTTCAAGTCGCCGTGCTGACCTATAAAATTTGCTGTTTCCTGCCTCTTGTCAGTCAGTTTTTTCAGTATTCCAGCCTGCAACTCATTTTTCATTTGCAAAAGTTCGGCTTCAATCTCTCGCAGTCGCTTTTCCTTGACCACTACTTCGCCGCCGGAACGGATGCGAAATTCCTCTGCTTCTTTCCCTTCGATCTGCATCCTTAAGGTGAAAGTGCTCTCTTCGATATCACGTTCATCCAGACCGCTGGTATCAGGCATCGCACGTTGAACCTCGTCGATTCGTACCGGGATTTTATCCAATTCTTTGTTGATTTCCGCTCGGCGCGCGGCGATAACCTTTCTGTGATCCTCCAAACTGCGTCCGCTCAAGATGCCCGGAAGCTTCGCCAACCCCTTGTTGCTGGCGATTACATCATCATCTGACACGTCACCGCACACTTGCAGGAGAAGCTTGCGCCGATCCTGCCACTTCAATTGCTCATTGAAAAAGGTCGGGCTTGTCAGGAGTTTGAAGACATCCTCGCTGACGATTTGGTCTACTTGTTCCTTGTACTCGTTCATCTTCATAGGCACACCGTCGACAAAGTAATCTGTCGTGTGCCCTGTGAATTCTGCTGTCGCCGAACCGCGCTTCTTCGTCCATTTTTCTGAGTAGACCTTGCGCAATGTCTTCTTGCTACCATCAATCAAAAGCGTTGCCTCAACCTCATGTTCCAAGCCACGAAGGACATTTCCGCGAGTATCCAGTGTTTTGAGCTGGAAGTCCTTCTTGTTTTGGCTGTCCTTGTCAAAAAGCAACCAGGTAAAGGCATCAAACAAGGTGGTCTTTCCAACTGCATTGTCTCCATAGATGTCTACGTTTCCTTGAGAATCTAAGGTAAAATCACGAACTCCTTTAAAATTTCGCAAGGTAAGAGTTACCAGTTTGATTTGCTTTGTCATGCTTATCCCTCCTATTGATTTGTGGAGGTCGATCAGCTACGATGGAAGTACGATTCCCAATCGAGCTTTATCGACCAAGACCTAGCGTTGCAGCGCTGGGTCTTTTACTTGTTTTCCTCACAATCTTCGCAAGTTCTTGGGTACCCAGGCTCTTCGAAATCATCCATATAGGCACCACACACTTGGCACAGCAGCCCCGACAGCATCATGTCAGTTACTTCCCCCACTCTTTTACCCCCTTTCGTTTAGTCACGAGGCTGCCGCGCCCCAACCTCTACGCGGCCGTTACAGCTCCTTGACTGCGCCACGACTTCTTGCCTCGCTTATGTACGACCTGTCATCAGTTTCCCGATCCGCTTGCGCGGTCGTCAGTGTCGGGAGGTCATCTCCGACAGACTGAGGCTTTGTGCCCCAGTTTCGACTATTTGAGCGTCATGCTATGTTGCGTTCGTGCGTCAGTTCCTCCTCCAACGCTGCTATTTCACGAATACGCCACTCTATCTCATGGGCCAAATCTCGCTTGTGAACGTCCAATTCCTCACGCAGTCGTTTCAGCCGCACATATTCCACATCAACCGCACGCCAATCATCATCAGCTTGACGATATGCTTCCTCAGCGTTATTGAGTTCTCGTTGTAATTCTTCTATCTGAGATGCCACTGATTTTTTCATGGGCTTGTCCTCCTGTTGTAGCTGTGATAAGCTACAATTAATTGAGTATTTTCTTCTCCGAAGCCACTGTTAGCCGCAGATGGCTTCTTTTATTTCCATTTTTTTCATCATCTCCACCATTTCGCCAACTGTAATCACCTTTCGCCCGAGCGGATGATCTCCATCACAAACTAGTTCAATAACTCCTTGGGCCGTTGTCGTGTCCTTCATGCTCTTTCCTCCTTTAGATCCGCTTTAAAATGCAGCAACCTTGCCCTATAGTTCTCGTTTTGCTCATCTGTCGTTGTATGCCGCTTTGCGATCTCTGGCAGTAGAAGTCCGGTCATGGCAGCATCGTAAGCGTATGTCCTCTCCAGAACCTCCAAAACTCGGTTGTTCCAATCCTTCTTCAGATTCATAGAAGCGTCCCTCCTGCAAAAAACAAATCCTGTCGTTCTCTACGCATTAATTCACGTGGATCACTTACGATGATCTCTTGTGCCCGAGCTTCTACCAGCCAATTCTCTTGGTGCACGACCGGATTAATTCCGTACCGCTCGTCCATCAAGATATGTACATCGTCGCCAGCTTGGAATATGTCCTCTATTTGTTTGCCAAGATGGGTCAAGGTTCGTTCGTCTGAGCTCGTCAGAGACTGCCAAGGTCGTCTGCTACGCTCCCATTCAATCGTTTCTTTTGCAGCCTCCAGGACGTCCTCACACTGCTTGATCAGGTTGTATAAGGTGCCTGTTAAGCTGACCATTAGCCTTGGATCGGTTGGTGGTGGAGCATCACCATACATATGCTTTAACATCCGAATCGCTCGGTGATTAGCGCATGTTCTCACAAAATCCTCTGCATCTTCGCGGGACGGGGTTGCCCGACCATTGATCACATCTGATACCCACCTAGCCGACCTCCCAATATGCTTGCCAAGAGATTCGTACGTCATCTGTTCGCCTGTTCTTTGGTTACGGAACGCGTATTCGCAGATATCGCTTATCCGTGACCGCGAGTAGAGCGAAACCGTGGTGCTGCTGTTCCCCATGTGTTCTCCTCTTTTCTATTTGATTGTCGTTGTACAATGAACGTAGCTCATCTTCCAGACTCCCCCTCGTTGCTCACGATGGGGCGTTCTTTTTATCAACGAGGCTTTTCGCGTCAAGCAAAGCTTTCAACCTGATCAAGTACTCTTCCGCAGATACAAATCGGTAGTTTTCGAGACCGCGAGGAGCGATAGCTTTCAGTGAAGTTAAAAAATAAAGTTTGGTTGAAATTTCATCATCAGAAAACTCATCAAAGGCGCTTTCGTAGCGTTCTAACCATTCTCGATAGTGTGTTTCACGTTCTTCTATCGTCATGAATTACACAGCCTTTCTATTACGGAGTACCGTCCTTTCGTTTATTAAGCAGATTGAAGATCACGTTCTCCTGGATCAACACGCTGTGTTGGAGTTGGTCAGCCTGTTCTTTCAGCTCAGGTGCAGCCTTTTTCACTTCGTAGCAGTAGTTGACCAGTGCTTGCTTTAGCTGATCCGCGGTCTTTACATAGCCTTGATAACGCATAATAGACATTTGTTTCACCTCGCTTCTGTCACACAACTGCATGCAGCGTCGAGTCGTGGCAGTGACCCCATCTGACCTTATTTCACCCTTACCTGATGAATTTGGTGGAATGTATTATGGCGCGGCTCGTATCATCGCTCGCTCCTGCTCTTCGGCGCTCTATGCAGTTGTGTGGATGCTTTCGTACAGGGTTTATTGCTTCACCAGCAGGAAGGTATAACGACCATTGTGTTTCTCAATGTCGTACAGCGCCCAGCCTTCCTGTAGCATGTCGTTTGCTTCTTTGGCGCTGTTGGTTTCATACAGGCCGTTTATGTCTGAGAAGTTCATGTATGCCTCCTTACTCGTGGATTAGGCTATTACCTTGACCCCGTATTCACTTTCAAACCAGTTGAGCAGCGCTACTTTTGCCACTCGCAAGATCGGCCGTTTTTCTGAACCGATGTTCATAACCGGGAATCCTTTCCTCCGAGCCATTTCATAGGCGTATTTGCGATCTACCCGGAGAATCTGGGCGACCTCGTCCATCTTGAGAAGTGGCGGAAACATTTCGAGGTCAAGTGGATCTAGCTGCTGTTTTGCCAAGGTGTTCACTCCTTTCGTTTGGGCCATTCAAGTTCTAAGAACGCATAGGTGACATCAACTCCAAGGGCCCGGAAGAATTCTGCGAATGTTGTGTGGATGGGATCGTATGGTCTGTTGGCTTCGAATTTTTGTACGACTTTTACCGAGACGTCTGCTTTGGCTGCTAGTTGTTGTTGCGTTAAGCCCAGCTCCTTGCGGCGGTTACGAACGTAATCGGAAGCCATCAATTCGGATCACCCTTTCAGGCCGGTTGTTTGATTGGCGTTTTGCCAACAATCTCTTCAAAAAAAACTTTCAAATCAACACCTAGCGCATCTGCAAAGGCAGGAAGTAGTTCAGCTCTAATTGCTCTAGAGTTTTTTTCATACTTACAGAGTGTAGATGGGCTGATGCCAACCTTTTTGGCTACAAACCTTGCAGTAATCCCCTTTTCAATCCTAATACTTTTTATCTTTTCGCCAAGGTTTGCTGCACGTTTCATCAAAGTCACTCCTTTCTTTTTATTGGCGTATTGCCAACCTTATGGTTATATATTACATTGGCGATTTGCCAATGTCAACACATTAATTGGCTTATTGCCAACTTTTATTTCCATATCGTCAACATAGGCTATAATTATCCTAGAGGTGGAGTATATGAAAGACTCGAAAAAGTTATTGGGAGAACGGTTGAAAGCCGCCCGTGAGAAGATGGGCCTAAAACAAAATAGAGTCGCTCTATCTTTGGGCATACATAACAGCACATTAGCAAAGTACGAATCTGGTGAGCGCGAAGTTGACCTGGACACTTTAAATAAATTGGCTGAGATATACGAAGTCAAAGTAGACTATTTAATTACTGGCCGCACCTATGCCCCCTCCCCTTCCGAAAAAAAGGACAAGCCAGATCCTCTCTCGAACACCTTCTTCCGCGAGTGGGACAAGGCCGATGAGGATAAAAAGAAAAGAACCTTGGACTTTATCCGGTTCCTTAATCAGCAGGATGATGAAGGAACCAATAAATAACAAAAGACACGCATCATGAACCATTAGCGTGTCTTTTGTTAAATTACACCATTCAAAATATTTACGGTTATACAAATTGCTAGGAGGTTTCTCTTTGATCGGCCCATTCGGGCTTTTATTTTCACCCTGTGATACGAACATATATTCTTGAAATGGAGTGTTGCATATGCTGCAATGGAACTACTATCAGCCAACAGAACTAGAAAAAGATATCGCCGCACTCTATCGATCGATCGGCATTGGAAATCCGGAGGATATTGATCCAGAACTCATCTCAGCCAGACTAAACATAAAACTTCTGTACAAAGATGACATCGTGCCGTTTTTTCACGAAAACAACAGAGGAAGATTCATTGGATTGGACAAAAGGCTCCCTGCTTCACAGCAGCACATTGACTTCTTTCACGAACTCGGTCATCTCATTCGTGGACACGATGGCGACCAATCCACACTGCCGTTCCTGTTCCGTGAACTCCAGGAAGAACAGGTGGAACATTTTATCAAATATGCCCTCATGCCCTATTACATGATAAAGCAGTTGAAAGTACCAGAGTATGAAAGGGATTTTCCGTATGTTATTGCATCTACCTTCAATGTTCAGCTTGATCTTGCAAAAGAGCGTTGGGAGCAAATTAAGCGGAGAATCAGTACTGGAAAATGGGAACAGGAATGTATAGAACGTGAACGTAGCCGATACCGCAAAACAAGTCCAGCTAATTGGTGCCCGGAGGCTAAGGCAATGTTTCGATTGGCTATTGACGGAAAAATGAAAAAAGGACAAGGAGTGATTATTCGATGAAAATTCGAGTTTTCCATGATTATCATGAGGACAAATTGGTTCCGCTAAAATATTTGATTAGCTTCAAGAAGGGCGAGTTGCCTTGGGATCGAGAAAAGATATTCGTCTCTATTTCTGCACCTTTTGAGCCACTTGGCATGGAGGATTTTTTCCCAGACTCGTTGGCTCTTACTGTCACCCAAGGTGACATGATTTTGAGTGCTGACAAGCCCGGTAAATTTGGAATTTACCTACCTTCATTAAGACAACGTGCAACCGAAGGAGGTGTTGACTACTGGGACGTGGAGAATTTCATTATCCAGGTGGTGGATCTGGAAGAATTACTACAGATGAGTATATTTGTTTAGGAGGGATTCGTTTATGAAAGGGCACGTCAGGAAGCGCGGGGACAAATGGTGCTTCGTAGTGGAATTGCCTCGTGACGAGGTTACAGGGAAGCGCCGCCAAAAGTGGTTTTCAGGGTTCAACACCAAAAAAGAAGCACAGCAACTTATGATCGAGAAGTTACGGGAGATCCAGACGGGTCTCCTCGTTGATACCACCGATATGACTATCACTGAATACATGAATTATTGGCTGGAAAACTACGCCAAGACTTCGACACGTCATACAACGTACAGTGTCTATGAGCAAAGGGCAAATCGCTATGTAATACCGTCAATCGGTCGTTTAAAACTAAAAGACCTCAAGGCGATGCACCTTCAAAAAATGTACGCTGACCTCTTGAAAAACGGAGCGACATACCGCACTGGAGGCATCTCACCTATCACGATTCGGCACATCCATGGCATGATTCATCGGGCTTTGGAAAACGCTGTTCGCTGGCAGATCGTTCCGCGTAACGTAGCGCAAATGGTTGAACTGCCGCGAGTAGAAAAGAAAGAAACGGTTGTATTGACCAAGGAACAGGTGCAAAAGCTTGTTGAGGCAGCCAAAGGGCATGAACTATACATTCCGATCCTACTTGCTGTAACAACTGGAATGCGCTATGCCGAGATATTCGGACTTCCATGGAAGGATATTGACCTTGAGAAACGGACGATCCACGTTCGCCAACAGATCGTGAGGACAAAGGGGGAGTATCGACTTACAGAACCAAAAACAAAAAGCAGTGAACGCATCATTTCGCTTTCCGAGAGCTTGGTATCTCCGCTTCGTCGCCATAAAGCAGACCAAGCACAGCAAAAACTACTCATTGGGGCTTCGTACAATCACGACAACTTAGTATGCTGCAGACCGGGAGACGGGCTACCATACTCTGCTACGCCCGTACGAAGAAAATACAATTTGCTGCTTGAAAAGGCTGGACTGCCACCAGTTCGTATACATGATCTTCGGCATACCGTTGCGACTCTTCTTCTGGAACAAGGGGTTCATCCAAAAGTGGTGTCCGAATTACTCGGCCATGCAAACATTGGGATCACTCTTGATCGTTACAGTCACATTTCTATGACCATGCAAAAAGAGGCGGTTGACTCATTGGAGGCGGCCATTTTCACCTCAAAAAACGCACTTTAGTTAAGTAAAGGTTAGCAATCCGTTTGCAAAGACTACCCTACCCACCTTATAAACCGCGTGATATCAACGTTTTTAGAATTGCGATTCAAAATGAAAAACATTTTTGACATTTACGCCACTCTCCTCTTCTACTATTTTAATCTGCTTTGCTGAGGTTACTTCTTCAAGGAATCGCTTGATCTATCCAACTAACCGCACGATCTCGTAATCCCCCGTCCTTAACTACTGAGCTATTGATATTTGAAAGACTGGATACGATGATGCCCAAAGAGAATACAATGCACATGATGATCGACAAGAGCTTGGTCATGAGCAGCTCCTCCTCAGGTTAGATATTTATCGAGAATTTCAGTCAGCAGCTTGTACCATGGAAACATGGCAACCAACAGCCCCATGTAAAAGGCCGGGTATACAATTACACTGTAGCCAATTCCTAACGATTTGATTTTTTTCCGATGACGAAACATTCTCCGATGATCGACGGCCCACTCCATCCGCTGCATGGTTACACTGATTTGCCCTTCACTGAGCTGTTCAACCGTGCGCATACTCGAAACAAGAATCACGCCATCGTCAACTCCCATTTTGCGTTTAAAGCTCTCCAGCGCCTCATCAGGGTCTTTATTCCATTCGGATAATGTAGGGACATATTCTTTCAGCTTCCGTGTTGGGCGTGCTGCCTTTACCATAGCGCTATATATAGGTACCTGATTTTCCAAAAGCGTAACGTAGCGGTTGATAAATCGAGCTATGTCGGTACTTAGCATATCTTCTCGATGGCCAGCCCACATTTTCAAGCCGATATAAGGCAGCATGAAGCTACCAGCCGACGCTAAACACATTGAAATAAGAGGAAACGACTCGACTCGACTTACCACGACCCAAAGCAGAATCAGAATGCAGACCCCACTACCACTGACGACCTGGAGAAAAACCCACTCAGCCTTTCCCCATCCAAACGGCCTCCCCGCTCGAGATAACAGTTGATCCCACTGCTCATCCTCATCTGCTTTTAAAGACTGCTCCCATTTTCTCCACCATACTCCCGATACAAACAGCTTTGGCTTTGATAAGCGGGCTATGTACTTGCCTATCACAAACGAAGCTATAAAAACAAAGAGTGTACCTAATCCCATATACGTGTACATAACTATTAATGGCATTAGCGATACCTCCTTCCCCAAATAAACGCAAGCAAGATAGAAAAGGACCATACCGTGACAGCAAGCGCCAATATAGCCTGTCCATCAGGCGTGTAAAAATAGAGTCGATACGAATCTTGGAGAAGACTTTGGTTGTAGGGGATTAGACAAATACATATAGCTATGACGATCAGCAGGCTAATCCAGATCGAATGTATCTCACTATCGCGTTCTTCTTTTTCATCCTGTTGAACAAACATTTCATTGGTAAGCCTGTTAAGCGGGGATTGGATGTCTTCTGTCTCTCCCTCTAAACCACTGGCAATATACGTTGCAAAATCAAAAGCCCATGGATGATCCAGTCGTTCTGCAAATTTTTCAATTGCTGTTACTGGATTGCCACCATCCGTTAAACTGTTGTTCAAGAGCAAAAGATCGGGGAGCAATTCTTTCGGGCATTCATCGATCATGTCCCGAAAGGTCAGAATGATATTTTTCCGGCTGTTGTAATATCGCGCAAACAACTCTACAAACCGACAAAATGAACTTATCTTCTTATTAATGCGAACGGTGTAACGAGCGTAAAGCAACAGAGATGGAAAAAGTATAAATAATAGAAACAGGGACATAGAAACAATTAGATTTCCTAACAATACGCCTGATACAAAACCACCCACGCCCCCTATTAGCGATAGAAGCAAATGCGCTTCAGGCGTACCCCCTGCAATTTGGCACCAGCGATCATATCTTTCGTATATCAAGCGCCTGGTAGAATCTTTGAGGAATTTTTCTCTCCAGACAGTAACCGTTTTTGGAAAGAAAACACGTGGAGTCAACCAGCCTCTATACAGATGCAGCCCAAGGAACAAAAAACCAATAAAGATACATAGAAACATGGGAATGAGCAGCACGTACATCATATTTGCCTACCTATGTCCGTGAGTCGTAATTCTTTCAACACATCGATTTCTGCTTTGCCGATGTAGCACATATATTCAATCAGCTGTGGGCTGATTTTCTTCCCAGTCCATTCATATGCACCGGTCTGCATGTTGCGGCTAACTAACGGTATAGAGTCGACTCGCTTAAAGGTTTCATTCCATTCTGTAACATGAATTGCATCAATGAATCGATGACCGTTATTGCGGTAAGTGAGAGAATTGACAAAATTAACTGCTCTGCTGATTCTCTCCTGGGTCAACTCTACACTTCTTCCTCCGTACTGATATACAAGATCGGTAAGGTCCTGCAACGCTTTATGTGGAAATCGCTCGTGCATTGCCCCGATCGTTGCGTCTGTTCCTCTTATGCCTGCATTAATAAAATGGTAGGCTTCGATAGGCTCCCTGATTTCCCCGATTAGAATGGTATTGGCAGTAGATCGGTACATGTCTTTAAAGCAGTGAGCAAGCTCAATTCCGATCTCTTCAACGTTTTGCAGTTCAATAACTTCCCCAGGCCAAAAATCCCCAAGTCGCATCTCGTGTTCACTTTCAAATATGGTTACGTACTCCGTAAGCGGGTCTTTTAGCTTTAACATGCACAGCATCAATGTTGTCTTACCCGCCGCCATAGGTCCTATGACCAGAACATTCCCTCTTCCAAATACTTGTTGCTCTAATAGCCATTGAACACCTTGATCAAAAGTAGGCTGCTGTTGGGTCCTCAGGTTATCCAATGAAAAAGACGGAGTAGTAAAGCGTCTTACAAGAATAGTTGGCACTCTGGAATACGGAAACGTAAACATGGTCAATCTCGCCTTTAATGCGTCTAAGTAGCCACTCAAACGTGGTTTTTTCTCATTAAAGGAAAGCCCTGCAGCGTTCGTAAGCTTTTGTTGGAGAGTCTCGACTTCTTTCCAAGAAGGGATGTATGGCAGAAACTTTTTTACCCCTTGCTCCAAATAAGCTACCTTTTTATTTGCGGAAATTCGTACTTCTTCTACCCATGGTGAAAGATGTAAAACTGCATCTAATATTCCCCAACCGTACGTCGAAAAGGCCAGGCCTTCATATCCGTTGACGTGTGGCAGAATCTCTTCGGTAATTGGGCGCTTAATGACTTCCTCAAAGTAGTGCTGCAGCCGCAAAATAATGTGATTATGGCTGTCGCGGTCTCCTTGCTCTGCTAAGGACAATATCCTTTGCATCTCGATTTTTTCGTCTTTGTTTGTCCCAAAATGGTTGAGATAATCTCTTGCAGCCTGCTTAATATCCTCAACTGTTTGCAAGCTTGATGCGGTCCACTGTGGTTCCATAACTTTCATCAGCTCGACACCGCTTTCCTGACTCGGTACTCAGCTTTAACAATCTCTCTTAGACTGCTGATGTACAATTTGGGTGGAAAAAACTCCTCGACCAGAACACTATTGCTTCGCTGGGATTCCATCAGTCTACTCTCCGAAATACGGGGTACGATTCCATATAGAGCGATGTCCTCACCGATTCGGTACGGTTGTCGTTGATCCAAATGGCTCAACATTACCTCACACTGCACTCCCTTTCCCCTCCAGGATCGAATCCACTCATTTGAACTTTCTATACTGAATGGATCTGCTCGAACAAACAGAAGGTTGCGATCAGCTGTAAACAATAGGCGTTGCATAGCCTCCGTCTCCGGGAAGCAGTAACCCCAGTCAATATATACGTAGTCAAATTGCATGCGGAAAGCCGCAATTATATTCGTAATTTCCCAGCTCTTCCACAAGCTCGCTGCATGCGCATAGTACAGATTCGGTCTATGGATGCTTTGTTTGCAGATACTTCTCCAATTTCGTTTAGCTGCCGTGTGTACGTCCAAAAAATCAGGTCGAAAGAGTGCTAGCTGGTTATGCTGTAGTTTAAAAAATCTTGTCAAATCTGGTTTTGCACGGTTCATATCAAGAACAACAATAGATTTATCAGGGTGTTGCTTAGCTAATAAGATCGGGTAATTAATGCAGAATGTAGTGATACCAGCAGCCCCATAGCTCAAAAGGGAGTATACAAGTCCCTCGCTTTTTCTTTCCCAATGGCCGACAGCCTCTTCAATAAAACCGAGAATCAGACTAATTTGACTCCGAATCTCCTCTTGTGACAGCTGCGCAGAAAGCACATAGATGCCCTCTAACAGCAGTTCCTCTATCACTTGTTTGATAATCGACTCATCCTTGTATAGCGGAACAATAATTAGTGGTACTTGTTTTGGTAAGGACGATCTGACTGACGGGAGCCATACCCAAGCTGGTGTGGTAAACATTTCGGAGAAAATTACCGCTGAATCAGGCTGATAAAGATAGACCAGTCTTTGAAAATCTTCGGAAGACTCAGCCACCAAAGCCTCAGAAGAAGCGGGCATATATGTTTTCACTAACGACTTCATCGGATAGCACACTAAAATTTTCATGAAGCTTGCTCCTTTGAAACCATGATATGACCGACCTGCAAAACGCCATAGGTCATTGCCTCATTAAGGATTACATACTGCTGATCAGTTAGATTAAAACCAATAAATGCTGGTAGAGCCGTTGGCTGTACTCTATAGTCTCTATATCGTTTTTCACTATTTAATAGTGGCTTTTGACGTGAACCATTAAAAACAACGTCCATCTGGTCAGGCGAGGGAAGTAGGCTGGGCTTTAGTGTATAAATTTCGATGCCGTTACTATCTCTTACGCTAGCCAATTGACTTTCAAATAAGAGCTCGGCTGTGTCATTTGTCTTTTTGAATTGCAATGGATCGGGGTAATCTTGTAGCTCGTGAATCGTTTTATATTTCACCCAGATTTTTACGTGATCTCCTTTACGCAATTCTGTTAACGGTTGGATTGCCAATAACGGAAACTCATATCTCGCCTGTCCCTTTTCCGGCAGTAGCTGAGAGTCGGTCAATTTTTTGGTAAGCAATTGCTCTCCTTCATAGATGCTTTGAGTACTGCGTTTTCCTAAAACGCTCTCAAGATCACGGGCAGAGTCAGGCAAAATTTCATCTATTTCCTCCTGTACAAGTACAACATCATCTTGCGTAATCGGTTCAAACGGGGATATTTCTTTGCCCGGAGCTACCTTTACTACTGGAGCAAATAATCGTTCGGCTGGCATCACATCTATATACTGAGTTGCTGCGTAGAAGGATGAACCTGCCAACAGAAAAGATATCAAGCAGATTAAAAACAACGTTTGCTTTTTCATAACATCCTTCCTTTGTATGCATGAATCAATGATTGAAACTCGCTTTCCTCTTCAGGGAAGGCTTCTAGCAACAAATTTCCCTTAGAGTGGGCGATCGCCGTCCTCTCCCCGTCTATCAGTGGGATCATGCACTCTACTTTTGAGGCGGTATACTCGCTATTCCAAAGTGAAAGTGTTCCCTCCACTTTTTTCAATACGTGGGACTTGGACAGCTGATTGTTCCACTTGTTTGCAATCAATCTGATTTTGCCCTTTTGACTCGTCCACCAAGTAGGTGCCGTTTCCGTTAGAAATAATCGAGTAAGGCGTGCAAGATCGGCATCAATCACTACCCATATTTCATCTGCCATTTCGAAAATTTTCCTAGCTTCGTCTTCTTTCCAACAAGAAGAAATATCAATAACCACTATCGGACTATCCTTACTCACTTTAAGAAGCCAACTTGCTATGTCTGTACTGGAAGGTTTCTGCTGAAGATTCAAAGGGGATTCCATCTGGATGCGAAGATGATTATTTTGCATGAGGAGCAGTGATGTGGAATGATTCACTCGCTGATGAGTTCTGCGCTCATAATCAAGTGCAAAGTAAAAGTAGGACATCATATTGGGAAGTTCACAAAGAGTAACAGGTACACCTTTTCCTGCCCAAGCGTATGCGATATTCCCGGCAACAAAACTTGCGCCAGCCTGAGAATATATACTCGTGACAGCAATGCATTTTCGAGTAAATGTCTCTAATTGTTCTGCTAACTGAGGCAATGCTAGTTTTTCCTTGAGCGTCTTCCATTGCCGTTCTTCCTCACCAGTGGGAATAAACTCCTTCTGTTCAAGGTCACGGAATCGGGAGACAAATTGATTCACTTTATGATACATAGCTATCCCACTTGGAAATCGGTGGTTTTGTTTTTACTTACAAGATAATTCTTGAACTTCTCGACCATCTCACGAATGGTGAGAGACTTTCGATGATAGTAGTAGATTTTCCGTAATCGCTCACGTTCCTGAGAGGTCATCTCTGGCTTTACGTTCGTCGCCAGTTCAATTAATAAGGCCAGCTCTACATTGTTTGGTCTGCCCCGTCTTGGTGGATTTGCAAACAATTGCTGCTGTTTTTTATCAAATGCATTGGGATATTCTAAAAGCCACATATCAACCAATGATTCTATATCTTCCTGAGATCTGACCCCCAGCTTCATCAAATACTTAAAATACGTTGGTAGAGAGCGTTCGCGTAGTAGTCCGTTTTTCCATCGAGCGATAAATCCACTCGGGATCGTCAGAAGCTTTGTAACGTCACGAATGAGGGAGATTCGATTTTGTGATTGATACAAGACAATAGCTTCCTTCACAAGCGTAAACAGGATGTCATGGTAGTTCGCATCATTGGATTCGCAGCCATACTGGATGATATACCACTCTTCCACCGCCTTATCAAAGTCTCTTCGGCAATTGGTGAGCTGAAGCTGGTCCAGATGCTCGTAGAAATCTTCTATATCATGTCGGGCCATAAATTCTTCTTGGTATTTCCCGAAAACAAACACGATAAATGATTCCTTTAACTCCTGTAATGAAACAAGTCTGTTTGTCTCTTCATAGCAGCGGTTGACTAATTCGATCGCATTATTCGCCAACACTTCTCATCTCTCCCATATTTTTACATTTATTTATATTAATAGACATTTTGCTACATCTTTCGCCACTCGTCAAATCTTTTTTGTTTTTATTTTATTCTTCTTTATTTTTTTAAAATGATCACCTTACACGCATCCGTGTAAGGCGATCGTGAGAATTACTCTGCCACGAAATAGAGCTCTTCTCCAGTTGCGAATAGAAGTGCAATCCTTCCTCCGCGCTCCATGACGGTAGGAGCATTCTCCATTACAATAACCCCGTCATTGAGTACTACTCTGTTTCCAAACCGATGTACAGACTCGATTTGGAAATTCCCTTCAGGCAATCTTTCCACTGAAAGATTACTGCCGGGCTTGTGCTTCTGGTAGCGGACCGTCCGCCCAAGAAGCTGCTCCATAAATACAGAGCACTGCTGGTGAGCCTCCACTGTTGCCATGCGCAACGCCTCCTTCTTCTCTCACCTGGTAGAGTACGGCCGTTTCATGTGCTTATAAGCCAATGAAACTATTACTACCGTAAAAAAAGACAGTGGGGTGTTGCAAATATTTTTCAACTGTCTTCCCAGAAGGCTGGATTGCTTAATTCCGGATAGATTTCCGTCACCATATCGAATGGAGAAAAATATAAGGTGTCTACTAAGATTTTTAACTTATACTTTTTTAAAAGGCTGTATGCACGCTCTGTCTTGCCAAATATTTTTGGCAGCTCGTAAAGATCAGGAAGCTTCATCAGATGGTGGCACATATAATCGACACATATTCTCGCCCGTTCTTCTCCCTTGATGCTTTGAAAATACAATGGGGGAAAATGACGACGAATACCGGCCAAGACCTCCTGATAAACCCAAAGAACACGCTGCTCCTCTGGAAGACGTGGCAAATACGGGTAAGCAAATTCGACAAAATAATAGACATCATCTGACTTGGCCTCAATCGGCGGCTCTATATACTCCCTTACTAGATGCAGCTTCAACTGCTTGATATCCTGAATGCTCAATTCCCGCCGCGCTTGCTCAGGTGTCCATCTTTTCACATGTTCAATCGCATAGCGAACCACTAGTTGCACTTTTTGCTTGCGGTACTGCGCATCTTCAAACTCGTACGGGGAAAATCGTTTCTGATCTCCGCTGAGAATGCGTTTGTACCGTTCTACTATTTTTGACGGCACTGCTTCCTCACTCCTATAACCATTTTTGGAATATAATACAAATTTACCACAATGGTTTAGGACAAAAATAACAGTGCGCCGTTTGACCTCACGTGACTTTACTCATAAATCCCAGACTGTGAGACTCGTCCAACATTAACATCAAGGTCACCCCACAATATAGGAAGGCTTCTACTTGCCTCTACTCGCACATGATAAATGCCTTGACGGTACAAATACGATTTTTCTCCCTTTTGATGGATCGCATGTGCTTCCCCACCCTCACGTGCTAACGCCGACCTGTTGAACCGCCATAGAATATCCGCCTCTTCACGCGCTCCTCTTATAATGTCAGCCTCATTTTGTACGGCTTCCTCTGTTGTGGCAAACAGTCTTGTCTGTTTTTCTCCCTCAGAGTCAACGTACTCCCACTTTCCAGCAGCACGAGCCCCTTTCGAAACGAGATCTGCAGTATGCTGTGTTTTCATTTCCAATAAATCACCTTGCTCTAAAAAAAGAAGAAGAGAAAGTAGACCTCCCAAGCAAAAGAGGAAAAAAATCGTGGTTATCATTACAGCTCCACGTTCTTCTCTCAATCGCTGCTTGCAGTGATGATAAAGCCGGCTCATTTTTTAGCCTCCGCATTTTCTATCATCATGTAATAGCTCTCCGTTATCTCATACGGCTTTCCTGTCGCCAGCAATTGAAATGAAACAGTAGCCTCTGCCCTCAGATGGTTCCCCTTTTTCCAGCCTCTACCTTCGAGCTGAAGTCGTACTGTCCCATCGGTAATCCCTATTCCTTGGCTTAGCTCAGCTTCGCCCCGTACTGTTGCGTGATAGGATGCCAACCCATAGTTTGGCTGAACCGCTGCAATTCTACCTGCTTCATACGCAGCCGCCATCGCCTTTTGTTTGTTGTATAGGATGCTAAATTGATCAAAGGAAAACATGATCAACAGCCACACCAGGGGAAAGACCAAGATAAACTCAAGGATTTGGCTACCCCGCTCATCATGAACAATGGCTTTGGCAAATCGACGGATTGGATTTTTCATCAGCTCGTCCCCACATAACTCGAAAAGTGCTGGAACATAAAAGCAGCCAGCAAGAAGACTGCATACGGGAAAGAAAAAGCTGTTCGATCCAATCCAGGTAGCCAAAGCTGTCTATGGGCGGTCCAGCCCGCTAGTAATACACGCATATTTGTTCGAAGGCGCGACCACGAACGCGGATTCAGCAAGATGAAGAGCAAGCATAGCCATATGGAGTGAAGAAATAGGGAATACACATCATTCCAGCTACTCCATGCACCTACAGCCATCAATAGCTTTTGATCTCCCATTCCCATTCCTTTGAGGGCAACTGGACCAACCGTCAAAAGAAACGCTCCACCTACACCAGTTAATGCGGCAGCCATTGAGTCAACATACCATTGGAAACATAACCCTACGAAAAGGACAGGGAACGTAATCCAATTTGGAACCTTACGCTGCCTCCAGTCGCACCATGCTGCAACTACCAAAACAGTCACAACAACAGCACTCATCATTTGCCGATCTTTTCTTGCAGTTCCTTTAGCTTTGCGTCCTCAGCTTCACCGAGCGAAGATAACGTCGGGATAATCAAAATCAGGATGACTGCAACGATGATCACCATTTCTACGATGGTTACCCCATCTTCTTCATGCCAGAAACGCTTGAAATAATTCGAGATCATAGACATACCATTCACTCCTTTATGGTTTCTACCTATGACTTTGCCAAAAGACAGTGACCTCTCGCAAAAATATTTACAAGCGATCTCCAATTCCGATCAGTGCTGGGCCCATCACAAGGAACAGCAAAGGAACCCCCATCAGCAAAATGACGAACGGGAGTAAACGAATATTTAAACGGTTCATATGTGCAGACGCTTCATCCTCTTGTTGTCTCATCTGTTCCTCTACTTGAACGGCTAGCATTTGGGCAATACTTACCCCCTTGCTGATTGCCTCATTCATTTCCAAAGCGATCGTAGTAAGCGCGTCTACCTCCCAACGAAACGCCAGCTCCTCCAGCGCTTTTCGCCAGGTTCCATAACGTTTTTGCTCAAATTCAAGTCGTGCCAGCTCTTGTCCAAGCCGGGCGTCAAAACGCTTCGCTGTCTCTTTCACCGCCGCTTGTATAGGCATTCCCGCCTCGACCAACGATTGCACGATACTAAAAAAGACTGGAACCTGCTCGCGAATCTGGTCTTTTGCACGTTTGTCGCTCCAATCTAAGAACCATGACGGAAGCATGTATAGCAGCAAGCTCCCGATCAAAGGCAGTCCCTCTACCATCTTCATCGATTGCCCAACTGACACGTTCACGACGAGGTTCAGAAGTGCTGAAGTGATAAGCACCATACTAAGTGCCTTCAAAAGAATGATTTCCGCCAAGCGTACATTCCAGCCAAGTCTCGAAAGAATTTCGCCTGTTTTGTGCCGATCAACACCAGTCAACGCACATAACCGATTCATCAAATTATCATTGTTCTCCAATAAACGGACAAGCTGCCACCGCGTTTTTCTTTGGTGGAATGATTGATTCATCCTAGCCTTTTGCTCCTGCTCAATTCTGCCAAAGAGAGTATCATCAGCTTGAGCTGTTCTTCCGAGGCATGCTGGCAAACCATACAGAAATAGCGACAGCCCTGTTACAATACAAATAAGTAGCATTTGTTCAGCCTCCTTTGTGCATGCTTTTATGTGCCACGTATCGGATCGCCTCTCCCCCAAGCAAAATGCAGGCTAAACACCCAAAGATCATCAATCGCCCACCCAAAGTAGAATTTAGAGAATCAAAATGATGCGGGTTATTGGAGTACAAAGCGATTACGAATACAAATGGCATGGCGCTCAACAAATTCACTTGGGCAACGATTTGTGCCATGGCCGCCTTTTGTCTGCGTAGTGACTGTCTGCGTCGCAAAATAGACGAAGCAGCCAAATCAAGCGTCTTCGCCATATCTCCTCCCATCTCCCTTTGAATTTGGATAATCGTTGCCAAATACTTTACATCAGCGCTCCCCGTTCGCTCATAAAAATCATTCATGGCATACACAAGCGGTACTTGTGCCCGCAACAGCTCGACAATACGGCGATATTCATCCGTTATACTTTTAGCCAAAAAAGGACTCGACGCTACTTGTTCAAATGCGTGCAAATATGAAGGCGACGTACGCAGTGCGCTCGCCATGAGACGAATAGCTTTCACATTCCCATCCTCGAATTGGTCTTTTTTCTTTGCACCCCAGACACTGACTAATCTCTCAACAAATAAAACTCCTGCGAGTAAAGCAGGGATTGCTAGCAACCAGGATTGCAAGATTTGACTGCTTAACCCAAAGGAAATCAGTCCAAACAAAAAGGAGAGGGCCACATACTGATTGACCCCCCACCCCGAACGCGATTTTGCTAGTCTTGCATCCAATCTGCTCCATATTGACTTCCTGTCCTGTTGCAGCAAGCCAACAATAGCGTGCTTGTCCGATCGATCGCGTATATATAGCTTCTGTGGAGCAAAAAGCAGTAAAATTCCAAAACCGATACCAAAGGCGATAGGCAAGCTAATTTCTCCCATGCTCTTCCTCCTACACGGGTATTGGCTGTGTAAAAAAGACCTGATCGATCTCTTCCCGCGATAACCCTTTTTCTACCCAACGCTTGATTAAGCGCTCTGGACGATAACCTGTCCATTTAAAATGTCCCGTCACCTTTCCATTCTGTACACCTGTTGGCTCGTATACAAAAATATCCTGCAGGTATACTCGATCGGGCAGCACCTGTTTAATATTGCACGCTCTTTTGATCCACTCCTCATGTGATTGCCCTGTACCTACAACCTCTGTAATAGCTACGACTTTCCTGCTGCCATCCTCTTCAAAACGCTTTACCTGAACTATGAGGTCGAGCGCCGATCCGATCATCAGATTACGCTCCTCTGAGCTGTACACTTCATCTGCCTTGCCGAACAAAATCGGTAGTGTCGAATCAACCAGAGCCCTAGGAGAGTTGGCGTGTGCGGTGCTCCAGCTTCCGGGATGGTCTGTATTCATTGCCCAGAGCATGTCGACGATTTCTCCACCTCTCGTCTCACCGACCATGATCACGTCTGGTCGCTTGCGGAGAGAAAGACGAACGCAGTCCTTGATTGAAAAACCGCCTTTTCCTTCGTAATTCGCTGGCTTTGCCAAAAATCTACGAACATAAGGATGCTGAAGCTTCATTTCCAGTACATCCTCAATTGTAATAATGCTCAAATAGGTGGGGACATATTGGGAAATGAGATTAAGCATATGAGTCTTGCCTGAGCCTGTTCCGCCACTTACCAAGCCTGATGCCCTAGATAAGCCCACTGCCCGCTTTAAAAATAAAAGCATTGGCTCGCAGATAGAACCATAACGTAAATAGTCTGCTTCACTTAACAAATCCCGATGCTTTCTTATCGTAAGCATATGGCCATCTGGAGAAATTGAGCGATGTGTAGCGGCAACGCGCGATCCATCAGGCAGCTGGGTGTGCAGCTCTGCCTTGGTTTCGTTAAATTCACGCCCCATCGTAGCCGCAATCTGTTCAAGTAAACGAAGCATTTCTTCCTCGTCACGAAAAACATCAATATTGGGCGATTCCAATCTTCCGGTGCTTTTTCTCTCGACGACTAAATAATTGAAGCGGTGGAATAGGATCTCGTTCACGTCCGAGTCCTCTAACAATGCGTCTAACGGTCCCCATCCCGTCAAAGAGTGCAGCAATCTCTTTGCCTCTGCTTCGATGTGCTGCGAGGAAAGTGGAGTCTGTGCTTCCAGCAGTATTTTAATGTCATGGGTCAGTTCATTTATAAAAACAGGGGAATGCTTTTCCTCCCACAAGCGTTTTCCATACTTTTCTACAATTTGAGTTCGGATGGCAGTCTCAGTCTCTCGCCCAATCCAGTTTTCCCCTGTATGCTGTGCGTGTGATGTCTGCATTTTTTCATGCAAAGTGGTAGGAACCCGATCGCCTTCGCGTCCCATTGACCGTAAGTCATGCTTCCCACGTCCTTGATTTGAAAGACCTAACAATTGTTTCTTGTCGAACATTCTGTACCCTCCTTTACCCCCATAGCCATCGGAAAAGAGATGGGCGTTCCTTTGCTTTACCTTTTGGGGCTGGTACTGCTATTTCTGAATCTGTTGGTAATAAAGACTTTCCCAATGCTTCTATCGCGTCCTTTGCGGCAATTTTGCCTGGATGCAGCATGACTGGTACTCCTGTATTAATTGATTTTTTAACTTCGGCATCATCGGGAACTGAATATATTTTCCTACTTGGGTGTAATTGGAAATACGCTCTAATTTCATCTAAGGTAAACATTTCTCTGCGTTGCAGCCGGTTCATACACACCTGTATTCGCTCTTCTGGATACTCCGCCTCCCGTAGTAATTTAAGCAGTCTCTGAATATTCTCGATCGAATCCACTACGGGGTTTCCGACCATCACGACCTGCTCTGCGAAAAAAAGTGCCTGAATCGTCGCGTCTGTCGTATCAGGTGCGGTATCAATTAAGATAACGTCGTACATGCTTCGCTTTAATGTTTCAAGAATGAGGTATAGATGGTAGTCACGAATCTCAAAACTGTGTCGTATATCGCGCGGGGATGTGAGGACATGCAAGCCTGTTTCTGTATGGGTCACGATATACTTTTGGATATCCTGTGGAGAAAGCGTGAGAGCTGATGCGTATTCTTGCCATTCCTCGTTGCGGAGTGTAAATGGATCTCTTCCCTGTTGTTGGACATATGATTGTAATTGGGCATCAATGTCTTGTACCCATGTAAACAGATTGGGGGTTCTGGGGAGATTCAGTGTAGTAGCAAAGGTGCCTAGGTCCAGGTTGAAATCAACGGCTAATACCCTTAGCGGACGTCCCTCTCGGTTTTGCATGGTGAAAAAGACTGCTAACTCTCGCGATAGAAATGTTTTGCCTACTCCTCCTTTTGGGCCATATACAGTAATCAGATGCTTCGGTCCCGAGCCGGTCGTATAAGAAGATTCGTGATTGTTCTCGATTTCTGGCTGTTGCATGTGAGCTCCAGCTTGGTGTAGAGGTACGGTTGCTGCATGATGATTTGACTGATGTAGAGGTACGTTTCCAGTAATCATGGTTTGAGGAACCATCGCCAGTGCCTCAAGCTGTCCAGGTTGAACAGGTTTAACTACCACCCACAACCCTAAATTCCGAAAAAATGGTTCCCACATCAACTCCTGGGGTGAGCATGCGGCAATAAAAGAAAGCTGTGGATACGCAAGGCGGAATTGCTGGCTTAGTACGCCCCGTTCAGCCCCCTTGATTGTTCCTAACATCATCATGTCTGGACCTGTGGTCTGTAGCATTCTCCACGCCTCATCGACTCCTGTGGCTATTCCGCAAATCTCCAGAGACTTACTCTCAGCAAGTTGTCCGAGTAATGCGCTTGTAGAATCCTTGTCGTCATCTACTATTAGCAAGCGTTTTTTCATTCATGGTCCTCCTCACGTTTACCCCATCTCTTCTTTGTTCTCATTAATGCAGTAGCAAACTGGGCATCACCTACACCAGCCTTTTGCCCCTCAAGTACAGCTGCTAGTCCTAAGCGGATTTTGCCGTAATGAAGCGCGTGTGTTAACATAACTGCCTCATTACGTGTAAGGGAGAGAGTGACCGCTACCAAGTTCGGCTGATTGCCCTCCATTTCTCTTTGAACACCAATAATCGGCATATTTTGCAGTAGCAATCCGGAGTGAGCCCCCAGGTCATCTTCGAAGGAAGCATAGACATGGACGCGTTCCCCAGTAGATAAATGAGGAGATACTCCTGCAACATTGTCGACTGGTATGCTCATTCCAGTCATAAGCTCTGTTAGTTTTGCTTCGCTTTGAATCTGCCCACCTTTCTCCAAATCGCTTTCCAGTAACGGACGTCCACCCTTTATCTGGCGGGTAAGGGGCAAACCAATCAGATTAGAAGCCTCTTTCCAAGGGATCAACCCTGGAATGGGGGCTGATGGGCTTTGAAATGTACCTCCCATAGTAAGTGTCAATGGTTCTAAATCTTTTGTTTCCAGTAGCTGTCCGCTATTCTTCTCCACACTTGTCCGCAGTTGAATATAAGTAAACGTGTGCGGTTTCAGAATCATATATGCACCAACCCCGACACATACTGCCAGCAGCAATAATGCCAGTAATCTCAGCGGGTGTATCGACATTTCTCTCCTCCTCCCCTGTATGCTGCATTTAGCGTACAGTGACCTGTAGGGACAAAAAAAGAAACGCAAAAAAGAACCGTGCAGTGATTTCTGCACGGTTCTTCTATATCGTTCATTCCTTGAAAACTGGATCTGCATGATTGCTAAGAGTGTGGATAAGTCCTCGACCGATTAGTATTCGTCAGCTCCACGTGTTACCACGCTTCCACACCGAACCTATCAACCTCATCGTCTATGAGGGGTCTTACCAGCTTACGCTGTGGGAAGTCTCATCTT
>NZ_BEXF01000044.1 GCF_002897295.1 Brevibacillus reuszeri
GATTACCCGAAGGATAACTACCTGACGGTACTGCTGTGTTGATTTCGTTATCTCTAGTAACAGAGTTTGCTTTAGATAATGTAACTACTGGCATGTTCCTCCCCCTTTCCTATCGTAAATGGCCGTTATTTAGCCCAATTCCTCTAATTACCATCATTTGATCCCCAACTGTGCATTTGCAGGGTCCCAATAGCCTCGGTTAATTTTGACACCTACCGGATTAGCAAACGAGACCTTGAAAATGTTGTTCTTGAAGTCGTTTATCAGTGCATCTTCGACTGTTTTGACGCGGGTTGCCAGTGCATCGAACTCTGCCCGTGATACGTGTATGGAATTATCGTTAACGTGGGCCACGAACTGGTTCAGGGCAGCAGCGTTGATGCGGCTACCTTCCTCTGCAATCCCCAGCTTTTCGATGTCCACGACCTCGATTGTGCCGTCTTCTCTTCTGATCAGATACTGCCTCTCTTGCCCCAGCGCGTACATTCTGTCCTTAAACTGTTGCATCATGTGGCTACTACCTCCTTCCATGTCGCTTGGATCGGTATTTCCGTCCGGACGTCTGTATCCGGTTTGTCCATCACAAACTTGCCAGGCGGATCAGACCAACACACCTGACCCGCTACGTTTTTGATAATGCGCTTCGTGATCCGTCCGACTACATCTGCCGGGATATCAATAAAAAACCTCACCTTGCTACCTTCTCGGCTGCTGGTGAGGGTGACTGATTGTATTGTTCCGTTGATCTCGATTTCAGCGTTTTTGAACAGATTTTCGAGGTGCTTGGCTTGTTCTTCTAAAGCGAATTGGGTCATCATAGCTCAAATTCACCTCCAGCTGAGAAGGTCCCGCAAATTTGATAGGTGCTGACGTGGACGATCGGGCGTAGTAACCCAGTTGTATATTCCACTACATTACCAGCGTCAACAATTCCGAAATCATGGCTTTGGTGTGCGGGTTCTGATTTTCGTAATATGGCATCGAGTTTCGCTACCTCGATCACTGTCTGTTTATTCTGCAGCTCCACTTTGTACCTGAATGGACGTACACGCTTGATTACCCTTGCCTTGTATCCGAAATCAGACGCAAACAGGATGACCTTCGATGGCGTAAGGACGCCTTGTGCTCTACGCTTGTTCAGGAGACTGATTTGCCGATCGCGTATCGTGTCATTCTCTGAAGGATTGAGAAAATAAATCTTTTCCCAACGCTGGATAAGCAGCTCAGTTGTGTCCAGCGCCATTTCTCGTTTCATCTGTTGATGCCAAGCCAGCAGGTCATTCAGTTGCCGCTCGTATGCTTTCAGCTCTCCGCGGGAGACAGGATCATTCTCGCTAAATAGTCCAGTGTTGGCCAGTTGGGTTCGTAAATCAAACAAGGGTCACCACTCCCGGCAGAGGCATCTGGGTAGATGTTAGAGTGATAGGTGCAGCAGGTTCATACACCTCAGCAAACGGCGCACCAGCGAAAATGAGAGCTGCTGAGATACGGGATGGGTAAACAGTACCGCCACCACCGACAGACGCCAGATAAGCCTTGTACGCGGTCTCTGCTTGCGTCTGAGTTAATCCCGGTGCTTTTACTCGTGTCGGGATGGAGATACCTTCAGGAGCAATCACTCGCAGGTCAATATTAATTGGTTCACGCGTGGGATCTGTCAGGTAGGTATAGACCTCATCCAACTTCGCTTGGCTCGGTATTCCGTCTCCCGATGTGATGAGCAAGTCCGTGGTACCCTCACCACGGGCGTTTTTAATCGCCGTGGCTGATGTGACACCTGGAATCTTCTTGGCCTCAGCCTCCAACCATGCAGGCGATCCGTGCCATTCCTCTTGTTCTGTGGCTTCAAAGTAGCGCGCTCGTAGTGTCTCGTCGTCCTCATCATCCGAACCATCAGCAGTCGCGTCGAGGTTTGTTACGTAATTGATGCCTGCAGGTGGTTGTCCGTAAAAGCCGATGATTTCCCCCGGCTGGATGTTACCACTCTTTCCAGCTTCAATAGCCTGGTAAGGCACAACAGCTTGCAAGACGTTTACAGGCAGTATAGCGTCTTCTGTGGACTCGAATACTACGCCGCTGTGAGTAAGAACTCGCGCACTTTTAGCAGGTACTGTGACCTCCACATCTGTTCGGGTTGAGTTAGGATCACGGCGGAACTGCAATTGTAGTCCCTTTGCCTGGGTCGCCAGCTTCTGTGTAATGCCTTCTTCCTTTACCAAAGCCCGTAAATGCTCTCCTGTTGCTGTATCAGGCATGTATTGGTTAACTCCTACAGCTCCGCTCACGTAGGCTGCGTAGAGTTGCCCCGCGATAGCAGATGCCCTGATATGTGCGTCACTACCAGGCAAAATGTCCAGCGCTGCAGCCTCTGCTTTCCACTCTTCAAGAATTTCATCGAGGATCTGCTCGAACGATTTAATAGGAACACCGTTCAAATCCTCGTCGTATCTAATCCCGTTATGTTCCAACGTTCGGCACCTCCAAATCCAGGATGTCCCCATCTGGTAACTCAACAGCTACCGCTAGGGTGTACTTACCCATTTCTTTTTCGTTCAGCATGACCTGGAATACTTTTGTGATCTGCCCCATTTCCACCTCGGGTTGAAGGGCTTCGTCGACATATTCCCAGGATCGCCGCTCACGTTGTGACGGCTTTTCTTTGTTCAATAGGTACAGCCTGCTGCCAGCCTCGCCATATCCGGGAATAGCAGCTACACCACGGCGCATGATAAGGCGGTTCATCAGTCTTTGCCGCAGCTTCTCTTTGTCTGTGGTCCATTTCTTGAGGTTGCCTGTATCGTTCAAGGCATAACCAGACGGATAGTTGATAATGGGGTCCATGCTACGCCCCTCCAGTCTCGTTGTGCGTCAGGGTTTCAGCTTCTACATACCAGCTTTTCGTTTTGATCCTGACGCCGTTTTTGTCTGAAGTCATATCCGTGATGACCTGTTTCTTTGAGTCTGGTTCGTCCACATTTATGGTCATCCACTTAACACTGCCATCTGCTTTGAAGTGCAGATACTGTACGTACCCTTCACGGAGTAAAGCGCCAGAAGCAAATAGGATCAGATCTCCGGGGCTGTACCCTGGAAGATTACGAGCCTTCTTTGCCAGCATTTCTAGTGCTTCTTGTTCTTCTGGCCAATCTACCATGAGTCCAGCTCTGGGGCCTTCCTCCGTTTGTAGAAATTCTACTGTTGCCCCCATTGGAGGAACAGCATACACACCGGGAGCCATCATCTGTAGGGCATCGATCGGAGCACCATTGCCGTCGGTTGATATAGCTGGTCCTTTAGCTGTGATTTCGGCACGATCAACGATACCTATTTCAGTTGGCCACTCGGAGTGAATGGCGTTATATGCTTTGCTGCTCATCCGAGCACCTCCTCAATTGGTCTGCAAATAATAGTGGTTGTTTCTCCGCCTGACACTGAGCAGGCGTAACGAACAGATGCGATCACCCATTTAACGGTGTAGCCGCGTGGTCCCCAGCGACGAATGATTGTAGCCCACCTGCCGGGTCGAATAACTCTGGTTCCGCGTACCTTCAGCTCGATCTCATTTGTACCGATCTTGTTTCGTGCCATACGCTCCTTGGCTGCTTTCTCCGTGTCAGCTCTAGTCTTGCTTCCGCTCACGACCATACGGCGTTTAAAGGCTTCTGGCAGCGACTTGTCTGTGATCTTTACTAACGGTTTCGCTTTTCCGGTTCCGTATGCCCAGACCTCGCGTTTGCGGCTTGAGCCTGATTTTTTTCTGCGTAGGGAGAGATAAGGAATCTCCTTTGCATCCTGGGGATTATCAGCAAACGTATATTGCACGTCGGTAGCCGGTTCGAATTTACCTAGGTAGACTTTGCCATCGATGCGATAGAGCCGCAGGTCGTTTTCTAGTGCGTGTTCTTCGATCGTGTCCCAGCCGTTCTGTCCGATCCGGATCTGCTTGCTGTTAATTTTGATAGTCGGTCCTTTATATACGAATGGTATGTCAAATTCCTTCAAGATACCGGTTGCCATGTCTTTTAATGTGATGGTTTTGTGAGTCGTAGGCTTTGCATCGTTTTCTAGGACAAAGACTCCGTTGTCTCGTCCGTCAATTCGCAAGATGTTCCCTTGACCCGGCGCATATGATTCGTCAAGGTCATCAATGTAGCCGCTCAGAATGTTTTCGCGTCCACCGCCAGCAAGCAGTTCAGCAAACAGACTAACTTTATCCCCGAAGTCAAACAGGTCCGTATAGTTACCGCCAGCATTAGCGATATCTAAAACGAACCTGTCAGCTGCCCTGGATATGTCGATGGTAATGTCCCATTCTTTGACCCGATTGACTTCCCATTGTGGACCTTCCAGCGTTTGTATGATAGCGCGAAGTACCTTTTGATCTCCATCAGACACGGACTTTTACCCCCTTCAACGTGAGTTTTAATCCGGGCTTCATGTCTGGCACTCCAACCTTGTTGTCTACCATGATCTTTTTGTACTGCAAGGGATCGCCATAGTATTTCTTTGCGATGTCCCAGAGTGTGTCGCCTTTGCGGACAACGTAGACAACATCCTTTGTTTGTGCTCCAGTGTTCGTAGTAGCAGAGGCAACTCCGCTTGCAGGTGGTGCTGCACTTGCTACCTGGTTGTTGGCTGCGTTTTTACTTGGCTGAGGCTGGTAGTGCTCGATAAAAGTAAAAGAGTATGGTATGTCTCCAACCGTACCCTCGTCTCTATTTCCTTTTAGATCAATGATGCGGAATGATCGTCCTTCTACAGCGTTTCCTAGCTCGCTGCCGTATACCTTGCCTACCGCGCCAATTTCGTGCAGAGACCAGAGAGTATTCATTAAGACTTGAGGGTTTATAGATGGTACAGCAGGCTCCTGTAAGAAAACGCCGCTCACGTCTACGCGCATCGACTTGCGGCCCATATCCTCTGTCTCAGCTCCTGATCGATGCGGGTACTCATGCTCCACAATGAGCTTTGTGCTCGAAAAGCTGATCTGCTTTGGATTGTATGGCCATATCATGTTACCCAGGCTTGATTCAAAACGAAGGGTCATGAGTTTATCACCCCAATTAAAAAACGCCCAATAGTGGGCGTTAAGAAAATTATTTGCTTTTTCCAACATAGCTACCAACTAACATTACAACGTTGGTGTGTCCACCGCTAACATTCTCAAATCCCGAAACCAATGTTGGAACACCTACAAATTCCACCAAATCCTCTTCAAAAATATCCAATTCTCCGGGGTATACAATTTGGTAACTATTTTGTTCATCATTTAAAACGTGTAAGACAGAGACAGTACCTATCTCTGTTTGTTCAACTTCTTCAATACTTACAACGTACCCTTTGTCGCTAAACATAGCACCCGTGTATTTTGTAATGTTCTTGTTCAAGTGTTTGAATTGGACATTTTTGTCAACCAGCTTCTTTGTTTCGGTGATCTTCTCCCCAGTAGCCGGGAACAAGTGGATTTTACTTTTTATAAATTCAGTTGCTGTAGAAGGGAACTCAGCCCCTTGCCCATTTCCATTTAATTCATCTAGTTTTGGTACAAACAGCGTCATGTAAGTTGCGATTTTGTACTTCTCGAATTCTGCAGCTTCTTTTGCCTTTGCTTCTTCTACTGCCTTTTCTTTAGCTGCTTCTTCTTGCTTTTTAGCTGCATCTATCTCTTTTTGCTTCGCTTCTTCTTCAGCTTTTTTCTTAGCTTCTTCTTCGCTGGATGAGGATGTACTCTGGTTAGTAGAAGCTTCTTGAGTAGATGGGGTGGCTGAGTTAGATGATCCACAGCCTGTAATTGCAAAAAATACAAGTACAAATGATGATAGTATCAATAGGTTTTTCATGAAATCCAACCCTTTCCAGTTTTCCTATGGGTCGATTATCTCATGACAAATGATACAAAATCACTAATACTTTACGACACATATCGACATTACTCTAGTTGTCTCATTTTTACAGTTTGCTGTGGGGTCAATGTTCTATCATTATACGTTCGATTGGCGTAGCTAGTTATGTTTTCTGAGCTCACCTGAACGGCCCTGTTATCTTCTACTATTACCCGTAGATTATTGTCATTGTGGACTTGAATAGGCTGTTGTTGCAGTTTGTTCAGCTCTGACAATAATGTAGGGATCAGTGCATTGGTTGTTTGCGTTTGTGCCGTTGATTTTTGTGTGATTTCATCAAGGACTTGGCGTTTGTAGCTCCCTTTAACAAAAGGATCGCTTTCTAAATCGCGGATGAGTTGAGTGCGATCTTTTGAGGATGCTTCTGGTGTTGGCCACATTCCGGTTGATGGCATTCCGTCATAGTAATTGCGAAGCTTCCTTTGCTCTTCCCATTCTGGCGCCATTTGTCGTCTTAATGTTTTTTCTTGCTCCGCATCTTCTATATCAGACATGTTTCTTATTTTGTTTATTCGACGGTCAACATACGCAGCTGCATCTTGGACGTTGTCACCAAAAATGTGGCGTTTTTGATCTTTCATGTTTTTCTCTGCTTCATTCCACAATTCCTGCGAAATGCTGCTTAGTGTTTCGTTATCTACGCGATTACGGTATCCCGCTAACATGTCACCAACAGTTTTCATTTCTTTGCGATATTGCGCAGAATCCCCAGGAGAATTGCCATAATAGGTGCTATTGTACGACATAGAGTACCATTTACTTGCACCAGCAGCATCGTTCTTACGCTTTTCTTCCTTAATTCCTGTAACCTCTTCAGTCACATCGGCAACTACAGTGCTTACCAAAGTTGCCAAGCCAAGAGCAGCTAAAACGCCAGTTACAGTCGCTGCAATTTCTACAATCGCTCCTCCTCCAACAGCACGACCAGCAGTGCCTGTTGCCCCACCCCCTGCTGGCAACCTATTAGGGCCTCCGCCGTTAGATCCATCAAAAACAGAATTGCCATATACGTTGACTACCGAAGCTTTGATTACCTTGTCACTAGCGATATCTGTTAGGGAGCCGCCAGTCTTTTTGTTAGTGATCACTTCGCCAATCTTTCTGCCAGCATCCCAAATTTTCTTACCATTTTCGGCCATTTGAATACCTTTATCTACTGCAATCATAGCTCCTAAGAAGATGGCTGCATTCTTAGCAGCATTTGCCAAACCTTGTAACTCGCCGGGCAAGTTCTCGATTTTCAAGTCTGTCGCTTCCAGTGCAAGGACAACTTCTTTTGTTGCCCCGCCGATATCCCCGTTTAAAAGGTTAATGAGTGCCTTTCCTGCACCTGTCGCTAACGGCGTCAGACTAACCCCCACTTGAAAGCCGTTGATGGCCAAGTCAGATAGTCCTTTGAAAGCCTCAGCAATCTCAGGATTGAGCTCCTTCGAAAGAAGTACAGCTGATTTTTCAACACCTTTGCTGATCTCATCAAAGCTAAATTTGCCCTCAGTGGCAATGCTGAGCAATTGCGAGCTAGTGGCGTCGAGTAAGGGCAGCATGGACCGACCTATCTTAGCTTGAATCTCGTCTACTGATTTACCAAGTGCAACAATCTGCCCCTTGCGTGTATCAGCGCGATCGTCAGCATATCGTTTGGTGATTCCGTGACTATCCCGAATGGTATCGATATAGCCTAAGAACTCCTTGTAATCTGCCCCAGCAAAGATGGTACCAACAGACGCCGCTTCCTTTCCGAATAGCATCGCGCTGACTTCCATCTGTTCGTCAGAAGACATCGTGTCCATATGTCGGTTGAGTAATGCTGTCTTACGGATGATCTTCTCGGTTCCTTTGTCCGCTTTTGATACAGAAGAATCTTTCTCTACAGCGAGATTGATTTTATTAAAATCTGCAATGAGCTTCTCTACCTTTTTTGCAAGCCCTGTGGATGATGCTCGATCCAATGCTGAATCAGGAACACTCAGCTGTGTACTCTCCAAAAACAAGGTGCGGAGTGCAGTACCGGCTTTCTCTCCGTCCACGCTGATTTTTGATAAAGCTACCTGCATGGCCTGTGTGACTGCATAGTCAACGCCACCCATAGCATTCGCGAAGTCAGTATACCGCTCTGCATATAGCAGGTCTCGCGGGTCAAGAGAGGACATGTCAACCGTGGTCAAAAACTGGTCCGCCAGCTTTTCGAACGTCTCTGGTGTGTACTCCATCTTTGCCGCTTCTGCTTTGTTTGCCAGGTACTTAGCTCCGACATCTGGATCAAGGTCTGTTGCTTGAGCGAAATCAGATACAACAGATAGAGCAGCCATGACCTGATTGGGGTCCATGTTATTTTTGGCAAGTTCAGTCGCAATACCGATTAAGGCGAACGTATCAGCTTCGCGATCTTTCCGAAAACCTTGCTCCTGAATGTAGGCTGTGAGTACATCAAAATCCTTTTTGTACGATTTCTCGTCAAATGCACCGTTCTCATAGTAGTTGGATTTCAATACAGCGCCCAGCTTGGCAAACTCATATTCCTTGTTGACCTCTTTGTTTACGCTGTGGACACCAAGGCCAGTAACAGCTAAACCGCCGACATAAACGCCCCGGCGGATCTGATCACCGAGGAATGATTGGAACCCAGCTGTACCATGGTTCATGGCATCAAACATACCGCGCATTTCACGGTGTACCTCCGTGACCCGCTGCTTTAAGAGGGCGACTCGCTGGGAAGCCTGGTCTGCAGCTCGTCCGCCTTCACGAAATCCCCGCTCCATTTCCCGTCCAGCAGTTCGTGCCTTATCGTCTGTTTTCTCCAGCTCGTCGTTCATGCGTTTTAATCCGCCGATTCCTTGGCTGACGTTTCGTAGCCGATCGCCCACTGTTTGAACACCGTCGCCAGCTTTTCGAGCAGATGAGCCCATGTTGTCAAGCTCCGTGTTAACTTCTCTGCCGGTGCGTCGTGTCTGGTTCTGCACACCCTGGAGCTCGTTAGCAATCCCTCTGAAAATCTGTGTGACGTTATCATCACCAGCGATGATAAATTCAACGTCAGCCTTCTTCCCTGCCTGCGTCATGCTCTCCCTCCTCTCCACCGTTCTCTGCTTCTAATTCAGCCTCTAATTCTGCCTCGATCCGTTCGCGTTCTCTTGGTGCTTCATTTGCTTCTTTCTCTTTGATCTGACGTTGTTGCTCAATGTAGACCTTAAGTTTTTCCTCTCGATTTGGATCTGCGAAGTTGATCACCTTTTTCCCGCATGAAGGGCAGTCGTGTGGCTTGTGGGTGCCTAATTCTCTGTCGGTCCTGCATGTGTCGCACATGTACCGCGCTTCTTTGATCTGCTCCGCAGAGCGCATCACGTACAGCCAAAGCATTTGTTGATCATTGAGAGTACCTGATCCGTTCAACGGACGAAAATCCCCGATATCTTTACACATCCGATAGATCAAATACTCTCCAGGAGCTTTCCCGCAGCAACACCATCAATCAAAGTCTTGAGGTCTTCATCAGAGATAACGTCCAGCGTTTTATAGTGGATAAGCAGCCCTTTGTAAGCTCCCAGCAGCGCGCCTACCTGCTCCTCAGAAAATTTGTCTCTCATTTCAGAACCATTGCTGAAATATCGCTTTCCATCTGGATGTTTGATGGCAATCGCAATTCTCTCAGTATCCAGAATGTGTTCGTATAATTGAGGTGGTAATGGCGTCTCTTCCAGGTATTTTTGAGTGTTGATAATAGCCTCTAAGCCCTCTGCTTCCGTCAAAACGCGCAAGACAAAGACCGGGGTTTGCTCATCCCCGGTCTTAAAGCGCATTTCGGGAGGCTGACCGAGCCGCAGGACTTTTAACTCCTGAGTCACGTTCATGTCTGTCCCTACCTTCCTAATGCTTTATTCGCTGTATCAAATGCTATAGGTTTTCCTTTGAAGAAATCCTGACGCTTGGTCGCGGTTAGTGTGATGCTTTCTCCAAAGTTTTGGAGATTACCCGTTTCTCGATGATTCGAAAAGGTCAGTCCGCTGAACACTGTTTTCCATTTTCCGATATACCGAGTGATCTCTGAACCTGGTTCACGCAGCAAAAGGTATAGTGGCAAGGTGTCATCGTCATACTTCAGGGCGATTGCTGTTTCAAGGGTTATTGAGTATTGTTTTGCCCCGTTTGTTTGTCCGATTGCTTCCTGGCTACCATAACCATGCTGTAGTGTCACGTTTGTGTTCTCATCAAAGCTATGGCTTTGTACGGCATACACCTTATCACCATCATGCTCAACAAAAACCTGCTCATTAGCACCTGCTGCAAATTGTGTTTGACCCACTGGTGCTCACCTCCTTACGTGTTTTGGGCAGTTACTTCGCCCGTTACACCAATCTCAAGTTCTTTGAGTCCAGGGATAACATTGAAGTGGTATTTGATGTTACCCTTTCCTCGTGTTGTTGCGTCTGGCTCGGCCATAATTCGATCTGGGTCAGGTGGGTAAATCTTTTCTTGAGTGGCCAATTCCGCAAGGACGGAGTAAACCGAGTCCTTGATGTCAGGAAGACGGGAAATCTTCGTCCGGTTGTGCTTGTTGTAGATGGTCCGCTCTACATTCGTGATTACCTCATCCACTGTGCAAACGACTTCCGGATCTTTCAATCCAGCTTCATTGTCAGGTGCATCTACATAACTGGTCGTTCCTTGGAAGATCTCAATTTGCGTACCGCTCTGGATGAAAGACATCAAGCCGGCTTCTGTTTGGGTACGGAGTGTATCAATATGTTTCACGGTTTTGAGCGCATACCCATTAATCCGGATGCCTCCGAATGGCATTGACAGATCATTCTCATTTGAAATTGCAGCAACTGCCGCCGCAGCAGTTTCAAAGGCAGGCACATCATTGCCGGCAAAATCTGCGAACACATCATCGAAGATCCAAATGCGATAATGGGCTGCATTTGATACAAGTGTCGCAGTTCCACCGACTGATACGACTGCACGAATGGCGTTTGTGTCGCACCAAGATAGAAACTCCTTTACCTCTGCAACGGTTGCCTCTGTTGTGTCATCTACAACATAGAAGTAGGCTCCTGGTGCTTCTGCACCTTTCATCAGAGCTTTTTTGTAATCACCTGCAGCAACTGGATCAGTCCCGCTTACTCCCTTGTAGTAAACAACACGTGGGCGCTGCTTCATTGCTCCATTTAGCATTTTGGCGAGATTTGTACCTTCGCCTACATCTGTGACTGCATCGGCCAGCACGCTTGCTCTCGTCAATTCAACTGCCGCGCTCGATTTACCGATCAACACAACTCCCCGCCCAGTCCCGAATGACAACTGTGAGCTCGTCATCTTAAAATTGCTTCGTAGTAAGAGCAACGGTTTTCCCTCCTTTTTTACTCAAAAGAAGGAGAGAGGCTGATTTCAGTAAATCCTGCCTCTCTCCGCTCTTTGGTCATTTTTCCTGTGTATGTTAACTCGAAGATCGCCTGAGTAGCTCCCTCGTCACGGGGCAGCTCTTGGTCTCTTGCGAACTTCAAGGCAAAACTGTCTTCAAATGCAAAAGCATCTTGTAACGCATCGAAAATTCGAATGCGCGTGAGTTCGCCGCCGTACTTGCCAGCAACGGGAATCCAGCAGTAAATCGAATATCCCTTGACCAGCTCTGCGCTCTTTTCAAACACAAATTCTGATTGGTCTAGGTCGACTGCTTTCAGCCGCTCGTTATGACCATACCCTGTGGGATTGTCAAAACCCGTATCCAAAACAAAAAAGACGACGGGCTTCTCAAGAGGAATCTTGATCTTTTCGTCGTCAATGTGGATATGGTTGTCTTTGACCGCTGGACGCCCGGCAGCACACCTGCAGTAGTTAGGCAGAGCCTTCCTGATCATATCCAAAATTACTTGTTCAACCATGACTCTACCTCACCCCCTGCATCCGCTTTTGGAGCATAGCCCGTCCAATCTGCTTGATTCGACCTGATTGGTTGAATTCCTGAACAGCCTTGCCGATCGTTGGACGCCCCTTCATACGAATAGTGCCATCATGAACATAGGCGAAGTACCTGGAGATTTTACTGTCTCCATATACTCTCCACACGCCCTTGCCAACGCGTTCGCGCTTATGAGCTCTACGAAATGTCCCGGTGTTGACCGAAACAGGCCAGGGCGCATCGCCTTTTCCTTCATGCATGACCTCGCGGTACCACAAGTATTCGGCGTTGTCTTTAAAGACCTTGACTACACGCTTGCCACCATTACGAACGTTATCCCGTTTTGCTGTCCGGGCTTGCTGGGCTTTCCAATCGGGATTCATCGGTCCGGATGCGTACTCGATCGCTTTTTCGTGGATTTCTTCAGACGCCTTTGCAGATGTGTCCTCCACAGCTTGCTGAACCGCCTGGCTTACACGCTGCATCTTAGCAAGAAGCCCGCTGAAATCAACATCAAATTGCATGCCTACGCCCTCCTGACAAGAGCTAACCAAACGCCTGTGCTAGACCCAATGGGTACCGCAATCGGATTGTATACATGCCACTTAGCGTCTGACCACTCCAGCCATTTTGCGTTAGCTGGCATTTCAGGAGTGATCAGCAGGTGGTCGTCATTCTTTACAGGTCCCAGCTTCTCGATGAAGTGACTGTAAACGGGTATCTCTGTCCTTGAAGTGGCTGCGTACGGAATGATGAAGACGTTTGCCTCTACAGTCGTTGCTGGTGAAAAAAGAAATCCTTGATCGTTACATTCAGCAGCATCTGGATTCGCTTCATGCCACGCAACGTCTGATTGCTGAAAGTCAGAAGACCAGCAAGGGCAGCGCGTGGTGCTCTCCTCTGATATGAAGGTAACCACCTGACCACGCTTCCGGGCTTGCTTCATGATGTTTCGGGCGGTCTTATTCATCCGTCCACCGCCTTGAAATAACCAACAAACACGGGTATTTCGGGCTTGAGCCAGGTAGTAAGCTTTGCCCATCCGTTTTGAACGAGTGAATTTCCTAGCCTGGCTATCTTATCCGGATCTGGTCCAAGTTTCAGGATGCTGATATCAAGTGGTCCATCGATCGCGTTCTCTCCAGCTACAGCTAGCAGGTATTCACCCGCGCAGATATCCTCCGCAGCGATCGGCAACACGATGGCGAGGGCAGGGTCCAGATCAGGTGGTGTACTCAAGCGCTGACTAATAAACGCGCTCGTCCTATCAATCACGCTTTGGATTCGTTCATCCTCACTGTCTCCAACGATGACAAATCGCGTCTTGATTGCATCAACCGTGGTGTACATTAAGCATCAGCGCCATTCAAGTGTGCAGCGTAGAGCGCAACACGGCTTTCTTTATTTAAAAGCGCATCGTCTTTGTCGTCAGCTGCTAATTCCAGGCGTAGTAGTTCTTTCTTTTGGTCTGCAGCGTTAAGCTTCTCGAACGCTTCCAGAGAAAGTGGCTCTTCTGAGGTTGGGCTCTCTGCCGGTGCTTCCTCTGGATGTCCTGCATGTTCAACCGTTTTAAGGTGGCCCATGTTTAGTTTCGCGCTGACAAACCAATCCTTTTCTGTTTCTACCGCTTTACCTGACGGAAACTCTTGCTTTGTATCCGGGTGGATATAAAGTCTGTTTTTCTCGCTTGGGGTAACGACAATTTTACTCATCCAAATCGCTCCTTATCGGAAAATAAAGACGCGCAACCTTAGTGGTTACGCGCCCGTATTCAAGATTTTGCGGGATTGTGGGTCCAGAATTTCGAATCCACCAGCGTACGAAATCGCTGAACGTTCTACTTGCGTGTCAATCAGCTTGTCGTACTCGATTCGCAGAGGTGTTGCAATTACTCGGTTGAGTGCGAAACGAGTGTCAATTCCGATCATTTTCTTGCTTGGTACTTTGTCGCAGCGTACTGGCATGCCGCCCAATACCTTATCTGGCTCGCCTGTAACAGCCAATCGGTAGCCCAAGAGTGCGTTGTTGAACTCAGGGAGCAACAGGGTGTTGGTATAGAGCCCTTCCTCCATTAAGAAGATGTTAGGGTGATAACCGTCTTTGAATTTACCTTTGAATCTGACGAACGGTTCAAATGCCATCTTATCGGCAGTTCCGCCCAGCTCACTAATCTTGTAGGTATCCGCACCAGCAACGCCGCCATCACCATTGATCAGGACATTGATAGCAGCCTCAACCTCATTCAATGCAAGGCGGTATCCGAATTGTTGCAGCTTCATCAGGTAAACGTTCAGCTTTTGATTTTTCAATGCTTCATAGGTACCGACTAGCATACGACCATACTTGTAGACCGTGATCTCCTTATCTCCAAGTGTGATGTTGGTTTCAGGCAATGGCCCACCTTGAGTCACGCGGCGGAGTTCTTCACTTGCTGGGTCTTCCTCCCAGATCATTGCCTTGTAGGTGTCGCTATCGGCTAGATTGGTTGTGGTTGCGACAAGTTGTTCAATGATGTTGTTTTCGTTCAAGCCTTTGCGGATCGATGCTTCAATTACTGCCGGGAACAACAGTCGATTGTCGTCCGTTTCGAAGAACTTTGACACCCGATCTGCCTGTGCTCCAAAGGTTTTAATACCACGAGACACCAGCTGACGCTGCAAGGCTGAGGTGTTTTCAAAAGGCGTTCCTTTGTAATTGACGGAAGGGTCTTCTACCTCAAGAATGTCGTTCAGGTACACGTTTTTCACGATGGCTTGCTGATACATCCCTTTTTCGATACTAATTTGCTTCAGGTCAGATGCTTTCATTGCCTTTGTCATTATGCATTTCTCCTTTTTGGTTATAATTACAGTTCAATTGTTGCGATTTTGGCTGTAGCATCGATGGCAGATACAAAACCACGGCCGTTCACCGCAGTACCCGCTGCTTTCACTTTGCCGTCACCACTGACAACTACACGGTCACCAAGTACAATAGTTCCTGTATACAGTGCCTCTACGTTTCCAAACGAGCGAACGCGGCAAGCCCCGTCCTTTTCTACACGTTCCAGAACACCCACGAAAGTTGCACCATCAGTACCTACGCCAACCTGGTTGTTGCCTGTCATAGATACAGCCTTACCTTGGTCTGCAACCGTAAGCGTAGTAGAAAAGTTTCTTACTGCATTAAAGACATTCTTGTTCGAAATGCCACCCATCATAGTGAATTACCTCCTTGATAATTGAATTGATTAAACAGAGTAAGATTTCAGATCGACATCAGCTGCAGTATCTTTATCCTCGCCAGGTGCACCTTTTGTTTGTGGGGTAAGTGGGAACTTCTCATCGACACGCTGCTCATAGTCCTTCTTTACTTCCAACAATGTGTCGATGTCTTTTACGCTCTTCATGACGATTTCCAACGACTTTGCGCTTTCCCCGAGCAGCCCGCCTAAACGAACAATCTCGTTGCGAGTGTCATCGAAGAATTTCTGACCCGCCGCAGCCATGGCAGAATCGGGTGCAGCTTTCAAAGCTTCTTCTGCTGTTCTCAACTTATTTTCCGTATCAGTCAAGGCGGTTTTAGTAGTTTCCAGATCACCTGCAGCTTTTTCAGCTCCATCAGCTTGCTCCTTCCACCCTTTGACAATAGAAAGGGCATGGTCGTCGTCTTTGACTTCCAGGCCCAGTGACTTGAGATATTTAAATAGTTTTTCCACTTCGTTTCCTCCTTCAAGGCTCTTCAATTTTTCGTCCTCTTTCTTATCCCGGAAGCTTTTTTCTACTCCCGCACGCGGTTGTGCTGGAACAGCAACAAAGCTCCACTCGTACCACTCTTTCACGCCAGTGATCCAGGTAAAACACTTCTGCCCCTCGTATTCACGACCTCTGATATGCATACAATCGCTACCAAAGTAGCTCTGCTTACAAACCGAGCATTGCAGGCCATCATAGGCGAATCCAACACTGACCTCTTTCAATATCCCAGCGTCAATAGCATCGATGATAGGCTGCGTTTTCTCGTTGACTGGCATGTACGCCCACGCTAGAAGTTCGTACTCGCCGTCATCTTGAGAAACACGCACCTCAGCCTTATACGTTCTTGCAGTCTGACCTAGCGCGCTCCAGGAATGATCAAAGATTCCAGTAACGCCCTTTGCTAAAGTGGCCATGTGCTCCAATGCATCTTTTGTAAATCGGTCCTGGTCGCGGTCTAGTCGAGAATCGCAGCACACAACAGGAAACACGTACAGTTCCTCTGACTTAAACTCTCGGCGAGTCATGCTATTGATGATGGCCAAGTCATTCTCTGAAACCGACTTAGCTACACCCACAAGACCTTTCATGACCATGCTTTTTCGAATGATTTCCTTGCTCAAAATTGTTCACCCCCTTTCTCGGCGTATTAGTACGCTCAAAGTAATCCAGGACACCAGCTTGCCGTGCTTCTTCCGCCGTGTCGATCGTTACAGCCATCTTTCGGCAACGGCAATGCGGGTGAGTATCGAACACGGTCCGTGGCGATCCGCGTAACGGGAAAACCTTGTTTGCATGTGCTCGACAGACATCGCAGGCATCAGGCGAGATGATCCATTTCACAAAATCAATGCCTTGGGCTGCGTACTCTTCTTCTGAAGCCCGATCAAACATCATTGCCGATTCCGAGCGACCAAGGCGACGCCAGTACCATCGTTTTTCGTCCAACTGCCCAGCTAATTCGCTTTGCAGGGAGGTAGCCCAGCGCTCTGGGTTGTCACCTACTGCAGCGTGACGTTCCATGATATCCCGGCAGACGTCTTTCAGGTTCTTGGCTTCCGTTGTGACGATATTCATGCCCTGAGTACGTAACTGCCGCACATACTCAGCAGAGAAATCAAACTGGCTACGAACGTCGGCATCCTCGTTTATCGATCGCCGGATATCTTCAACTGCTGATTCAAAACCAGAAATCGCTGCAGCTCTGATGAGCACATCATAGAAAGAGGTGTATCCAGCCGTTTCGCCAATCGTTGCCGCAATGAATGCATTGATTTCTTCCTCAACTACCTGGCGGATATCCTCAATGTCGATGCTTTTGACTCCTGCAGCCTTTTCAGCACGACTGTCCATGAACTTAAATAGACGTTGCCGCACCTTTTTCAGCCCAGCAGTCGTTTGTTGCTCAAATTTAGCTGCAACACGATCTATTTTGCGAGTATCCCGCAGCTTTTGAGGCAATCGCTCAGGGTCCGTATCGTCGCTCGCGTTTTTCTGGAGACGTTTTGCTTTTGTCCTTGCCTGCCTGCTACCTTTTCCCCGCTGATTTTCTACGATGTGTTCAGCGACATCCGGTTCAATGTAGCCTTGCTCTTCCAGGTCTCGAGCCAGCATGATGTTCTGCAGGCGTTGGTTCTCAGCTCTCGCTTGGGTAAGCTCGGCGTTTGCCATGCCCTCGATATCCTGTAACGAAGCATCTGGCCACTCCATTTCATACTGAACAGGATAACCACGGAATCGACACCACCACTCTACAACTTGGTCGATTGATGGTGTGATCATTTCACGCCAGTCATCGATCAGCGAGGTCAGTATATCAGCCTGTGATTTAGTCATAGTGTCTCGAGCCGACCAAGAGAAGCCAAATACAAATGGAGGTAAACCAATCTTGGCCACAACCTGCTCTAAAATGGTGCGTACAGGTATTTCCATTTCCAATTGTTTAGCGTCCGCCCCAATAACAGCTACTTTGACGTTAGTGGCAATGAAATCCTGCACCTTTCCAGATCGAGTCTTAGCCATGGCCGAAGCCCACGAGTTTTCAGCTTGTTCAATGAATCCTTTTGCCTGGTCTGGTGTAATCCCATCTGGAAGTTGGATATCGACGCTGTACTTCAAATCACCGAACCGTTCCCAGTTTCGGCCAGTAGCATAAAAGATTTTCGCCAAAATGTCCGTCAAAAAAGGCAATCCTGTCAGAAGTCCGCGTCCATACGGATTCTTTGGGGTTGCCTCGTATGCTGAGTATAGTATCAACTCCGGAATCGGGTACGGAACTGGCTCTGGATCTAATGGTCGACGCTCTGCCAATACCAAATCTGTTGGGTCCTCTGTATCTTTTATGGTCAGGATCGTGCCGTCGATAGGAATCAAAGCATAAATGTCCTTCTTGCCACGTACAGGAAGGATTTCGGCTGCACTGTATCCGTTCTGAATGAGTGCATCATTGAATGAGGAGATAAATGTCGCGAATCCTCTCCCTGTCTTCCCTACTTTCACCGTCCGTTGCCAGCTTTCCCATTCCTTCTGTCGCCGTGAGCCAGGTGGTCCGACACTGATCTTTGGAACTCCAATCAGTCGACGCAAGTTTTGTATGCCGACATCCAGGACAGGGATCGCTTCGCGCATTTGGCTATACAGATCCACGTTTACCTTGTTGGGTACATATTGAGCAAAAGCTTGGAATGGGTGGGCACCGCCACTGCGGGTTTGGGTTCCTGCATGTGTGGATGCTCCTTTTTTACGCCATGGTAATAGATCAAGTAACCCCATCAAATTCACCTCCTTTCGAAAAATTCGATTTTTGATCGTTTTTTACTCGGATTTTAACAACAACCCTATAAGAGCACTTTTTCATTAAAAACCGGAGTGAACTTTGAACTTCCGGCTTTATTTATGTAGATCCTCTTCACTGAGGCTGTTAGGAATCTGAGTGCTCTTCTTATATTGACTGGCGAAAGGAGGAAAGCCCTTATGAAAGAGACTATCATTGCCATATTCACTGTAATTGTTGGAATTGAATCGTCGGTCAACCTTTTAAATCTGGTTAGAAAGTTCTGGAATGGCAGAAGTGACCGACACTAGCGCTCTACTGTATTGGCGTAGAAGAAATAAGGCATGTGTCCAGTATGGTGGTGCTTTCGCATCTCCCAGCCGATCATAGCTGCAAATAGAATGTCGTCATGACATCCTGCTTGATGCTGGGCCTTGCCGTTCTTCTTGACGAACGTTCTCATCTCTCCGAGTAATCGACGCGACTTTATGGGTATCTCGTTATTTGCGTATGACTGACGGTACTCTTCAACTAGAATCGGACGTGTCTTTAATGTTGTGGGCCAGCCTGGTCGCTTCTCGGCGTTCCCTTTTTGATCGTAATCCTTGTGCTCATACAGGTTGGGATAGTCGAAAATCTGTATGAGTGCCAAAAGAACGGCATGACCATGGTTGTTTCGCTCTACGCCAAGTAATGCATTGTTGTACTTGCGCCCATACTCATTGAGGATCTCAGCGAACTCGTATGGTTCTGCTTTGAGCTGTAACTCTGCTACCTGTTCGCCAGTACTCCGCTTGTATATGCAGAAAGTGGATGAGTCCGTATCTTTATCATCCAAACCTTCAGCAACGTCAGCGCCCATATCGTATAGTTCTCCCTCTTCAGGTTCGGCCCAAACCAAAACAGCACCATCCAAATCTTCATGAATTGGTTCTGGTGCGTTCATCATGCCCTCTTGAATTTTGCGCTGGTCGAAGATAGCCCGACCTGAAACTAGAAACGCTTCTTCTGGAAAGGAAGGGTACTCCTGCTGGAACTGTTTGACGTCGCCATCACATTTGTTTCGGATTGTCGATCGACGCCATTTTAATTGTTCTAGTTGGAGATTGAACCGGCGCTGCAGGAATTTCTCGTCTTCTGTCAGGCTGGCTGCAAACTCCAGCATTTCCTCTTCAAACTCGAACTCCTCACGGTATGTCGGGAACTCATGCCATGCGAAGAACAGAGGAATGAAGTCATTTTCGCCATTCTCTGCCTTCTCCCACATTTGCTGATAATGCTCCCCGATACCATTTGCTGTGGATTCGATGATACAGAGTGTGCCGGCTGCATCAGATAGTGAGTTCATCAGTGCCAACATATGCTTGCTCTTTTTACTTTCGGGCCACCATGCCAGCTCGGAAATGTGTGCGTAGTGGATGGTGCCAGAACGAGCAAGGACGTTTGCTTCCGCTGAGTCAACCGTGATCTGTGATTTCAATCCGGGATTCTTCTGTCGCATCGATTCAAGTGCTGTTGGATTCTCAAATGTCAACTTGCGTGAGTTGTTCCGTTTCCGCATGGGCTTGTACAGCACTGGAACGTTCTCATAGTACGTCTTGAACATCTCATAGAGGTTCTCAGATGCTTTGGAGTCTTGGGCAACAATGAAACTGTTCTTTGCCTCTTGTGTTGACGTTAGATAGTAAATGATGGCCTCAGTCACTGTGGAGAACCCCATCTGACGGGCCTTCAAGATAATGATCCGCACTGGTTTGCCTGTCGCCATTCGGTCGAATACAAGCTGAGCAAATCGTTTCTGGGCTTCATTTAGCCCGAAAGGAACGATGGCTCCCTCTTTAGTCTTGATCTTCAGACATCTGGTGGCAAACTGCTCGAAATCCTGGAGGATATCGAGTGCTTTCTTACCTTTCTTGGGATCTTTCTTTGCAAGGGCATCGATCTTGGTTCGGATCTCCTTGGCAAACCTAATCATCGAGGAATTCCGTTCCTTCCGTCACCGTCTTGTCGTCATCCAGCCCCATCTCCTGTATCTGTTTGACTACGTTCACCTGTTCCATCTTGAGCCTTGCCCTTGCAGTAGGCCCGATGCCGAGAGACTTCATGGTCTCACGTACAGAACGCTTCAGTTCATTGTAGGTGCCAACTAGTGGCTGTGCGGACAGCTGCTTTTTACGTCTGTCATGGATGATCATACCCTCTACAGAGAAATACATTTCACACAGGGCAATCCCAGCCATGTCCTTGGATAGAACCTGAACCATCATGCGATCTTGTTCTTCAATGTAGTCGAGGTCCATGATCCGATCTTCGACGTTTTTCTGGAACTCTGCCAGGTATGAACAGTCAGAGCCCTTCTCGAATCGATCGCAACTCTTTTGCTTCACGCACTTGGTACATGGATGCAATCCTGATTGGAGGAACCCCGGCACGCCATGCTTGAGGTTAGGGGCGTCTACGCGGTTCTCCATCAACGCTTCTTTCTGCCTCGCTTTACCGACTTCTGTTTTGGCTGCCATGCTCATTCACTCCTTTCTATGCTCTGTGCATGGTTATTTGAGCGTTTTAAACCATGAAATTAGCTCGTTCTCCTGTTCGTTGGTACGAATACACTCAGATTCGGTCAAATGAGTTAAAACCATGGCTATATTTGGTCAATTGGTTCCAGACGAACCAAAGCCACCCGTGCCTCGTTCTGTCTCGTCCAGTTCATCTACTTCTTCGAAAGAAGCCTGCAGCACACTCGCCAATACCCCTTGTGCTATCCGATCTCCTTTTCTGATCACATAGGTACGTTCAAAGAACGTTTCTCCTTCAAGACCATTTGGCAGATAATTGGTTGGCTTGCCATCGATGCCAAGCAGTTCATTCGTCTCCCTGAACTTGAGCTCACCATCAACCACCCATGAAGGCATGAGCTGCGCGATGTTGTCGATGAGGACGCATATCTCCCCACGAAAGCCTGCGTCACATGTTCCTGGTGCATTCGATACCCGTAGTTTTGTCTTGTCACTCACACCGGATCGAGGGCGGACTTGTATCTCGTGCCCTGGAGGTAATGCTACTGCAATCCCAGTGCGAATCTTGGCTGAATGACCTGGACTAATGACTGTATCCTCGATAGCGTATAGATCGAATCCCGAATCGAGAGCCTTGGCGTATTTGGGGAGCACTGCGTCTGGGTGGAGCTTCTTCAGCTTCACGTTCACCTTGTTAATCATTCCACTACCTCCCAGTCCTCGGCCAACATATCTGTTTGGGACGCGAGCCACGGAACGAACTTATCGTCCGCCGTCTTCATCCCAATCCACGGTAACTTTTCGAGTCCTAACGAAGCGACGGAGCCGCTAGGGTTGTAGGACCATGCCAGCACATACGTCAGCCACATTCCCTTGCCGTTCCATCCAGCTCGCGCCACTTTCTTGCCCATCTTCAATTCCTCAATCGCTTGACCAAAATTCATGTTAATTGCCTCCCTTTCGTTATGAGCAATAAAAAAAGACCCCACACGGAGTCTTCTGAAATCGTTATGCTGTTTGCTCATATTCCTTCACGATCTTGTAAAACGTCGTCTTTTTCAGCTCAAGTTCATTCATGAAATGGACGGCTGTTATCTCTTCGCTCTTCCACTTTGGATAGAGAGCTTCGAATTGTTTACGCTGCTCTTTTGTCAAAGCGTCCAGTGTTACTTTTGGGCGACCAAGATGTTTGCCATTCTCCTTGGCAATCGCAATGCCCTCAGCCTGCCGCTGCTTGTTCTTCTTACGCTCTTGCTCGGCTACATACGAAAGCATCGAGAGGAACTGATCCTCTAATAGCTTACCAATATCCCCCATAGCCTTGAACTTACGACTATCAAACAGCGTTTCATTCTCCAATACAATTATGTCTGCGCCTACTTCGCGTGTGATATATTTCCACTCACTAATGATACCATCGTAGTCACGGCCCAATCGGTCAAGGGCATCGATATAAATCAGGTCGCCCTCTCGGATCATATCGCGCATTGCCTGGTAACGAGGACGGTTGAAATCCTTTCCGCTTTGCTTGTCGACGAAAAGAAATCGATCTTGAATTCCCAATTCCATGAGTTTCTTTACCTGACGTTCTTCATTCTGATCTTTCGCTGAGACACGAGCATACCCGAGTTCCATCTTCAAATCCCCCCACGAACTTATCTCTTGCCCAAATTATAGCAAGAAAGTTCGTAAAGGTAAATCCTTTATTACGAACGTTCATAAATATTTATAGTCACCTTTGCGGACGTGAATTGTATGCTTTATAGACTGTACTTAAAAGTATACGTTTGCGAACGCCCAACGACTCCCGAATTTCGTGACTCGTTCTGGTACACCCACGCATCGATTCAGCCACGATAATGCAGCCGTTTTAAACCTAGACACCTCTATAGTTACTATTAGTAGCTACTTGCTAGAAGGGAACCCAAAGCAGCGAACGATTGGAAAAGGTGCCTTCCGCAGGGGCAAGAGGCGGGATTCACACATTCATATCATTCTTACCCATTCATTCAACGGTTCACGCTTCTTTTTGTTCTGGCTTCATCTACCAGTCCTTCATTTGTCCCTTTCTTCGCAACTAATTCACGAGATGGAACGACTTTTATAGTAGAAGCCCTAAAGATTCGATGGGTTACCTAGTACTGTATGGAATGTGAAGTAATCCCCCAAGAAGGAGGTGCATGCGAATGCTTGAAGTGTACATGATGTTGCTTATCCTGTTGGCTGCTGTGCAAATCATTGATGTTGTCCGAGGGTGGCTGTAGCTGCCCTCTTCTCCATTTCAGTATTTACACCATTCCACCCAGCGCAAGGTGAACAGAATCGCAATGACTTGAATTCAGCTTGTAGGTGCTTTTCGCTGAACTGCTGGTTGCAATGAGGACATGCCAATGTGTCCGAATCGAGCAGTTTCAGTGTGATATCAACGAATCGCTTCCAGGTCTTATTGGTCAGCATCGACCACGAGACCCTTCTCTCGCATAAACTCGAACTGAGCCTGCGTGATCAGCTTGATGTCTTCTACTGAAATGATGCCTGACCCGTTCTTGAGTAAGAAATCCTGGATGAACTCGGCTTCTTCTTGTTCATCAATGTGGATAGGTTCAGGCTCAGGCAGTTTCTGGAACCGAGGGACGGTTTCCCCTCGATGTTCGACAGTACTAGTGAACATTTCGAGAGGTCTAGCGAACCACAATCCCGTTGTAGTGGATCGATAGACTACGAGGTCCACCTCGGTTTCGGTGTGCTTGGCGATGCCGTATACATCATATGCGGTGCCTTTGTAATGCTGATAGAGACCTTGCATGTGGTTCCCTCTTTTCAGTAAAGATGGATGTAGTAGAAACGTTTCTGCCCATCACTGGCGTTAGTATATAGAATTAAGAATATTGACTCTCGAAATTCTCGTAGACCTTGTGGCAGTAGGGCTGCGGGATTTTCATTTTGGGAAAAAAGGGGTCATTTTCATGCTGTTTCTGGGACAGCAAAAAAGTGGGTTCGTCCTTACTCTCCCAAGGATTCATCTGGCTTCGGCTTCTGTCGGGGGTCTATCGTGAAAAAGTGCAATGTGGCCAGGTCAGCCTCTTTCCCATTTAAGTAATAATCCGGGTTCACCACGAATACTTTTTGTCCGTCTTCTGTGCTCATCAAGCCCAGCGCGTTCTTTTCTACCAGAGACTGGATCAACCGGTATCCCTGTGTTTTTGAATACTTGCCAATCTTACAAAGGTCTTGTGCTGTCAAAGGATGACCTCTTTGCCCGCGTTCACCGTCACCCAAGAGAACATTGGTCCCAGGAGCAGCGTACAGTGCGATGATGCTGAGCATGCCGCGTTCATGTGAAGTCAGATTGTACATGCGGCGCTTTGCCTTTTGGCTCGTTCTTGTCTTTACAAACTTGATGCTGCGGCCACCTTTTGTCGGTGTTATGATTTTGAGAAATTGGTTTCCGTGTAGGATTCTCGTTTCTTTTCGAACGATCTCGCCCGTTTCCTGGTCAACATATCTTTCATCCATCCATATCTGCTCCCTCCTCCTTGTATTTCCGGTTTCAACCACCGTTCGGGAGCCGAATTCATCCTCACCCGGGATAAGCCAGCGCACTTCTGTATGCCAGCCGAGGGCTCATTCAGCTGCCCAACGCCGCTCAAAATAAAAAGCACCACATGGGTGCTACAATCCTGGAATCCAATCTTTTATCTCTTTCGCTGCGCGGTACAACTTTGAAAAGTTCGAGTTGTCAGCTAAGAACTGTATCCCTCTTAGGGTAATTCGTGGATCAATTGCTTTAAATGACGTATAGGTTGAACCTAAGGTCTTAACTGGAGCAAATCCCTCAATTAATTCACTCTCCAGCATCATTTGTATCACTCTTGACCATCTTGGATATGAAATCTCAAGGTTTTCGGGACTAATTGGCCCAATGTCTACTCTTTCATCATCCAACGACTTATCAAGGTGTTCAAGTATTTCCTGTATAACATCCATTGTTTTCTTTGCCATGGCGATCCCTCCTATGATCACTTTCGGCATAGTATATTTGATTCCCTTCACAGGAAATTTTAAAAAATCCGCCCCGTTTCCAAGGCGGTAGGCTGGGGGATAGAAGAAGAACTGACGAGCAGTGCTCGCCGCACAGAGGGCGAGTGGCCTGAGCCTTGATCTCGCATCACATTTGTTGGGCCAGTGCCCATATGTTCCCCTGTGCGCCAGGCACTACTCTTTTCCCGGCTTCTCTCTCACACATGGCATCCTCATACAGACTACCTTGCTATCGTGATAGTTCACCCAAACGCATCCGTAGCACTTGTGATCCTTTGGCAGCTTCTGTGGCGGTTCTTTCACATACTTCTTTGCAAAAAATCTCATTTGATCAGCTCCACTAGAAAAGCCACTCTGTAACGAGTGGCCTATTTTTGCATATCTGGTTTTTCTCCACACAATATAGCGCGGATAGATTCATTCGCTAGCTCTTGTGTAATTTGTCCACTGCTCATGAGGTAACAAACCTTGTCCAAATCGTTGTATCCTGGCCAGAGACATCCCATATCGCTTTCTAGGTCTTCATCAGGATTTTGCCCTGTCACGGCCTCCACATGCTTTCCGGTTTCTCCACAGAATGGACAGTGCACAGGAATCCCTTTTGCCTGTTCCTCAATGAGTAAGAATCCTTTTTCACAATGATGGCATTGCCACTTTTCGAGCATGCAGCTGACCTCCCATAAGAAAAGCCACCCAATTAGCTCAGGTGGCTCATTTCATATTCTTCTGATGATATAAATTTACCATGTTAAAAGCGAAAATGTGTACAGATTCCCTCTAGTTTTTTTCCAATGTTTCTCTAAGTTGTCTCTACGTTTTTGTAGACTTCCATTTTCAATGCAAAGGCAAGTCTGTAGAATGCTTTTGCTCTGTATTTATAGAAAGTCCCATGGGACATATCCAACTCTGTATAAGCATCTAAATCGGTAACGTCATCATCGCCAAACCATCTTGTCATGATGATCTTTCTTTCCCTTTTGCTCAATCGCTTTGTAGCATCTATAATTCGCTGTACATGATTTCTGCGTGCAGTCTCAATGTCAACGTTCTTCACCGCTGCATTCTCTGTACTGCTGTGGAATGCATTGGTTTGAGTCGGTGGGATGATGGAGTAACCTGGAGTGGTTGCCGTCTCAATTCCCGGATGAAAACCCATCCTAATGAAGTCTCTTGCCAAATCTAAAGCATGCTTTACTTGCTCTGCCGTCGCTTCCTCATCGATCTCAGGCAGACCGGGCAATGTTAATTGTTGATGTTCCACTTCCGCCTACCCCCTCAAAGAGTTTATAATGATTTTGGCTTCGCTCCCGTTGAGGGGGCTTCTTTTTTATGACTCGATTCTCTCTGTTATCAAACGCTTTTGAGTTGCAATGTATTTTGATGTAATGATTCCAGCTAACGCTCTTATCTCAACAAGATCATGTAATGTCAGCTTGGACCATTTTATCTTTTCAATTGGTGCTGTTTCGCTCAAACACTCCATAAGTAGATCTCTGATGGCGAGAAGTTCAGCGAGATACATGTCTCTCTCGTTCTCAATTTGCTTCGTATGAGTCCTCAAATCCTCTAGGTACACAATCAAGTCTGTTGCTTCTTCCAACGCATACTCGCATCGTTCTTCCATGCTCTTCAGGTGCCCAGACTTGTCGATCGTGTGTCCATACTTCTTGATACCCTTCTCAGTCTGACGATCTAGGCGATCAATGATTGGCTGACGGTACGCCATTCCTTTGATCATCATGCAAAGCTCTTCATCTTGCGTTATCATCTGATCACCTCATCACGATTTCTTATCAATGACATACATAAGCCAGGCCATATTGCTGATGAGCGACCTCTTTATCTCGTAGTATCTCTGTCTGCTCATACCAAGTTGATTGGCAATGATGTAATTTTTCTCCCCATCCATGATGGCATCCAGAACTGTTTTTTCTCTCTCATCTGTGATGCTATTAGCTGCAGATTCGATGAGCTTTACAGTCTCCTGAAGCTTCCTCAGACGTTTCTGTTTTCTTTCCTTCGACACATGAACTAACACCTTGTTCTTGTCTTCCAAGACTCCTTGTAAACGAGCTATTTCACTTATCATGAAGTGGTAATACTCAATTTCTTCGTTGGTGCGTTGGATCAACTCTGCATCTGGTACTGTGCTTGCACCCACCGCCAGATCCTCCTCAAGGTTTTGGAATGCCTTTCTTACATTTTTTGCATCGATCACATTCCGGACATTCACAACCTTCACAATCTCTATGTGGCATCCCACATTCGTGGCAACACTCACACCATGACATGCCGCATCTACTGCAGTCCATGCTTACATCCATGTTTACCACTCTTTCTCTTTTGTTAAACAGCGATTCCATTAGCCTTGAGCAACGCTAGGCATACAGCATGTGGTGCTTTTCCTGCCACTGCCCCACGGTAGTATTTTGCTCCTTGGACCAAGCAAAAGAAGTCGATGAGCACCCCATCTACAAATCGTGAATTTAATTGAATCGCAATCCCTTTTTTCGCTAATTCCTCCACCAGAAGACCCATGCCTTCCCAGGTAGTAGAAAATTTTGGTTCATCAAGCACATGGCCATCTTCATCGCAGAATATTCCCTCGTCTTCGGACACCTTCCATCCAAGAGCCTTTGCAACTTTCAAGTCCAACTCACGTCCTGCTTGCATCCCGTTCCCCTCCATCCGGAAATTGGTTCCACTCTTGCCCATCTATCATGCGACCTGCACGTTTCTTTCCCACTCGATTCATGTAAATCATGCCTCTCGGATCGCTCGGGATACTGCAATGAACCAGACCAGCAATTCCGTTGTCCGCTACCCAGTATTCAGGGTCTTCATCGTCTTCAACGCCATGTGGAGCAAATTCACCCCACTGCTTGAAAAAGAAAGGCACGCCGTATTCTTGGCATTGATCCCTCAAACTTTCTATCCAGTTCTCATGCATTGGCCTTGCATTTATACCTGACTCTCCACCAGCGATGATCCAGTCTATGCCCTTTATAGCTTCTACTCCGTACCCTTCGTTGTCTGGATGCTCAAATTGAGCTGTAAATTCAAGATCAACATATCCAAGCAAAGGTTCACAACTCAAGAAACGGACTTCTGCTGGCACTTGTAGTAACAACGGGATTCTCTCTTCTGCTGCCTTTTGATTTTCAACGCTTGTCCCAATCCAGACGTTAGGAAGGGGCCAAGGCGAACCACAATAACCGACATCAGCATCATGCCATTTGCAATGCGCCCCAGTGCAGAAAGGCGAGTTACCTGTAGAAACTCCATGTCCAGGGATAGGTCGACGTTTACGCACAGTGTTGAACCAATCAAGCATCCGTTGAGGCCGTTTGGTTAGAATTTGAAATGTATGTCGCTGGCTTTCAGCCATCATTTCAAACACCTCGTCGATGTATTCGAATGGTACGCTTTCGTGAAACAGATCACTCATACTATTCACAAACACCCGTCGCGGCTTCCTCCATTTCAACGGTTGTAGAAGACGATCCGGGAAAAGCTGAATCTCGTTGAAAGGCTTTGCGTACTGCTGCGGCAGCTTCTTGCCATCCTGAAAAGCTTTATGCCGCATGTCATGGAGTGCAAAAGCGTAGCAATTGCGGCAGCCCTCTGACACCTTGCTGCAGCCTGTGACTGGGTTCCAAACCGTATCCGTCCATTCAATTGCTGTTGTCATCTCGTTCCCCTCCATTTTTAAGCGTACTGTTCAGATCCCCATTTCTTATTCAGACCAGCAATGTACCATTTCCGACCTTCTTCAGTTGCCAGCCATTCATTGATTTTTTTCGTGCCATTAAACCGTTTCGTTATCCCCATGCTCTTGAAGACTGAAAACGGAATCTCAGTTGTCAGGAATGATTCGCCGCCTTCATCTCTATCAAAGAAATGCCTGATTTCGTAATACTTAAAGCCGCAGTATTCAACTGAGCAACTTATTGCTATTCGTTTTATCTTTTCTACTGATTCGCTCATGATTGCCTCCTTATCACAAGTAATGTTTTGTTAAGCCAAGCGTTTGGTCAGTTCGTTATACTCTTCAACCCATTCCGATGGAACTGGACGATTCGCTTCAATATATCTCCCGATCGCGGCAGTGAGGTCCTGTACCCTCTGCTCATCCCAAAACTTTCTAGGCATGATCCCGATTGGCGGTTTTTTCTCTTCGCCCTTTTGCCAGCTTCGTCCACATCCGCATTCCCACCACACGATATTTCCGTATGGCGCGAAGTAGTTGACTTCCGTTCCACATTCGCTGCATCGTAGAACCATAAGTTTCCCCCTATTTAACAAATCGATTGTTTTATTAATCACTCGAATGCTTCGTATGTTGCCTCAAAAATGTCTGGCTTGCAGGGGTAATATTCACCCTTTACTCCTTTAATGATGTAATCTCCAGCATTTGCCCTCATCGTGCCTTCCAA
>NZ_BEXF01000045.1 GCF_002897295.1 Brevibacillus reuszeri
TCATTTCATCGGTATTGCAGCAGGCATATAAAGACGATGTGAATGGCATTGAAAGAGAGTCCTATTATGCACCCAATAAGGGGCAGTTGATTGTGTTTGATGCTTAACAAAATGCTCAGGGAGATAAGAAAGGGGCTGCTCATTAATGCTTGATGTTAGTGTGTTGAAGGATAAGGTCTTAACGAAAGTTGACGACAGTAGTGCAGATGAGTTGCTCTTTTATACAGAAGACGGCGAGGTTTACCGTATGCATCATTACCAAGACTGCTGCGAGTCCGTGTACATTGAGGACATTTGTGGCGACTTAAACAATTTAATCGGGTCACCGCTATTACTAGCCGAGGAAGTGAGCGAAGAGCGCGAGCCGCTGAACACATGGGACGAAAGCTTTACTTGGACGTTTTATAAGTTTGCGACTGTGAAGGGCGGAATTACGATTCGTTGGTACGGGACATCGAACGGTTATTACTCAGAGTCTGTCAGCTTTGAAAAAGTGGATTAAAAATCGATGTGGATGGAGGGGAAATGAGGTGAAGCGCAAGGTTGCAATAAGAAGGTTGAAACGAATATGCGATAACTGCTTTTGCTCATTCCAAAAGGGTGACGTTTATTATCAGAAACGCACTGTTGTAGAAGAAGATGGGGAGCTTTTTACCTTCGAGAAAACACGTTGTGCAAGGTGCAAATACAAATTAGAACAAAGAGCAGCCAGATTCGAAGCGTTCAAAATGAGATGTCACCATCCTATCAAAGAAGAAATTTGGTCATATATTCCTGGAGAAGCGGTCATGCAGCCAGATCATGAAGAATGTAGAGTTTGTGGCCAGTTAGTTTGAATCCATAATACTTATCACAATGTGTAATGTGAATAGCGAGGTGTTCAAATGCTAAATCATTTCAAATTACTATGGAAAATGGAAAAGAATGATAGTGGGTTTCTCTTTAATCCCATTCATCGCGAAAAGGTTAAGGTTTTAGTCGACGCAGAAACGGAAGATGAAGCATGGCGAGAACTATACAAATTTATTAGTAATTAATCTTAATACCCGAAAAGTTCTCGGGTGACTTATTACAGAATCGGAGGATGATGACGAATGAGCAAGCAGCAGCCCAAAAAATCCAACGTGGAGACAAAGTGGAAGTAAAATCAACGGGCTATCAGGGTGTAGTTGCTGATATCCAATATGTTCATAATCGTTACCAATTAACTGATGTCAGTGGTTGGCAGTATGGTATCGACAATATTCAGCGTTTAACAAAATAGTTAGGGAGGCAACCAGAATGAGAAGATTTTGGATTCAATATGCTTGTCAAGCTACTGGAAGAGTTAAAGCGATAGAAGTCAGCGCGGTGAGCGAACACGACTTGTATAAGCATATCCCAAAAGACCATAGACTGATCAATTGGGGTGAAATCCAAACTGGACTCGCATTTTAGTCAGGTACTTAACACTACGGTAATTGAGAGGTCAAAAAAGACGCTCATTTACGAGCGTCCCGGTATTCCTCGATTTGTTTCCTTGTCCAAATCGGACCACTTGCTAGCCTTTGGATAGGTTCGGGGAACATGCTATTCGGCCAATTTTTCTCTTCCGCACGTTTCATATATGTACCAATTTTACGTTTATCCCATTCAAGAATTTCAGCGGCTTCCGCGTATCCAGCAAGCGGCGGAATGGTCTCCTTATTGTCTGTCACTTTGTTCACCGCCTTCTTTAAGTCGTTGAGAGTAGTCACGTACTCGCTTATTACGAAGTAGTCTTTTGCAGTCATCGGAACAAGTGGTCCTTCCATTCACCGGATCGAACCGGTTACCGCACCAAAGACAAACATCGCTTGTTTTCCGCCTTTTTATCTTGCGAGGTGGGTTTATCCGGTCTTTTTGTACGTGATAGTAACGCAGAGCGGTTTCGCGGTCATACTCCAGAGTGTGTACGGGCTGACAGTCTGGGCAAAAGCGTTGTAGTGGGCCAGCAATCTCGTAGTCTTTGCCGCAACGCTCGCATTTGTCGATGCTGCCGAGTTTACGGGTAAGCCCTTTCCTTGACCGAGCTTTGGAGTCTCTACTGGCCTTCCTTTGCCTTTCTGCTCGACAGACGAGGCAGTAGTAAGCGCGAGGGCCGCCCTCGAAAGAGCAGCTACACTCGCGACAAGTACGATTCTGAATCATTCGGCGATCAACCCGTGGTCTTTGAGATAATCTTGGACGTCTTCGATATTTGCGGATTGAGTGAGTCTAAACTCGTCGCCGTTATCTTCAACAAAGTCTGCGTAGATTACACCGTTTTGTTCGCTGATTACAACGCCTTCTTTAACGATTTCTTGGAGGGATTGGATGTTCATTTTAAAGTGCTCCTTTTGACCTCATCCGGTTTTTCCGGCTTGTTGGATGTTATGTCCGCGCTTTTTTTGTATGTCTTTATCATACAGGTGTTGTATGTTAAAGTCAACACTTCTAAAAACGATTTTTTAAAAAGTTTTGTGCCAGTGGGCACACATCACACGATTTGTTAAATGGGATGGTGAAAAACATGTGGTCAATTGAAGAACTTGAAAAGAAATACAAAGAACTGCTGGAAGATTCACAAAACGTCAAAACTACAAGTGGAGCAAACGCGCTTGCTCATGCCCGGAAAAACATTCAGGAAATGCTGAAAGAATTGGGTCATTGCGGATTTGATTACAATCAGTAATTTATCAAAACAATCGATTTGTAAAGGAGTAGGGGAAATCTGATGCACATTTGCCCGAAATGCTTAGAAGAGTTCGATGATGCAGATGATTTTTTCGAGCACTATACCTTGTGTGACGAAGAAGAGTAGCAGGGGGATGAAAATATGAATTTCTACAGACCAATCGAACGTGAATATTTTTATTGTGTTGAGATTATCGAAGAGGTGTTGCTGACGTATGAACAACACCTCGAACGTGAGCATGGCGAGGTTTGCACATCTGATCCTGACGACAATACGGACTATGGGGCGATGCATTGGTATAAGCATCAAACAACGTCATTTGCTGAAAAGGAATGGGACAAGTTAGTCATTAGGCTACGCGAACAATTCAAAGTGCATGCTAAAACGATGATTCAAGGGACTGACAACAATAACAACTATGTTTACCACGTTGGAACAGTCTACGGGTTAAAGGGTGAGTTCTTGAAACGAAGCAAGTTTTGGATACAGCGTTCCGCGACTGTTGAAATGGACGCTCAAAAGTTTGCCAAAGACCTGACCAAGATAGGCAAAGGTGCTTAACATATCATTACGTTTGTACCTAGGGAGGGAACACATTTGAAAGCCATTACCATACACCAGCCGTGGGCGACGTTGATAGCCCTCGGAGTAAAACGATTCGAAACACGAGGCTGGCCGACCAACCACCGCGGGGAAATTGCGATACATGCAGCCAAGAAAGTGGACAAGGAGATTTGCCAGCAGGAGCCTTTCCGCAGCGTGCTTGCTAAGCATGGATACACGGCGGAAAACCTACCAACGGGGGCAGTCGTGGCGATAGCACAGCTAACAGGTAGCTATACGATCTATAACACGATAGACAACGGAATTCACATTGTAAGGTGCCCAAATAGTGAGTACGACTTTACTAAGGTCAAGTTTATCTGGAAGCCAGAAATCGCGTTTGGGTATTTTGCCGAGGGTCGTTATGCCTGGGAGATGACGGATGTAAAGCGGATCGATCCGGTGCCAGCAAAAGGCCAGCAAGGACTGTGGAATTGGGGAGGGGAACGGGATGGAATCGGACAAGCTGATCCAACTAGATTTTCTCCGAGTAGAGCGTAACAAGCCTCGTAAATGCGTATGTGAACGTCCGAAATATTCGGTTGATACAGTCAATCGTGAGATCACATGCGAATGCGGAATGGTCGTTGATCCATTCGAGGCTATGTTAAACCTTGCGAGCCATTATGAACACTTAAATCATCAACACAGGATGTTGAACGAGCAGCGACAACAATGGATCAAAGAAAAGCCTCACTCCATTATTTTCAAGCGGCTGGAACGGTCATATCAAAAAGGGACAATGCTCCCTTGCTGCCCTCAGTGTGAACGGATGTTTGACTTCAAGGACGTGACGTTCTTTGTTAACGCAGAGTTTTACCGGAAGCAGGCAGAAAAATCGAAAGTGGGGGAACGGGATGGCAAATTATAACCTTTTGCGGGTTAATGATCGCTTGTATATCCACCTGGGAGCAGATGAAGAGGACCCAGTGTACCAGCTGGCCTATGATGGCCTCCCAAACCGGATAGAGATCGGAGAGGCGGATATAGTCGGGACCGTAGAATTGACAGCGGAGCAACTGGAGAAAATTCAATCCGAGTACGAAAACGGCGGGGAATGCGGTTGGTGCGGTGAGATAGCAAGGAAGCTAGTACACCCTCATATATTTGACTTTGCTCCTAGACAAAAGATGTGCAAGAACTGCTGGAACCATGACCGTGGCGTTTACTTGGGAAGCATCGGGGTAGATATCGGACAGTTTGAAGAAGATGACGACAGCAAGCAATGCGTGGCGTGCAGGAAGTTTATCGATGGCAAGAGACTCCTAAAGCTTGAGGATGAAAAATATGAATGCGAAGACTGCGCTCAACACATGAGCGACATGGCGACATAGGAGGGGAACGGGATGAAAGCAGGACGTGAGTTGGACAAGCGTGATTCAATGGTGGACTTGGCAATGTGCGAGGCAGCTACTCCAGGACCATGGGAAGTGGAGCCCGAAGCAGATGAAGAAGAGGGACTTGTCATCTGGAGAAAAGATGTAGAGCATCCGGGGAGATCGGAAGGTGTTATTGTTCTGAACCCCGATTCCCATTATGAAGAAGCAGATATCACCTTTATTATGGAAGCCCGCGAAGCGCTGCCGTGCTGGATTCAGCGAGCACAGGCTGCAGAGGCAGCGTTACGTTGGTACGCGGATCAGAATAATTACAGCATACCCCATCTCGGTTGCGCACCCAAAGTAATGGCTGACCAGGGAAAACGAGCTCACGACATTCTGAAAGAGTTGGGACTTATTTAACATAAGAGAAAAAAAGAAAAAGCCCCCAGCCGGGAGCCCGAATATGTGTTTGGCAACCATATTATACCACGGGCAACCGGACAGGGGGAACGGAAGATGAGCGTAGTTATAGAGAAAAGCATGTTGATTGAAAAGGTATGCGAGAAATGCCCTGCAACACGCTGGGGACAAAAAGCAATCTGCAGTGTCCATAACCTCCACATCGGTGAAATTGAATGCTGCCCGGAGTGGGACAAGCATATGGTCAACCAACAAGGATTAAAGGAGCACGATGGGCAGATTGCTTTCATGGACCTGGAACCGGCAATGGAATGGGTGCAACGAACAGAAGAAGAGCTGAGAGACTACCACTTCATGTTAAGAGAAATAGATAGACTGCAAGGATACCTGGAAGACGCAGGGGAAGGCACAGTCGGAGCGTATGGGATTGATGCCTCCATGCCAAAGGGAAAGGGCAAGAACGGCGATAAAACACACGCTGAGGTAGTAAGAAGGGAAAGAAAGTGGAAACGCCTAGAGAAGCTACAGGATGCCGTAGAACGCATTGAACGTGCAGCTGAGAGCATAACTGACGAAAAAGAAAAGACTGTCCTAGACGCCATCATGGACGGGGAGAAAAACAATTTCATTGCCCGCCAGATTGGGGTAAGCAGACAGCGGTACTACGATATTAAAAGGTCAGTCATCATTCAAATGGCGTGGCTAATGTACGGCAGTGACGAAGCAGCGTGAAAGGTTGACACTTTAGACAAAACAGACACTTTTTACACTTTCAGCAGGCTTCAAATCAGGCGTGTTACAATCGCATTAGGGATCGGAGTTAATCCGGTCGAACACATCGCCACTCGGAAACGGGTGGCTTTTTGTATGGGGTGAAACGAATGGGAATGACTCTGGTCAAGATCACTATGCCAACAACTCAAGACGGAGCTCTAGTGGACTGGGAGGATTGCGTTCAGGCATACCGAGAAAAAGAAAAGCGCAAGTGGGAGCGTAAACAAAAGAAGCAGCGCACGGGGACTAATTCGCGAGGTTAAAGGTACTGTCCACCTCGCTCCTCGTTCGGTACTTCTTAATGTCGACTACTCCAATCCTGCCCCAAGAGTGCAGAGTCATTTTTCCGGTAAAGCAGGGGGAAATGATCTGCACCACCTCCTTTGACCTGTGACCGCAGCAGGTGTAAGGATTGGATCGCGGCGGAGGCCCCTGCCGGAGAAAGTGGGGATAGACAAACCCTTCCATCCACATCCAAAATGTAAACGGGAGGGATTTTTTTGGACAAGGCAAAAGGCGGGAAATTGATAGGAATAGTTTTATTAATTCCAGTTCTTATCGGAATCACATGGCTGTTAATTAAAATGATGATGGTATCTGGTGCAGAAGCAAAAGACCTTGTAGTTGCTTTCGTTGGTTTTTCTGGATCAATTATCGGCGGAGCAATTACCTTACTAGGAGTAAAAATAACCCTGAATAATCAGCACAAGCAAGAATTTATGAAGTCTTACCCCAAGAAGAAAAAATTAGGCGATGATGTTCTAGACATTTCACTTCAAACATGGCGATCAGCTAATAAATTTTACGCAGACGGTAATTTTTACGACGTTGGTAGGGCAATAAGCATTTGGCTGAATAATAAAGACGAAATATTGGAGAAAGGTTCTCAGGTAAGTGATGAAGTATACGCGACATTAAGAGATATTTTGGTTACCATAAGTGAATGGGATCACTTGTTATTGCATGCTGATAATATCGATGAGGATGAAAGAAAAGAACGACACAAATATTATTTAAACAGCCTATACGAACGTGTTATAAAGCTATCATCAGATATCGATCAACTTGAAAAAGAATACTCAAAAATCAAAAGAGGCTCTTAGGAGTCTTTTTCTTTTGCAAAACAACTCAAAAAATGGTGGTGGCAAAAATGATTGAGAAGATCGATGAGCTAAGGGCAAAGAAGGAAGGCAGGATAACACCCAAGGCCATGATAACCAATCTCCTTCAAGCAATTGAATCGGGTGAGATCAAAGGCGTCATTTTTGTCGCTAAAACCAAAGATGACGAGATAGAAACAGGATGGAGCAATGTGCAAACGACTGAGGCTATTGGTTTACTGGAGTGCGGAAAAGCCGAGGTCTTACAAGCTATGTTCAATCAGAACTAAATAAAATGAATAACATTGGGCGGTGGTGATTATGTAGTGGCAAGATCAAGAGATCCTAGCAGAGATAAAGCCTACGAGATATGGAAGCAGGCTAATGGCGAAATCAAGCTGAAGGATATCGCGGATCAACTCGACATTTCGGAAGGCACTGTCCGAGGATGGAAGAATAAGGACAAGTGGGAGTTACCGAGCAGTAAAACTCAAATGCCCGAAATGGCGTTAGAAGAAGACGAGCTGTATGATCAAGCTGTCAGCATTGTTGTAGAAGCGCAGACAGCCTCCGCCAGCCTCCTACAACGACGCTTGAGAATTGGCTATTCCCGTGCAGCAAGGCTAGTTGAGATGATGGAGCAGAAAGGTATTGTAGGGCCATATGAGGGCAGCACGCCCCGAAAGGTGATCCTTAAAGAGGCTCCAAGATCTGCACCAAAGAATCCCGATTCTTCCCCAAAACCAACGGAACGTTCCAATCAATCGGAACGTAACGCTCCAAACGTTCCAAAAGATACGGAACGTTCCAAACAAGCAAAGGAACATATCGATCCACTACCAGAAATCGATAACGAAGATGGGTCTCTGACTGATAAGCAGAGGCTTTTTGTCGTGGAGTACCTTCGAGACTTCAACGCTACCAGAGCTGCTATGGCTGTCGGCTACAGCAAGAAAACAGCTCATGTCATTGGATGGGAGAACCTTAGAAAACCTAACATCCAGGCAGAGATCAAGCGACAGAAAGATGCTTTGGTTGATGACCTCGGAGTAGGCGTTCAGCGTATCATCGTTGAGTACATGAAGATAGCTTTCGCTGACATAACTGAGTATGTGGAGTTCGGGCAGCAAGAGGTGCCTATGTTCACCGAAGAAGGCATGCCTATTAACGATCCAAAGACAGGCGAACAGATGACCTACAAACGGAATTTTGTTGCTATCAAGGATAGTGGAGAGGTCGACGGAACACTTATCAACGAAGTCAAACAAGGCAAGGACGGCGTAAGCATCAAGCTACACGACAAGATGAAGGCGCTGGAGAAACTTGAAAAGTACATTGGCTTCATGACCGAAGAGCAGCGCTTGAAGCTTGAGAAGGCAAGATTGGAAGTTGCTCAACTCCGTGGTGATGATGACGAGCAAGGTGATGATGGGTTCATGGAGGCGTTGGACGGTAAAATCCCAGAGATATGGGATGACGAGGATGAGTAATTTTTATGCAGGTTTTATGCAATCAGGGCTTGGGAAATAAACGAAGACAATCGTTAAAAACCGCGCTGTTACTGGATTTGCATAAATGGTGTATAAACGTTAGTTATCCACACACTGCAAAAGCAGCGCTGTTATCACATTCATGCATAGATCGTGGGTCCCGATAATCTATATTATGTGAACTGGAAATGAATACGATATACATTTTCGACAAGGAGGTAAAGGGTGATGAAATAGATGAAAAAAACTAAAGCATCCTCGTTCAAGTGGAAACCATTATCTACTAAGCAGCTAAAGGTCCTGACTTGGTGGCGTCCCGGCTCTCCTGTAAAGGATAGGGATGCCATTATTTGTGATGGCTCAGTTCGCGCAGGCAAAACGGTCGTAATGTCGTTTTCCTTTGTGGCTTGGGCTATGGACACTTTCAATGACGAGAATTTAGGTATGGCCGGCAAGACCATTGGGGCACTCCGCAGGAACGTTCTACAGCCTCTGAAGCGTATTCTCAAGGGACGAGGGTACAAATGCAAAGACCATCGAGCAGATAACTATCTGACGATCACATACAAAGGCAAAACGAACTATTTCTACCTGTTCGGCGGTAAGGATGAAGCATCGCAGGATTTGATTCAGGGTATTACGCTTGCCGGTATGTTTTTCGATGAAGTGGCGCTTATGCCGCAGTCTTTTGTAAGCCAAGCCACTGCACGTTGTTCAGTTGAAGGTGCGAAGTTTTGGTTTAACTGTAACCCGGCTGGACCGTTTCACTGGTTTAAATTAGAGTGGCTAGACGATTTAGAGAAGAAAAATGCAGTGCACATCCACTTTACGATGGATGACAACCTGTCTCTTTCACCCAAGACAAAAGAACGGTATAAGCGTACGTATAGGGGTATCTTTTTCAAGAGGTACATCCTCGGACTGTGGGTGCTGGCTGAAGGTATCATTTATGACATGTGGGATGATGACGATAACACATTCGACGATGACGATCTGGTACCAGGATTCAAGCAGCTGGCCCGCCGTTATATCACTATTGACTATGGGACGAGCAATCCTATGGTTTTCTTGGATGTTTGGGATGATGGGGAGACCTGCTGGATTTTGAAGGAATACTACTACGATGGACGAGCTAAAGGTGTCCAGAAGGAAGATAGTCAGTACGCTGATGATTTCGATGATTTTGTTGGTTCGGATGAATCCCCTCTCTATTCGATTATTGACCCTTCGGCTGCTAGTTTTAAGACAGCACTTAGGAATCGCGGATATCGGGTAAAGGAAGCTGACAATGACGTTGAGGACGGAATACGCAATGTCTCAACCATGATGTCTAAGCGAAATCTCCGTGTACATCGCCGTAATTGTCCAAACTTCTTGAAAGAAAGAGCTAGCTACATTTGGGATGAGAAGGCAGGGCAAAGCGGCAAGGAAAAGCCAGTAAAGCAAGTTGACCACTGTATGGATGCTATTAGGTATTTCGTGAAAACAATCATCAAGCCTAGGCGCTTGCTAGGGTAAGGAAGGAGGATGAAAAGTGAGTAGACGTAAACGGAAGTTTGCAAAGGACGCAAGACAGCCCCCAGCTCAGAAGCACAAGAAGACCGCTGTAAAAATGCCGCCCGGTCTGACTATGGACGCATTCTCCAATGTACTGGCCCGCCTGGGGAGTGGAACGCCAAACCTCATGGAAGGCACCGATTACACACTAACGCGGTTATCCAAGAACTATCAGTTGTTGAATACCCTTTACCGTGAACACTGGATCATTCGAAAGATCATTGATGCTATCCCAGAGGACATGACTCGTAACTGGATCACGATCACTTCTACGATGGAGCCCGACAGAATCAGAAAGCTTGAGAAACTGTGGCGCGTCCGGCGGATTAAGTCAAAGATTCTGGAAGGTCTCAAGTGGGGACGCTTATACGGCGGCGCTGTAGGTCTGATCATGATCGATGGACACGACGATATGCTGCACCAACCGTTAGACTTCGATTTGATCATGCCAGGATCGTTTAAAGGCTTGATGATTCTTGATCGCTGGTCCGGTGTGTATCCAAACGGTGACTTGGTAAGCAATATCGACGATGTAGAGTTTGGGCTTCCCGAGTCCTATCAGGTAACCATGGACGCTGGACAAACCATGCAGGTCCATCACAGTCGCATTCTTCGCTTCTCTGGTCGTCAATTACCGCATTGGGAAAAGATCGCAGAGACGTATTGGGGCGCTTCTGAAGTCGAGGTTGTATTTGATGAGTTGAAGAAACGGGACAATACGAGTTGGAATATTGCACAGCTTATTTTCCTTGCGAATCTTCGGGTGATGAAGAGTGAGGACTTGGGTGAAATGCTTGCCATCGGAGACCAGCGTATGCAAACGGATATCTACAACACTATCCAGGCTCAAAACTGGCTGATGAGTAATATGGGAATGCATTTAATCGGGAAGAATGATGAGTTTCAAACACATCAGTATTCCTTTTCCGGGTTAAACGACATCTACGAAAGTTTCATGCTCGACATTTCTGGAGCAAGCCAGATTCCCGTTACCAAGCTCTTTGGTAGGTCACCAGCTGGCATGAATTCGACAGGCGAAAGCGATATGCAAAACTACTATGAGGTGGTCCAGCAGCAGCAAGAGAGCACGCTGGGGCCGATCCTCGATAAGCTCTTACCGATTATGTGTATGTCTGAGTTTGATGCTATCCCTGACGATTTGGACTACACATTCAATCCGATAAGGACGCCTGATGATGAAGAAGTAGCCGAGCTGGCTGACAAGAAAACAAAGTCCATTATCGAGGTTTACAACGCTGGTCTCATCAGCCAGCAGATTGCCCTCAAGGAATTGAAGCAGCTGTCCGATTCTACTGGCATGTTTAGCAATATCTCTGACGATGACATTGAGAAAGCAGACAAAAGTACGCATCAGGGAGAGCTTGGGTTTGGTGGTGAATTAGGATATGGCGACGAAATCGAAAACCCTTTGGGCGCCGAAACGCCGTATAGAGCAGGCTTACCGCAAGGCGATTCAAGCGGCTTTGAAAAGTTTAAGCGAGTCTTTGACCGATTTAGAAGACGTCAACGAAATTCTTAGCCAAATCAGGAAATTCACGTACAACCCGAAGTTTATGGAATATGCAAATGCTGAGGCCACGAAAATGGTAACGCACCTATTCAGCGATGCCGGGAGAACATGGCGGCAGGCTGCTAGAACGAATAGCAGAGGACGCCTAATCAATCAGGCACTACAAAGGGAACTGCAAGGTTCGATTGGTGCAGACTTGCGCTTCCAGGCTGAGAGAAATGCAGCACTAATCAAGTCGTTGCCACTCGATATTGCCAAACAGGTCAATGAACACGTACTCCGCGAGGCAATGAAAGGAACGCGGTCTAGCGAGATTGCAAAGCAGATCAAGGAGTTCTTTCCAGAGACGTCACAAGCAAAGGCGAACCTGATCGCTCGGACAGAGGTAAGCAAAACATCTACAGCATTGACTCGGGCGCGCTGTCACTATGTTGGAGCTGATTGGTATGTATGGAGGACAAGCGAGGATTCACGCGTTCGTAGTTCGCATTCAATCATGGACGGTGTAATAGTCAAATGGAGCAATCCACCTAGTCCCGAACAGCTGGATGGTGAGACCCGGACAAATGGACATTACCATGCTGGGGAAATCTTCAACTGCCGGTGCTATGCCGAGCCTGTCATTGATCTGGATTTGATAGTTTGGCCTACAAAAGTGTACTATGGCGGGCGTATCCAGCGTATGACGCGAAAACAATTTGAAATGATCATTTAAGCAGAGCCGCAAAGCAGGCTTCTTTTTTATTGCCTGAGAGGGGGTGAGAACAATTAGAAGAGCATATTACGGTTCACGGTTTAGCAAAAACATGACGGAAACGCCAGAAGGCTTCCTGATATGCCACAACGTGCCGATTGCCCGTACTGGATGGTATGAGTACCTGGGGAAAGAAATAGGCGCAGAAGACAAACACGATGAGCTAGTGAAGGTGTACCGAAGCCCGGAAGAGGTATTTAGCCCGGCGGCTATCGCAAGTTTCGAGGGGAAAGTCCTGACGGACGAGCATCCAAACGAACCAGTTACCCCCATCAACGCTTTGCGGTACACCAAAGGGGTCATTCAGAATGTGCGACGAGGTTCTGGCGCAGATGATGACCTCCTGCTGGCTGATCTGGTTGTATATGAGCACAACCTGATCAAAGAGATACAGGAAGGTAAACGGGAGGTCTCATGCGGCTACGATTGCGTGTACGAGGCTATGGAAGATGGCACATACCATCAACGACAGATTTGTGGGAATCATGTCGCTGTCGTACATAGCGGCAGGGCTGGTGACCGCGTTGCAATACAAGATTCAAAATCTCAAAATCCGAAAGGAGATACAGGCATGGCAAACACAGCCAATAAGATCACATTACCAAAGAAAACACAATCACGTTCACGTATCACTGATTTACTTGCAGCAGTCGGCTTGAAGCACTTTGCAAAAGATGCTGAACCAGAAGAAATCAAGGAGGCAGTAGATGCCCTCGTTGAGGAAAGGGGTGCAGAGGATAACGAACTACCTGAGCAAACAAGCGCGCCAGCAGCTGACAGTCAAGACCCTGCCGTTGCTGCACTGGCTGATCAAGTAGCCAAGCTGACCGAGCTCGTTACAGGACTTGTGCAAAGCAACGCAAGCAAAGATGAGAATCCAGAGGATGCTATCGACAATGCTATTGCAGAACTCGAAAAGGCTAGTGGATCTGAGGCTGCTGACGACGAAGAAGAGAGCCACACTATCCCGGTGGAAAACATGGACGATGATGGCCCTATCTCTGACCCGGAAGACCGACCAAAGAGTGCGCTGACTGCGGATAATGCGGTAAAAATCGAAGCTCTGAAAGCAATTAGACCCATTATCGCTGCTATTCCAGATGTAGCAGAGCGAAAGCGAGCTACTGATGCTGCAATTGCTAGCATTTACAAGAAGAAGTCAGGGAAAAGCACCTATGCTGCAATTCAACAGAGAAAACCTACGGCTGATAAAAAAGCAGAAGACCGTCAGCAGAAAATAGCTAGTCTTGGTCAGGACCTTGCAAAGCAATATAACCCACACTACAAGAGCCGTTCTTAATTTGAGCGGTAAGAAAGGATGGATAAAGAATGTCAGGTAAAGTAATTGGAAAATCTCTCAACCTTGGATATCCCGGTACCGTTTCGCGAAGTGCCGATGCCATTATCACAGCACGCTTGGTACGAGATACCGATACAGAATCAATCGCCTTTGGTGATGCGGTCATTTTAAACGGGAACAATTCTTATTCGAAGTTCGGTGAAGAGGGTACAGCAGATGCATTCGTTGGGGTTGCTGTACGAGAAGTAAAGCAAAGTACAGATTACTTCTCTGAACAAGTTTCCTATAAGCCTGGTCAACCGTGTGACGTCCTTGAGCGTGGTTCAATTACGGTCCTTTGTAACGCAGGAACGCCAACAGCTGGGGGCGCTGTGTACCTTCGTATAACAGAGAACGCATCAATTCCTAATGGTGTAGTTGGTGGTTTTGAGGCAGCAGCTGACGGCGCAAACACGATCAAGCTGACAGGGGTTAAGTGGAAAACGGGAAAACTCGACGCAAACAAGGTTGCTGAAATCACAATTCTGTCGCGGAACAATCCGTAAGAGGGGGATAAACGTACATGAATACATCTATGGGAAGAAGAGTCCACACGATTGATGGCCTTGGCCCATCTATGAGAATGAATGACGCTGCTGCAATCGGTACCGGCATGGCATTCTTAGTCGGGGAGTTAGAGAAGCGCGATCAGCGTCTGCTAGAGCCGTTGAGCAGCGTTACTTGGATGAGGGATATTGTTGCAAAAACTGGCGGTGGTTGGGTAGACTTCACATCCAATCAATTTGTTGATTACGCTACAACTGGTGGTAATGAAGACGGCATTATCGGCGGCGCAACCAACGATATTCCGGTCATGCAAGCTAACGCAACGAAAGACGTGTACCAAGTGTTCAATTTCGGAAACATCTTAAAGGTCCCGTTCATCGATCAACAGAAAATGCAAAACATTGGTCGAAGCCTCGACGACATTTTGGACAAGGGTATTCGCCTGAATTACAACAAGTCCATTGATAACATTGTCTATACAGGAGTACCTCGCGCAGGCGTGTACGGTCTTGTTAATAATCCAAACATTACGGCAGCAGCTGTGGGGGCTGGAGCCTCTGGACAGACCAAGTGGAACCAAAAAACTCCAGACGAAATTCTGACAGATGTTAATGCAATCATCACGGCTACCTGGGCCGAGTCTGAATACGATTTAACTGGAATGGCGAATCACATCCTAATTCCACCACAACAATATGCATACCTCGTTGGCGTGAAAGTAAGTGAGGCAGGTAATATCTCTATCCTACAATTCTTGCTGGATAACAATATCGCTAAAAACCAAGGAATCGATCTAGTGATTGAGCCGTCACGTTGGTGCGTTGGAGCAGGTACAGGTGGCACAGATCGGATGCTAGCATACGTCAACGACGAAGACCGTGTAAACTTTGACCTGACCGTTCCGCTCAGTCGCGTTATGACAGAATCGTCCGTAAAAGATTTTGCATATTTGACTGGATACGCAGCTCAAATTGGTCAGGTTAAATTTCTTTATACTCAGTGCGCTCGCTACGGCGACGGCATTTAAGGAGGCAGAAAAAGATGCTTATTTTCTCCAATAGAGCACTTCAATTTGACCACCCGGCAGGACAAGAAGCTGCCGTGGTGGTACGTGCGAAAGACTTCGCTGAGGTACCGGACTGGGTAAAACAATCTACGATGTTCAAGCTGGCAAGCCAAGCAGGAGACGTCACGGTAACGGAAACCAAGCAGGCTGAAAAAGCAGCTGAAACGGGAACGAAAACGAAGACAGCAGCCGAGTTAAAAGCAGAAGAGAAAGCCTTGAAAGAAGCCGAAGCAAAAGCGAAGGCTGCTGCAGAATTCGGTCAAGAGCAATAAAGCAGGTGAGCAATTATGTCGATTGCTAATGATCGCAACTTGAGCGCGGCAGGACTCGTGGGGGCTGCTTCCAACATCAGGACTGGGAGCAACCCTCCTTTTACTTTCGATGACTTCATTGCTATCTATCCGCAGTTTGGACCGAATACAGAGGGCACTTTAGTGATACCACAGCTTATTGTGCAAATGTACATTGATCTGGCGAACGCTAGCATCCAAGAAGCGCGTTGGCGATCATATTGGACTGTCGCCATGGGGTGGTTTGTTGCTCACTTCTGCACGTTGTATCTGCAAGGTACTGCTGATCCAGATAGCGGAGCTGCAGGTGTGCTGAAGGCTGGACAGGTGCGAGGATTGACCACATCCAAGTCGGTCGGTGACGTGTCAGTAAGTACAGATTACTCGGTAATTGCTCAGGATCTGGATGGATGGGCAGCGTGGAAGCTCACCACCTACGGACAGCAGCTGGCGACCATCGGTAGGATAGTAGGCAAAGGCGGCATGTACGTCTACTAAGGGGGCAAGAAGATGTTTAACCTCTTTGGACAAGTGACCACTGGGATTGATAAAACAAACGAGATTAAAAAGATTATTGATGACTTGGCAAACAGGCAAGTGTACGTGGGGATTCCGGAAGGAGAGTCAAGGCAAAGAGGCAGTGGTGAACCTATTTCCAATGCCGAGCTGCTTTATGCCCACACGAATGGAATTCGTCAGAAAGCAATGCGAGACGAGATGAATCCTAAAGTGGAAAGCGGCGAAATGACTTATAGCCAGGCTTATCAAATGTGGATTCAAACACATGGTTCACCCCTCTGGCGGTCGCCTCCCCGGCCAGTCATTGAACCCGCCATTGAGCATAACAAGGAAGCCATTGCTAACCAATTGCGGAGGGTATCCGAGGTTGCCTTGGATGGTGGTGACCCAGAACCCGAACTCCATCGGGCAGGTCTGATGGGTCAAAATTTTGCCCGAGGTTGGTTCACTGATCCAGCGAATAACTGGGCGCCCAACTCTCCAATCACCGAAGAAAGAAAAGGCAGCGATAAACCGTTGATCGATAAAGGCGAGCTCCGCAAAGCTATCACGTACGTTGTGAAGTAGGAAGGATGACTACATGTGATCGATGTTAGCGAAGTGATTACCGATCCTGATTTTGCGCAGCCATTCACTGTCCATCGTCAATCAGGTGAATGGGTAAGAGGGGACTGGAAAGCTTCTGATGAAAAGCCAGTCAAGGTAACTGGCGTTATCACCGTTGCTGATGCAAAAACACTGGAGCAGCTACCAGAGGGCGACCGTGTTACTGGACTGATGAGCTTCTATTCGACTCAAGAGCTGTTTGAAACCAGGGAAGAAGGAACATCAGATCAAATTGAATGGCGCGGTGAGCGCTACAGGGTGAAGCGTGTTTTCCCGTATGTCGACTATGGTTACTACAAAGCAGTTGGAGAAAGAATGGCGGGTGATTAGATGGCAGATCAAGCACTTTCGCTATCTGAGATTCAAGATATCTTTTGGGACTGCACAATCAAAATCCTTGGTCTTGATCCGAGCAAGAAAGAAAATCAAAAACGTATTCGAAAAGGATACCCGGCAGAAGGAGCGCCCGCGTGGCAGCGTACTGATAATGTCGGGTTTATTCTTGTCTCGATAGCAAATGACCCTTACTCGCAACAGATAGAGACGAGTTATACCCGAGCAAGCGAAAAAACAGCGAACCAGTTATCAAGCTATACCCGTGTTCTACAAGTGCAATGGACGTTCTACGGACCGAGCAGCTTTGATGATGCGGATAAGGTGCGGGCGGCCTTATACAGAAGTCCACTACTATTCTCGCCGCTGCATCTGGTTACGAATGTTCCTGCACCAATTCGCCTGCCTGAACTGTTCGGTGGGCAATGGTGGGAACGGACCTCCTTTACCGCTAACTTTAACGAAAAGGTCGTGCGGAGCTCCACTGTTAACTACATCGAATCCGCAGAAATAAAAGTAATTCCTGATAGATAAGAAAGGCAGGTGTTTTGATTGGCGCAATCTCTTGATGACATCGTGAAGGTTAATGTCACCGTGTCACCCATGGCCCAAAGTGCGGGGACGTTCGACATTGGCCTGATCATAGGAACGTCAAAAGTTATACCCATGTCAGAAAGGGTAAGGATTTATTCTGGAACCACTGACATGAAATCCGGGGGGTGGAAGGAAACAGACCCCGAATACGCTGCCGCTGTCCTCTATTTCAGCCAGACGCCAAAGCCATCCAAAGTAGTCATTGGCAGACAGGATGACACAGATGGTAATGCTGAGACGGCACAAGAGGCTGTGGAGGCTTGCAGGGCGGCAAATAACGATTGGTATGCTTGTTATGTGGTAAATGCTACCTCGGCAGTTATTGAAGCCGTGGCGGGCGCTGTGGAAGCTATGTTACCTGAATCTGCTTATTTCTACACAACCAGTGATGAGGATGTAAAAGAAGGAACGGCGGGTAACATCATGGAGACCCTGAAAAATAAGGGGTACAAGCGGACCATTGGACTATTCAGCACTACACCGCATGCTGCAGCGGCAATGATGGGCTACGCAATGGGTGCCAATACAGGCGGTGCTAACTCAGCATATACTCTTGCTTACAAGTCATTGGTTGGGGTTGCTCCTGAGCCTCTTTCTACAACAGAAGCAATTAATATCCTGAAGCTCAATGGAAATGCATACACGCAATATGGGCCGAAATTTACATTGCTGGTGCAGGGGACAATGGCGAGCGGCGTTCATTTCGATGAGGTATTGAATCTGGATATGCTCAAAGCAGAAATTCAGATCGGTGCGACGAACGCACTTGTAATGGCAAAGAAAATTACACAAACAGATGATGGTACTACTCTGTTAATGAGTGCGATCGAGGAACAATGCGAAAAGTCGGTACTCAGAGGGGCTATTGCACCAGGTGTGTGGAATGCTGAGCCTATTTTAACTTTAGAGAGAGGCGACACCTTGTCAAAAGGGTATTTGGTACTCGCTGGATCGGTTGCAGACCAATCCCAAGAGGAACGGGAAGCACGAAAGGCACCAGCTATTTATGTACCAGTCAAACTGGCCGGGGCTTATGAACACGTTGTAATTGGCGTCATCGTTAATCGCTAGGAAAGAAAGGAGGAATAGATAGTGGCACACACGACTTATAGTTTTGCCGACGTTTCCATGGTTATTTCCCACCCATCAAAGGGGCAATTCGTAGCCACTGGTGCAGGTCTGGGCAGTATCTCTATCTCGATGGCAACTGACCGTTCGACACATGATGTATCTGCAGATGGTTCTGTCATGGTCTCCAAAATCAAAGGTCGCAACGGCAACATTACAGTTTCCGCCCAACAAACCTCTGATCTGCATAAGTGGCTTATCAAACTGTTCAGCTATCTGGAAAACGCACCAACAGCAGAGTGGGCAAAAGCTGCAATAACCATTCGATCAACATCTATGCAGGATTTGATCAGGGTAACGGGAGTATCGTTTCAAAAGTTGCCAGACAGACCGTTTCAGGCACAAGGTCAACAAGTATCATGGGTGTTCATGGCTGCGGATATTGATCAGGCAGTAGCTTAATTGAATAACACTAATACGGGAGCCGAGGGGCTCTTTTTTTTAATGGGGAGGAACAACCATGCAAGCACCAGTTAAGCACAAAGACGTGGAAATCAATGGTCGGAAATTCCGTATTCGGAAGTTTCCGGCCAGAGCTGGCTCATTCGCGATTATCAAGATGACTGCAATACTGGCACCACTGTTTTCTTCTATTAAACCTAATCGAAATATTAAAACAGTAGAAGATATGGACCTTGAAAGTATCAATATCGCAGGCGTCATTGAGCATCTGGGTAACATTTCAGAAGAAAACTTTAACTACATGCAAGAACAGGCTCTACGCGTTTGTTATGAATCATTGCCCGCGGGTTTAGCTCCAGTTCTCCATGATAACGGGACATTTGGTGTCCAAGACCTAGAAGATGACACTGCTACCGTCATGGCACTCACCGTCCATGCCCTCGTGTTTAATGTGACAAGTTTTTTTCAAGGCAGCGGCCTGAGTGGTTTAATCCCGGGCCTGATTTCGTCCCAGCACAACTGATTAACGTAGACGAGTTTCTGTTCGCTCCTGTTGTCGCTGGAATGTGGAAACATCGTGACATTGTTCAAGATGTGTTCGATATAGACGACTTACTCGACGCTCACGAGATACTTGAGGTGCAACGAGAGAATAAACGCAGAGCCGAAGAATTTGCCGACCTGCGCCAGAGGGGGTTGATCTGATGATTGACGTCATTAAAGAGTATCTGGTTTCTCTCGGCATGAAGGTGGACAAGGATTCTTTCCAAGAGGCATCAGATACAATGCAGGCTGTTGAAGATGGAGCAAAAAAGTTCATTGGTACTGCTGCTAAGGGTTTTGCCATCGCAGGCACGGCGATTACTGGGGCTATGGTGGGCGCGACCGCTGGTATTTACTCTTTTCTTAGTAGTTTGGCAAATGCAGACCTAGCGAATGAACAGTTTGCAAGAAGGATGGGAATGTCCAAGGACGCTGCAGAAGAGCTCAACAAAACGCTAAAGGCCATGGGCGTGACTATTGAGGATTTGTATCTAAATCCCGGGCTGATGAACGATTTCAAGACGTTGCGGACTACGATAAAAGACATCAGGCCACCTGCAGAGTTTAAGGAGCAAATCAAGTTTATCCAGTCCATTCAGTTCGAGTTCCAGCAATTGAAATTGTCAGGCAGCTACGCTCTCCAGTGGATCGGGTACTATCTGTTCAAGTACATGGAGGGTCCTTTAAAGCGCACCAAAAACACCCTTCAAGATATCAACAAGAAAGTCATTAAGGACATGCCGCACTGGACAAAGAATGTGGCACAGGCCATAAGTTGGATAGGCAGGCTTGGGGCTACATTTCTAAAGGCTGGTGCAGATGCATACCGGATATTTTCTAAGCTGGGCGAGAAAATTCCACAAGACATCAAACTAATTGGGGCGGCATTACTCGGATTAGGCATCATTTTAAAAACGGGGCCGCTTGGTATCGCCTTTGCTTTGATTACAAGCATCCTCCTGTTACTTGATGATTTTTATACCTACCTTGAAGGTGGCGAAAGTGCTTTTGGTCCCTTCTGGAAAAGGCTATTGGATTTCGTTGATTTGCTAAAGAACGATGGGACAATCAAACGTTTTGGTGAAAACCTACAAGATGTTTTTGGCAAGATAGGCACTAGTGTACAAAATGGGCTTGAATGGATAGAACGCCTGTACAGAAAGTTCGATGACAATGGCACATTAGATAACTTCAAAGAAGGAATTGCAACGAACGTCGGAACGGCCACTCAGATCATTAAAGATTTCGGTTCGTGGGTTGGGGATGTATTTGATGATTTGAACGAAGAAGGCACACTATCCGGGCTTGAAGAGTCGTTAATTGGTCTTGGCAAAGAGCTATCCGAAATATACAAAGATGCATCAAAGTTCGTGGACGAGCTGTACGGGCTTGAGGAAACAAAACAAGTGCTAACGTGGATTGGCGATTACTTGGAGGGACAGCTGAAATTTGCTCTTCAAACCATAAACGAGACAATCAAGGCTGTCACGTTTTCTCTCAAGTCAGCCAGGGCATTTATTACAGGTGATGACGAACTGCTGGCACAGGCAAAGAAGGATTTTTTCGGGGAAGAGGACGACAATGATACTCCAGAAGCGGGTCCGAAAGGATTCAGACGGCCACCCAAAGCAGCGTTATATGACGTAAGAGAGCAGGGGAATAAATCACAAGACTCTAGGATAGAGACAAGTGTAAACAATCTGCCAAAAGGCTTGGAACCGTCATTCAAAAAAGCATTGAATGATTCCGATCTTGTGAAAGGTTTCCGCACCTTTAACCAGGACCTGAACGATGGTTTCACTCGAATGGCGATGATGATAAACCCGGAGGCATTCCAACAGTACGAAGCTATGGCGAGTGGAATGTACTCAAACAGCTACATGTACAACACGACATCCTCATCCCAGCAGAAACTAATTTACAACACGAACAATCCCGTATTCAACATTAACAGTACTGAACCTAGAGCAGCAGCTCAGGAAGTAAACGCATCTTGGAATGATTACAACATACGATCAATGCGAAACGCTTACTAATTTGGAGGTGGATGAATGGCACAGAATCCTATTCTTGATCTTAATTCGCCTCCCATATCGTCGCTTGTCTATTTGAAAACCAATATTGGCGGCTGGTTCTTCGATGCGTTTTTGCGGTCGACACACACCAGCCGTCTTAAAATTACTGAGCATCCGGTGCAGGTGGGGGCAGCATTAACGGACCATTCTTATCTTGAGCCAAAAGAGCTCACCATGGAGATAGGTATGTCGGATGCAGCAACAAGTCTGATACCTGGGCAGTTTACTGGCGGTTGGAGTCGATCTGTTCAGGCTTTTAAGGTGTTGCAGGAGTTACAAGCTATCCGGGTGCCGATCCAAGTCCATTCAAGGCTTGGGCTATATCAAAACATGCTGATCGAGGAAATTACAGCTCCAGACGATTTTACAACGTTGAATGGCTTACGCTGTACAGTCACATTGCGTGAGATCATCGTCGCTCAGGTACGCACTGTTAAGATTAGCAGCAAACCTGCTGTGACGGATCGGGCAAACAAGGGGAAATTAGAGCCTATAACAAATCAGAGTAATTTAAAACAATGGGGCGTAGACAAATTATTTGGAGGGTGAATTTATTGGCATTCGTAATTCTTCCAATTTCGCCTGCTATGAATCAAGAATTCGTTTGTACCTTGCCAATTGGAGACAAGAACATAACACTAGGCTTTACTCTAACGTATAACGAACCAGGAGGATATTGGTATATGGCAATAGCTAATCACGACACGGGTGAAAGATTAGTCGACGCTATTCCATTGCTTCCAGGTGAGTATCCAGCAGCAAACCTATTGGCTCAACACGAATATCTAAATATCGGTAGCGCCGTTCTTTTGTCTTCCGCAAATGACAATTCAATGCCAACGTTTAATTCTCTTGGCAAAGACCACTTTGTTCTTTGGACCGATAATTTAGCATGAATGCAAAAAGCACTCCTCTTTTATGGAGCGCTTTTTGCACATAATACAGCGAACATTTCAAAAGTATTTTATACAACCTACAGTTTTCGACAAACTTGTATAAACTATTTATGATAGCATACAGAAAAAATGGTGGTGTTCATATGAAAAATATATTTTGGGCATTAGCAATAGTCACTTGCATTGTCCTTTCTCCTTTTACTGCTAATGCAAATTCTATTGCTCCAACTCAATCAACTGCTAATGTTCAGATTCCAGACAATATAAAAAGCATATCTGAATTGGGCGATTATCTTTATCAAAAAGGTATAGTAACAAATTTTGATGAATTTAAAACTTTCCTGGAGAACAACAAAGCAACAATTCGAAGAATCAATCCCAAAACAATTGATTACGGTTTTACGTACAGGTTGTATACAGAAACGAATACACCATTCCGAGATGATGGATTAATCCGAATCACTCATGAATATGGAATTAAAGAAGCAAATCTCTGGGTTATACCGATCATCATTTCAAACAACAGTAAAGAGAAAATTGAAATCAGCAAGGAGAATTTTGCACTGGTTCCCAGATATATTCCCGCTGGTAGCGAACTGAATGTTCTTGCATTGGAACCAGAATACATTATGGACGGATCGGCTGAAGTCCAGTACAGAAAGATTCTCGGCAAGTTCGAACTGCCACCTAATCGTGAAGTTCATTTGAATGCTGTGTTTTATGTATCTCCAATCACAACTGATCAAAATGTAAATCTAAGGATATATGACGGTAATGATCATACAGACGTTAATATTGTGAAGAAATGACAAACTCAATACTGAAAATCGCAACGCTCCTTTTAGGGGCGTTTTTCTTTTCAGCAAATGAAGAGGATGTGGAGTTGGTGGCAGATAACATTAAGAACCTCGCGGTCTACGAGGCGCAGGTACAAGGTGTTGATTTAAACATTGTCCTCGCTACGATTGAGGCGGAAACCAATTTCACCAACAAAACCGGAGATAACGGGAATGCATTAGGCCCAGGTCAGGTGTGGCCGAAGTGGCACACAGACTCATTCAAGTACGCTGCCAGCCGGTTCAATAAGACATGGCCATCCACCCTCCAAGAACAGACCCGGCTTGTTTTAAGTGATGATGCTCTGGCTACAGCAGCTGCAGTTCGCGTAATCGGGAGGAATTGGAAAGCAGCCAAAGGAGACTTTCGGCAATTCTCGCTCATTTACGTTGGACCAAAGATTCCAGACCGGGACTATGAACGCCGCTTAAAGATATACCAGAAGTACGCGGGTGGCGGGGCAGGAGGTTCCTGGTCTCCTTCCACTTCGGCACCGAGTAGCAGCACATCGGGTGGTAATGGAAGTGGTGGGCAATCCGCGAATCTCATCAATGATATTACCTTGCCATCCACCAACTATGGGATCGTTGCGAACAGTCAGAAGGTCGGTAATGTTCTGTATGGTCGAAGGTATCGCGTACTCGTCTCTAACGGCAAAGGGACCGCGCTGGACGTCTCTGATTTGCGATGTGTGTTTGATATCAGAAAAACGCTCACGCCGCAGCCCAATGTCTCTACTGTCACGATATACAACTTGAACGCAGAAACAGAAAACCAAGTGATCGACGAAGGAGATACCGTGATTGTTGAGGCGGGATTCGAGGGTGAACAGTACGGGCTAATTTTTCAGGGTGACGTTGTTCAACCGATTCGAGGGAGTGAGGATGGTGTCAGTTATAAATTAACGCTGCATTCTATGGACGGCGACCGCTTCCTTAATTTTGGATTTGTCACCGGCTCCGTTTCCAAGGGACAGACAGCCCGTAATCAGATTGATCTAGTAACCAGCCAAGCGAGAATACCGACGCAACAGGGCACTATTACCGAGAGCTTGCAATCATCGAAGCTCACACGCGGGAAAGTGTTTTTTGGCATGGCGAAAGACTACCTGCGACAACTCGCTCAGTCGAACACAGCAACTTTTTACCTTGAAGATGGAAAAGTGAACATTATCACAGCGAAGGACTACCCACCAAATGAGATTGTGGATTTAGCGCCAGAATCGGGACTGATTGGCACACCTGTACAGACTGATTTCGGAGTGAACTTTAAGTGTTTACTCAATCCTCGATTGAAAATAAATTCGCTTGTACGAATCAACAACAGCCAAATTCAAGAACAAGTGGTTCAGTTCGGACAGGTGAGGCGCGGGCTTGATGCAGAGGGCATCTATCGCATTATTGGCTTACGGCATAACGGAGATAACCGGGGAGATACATGGTATACCGAATGCGAGTGTGTATCTCAAGCAGGCGGCGTGATACCAGGCATGATGGCATCGACTGCCGTAAACATGTGGAGGTGATGATCGTATGGGCGTTACTGTTAGTGAGCGTTTATCAAATAATGATTTAGATTTTTATACCACCTTAATGGACAGCATTTTCAGCCGGATGCGCGTCAGTGTACCGGGCATTATCAGCAAGTTTGATGCTGAGACGCAAACAGCAGAGGTTCAAATTGCGTTACGTGAACATGTGCAGCAAGAGAACATGCAGTACGCTTGGACAGAAATACCGCCGTTGCTGGACGTTCCGGTTGTTTTTCCACGGGGCGGGGGATATGCTCTCACGTTCCCTGTTAAAAAAGGTGATGAGTGCCTGATAGTCTTTTCAGATATGTGCTTTGATTCCTGGTTTTCTATGTCTGGTATCCAAAATCAAATTGAAAAGCGAAGGCATGATCTTTCAGACGCAATTGCAATACCTGGACTGTGGAGCCAACCAAGAAAACTGAAAGATTTCTCGACTAAACATGTGGAGTTGCGAAATGAGGACCGCAGCGAGTTTATTCGCATGAAACCAGGAGTCATTGACCTTGTAGCTCCTTCCATTCGCGTGAACGGTGTAAATATCACTCGACAAGAAGAGTACGATATGTGGATAAAGGGCGGCGGTGAGGTAGACACATGAGGTATCGGCAAATGGATGGCGGCGACTACACAATGGGGAGACCCTTTTTGACCAAAGCCGCTGCGGTCGCTCAAGCGATTTATACCCGATTAAAACTACTTCAGGGTGAATGGTGGGAGCAGCTAGACGATGGACTCCCACTTTTTCAGAACATTCTTGGAACCAGAGGACATCCAGATAACTTGAACGCCGTTGATTTGCTGGTTCAAGCCCGGATAATTGAGACCCGACACGTAAAACAAATCACGAACTTTCAAAGCTCATATGAAAATCGAACGTATTCATTCCAGTGCAACGTTGAAACAGACTTTGACGAGACCATACCGATAACCATAGGTTTTGGAGGGAAGGAAGGGGGATAAGATGGCCTACTTCGCGCCATTCATTGATGAGAAGGGCTACCACATGCCTTCGTACATTGATATTCGAGACGATCTTATCAGTCAGGCAAAACAGATATTTGGGCAAGATACGTACCTTGAAAATGACAGCCAAGACTATCAGTTTATTTCTCAGTTCGCCAGCAAGCTATACGACGCCTACCTTACCTGCCAAGCCGTTTACAACAGCCGAGGGCCAGCTACTGCGATCGGTACCGGATTAGATGTGGTTGTGGGTATCAATGGAATAAAGCGTTTTGGAGACCAGTTTTCAAAATCACCTGTGGTTCTATCCGGCACGCCAGGGGCACTGATTAAAGATGGCATTGTGTCAGATAATGCAGGCAATCATTGGTCCTTACCTGCTTCTGTAACAATCGGATCTGATGGAACATATGCGACCACCGCTACCTGTCAGATACCAGGTCCTATTAAAGCAGACCCCAATACGATTACAGGGATTGTTACACCTACGATGGGATGGACAAGCGTTACCAATCCGCAAACAGCTGTACAAGGACGTTATAGAGAAAGTGACCCACAATTGAAATCCCGGCAGGCAATCAGTACGGCAACACCCAGTCGCACAGTTCTGGAAGGTTTGAAAGGTGCCATAGCTGGCCTGACTGGTGTTACACGGTATCAGGTGTACGAGAATGACACGGATGCGGAAAATGAAATGGGGCACCCTCCACATTCTGTCACGGCCGTGGTAGAGGGTGGGGACGATCAGGAAATAGCTGAGACTATTTTCAGGAGGAAGACACCCGGGGCGTATACGAACGGAACGACAGCTGTTGAAGTGGTAGACCAATTTGGTGATCCTACTACCATCCGGTTCTATCGACAGAGCTATGTAGACATCGTTGTTGTTGTACAAGTGAAGAGGTTGAGTGGGTTTACTACTGAGACACAAGAAGAAATCGCCAGCAATATTGCTGATTTTATTAACAGCTTGGCGCTCAATAACTCAGGTTTGGTTATATCGAGTTTGTGGGGGGCTGCACTCCAAGCAAATAGAATAATAACTAGCCCGTCATTCTCCATAACCAGTTTGACTGCCGCACGCCTCGGGGAAGAACAAGCAACAATGGATATTTCCTTGTCGTTCTATGAAGCAGCAAGAGGCTCAATTGAAAACATCACAGTTAATGTCGTGGGGTGATCGAGGATGGCAATACAGGAATACCTTGACCCAATCACATCCCAGCACTGGGACAAAGAAAAGTTTATGCGCTGGCTAACAGCGATGCTAGAGAAAGAAGACGCGGCGGTAACCGTGGCTAATTACATTCCCATTGCTTTTTCAGTTGATCAGGCAGTTGGTGTGCAGTTGAATACTCTGGGGGATTTGGTGGGCAGGTCGAGATACCTGCCTTTTCAATTGGCAGATGGCAGCTCTCCGGTATTGGACGATTCAAATTACCGCATCGCATTGAAAGCAAAGATCGCTCAGAATCAATGGGAAGGTACGCTTCCTCAAATCTACGAGTTGTGGGCGGACCTGTTCCCGAATGCCAGATTGAAATTGAAAGACAACCAGAATATGAGTATGAAAGCAACCATACGTGGCGAACTAGGTCTTCAAAGCGTATTGCTGGTCACCGTGGGCTACATCATTCCAAAGCCAGCTGGCGTAAGCTTGACTATATCCTGGGAGTCGGAACTGGATCGGAAGGACTACATTGGAATGAACGTTACGACAAGGGACACAGTGGAGATCAGCTGTGCTGGTCCTGCGTAATTTAAGGAGGGATATTGAGTGGCCTTATATGGACAAATGGTGGTAACACAGCTTGGTCAGATTCTTTACGCTAAAGCGCAAACAGGAAAACCTTTGGTCTATACACGAATGCGTATTGGATCGGGACAATATTCAGGCGACCCAACGGCTTTAACTGATTTAGTACAACCTATCGGATATATACCCCTCAGTTCTATGTCACAGACAGGTCAAACTGCGCATATCAAAGGTGTTTTTCAGAATACCGACATCACGGATAGGATCTACTCCTGCGAAATCGGACTATATGCACAAGACCCGGATGGTAGCGAAATACTCTATGCTTACGCTAACGCAGGTGGCAATGGAGATATCATACCACCCATTGCAGCTGGACCATTTTCGCGCGAGTTTCAATTAAACGTAGCAGTTGGCAATGCTTCAAACGTTACGGTTAATATCCCCTCAACTGCATTTACTACCGTTTCAGACTTCGAAAAACACGTCAATGACAAGAACTTGCACATGACGAGAAGCGAGATTGAGACGAGGTTTACGGTGCTGGAAGTGCGTGTACAGGCACTAGAGAACTCACTCGCCAACGATATGCGAGACAACCAGTTTGCTTTTGACTTTGCTTCAATAAATGGATTGATTGTAGATGCTGGTTGGTGGGATCAAGCGAATGCACGCTTGGGGATCAAATGATGGTAGATAGAGGAATTGGGCTCGAAAACGGCCATTTACGATAGGAAAGGGGGAGGAACATGCCAGTAGTTACATTATCTAAAGCAAACTCTGTTACTAGAGATAACGAAATCAACACAGCAGTACCGTCAGGTAGTTATCCTTCGGGTAATC
>NZ_BEXF01000046.1 GCF_002897295.1 Brevibacillus reuszeri
GAGGTTTGCCGCCAACTTCCTTCAGATTCCACCTCACGGTGGACACCCTTGTCTTAGGCTAATGGTTACTACTGCCTTCACCATTCGGGACTTTAACCCTAGAGATAACGCCCATGCTGGGCGCACACGTAAAAGCCATCATTTCTATGGAAATGGTGGCTTTTTCTCCGATTCAATAAGTTCCTCACGGATTTACTTGCTAAAACGAAACGGCTATACGGTTATTCGCGGAAAAGTGAACCTCCTGGTTGTTGCAAACCACGACCCCTTCCACGATCACAGCCTTCCCTGCATCCTGCTTCAAAAATGAGATTTGAAAGTTTTGAAAAGACTCGGTGGCTTTGGGAGCAATGCTTACAGGTGCGATCGGAGCAATCCAGTATTCTCCCCGCTCCATCGCCGTAGTAAACCAGTCATCCTCTAAATATCTCCAGCCCTTTAGCCCATTCATTCCTTGTACGGCCATTGTCTCAACCAGCTTCGGTGGCAGGATTTGACCACCCATTTTAATGGAGTCCGCCGGGGTCACCCGCAGACAAACAATCGGGTTGTACAGCTCCTCTGTTCCCGTGTTTTTTACCTGGAGGGTACCAATTAATAAATACGGTTTCTCCTCTGAATCTGAATGAATCAGTGTATAGTCAAAAAACACCTCAGCCTCTACCCTTGTTTCTATTGGGTGTACTAAAACGGGCTGTATGGGCAGTTCGAGCTGTTCGAGCTGTTCGAGCTGTTCAGGTTGTTCGACTGTTTCAACTGTTTCAACTGTTTCAACTGCTTCTGGTACGAACCCCACTACAGGGACAGCCTGGATTGATTCCACCGGATGTGCGTCGTCGTCCTTCGTTTCCACTTCTCCCTCAGGCGCTTGCTCATCCACCAGGTCCAGCTCGTTTTCTTTATCTGCAGGGAGGTCTGCGTCTTCATTCGAAACAGCTTCCTCCGCTATTTCCTCTGCCACCTCTGTTTCCAGCTCGATAAACTGCTCATACTCTTCTCCTACATCTTCTACTCCATGTGCTAAGGGCTGTACCGACTGTTTTTCGAGGTCAGTTTGCTCACTTGCTATCTGTGTGTTTGCCAGTACACTCCCAAAAAACACCCGCAACAGATTTGGTGGCAAATACGCCAGCGGTTGAATTTGCATGCCTTCCTGTAAGTACCCGAGGATACCGGAAGCCAAATAAAAGGCAATCTTTTCACCGTACGCCTTTCGCTTGAAAATTTCCGTATGCTTCGGAATCTGGAGCTGTAAATGAACGATCGCACTAGTCGGCTTAGCCTCTTTCCCACCTTTTACGTGGCATGGAATTCCGGTCTGCTTCAATTCGGCTTGCAGGCACCTGATCAGCTCTCGACGCTTTTCATCTTCTGCCTGGAACAGTACCAGTCTCGGTTTTTCCAGCAGACGCTGCTCCTTTATGCTGAAACGAATGGCAATATCCGTATTTTTCGCAAGAGCAGCATTGTTTTGAGCCAGCACTACCTCCATTCCGTAATCGGAAACAAACTTTTGCACTCGCCCAAGCACATCCCACTCATACGATGTTTCGGTCGTGCTCTTCCCTGTGAAGAGTACGCAAACCTTTCCCTTTAAGCCTGAATCCAGATCGATCCGCTTGTTCTTCGAATCCCACTTCAATTGAAACCCATTTTGCTTGCAAAACAATCGAAAAGCAGGCAGAGCCGCGTACGGCATGGTCCCACCACGCTGCCCGCTGTAATATACCTCCACATCCATCCCGCTCACTCCTTCACGGCACTCACATACTTATATCCGTCAACATTGTATGAATGCCTAGTGTTTTAAGTGAGCAATTTTGCCCTACTACGTTCCACAGAACTGTGCGCAGCATACCATGGCATCAAGAAAGGAGTGGTCATATGTCCGCCGAACAAACGCCATTGGTCTCGATTATCATTCCTGTAAAAAACGAAGGAGACAATGTGCGCTCCACGATAACTTCCCTTTTTAATACACGAACCAATTATTCATATGAAGTGATCGTGGTGGATGATGCATCTACAGATAACTGCTGTTACTTTTTACAACACCAAATGAAAACACCCCAAATCAAGCTGATTACGACCGAGGGAATCGGGGCGGCAGCAGCACGAAATTTGGGTGCCGATCATGCCCGCGGCACCTATCTCGTATTTTGCGATGCCCACCTGACATTCGAAAACTTTTGGATCGACCGGATGCTGGAGCTGATTTTGAGCAAAAAGGCAGATGGAGTAGCGCCTGGGATCGCCTCGATGACAGAGCCACACAAAATAGGGTATGGGCAAAAGCTGGACCAAAAGCTCGGGGTCGTCTGGAATCCAAATCCTCACCGCCCTTCTCCTGTAGCTATTTTGCCAGGGGACTGCTTTATTGTGTCCAAAGAGGTTTTTACCAAAGTTGGCGGGTTTGATCGCGGCTTTCGTGTCTGGGGTTTTGAAGATATCGAATTCTCCATAAAAATGTGGCTGTTCGGTTATACGTGTTTTGTTCAGCCATCTGTTAAAATACTGCATCTGTTCAGACAATCACATCCGTACACTGTCGTCCATGAGCACGTGTATTACAACATGCTGCGCATGGCCTATAGTCATTTTAGCGAGGCTCGGATTGAAGCGAGCAAAAAGCTCATCGTCTATGCTCAAGCCGAAGAAATTGAAGATGAAGTACTCACTTTTGGCGGTGCAACGCAGCGTCTGCGCTATCTTTCGCAAAGGAAGTTTGACGACAACTGGTTCTTCCAGCGGTTTCAAATTCCGTTTTAACGCTACTCCTACCTAAAAATGGGCATTCGTTGACAAGCAAATTTCCCATTGCCCACATAGTATGTAACTGCAAAGCAAATCCCCTAGGAAAGGAAGGATTCTTACGGTGAACCATATCGTGAAGCCCATTATGGGTCGCCAGCTCCCTACACCGACGCCAACCGCAACTCCTCCTATACCGAATAACCTGCAGGAAGAGTGCATTCGCGTCAACAAGGTGTACGACTGGGTTGTTCTCGCTAACAGCTACCGGAACAAGATTGCCATTCCCGACGATTGTCGAGCACTGGTAGACGCAGCTATTCGTGCCGGGCAAGATATCAGCTTTTCCTGCGTAGAGCCTGTTACACCTGCACCTACTTGCAGTGTTGTAGGGATTCGTCGTGAAACCATTGTTGTTGGTGGAACCACTGTTCGCGTAGGTGTCGTTCATTTCGTCTTCAGTGCAACTGTTCAGCTGACTGTATTTGCAGATGGCACGCCTCTCTGCACATTTACAACAACTGTACAGTTTGACCAAGAAGTCGTATTGTGCCTGCCCGAACCACTAGATGAGGACAACATCGTTTGCCGGATTAGCGCTATCGAGTGCAATCCGACTGGAAGCGTCCTGCTTGGTGGAATGGTTCAACTGGATGTCATTGTTTGCGTCGAAATCCAGGTAGAAGCAGAAGTGAAACTGGAAGTGCTTGCTAAATTCTGCTCGCCACGTCCAAACACGATTCCTGTACCTTCGCCGACTCCTTCTTTCCGTTGCCCACCAATCGTATTCCCGCCACAATGCCCACCAATCTTCCCAGTACGCAACTGCGATTGCCAGGCGTCCGTCAACGCGTTGGTACCAAACGTTTCTATTTCCCTCGGCATTCCACTCACAGTCGCAATCGGTACTATCCAGCTCATCGCAGATATCTGCCCAAGCTGCGATCCGTCCAGCAGCTCGTTTACCTTTAACTTCTTTGACAATGTTTTGCCAGATATTCCTGCAGGCGATCAAAGCTTCAGCTTCTCGCCTACTTCGATCAGTTCTCCTACTTGCATTACCGTCCTGCCGGGTCTCGCTATCCTGACAGGTCTGACTGTAACGGGTTCGGGTGTCAGAACGTTCACTTCCTCTGGCGCACAAGACACGTTGACCTACTCACTCACGCTTGCTGAAACAGGTCTCGGCCTTCCAGACATCATCATCCTGACACTCACCGATCAAAGTGGCGTCCTCGTCTTTACTGCTACGATCACAGTCGTACCAGACGAACAATTACTCGTTCGCGATTGCGTCACCTTCGGAGATATCGTTATTACCACCCCTTAATCCGCATATAACAAGCTGCTTTTCAACGGGAGAAGAACCATGGCTTCTCCCGTTTCTCTTTTCCCCGTCCATTTCCGGGATACATGCACCCTTCCCTATCCGTTACATATGACTATTAGGAAAGCCATACCCCATAAGGAGGACAACACTGTGCTAAAGAAAAAGACCTCCAGCACAAGCAAAGGGAAAACGGGAAATGAAAAGCTCCTTTTGCTAAAAAAGCAAGCGTATTACTACGAGGAAAAAGCTACACAATTCAGTATGATGGCCCAAGAGCTGAATGAACAATTGGATGTATATCGAGCAAGAGAACAGACACAAAACGAACTAATAGAAGAGCTTCGCGCCACTGTATCCGAGCTGAAAAGCAAGGAACATCATTGGATGGAAACACTGGACCGTATGCAAGCCGTGATCAGTGAATGGGAGCAAAAGGTTGAGCAGCAAAAAGGCTTGCTGGAACAACGAGAAAAAACCATCGTTACGTACAAAGAGCGTGAGGCCAAATGGAAAGATGCGATCAATGATTTAAAAGAAGAATTGAAAGAAGAAAAAAAGCTGAAAAAGTCCGAAGAAGCGTTGAGTGCAAAGCAGCAAGCCGAGTTTTTGAACCAGCAGGAACAGTTTGAAGCAAGCTTGCGACAAGCGGTAGAACAGCTCGAACGCGAAAGGGAAGACTATCGCAAACGGCTCCACGAATCAGAACAAAGTCTCCGGCAAAAGGATTCGGTCATCTCCAGCTACCAAGCGCAGGAATCAGCCTGGATCACCGACCTCGAATCGCTCCGTCATCAACTGAGCGAATACGCACAAAAAGAAACACATTGGAATGATACCTATACAGAGCTACAGCAGCACCTGGAATCCATCCCTTCTGTCGAAGAATATTGGAGCAAGCTGTTGCAGGATACGACCCAACGTCTAGAGGACGCAAAGCAAAAAGAATCCGTCTTGATCCAGCTCGTGACTGATCAGGAAGGAATCATTGCCGAATTACAGGAAGCACACGAAGCCAGCAAAAATAAAGATCTTCTAATAGAAGAATTGCAACAAAAGCTCGGGGAAACTGATACACAATTGACTGAGGTGTACCATCAGCTAAATGCTGCACAACAAAAAGAGGCTCTCTATATCCAGGAGCGAAGCGAGCTAGCTGAAGCCAATGAAAAGCTTGAGCTTGCTCAAAATGATTGGCATCAAACTCTCCTCGCTCGCGACCAAGAGCTAGAAAACATTCGAAATACTGAAAGAAGTCTCACCATTCAATTAGATGAGGCAAACCAAAAGCTTGAGCTTGCGAGGCATGACTGGGACCAAACTCTACAAAATAATCAACAAGAGCTTGAAAACGTGCGTACCGCAGAGCAAAGCCTTGCGACGCAGCTAGCTGAAACAACGAGACTGTTTGAGCTCGCTCAGAAGGAATGGAATGAAACCATGCAAGCTCGTGACCAGGAGCTGGATCACCTGCGCACAACTGAGCTATGCCTGACAGAGCAGCTTGTCAAAACACGTATATCCGAGCAAAGCCTCCTGGCTCAGCTAGCCGAGGCTATTGAGAAGCTCGAGCTTGCGAGGCACGACTGGGACGCTGATCTCCGTATCCGTGATCAAGAGCTGGAGAATCTGCGTGCTCTGGAAGAAAGCCTGACTACCCAGCTTGCCGAAGCCAATGAGAAGCTTGAACTCGCTCAGCAAATTTGGGACGCTGAACTCCAGATTCGTAATCAAGAGCTGCAGGATTTAAAGGGCCTGGTACAAAGCCTGACTGATCAGTTAGCCGAGGCTAACGAGCAGCTTGTACTGGCGCAACGGGATTGGGACGCTACCCTTCATACTCGCGACCAAGAACTGGATGATCTGAGCGACTTGGTACAAAGCCTCACAGCAAAGCTGACCGAAGCGAACGAGAAGCTCTCGCTTGCTCAGGAGGATTGGGACACTGCGCTTCATACCCGTGACCAAGAACTAGATGACCTTCGCGATTTGGTACAAAGCCTGACCGCACAGCTGGCCGAGGCTAACGGGAAGCTTGTGCTTGCCCAGGAGGATTGGGAGACTTCTATCCAAGCCTATAATCAAGAACTAGAAGACATTCGCAACGCCGAGCAAACTCTGACTGAGCAGCTCGCCGAAGCGAATGAGAAATTCGAACTGGCTCAGCAGGAGTGGAACGCCGCTCTCGAAGCTCGAGACCAAGAACTTGAGGTCGTTCGAAACTCCGAAAAAACTCTGACTGAGCAGCTCGCCGAAGCCAATGAAAAATTGGAAGTTGCTCAGCAAGAGTGGGAAGTTGCTCTCCAAGCCCATAATCAAGAGCTAGAAGATGCTCGCGCCCTCGAGAAAACTTTGATTGAACAACTCGCCGAAGCCAACGAGAAATTCGAACTTGCTCAACAGGAATGGGACGCTACCCTCGATGCTCGTGACCGAGAGCTGGAGGGCGTTCGCAACTCCGAGCAAGCTCTGACCGAACAGCTTGCCGAAGCCAACGAGAAATTCGAACTTGCTCAGCAGGAATGGGACGCTACCCTCGATGCTCGTGACCGAGAGCTGGAGGTCGTTCGCAACTCTGAACAAACTATGACCGAACAGCTTGCTGAAGCCAACGAGAAATTCGAACTCGCTCAGCAGGAATGGGACGCTACCCTCGATGCTCGTGACCGAGAGCTGGAGGGCGTTCGCAACTCTGAACAAACTCTGACCGAACAGCTTGCTGAAGCCTACGAGAAATTCGAACTCGCTCAGCAGGAATGGGACGCTACCCTGGATGCTCGTGACCAAGAACTGGAGGTCGCTCGCAACTCTGAACAAAATCTGACCGAACAGCTTGCCGAAGCCAACGAGACTTTCGAACTTGCTCAGCAAGATTGGAACGCCGCTCTCGAAGCTCGGGACCAACAGCTAGAAGACGTTCGCTCTTCGGTACAAACTCTTACTGAACAGCTCGCCGAAGCCAAAGAGAAATTCGCGCTCGCCCAGCAGGAATGGACCGCCGCTCTCGAAGCTCGGGACCAACAGCTAGAAGCCATTCGCAACTCCGAGCAAACTCTGACTGAGCAGCTAGCCGAAGCCAACCAGAGAGCAGAAACAATCCAGGGACAATTATCTGGTGCGAACCAGAGGGTAACCGAGCTCGAGCAACAGCTCAAAAAGCTCGAACATGATACCCACGCAAATGAACAGGAAGAAAAATGGAATCGATTGCTAGACCAAGCCAACAAACAAAGCGAGTTATACCAGCGGCAGCTAAAAGACAAGGAAAAAGAACTTCAGCAAGTATCCGATCAGGAGCTAGTCTTGAAAAAGACGGTTGCTGGACTCAAGAGTATGGTGAAGGACCTTCAGGAAAGGGAGGAGACTTACAGACAAGCTATTAAAAGCTACACTCAAAAGGAAGCACGCACAAATAAAACTCTCAGCCAATTCGCTGCTCCTCCACAATCAACGGGAAATGGACCTGCTGCCTCCCCAATCAAAATGTCGCCATCCCCTCAAACTCCCTATCAGATGCCACCCTATACACAAAACGGGAACACATTCAACCCATTCAAATGACAGGGGTAATGTGCAAATGCCGTTCCCCCAAACAGGAATGCTGAATACAACATAATACAGTTAAGAAAGGGGTGGAAAATCATGACACCAGAGCAACTCCGTGCGCTTTACAATCAGCGCCAACAACGTCCTGTTAGACCAATACAGCGCCCAATGGGCATGCCAGCTTCACCTTTGCCAAAATCCGGTCAAGTGCACAACGTCAAACCGCTAAATCAACCTAAAACGAGTGGAGGCTGCTGCGGCAGGCGCTGGCAGGGCTAATTTTCAAGAAAGACCGTTTGCAATAGCCCGCCCTATATGGGAGGAAATGGTTAGACATTGCAACGAGGAAAAACCGAACGAAGCATGCGGATTACTTTCAGGAAGAAATGGGAGAGCAGAAACCATCTGGCGAATGGAAAATACGGAAAAGAGTCCGGACGCTTTTGCCATGGATACGCGACAAATTCAAAAGGTACTGCAAAAAATATCCTTAAAAGGCGAGGCATTGGTGGGTATTTATCACTCTCATCCTACTGCACCGCCCATTCCATCTACAGCGGATATTGCCTATGCGTATTATCCAGAAGCAGCCTATCTAATCCTATCTCTTTCCTCAAACCAGCCTGAGCTTTGCTGCTATCGTATTTTGGGAAAGCAGGCATTCGTGCTTCCCTTTCAGCTCATATAGGTACGCTCGTCATATAAGCCAAACCAAAAAACAGCGGGAGCTCATTCCCGCTGTTTTGTCTTTTCCATCGTTTCAAGACGCAGCCATTCTCTTTCTTCCCAGCTAACAAAGTCATCCTCCCACTTGATGTGGTATTTCTCTCCCTCTAATCCGATCACGATCCCCCTGGCCCCATCCTTTACGTACACGACCATATCCCCAATCTGTATCACATCGCATCGCGTCCCTTTATCCGAGTCTAAAGATGATGCCATGACCGCCTTTTGGGTATTCCCATTTAATATTCTCGTATGGACACCCGATGCGACAGCTCCCACACTCGTGACAGCCCTCGTACCCAACATGCATCCTGACCTCTTCCCATTTGTACACTTCGGCTGGGCAAAAGATGGTGCATAGCTTATCCGGGCATTGCGATGCACAAACATCAGCACTTAACACATGCAGATGTGACTGTGTATCTGCTTTGAAGCGTACAAGATACTGCTTCTCTTCAATCGACTGCCCCTTTGGTAGTTCCTGCATCACTTCATCACCCTCCACGCATTCATTAGATCGCGTGCCATTTTCCATTTGTCTTTGGCAGAACCGAGGTCATTCCAGATTTTTTTCTGCTTGCTCCACTTAGAGGTTCCATCAATCGTAAACATCTGGCTGGCTGCCTTGTTCATCATAGGGATATACTTCTCGAAATAGTGTGGGTATTTTTCGAAGTGATGAGTAGCGTCCTTATATTTTTTCAAATCCTGCCCGACGAAGCTATCCAAAAGCTTCACCCGATACGAATCGAGCATTTTTTCTGAGTAGTCCTCTGCCTCTCTCGCCTGCATAATCGTTTCGGCAGCGAGTACACCAGATGCCATCGCCATGTTTGAGCCTTCCCGATGAATAGCGTTAACAAGCTGTGCAGCATCTCCGATGACAATAACCCCGTTGCCTACAACCTTTGGCATGGAACGGTATCCACCCTCGGGTATGAGGTGAGCCAAATACTCCTGCTGCTCACATCCTTGAATATAAGGGCGGATCATCGGGTGATTCTTGACATAATCCAACAGCTCATAAGGCTTGAGCTTGTTTTTGATCAATCCTGACAGCATCGTCCCGACGCCGATATTCAAACTGTCCTTGTTCGTATACAGCCAGGCCGTACCTAATATGCCCTTTGTCGAATCACCGAATATCTCAATCGTACAACCGTGATCGCCTTCCAGATTAAAGCGGTCCTCAATAATTTTCCGGTCGAGCTTGAGTACTTCCATGACGGCAAGCGCAACCTCGTCAGGCCGAAACTCCTTGTGAAAGCCAAGCGATTTAGCCAATAGAGAATTGACCCCATCTGCCAAAACGACAACATCGGCATAGACATCTCCATCAGGACGGTCGGTTCGAATCCCGACTACTTTTCCATTTTCCTGTATGCATTCCAATGCTACCGTCTCGTTGAGCAACAGGGCACCTTGCTGGACAGCTTTATCCGCAAACCATTGGTCAAACTTCGCGCGCAGGACGGTAAAGTTGTTATACGGCTCCTGTGCCCACTCCATTCCCTTGTAGCTAAAATTAAGCGCTGACTCCTTATCGAGCATCATGAAGCGCTGCTCGACGATCGGACGTTCTACGGGGGCCTCCTTATAAAAGCCTGGAATGATATCCTCCAATGTCTTACGGTACAAGACACCGCCCATTACGTTTTTGGAGCCAGGATACTCTCCCCTTTCCATCAACAGGACGTTCACTCCTGCTTTTGCCAACGTATATGCACAGGCTGTACCGGCCGGACCTGCTCCGACTACGATTACGTCAAATTTTTCAGCCATATGAAACCTCCTTGTCCGGCTCCTCTTGGAATGCTTCCATCAACAACGGAATGATTTCAAAGGCATCCCCGACAATCCCATAGTGGCATGATTGGAAAATGAGTGCGTCCGGGTCCTTATTAATGGCGATAATCAATCCGGAATTTCGCATGCCGACCAAATGCTGAATCGCACCGGATATACCAATGGCGAAGTAAATTTTCGGCGTGACCGTCACCCCTGTCTGTCCTACCTGATGCTCATGATCAATCCATCCGGCTTCCACGGCGTCTCTGCTCGCCCCTACCGTCGCTCCGATCTTTACAGCAAAACGGTGAATCAACGCAAAGCCTTCCTTGCTTCCCAGTCCTTTGCCGCCTGCTACGATTACATCTGCTTCATCAAGCCGCACCTTTTCCTTTGTCTCACGAACGATTTTCAGTACCTTTGTACGAACGTCTTCTTCATTCAGGCTTATATGCTCGTCGATGATTTCTCCCGTTCGCGTCTCGTCCGGCTCAAGCGCTTTCATGACTTTTGGGCGTACTGTCGCCATCTGGGGCCGATGCTTTTTGCATAAAATCGTCGCCATAATATTTCCGCCAAAAGCAGGACGGCTCGCTTCGAGAAGCCCCGTCTCAGCATTGACATCGAGCATCGTCGTATCTGCCGTCAACCCCGTCTCCAAATCGGTCGCTACAGCACTCGCCAAGTCTTTTCCAGTGGATGTTGCCCCGTACAAAATGATTTCAGGCTTATGCTTCCTGGCGCACTCGATCACAGCACGCATATACGATTCCGTCCGATAATCACTGAATATCCGGTTATCGTACACATAAACCTGATCGGCTCCGTACGGAAAAAGAGTTTCGGCAAGTGGGCGAATGCCTTCTCCAATCATGAGACCAGCAAGCGGAACTCCCCGCTTATCTGCCATCTGCCGCCCTGCTCCCAACAGCTCCAGAGAGACAGGCGCGATTGTACCATCACGCACTTCTACATACACCCATATGCCCCTATACTCATCCAGATTCATACTTGCCCCTCCTTAACCCGAAACAATCCCCTTTTTTCTCGCAAAATGTCCATCAGGTTTGCCACCTGTTCGCTGGTAGATCCCTGTAGCATCTCGCCGCCCTTTGGCTTTTCCGGTGGCCATACCTTTGCCACGATCGTAGGCGAGCCTTTTAATCCGAGCAGGGTACGATCAATATCTCCCAAATCGTTAACAGACCAGACAATCGGATTATACCGGGCTGCGCGCAGCATATTCGGCAGTGGCGAGTAAGGGACCTCATTTATTTCTTTTTCAACAGAAAACAGGCAGGGCAAGGATGACTGGATAACCTCATAGCCATCCTCCAGCTTGCGATGAACGATTGCGTAGCCTTGCTCTTTATTGACTTCCACTACCTTCTTCACACTGGTCAACGGTGGAATGTCTAATCGTCTGGCAATACCCGGCCCTACCTGCCCGGTATCCCCGTCAATCGTCATCTTTCCACAGATGACCAGATCCACTGGTTGTGTTTCTGCGATCTTCTTGATTGCCATGGTGATTGCGTAGCTGGTAGCTAACGTGTCGGCTCCTGCAAACGCCCGATCCGTGACCAGATATCCTTCGTCCGCTCCGATCTCCACGCATTTTCTGATTGCCTTTACAGCAGGTGGAGGTCCCATTGTAACAACAGAGACGATGCCCCCATACCGCTGCTTGAGACGGACAGCCTCCTCGACAGCATGAGCATCGTATGGATTGAGGATTGCAGGTGCGCTCGCTCGGTCCATCGTGTTGGTTTTCGGATTCATTTTGATGATCTTGGTGTCTGGCACTTGTTTAATACAAGCAACTATGTGCAGCATGAATCATCCCCCTCTGCTGCCGGGCGCGTGCTTAAGGAATTTTAAGATCCTGCTGGAAAAAGGTTGTCTCTCTTTCGCGCAATCTTCAGGCAGCTTGTCGTTCATTGTTATAACGTATTGCATTTTCGGGAGGGTTAGACCAGTAAACAGGGACGTTCACGTCATACAGCAACAAAAAAATCCCTGCCTCCACAGGGATTAAAACTGTTTTTGCCTCGGCATAGATTTGCTCACTCTCTCGTTTCGAGTCCTTGGCTTTGTGCTTCATTCCCTTTCCTTCTGAATGCATTTACTCCGAGCAGCAGCATAGGAAGAAGCAGCCCATAGGTCGCTGCGTACGTAATCCACTCATGCTTATTGTACTCTTCCGAATGGACGATGTTGGGGTGGACGATCAGTGACAGGATAATCATGAGAATTCCTAGTGGAAGTACAAGAAAACGATAGTCTTTCAGATTCAGCGTCTGGGCTAGTCCTATGACAGAAGCATAGAAATAACAGGACACCCTGAAGAAAATCGTAATGAACCACATACCTGCCATCACAATCTCAATCCGCTGCAAAAAGTTTCCCACATTGATTTTCTTTGCTAGCGCATAGCTGGGATACATTTGCCTCGCCGTCGTTTCCGCACCTAGGACAAGTATCGCGAGTGCGATGATGATGATTAACACAACTCCGCCAATAAATGCGCCAGATAGAAAAGCTTTTCGGGCTTCCTTCAAGCGATCTACAGATGCTGGAAAAATCATGAGCAAAGCAACAGGAGAGAATGAAAAAACGCTGGTAAAAAAAATAACTGCCTTGAACAAAACGTTCATATCGGTTTCCAGTACTGGTTGTATATTTTCCCACTTGATCTGCGGTGAAACAAAAATCGCCAATATCAAAAAGAGGACAAAAAACAATGGAAATAACATTTCCGCTGAGCGTGCAATTGTCTCAATCCCTAGACGAACGCCCATGAGAACCACGCAAGCAAAAATAATGTTGATCGATTGGATCGGCGTCTCCGGCATGATCTGGGTCGTTAAAAAATTGCCTACAAAAAAGAGAAGTTCTGCGGCGGTAACTAGATTGAAGAAGACAAAGGTGATAGAGATGGTTTTCCCGATCCATTTTCCGAGGACGAGTTCATTCATTTCAACTAGGCTCTTCGCTGGAAAAAGACTGCCAAGTGCACAGTACAATCCGGTTATCAAGAGCCCTAGTCCAACACCAAGCACAGCCGCAAGCCATGCGTCTTGCTTTGCCAGACCAGCAAGTCCAGCTGGAATAATCAAGATGGGGGTACCGATCGAAAAAAGAGTTACTAGCATGCCGAATTGTCGAACACTGATTTTCGTCTCTGTAACCATGTCTCTACCCCACCTTTACTTCAATGCGTTATCCAACATCTCACTAGCCGGCCTGTATAATTGAATAATCCAATCGAGTGGATTCGGAACCTTCACATGCAGGCTGTGCGCGATACTGATCCCCACACCAAGCACGAGAAGAAACGAAAAAATCCATATCTCCTTCCTTTGGCCGTTTTTTAAAAGGGAAGGGACCTCGATCATTACGACAAGCGCTGCCACGACCAGTAATCCCAAGACTGCCACCATAGCACTCTTACTCCTTTATTTTATTGAGAAAGGAATCGCTGATTGTCCCGAGCCTTCTGATTTTGACGTCAACGTTGATTTTGACAGCTAGATCAGGGAATATTTTATTCCAATCCTTCTTGGCCTTTTTCCAATATTTCGGATCGCTCCGATGAATGGATTGACCAAATCCAAAGACATCGCTTTGCAGTTGCTTCGCCTTGCTCACCGCACGCTCAGCGTTGTTTTTCATGACCTGCTCCACTCTTTTCTCCAAGTCATAGATGGATTTTGTTTTTGTAAGATCCACCTCACATTCAACATCTGCTACATTCGCCTCCGTATGAACAGAAACCTCAACTTCCGGTTTTTCTCCCGATACCTTCCCTTTTACTTTTGTCTCGGAACGAATAATCTCGACACCCATTTTTCCACCCTTTGGACATGCAATTTCTATGACACTACTGTTCAATCTGTCCGTTAAATCGCTAAACCCTTTGCTTTCGTCCTCGTTCAACCAACCAATCAGCTTATCTTTTCGGAAAACAGCAATGCCCTCGTACTGGAGATTGGAGGGAGGGTCAATTGCTTCGATGTTCTGCCTCCCTTTGCTCGCTTGCCGATCGCCCTGAATACGTATCCCAGTCATCACCGCCTGCTTGCCCTCGCTCACGAGATCGGTGAGGAGTTCATCTAATTGGATAGATACCGTTGGTGCCCATGCCTTTTCGGATACCTCCAAAGAAGTATACAATTTGGTTGCCGGAATTTTTTCCAGAGGAGTTAATACGCTCAAAACATCTTTGGCGCTTGATCCCTTTGACACCACCATATAAAAATCGGTGCGAATTTCATGATCTCGTGAAAATAGGTCCAGGATTTTTCCAATTCCATCTCTGGCTACCTCTTCACTGATCACGAAGATCCGAAGATGTGAAAAATATAGTTTGCGGGGAGTTACTGTGGTCATTCTGCGGATCGCCTCAAACACCGTGTCCCCTTTCGCGTGATACATCGTGACAGGAGCACGGCCACTGGTCGCTTTTTGAGCCGCTACCTCCCCAGGATCAGCGACCTGTACGGACAAATGAACTTTGTTATCGATTTTGTCAACGCCAATGGCCGTAACAATGGCTAGATCGTTTAATTCCCGGCGGCTCCAGCAGCCTGTCGTAAGCAACAAAAGAGCTAGAAATACGAGAAACAGGACCGCCGGTCGTCTCACAGTTCATCCTCCTTTTCAGTCTTTCATGTTCCTCTTTTATGTTCTTGGCTTTGGCTTTTGGCTAGGACCATTTTTTGCTCGCCTTACGTTGTTCTGATTGATCAGGCGAGGACGCGAAAACATCGCCCATTGAGGCAATCTGAATATCGCATCCTTCTGGTCTTTCAGGATTAGCGGTGCAAACGGACTCATGTAAGGTACTCCAAACGTACGTAAACTGCACATGTGAAGGATCAGGGCGATAATCCCGACGATAATTCCAAACACCCCAAAGGTTGCAGCGAGAATGATGAAGGGAAAACGTAGCATTCGAATGGTATTTGCCAGACTGTACGACGGGAAAACGAAGCTCGCGATCGCGGTCGTCGATACGACAATGACCATTGCGGCTGAAATGATCCCTGCATTGACAGCCGCTTGACCGATAACAAGTGTGCCGACGATGGATACCGCAGGTCCGATCGTTCGCGGCATGCGGAGTCCTGCCTCCCTCAGAATTTCAAAGGCCACCTCCATCATGATCGCTTCGACGAAGGCCGGGAAGGGAATCCCTTCGCGTTGAGCCGCTAAGCTGACTAGAAGCTGCGTGGGCAGCATTTCCTGATGAAACGTCGTAATGGCTACATACATCGACGGGCTGAACAACGCAATTAAAAAACCGACGTAACGCAGAATGCGTATCAGGCTGCTGACATCCGCACGATGATAATAATATCTCTGCTGCATGCAAAAAAGACACAAACAATGCCGGAACAACAAGTACAAATGGCGTTCCGTCCACGAGGATCGCCACTTTTCCCTCCAACAGCTCTGCCGCGATTACGTCCGGGCGCTCTGTATTATAGATGGTTGGGAACGGCGAGTAATTATCGTCTTGAATGAGTTCTTCGATATAACCACTTTCCAAAATACCATCGATATCGATTCGGTCGAGACGCGAGCGAACCTCTTCAACCACTTTTTCATTGACAATGCCTTTGATGTACATAACGGCTACATCTGTTTTGGTTACTCGTCCAATTTGTCTCGTTTCCAGCCACAAATTCGGATCTTTAATTTTTCGACGGATCAAAGAGGTATTGGTACGTAGTGTTTCTGAAAATGCCTCGCGAGGACCACGAATCACAGATTCCGCAGAAGGCTCTCCTACCCCGCGATCTTTCCAGCCCTGTGTATTGACGGCGATTCCTTCTGTGTGACCGTCTAGCAAAATAATCGTCTCACCGGACAAAAGGGAGTGATACAAGTCTTCAAAGCTGTGAATCTCCTTGACATCACCTATCGTCAAGACATATTCCTTCAAAATGTGGACCACGTCATGTGTGGAGGTAATTAACTGCTCAACCTCCGTGATCCGGCTATTCAGGATCACCGACTCCATGATAAAATCCGTGATCACATTTTTATCTACCAATCCGTCTGTGTACAAAATCCCCATCACATTTTCGCCAGTTTTTCCTACACGGACTTCTCGGAAAATAATGTCGGTACTGTTGCCGAGATCACTTTTGATCTTTTGAATATTTTCTTTAAGACCTGATAGCAGCGGTGTCTCCTCAGTCTTAGTCTTTGTTGTAGCCGCTGCAGGCCTTCTGCTAATTTTTGCAGACGCAGACCGTTTCCAAAAGTCCTTAAATTTCATGACGAGCTCCCTCTGGTAAGCAATGCCAATCTAGTAATTTAGTATGCTCATAAGGCGAGGGGTTTTAGACAACATCCTAGTCGCCCCAAAATAAAAACAGGTAGGGAGTTTTACTCTCCACTACCTGTTACAGATTTTTCCAACATTATTTGATTTCTCTCATTTCCCGACTTCGATATTGTGTCGGCGTTTGCCCTGTCAGCTTGTGGAACACTTGCGCAAAATAAGCACTAGTCCGAAAGCCTACCTGCATCGCTATATCCGTCACACTGCTCGTCGTTTCGGTCAATAACTCTTTTGCCGCGTCCACCCGTTTCTGACTTAAATATTGAGTAGGGGAGCACAGCTTCAGGCGTGTGAACGAGCGCTGCAAATAATACGGACTCACAAACAAGCGTGATGCGATTTCTTGTAACGTAAGCGGCTCTTGATAGCATTTGTCGATCAATTGCTCTACCCGATTCGCCAGCTCTTCATCCGCCGGTCGCCAATGCTGCAGGTGAGGCTGACATCGCTTGCACGGACGCAGACCGATGCTCTCTGGCTCCGCCGTATTAGCAAAGATGCGTATATTTTCCTTTTTTGGCACTCTCGATTTGCAGGACGGACGGCAAAAGATGCCCGTAGTCAGCACACCGTACCAAAATTGCCCATCGTACGCATTGTCGCACGATACGATTGCTTGCCAGTATTCTTCGTTCATTTGCCATCCTTCCTCTCGCTTTTTTCTTTACTCAGTATAACGTACGTTCCCTCTTATTCGTAAGCTCCCCGGAATGAAAGAGCAACATTTTCGCATAAATGGGAGAGCAAGATCGAGAAAGACGTTGCCCCCTCCATCTCCTATGCTAAAACGTGTCAACGATTTAACTTAGCGGGGAGGACAAGATTATGCTTCAGAAAAATGATAGTAGACGACACCTCAAGGATTTCCGCACTTTTTGGCTCAGCCACACAGCTACACAATTTGGCACGCAGGTAGCGTTGTTGGGGCTACCTCTCGTTGCGTCACTCTCTCTTGCTGCTACCCCGCTCCAGATGGGCGTGCTTGGGGCTCTCGAATATGCTCCATTCCTTATCATCGGATTGTTCGCTGGCGTCTGGGTGGACAGATCTCGGAGACGTCCCGTTTTATTTCTCTCTAATATGGGGCGGGCTCTGCTTTTGGCGCTGATCCCTATCCTCTCCGTTATCGGTGTTTTACGCATGGAGTGGCTTTATACCATCGCTTTTCTGACCGGAGTCTGTACCGTATTTTTTGATATCGCCTACCAATCTTATCTCCCCACATTGGTCAGTAAAGAACAGCTCGTCGGGACAAACAGCATGCTGGAGGGAAGCCGCTCTGCCGCGCAAATGACTGGACCTGGACTATCAGGAGCACTCATCCAACTGATCACTGCACCTATGGCGATGCTAGTGACATCCCTTTCCTTTTTTCTTTCAGCCCTGTCCCTTAGCTTCATCAAAAAAGAAGAGGCTCTGCCTGTGCGTCCTGACACACCGCGCAGTCTTTGGCAGGATATCCGCGAAGGATTGCATCTCTCCTTCTCGGAACCATTGCTTTTCGGTGTCATACGATGCTCAGCAATCTTCAATTTCTCCTGGAATGTCATGTTCAGTGTGTACGTCCTGTATGCCATCACCACGCTTCATATTTCATCGGGTTGGCTAGGACTCGTTTATGGAGGGATGGGAGTCGGATTTTTCTTGGGTGCATTGCTCGTGCATAAAGCAATCCGGACTTTCGGAATGGGGCCTGTCATCGTCGGTTCGGCCATGATCGCTTCATGCGGGGGACCTTTTGCTCCGTTGGCTATGGGGAGTGGAAACTCTGCCGTATTTCTTTTGATGCTGGGGCAGTTTTTCTTTGGACTTGGCATGTCTATGTGGAGCATTAGTACCCTCAGTCTGCGCCAAGCGATCGTACCTGATCAGCTGCAGGGACGGGTCAATGCTACTGTGCGTTTTGTTGCTTGGGGAGCTTATCCACTGGGTTCGCTTGCTGGCGGTATCATTGGCGATAGGTACGGAATGCAGATCGCCTTGTTTGCTGGCGCTGCTGGCTTGATGATCGCTGCTCTCACATTATTCTTTACACCCTTTTTAAAAAGTAAGGAAAGAACAATAGATGAGCTTCATCGAGGATAACGGCAAATCAGAACAAAAAATAGGAGAAGGCGCCAATCAACTGTATGTCGACTGGCGCCTTTTGCCGTTTTATTTTTTAACGGAGAGCTCTACTGTTGCCTCTGTAAACTTTTTATCCACTTTTTTCAGCTTGATCTGCAGGCCGATCTTTTGCAGGATTTTGCCAACTTCCGGAACTTCTGGCATCGTATAGTCATCCTTGTCATTAAACTCAGTAATGCCTTTTAACGGCTTATACTTCATCGTGCCGAAAATGTAATCGAGATCCATTCCAGACGTTTTGTTCGGGCTGAATGCAGCATCGTTTACTTGATAACGCGCGTCGGCGATCAAATCCTTGTTGTCCTCGTCATTGTTCCAGTATCGCACCTCCTGATGAGCATCTACAACTCCGAGCATGCCATAGCCTGGATGCTGGCTAGTGTTATTGTCCTGCGTTTTGCCATAACGACCGTCATAATACCAGATCACCAAACCCGGATCGTAGGTGAAGAACGTGTCGTTGCGGCGGAAGTATTTCAGTCCAGCGTCAACACCCTCATGCGAACGCAGCTCTACGAGATAGTAGGCGTCGTACATTTTACCTTCTCCATCAAAGTGATGAAAGCCATCCAGCTCAAACTTGGGATCGCCTTCTGCATCATCGCTGAAGATTACCTCCCCGTCTCCTTCTACCTCAAAGTTGTCCAGATAGAATCCAGCCATTGCCAATCCACCGTCTGTTACATAATTAAACTCGATTTGGATCTTTTTCCCTGCAAAATCGTCCAGGCTGATTTCTTCCTTGTCCCAGCCTTTGGTTTCATCGTCGTACTCTTCGATTTTCGTGCTAGTGCCTGCGTCCACATCAATCACGTTGACGTACAAATAGTCGTAGCCCGTTTCAATCGATCTCCAGGAATCAAAGCTCATGGAAGCAGAGCTGACACCAGTCAAATCGATTACTTCCGAAACCATTTTTGTGTTCAGGTTATCTCCCTCATCAGAAAAGTACGAGTATTCACCGTCTTTTGGCTGAACGGGCGGCTGTTTCTCAACCTGCGGCATATTCACCTTGATGACTTTCCCCTCTTGTTCTATACTGCTGCCGTCTACAAGCTCTAACGTTTTTTTCTTTTTCTTCAGATCTTCATGATTCACGACCTGTGGTTCAATCCAATTGCCGCCGTACATTTGCTTGAGCATCATTTTAGACCATGGGTCAAATCCTGTCGGCTGTGTTTGAAAGATTTTCCCTGTGTGGCTGCCGGAAGACATCAGAGACCATGCTCCTACTGGTGAATCATGACCAGCATTCGTAGTGTCATACAAGTCCGGCAGCCCTAGATTATGTCCGTATTCGTGAGCAAAAACGCCAGGTGCGCCATCCTCGGGCTGGATCATGTAGTCATACGCCACCAGATCCGTTCCCGGAATTTCTACGGGTTTTCTCAGTGTCCAGCGATGGGACCAAATCGCGTCAGCATCTTCTCCTGTTTCTTCCCCAATTCCAGCGTGAACGAGCATGAGGTTGTCCAGCATGCCATCCGGCTCCATCAGATCGCCATCACCGTCCAGATCATACGGGTCGCGCTGATCGTAATCTTCCTCATGTCCAGCAATTGCTTCGCCCACAGCCTCCAGCGTCTCTTCTACCAGATCGCGAGGCGCGGCGTCATCACCGGTGTCATTGTTGCTACCGTAGTGTTTATAATCTTTCTCTGCTGTTTGCCACGGAGTTACAACCCCGTCCACGGTCCATGTATTGCCGGATTGCTCATAGTAATACTTTGCCATCGTTGTCATCTCGGTGCCTTCTGGTGTTTTATAGCCTGTTTGGTTAAACAGCATTTCTTTATAATGATTTTCGTCAAAATCCTTCGTCCACAACGAGTCACTCATCTTGGGCAACTGGTTATGCTCTCGATCCGGGAATTCGACTAACGCGATGACAATATTGTCCGTATGTACCTGCGTGGATGCCCGAGCTGCTTTGGCATCATCATCCAGCTTTGCGATCTTGTTCGAGGCTTTGGAGAGAGCTGCCGTTTGCGATTTGCGTGCTTTTTTCCCGAACGATGTAGAGTCATCGATGCCATGTGGTACTTTTTTATCTTTTAAGAAATCCTGGACAGCCTCGTCTACTTCTTCCTGGTCGGCATTCTCATCAATAATTCCTTGCTCAACCAGCGCATTCACCAGACGATCCACATTGATGGTGGATAAGTCCACATGCAAGGACTCTTTCTCTTCCTTCGATTTTGCCAGCCCTGCTGCCGGATGTGCCACAAAGGTACCGAGTACTAACGTGGAGGAAAATAGGATGGATAAAAGCTTCTTGCTTTTCTTCACTGCGGTTCACCCTTTTTTGTAGTGAGATTTGCCGAATCGTTATGCGCACTAACGTTCCGACTATTCGTAATTATCACACGATGATTTATCATTACCAAATTTATTTATTCGACAAAAAATCTCTTCCTAGAGAGCATCATTTTTTCAATAAGCTTCTCGAACTAATTCGACAGGGACTTACTAAAATGAGCAATTATCGTAGAAAAACTCTCCGCGATCCGCCAGTGTACCAGCATCAACACCACACTCAACGCTAATAGCCCTAGATGGACTTGTCGAATCGTTACGAACGTTCGGGAATGATCCGGTCCTGAGAACTAGTACGGAATAGCTCCAATTGCCTCTCTCCGTTGTCCCATCTGTTGCAAAAACCACACATTACGGGTACCATCAAGAAAACATGACCGTGTATGGCTTGGAGGATTTTTTATGCTACAATCGTTCGGTTTTTCCCTCTATGAGAGTAAGGTGTATGAAGCATTGGCTTCGAGCAGTGAACCTTTGGATGCTGCCATGGTAGTCAAGCATTCTGGTGTTCCCAAAGCCAAAATCTACGAAGTGCTGAGTCGTCTAGTCGAAAAAGGAATGGTTCTCGATACGATTTCAGAGAAGAAGAAACGCTACACTGCTCTTCCGCTGGCCAGTCTCGTTGAAAAGCTGACGCAGCAGTTTCAGTCAGATGTCAAACAGCTCACCTCCTCGCTCGCCCAAAGAACTGTGCGGGATGATCGCGTGTGGAGCCTGAAGGTAGCGGATTCAATCCGAGCAGAGTGCAAGCAGTTGATTCAAAGCGCGACGCGTTCAATACGCATTTCCGCTTGGGAAGATGATTTTCAAGAGTTTGTACCGCTGCTTGAAGAAAAAGAACGCAATGGAGTGGAAATAGAAGCGTTGATCATCGGGCAAAATCATACACGGCTGTCGCACGTACACTCCTTTGTCCCAGCGAAGGAGCACGAAGGCTTAGAGCGGTATCAACTGATCGTGATTGATCAGGAGGAGCTGATTTTTGCTGGTGAAGAGCAAAGCGGCTGGCAAGCGATTAAAACACGGGCGCAACCGTTTGTGAAGTTTTTTGCGGATTCTTTTTACCATGACGTTGCGCTTACCCGGATCACGCAGAAGCATTTTGATTTACTGTTTGAAGATGACGAAATCCGCAGCATGCTGATTCGTCTGCGTTATTAACCCTTTTTCGGCTCTGGCTATTTACGCCAGGGCCTTTTTTACGCATCCAGCATCATTTTCTAGTTGCACAATTTCAAAAAGGTTACTATCATGGTAGTAACCTTTTTGAAAGAGAGGAGCTTCTGTTTTGAACCCACGTGTTTTCATTCTGGCGATTGCTACCTTTGTCGTTGGAACGGTGGAGCTGATTATCGGCGGTACGCTCGACTTGATCGCCCAAGATTTGCAAGTTTCTATCAGCTCAGCCGGACAACTGATTACGATTTTTTCACTCGCCTTTTCCATCTCGGCTCCGTTACTTCTGCACGTCACGAGACGAATAGAGCGCAAGCCGTTGTACTTGTATGCCCTGGCCATTTTTTTCCTCAGCAATGTGCTTGCGGCCTTAAGTCCTACTTATACCGTACTGATGGTGGCACGTATTTTGTCAGCGGCAAGCAGCGCGCTTCTCGTCGTCTTGTCCATTTCGATCGCAGCAAGCATTGTCGATCCGGCATACCGAGGACGGGCAATTGGAATCATTTTTATGGGGATCAGTGGATCACTCGTGCTAGGTGTCCCTGTAGGTCTAGCCTTGGGTAATGCTTTTGGCTGGCGAGCACCGTTTTGGTTGATTGCTGCCCTCAGCATTTTATCGATGCTGTTTCTGATCTATTTTTTGCCAAAAGTAAAGACACCAGAGCCTGTACCCTTGCGTGAGCAATTCGCTATCTTGAAAAATGGGAAAATCATCAGTGCTCTGCTCGTTTCTTTGTTCATGCTGACCGGTCATTTAACGCTGTACGCATACTTCACCCCGTATTTGAAAACAACCATGGGCGTCGACGCTAGTATGCTCAGCCTCATCTATTTTGTCTTTGGCCTTGCAGCTGTCGCTGGAGGCGGAGCCGGAGGTTGGTTCTCCGATAAATGGGGAGCAAAAAAGGCTATTCTTTGGATCGTTCCGCTTTTTGCTCTCGTGATGAGCGTATTGCCTTTCTTTACGAGCTCACTCCCTGTTTTTCTTGTCATCATGGTGATCTGGAGTGCGCTGAGCTGGGCGATCTCACCTGCACAACAAAACTATTTGATTTACTCTTCACCCGCTGCGCCTGACCTTCCACTGGGACTTAATACATCTGCCCTGCATCTTGGCATTGCCTTTGGCTCCATGGCAGGAGGAATGGTCGTAGAGCAAGCCTCTGTCACCTATACACCGTGGGTAGGAGCTTTGTTTGTTCTTGTTTCCTTTGGGTGCGCTATATTTTCCATCACTCGTCCGCTCAAGCATGAGGCGGCACAAGCTAAGCAGTCTCTGTCAGACCAAACCGCCTAGCCTGTTGGAAAGTCATCCCAACAAAAAAAAGCCGTTCGCAGACGGCTTTTTTTGTTCGTTACTTCACAGGCAATTGAACAGTAAATCGGGTCACCCCCTGATTCGACTTCATTTCAATCGTACCCTTGTGCTTATGTACCACGTCTTTTACGATGTACAATCCAGTGCCTCGCTGTGTATTGTCCTCTGATTTCTTAGTCGAGTACCCATTCATGAAGAGCTGCTCCCTTTGCTCAGGTAAAATCTCCTGACCGGTGTTCTCCACTTCAAACACATACATCTTCTTTTCCTTGCGACAAGCAATGCTGATTCGTTTTTCGCCACTCGATAAAGCTGCTGCATCAATGGCGTTGTCTATCAGGTTAGAAAGGATTTTAATTAAATCAATCGAAGGAATCTGTTCAAATAGATCTGGACATTCTGCAAACTGCATCACAATTTTACGAGACTTGGCCTGCTCCCACTTGGTATGGAACAAGACCATCAATGCAGGGTTCCCAATCCGCACCGTCAAGTCCAGCAGCTTGGTCTCTTTCATAAGCGATTGGACATAATCACGGGCTTTATCAAAATAACCACATTCAATCAGCCCGTACAGCACTTGCATATGATTGACAAAGTCGTGACGAATAGACCGCATCGAGGTAATCACCGAACGCAGCTCATCTTGGTACGTCTCCTCCGTTTCACCAATTGCTTTTTTGAGCTCTCGGCGATACCAGCATTGCCATCCCAAAATCACCAAAACAAGAACAATTACAAACAGTCCCTGGAAAACAAAGATTGGAATACTTCGGCGAACGACTTCACTGCCGATCCCATCCACCTGCTCCATATCCGTATCCACGGCGATGATGCCGATTACTTTGCCGTTGTGGTCATATAGCGGTGCACCTGCCGACATGTAAACCCCATATAGCGGGTCATGGATAATCTCCGAATAGTATGATTGTCCATTCTTAATCTGGGTGATCTGCTCCGGATAAACATGACATGGATCGCCAATTTCCGAACCCACGCTGGTCTCAGGAGGAAAGGCCCCGACCATGACTGTTGCCCCCTGATTATCCTCGTTCATTTGCAGCGTATATAAATGTAGAACGCCCAATTGCTCTCGCATCTCTTCTAGCTGTTGCTTGATTTGCCCATACGCTTTATTTTCTTGTACGGGATTAGCGAGAAAAGCCTGGTAAGCAGCGACGTCCAATGTTTTGGCAACAGAAGTAGCTGCCTTCATGCTCTGGCCCGCAACCGAAAGGCGGACTGCTTGAATCGTATTGTAATAAGACGCTGCTATGCTAATACAGGTCATGATGAAAAAAAGAATTCCTGATATCAACAGGATGATCAGGACCCTTGGATTTTTATAATGAATTGTAGCCATGTTCTCTCCAACAACTTCTGACGTTTTTCGACACAATACCGTTCCTTCCATTCTAGTCGAATACCTTTGCTTATGTCTACTTCCCTTCCTGCTACCACTCTTGCCAGACATAAATCAGAAAAACATAGATTGAAATATCATTTGGAATATTTCTATAATGAATGAGAGTGTTACTATCCAATATTTTTCCAAGTGAGAAGGAGTGGGTTCCATGCAAGAAAAACTGTTTGCCAGACTGCAGGAGATTTATCCCGAGCTGGTTCAATTCAGACGTGACCTGCACATGTACCCTGAGCTTTCCTTTAAAGAGGAAAACACAGCGAAAAAAGTAGCTGACAAGCTGACCTCGCTAGGTATCGAGGTGCGCACAGGTGTAGGTGGCATGGGTGTAGTTGGCCTTCTCAAGGGTGGCAAGCCAGGTAAAACGGTTGCGCTGCGTGCTGACTTCGATGCTTTGCCAATCCAGGATGAAAAAGACGTTGAATACAAATCACGCATCCCAGGTGTGATGCATGCATGCGGACACGATATTCATACAGCAGGCTTACTCGGGGTTGCGCAAGTATTGAGTGAATTCAGAGACGAGCTTCCAGGAAACGTCGTCTTCCTGCACCAGTTTGCAGAGGAGCTGCCACCAGGCGGAGCCAAAGCTATGGTCGAAGATGGCTGCCTCGATGGTGTTGATGTTGTATACGGTTCTCACGTTGCTTCTGATTTCGCTGTTGGCAAGGTCGGTATTGCCAGTGGCTATGTGACTGCTGCTGCAGACAGCTTTGAGATCATCCTTTACGGAAAAGGCGGACATGGTGCGTATCCTCATACTGCCATCGACCCGATCGTTCTCGGCAGCCAGGTCGTTATGAACCTGCAGCAAATTGCCAGCCGTCAGGTTGATCCGCTGAAACAAGTGGTTGTATCTGTATGCTCATTCGTTGGTGGCGGGGAAGCGTATAACGTCATTCCTGACCAAGTCAAGCTAAAAGGAACTGTTCGTACCTATGACGAAGAAGTGCGTACTGCTGTAGAACAATCGCTGAAGCGTATCGTAGAAGCTACCTGCCAGGCAGTTGGTGCGAGCAGCGAGGTAACCTACGAGCGTGGTTATCCAGCTACATGGAATAATCCAGAAGAAACAGCACATCTGGAAGCTGAGGTTCTGCGCGTGTTTGGTGAAGAAGGACTTCTGCGCATGCCTCCTGGAATGGGCGGCGAGGATTTTGCCTACTACGCACAGGAGCGTCCCGCAACGTTCTTTATGGTAGGTGGACGCAATCCAGATATCAAGGCTACCTATCCGCACCATCATCCAAAGTTCGATGTGGATGAGCGCTCTATGATTCAGACCGGACAAGTATTTATCGCAGCCTTGCTCGCATACCAAGCGCGTCACCAAGGCTAATAAATCGAGTAGGAGGGGGTGACTAACCCCCGACCTCTCACACCACCGTACGTACCGTTCGGTATACGGCGGTTCATCTAAGTTTGACGTAAAAGAAAATACCTATCCTTAAGACTCTTAAGACCTTCG
>NZ_BEXF01000047.1 GCF_002897295.1 Brevibacillus reuszeri
GATTACCCGAAGGATAACTACCTGACGGTACTGCTGTGTTGATTTCGTTATCTCTAGTAACAGAGTTTGCTTTAGATAATGTAACTACTGGCATGTTCCTCCCCCTTTCCTATCGTAAATGGCCGTTGTTGTGACCGACCCCTTTTTCTTCCAAATGGAATCAAACCTCCAACCGGCTCTGTGCCTCGTTATAGTAGCCTCGAATGACTTTGATAGAGTCAATTGAAGATAGGTCATCGTTGAAATTATTGTGAGTGAAGCCATCCGGCAGCGTGGATTCCAGCGTATTCATCCGAGTTTTTAGGTTAGAGACGTCCGCAGTCAAAACTGAAATAGTTTCATGAGCATCTTTGATTCCTTGTTCCCAGCGGTTAATATCCACTTCCGTTACCGGATCGTTATAATGCCAATTGGTTTTCGCTTGATAAGGCACCTATACTCCTCCTCTCACTTCGACAACGAAGGTCAGATTCACGAATTGGGCCCCGTTCATATTGATAGTGGCGGTCTTTTCCGCAACGACAGCACCCATACTGGTTCTCAGCTTGGCATTAGTGATCACGGGTACACTGGCGACATGCTGTGCCGATACTTGCAGTGCGATCGCATTCGAAATGCCTGCAATCGGATGTGAAGAGATGGCGACTGCATTAATAGGTACGGAAACCGAGCCGTTGAGCAGGATATCCCCGCCTGTCACCCGTGCCAGCAAGTCGCTTCGTATGGTTTGTAGGTAGCTTTGAGTAATCATCTGACTACCTCCTCATATCGTTTGATGGGAGTCATCCCGGCCCGAAATTCGCTTACGCGATGGTACTCTTTGATTCCAACGACCAGGATATCGCGCAACTCGATTGCCTCCGGCGAAACAGGCTCAAAGGAAACCCCATTGCAGTGAACGGGACGGATTTTTTCAACAGCCTGCACAGCGTTTTTAGTGTCGAACCTATCCTCGATAGGGTAAACGTACCGGATCACCTTTTTATCGAAGTCCTCTACCATTTGTACTTGCTTGAAGAGCGATGAATTGTAGCCAATTGCCCGCAGTACGCTTGGCGTAAATCCGAGGTAGGCCCAATGCTTTTGCTGGATATTCTTGCGCCGTTCCTCTGTGCTCAGTAACTGCTTTTTTCCGAAGTAGATCCAATCCCAAACATCGAGGGCCCAGGTGGCGGACCACGGACTAAACTGCCGCAAGAGGTCCTCTCGCTGTACGTTGAACGCATCTACCGTTGAGCCTGTGCCTTCAAAGTGATATTCTGCCACCTCATTTTCGTACCATTGAGGCGACAGCATGCGCCTGTATCGTTCAGGTATCATGTCGTCACCACCAGGGTCAAGGTGGCAACAGAATCAGCCGGAACCGTCAGATTGGCTTCTGCGTTGTTTATTTTGTAATCAGCGAAGTCCTCTACCCCGTCCACAAAAAAGAGCGCTCCGATTTGCTGGTACACGATCTGAGAGCGCCCTTTCAGGTAGGTTTTGATTTGAGTAATGATTTGCTGCTGTACGTTCTCTGGGACTGCGTCTGCTCGCAATACAAGTCGCACAGCGACATTTACAGGGAATAGGTTTGCTGGAAGGATCTTGAGATCATGCAGCGCCTTTCGCTTGTCTTCCAGCTTTGCTTGAACGAGTGTCACGAGCTCAGTAGTGGCAGGCTGGCCTTCCAAGTCTGTGATGTACACATCAATCGACAGGTCGTGCCTCGCCTTTTCGATAGCTACCGCTCCGCCCACACCGTCAACGTCACGCGCCCACCGCTCATAGTCCTTTCGGCGACCATCGCCATCCTCGGTTCTTGCTCGATCAATCAGGCGCTGCCTGTAGGCATCGTCTGTCTCATCAGCATTGCGTGGTAAGCCAAAAAACACCCCAGTCGCGTCCAGAAATTCGCCGTCTGACCAGGGAAGAAACCTCTGCAAAAACCCATACTCAAATAGCTGTTGCTGCTCGCTAATTTCCACAGCCAGAGGGTAGAGCAAATCGTAAAAGATTTCCCCTTCCCCCGTTGCTGGTGGCGTATCGCCCCTCTGTTCAGCAAGCAGAGTCATCCGGTTCGCCATCCGCTGATAAATCTGGTCAGGTGTTTCCTGCAAGACGGGCATTTCCGGTCTGTCTATCGTTGCCATGCGTCTACCTCCGTCCTGGTTGTACCCCTTACTCCTTCTATCTCCAGTGAAAAAATGATACGACTGCCCTCATACTTGATATCAACCACTTCGGCCCGCTCGATCTCACTATGAGCCTCTAGCGCTTCTTGAGCCTGTGTTTTGATGACAGGAAGAGAGATACCAGACTGCATACGTCCTGTTTCATAAAGGAAATCAACGCCATACCGCTCAGAGTATATTTCATAGCGAAAACGGCGTGTGTTGAGGATTTTTTTTGCTACCTCTTCCAGGTACTCAGCGTACGTGGCTGTTTTGATGTACCTCCCGTCAGGTCCCTGCAATAGTTGCTTGGTTACCCAATCAAACTTGTATGTCCACGGGATCGGGTTATCTGGCGATTGCACCAACTGCGATTCTTCGCCATCCAGTTCAGGAAACATCTACCCCACCACCCCGAGCAGAAGGTACTGACCGTTAGTACAGTGCAGCAGTGCCACTTTCTTGCCTACATCCTCCAGCAGCCAGGACGTCGGGTTCAACTTGACCAGTTCGTCCTCTTCCAGTGGCTCTGGGTCCTCGTCCAATTTTACAGACAAGGGCGATAGCGACAGCAGCACGCCAAACTCGCCCTGTGTGTTTTGCAGGCCGTCTTGGGCCTGGCCTTTCAGCTTGGCTATTACAGAATGCATGCCTATCCCCTCCCTTCCAATTGCAGGTCCATGGTGTACTGCCTGCCCTTCCAACGAGCATTGCAACTCGTGACTATCCAATCCGTGATAGTCACATTGTCTTTCTCTTGTATCTTGATGAGCCATCCCGCCCGCAGCCGGGCTGCACTGTCGTCCTCGTGTTTGACAGTGATTGAGCGTGTACTTGATATTTTCGATAGGTTTGCCAACTGTTTCGAGGCCAGAGAACCCAGGTTCTTTTCTTCTCCAGCATCAATCACCTTCTGCATCCGACCAATCTGCTTGATCTGGTTTGCATTTTCTTTTGTAACACTGCTGGAAACCTTATCATCCTTGTATTTTTCCACTGTAACAACGGTGTACACTTCCTCGATGCTTTCGCCCGTGGTGCTGCTCTCCAATATGCTGGCCCGGAACATCGGTATCACGCTGTTTGCCCCCTCCGGCAGGACCATCAGCTTATCTCGCTGATGCTGCACAAAGTACCGGAAGCCTGTTTTGTCGTAAGCCTGCTCCGTCAGCGATGTGAAAAGAGAGGTATAAGTTTGTGCTCCCAGCCGGTCTTTTACTTCAAAGCCAAAGGCTGGACAACTGAATTTTATTCCAGTTGCTTTGATGATCCTCTCCAACTCTTTGCCCGCGTCTCCATTCAATTTCATGCGTGATGTTTCGTTCTTCTGCAAATACCAGCCTAGCTCGTAAGCAGTGCCAGACAGGTCGCCTGTTTTGTTATCACGATCAAATCGCACAATCGGGCCATGGAAAAACTGCTGCGATTCCTTCAACTCGTAACCGGAAAAGACCATTAAAAAGCCCGCCGACTGTAACGGCGGGGCATTCTTGATTTTGAAATCAACACTTTGAGCAATCTGTCCACGCGCCGAAGACCAGGACAAATCCAGCACATGGTTGGTCAGGTCATACCGTGTAGTTTCTTTTCCGTAGATGACTTTCATGCCCTCGCCACCTCACTGCACCCGCGAAAGTTTGAAGTCTTGGATTTTCTTATCGATGCGATCGCGTTGAATGGCTTGCATTGCTGGATCGATCAGTGAATCACTATTTTTCTTTTTGCCAGTCTTGCCGCTCGTGTTTGGCCTCGCAGACTGCTGTTTTGCAACCACACTACTGGGGCTCAATACCTGTGTCTGATTGCTCCAGGTAACAAACTCATCCTTTACAAACAGCGGCAGCTCGATCGATCCGTGATAATCGACGTTTTTACCTATAAAGCGTCCGTCTACAGCCCCGATCAAAACATTCCACGCCAAATCGAGCTCATCTATTGTCAGCAGGACTTCTGATCCTGCCAACAGGTCTATGCCTGCAAGCCAAGCACGCGGTCCCTGATAACCTTGTACCTCGATATAATCCGCTTCGATATCTCCCGGAAGGAAAAACTCAAACGAGATTGACTTGGGACGGCTGCCGGAAATGCGATTGCCTGTTCGTAATGTGATGCTCGTCGTACTTTCTGTATCGTTTCCGTACCCGCGAAATTCGATTTCACCTGGTGTGACCGGAAAGGTCAGGCGATACTTGCCTTGGAGGCGTATCATGTCGTCACACCCCCGCTTGTTTCAAGCGAGTCGATAAACGCTTTTTCCACGATTCTTTTAATCTCGTTCGAAACCGTTGGATCTCGAAGCAAACGAAGCATGCCAGCAACATCCTGTAGCACTCCATCCGCTTTCAGAGTGATCGGCATGGCGGAAATGGTCAGAGAGGTCAGCTTCGGCTTCTCTTCTTGCTTCTTCACTGGCGACACAACAGGTATTGGTGGCCCAAGTACTGGTGCGGAAGACGGAGCCACAGGCGTAGGTTCATCAGGTGGTGCTGCTGGTGCATCGCTCCACCACGATTTCACCTTGTCAAATAACGCTCCTCCACCGAATGCACCAGCAATCCCACCTACGATACCTCCAATTGCAGTACCTACACCTGGTACCACTGAGCCGATTGCAGCACCTGCTGCTGCCCCTCCCCAACCTCCAAGCGCTTCTGAACCCACTTTGCCCGCCATGTCCAGTTTGTCATCTGCCGTAAGGATTTGACCTGCACCTATTGCAGCTCCTATGAATGGTAGTTTTCGAAATAGACTACCACTTACGGATTTAACTCCTTCCCATGCACTTTTAATACCCGGCAAGATGGCATCACCTTTCGGAAGCAAACCCCCAACGCTTTTTAACGTCTCTTTCCAACCAGACTTCGGTATTTCTTTGGGTGCTCCTTTACCAAACGCCATATCCGCCGCGTCTTTTGAGGAAAGCCAATTTTTCTTTGGTGCCACTTCTTTTCCTCCCCAGCTTAAGGGATTCCACCATTGACGTTTGCCGCCCTTACCGCCTTTTCCACCTTTACCTTTTTTGTCTGGTCCGTCTGGTAAGTCGATGTCAGGCATACCGCCACCGAGCGCTCGTCTTATGGCAGCCGCTTCAGCCGCTGCCAATGCAACCTTGAACTTCCATAACCCATATGTGACACCAGCAACTATAAGCCCCATCCCTGTAAGTGTGGCTTCTATCGGAGCGCGGTCCATCAGGTCTTTTGCTTTTTTGATCCCTTCAGCGATATCTTTAACAGTCGGGCCTAGATCCTGAGCGAGAAGTAATCCTAAACTCGTTAGCTCATTCGATAGCATTGTTTTGGCCTCAATAAATCCCCTTAAAGGATCGTTGTCCTGATACTTCTTGAATGTCTGGTCCAATCTCCCCTGATAGTTAAATTGACTGGCGTCAGTCATTCCGATTCGTCCAGCAGCCTGCAATAATGGAGCATACGCCTTAGAGATATCTTCTCCAGGACCCGCTCCCAATTCATTCAAGAGCTCTTGTCTTACTTTCTGATCTTGGATTCCGCCAAATGTTTGTAACAAAGCCGCTACTGCAAACTGATTGTCTGCTGTATTTTCTGAGTGGATCGCTGTCGCGATGGTTTTAGATTCATTCTCAGCACGCTTTTGAGCAACGTCTGATTCCAAACCTTGTGCCTCGTAGGCTGTTTTGAGCACATTAACCATATCGCCTTGATTATCCAGCTTAATTGTTGCTTCTTTCAGTGCATCAAAACCTTTATCGATGGACCAGAGATTGTTCATTTCTTTTGTAAGTTCCGCGAGTTTTTCAGGTGTATCCAAGAACTTTGTAACCTGAGTGCTGTACTCTACGATTGAATCTAACGCCTCTCCACGGATGTCTGTGGTTGTATTTGCTATCTCGGCAAGTGTATCTCCAAACCGTCCGATATCTGTTATTTCCTTCCACGCTTGTTGCATTGCAAACATAGTTCTTTGGTATTCCTCAACGCCCCCCAAGTCTGGGCGAATTGCATTAAGTTGAAGAGATTGCCTTGTGATATCAGCTCCATTAACTTGATCGAACCTTGTTGCTTGAGTCATTAAATCCTTAATGTGTGTTCTATCAACATTTGGATTGATCATCGAAAAATCTTGAGACTGCTGCTGGAATTGTAGTATTTCTTCTGGAGTATCACCAAGGAGAGAGCGCCTAGCATTCGCTTGAGTTTCCAAAGTTAACCGATCAATGAATCCTGCCCCTGTGTAAGCTGCTGCTGCACCAATTATTCCTCCTGTTGCTAATTCTCCTCCTGCTCCGGAATTCGCTTCAATTTCCACTTTTGCTTTTGTTCCATCGAGGGATTTAACTTCTTGACGAATAGCGGATATCTCACGTCTGGCTTGGTCATCAATGTTAACTTTTGGGGAAACCCTTATCGAATCAAGCCCCCCCAACTGTCGCTTTAACTGCTGTACCTCTTGCTGCATTTTGTCCATCTCGCGCTTAAAACCTCGCTCGTTTTGTTCAGCAGCCTGTTTAATTTTTCGCATTTCCTTGATCATGTCTTGTGTAGCATCGTCAAGTTGATGTATTTCTTTTGTCGCGCTCTTTGAATATTTAACAACCCTCTGTATCTCAGGCGACATCTGATTTTTCGCTTGTAAATACGCTGTGATTCCTACGACAGCCCCCATCCTATTCCCCCCTAAAAAAATAAAAAGGTGACCATATTAGTCACCTTCTGTTCATGCTTCCCAATCTATATGAAAACCCGCACGGCACCTTGGACAAACTGCTTTGTATTCGTACTTATAAACCACTATTCCTTTTTCACATCTTGTACACCAGAATTTGCTATGTCTCCTTGCTTCTCGAAATATCGGAATGGCACCTAATGAACCCAAGATCATAATTGGTATACCTATAATGAAGAGACCGAAGACAGAAAAAATGATTCCCGCAAACACTGACCCAGCGATTACTAACAACCCAAAGATTATTTTAATGAGACTCATAAATCTAAATTGTGGTTTTTCTAATGATATTTTTGCCATATGGACTTTCCCCTCCCGCCCTTAATTCTACCCCACCTCAAATTTCGAGTCAGTCCAAACAAATCGGGAACAAACGACAAATTTCGACTCCCCAGCCGTCACCCGCTCGGGAAAAGGGAGAAGGGCAGCCCTTCTCCGACAGGATTCTCTATCCAACTCGTTGAATGGTTAATGTTGGAAGGGGGTGTTAAAAATGAAAGATATTGATTTTCAAGCTATTGAAGATGCAATTATTCAAAAGCACATCAGTACTCTCAAAAATCCCGAGAGTGAATTGGCGGTATCAGTGACCAAACTCGCAGCAAGATTAGCTACGTATGCCGTAATGGAGTATCACAAGCAGCTTCAAGCGAATCAGTCAGAGACTGAATAACTCTTTCTTTTATCTTTTCAGACAGGATTGGATCTTGCATTATCTTAACGGTTGTATTGATGTCAGCCTTACGCTGATTTGCTATCTCTTCCCGCACGATTTCTCGAATTCGTTGTTCGGAAAGGAACATTCGTTATCACCTCTCACGAAAATTAATTGTGGAGAAGGCTATTGCTGTGCCTTCTCTATCTCTTCTGCTTCTACCGCTTGGCAAGCCATAATGAACAGCTTTTGCATGTAGAAGTCCACCTCGTATTCTAAGATATCGGCTGGTCTTCCCCGTCCGTTGAGGAATGCCCGACAGAGATGGCTTGATTCTCCGTCGGTTCGGATGAGTTTTTTAGGTCTTCAACCACTTCCTGCTCTGACTTTACCCTCGAATTTACTTCGTTGACCTTGTCCAGCAACGCCTGATATCCTACTGGATCTCGCTCGAAGAGCTTCACAGGTAGTTCGAACTTGTCCTTGGCACGATATGCGAGTAACAGTTCCTTGTTATTCCATGGGAATTCGTGTTCAGTAGCCTTCACGATGCGGACATCATTGTACCGGAAGGAATCAAACCGACCGTTTACATCCTCAGCCAAACGGAAGCATTCCCGGCTTTCTGGCATCGTTAGCTCACGGACGCTCCACTCGTCTCCGCAAATGGAGACAGAGCCAGTACGACGTTGCACTGGCTCCTGTGCTTTTGCTAGATACTTCTCAAGCTTACTCATATGTTCTCCCCCTATTCGGTGTATTCAGGCAGCTCGTCCAGATAGTCCGGCTTTTCGTTCGACATGCCTTTGATTTCGTATGTGGCGTTATCGTTGCCATCAGCTTTGGCTTCCCAGAGCGTCAGTTCCTCGGGATTTAGCACAATGTTGGAGATACGGACGCGCTCTGTATTGCCCGCCTCTTTGTCCAGCGTCTCCCCGATCAAGAACGGCAGGACGGGTGTCTTGCCTCTGGTCAGTTGATCCACGCAGAAATACTTCAGCGCCGCATTTGTTGCGGTGATAGTCAGGGTGACTTCAACATGCCAGTCGTTGATAGTCTGGATTTTCCCTTTTTGCAGCCGGACAGTGTCTCCGTACTCCACTTTGAGGATAAATTTTCCCTCCAGAGTGCCATAGATGGGATCGCCGTTCTCATCATAGACTTGGCAGTTTTTCAGTTTGATATCGCGTGCAATTGCCAACTACAGCACCTCCCAGTCGATGTCGAAGTATTCGATGGCATCCAGAGGCTTGGCCGACAACAAGAAGCCCCGGCGGTCTCCCACACCGTTTTTCAAGTCCGTAAAGGTCCATCCCGTATCAATAGCACCCTGCTGCTCGCGGACCTGCAAGTAGGCTTGTCCAGCTCCCACAAAAACCGCGCCTCCCAAATCGTTGTTGGCTAGTTTTCCCTTGTACTTCTTGCCAACTGTCATTAAATCGTTGACGATTTGATCGAGCGTCATGCTCACACGAATTTTTCCGTAATCCTCGCGTTCATCAGTGCCGATGACAGAGAGTGTATTGACGGCGCTCTCGATGATGTACACATCGCCGTCTCGTGTGGCAATAAGCGTTCCGGTACTGAGCGCATTCAGAATTTCCGTGTGGCCCCAATCCTTGAGCGCCTTTTTCAACGGTACAACGATGGCTGTGAACGATTCGTGAGCAGGGGTAGCTGCAATCATACCTGCCACCCATGCTGCCCATTGAAGGCTACCGTACATTTTCCCATTGTTATGCTGCCCGGCAATCGCACAATTGACGACGTATCGGGCATTCATAGAGACAGAGCGCTCGGTATGCTTGGTCATGTTCTCATCGTCGTTGCTACCACCACCGATGACCAGCGTGCTGAGCTTTTTGTTCAGTGTTCGTCGGTCGCTCATAAACTGCTTAGCTGCCGCCTGGACAGCCGGATCATCAAACGGCAAGTGCATTGCGTCAAAATCCGCGCCAGATACCACTGTGAATAGCTTGGTAGCATCAGTCGATGTCAGACCAGCATTTCCAGAGACGCCTCCTGTCAGGAGAGTCTCCGCAATATCCGCAATTGCCGTATCTCCGATTTTTGAAACACGGACATAGATCGATTGTGTTGTTTTTGCTTCCAGTTCTACAACATCCACAAAAGAAAACTTCTCGGTCTTGATTGGTCCCTTCACTTGCAGCTCTTTTTTGCCCGGTTCTGCTGTCGAGGTTGCAATCGATACTGTGATGCTGTTTCCTTTTGTTCCTGGATACAAAGCTTCGATCTTGATAGCATCAGCCTGTGAATATGCCGCCTTTACGGCATTTCCATTTGTCATACGGTAGCCGATGATGGTTGCCCCACCCTCCGCTGCAAGCTCGATTGAGTCAACCTCGCCAAACGTTTCCGCGATCCTCTCGTCATACCCAGTCACTTTGACCATCGTATCAGGTGCCCCCCACTCAGCCTGGTAGGGCACCAGGACAACGCCGCTTTTTGGTACAACACGCTCCTTTGCTTTTGCGATCAATTCGACCGTTACCCCCGGTCGTTCACGTTGAATTGTCATAGTTACTCACCGCCTTTGTATTTGAACAACCGCTTTCTAACTTCACTTTCGGCTACTGCTCCATGGTCTGTAACATCAAAAAGAGCGCCTGCCACCTCGAAGCGTTCTGCCTTGAAGTATGTTGCGCTCTCTATCCATTCTTTTCTGGTACGTGTCAGCTCAGAGGGATCTGCTGGTTGGTCTTTGCGTGCCACTACGACCAGTCCTCCTCGATTTCAAATGTATTGATCTTCTCCACCTGCGGGCGCGGGATGGCAACCTTATATTCAAACCGAAAGATGATTTCCGTTCGGTCTTTTTTGTCAGACCGGATGCGGAATGATGTGTTGTCGATGTCAATGTACAATCCATCTGTTTTACCACGGTAGCTGTATCGTTCGCGGCGGAGCAACTGCCGCAGTGGCTCGGTGGATATCGGCTCATACACCTCTTGCCCGCCGATCTTCCGCTTTCGATGATGCAACACAATCCCAGCGTCGGAGATAATTTTGTACGACGTCAGAGTGTTGCCGCGCTCAGATACCTCTTGGGTCTGAATAAAAGCCATTGGAGGAGTAAACTTACCTGATAACCACACATCCAAGCTGTCCAAGATGGCGAGGTCAGGATATGCCTCGTTAATCAGATCGATTACGCAGGACAATTCACGGTTTTCCATCACTTCACCATCCTTTCCATCTCAGCCTGCAGCAGTTTTTGCAGTAGCGCCTGCATGCCGCCCTGGAAGTCTTGCAGAGCTATGTCAAAGTATTTCCTACCTATGAAACTGCGCGGCTTGACCATAAACCCACCCTTTGCAGATGGGTCATAAATGAACTTGCCCACTCCGTTCCAGTAGCCGGGCACGAAATAGGACTTGTCGATCGTATAGCCATCGTTGAGATATTCCGCATAAGTCAGATTTGATCCGACTTCAAGTGACAGCGTGTTGCGGTCGCCATCAAATTCCCAGACGTTATTTTGATCTCCCTGAGAAAACGAATTCCAAAGGGTCCCGGTGTCGATCAGGTCCTGGCTTCCCAACTCGTCGATTACATGATTGAGCAGTTCTTCCCCGAGTTGATACATGATGCGCTCCATGATTTCAGGAGTGTTTCGATTTAGCTTCTCCATGCGTTTTTGAAACTCACGGAAATCCACTATTCGGCACCCCGCTTCTCTTGGAGAGCAACAACTGACAAGAGACGGCGGCCAGACGTCACAGTGACGACCACAAAATCTCCGTGTCCTGGCAGCTCGATGACATCATCTTTCTTGACATCTTCAGTCAGCAGAAATCCGAGCGTTGCTTTGTACTCCCATGTCACTGGGTCGGCATTCGCCGGGCGTTGCCAAGACGATTCTACGGCCCGTATACAGCCCGTTACTTGGCGCGGGGGTAGTTCTGTAGTCGTCACGCGGTTGCGCTCATCTTGCCCAGTTTCTGTTCGTTTCAGAACGATCAAATCATTCATACGGTGGTTCATAGCACCATCGCCTTGACGTTACCACCGTCAGTCGCCTCAGCCGTAAAGGCCATCCACTGCCGTAATAGGGAATCGACTAGTGGGCTACCTGTTGTAACGTTCGCTCTATCCACCGACCAGGAATAGCCCTGATCCGATTCGGAAGTAATACCTCGCGCCTCAGCCCCGAGAGTCTCGTCATTGTCCGTTAAAGCCATTGCCTCCACCAGACGGAAGTGGGCCACCTCTAGGCGACTGTCTTCGTCTGCAAATGACCGGGACGTGAACAGCTCAATGCGCACCTTTGCCTCGTTAATGAGATAGGAAAGCCGCTCAGGAGTCATTTCCTGAACGGCCCGCGTGCTACTCTGCTGCTTTACCTGCTCCGGTATTAGCATGATTAATCACCTGCAGGAGTATCCGTTGATGGTTCACTCGTGGCAACGGATTGTGTATTAGAGGTGGATCTCTTGTCTTCTTTTACAACCTCAAGGTCTTCGTACCCCTCAAGGTCTTTCCACTCTTTATCGCTGACATTGTAGGTCTCACCTGAATGGAAGAAGCGCCCCCCACCAATGTGCAGAGCGCCAGAATCGTGCTTGTATCTGATTTTCATCTACTTCGCCCCATTCCTACAATTTCGTACCTGTCATCCAAGCAACCGCTTGCGTCTCCAGCACTGCCGCATCAGCATATCCAAAAAGAATATGGTAGGTGGCATCTTTGATGGCTGCTGTTGCGCCGTCCGCTGTGCGCTTATAGCGAAGATCACGCGTAAACACTGGCACCAAGTTGCTTAATGGCGTCAAGGCGACGAAACCAGTTTGTAGTGATTGGACAACCTCGATTGGATAGCCTGCGATCTCCGTCAATTTGCCGTTTACCAATGTGACATCACCAAGTGCGGTCTGGCGCTTCTGAATGAGTGCGACCAGCTTTTGGTACGTCCGGCGCGACATGATCCACGTCAGGTCCGTCATGTTGAGGTATTTCTCATCCAGTAGCAGTACATGGTTGACGAAATCGTCGATGGTTGGCTCGTTTGTGGTCAGGTCCGTTTTCAATGTGGATGTCTTCATTTTCTTCACGAATCCATCCATAACGGACAGGAACGGATCAGCAGTTGTTCCGTCTGGCAGTTTTGCCGCAGTATCTCCGTTGAAGAGCAGGTCCTGCATATCTACCCCAAACTGTCCTTGTACCAGATCAATGGTTTTGGTCTCAACATCGTCTCCGCGTGCTGTGTCGTTATACCATACGTCATCATCTTTGAGCCATTCATCCCAGAACACCTTTTTTACGGCATACGGTACGTCTGGAGTGGAGATGCCGCCAGTACCCGCTGGTTCCTCAGATCCTGTATGCTCCCGAATCTGACGAGACTTTACTTTCAATCTTTGCAGCTTACCCGCAGGAGTGTCCGTGTACTTGGTATTCAGTTTTGGAAGTGTGGTCGCCTTCTTCAGTGTGTCAACAAGAAAGGCTTCTGCTTCTTTCTTTGGCATGGGCAGATCAATTGACTTACGGATGGTTGCAAGCTGCTGTTCTTTTGAAATCAGTTGGTTGTTGGCTGTCATCTTATTGGCCTCCATTCATCATTCGGATGTAGCTTGGTACTTCACTTTTGATGATTGTTGTTTCTGCAGGTGGTTGACCGCTTGGTCCCCGATTATTTTTAACTAGCTGCACATCGGCTGAAAGTGTCTCCATCTGTTTAGTGATCGGTTCCAACGCTTTTTGAATAGCATCAGAAAGAGCATTAACTTCTGGATCACCTGACGCTGCAGGTTTCTCTGGTTGTTCTCCACCCTCTTCCTTCTTCAACTCTGTGATTTCTGTTTGCAGGTCCTGCAACTGCTTTGTAATGGGAGACAAAGCGGCAGATACTGCCTTTTGAATGTCTTCTGCTTTCACGTCATCGTCCTCCTCGTCTTCCGCCTTGTCCTCTACTTCTGTCAGCAGATTGGTAATGGCGGAATGTGCTTCTTTCAATTTGTCCAGACGAGCCGCTGACAGTTTTCTGCCCACCTTTGCGATCTCTTCTGGAGGCTTGCCCAGCGCTTTCGCTATGTCATTAGCTCCGAGAATCTCTTGTAGGATGTCGGAAAAATCCTGAATGGCTTCTCGTGCCTTTTCAGGGTCGCTCTCAAATTCGTACCGATCAGTATGGTAGTTGTAACGTTGAATCGTACCCGAAAACGAGCTCCAAGCAGTCCAGAAGTCGTTTGACTTCTTGTTACGTTCATATTTGTCTTTCACTTCGCCTTTGACAATGCGAGTCAACGCCTTAGCGATGGAATGTAAAAGCCCCTTCTCTACCGATTCATCCTCGGTTCCAGAAGAGGCTTCCTTGATTTTTTCGCGCTTCCCGACTCCCCACATGGAGAACCCAGTAATCTCGCCTTTTTCGATCTGTTCCCATGTATCAGCGTCCGTCACCTTTACACCTGCCACCCAGGAACCTTTCTTGATTTCTTGATCACCTAGTTTCATATCCACTGGAGTGATATAGGATTCAACGACAAATCCCTTGTCTGCGTCCAGATCATGCTGTTTGTCGATGTTGTAGGTATGCTGTTTCTCCATAAACATATGAGCAGCCTTTTCGATTTCATCTTCCGTCATCTGATCTTCGTGGGCATCCTCAACGTCCGGCTCATATACAACGCCGTAGACAATCTGCTTGGCTGTGTCTGTCTTTGCGATGCGGATATCTTTTTGCAACGCTTCTTTTCCCTCTTCCTTGATAATGGCAAATGGGCGACCGTTGGCGCCTTTGTCCACAAGAGAAATGTGGGTTATCCTTGCATCTTTTAAAGCATATGTCATGTTCATTACACCTCCTCTCTATCAAAATACAGCCTGCATAGTGCAGCGGCACTTCACAATCTGCTTTGCACTTCCTGCCGGGTCTCCGGGATGCATGAGTTTTTCACCTCCTACGCGGAATGGCTTATCGATGTCTACCGTCTGACCATTGGCTTCACGATGGTCTTTACGCGTCCGTTTGTTATTTGCTGCACGCCACCGCTTTTTCTTCACCTGGCCAGACTGCTTCCAGCCCTCCAACTTGCCGCCATTGGCTGCTGCCGTTGAAATGGTTCTGGCTACGGTAACAGCTCGATTCATGTTAAATGGCCCCTCTTCACCGCTTGCAGCTTGCTTGCTGACCTCTTTGACCAGGACAGCCCGTTCCGCAGGGGTCTTGCCCGCCCCAATAGCCTTTTCGAAAGAACGAATCATGCGATCAGCCGATGTGTTATTCATGGCTGGCACCAGCTTCTTCAGCTTTTTGGCGAATTTGGCTGCTGCTTTGTTCTCTTGCTCCCACTGGGCATCTGTGTTGATCCCTATTGCTTCTGATTCACCAGCCAAGTTGAACAACGGCATGAACGCATCGTAAACGACCTGCTCGAACTTATCCTGAAAATAGTCGCCATCTTGAATCTGTAGGATTACTTTCCATAGTTCATCAGAATCTGCGGCAAGCTCCTCACTCAATTCCTGAATAGCTTCGTCGAGCGCCTTTCCCTGTAGTTCCAGAAGATCAGCAATCGACTCCTCGCCTTCCTTGTACAGTTTCTCAAGCAACTGTCGCTCCGCGTGGGTCAGTTCCAAGCTATCAAGAAAGTCGTCATCGTCTGCCTTGACAATCAAACGGAGGCATCGATCACACATGGTGCCGCTCCCCCGTCTCCCGCAGCATGCGCTTCGCAATAGTAGCCAGCCTTTCCTCTGGGTCTTCGACAAGTTCTGCGCCCCCGAACTGATCAGCTGCAGGAGCAAGTTGTGCGATAGGTGTATCCAGATATCCCTCCGCGTAACGGCCCTCATCGATGACGGTTCCGAGGACTTCCTCTGCAATCGGAATCAGGTCGCGGATCAGCAAAATGCCTCTATCAGCCAGGTAATCCAACATGGCTTTGCGCTCGTCTGGATCTGATATCTCCGGCCCGCGCAGAACGGATTTGACCCGGTAGACACCAATGGACGGAAACAGCCGTTTGTTGAAAATTTCATTCATGAGCCAGTCTCGATAAGGGTTGAATACCTGCTCCTCTGCAATCCTTCGCGCGTTATCGCTTGTCGCCCGGTTATAATCGTCTGACTCACCCGTGAGGATCGGTGGCAGACGAAAGGAGGAACGGGTCTCCTTGCGCTTGTCCTTGTTGTAATCGATGAACAAGGCATCCTGTTGCAGAAGGTCGTTCAGCTTGTCCAGCTTGACCTCCGTTTTCTCTTTCTCATCCCCAATGAGACCCTTCTCAAATCCTTCAACTTCCAGGTACAGAATGCCCCCTTGCGAGTTTTCTCCCTTGGCTCCCTGTAAAGCAGCAATCGATTGGGGGGTGAGCTGGCCGTTGATGACCGACAGGATCATGGAGAGCATACGACCATTCCGGAAATAATTCAGGTTCAATTCCTCTGCACGGCGGCTTCCAAGAATGCCAGGGGTATTTCCAGACCAGCGCGGTTCACCATATTCGCCATTCCCGATCCTTAAATGAATGACCTCGTTCCCATCGCCCGGCGAGCCAAACTCACGGAACCAGACAATGCTGTTCCCTCGTTTCTGCGCATATCGTCTGACCCACTTCTCCTGGGTGAATTCCTCTACCTTCCCCTGAATGAGACGTTTGTACTTCATCGTCTCCCGCTTTTCCTCACGGGTGCATCGCATGTTTTGTGGCGGTATCCTGTATAAAGCCGGTAGTCCGCCGCCCCGGGAAACCTCCAGATAGGCGTTGCCGCAAGATTCAAGGTCTTCCACCAGTTCGCCCAGCAGCTGCTCGATAGACTTTTCCAGATTGGCCGTGAGCAGAAACCGCTCCGCGATGTCCCATTCTGTCCTAGCGGTCTTATCCGATTCGTTTGGCATATATTCAAGCGTGCAGCCGTACCCAGTGATATTTGTCTTATACGCATCGATACATTGAGGGATGATGCTGCTCTGCTTCACCACCTCCACATATGCAGTAGGCGTGATCACTGGCACAATCAGACCATGTTGTTCGTAATCACCTTGGAATTTGTCTGATGGCAACTGCTGGCTGGCTGGCGCCTCTTCCGCCTTACCAATCGGTATCCATTGCGCTCGACCGTCCTGACTCTCTTGTGTAACGCCACCCATCATATCCATCCTCCTTTCCCTTCACGGCGTTTTTCTTCACGTACAGTTGATTTACGAAGCAGGTGCCAGATTGTAAACAAGGCATACCTCAATGCATCCAGCGCGTGGTCGTTCTCTTTTATTACCTCGTCCTCTCCCCTTGCTTGAGCTTTATGGTCCCATAGGTAGGAGAAGAACTCTCGGATCAGGTTGACGCAGGACCGATGAACAAAAAGACGGCCTCCGTTGCTCGTGAGCAAGTTCTGCACGAGCTGGATTCCGTCTATCACACTGTTGTCAGCGCCTTTGATATTGGTAACGCCTTTCTGTTTCAATTCGAGAATCAGCGCGGCTGCAGATGGGTCGAGAAATACCACCTCGGGTAGATCGTCCCCTCTAAACGTCAGGAAATCCTCAGCCAATTGGCCAACTGTCTTCTGTTTTCCGACCTTCTTAGAGTCGAAATAATACTCCCGGATCGCAAAAAAGTCTTTCCCCTTTTGCCCACAGAGCAAGAACGCCGTTGGATTATTGATCCCATAGTCTCCACCTACAAATAGACGATCGAATGAAGCAGGGAGGTCATCAACCACATGAACATCCTCGTCAAACATGTCATAGACGACGCCCTCAGCCATTACCCATAGACCAAGTATGTTCCTCTTGAAGAAAACGCCGCTGAACATCCGGCGAAATCTCTCTTTGACCTTCTCCGACAAGCTCAAATTGTCATCCATGGTGAAATGGAGAAGAAGAATCTTCTTTTCGTGCGCTTTATCGATGTAGTCCGTTTTGAACCAGTGATACGGCCCTGCAGGGTTGCAGTTGAAGAATATCTTCGCACCGTTGCCGTCCGTCTCAGCTGAGCAACGTCCGATTGCTTGAACGACGAATGAATGCGGAAACAATGCAACCTCGTCCAGATACGCACCTGCTGCCGTCAACCCTTGCAGAGTATCCTGACTTGCTTCGTTGTTGGCCCCGAACAGATAGTAGGTATTCGTACCAATGATGACATGCGGATTCTCTGAGCGGTGATAGTGGTAGTCGATCCCCTTAGCCGTGAGGATCTGAAACATTGGCTCCAGGACATTCCGCTTGAGCGCCCCCATCGATTTCCCGGCTAAAATGAAGTTTTGATGCTTATGCTTCGCCAGCGACCAAGTGATGAATGAATCGATCATTGCTATGGTTTTCCCTGAGCGGATAGCTCCCTCCGCGATCACCATATCGAAATCACGATAGGGACTATTGTCAGTCCACCACATGAGTAGTTTCTTTTGCTTCTGGCTAAATGGTTGAAACTTGAACGAGGTGGTGCGCTTATGCTTCTTCGCCATCTTTGTTCACCTCATCCGCAAACACATCGGCCGCCTGCACGTTCAAAGCCTCAGCGTACCCACTGTTTTGAGCATGGGCATCGCCTTCGGTATCTCCACGCAAGTTTCCAAGTTCCAATTTCATTTTCTCGATCTTCAAGATCTGTTCTTCCGTCATAAAACCAAGGTACTTTTCCAGAGCGGCCAGCGCTTTCATCTTGTCATGAAGCTTTACACTGACGCCGTCTTTTCCTTGCTTGACCTCACTTATAAGGGTGCCGTCTACCTCGTCACTACTTCGGAAAGCAACGAAATTCCGCTTATAGGTCATTTGTTCGCCCGTCTTCGGATCGAGAATAGGGTCGCCTTCTTCCGTGAACATTGGGACATCCTGCTGTCCAAACTCCACATACTCTGATATGTCAGCGAAAGCAATCTTCATGTACTCCGCGATGATGCGCTGGACACTCACGCCAAGCTCATCCGCCATAGCTTCCTTCTGCCGCTTGATCTCAGCTTGGATATTAGGTTTTCTAATGTTCTCCCAGCCAATGACATGCGCTGTCTTCTTGCTGTAGCCGACAGCCATAGCAGCTCGGGTAGCATTGAAGTCATGAAGGTATTCCAAAACAAAAAGCCTCTGCTTTTCAGTCAGAGACCCGTCTTCGTTATCTTCTTCTGGCGGAGGATCACTCCGTTCCACTACCTGTTTGGAACGTTCCGTATCTTTTGGAACGTTTGGAGCGTTCCGTTCCGATTGATTGGAACGTTCCTTTGGTTTTGGCACGGTATCTTGAATCGCTGATGTGGAAATCGGTGCAGTTTTCTGAAAAACCTTGCGGGGTGCGCTGCCCTCGAATTGCCCAACGACTCCGTTCCGTTCCATCTGCTCAATAAGCCGCGCGGCTCTCGTGTAACCAATACGCATCCGGCGTTGCAGGAGACTAGCCGAGGCTGACTGAGCTTCTACCACAATACAGACAGCTTGCTCATATAGGTCGTCTTCTTCTGACTCGCTCTCTACAGTAGGAGGCTTTTGCGGTTTGTCTTCTGGCAACTCCCACTTGTCCTTGTTCTTCCACCCGCGGATAGTGCCCTCAGATATGCCAAGCCGGTCGGCAATATCTTTCAGCTTGATTTCCCCGTTTTCCCGCTGCCAAATCTCATATGCTTTGTCTCTGCTTGGATCTCTGGCTCTTGCCACTACATGATCACCACCACCTGATTATATTTTCTTTCAAAAATAAAGAGCACCAAATGGCGCCCAAGTTATTATTGATTCAATTCTTTCTCCAATTGATCGTATTCTACTTGTAACTCCTCTTTTTTGCGTTCCAAGAATTCAATATGGTCGGTTACTATGCGTATATCTAACTCTCTACCATCTATCCTAGATATATTTAGCATTCGATGTGAAATTTCAATAGTATCATCAATCAGAACTTGATACTGACGAATTGTTCTTAATCTCTGTTTTACATCCATTGCTCATCCCTCCCCTTGTCGTTCTTCGACAAAGAGAAACTTTTTCCTGTTAAATTGTGATTCCATCTCTCCACACAGCACCGACGTATTGGCAGTGACCCAACATGTATTATGGCGCGGCTCCCTGCTTATGCAGATCATGGCACACTCCCGCTCATTCGGTGCTCTGTGTAAAGATGAATTCTATAGTAACCTGTCACCAACCGCATAAACGCGTCCATCGTCCTCTATAATCAATAGCGGTCTTCTACACCCGTGACAAAAGACTGTAGCCGAAATTTCTCCATCCACATCCCGAATCTCTGCCTCGGTAATGATGTGTGTAATTTCTGGATCACATTTGCATTTAAGTTGTATAAGCCACCCAATCCGTTTTAATTTGTCCATCTTTCAACCTCTCTTTATAAAAGGTCCGCCCAGTTTCCCAGGCGGTAGGAGGGGTTCGCGAAAGAAAAAGTCCTTTCACTTATAGGTGGCATCTGCACGACAAAAAACAGCCTCATCCGACAAGGAAAAGGCTGTTCATCATGCGCTCCGATATTTTTTGTTGCGCTCGCTTAATGTGAGTGTCTACACTGCTTTTGGAAATGCCGAGCATCTTTGCTATCTCAGCATGAGAGAAACACTGTCCGTTCGCCATTACATAGCACTCTCGCTCCCGTTCGCTCAATCCACACAGTGCATCTTCAATTTGTCCTCGCTGCCATTCAGTAAGATTGACCGGGCTTCCTGCGGTGCCTCTATCTACAAACGCCTGCATGCGAACTGGGTCCATTAACTTTTCACGCTGATAAGCTGCCCGCCGCTCAATCCCGCGTTTGTTCCCAGGTCGCCTTCCAGTCTCCAGCCATTCGATTACCCATTCCATTTCCCCACGCATTTCACCAATCAATTGACGCTCAGCCATAGCTTCCTCATTTCCTGTCTCAGCAAGCGTTCTGCGCGCCTCATATGCGGCGTTTAATCCTTTTCTGGTCTCTTTGTATTCTTTTAGCAAATCGTGCATGAGAACCCCTCCCCAGTGCGTTTATTTGCGTGCCTTGTTTTTATCTTTTAGGAACTGTCGTTTTCCTGTGTCGCCCATCAGCCTCTTTATCTGATCGATGGTCATTACTTCGGCAGGCTTGGCTGGCGTTGGTCTTTTGTATCGCTCTATGGCCCGGCCCAGGTGCTTTGCAAAGCTGATTGGCTTTTGCTGGCGCTTCCGTTTCTCTTTCATAATTTCGTATATCTTTGCCATGGCTTGTCCCTCCTCGAAGGCAAAATAAAAAGAGCGCCAGAACACACCCGTATTGGGTGAACATTCTGACGCCCTCTGCTTTTCAGTCAGGCTCTATTCAATTAACGCAATCTCTCTCTTACTGTATTTACTACGTCCATCGCTTTGTTGTTTTGCGTGGTGATGGTGTAGCTATGGAACGGTTCGAGTTTTACGTTTTTGACGACGTTCCCATCTTCAATCACGATAACTCGTACACCTTTCTCTAAGGGATATTTTACCACAAACTCATCTTTTTCAACAGCGCTCATCTTCCGTTCCCCCTTGTCTTTAGCCGTGATATAATGTGGTTATCCGAACACACATTTGGCTCCCTGCTTGGGGGCTTTTCTTTTTCTCTTGAAATAGTATGTTAAACACTTACCACCACATTTATGGATATGTCTAAATCAGCTCCACACTCAAAGCACTCACCGTTGAAATAATTGTCCTCAACATCTTCTAACCGTTTCCCGCAGCGAGGACAAAAATTTACATTCCCTAATCTCCACTCTTCTTTCGTGCAAATTGGAATGGTCACGAAGTTCCTGTATCCACCAGCCTCCACTACCTTTTCATGGAGGAAGGTTGTCTTTACGTCTGCAATAGCTTCTGCTTCTGTGACCTCCTCTTTTGTTTCGCCAGTGATCGTCATACCTTCAGTCTGGGCCAATATACGATACAGATATTTCTTTTCCTCATGCGACTTCATGCGTATGCCCTCCTCCTCACAATTTCTTTAGAGCAAACTGCGAAGTTGCTCTTCTTTCCTACGTAACCGAAGAATCTCTTCGTTGCGCTGCTTCAACATGGACACGAATTCTTTCAGCTCAGTCTCTACTTTTTCATCAAAAGACCTGCCTTTAATCCTATCAATCAGAGTGTGCTGGACATTTAAATACTCTGTAGGGCCGTTGCAGACTTTCTTTTCGCAACTGAACTGCACCCAGCTATCAGAAATGTACCTTATCTGAAGCTTGTCTACTTCCCAAAGGCCCATGCTCTCGATCAGTTTACGCAGCTTTTCTTGTTCTTCTAGCGATGGAGCTTTTCTAATAATAGACACCCCCCAAATCATCACAATTTCTCTTATGTTAAGTAGCAGCTCTTATCTCCCTTAGCACTTTCTTGGCAAATAATCTGCTACCCGGATCTTTAGTTTCATCCTCGATGTATTGCAGTGTTTGCACTAGTTTTTCATATCCTGATCCAGATAGAGCAACCACACGAACGTTTTCTGCTTTCAAGCGCTCAACCTCTGCCTCGGCTGCAACAGCTCGCTGTATCCAGTACGGCAGCGCTTCTCGGAACTCCGTGACGAATTGGGCGTCATTATCTGTCAGATAAACATGAGGTCCTGTAACCTCATCCCCGTCGACTACACTTGCAACAACAGTATCTCCACCCATGATGAACCGGTTCAGCATCCCCCATTCCCATGGCCCCGATGTAGCTGCCTCACACATCGCCAAGTCTTTTTCTGCGTCACGTCCCGCTTGCATCCCGTTCCCTCCTCTATGGCCTTGCATCATTCATATGTTGCGCGCATTCCTCGCACTCAGGATCACCATTGTCCAATGTAACCAGCTTCTTGCCTTCGCGGAATTGCCTGCACACAACGCATTGCTTGCTATCGTCGCTTTCATCGTATGGCCCGATGTCGTCACCGTAGCTGCCCAGATAAACGCCGCGATCATGATTCCAGCAGCTCTTGCACATCTTTTCACCCGGAGCAAAGTCATACAGATGGGGATGCCTCAATTTTGCGGCTATCTCCCCGCACCAGCCGCATTCCCCGCCGTTTTCGTATTCAGCTCGAATCTTCTCCAGCTGCTCTGGCGACATTTCCACTGTCCCAACCACTTCCGCTTCCCCGATCTCAATCCGGTTTGGCAGACCGTCATAGGCCAACTGATAAACTGGGTCGTGCTCATCCGCTCCCAGGTGGATGTAAAGCCGATCCTCTACCCGTAAAAGGTTGTATACTGCCATGCCATTTCTCCCCCATTCTCAAATGTAATGAAATGTTAAATCGTCATCAATATAGTGTTGAAAACACGATAAAAGGCTCACCATTCCAATGAGTTTCTACTATCTCTCGCACAGAAATTAAGTCTGTCGTATCTTCGTCTTTGTAGACCTGATAATCAAGTGACACAACTTCGATTTCCCCATCATCGTACATCTCATCGTCAGTTATGCCTGTCGTTTCGGTATACCACAACTTCGCCTCTTCTAACGTGAATGCTGCTACTGCATCGCATTCGCAAAGCCTAAAAACAAGCACGTCTTTCAGACCTTTTTCTTCTGCAATCTCCAATGTACTCACTATGGTTTCCTCCTTATTTAACAAATCGAATTGTTTTATTAATCACTCGAATGCTTCGTATGTTGCCTCAAAAATGTCTGGCTTGCAGGGGTAATATTCACCCTTTACTCCTTTAATGATGTAATCTCCAGCATTTGCCCTCATCGTGCCTTCCAA
>NZ_BEXF01000048.1 GCF_002897295.1 Brevibacillus reuszeri
AATTCATCCATTTTTACAATAACGATCGACCACAAAGGAAATTAAACAAACTGACGCCGGTTCAGTACCGACGCCAGCTTGCAGCTTAGGTGTTTTTTTAACTGTCTACTAAATAGGGTCTTGACCAATGATAGTTCGGGCGCTTTTTTTGTCGCTGTTATTAAGATTGTTCTACAAGTCGTTTTTGCCCGCGGCTTTTCATTCGACCGATCAAAAGGACTCCAACGACTACCGCAACGATGAACAGCCATTTCACCCATGGATAAGTAGTGAAGAATGGGACCAGGAACTTCTCGGTTGTTACCATGCTCGCAGCTGTATAGGCAAGAACAGCAGAACCGATATAAATCACTATTGGATAACGTTCCATCACTTTCAAAATCAATGTGCTTCCCCATACCATGATCGGAACACTGATGATGAGTCCGATGACAACTAACAGGAAGTCACCGTGTGCAGCACCAGCTACTGCAATTACGTTATCCAGTCCCATTACCGTATCGGCAACGATAATCGTCCAAATGGCAGCTCCAAGGCTTCCGCTAGCTTTCATGGTGTCGTGACCCTCATCCTGTACCAGCAATTTGAGGGAAATCCAGATCAGAATCAATCCACCAACCAAGAGCAGACCAGGTATTTTCAACAACCAGACAACGGCCAGGGTTGCCAAAGCACGTATGACGATCGCTCCAACGGTTCCTAAAATGATGGCCTTTTTTTGTTGGTGGGCAGGCAAGTTGCGTGCTGCCATCCCGATGACAATTGCGTTGTCACCGGCCAACACTAAATCAATTACGATGATGGCAAGTAGTGCTGACCAAAACTCAGGGGTTAACAACAGTTCCATTTCTTTTCCTCCTCCTCGTCCTTTGGAAGTGAATAATCCACTGGCCGTTTTCTTCATACCGCCTACTTTAGTTTGTCTGAAGTGGGAAAAAGAAAACGACCTTTCCCCGGACAGGCAAAGGTCGTTAGAAACCAAAAATAGACCTTTACCTGTTAGGCAAAGGTCTTGCTTACAACATTAGAAAAACATGTTGCCAACATAGCCGGGGATAAATCCCGTAATGACGACTATATTGCGTAAAAGCTACTCCCCTTTGGAGATATTCTCTTGTATTTCCATACTACTTCGATGTTTCTGATGTGTCAATAGGGTACATGATTTTTGTGTAACTGTGACAACCTATCCATTATGGAAACAGAAGGGAGGGGGGCAAAGTGGATGATCTTAGGCGTAGTCGCTTGTTTGCTGCGGCTATTTGGCTCATCATCCTGTTGGTCATCGGCAATCTCCTGTGGCTGCTCCGCCCTGTCGTAGCACAGGTCTTTCTTTTTTTAGAGGAGGTATTCGTCCCTGTTTTGGTAGGGCTCGTCATCGCTTATTTGCTGCATCCAATCGTGCAGATGCTGGAAAATCGAAGAGTTCCTCGCTTGATGGCAGTACTCCTCATTTATGGATCGTTTGTATTGGTGATTACCATTGCTGTAATCAATGCGATACCGATCTTCACGACGCAGCTGGTGGAGCTGTCCGATGACCTGCCCAGGCTGACTGACTGGTATTACAAGTGGATGAGTGAATGGGAAGCACATAAATATTTTTTGCCCGATAGCATCTCGCATGGTGTAGATCGCGTAATTATCCAATCTCAGGAGGGCATGTCACATACGGTGACGAAGCTGGTCAACAATGCCCGAAATTCATTGGGAAAGGTTCTGGCATTTGCTGTTGTTCCATTCATCGCCTTTTATTTTTTGAAAGATATGAAAGAATTGCATCAAGCGGGGATGCTCATTGTCCCTCGAGGTTATCGCAAGCAGGTTCTTGTTGTTCTTCGTGACATCAATGAATCGCTCGGAAATTACATACATGGACAAATGACGGTCGCCCTCATCGTTGGGGTGTTTGCCTACCTCGGCTATTGGTGGATCGGAATGCCGTATCCTTTTGTTTTGGCCGCATTTGTTTGCTTGACGAATATCATCCCGTACATTGGGCCTTTGATTGGGGCTGCACCTGCCGTTGTAGTCGCTTTGACGATTTCTACGAAGACCCTTTTGCTCGTGATTGCTGTTAATCTGATCATTCAAATAGTAGAAGGGAATATTTTGTCACCCAATATCGTCGGGCGATCGCTGCATCTCCATCCCTTGCTCATTATCATGGCACTTTTGGCTGGAGAAGCGATCGGTGGCATTATCGGGTTGATTATTGCAGTCCCTGTTCTTGCCGTATGCAAGGTCATTGCGACGCGAATCGCTGTCATGATGCATGAAAGTTGACAGTGATCGCCAAAAAAATTTATAATACGAACAAAGCAATAGTGGCATTGATCAATGAGGGAACGAGTAAGTTGCAGACCTTCTACAGAGAGGACGCTCCACGGTTGAGAGGGCGGCCAGAAGAAGTGCAGCTGAAGGCTACTCCTAAGACCCGGCAAAAACCGGCGGCATGGCACCGTTATTCGCCGTTAAAGCGACAGGCACGAGCGTAGATTGGTGCGCAGGGCCTGTAAGCAGGGTGGTACCGCGAGAAAAAACAGTTCTCGTCCCTGAGGGGATGGGGGCTTTTTTCATTTCTAAAAGAGGAGAATGTAGATGAAAAAGCTGACAGGTAATCAAATTCGTCAGATGTTCCTTGACTTTTTTGTGGAAAAAGGACATCGCATCGAGCCGAGTGCTCCCTTGGTTCCCATCGACGATCCATCCCTGTTGTGGATTAACAGCGGTGTTGCAACCCTCAAAAAATATTTTGATGGACGCATCATCCCGGATAACCCACGTATCACCAACTCCCAAAAATCAATTCGCACCAACGATATCGAAAACGTAGGGCGGACTGCTCGTCACCATACGTTCTTCGAAATGCTCGGTAATTTCTCTATTGGGGAGTACTTCAAAGAAGAGGCAATTGAGTGGGCATGGGAATTTTTGACCAGTCCAAAATGGATCGGCTTTGATCCTGAACTTCTTTCCGTTACGATTCACCCAGAGGACGAAGAGGCATTTGAGCTATGGAGCAAAAAAATCGGTGTTCCTGAAAAGCGCATTATTCGTTTGGAAGGAAACTTCTGGGATATCGGTGAAGGCCCAAGCGGTCCAAACACGGAAATCTTCTACGATCGCGGCGAGTCCTTCGGCAACGATCCGAATGATCCTGAGCTGTATCCAGGCGGCGAGAATGAACGTTATTTGGAAGTGTGGAACCTGGTATTCTCCCAGTTTAACCACAATCCAGACGGAACGTACACGCCACTGCCGAAGAAGAACATTGATACCGGAATGGGTCTGGAGCGTATGGCTTCGGTCATTCAAGGTGTGGACAACAACTTCGAAACCGATTTGCTGTTCCCTCTGATTGAGAAAACAACTGAGATTTCTGGCGTGAAATACAAAGAAAGCGCTGAAATGGACGTAGCGCTGAAAGTCATTGCTGACCATGCTCGTACCGTTGTATTTGCCATTGGTGATGGTGCGCTACCTTCCAACGAAGGCCGCGGCTATGTCATCCGCCGCTTGCTTCGTCGCGCTGTTCGCATGGGTAAAAAGCTGGGCGTGGAAAAACCATTCCTGTACAGCTTGACCGAAACTGTGGGAACCATGATGGGCGAGTTCTATCCAGAGGTTGTTTCGAAACGCGTATTTATTGAAAAAGTAATCCGTGCCGAGGAAGAGCGCTTCCATGAAACACTGAACGATGGACTGGCGATTCTGGCTGAAATGGTGAAGGCAGCCAAGGCAAAAGGTGAAACACAGCTGTCCGGCCAAGATGTCTTCAAAATGTATGACACCTATGGATTCCCTGTAGATTTGACAGAAGACTTTGCCGCTGAGCAAGGACTGTCCGTTGACCGCGATGGCTTCGATCAGGCGATGGAGGAACAGCGCGAGCGTGCCCGTGCAGCTCGTCAAGATGTGGACAGCATGCAAATCCAGGGCGGTCCATTATCCGATTTGACGGTTACGAGCCAATTTGTTGGTTATAATGAATTGGTAGCAACAGGAAAAGTAGAAGCTATCATTTTGGACAACCAGCTGACGGATGAAGCACAGGAAGGTCAAACCGTTCAAGTGATCCTGGATCAAACGCCTTTCTATGCAGAGAGCGGGGGACAGATCAATGACGAGGGTTATCTGATCTCTGACTCTGTCAAAGCTCGCGTGTTGGACGTGCAAAAAGGACCTATGGGTCAAAACGTACATTCCGTACTCGTAGAAGCAGGTACACTTCTCAAAGGTGAGGAAGTACGCGCAGAAGTAAATCGCGAGTCCCGCCTCGCAATCACGAAAAACCATACAGCTACACATCTTTTGCATCAGGCGTTGAAGGATGTCCTGGGAACACACGTGAATCAGGCAGGTTCCTTGGTATCTCCAGAGCGACTGCGCTTTGACTTCACACACATTAGTGCGATTACACCAGAAGAGCTGGAGCAAATCGAAGCGATTGTGAATGAAAAAGTGTGGGAGAACCTGACTGTCGATATCTCCAACAAGGCATTGGCTGAAGCAAAAGCGATGGGTGCGATGGCCTTGTTCGGTGAAAAATACGGCGATGTTGTGCGTGTTGTAAAAGTTGGCGATTATAGCCTGGAGCTTTGTGGTGGCTGCCATGTCAGCAACACAGCTGAGATCGGTTTGTTCAAGCTAGTTAGCGAAAGCGGTATCGGTGCAGGTACTCGTCGTATCGAAGCTGTAACCGGAAAAGGTGCTTACCAATTCCTGAACCAACAATTCTCTACACTCAAAGAAGTAGCGCAAGCGCTCAAAGCACCTGTGCTCGCAGAAGCGCCTGCTCGTGTAGAAGGTCTGCAGCAGCAACTGAAAGATTTAGGGCGCGAAAACGAGTCCCTGCGTGCAAAGCTGGGCAATATCGAAGCAGCTTCTCTGACTGATCAACTGAAGCAGGTAGATGGCATGAATGTACTGGCAGCTCACGTTTCCGCAGTAGATATGGACAACCTGCGTGGCATGGTGGACGAGCTGAAAAACAAGCTTGGCTCCGCTGTCATCGTACTTGGAGCTGTAGACGGCGACAAGGTAAACCTGGTAGCTGGTGTAACCAAGGACCTGATGGATCAAGGAATTCATGCTGGCAAAATCATCAAAGATGTAGCAACCCGTTGCGGCGGTGGCGGCGGTGGCCGTCCTGACATGGCGCAAGCTGGTGGTAAAGACCCATCTAAGCTTCAAGAAGCTCTGGATGCGGTAGCTGATTTGGTGAAGAGTCAAGCAGTTGCAAAATAGTGATTCCTTGCGAGAAATTTGCGAGATAGACAGGAAAGAGTCGACGTAAGTCGAATACAGTTGTTAACAAGTAACCTTTTCTTAAACGTTTAAAAGGAAATCGAGGTGTTGATTGTGAGTTCGTTGGATAATACCATGAAATTCACGGTGCCCAAGGAAGCGAATGCGGCGGATGTGCAAGAGACGTTGACAGAGGTGTACAAGGCCCTGCAGGAAAAAGGATACAACCCGATCACCCAGATCGTAGGTTATTTGCTTTCTGGCGACCCGGCGTTTATCCCACGCCACAACAACGCACGCAGCCTGATTGGCAAATTGGAACGGGACAAAATCATAGAAGAGTTGGTGACCGTTTACTTGTCCGAGCGCAAGTAGACCTGATAACATGACACGATTCTTGGGATTGGATGTTGGTGACAAGACGATTGGAGTTGCGGTCAGTGATGAGCTGGGGTGGACTGCCCAAGGGGTAGAAACCATCAAGCGGCAATCCAAGGAAAAAGATCTTGCTCGCTTAAACGAATTAATTGCCCAGTACGGCGTGGGTGGATTTGTAGTAGGCTTGCCGAAAAACATGAATGGCACAATCGGTCCGAGGGCTGAAATGTGCCAGGCATTCGGCAAGTTTTTGGAGGAACGCACATCTCTTCCTGTCCACATGTGGGACGAACGTTTGACGACCATGGCAGCCCAGCGGATGTTGATCTCCGCGGATGTCAGTCGTCAAAAAAGAAAGACGGTAATAGACAAAATGGCGGCCACTTTAATCCTGCAGGGATATTTGGACGCGAAATCGAGGTGACCCATACGTGAGTGAAGAGATGACCACAGAATTTGAAGTGGGCGATGTGATTGCCCTTACAGAAGAAGGTACAGAAGATCCGCGCGACTTCCGAATCATGTACATTTTTGATATTGAAGATCGCAGCTATTTGGTACTGGTGCCAGTAGACCAGGAAGAAGAAGAGGAGTACGAGGTACACTTCCTGCGCTATGATGGTACAGATATGCTGGCACCGATCGAGGACGATGAAGAGTGGGAGCAAGTAGAGGCCACTTTTGAAACGTTGATCGCTGACCTGGAAAAAGACGGTATTTAATAAGCTCAGGCTGTAAAAGAGGACTTTCGGACGGAAGGTCCTCTTTTTTCGTTCCAGGCTGGAAAAAAACGCTAGGATTCGCTTGGATTCGGCAGAATATCCTATACGGTGACAGCAAGAGACAGCTCTAGTATAATAAATGGGATGGAGAGAAGAGACCCTAAAGGGAGGATTTCTAGCTTGAAACCAAAGTCACAGTTGCCTGAATTCGAGGCGGTACGACCAGTTGTAAGACGGCGCAGAAGAGGCGGACGAGTCCTGTTGTGGATCATTGCCTTGTTCCTCTTGATCATCCTGGCTGCGGGGGGAGCAGCATGGTATGTCTATCAGCAATTACAACCGGTAGCGGGTAGTCCGACTACGAAAAACGTTACAATCCCGTCAGGCTCATCAGTGCGGGAAATTGGTCGATTATTAGAAGAACAAGCCCTTATACGAAATGCCGACATGTTCAACTACTATGTGAAGTATAAAGGAGTTGCCCCACAGCTGAAGGCAGGCGAGTACCAGTTTACGACGGGACAAACCATAGACGACTTGCTTGAAGCCATGACTGAAGGGAAAACGGTCATTAACTCAGAGCGTTTTACTATCCCGGAAGGCTGGAATGTGGAGCAGATTGCCGATCATCTAGCAAAAGAAGGAATTGTAGAAAAAGAAGCATTTCTGAAAGAAGTAAATGAAGGCGAGTTTCCGGAATTTCCTTTTGTAGCTGCGATTCCAAAATCAGCAGAGCGGAAAAACCGACTAGAGGGATATTTGTTCCCGGAAACGTACGAGGTCAAAAAAGATGCTACGGCTCATGAAGTCGTTTCACGTATGCTGGCTCAATTCCAAAAGGAATGGAAGCCTGAGTGGGACGAGCAATTGAAAAAGCACAATTTGACACAGGATCAAGCCATCAATCTGGCATCAATCGTAGAACGGGAAGTCACAGTAGATAAGGAGCGTCCAACCGTCGCAGGCGTTTATTTCAATCGAATTCGGGATAAATGGCCGCTTCAGGCAGATGCTACCGTCCAATTTATTTTGGGCAAGCAGCGGGATCGGTTGACCTATGATGACTTGAAAGTAAAGAGTCCGTATAATACGTACACCAATCCGGGGCTGCCACCTGGACCGATCGCGAGCCCAGGGAGATTATCCATCGAGGCAGTTGTGAATCCAGAGCAGCATGACTACTTTTTCTACGTAACGAAAAAAGATGGAACGTCAGAACATTACTTTTCGAAAACATTGCAGGAGCATAATGCGAATAACGCAAAAAGCAGGGGAAACTAACCAGGTTTCCTCTGTTTTTTTGCATGAGGTATGCTATAATTATTCGGTTGTAAAGTAGAGGAGTGAAGGCATGATTACCAATCCGGCGATAGATGATTACGTGTCCGGCCTGGTTCCCGAACGTTCCCCGCTGTTGATGCGTTTGGAGAAGGAGGCTGCTGAGGAAAACATACCCATCGTTCAGCTCGCGTCTGCTCAAGTGATGCGGATGCTGCTGTTGCTTCATCGCCCGAAGTCGATTCTCGAAGTGGGAACTGCAATCGGTTATTCCACCATTTGGCTTGCGGAGGCTGCTCCTGAGGCGCAGATCGTAACCATGGATATAGACGAAGACAGACTTGCTCGTGCACGCGCAAATATCGAAGAGGCAGGCTGCGTTAGCCGCGTCGAAATATTATCGAGAGATGCGACGCTGGGGCTTCCGGATACGTATCAATTTGACTGTCTGTTTATTGACGCGGCCAAAGGACAGTATCGCACGTTTCTCGATCAATATTTGCCGCTTTTGCGAGACGGTGGACTGGTGATTAGCGACAATATTTTATTCCGCGGTTTGGTAGCGACTCCTGATGAAGCAGGAAAGCGCCAGCGTCCGATGGTAGACAAGCTGCTTGCTTTTAATACACACTTGAAAGAACGACCTGATCTGGAGACGACGTTTATTCCGGTAGGGGACGGCCTTGCTGTCAGCCTCAAGAAAAGTGTTTCCGGTGCGTAATAACAGCTTTGATGATTGCATGAAGGGAGAAATGAAGCATGGGTAACCCCGTACTGATAGGGGTAGCAGGAGGCAGTGGATCAGGTAAGACCACTGTAGCAAAGGAGCTTTTTCGCCAGTTCCAAAATGATAGCGTCACCATGATTGAACAGGACTCTTATTATAAAGATCAAAGTCACCTCAGTGCCGATGAGCGCGCACTCACGAACTACGATCATCCGTTTGCTTTTGATAACGACTTGCTGCTTGCTCATTTGCAGGAGCTCCTGGCAGGAAGAGCGATTGAAAAGCCGATCTATGATTTTAAGCTGCACAATCGCAAGGAAGAAAAAGTGAAGGTTGACCCAAAAGATGTCATCATTTTAGAGGGCATGCTCATTCTAGAAGATACCCGGATTCGCGATTTGATGGATATTAAAGTATTTGTCGATACTGATGCTGACGTGCGAATTATCCGCCGTATCGCCCGTGATATTGAAGAGCGCGGCCGCTCACTCGATTCCGTCGTCAATCAGTATCTGAATGTAGTACGTCCCATGCATTTGCAGTTCATCGAGCCGACGAAGCGTTATGCTGACGTCATTATTCCTGAAGGTGGCTACAACCGGGTTGCACTTGATCTTTTATCCACGAAAATTAGTAACATTTTATTGGAAAAACAGCAGCCCGCTCATTCATAAACGAAGCAAACACGCCAGCAGCTAGGCGTGTTTTTTGTTTGTGTCCCGTTTCCCTCCTTTGTATTCAGGCAATACTGGGAGGTGGGGAGGTGACCGTAATGCAGCTGGAAAAGCGGATAAAAAGACGGCATTTTTTGGTGCTGCTAGCCATGACCTTCGTATGGCTGGGCTTGATTACAAGATTGTGGTGGATTCAAATTGGATCGCCTCATCGCTTTTCTCGCCGAGGAATTGATTTGGTCAAAAACGCGGTGAAACAAAGGCAACAAAGTATTGTCCTGCATAGTGGACGTGGCGATATTGTAGATCGAAATGGATACGCCTTTACTGGTGAGGAGCACTTGGCATTGATCTTATTCCCACTTGCACGTGGGAGTCTAGAAGGAACAGACGGTCTGGCACGCTTGTCGGAAATCGTTGGAGAGTCAGAAGATAGACTGGCTGCGATCATGGAAAAAGCAAAAGCCCCACTCCTGCTGCGTAAGGAATCAGGGAGGCTGCTGGTCCTGACCGAGCGACAAACCGAAAATATTAATGCACTTGCCATTCCGGGAATTGTCGCATTGGCTGTAACGGAGCGCTATCGGACAGATGAGGTCGCCAAGCATGTGATTGGCTTCATACATAAAAATCCAGCTATGGTACAATCGCTTTATCCCGAAGAAGTGAAAAGTGGCAAGATGAATGCGGAGAGTACGCTTGGGGCGACTGGCCTGGAGCGTAGCTTTGACCGCTTTTTACAAGGAGTGGAGCCGTCTGTTTTGTCCTATTATGTGGATGGACAAGGGAAGCCACTTCGCGGACTGGATATTCGATATACGAAGCAGTCCAATGACTATTATCCGTTGTCACTCACAACCACGCTGGATGTGGAAATCCAGAGGAAAATGGAGCGAGTGGCTGATCGGGTTGGCCTTCGTGAAGGAAGTATTGTTGTCCTGGACGCAAAGAATGGCGATATTCTCTCAAGCGTCAGTCGTCCAAGCTATGACCAAACGAAGGTAACAAATAATGGAAATGAATGGAAAAATCGGGTCGTCAAGCAAATTCCACCTGGCTCCATTTTTAAAACGGTCGTAGCAGCTGCAGCTCTGGCAGAGGGTGTCGTATCACCAACAGATCGCTTCACGTGTACAGGTGATTACGGCAAATATCATTTTTCCTGCTGGAATAAAGAGGGACATGGCAGTGTGACAATGGAGGAAGCCTATGCTCACTCCTGCAATATTGCATTTGCTGAAATAGCCAAGCGGGTAGGCGGAGAAAAACTGGAGGAGTATGCTCGAAAATTGGGCTTGTCTGAACCAGTAGGGCATATGACTGCACATTTGTTCAAGCTGGATGGCTTCAAGCAGCTGGATGGTGAGGAGCGAGGGAATGTGTTTGCCGAGGGAGTATCCCGCCGTGATGAAGGAGTGCTGATCCAGACTGCCATCGGCCAACGGGATGTGAGAGTAACTCCACTGCAGGCGGCTAATATGATGGTGACCATTTTGAGTGGCTCTACGCCTAATCAAGTACGGCTCGTCAGTGAGATTGCATATCGAAATGGGCAGACGTTTTACCGTTTTCCACCGCAAAAGCTGTCGGCACCAGGAATTGATTACGTAACTGCCAGTAAACTGCGGAAAATGATGCGCAAAGTTGTCACAGAGGGGACGGGTCAGACTCTAAAGGATGCAGCATGGGAAGTTGCCGGAAAGAGTGGAACTGCTCAGTTGGGCGGCGAGAATCAATCCAAAAACCATTTATGGTTTGTAGGATATACTCCTGTAGAGGATCCCCGCTATGCAATTTGCGTCGTCTCCGAAAATCAGCCCAGCCGGGGAAAAAACCAGGCTATGGAGCTTTTTCGCCTCGCTGTCGATGAGCTTTCCGATCAAACAGCTCAATCTTCCCGACCTCTCTCAGGGTATTCCCAAGAATAAACCCTCTGGCCTGGATCTGGTTCTGCTTGCCGAGACCCACGATCAGCATCAAAGGCGAGGAGGACATATACATGGATTGGGTAGCCTTCGTCCAAATCGTCCGTTTATCTCCCTTGCTGGGGGAAAGGCGTTTGATCGTATGACTGTGCCAATCGCCGATATATTGCCATTGGCGACTTTTGCTTAATTTTCGAACCAGCTTGCGCAAATGACTGTCGTCAAAAAAGATCGAATGGGGCTGGTGGATTGCCTTGGGACCAGGCTCACTTGCATACGTTACGACCCATTCATCTTCGCCAAGCGAATAACCCATCATCACCCCTCCTGTCTCCAGCGAGGGTTTTTTTCTTACCGCCTGTTCAATCTGCTTCCACGCTTTGGGAGTGATGTATAGTGTCGTCATCTCAACATATGTCCCTCCTTAAAAATCACCACGAGCATTCGCCCTACATCATATGTAGCCTGATAAGGGAAGGTCCCGCGATATAAGAAAGTTAGGAACTATATAAAAAACATTGTAACTCTGACCCTTTCTTTCTATAATTTAGAAAATGACTAGATTGGAAGGTTGATTTTAATGCCTCAGGCACCTGTTGACTTCTCATTGATCGGTCGTGTACTTGCGGAAGATGTTTTTGCAGATACAGGAATTTTGCTACTCGGTAAAAATACGACGATTGCAGCTGCGCATGTCCCGATCCTGCTCAAGCAACGAATACGAGAAGTATATGTCGTCCAGGTCCTGTCTGAAGGAACTGGAGAGCTCATTTCAAACCAGCTGTCTCAATTGGAAGCAGACGAAGAAATCGTAGCTGCATATGTGAAAGCCTTGGACAAAACGAGAGAGCTTTTTGACAAAATCAGTCATGACGGAGCACCTCAGCTCGAGGAATTTTCAGATCTCTTTTTTGAAATGGCAGAACAATCGACTAAAAATTTAGGCTTTTTCCGTTCGTTATATGTACTGGAGGGGGCTGACAGCTATACATATCGCCATTCCCTGAACGTAGGCATCCTCTGTTCGCTAATCGCTCGCTTGTTGAAATGGGATGAAGAGCGAGTCGCATTTATGGGGACCGCTGGCTTTTTACATGATGTTGGTAAAATGCGGGTTCCAAAAGAAATATTGTTAAAGCCTGGGAAACTGACAAATGAAGAATTTACGATTATGAAAAAACATACCGAATATGGTTACGAGATGATAAAAAGTATGGATGGAAGCTCGGAGCTGCTGGCCTTGTGTGCACTATTGCATCATGAAAGGCTGGATGGGACAGGCTACCCAGAACAGCGAAAGGGAGAAGAGATTCCAAAAGAGTGTCAAGTACTTGCGGTAGCGGATATGTTTGATGCCATTTGCTCGGATCGCGTCTACAAGGGAAGAACATCACCTTTTGAAGCGGCACAGCTGTTGTGGAAGGAAGCGTGTGATGGAGCGTTGGATATTGAGATCGTCGCTCAGTTTGTTCGTTACATTGCCTTATTGTACATCGGTGCAAAAGCGCGATTGAACAACGGCGAGGAAGTCGAAGTCATATTGATTCACTCAGATGAGCCGATGAGACCGCTGGTGCGTCGGAGTGAGGAATTTGTAGATTTACGTTTTGAACGAATGTTGACGATAGAGAAAATGATTGGCTAATGCTGTGAAAAAAGTGACTAAAACCGCTCTTATTTTTGAGAGCGGTTTCATTTTTAAGGATCTGTGAACGATCTCTCAGATGGCTCGACCCTTTTAGCTGATTATGACAAAATAAGTAGGTGCACCCTAACAGAGGATGAAAAAGGGGCGTATCTATCGTTTTTTTACATCATGATACGCAGCGACTAGGAGGAGTAGCATGATCATACGAAAAGCAGATCCGACGGATGCAGCATTTGCAGCACCTCTGATTTATGAGGCGATCGGAGATATCGCAAATATGCTGACTGGTGCAAAGGAAGCTGACGAAGCCATACGCATGATGGGCGAATTTTTTGCCCAGAAAAATAATCGATTGAGCTACGAAAATGCGCTGATTGCCATGGACGAAGGTGTGCCACTGGGCTTAGCGCTGTTTTATCATGGCAGTCAAACTGAGGCGATGGATCAGCCGTTCGTCGATCATGTACAGCGACTGACAGGGAAAGCTCCGCGCATTGTAAAAGAGGCCAAAGACGATGAGTTTTATTTGGATACAGTCGTGGTGAGCGATGCATGTAGAGGCAAAGGCATCGGGAAAAAGCTGCTGGAGGCTTTCGAAAAAGAAGGAGAGCGTCGAGGGCACGAGCGAGTAGCATTGCTGGTCGATGAAGAAAATGGCCGCGCACGTCAGCTCTATGAATCCATTGGCTATCGTCAGGATGGTACGATCATGTTGAACGGTCATTTGTTCAGCCATATGGTTAAAGAATTAACGGTTCTTGTGTAAAGAAAAACGTTTCCAAGGAATGGCGCTATCTGCTGCCCCTTGGAGACGTTTTTTGGTTTGATTTGGAGTAGATATTGTAAACAATATGGATAAATTTGGTGCTTTGGTCTGATAAAAAATGCACGATTTCATCCGATCATATAGAAAAAGGAACGGAAATGGGGGAAGACAGATGAGACATGTTGTCACGATTTGGGGGACGAATTTGCAAACGGAGATAGAGCTCCAGGAGTTTATAGAACCGATTTTTGACGAAAATGGAGATGTAACCCCATCTAGTTTTCATACAGCAACGGGTTTGGATTGGATTGACGAGGATTTTTTCGAGGTTCACCTGTTGGAGGAAGCGGAAGTAAGAAGTGAGTTTTGGACATATTTAAAAGAAGAGTATGCGCCTGAAGGGGAGGCTTTTTCTATGGAGCTGTCTGATGACCTGAAGGAAAGGCTGGAGGCATATCCTGCTGTCATCTTGCTGTACGGCAACGAATCCCCATATGGCAACATTAATAAACAGCTGTTTCAGCTAACGGAGAAGGGATCAGAGCAAGGCTCACCTGTCGTGCTGCTTGCTAAAGTGATTTATGAAACGGATGAACGCTAACTATATATTCCTAGTGGCAGGAATGAAGAGGTTATGCTCGAATAATTGAGAGGACTTGATCACGGAAAAGCAGGAGGGATCACATGCTCGCAGGCATTCAAAAAACGGATGAAGGGTTCACAGCTAGGTTTGACCGTCATTTGAAGCATTCCGTAGAAAGTGTGTGGGCTTATTTGACGGAAAATGAAAAGCTCGCCACATGGTTTTCCGAGCTGTCAGTAGATGACCTGCGTGAGGGCGGGAGTATCAAGTTTGACATGCAGGATGGCACCTTCGAGGAGATGATGATAACCGCTCTGGAAACATGCTCCGTGCTCGAGTATACATGGGGAGAAGACCTGGTTCACTTTGAGCTGTATCCAGAAGCAGAGGGTTGCTTGCTCGTGTTGAAAGAGTATATTACTAAGCTGACGAGCCATACACCGAGAGATCTAGCGGGCTGGCATGTTTGTCTAGATGTCATCGCAGCACTATTGGACGAGAGGGAAATTCCCTCACGCCAGGAAGAATGGAAAAAATGGTATGAGCAATACGTAAAAGCTGTTGAAACAATTGCGTAAAAAAGCTGTTGATTCCGATGTATGACAAAAGAAGCGCTCCAAGCCTCTGAACGATGTGTTATGGCTTGGGGCGCTTTGTCTCTTTTTCCAATGCTTCAATCCGTTTTTCCAGCTCCTCAATGTGGCTTTGTTTACTTTTTGATCTGCTTCGAACGATGCCGATACAACCGAGAACGAGTAGAACAGGGAACAAAATAAAGATCAACAGCTGCATAATCAGCGTGTGCCATTCGATCGAAACGGCTCCAAAATCGAGCATAGGCTCTCCTTCCTTTCTGTTTATGTTGACCGCTTTTTACTCACTTCCTGTTTGTCAGCTTCTTTGTCTTTGTGAGAGAAAATTCCATAGGCGATACGGACTACGACGCCAAAGGTCAATCCTGTTCCGGCGAAAATGTAAAATATCGTAAAGATCTTTCCCATGTTCGTACTGGGAACAAAGCCTGAACCTCCAACGGTTGTAAGTGTTGTGACACTGAAATAGAGAGCATCGAGAATCGAAAGACCCTCTTCAGAATGATAAAAAATGGTGCCCGACAGCAAGAGGAACAAGGTGATGAGGAAGATCGCTTGAAATTTCTTGTCCTTGAAGGCATGCCAAAGCCCTTGGGCCAATCGTCTAATCGTTAACAGAAGAGAAATCATATTCCGCGCCCCAATCAGAGGTAGTGGTTGCTTTTTGCAGGTAACTGTTGGTATTTGGGAATAGTATGGGCTGGCACAAAGGATTTCATGAGAAAACGCGTGAAACAGCTTATTCCTTTACATATCGAGATCGCCTGCCCTGATGGACTCCCAGTAGCGATCTATTTTCCACGTATCTCCGTCTTGCACGATGGTTACTTGAGCAGGAAGTTCACTGGTGACCACTTTTTTTCTATCGCTGGAAGCGATTTCGACAACTAAGGTGTAATCGATGCTATACGATGCTTTTGTTTCATCAGCGACGAGCTCCTTGATACGAATTTCTTTGATTTGAATTTTATGATTCAGCTTTGCAGATGCGACGATGTAATAGCCATCTCTGTTCCGAAAGAAGCTGTTTTGAAAAGCCCTTTCTGTCAAATACGGCTTGACCCTCTCTTCTATGAGCGGATATAAATCGTCTTTATTTTCAATAGCCAGGTCTTCTTGGGTAAGTTCGAATCGGGCTTTTTGGTAAGCCGTAATAATCTCCACTGCCTTGTCTTCTGCGGAAACGGAGCTGCAGCCAATAAGAAAGAAGAGTCCTCCCACGAGAAATAGAAACAATCCACGCATGGGTAGTGCCTCCTTTACTTTTCATTTTTTCGGAATCGTTAATTGCTTATTAATGTGATCGGAGGATTGGAGTCAGGCACCTTAAAAAAGACATGTTGGTTCGACCAAGTTTGAGAGGTGATTACAACCTTTTCGCTCCCCTGTTCAAAAAAGTAGCCAGCCCCTTCTTGCTGTACAAACGACCAGCCGTCCTTTTTCATCGCAGATAGAAGACTATCAATCTCTCTTCCTTGATCAGCTTTTGCCCCATACCATGTATATCCATCCTCCACTGTGAGCTTTGTTAGTGGAGTGGGAGAATCCTTAATTAAAGAGATAACAGATTGCTTGGAAAGAGACTGAAAGGGAAGCTTGCCATAGAGAAAAAAAGGGGGATCATTCACCATCATGATTCCACCAAAGACAACAAGGACAAGGGCAAGGGCGGATACCACGAGCTTTTTCATCATAAATGTTCTCCTGTTATTATTATGCGATATCCAAATCTTACCATAATATAGCGCCGAAGGACACGATTATGTTTATATTTATCAAAAGGATGGAGAGGATGACTTGGTGGAAACAGCCTGCATATCATGATCGTGGCATCGGCTCCTGTCTGGGCAAGCTTTGCATTTCGATGTTTTTCAGGCGTACATGCACGCGTAGGCATCTGCCCACATAAGCATAGGAGTAAGCTAATCCAGACGTGGAGGTGGCAGCCATGTCCAGCATCCTTGCAGCGCTTTCGCTGGTATTTAAAGAGCTTCTGATGTTTGTGGCTTATGTCAAAAACAACGCATTTCCGCAACCTCTTCCCGACACGGAAGAAGAAAAGTTCCTCAGACTTATGGCAAAAGGCGATCCGTATGCGCGCAACAAGCTGATCGAGCATAATTTGCGGCTGGTCGCCCATATCGTAAAGAAATTTGAAAACACGGGTGAGGACAGCGAAGATTTGATTTCCATCGGTACGATTGGCCTGATCAAGGCAATCGAGAGCTACCAGGTGGAGAAGGGGACGAAGCTGGCTACGTATGCGGCTCGTTGTATTGAGAATGAAATCCTCATGCACCTTCGCAGTCTGAAAAAAACCAAGAAGGACGTTTCCTTGCACGACCCGATCGGGACAGATAAAGAGGGGAATGAAATCACCCTAATCGACGTCTTGGGAACGGAAACAGATGAAGTCGTGGACGCTGTGCAGCTGAAGTTGGAGTCCAACAAAATTTATCAGCACATCCACATTCTCGATGATCGGGAAAAAGAGGTTATTATCGGCAGGTTTGGTCTGGATCAGGACAAAGAAAAAACACAGCGGGAAATTGCAAGAGAGCTTGGCATCTCCCGTTCGTACGTATCCCGCATCGAAAAGCGTGCACTTATGAAGCTGTTTAACGAGTTTTACCGGACAAAGCAAGCTCAGAACAGATAAGGCGGAATCCAAACGTAATCCCGAGTACCTAGCGTCCGGTACTCGGGATACACTGGGAACGGTAGTTCCTTTTCTACTGGAACAGTTTAGAGTTAGAGAAAGTGAGGTACTTGAATGGATCGTCTTTCTGTACGTTTCCAATAAATGTACTCTTCAGATATGTACACCGAGTATCTCAAGTTCCATTTGTCTTGATTTTCTGGCATTTATTTGACCTATACGTTTTATTGATTCTGGATAAGTCGGTATAGATTCCAAAGGTTTTTTGGAGTCGTCATTAGCTTATGCCTTTGCTTTGAATAACGTCGCTGGATTAACAAAACTTCTCATATAGATAACTATCGACCATAATATCACGAATGTGTTTACGTAATGCATGTAAGACAATCATTTACAATAGTTTACACTTAAGTAATTTCAAGTAATTATACATGATCAAATGCTAAAATGGAGACAAACAAATTTGAACTATACCACTCGGTTTCCCGAGTGGCTTTTCTGCTGCTTAACACTTCTAAAAGGAGGATTGTTTTGAGTAGTAAGTATTTATACATGCAAAGACAATATTTCATGTTCTAGATGTATAAAATGAAATACGCGCGGTGTATCTCCGATCTGGTCCGTATCGCTTTTCCTTTTGTCGTGTATTCCAACAAATATTTTTTATTGAAACCGGTTGTTTCTTACACATCTTGATTCTCCTTACCTTTATGAAGTCAAAAACATATGAAGATAAGGAGAGTGTATATGAGTAAGAAATACATGGTTACTTTCAGAGATAATGTCCAAGGCCTGACTGAAAAACAGTGTAATCATCTTCATGAAGACTGCAAGTCGCATCTACTAGATTGCGGTGCAACAATTGCCCATGATCTAGACCAGTTCCCTCGTCATTTTATTATTGATGATGTTTGTGAATTGACACTTAAAAAGCTGAAAGAAGACCAGCGTATCTTGGCAATTGAAGAAAAGCCTGTGTTTGGACTTACTAATACAACCGAATTGGTTCAAAAATCTACTACACTGGTAGGTCAGCAGGTTCCATGGTCACACATTAATATGGGAATCGAGGAGTTTCATAAGCGTGGCTACACCGGTAAAGGGGTAAAAGTTGGCTTTATTGATACGGGGTGTGCACCGCATGAGGATCTGGTCTATGCAGGTCGGTACAATGCGTACCCCTCTACATCTATTGACCGTGACATGAACGGACATGGAACGAGCGTGGCAGGTATCATTGGGGCAAAAAACAACGGAAAAGGTTATGTAGGAGTTGCACCAGATTGCCTATTGTATGGTGTAAAAGCTGCTCCTGATAGTCAATCCGCAGGAATTGAACCGATTGAAGTAGGTTTTAACTGGCTTGTTACTCAAGGGGTAAAGATTATCAACATGAGTTTCGGGGGATATAGTTATGGAGGCACCACTTTCTATGACACATTATTTGATGAACTATACAATCGAAAAGGTGTTCTTCTGGTAGCTAGTGCCGGAAACACAGGTACACTAAACCTTGAAAATGACGCAAATTACTTGCCTGGTGGACACCCATTTTGTATTGGTGTCACTTGTTTAAAGAACAATAACGAACCTGCTGAATACTCCACACGTTCCTTGAACAACGACATTTCTGCGTCAGGTCATGAAGTTATGACCACAGCGCGTAGTATTGCAAATCTTAATGGAACCGACCTAACAACACCTAGTACAGATTATAGAAGTTTTAGTGGAACATCATGTTCTGCACCTCATATCGCAGGATTAGCTGCACTCTATTGGGAGTTGTACCCACTCAAGACTAATAAGGAAATCCGGGCTTTGATTGAGCAGAATGTTATCAAGCTCGGAACAGGCGTTCATAATCGGGTCTTCGGGAATGGATTAGCTCGCTCTCCTTGGACGGTTGATTCAGACTATAAGGGAAAAACATCGATAAATTCTCACGAGCTTGGGACATCACTCTCATTGAACATCGTTAAAGGGCGTGTCCAACACGTTTCGTTTAAGCCGCCACAGGATGGTGAATATGAAATCACAATTAGCAATGCGTTTTGGACATATCTACGAGTTTATGATCAAAATTACAAGCTAGTTGCAAGTACGGCAGATTACGGACTAGGAAGTGACAGGTCAAACATTTTAATTCGGGAAGGTTTATTTGCGAATAATCGGTATACAATAGCGGTGTCTGGAACTGACGCGAGTAATGAAGGTACAGTCGTTCTTACTGCGACACGGATAGGAGCGATTCCCTCGACTGGAAAAAGTTACGCGCGAGCCATACCTATCACTTCACAACTAACTGATAGATTAAATAGCTTCCAACCAAGATGGTACAAGTTCACAACCCCAAGTGCTGGTGCTTATGCATTTAAGGCGTTCCAAAAAGATGGTGCCAATCTAGTATTAGATTTGTTTAACAGTAATTATTCCAGCATAGGGTTCGACGACAATTCAGGTGAAGGGCTAAACCCAATTATTTTAGCTGAGCTTCCGGCAGGTCAAACCTTTTATATTCGTGTTCGTGGAGTTTCAGATATGACTTCGGGAGATTTTGACATCACAGCGGAACGGATAGGAGATACAGTACCAAAAGGAGCAAGTTTTGCAGATGCTATTACTGTGTATGATACTTATGACAGTGTACTAGAAGCGGGTAAATCTAAGTACTTCAAATTTGTTTGCAAGTATCAAGGGAATAATCTTATTCGTACTACAAGTAAAATTGACTTAAAAATGGAGGTATACAACTCCTCATTAGTATCTATCGGGTCTGATGATGATTCTGGAGGTGATAAACAACCACAACTTCTCATTTCTTTAACCAAAGGACAGACATATTATGTTCGGATTTACGGCTACAATTCTACGGTTGCAGGTGACTTTAGACTTCACATTTGATAGTTTTTAAGAAGCCTCCATTTGATTGGGGGGCTTATGCCAGAAGTTGAGAACCTGGAGAGTAAATGAAAACTATTAGCGATATTTTGTTAGTTGTAAAATAAATCTAATTATAGTGAAATAAACTTCCCCCGCCTTGAAATGAGGTGGGGATCTTCATTTTTTACATTTAATGTAGACCTAGTTATGCTGAGTATTCGAGAAGCAATGTAATTTCAGATGAAATTGAACTGTAGAAGAACGAATTTTAATTTTTGGTGAGGTAGATTGATTGATTGTCAAGATAAACTGAATGAATATACGGGGAAACTACAGCAAGAAGAGCCTCCAAGTTATGTCCGCGGCTATCTATTAGGAGGCTTTTGCAATGGTTTTTTTAAGGGAAGATAATATCATTGACAACAAAGTTATTCAATCATTTTTACAAGTACCTGAAAATAAAGAATTATATAAGCAAGTAATTGAGTTTAATGATGAAAATTCGTTGAAAGAGCTCAATAAAATGTTTAAAGATTTTTTCCTGGAAATAAGACTACTAAAATACATTTCAACTATTATCCATAATTCGGTAATTGAGATGGACATACGGTACAGAAAAAAAGAGCAAATTCTTGTACCATATAATGAACAATTGCATGACAAGGAAACATTCGAAATAGTTAATGATTCAAGGGAACTAAATGAATTCCTTGAAGATGGAAAAATGATTGGGTGTTTAAATGTGTGTGAATGCTAATCTAATTCTTGACCACCTAGTGGTATAACGCTCATAAAAAAATTGACCACCTGAACACCTCTATCCTGTATCTTGGAGTTGTCGAGACAACAAGATATGGGAGGAAAGGAAATGC
>NZ_BEXF01000049.1 GCF_002897295.1 Brevibacillus reuszeri
GAATACAGTAAGGAACCTCAAAACTGCCAAATTCAATAACCCCCTATCAAAATATAAGAGCCTATAGAGAACGCCTATTAACCTAATTGCTAATATGTATTTAATAAATGTTTCGAAGTATGTTACATCTTTACACGGAACCTAGCTTTAACCCCTGACATTTGTGGAAATCTTATTTCTTCTTTCATCGCTGGTATGAATTTTTCTCCATCCCATATTTCTAAGAACAAAACCTCGCTTGATTGATATTCAACCGGACCCGTATCAATCATGAAATCACCCGTCCGATCACGGAAGATATAACCGATTTTTTCAGTTTCCTTTTTCAACCCAATCACCTCATATATTTATTTCAGATCCACCAATGAAAAAGTCTTGCAAACTTTCGTCTATGATATCTTGCGTCCAGCCAATATAGTCCAGCGTTACAGCCTGTTCTTGATGATTGAAAATCAACATGAGCGTTAAAACATCCCGAGTGCGGCGATAATAGTGATAACCGAAAGTCTTACGCATGGAGTGAGTGCCCACATTATCTAACCCAGCTGCTTCTCCTGCCTGGCGTAAAATCCGGTACGCATGAATCCGGTTGATCGGGAGGAACGGCCAGCGATTGGAGGGAAAGAGATAATCGTCATCTTGCATGCCCTCAATGTATCGGTCCAGGATCGGCCGAAGGTGATCGTTAATCAGGAAATACCGTTTCTTGCCCGTTTTTAATTCTCTGCAAACCACATGCGAGCCGTATTTCACATCGGAGACGGTAAGCCATAGCAAATCGGAGACCCTAAGGCCGGAGTTCATCCCTAGCAGAAACATAAATTGGTTCCTTGGATTTTTCGCGAGATACCGCATCATAGTGTCGATCTTTTCGGGATCACGAATCGGCTGGATGTCGTACCCGGCTTTCACACCGTGCGGCGTATTCCTACCAAGTCTACGTTTGTTCGTTGTCGAGCCTTTGGGAGTATAGTACATGATTTAAAAACCGTCCTTAGAAAAAGATTAAAAGATTGATTAGTTAAAAGATTAGAGGTACGTGCTAGGAGCGAATTTTGGTTTTTGCACCCCCCCTCTTAGTAGGGAGGGGGGGTCGGCGCATTCCGCGCCACGCCTACGATCTCAGCTTTTTGCACCTTGCATTCTTTGACCAATACTGACTTTTAAAAACCTTGGTTTAAAGGGTGATTGGGCAAAGAGGGCACTTCCATTTTTATCCATAATCAGAATTCCGGTGACGTGTCGCATCAAGGTATAAGCAGGGGAATGATCCCCTGCACCCCGAAAGGTCGATTCCGGAAACTTTTAATCTATACAAACGGTATTTATATGTATAGATAATATCATCGTTTGTATAGAGTGTCTATAGAAGAACATTGATTATATATAGATAATGCGATACACTAAAGTTCAGAAAGGAAGTGATGGCCCGTTGCGGAAACAGATGCAAGTTGCCAATCAGATCAATACGATCGTCCAGGACATGAAAAAGGAATTGGAACTAGGCAGCGCGAGTGAAGTCATCGGATACTTGTACACCTTGTATCGAAATCGTCAGAAAGAAATCACGCTGCATGAACATAAACGAGCGATTCATGACATGAAGGAAATACTGAACCAACAAAGCATGTAAGCCAGCCGAAATAACGGTTGGCTTTTTGCTTGTTTATTTGGCTGCTTGAAGTTGTTGCTGCATGATCCCGAAGAACTTGGATACATTTTTGTTATGCTGGATGACTTGAGCATACTGCTGCTTAACTTCTTCGGGTAATTCGGTTTCCAGATGCTTTTCGATATGTTGAAGCAGCTGCACGCATTGTTCTGTCGATTCATTCATTTTGGACATTTGATTCATGAGCTTAATTTTTGCGATCTTATTCATCTTGTTCTTTCCCTCCGCTATACGGCTGCGGCTTCCGTGGCCGTTGGCCCCGGCGCGTCCGCAGCCTGCTTAGTGTAGTAGTCATCACTTATCGTTTTCAGTAGATTTAGAATTCGGTTGTATTCATCTTTTGTGTCTGGAAAGGACATAGGCACGACCATTTTATGAGTGTCATACACTTGGTCCATGATCCCGAGCGCCTTTTCCTTCTTGATCCGCATCGACTTTAAGAATCGTTCACTGTTTAAGTCAAACATGTCATAGTGAAAATACTGTTTGTCTTTGGATACGGAACAGTAAACGTCCATGATCGCCCGGACACGAGCATCAATATTGCCGATGTTTGGACTCGTAAACATGAGTGTCGCCCGAAGCTTCCTCAAGTAAAAAATCATATGCGTTAAATACTTGGCCACGTTGGTATTCCCAGATCGACTATCCAGATCGGTATGGGCTTCATCCAAACAGATGATGCTGCTTGGCTGCTGAGCCACATCAAGGAACATATCAAAGCTTGTTATGAGCTTCGAATGTTTCAATCCATAGTTGCTGTACAGGGTACAACCTGTTTTTTGTCTGTAGTGCTGCGCCAGTATACTCATTCCTGCCGTTTTCCCGGCCCCTAGACGCCCGTCAAAGCCCATGAGGTACATATCACTTCACACCGTCCTTAATGCCCATAGGAACGCCCGCAGCGTTCGCTGGGTTAGCATTAGCCTTTAACAGATTGGACAGCTTAGCGTTGCCTTTAATTCGATCTGCAAGGGTGAGCTTGTCCGTCATCTTGAAATACCTGTTTGTCGGTGTCATTTGCGGCCGGATCGCTGTGACGAATTCCGCAATATCATGAAGTCCGGCCTCGGCCAGAAGGAAGGACCCCATAGCCTGATCCTGGGTAAGTGGAACCCCGTTCTTTCGAATGAACTCTAATACCTGAATCATTTCGTTATCATCGTTACTCTCCAGGAGATCGGCAATCAAAGTTTCTTGTACAGTTTGCATAGGGTTCATTTCCTCCTTATTTGAACAGGATCAGCAGAATGATGATGAAGTAAGGAAAGTATTTCATCCAATCTGTTTTGTCCTGAATATTAAATTCCATCATGCGTTTCAGTGCTGTGGATCGGCGGAGCTCCCGGAGCTTCTGAGCTTCAACCCGTGCTGGAAGATCCACATTCACGCAGTAGAGCAAATTGCCGTTCCGGATATCTAAATGCTTGGTGACGGAATCGAGATAGAAGAGACCCCGTTCCGTTTCAATCGCTTGATCGGAAATATCTTTGACGGCCACCATCTCACAGGTCTGATCGTCATTAAACACAATGATTTTATCTTTCAAATTACGAGCCATATTCCAAACCTACTTTCGGGATAATTTTCGATGGATAAAGATTGCCGGAAGAACCAAGAACACAAGCATAGACAGTGACACCGCCGAACCAATCTCAAAAAACGTCTTAAAAACACTACTCATAAGGAATATCCCTCACTATTCGTTTTTTTCTTTGCTGTCACCCGTTCGAACCATTCCGCAAAAAGAGGAATAAATACTCCACCAAACGCACAACAAAGCCACGACAACAGCATTAAACGAAGTCCAATGTCAGGCATAAGAGATGTAATATCTCGCGTCACAAAAATAATCAAGACCATTAACAAAACACTAAACAGCCATCCTATGGCTTTGATCATATGTAAACCTCCTTAATGTTCGGGAATAACCTCGAAAACGAGCTGTCCGGATTCATCGATCGTTCGTGTTTGGGTCACATTTTTTGCTGCAGCAACGCAGCTGCTCTCCAGGTATTTCATCAAAAACACGAACGTTGTAAGAGCCGGCACCAAAGTTACGTACGTAATTTTTAATTTCCATTGAACCGATTACGTAATAATTGCGATGTCTTTAATTCGTTATCGTAAAACCGATTGATTTCCTTATTGGTTCCCAGGCTCGGCATCTTGTCGTAATACAGATAATCAATGTATCGGGACAAGGCAGCATCCAGAATCCGTTTTTCTTCTGCACTCAACTTCATGCGATCACCACCACTTAATCATGTTTTTGAATTTCGTAAACAGCCCAATATTGGTGACAATGAAGTACACCACCAAATAGATAAATCCGAGTGTCAGGATCGTGGTCACCAAGGTTACCCAATGCGGCCCGAGGAAACTGAAATACCCAAAATATCGGCTTGGATCAATAGGGCGAGATACAGGCACAGACAATTCGCGGATACTAGTGGAGATGTTATTCAACCAGGACAACACAGGTCCAAAGATCGTATCGATCAAGTTACGCATCTGTTTTCACATCCCCACCTAATAATCCAAACAGACGAATGATAAAGAGCAGCCAGATGACAGCCAAAAAGATTAGCGGCACGACATCCAAAAAACCGACCGGATCAACGACTTTAATAACTTCATCCATGCCCGTTTTCATACCGCCCGGGTAATGGATCGGAGTCCTGGAGAAGTCCGGCACCAAGAACATCTTGATCGTTTTAAAGAATCCAACCGCAAGTGCACCGAGAAACTGAAACAGTGCAACAAAGATTTTGATCACCGCGACCACGATATCAAACAGCACCGTAAGAAAATACCAAATCCCTTCAAGGAACGAGACAATCCATCCGAGCGGAACGGCCAGAAACTCAAGCAGCTTTGAAAACAAGTTCCCCAGGAAAGCTACGCTATCGGAAAGAAATTGCATCAGGACATTAACAAACTTCATCAGTCAAGCACCAACCTTTTGACGCCGTAGCACACGGCCACGGCAATCATTAAGGTCGAGAGCAAAAATAACGGGTCTTCGAATGCGGTAAGCAGCAGCTGCAAGTCAGAAATGAGCTCGTAAGACGACAATGTTATTCACCTACCTTTTAGACAAACAATCCTTTGACGCGATTACCAACATAGAAAGATAGAGGAATCGCAATACAGAAGGCCAAAATCAGCCAGATCGAGCCGAACCAATTACTAACGCCGTCAACAATATCTTTGAGTGTCCAAGTCATAGACACCGGAGGTATCGCTTTGCTTGTTGGCAGCATGATCATTGCATTCGATGGCAATGATTCATTTCCTGAATAATCAACAGCCGTTACCGTAATGGAATACGAGGTACCATTGACCAAATTATCAATACGATACGTCAGATTACTAAGCAGAAAACTATTATGCTTAACGCCATTAACATAAACGTTATAACCTGCTAAATCCGGTTCCGTATTCGCTTTCCATGTTGCAGTACCGGATTCAAAACCGTTAACGATATTGATTAATTCCGGCCTGTCCGGTGGCGTGGTATCAATGCTTGTTGTTTGAGCCGTAAGAACGTCAGAGAGTGGATCGTCAATGCCGCCAGCGTAAACAGCCATCACTTGATACCGATACGTTTTCGCAATGTCCAGGCCCTTGTGTGTGTATGACGTGGCCGTCACATTATTCGCAATCATTTTAGAATCTTCATAGACTCGGTAATATTGAGCATTCGGAACGGCCATCCAATTGATCGTGATCGTATTATTGGTTGCACTGGTCATGGACAACTGGTAATCCGGTTTAACACTCAACGTTGTAACCTGCATCACGGGAGACAACGGATATTCAAGGCCAGAAGCACGAATAGCCGAAATCTGATAATTATAATCCGTGCCAAAGCGTAAATCCTTATCCTTATAATTTGTTGCGTTCACATTCGCCAGCAGCGCACCATTACGATAAACGTTATAGGATATCGCATCGGTTACGGCATCCCAACTTAAATCAGCCGTATGATTCGTAACGTTTGAGCTAACCAAGTTATAAGGCGGTGGAGGTAACGCCGGATAACCGTAAATCTGCAATGCCGTTAAACCCACATTTTTCGAAACTGCACCAGCTGGAAAATACCAGCGATACTGTTGATACTTCGTTTCTGGTACATCAAACGTCAATGTTTCAGTCGCCCAATTCAAAGTCGTTTCAGGCTTAACATCCACCCAGGTCGATCCATTATCTGATCCCTGAAAAATCACTTTAGATGGTCGATAAGCAATACCAGAATTCCGGAACGTCATTGAAAATTTATTGACATGGTACATATCCGTTTTAAAACGAACGCCGACCCAAACAGGCAAAGGATCGTTTGTGTTCGAAACATAATGAATAACCGAACTTGCTGCATTAGCAGGAATAAAAGCATATGCAACATGAATGCGATTAGAGCTAGACGCAAAAAATTCAAAGTTCTGATAAATATTCGCATCTGGTCCCGATGGCGGAAATTGATGCGCAGCAGGAATATTAATAATATTTTCACTACCTGCCGCAAAGGCTTCTCGCGGCAAAATGACAGTGACTAGAGAAACAAATAAAACAAACAGCCATTTTCTCACAACATGATCACCTCTAAGGTTTATAATCAGACGATTTCCAGCGTAACGGATATGAATCCGTCTGAACCTGAAGCGATGGATCTTTCTGTAAAGGCTGATCTCTTGAACTAACCGGATCAATGGACATTTTCGGGTCCCGTTGCATTAGTGGATCACGATTCATAGACTGATCCTTCGTCATCGTGGGTTCTTTTTGTATGACGGCATCTTGCTGCATCACATTCCCGTCTTGATCGGTCCATTGTTTAGGCTCAGGGGCCACAGGCATCGGCGGAGGAGCATCCACAGAACCGGGATCGGTAAAGTATTGCGTATTGTCCTCAAACTTGCCAGAACCGATTGTAGGCGGTTTGTAGAGGTCTGGAGACTGAGGAACCGAAGGGACATTGTAAGTCCGTTCTGGCGTAATCTGGTTCAGTATCTGGCCGAGTGTACCGTTGATGACATCCAATTTGTCATTGGTCACCAATAAATCTTGATGAATCTGTTGGGTATTCTCCCGGATCTCTTCCAGGACTGGCCGAAGGGATTCGATACAGGCACAAATCTCGTCTGCACCATTATCTGCACCGCCGCCGTTATCGGTCACGAACTGCATGTTCACATCCGATTGACCGATGGTATTCCCGTTTGAATCCTTAGCAATGATCGTGTAGCTGCCGGGAACATCTCCGGGAAATTCGGTTCCAGAAACAGTGTCGATCAATTGACCATCCCGATACACTTCATACTGTGAACCAATTGGATCCCAAACAATCTTTGGCGGATTATTCGGATCGACTGTGCAGCCGTTATTAATCACACGCGCGTTTAGGTCGTTGATCGGGTTCGGTTCAGGATAGCTCGTACATACGTTATTCGTAATGCTCGATGTGTCCAGGTCCTTGATATAGCCAACCTGATTGCCTGATGCATCAAGATACGAAACGGAGTAGGTACCGCGACAAGTCAGATACAATGTGCCGCCAACATCCGATGCGGGCCACTCCCGGTCATACACGGTTCCAGTTGATGACGTAAAAATCAGCTTGATCGTGTTCGTGCTGCTCGGCTGACCCCAAAAATCCAAACGATACACATCATCCCAGGGCTTATAGAAGTAATTGTGATTGACTGGCGTACCATCATTACTACCGCCGCCGGGATTCGTACCACCACCGCCGGGATCGGGACCGCCGCCACCCGGAGGAAGACTGTCGATCGTTTTAAATCCAACAATTTCAACCCATCGTTCCCTTGATCCATCGGAGGTCAGTTTGACCGTGATCCCCTTTGACGGATTATTCAGCAGGCCCGATGCAATAGCGAAGACGTTAGGTTCTCCCGGTTCACTTCGATGTACATTCTCAACGCCATTATCGAATGTGACGATAACAAAATTGTTTGAATCAAGCGTTCGATTGGTTTTCAGCAGAACCTCCGAAAGATAACTTCCTCTGGCTTCTGCTGGCTGGAACTTGCCGCCGCCAACCACTGCCGATCCTGCCGATCCGGCCGGAATGGTCACACGGTGATCGGTGACTTCAAATTCATGTTCATTGATTTGCGTAATGGCAGCCATCGCATTTGTGACCGGAAGGAGCAACAGCAAAACGATGAGCGACACTGAAATACGTTTGATCATAACGGAATACCATGCTGTTTTTTAAAACGTCGAATAGCTGCCCAATAATAAATACGAATACCAATGACCAATACATAAATGAACGGAAATATAACAAGTCCAATCATGTAATGAGACATAACATTTAATAGATTCTGACCTTGTTCCGTTTCAAGTGCAGAATAAAAAGAATTAAATAATTGCCAATCTAATGCATCCCATTTATTCACCTTACCTACCCATAGGTGATATACGAGAATAAATGCAGCTATAACTAGGGCAATTTCTAGAAACAAGAAAATGATTGTTGTCTTGTTTTTCTTAATCCAATTTCTCATCATTCTTTTTCCTCCGTTACGGAATGCCAATTAACATGGTTTGAAGGTCAAGTACTTGAATTTGTCCGGCACTTGCCGACAATAAACAAAGTGCAGCCAAACTGAAATTAACCAGCATCATGTGTCGCATTAGCCGTTTTCGCTTCTGAGGGTCATCCCTGGAGAGATCGAACAGATCCAAAAAGCAATAATTGATAATCACCAGGACGAAGATAACCACCAAAGAAATGACAATTAACAATTGGTTTTTATCCATATTCACCGCCTATAGAAAAAGGGCTTCGGTTTAGGAAGCCCCATGTAATTTATTCGAACAAACCTTTGACTCGGTTTGCTACATAGAATGCCAGTGGGATCGCCACGGCAAAAGCTAAGATCAGCCAGAAGCTCGAAAACCAGTTTCCTACACTTGTTGCGACATCGGCCAAATCATACGTAAGGCTCACTGTCGGTATACCAGTACCCAATCTAATCATCTCCTTTCACGTTTTTTATGATTTTGCCAAGAACGAAGGTTCCGAAGATGATTCCAAAGAGTACCCATAACGCAGGGGAGAGAGTGGACCAATTATGGCCAAAATTTGCGAATAGATCACGAATATCGGACATATGAGGTATAGCTGGTACGACATTATTCATTTTTTCCGCCACGAATCTTGTTAATGATCGTAAACAGAATGAAAATAGCAATACTCGCCCCAGCAAATATGTAAACCATCGGCAAAAATGAGCCAAAGATATTGTACGAATACTGCAAAATCTGCCGCATATCCAAATCGAAACTCATAAGATACTTGTCCCCCATCTCTTATAGATTGTTAGGAGGGATATAATCAGGGCAAGGAATGACACAGTAACAATTAACACCCGTTCCACGGTCGGCAGTGTGAAGATCAATTGAAATGCTTCTGCAATTAACTGATCCATGGCTAACGTCTCCTTAGGATATTCGGAAGAAATTCAGCAGCCACGGCCCCGAGCACAATAATGAAGAACGGCAGCGCCAGCAAGGAATAGGAATCTATAAAACTAGCTATATCGAATCGCCTCCCAAATCCATTTGAAGATAAACACCAGAATCAGCAATGCAATCAGCACGGCAATGACCATTTCACCAACCGTAAGCGAGTGAAAAACTTGGAGTGTACCTTCTGTATGCTGCACAAAGAAATCCTTGAGCGCGTCCCCAAACGCGACCTTCATCTCATCGGGATTTGCATATGTAGCTTGAGTAACAGTAGACATTAGATACACTCCTTTTTATTACTGGAACAAACCTTTGACACGGTTCGCAACATAGAACGCGAGTGGGATCGCCACGGCAAACGCAAGAATCAGCCAGAAGCTCGAAAACCAATTCCCTACGCTAGTTGCTACGTCCGCCAGATCATAAGTAAGTGAAACTGTTGGTATACCAGTACCCATTCAATATCACCCCCTTTCAATGATGTCTTGTATATTTCGCATGGCGTTCGTAAAAGAGACACCATGATTGAAACCTTCTGAGAAAACCTCTGACATCGTAACGGCGATTACGTTCCAACTATCTACTTGGACCTTATCACCCAGAGCAGCCTGTAATTGCTCCAATTGAGCCGCGATAACAGCATTCCGATAACCGACATCCATTACGCCTTAACCGGGAGCTCAAACGTCACAGGCTCCAGGAACTTGAAGTTTACAATTTTGGCTCTCAGTCCGCGATTGTGCATAACGAACTGCACAGTAGCTTCATAAATGCCTGGAACCGTACCGAGTTCCTTAAAGTAGCCATATTCCATCGTTTCAGCCTTAGGCAAAAGCCCTTTCGAGTTGTCTTCACTGATCGGCTCGAGCGATACATAGTGAACCTTGGTTCCTTCAATTTCACGCTTGGTCTGTTGATCTTCGAAGCTGTAGCGATTTGCACCCAACACAAGTACCTGCATCTTTTGTTCCATTTTTCATATCTCCTTTGGGATCTTTTTATATTTGAACGGCTTCGAAAAGCCAGCGTTCACGAAACAGCACATTGTTACCATGTTCCAACACAGTGTTCACAAATTTGTCACATTTATTTTTAGTGCTTTTTGAAATGCATAAATATTGAATTTCAACGTGAATAATTATTCATCACGTATACAATTTTATGCATAAAAAAAGCACCCGCGACATGGCGAGTGCATAGACAGAACGTGTGTTCTGTTTTATTGACTATAAACTACGGTTATAATAGTCAACAGGAGAGACACCTTCGTCGCAGGAAGATGTCTCACAGGAAAAGCAGCTGCACTCGCCAAAGTACACAGTTGCTTTTCCGTATTTAATTACATAAACTTTCCTTTAATCAGTATAGCCCATGATCTACAAAACTAGCAACATATATTTGTCACAATATTGGGGAAATTGACCTATTTTATAGGTCCTTTGTTTAGGAGTCCGCTGCCGCGGGCTCTTTTTTATTTCTACTGCCTTTCCCAGCTTGCTTAGTTGGTCCTGGAAGGGTAGCTACCTGAGCCAATTTCAACATATCAAATTGAATTCCTTCATCTAATAGTCTCTGATAATCTTCTAAACTTGCGTTAATATGTGGCTTCTCTTTGATTCGGCCTTGACGGTACATTTCAAACACTTTGTCACGCACTTTGGAAATCTCCTGAGATATTTCTTCAATATCGGTTATATTGTCTTCCGGGTCCATCAGGCTGCGCTTAACGTCAACATCCTCTTCGAACTTGCGGCCCGTGACATCTTCGTAATCGCAAATCTGTTTGAACACTTCCTGGAACAAGGAACCGTCATTGATATCACCGCCCATTCGTGCAGCATAGCTCGAAAGGTAACCACGGATCGCCGGGATCAGGACTGTCGCTGTCGGAAGCTCACGTTGTTTACCACGGCTAATCTTTTCCGTTGATTCAGCGAATTCAAGCAATGATTCCCACCATGGATGCAAGGACCAGCGCGTACGGCGTTCATTGTCCGGTATCCGGTATGTAATCCAATCGTTCGTAAGATAGTGCCAAATCGTTGGCATACGCGCTATGATCTCTTCTGCGGTGTCTAAACGCTTGCGGCCAACCTTGAATTCACTGAAAAATTCACGGTCCACCTGGAACTCGATATTCCATACTTTGCGGATATCCAGTCCAGCATGTTCCCAAATCTTGAAGAACCATTCTTTCTTCGTTGCCCTGGCTTCCAGAAACTTGTTATAGCAGCGCAGGAACAGCTTATTAGATCGTCTGGAACCAATATCAATACCTGAGATCACACGATGCGTTCTACGGGTCGTATCGAGCGTGTGACGGCCTACGAAGTGTTCAGCGTTGAATCCTACCGGAATATCGTCCGTATGGTAACACAAGTCGATCCGGTTGATCTTGGACGTAATGTATTTGCCGTTAAACACATCCTGCAGCCACTCAATAACCAGGCGGAACTTATCCTCTAATGTAGAAAGGCCGTAGATGTCCGACCAAAGGAACTGACTCTTAAAGTGAACGAACACCGGGAAATTTTCTTCTTTACGGGAACGGTATTTAGCCAGGCGGATCTCCATGTCATCGTTATGCAGCAGATAGTAATACGAACGGCTGCCGTGATTGAGTACTTCAAATTTCCACATACCGAGATCAATAAAGCCACGGCCATCTTCCTTGGAACGTTCTTCATCCAGTTGAGCAAATAACCGAGAAAGATGTTTGTTTACTTCTGGATCATAGAGATCCTTCCGATCCGCGAGGTCGACCACATTATATTTCTCAAAATCAGCCGTAAAACTGAACCAGTCACAATTGAAAATGCCCATTATAGGTTGCCCTCCTCAAACCATCCAAAATGACGATTACCAAAGTAAGCAACACTGATAACAAGCCAGATCATAAAGATTCCACAGGATATCAGGCCCCACAGGGGAAAGCCAAACCTTATTACAAAAACATCATAAAATCCAAGAGCGAGCAAATAGAACATCCAACCAACAAACGTAAGTACAGCTAAACCAGCAATCGCTATCGGAGCGAAAAGAACATACTCCCACTTCTTCATAAAGCTAACCTCCAATGATGATAAGTGTTCGAATCAGGAACCAGTTAATAAAGGCCAAGCCCAGCACACCGATAAACAACAGAACTACATAGGTTCCAAGATATTGCTTCATACAAGATCACCCCTTTCAGTTAAGAGACTTCCAATAATAGAAAAAGAACAGCAGGATCATAGAAATCCAGAAGCAAGCATATGAAACCCATCTAACAACTTGAATGAATGAATTCATCGTAATTCCACCTTCCCTAATTGATTAGAAACAAATTCAAGGTACATTCCCGGCAAGACAACAATTACAACATACAAAGCTAGGGCAATTAACACGAATACAGTAAGGAACCTCAAAACTGCCAAATTCAATAACCCCCTATCAAAATATAAGAGCCTATAGAGAACGCCTATTAACCTAATTGCTAATATGTATTTAATAAATGTTTCGAAGTATGTTACA
>NZ_BEXF01000050.1 GCF_002897295.1 Brevibacillus reuszeri
CGAAGGTCTTAAGAGTCTTAAGGATAGGTATTTTCTTTTACGTCAAACTTAGATGAACCGCCGTATACCGAACGGTACGTACGGTGGTGTGAGAGGTCGGGGGTTAGTCACCCCCTCCTACTCGATTCCCAAAAAGGAACATGACTAGAACAATTGATCGACCCGGCTGCTGATTTCATTCCAAAACTGTGAAATGTTTGGCTTTGCGTCGCCAATGATGCTTTCTCCTTGCTTTCCAAAGGCAAAGATCACATCCTTGTTTTTATCGATTTCTGCGAGGTAGGCAGAGGTAATCATGCTTGTTTTTGCATTTGGGTACTTTTTCACAAAAGCCGAGTAGCTGTCTTTGACCTCTGGCAAAAGCTTCATGGTGTTTTCGTCAATCGCATCATAGCGATAGTTGGAGAGATAAGCCTTGAGATAGTCTTTGTAAAGCTGCATGATGGCTGCTGTCTTTGGCCCGTTTGGATGCTTGGTCAAATAATTTTCAGCTTCGATCATGCGCGTGCCCAGCTCATCGCGGGAGATTTTTAAGCTGCCATCTGTTGCATAGGGACTGTTCATTTCAGTTGTCTGAATCACGAGGTAATCCTTCAGATCGTCCGATAAATGAGGGGCATACACCTGGAGTGCCTCATAATCAATATCCCAGTAGTATTCCATATCAAAGGTAGCCATCAGCTTGAGCTTGCCTGTCACTTGGGCCATCAGCCATTGCTTGAGGTTGTCGTCGTTTTGGATCTTGGAAAAATCATACGGATATTCAAGACCGCGAATGATATCGGCCGCAGCTGGTTGGGCCAGAAGTGAGTGGAAATTATCGTTTACCACAGGCAAATGTCCCTCTAAAAAATTCTCCAGTCCGATAAACAGCTGGTCGGCCGTTTTTTCGTCTACCGTGCTCATGTGCTGGTCTAAAAAGGCGGTTAGCTCGCGAGCTTCCTTCGCTTGCGCAGCCAATACTTCAAATTGCTTAACCACGTCTGCTTCTTGTTTTTCTGCTGGTGGTGGGGAGGCAGGCTGAGCACCGTTCTCGGAAGCAGGTGGCTGCTTTACGGTAAACTGTTTGTCATTTGCATTTCCACAACCCGCTACAATTGCAAGGGCAATGATACAAGGGATCATGGTTAGGTTAAAGCGTTTCATAGTGCGTGTCACTCCGTTAAGGTAAGGTTTTGAAACGATAAATCGTCGAAAATGCTTTGCTGTCAGGTGAGGATTCATCACGTTGACTGATTAATAGCTGTTGGCCAGATGGGCTCCAGACAATCGGGCTTTTCAATGTCTGAAAAGTGGAGAGGGGAAGCATGCTGCCAGTTTGCGTATCCATGACATACAGTCCGGTCATTCCCTGAGCCAGATTGAAGATGGCAAAAGCAAGCCAGTGTCCGTCTGGGGACCAGGACAATTGCTGCAAAAGCCGACCCTTCACCCCGGTCGATTTCTGCGTCTGCCCCTGTGCGTCAGATAGAATCAGGCTGACCTCATCCTTGCCTGATACAAGCGCAAGCGCGATGCGGATGCCATCCGGCGAGAGGGCAAAGTCCGCTACCTGATGGCTGATCAGTTTTGCATAATTCCCATGCTCATCAAGCAGCTTTAATTGCTGGTCAAAGGTCAGGTAGTAGATGGACTCGCCATGTATCATAACTTTTTGGATCGGCTGATCTTCATTAGGGATGGAAACTGGAGTAGCTGTTCCGTCTACTCGCACATAAAGCAAGCTGTACTTGTTGTCTCCCTTTACAATTGGCAAGACATAGGCTTGATCATTTGCCCATGTGCCGACTGCATCTCGAAGAATCCAGGATACGCGATCATCCGAGGTAGGTAGGGAAATAACTTGACCACTGTTGAGATCAGTGATGCCAGCCTGAAGATCGGATAAAAGAAACACGTGCTTGCGATCCGGTGATACCACTGCTGAGCGCTCAGCCCTCATGGCGGTAGCTTGACTGGCTCCAGTTTTGAGGTTGCGAATCTGCAAATGCTCAGTCGTAAATGGGTTTGTCTGGTACAACAGTTCTTCCTCTGAAAGCCAAGCGAGGGCAAACATTTCATCCAGTAGATCAATTCGCTCCAATGCAAGGGTATCTGGATGCTTGTCAGTAGGTGGGTCGATGACGGTCATTTTCCGCCCGGGTGTGTGATCGCAGCCCGTCATGAAGCAAATGAGCATCGTCAATAAGCCGGCTATGACGATGATTTGCCAAAGACACGGTCGCTGTGCTTGCATGTGAGCGAATGCCTCCTTTCTGCTTGCCTTCGTGCTTGAGTCCTATCCTACAGCCTCAGTATTTCGACAAGATTTCTGGATGTTTCAAACTTGTAAACAATCATTCGATGATTTCGGAGTGTATGCACGAAAAGTCACGATAAAGGTAGAGCCTTGTCCGTTCGGGCCATCCTCGACTCTGATCGTGCCTTGCTGTTTTTCGACAAATTGCTGAACCAATGCCAAGCCCAGACCTGTTCCACCTGTCTGTCTGGCTCTGTCAGGATGAACGGTGTAAAAAGGCTCGAATATACGTGCTCGCTCATCAGCTGGGATGCCGATTCCTGTATCCTGGATCAGGATTTCGATATGGGCAGCGGCGATTCGATTCGAGATGATAACCTCTCCATGTGGCTTATTGTATTTGATCGCATCGTCCATCAGGTTGAGGAAGATGTGAATCAGGCTGTCCTTGTCGGCCCAAATTGCCGCGGGAGTCAGATTTTTGTGGAGCGTAATTCCTGCTTTTTCTGCCTTAGCTTTCACCCGCCCAGACAACTCTTCCAGCAATTGATCGATCCATATCACCTCTGGCCGACTTTCCAAAGAGTACTTTTCCTGAGCAGATAGCTGGAGGGCAGTCTCCACCAGCTCATGCAGGCGAGCTGATTCACTTGCGATTGCTGCGCTCGATTCCCGGACGAGGGAGAGGTCGTCTCCATACATGTGCAGAAGATCGGCGTTTGCTTTAATAGCGGTTAACGGGGTCTTGAACTCATGGCTTATATTGTCGAAGAATTGCTTTTGGGTCTGGATATTCGCTTTTATCGCTTGACTCATTTCATAAATCCCGGAGCTCAGATCGCCCAATTCATCTTTGCGCAAAAGGCCAGGTGACTTCAAATACTGGCCCACTCGGATGCGTTCAGTTTCTTGTTTAAGTCGACTGATGGCGGTTGCCTGACGGTTCATGTAGAAGAATCCAAACAAAAAGCTGATGAGCAGCACGCCGATGCCTGTATACACAAACAGACGCAAAAGCTGTTGAAAAAAGCTGTTTTGGGCAAGCAGGGAGGAGTCGAATTGAATCACGGCGATTTGACCATCAGGACCTTGAAGCGGGGCTAGATAATGCAGCGTATCACCCTCTGTCAAATAGGCGATTTTATTTTGTAAGGCAAACGTCAGAGCATCATTAACATCCGCTTTTGCTGCCATCGACAGGGAGTCTCCCACAACAATCCCATCCATTCCGTACAAAAGGACACGTGTCCCGCTGGCAGCTCCCACTTCAATCGCGAGCTTTTGCCCCTCCACACTCATGAAGGTTTGGGGCGGGATACGCGTACCGGTCACGTACTGTCCGGTGATGCGAGTTTGTGCGGCTTTGACCATTTGCGCGAGTGAGTCCTCCATCTGCTCACGTTGATAACGAGCCACTCCTTGCAGGATCAGGGTACTCAAAACTGCAACCGTGAACAGTAACAGTCCGGAAAGAAACAGGGTGAACTTCCATTTCAGGCTGACCCGCATTACAAATCTCCTACCGCTTTATAGCCAATACCGTATACGGTTTGTAGCAAATGCTGATACTCAGAACCCAGCTTTGCACGAAGGCGCTGGATATGAATGTCGACTGTTCGTGTACCTCCTTCGTAATCCATCCCCCAAACAAGATCAAGAAGCTCTTCTCTTGTATACACGCGCTTTAAGTGAGTAAGCAGCAGCGCCAGCAAATCAAATTCCTTCGGCGTCAAGCTGATTGGCTCGTCATGAAGCAAAACGGCTCGCTGCTCTAGATGCAGAGTCAGTGCCCCCAGATGGATTGTATTTGCTTGCTCAGCGGATGCAGCGTTTTTCTCCAGACGCCGGCACAGTGCCTTGACTCTGGCGACGACCTCGCGCAAATCGAACGGTTTGGTCATATAGTCATCGGCTCCCAATTCGAGACCGACAAGCTTATCGACAATGTCGTTTTTTACGGTAAGAAGCAGAATCCCGATATCCTTGCGATTTTCCAGCTTGCGACAAACTTCGTATCCTGTCAGCTTTGGCATCATGACATCCAATACGAGGGCATGGGGGTGAAAAGAAGCTGTTTTTTGCAAAGCCTCTTCACCGTCTGCGGCTGTCTCTACCTGAAAGCCTTCACGCATAAGTGCGTACGCAATCGCACTCGAAATGGCTTGTTCATCGTCTGCGACAAGTACTCTATACTCCAAAGCTTCTCCCTCCCTCTTCTATGTTTATTGAAATAGTGCTTGCGGTTTGGTTAGTACGATACCACGCCTAAGAAGGAGGAACAAATCGTGACAACTGGTAAAGATATTTTTGTTGTCGTGAGCCTCGCTTTATGGTATTCTTGGAACATTCTAACACGGAAGGGTGACCATCAAGCCAATGAAACACTAATTCCTATTCCCAAAAAAGCAATCGGATAAGACGATGCATTTTTCTGGATAGGATTAGTATGTGCATATTGGCGAATAGATGGTAGTACCTGAATGTGTATTTGGGTTCTCTATCTTTGTGTTGATATGTAATGCCTCCTGTCCAGAAATAAAGGATGAGGAGGCTTTTTTATGTCTGGAGTTTTTCAAAATCGTTACGTGCGAGCGATCCTGCTTTCAGGATTAATGGTACAAATCGGGATATGGGTCCGCAATTTCGCCATTCTGCTCTACGTGATGGAGCATACCGGTGGAGATGCCTTTGCGGTTTCGATGATATCAGTGGCGGAATACGCCCCTATCTTTCTCTTTTCGTTTTTAGCAGGTACGTTTGCGGATCGCTGGCGACCGAAACGAACGATGGTGTGGTGTGAAATCCTAAGTGCGTTATCGGTTGTAGCTGTACTTTCGACCTTTATGCTCGGAACGTGGAAAGCAGTCTTTTTTGCCACACTGATATCTGCCATTTTGTCGCAGTTTTCTCAGCCATCCGGTATGAAGCTGTTCAAACTACATGTGCCCGCGGATCAGATTCAAGCTGGGATGTCGGCGTATCAGACGTTATTCGCTATTTTTATGGTTTTGGGTCCAATCATGGGGACGTTTGTGTTCCAGCAATGGGGCATGGAAGTGTCGATGATCATTACGGCCGTTGCGTTCTTGCTAGCGGCAGCAGTTCTGGCATTTTTGCCACCTGATCGAGTGGAGGAAACGGAAAGTAAATCGACAGGTCTTTTGGATGAAATGGCAAGTGGTGTTCGCTATGTCTTGTCCAATCGGGTATTGACGTTGATCGGCTTCTGTTTTATGGCGGCAGGTCTGGCGATCGGCTTGATCCAGCCGCTTGGTATTTTTCTCGTAACAGAACGCTTGCAATTGCCAAAAGAAAGCTTGCAATGGCTCCTGATGGTTCAAGGGGTGGGAATGATTTTAGGTGGAGGCGTGACCATGGCCGTTGCCAAGAAGTTTTCTCCCCAAAGGCTGCTGATGGCCGGTTTGTTTGGAAATGCCCTTGCCTTTGCCATCTTGGGAATCTCCACACATCTATGGCTGACACTCGTTGCCCAGTTCATTGCCGGACTTTTGCTGCCCTGTATTCAGATTGGGATCAATACGATGCTCATGAAGCATACCGAAAGCACGTTCCTTGGACGGGTAAACGGAATCCTGACACCGCTGTTTACAGGCTCGATGGTGATCATGATGAGTGTGGCAGGGGTACTTAAAAAACACGTGTCGCTCGTTACGATCTACGAAGTGGCAGCTATCTTGTTTATTGGCGGTATGCTGTTCATCCTGCCGCTTTATCGGATGAAAGAAGGAAAGAGCGCACAAGCTAGTGAACAAATAGGATCATAAGGTTTTTCGCAGGATGAAAAGGAGGAATGGCTGGATGGGACATGAGCGGATTTCGTCAAAGGAAGGGCTGGCGCTGGTGGATGCCGTCAGAAAGCTGGCAATGCGTCTGCCTGAGGTGAATGAGCAGGTGGACGCCTTTGGTCATACATCGTTTCGAGTCAATGACAAGCCGTTCGTCATGCTGGGAGAGGGTGGTCCAGAAGGCCCCTCTCTCTCCCTCAAAACGCTGAAGCTTACACAGGAGACCCTCGTGCAGCAGGACCGATTTTACAAGACACCGTATATCGGTCAGCATGGCTGGACTTCTATCCGCGGGAAAGACATTACGGACTGGAAGGAAATCGAGGACTATCTGCTGGAGGGTTACCTGCGTACGGCCCCCAAAAGGCTGGCGAAGCTTATCGATTCTATCTGAGATAACAGCCGTTGTTCAGATCAAATGAAGCTCCGGTGTAGTGCTTGGCTTTTGCTGACAAAAGGAAGGTCACTGTATGTGCGACGTCTTGCGCGGTAACGGGTTCTTTAATGAGGCCATGCTCCTGATACTCTGTTTTTCTCCATGCGGGCACCTGATCCATCATCGGGGTGTCTACAAGAGTAGGACAGACGGCATTCACCCGAATGAAAGGAGAAAAATTCATGGCGCAGCTCTTGGTCAGCCCCAGAATCGCCGCTTTGGACAAGCCATAAACAGCATCTGAGCTGCCTTCCTGTCCGGAGACCGAAGCCATATTGACGATGGAGCCGGATTGCTTTTGCTCGAGCAACAGGGCGCTAAACAGCTTGGAGAAGTATACATAGCCTTTTATATTGATCGCAAGCACACGGTCAATTTCGTGTAGTTCATAGGAAAGCAAGCTTTTCCCCAAATAAATGCCTGCATTGTTGACAAGACCTGTAGGGTGCAGACCAGATGTGTGAATAAAGGTAAACAACTCTTGAACCTGATCGTAGCTGGAAACATCGACTTGGTGAATGTACAGAGGAGAGTCGGGAAGTGAGCTGTGCATAGCTTCGAGTCCTGCGATGTCTATGTCACACGCAATAACAGTGGCCCCTTCCTTCAGGCACTCACGAGTGATCCCCGCCCCGATGCCGGAAGCAGCACCCGTTACGATAATCGTTGTATTTTGCAGCATTTTCAATCCTCCTTTCTTTATTAAGTAGATCATACGGCTTTTGTTGTGGCAATATTTCGTGAATCGTAACCGCTATCATTTTTTGCATAGATCATCTACCATTAGTTTGACAAAAGGCATTCGACCATCGCTTGGCACTACCAACGTTTTTCAAAGAGAGGGAGCCGTTGTGGATTTTAATATTCAACAAATTAGCAAGCTGCTAGAAGTCGTCTTTGAAAACGCTCATGAGCCGATGATTGTCACGGATACAGAAGGGAAAATCCTGCTTCTAAACAGGAGCTACCGAAAGTTTTTGAATGTACAAAATGTTATTGGCCAACCAGTGACCGAAGTGATAGAGAACACGCGTATGCACATAGTAGGGAAGGCGGGCATAGCAGAAATTGCGGACATCCAGCAAATCAAGGGGCGGAATATGATTGCCCACCGCATACCAATTATGGATGAAGGAAAAGTGATCGCTGTGCTCGGAACCGTCTTGTTCCAGGATGTCCAGGAGCTGACTTCCCTTGCCGCTATGGTCGACCAGCTCAAGGACGAATTGATTTACTATAAAAAAGAACTGCGTCGGCGGATGGGAGCGACCTATCATTTTGACCAGATTGTCGGGTACAGTCAAAAGCTGCAGGAGCTAAAGCGTTTTTCGCAAAAAGTAGCTAAGAGTGATTCGACTGTGCTGATTACTGGAGAGAGTGGAACCGGCAAAGAGCTGTTTGCCCACGCCATTCACGCTGAAAGCAAACGGAAAATGGGGCCGTTTATTCGGGTGAACTGTGCCGCCATCCCTGACTCGTTACTGGAATCAGAGCTGTTCGGTTACGAAGAGGGGGCTTTTACCGGAGCTGTTCGCCGCGGAAAAAAAGGAAAGTTTGAATTGGCAAATCACGGGACGATCTTGCTGGATGAAATCGGAGATATGCCACTGCCCTTGCAGGCCAAGCTCTTGCGTGTTCTTCAGGAAAAGGAAGTGGAGCGTGTCGGGGCTGTTCGCACGACGCCGATTGATGTGCGTGTGATTGCTTCTACCAATCAAGACATGCTGGCAAGCATCAAGGAAGGCAAGTTTCGGGCAGATTTGTACTATCGCCTGAATGTCGTATCCTTGTCGATCCCGCCGCTGCGAGAGAGGCTAGAGGATTTACCGGAGCTGGTTTCCAATTTGTTGAATCAGCTTGTGGAAGCGACGGGGGTCACCGTCAAGGCGATTGACGATGAGGTGTGGGGCGTACTGAAGAGCTACTCGTGGCCAGGTAATGTACGTGAGCTTCGCAATGTATTGGAGCGAGCCCTGCATCTGGTTGAAGACGATGTGTTGAAAAAAGAGCACATCTGGCTGCCTGCAAGCGAGGAGGGTCACGCTTTTGGTACATACACACCAGTCTTACCATTGAAGGAAATGCTGGAGAAGACTGAACGGGAAGCCATTCTTCAGGCGATGCGCGAATCTGGCGGGAACAAGCAGGAGGCAGCAAAGCTACTGCGAATCAGTAAATCGAGCTTTTATGATAAATGGGAGAAGTATCAATTGGATCAACGAGTATGAATGAAATCCGGAGATTTGGCGAAGGGCCAGAAATTCGGATTTTTTCGTTCATTCGGAAGGTTGGTAAGAGTTTTTTTGCTAGGTTCCAAACTTCTGGAATCGGGTTAACAAGCGTCTTGTTTGACTGTCGGGAACGTTTCGGGGTTGTAAAAAAGCGGTTTATTTCCGGTTATTTTGCTAGATTCCATAAAACTGGACGTATTTTTCCGGATTTCTGGAATGTCACCTAGGGGATAAGGTAGTCAAAAGAGGCAGTCCCTTTACCAAACCTATGCACGAGGGGCATTCTCCCGATCCATAATGCTCTGGCACGGAACATGCTATTAACTGGATATGAAAGCGATTTCTTTCCGCGGTGACGGAGGGCAAATTGAAAGGAGAATCCTATGATCATTGAAGTGTTATCCATTATTCTTTCGCTCGGGCTTTTGATGTTCTTTGCGTACCGAGGCTATCCTGTTATCGTTTTTGCTCCTATTTTTACATTGCTGGCTGTTGTTTTGTCAGGTTTAGCCCTGCTGCCCAGCTATACAGAAACATTCATGACCAACGCAGCCAATTACGTGAAATCATTTTTCCCTATCTTCTTACTGGGTGCGATTTTCGGAAAAGTCATGGAGCTGAGTGGAGCAGCTTCCTCGATTGCTCACTCGATCGTAAGGGCGCTTGGCTCGAATCGTGCCATACTGGCTGTCGTCCTCGCCTGTGCCATATTGACCTATGGCGGTGTTTCTTTGTTCGTTGTAGCGTTTGCTGTTTATCCGTTCGCCTCTGCTATTTTCCGTGAAGCGAACATTCCGAAGCGTTTGATTCCAGGGACGATTGCGCTCGGTGCGTTTACGTTTACGATGGATGCTCTACCGGGCACACCGCAAATTCAAAATATTATTCCGACTACGTATTTCGGTACGGATGCTTATGCTGCTCCTGTTGTGGGGATTATAGGAGCGATCATGGTATTTGCTGGTGGAATGCTGTGGCTGGAACGCAGACGCAAGCAGGCAGCAGCTGCTGGCGAGGGCTATGGCGAGGGGCATACCAATGAGCCTGAGCTGGTGCAACAACAATCGTATATGAACATTTGGCTCGCGATTCTTCCATTGGCGATCGTGTTGATTGGGAACTACATGTTTAGCCGGGGGATTTGGACCGTAGAAGCCTGGTATGATCCAACCATGCTAAAAGAGTCGTTTAAGATTGAAAAGGTAAAAAATGTCGTTTCTTCCTGGGCTTTGATCATTGCATTGAGCTTGGGGATCATAGCTGCGATTTTGATTAATGTTCGCCAGGTACAAGCAAAGCTGGCAAGCGGATTGACAGCAGCAGCGATGGGGGCATTGCTTGCAATTTTTAATACTGCTTCTGAGGTTGGTTTTGGAAACGTTGTCAAAACACTGCCTGGATTTAAAGTGATCCAAGGATGGATTTTGGGTGCAAGCGATCATCCGCTTGTTTCTGAGGCCGTTGCAGTTAACGTTTTGGCTGGGGTGACAGGCTCCGCTTCTGGCGGGTTGTCCATCGCGCTGGAGGTAATGGGCAAGCAATATCTCGAAATGGCAAATGCTGTGGGAATCAGTCCTGAGCTTTTGCACCGGATTGCATCGATGGCCTCCGGCGGAATGGATACGCTCCCGCATAACGGAGCTGTAATCACGTTGCTTGCCATCACTGGCCTTACTCATCGCCAATCGTACAAGGACATTTTTGCCATTACGGTGGTCAAAACATTGGCGGTGTTCATTTTGGCTTTTGCAGTATCCATCTTTGTGTAACGAGACGCAGCAGTGAGTGACTATAGATAGAGGGCAGCAGGAGAGGAGATCGGTATATGAAGAAATTACTGGAGCAGCAAGTGGCGCTCATAACTGGAGCAGCAAGCGGAATCGGGCTGGAGATCGCCCGGACCTTTGCAGAAGAGGGCGCCAAAGTCATGATAGTGGACCTCAACAGAGAAGCGGCTGATGCTGCAGCCTTGCGTTTGCAAAATGAGGGGCATGAGGCTGTCAGCTTTGCCTGTGATGTCACTAACGAGGAGCAAGTCAAGGAGAGTCTGGAACAAGTAGTAAAGATTTTTGGAAGGCTCGATATTTTGGTGAACAATGCCGGGCTTCAGTTCGTCTCGCCCATCGAGGATTTTCCTACGGCAAAGTTTGAGCAAATGATCAGTATTATGCTCACAGCTCCTTTTGTGGCAATCAAGCATGCGTTCCCAATTATGAAGCAGCAAGGATTTGGACGTGTGCTTAATATGGCATCCATCAATGGTTTGATTGGTTTTGCTGGCAAGGCTGCCTACAATAGTGCCAAGCACGGGGTCATCGGTCTGACCAAGGTTGCTGCCTTGGAGGGAGCGGCACATGGAATCACGGTCAATGCGATTTGCCCAGGATATGTGGATACCCCTCTGGTACAAAATCAGCTGTCGGATTTGGCCAAGACGAGAAATGTACCTTTGGAGAAGGTCATGGAGGAAGTTATTTATCCTCTGGTGCCGCAAAAGCGGTTACTGAATGTACAGGAAGTAGCAGACTATGCAGCTTTTTTAGCCAGTAAAAAAGCACAAGGCATAACTGGCCAAGGTGTTGTCATTGATGGAGGCTATACAGCGCAGTAATAACGATGATCGTAGCTAGAGCCCCTTTAATCGGGGGCTCTTTTTTTCAGGGAATCTACTTTTTTTAAAAAACTATTAAAAAGGTATTGTATTTCGTTTTTGGATGTGATAGATTATTCCTTGTCGCCAACAAGCGACGACAAAATACGAGAAAAGAAAACAAGATTCATCGAAAAAAACTCTTGACTCGTACAGAACGAACGTGATAAGATGTGAAACGTTCGACAAAAAATGCTCTTTGAAAACTGAACAGCGAAAGCGTTAATGAGTCTATCATTAAATGATTTGCCAGCTTTGAACCAGTAACAAACTTTATTGGAGAGTTTGATCCTGGCTCAGGACGAACGCTGGCGGC
>NZ_BEXF01000051.1 GCF_002897295.1 Brevibacillus reuszeri
CGCCGCCAGCGTTCGTCCTGAGCCAGGATCAAACTCTCCAATAAAGTTTGTTACTGGTTCAAAGCTGGCAAATCATTTAATGATAGACTCATTAACGCTTTCGCTGTTCAGTTTTCAAAGAGCATTTTTGTTTGCGTTTCAAAAGCACGAATTTTCCTCTAACACATCCAAAACCACTCATCAACCGTATTTTTTTGGAAGAAAAGGCATTTGTGATATGTAGTGGTGCCGGCGATAGGACTTGAACCCACAACCCCCTGATTACAAGTCAGGTGCTCTACCAATTGAGCTACACCGGCATGGTGTCTATTCGTTTGTGTGAGCGTTTTTCGTATGTGTCCCGTTCACGAGATTTAATATAGCATGTCTGATTTTTAAATGCAATAGAAAATCTAAAAATAATTCATTTTAAATTAAAAAAACCTCTATCTTTAGGCAAATTCATGCTCAGATTAGTGAAGTACTATCACTCTCATACCTATAAAAAAGAGCCGCAACAAAATCCCGCAGCTCTTTTTGCATGATTATATATGAAAACTCACAGCTTATCCCACTCGAAAGCCTTCCCCTAAAACTTCTTGTGCAGGACATAAAATAATGAATGCATCCGGATCAACGGAGCGCACCATGATTTTCAACTTACTTACCTCACTCTGACTAACGACAGCCATCACGACCTTGCGTGCATCTCCGGTATATCCCCCGGCGCCATCCAGCAGCGTGACTCCCCGATCCAAATCGTAAAGAATAGCTTCACGCAAAGCGTCTGTTTCATTCGATATAATGTATGCCACTTTGGATGTATTCCAGCCCATCTGTACAATATCAATCGTTTTACTGGTTACAAAAAGAGCAATGAGAGCAAACAAAGCCTTTTCCGGGTCGAAGACAATTCCAGCAAATAAGATAACCAAGCCATCAAAAACGGCTACACAAACTCCCAAGCTAAGACCTGAAACCTTATGTAAAATCTGCGAAGCGATTGCAAAACCGCCTGTAGACCCTCTCCCTCGAAACACAATCCCAATCCCAAGACCGACACCAATTCCTCCATATATACTCGCCAGCAGGGGATTCGTCGTCAATGGCTGCAAATTACTTGTCAGCATGACACATAAAGGCAAGATAATCGATCCAACAGCAGCCTTCAAGCTGTATTGCCGATCTAACAGCTTTAGACCGAGCAGGAATAAAGGAATGTTGCACGCCCATTGAACAATCGCTGGTGAGAATCCAAACAGATTATGCAGGATGGTCGACAAGCCTGAAACGCCACCCGATGCAATTTGGTTGGGATTTAAGAATAAATTGAAGCTTGTTGCCAGCACCAGCGAGCCCACAAGCAGCATGCCGTACTCCATTGCTTTTCGCAGAGGACTATTCAATTGCCCTGAAGTTCGTCTATTTCGCGCCACACAGTCCACTCCCGACATCCATTTTCACATAGACAAAAGTCGCACATACACTATCATGATTTCGAAAAAAAGAAAACACTTCACGTTAAAGCATTACCGCTTTATTTCCCTTCATTATTACACAGAAAGAGATTGACTATTGTCCTGAGCTAAACGATAATTAACATTAGGTAATAATTATTTTAATAAAACTCCATTCGAAACCATTCTTGGATGAGCAGCCACCCAGATTATCCTTTCTGAATTTCTATAAAAAGAAAGAGGTGAGATGTCATGGACGAACGCATCGCCAATGTCACACAGCAGATAAAGCATCTAGGAAAACGCTTAACGGTCCAAAGAAGAGCCGTACTGCTTCATATGCTGACCTCCAATCAGTGTTTAAACGCTAAAGACGTCTATCACGCCTTGAAAAACGAGATGCCAAATATCACCCTTTCAACCGTGTATACATCCTTGCGCTTTTTTGTCAAAATGGGAATTTTAAAAGAGCATATCCATCCCGATTCACCGAACCAGTTTGAAAGCCTGGTCGCTCTTGATGCCGTCGAATTGAAGCAGGTCATGTAGCATGCCATCCCCGTAACGAAAAAAGAGGTAACCCGCTATTGATTGGGCTACCTCTTTTTTTAGATTAGGAAAGCAAGTCATTATACTGAACATGACTCACTTGCCGACGCGTAGTCGTATACTGCTTTCCCCAGCAAACCTAGCGTGCGCAGAGCTGCACTCGCTTGTACGTCCTTGGATAATGCTGTAATCGTAATTTTCCGTCCCGCCGCGATCAGCACGCCGACATCATGCTGTCTGCCTGTATCCCATCCCGATTTACACGGCAATTTCCACTCTGGAAATGCTCCTGCTTCAGCTTGGACGGGAAGCAAAGATGGCAGCCCGTTCACTACCTGTTGTTTGTCCATAATCGCTATCATCTCTTCGCATGCACGCTGTGACAAAAAAGCGCCTGACGCAATTTTCCCCAGCATGCTGGCAACATCCCCAGCCGTAATCATATTGTTTTCTGTGACATCAACTGGGTAGATCATCAGCTTGCGCGAATAGCGGCTTTGGTTCATTCCCAGATTGCGCATCGTTTGTTCAATCTGTTCCTTTCCAACCAAGTCAATCAGCATATTGGTTGCCGTATTGTCACTTTGGATAATCATCATGGTGATCAGATCACGAATGGTCAGCTTCAGGCCAGGCGATAGTGTGTACAAAAATCCTGAACCTCCGACCAGGTCCTCCTTGCGCAGTGTGAGCTGGTCGGAGACGGAGAACTGCCCGTTGTCTGCTGCTTCATAGACCGCTGCCATGATCGGAACTTTTATGACACTTTCGGCAATAAACCTCTCATCGGGCATATGTGAAAAATGCAGCCTCTGACCACCTGTTTGTCCCAGCTCTTCAACCACTACGCCCCAAGTTCCCTCGGCTTCCCCGATTATCTCGCCCAATCTTTTTTCGATTTCCACTGGCGTCATCCTTTCCCATGCAGCATGTACGATTCAAAATATTTCCTAATCATACATGTTTCGAAAAAGGTTCGCAGATTCCTTTCAGCTCGGATACTTTTTCTGGGTCAACATATCGCAGGGCTTGCCCATCCTCACGTACACCTGTGCCAAAATGAATTTCCCTGACCCCTGTTTTCTGGAGAAAATCAGCGATGTTGGAAAGCGACAAACCGCTGCCTGCCAAAATGTTTAGTTGGGTTTTTTCTGTGAGCTGCCGCAGCTGCGTGATGCAGTCAATACCCTCAATGGCACTCTTCTGTCCGCCTGAAGTGAGGATGCGACGTATTTGCGGATAATGCAGCAGCGTACGTGCAGCTTCGAGCTGATCGCTCGCTTCATCAAATGCGCGATGGAAGGTCACATCCAGCTCATCCGCTTCGGAAAGCACCAGCTCCAAGCCCTTTTGATCCAGCCTCTTTTGATCAGTGAGCATGCCAATAACAATACCTGCCGCTCCCAGCTCACGAATAACTCGCACATCCTCTCGCATGACTAGCAATTCATCATGGGTATAGCAAAAGGATTGGCTGTGCGGTCGCACCATGACATTAACCGGGATACGGACAGATTTGACGACTGCTTCAATCAATCCCCAGCTCGGAGTCAAGCCACCCTCCAAAATTCCTGTTATCAGCTCGAGCCTGTCTGCTCCACCCCGCTCGGCTCTTTTTGCATCCTCCACAGAGGTCGCAATCACTTCGATTAGCATCCATTTCCCTCCGTCCTCATGATCTGTGGACATCGTATACCCTTTTTATTCCAGATGCAAATAGACGAGCTTGCCCACGCTCTATTTTTTCAGCGTGAACACAGGTCGTTTTTCGCCAACAATCATCTGGTTATCATTTTTAATTTCCCGCGGAGTCAGTGCGTACAATCGTGCAATCGTTTCTTTGTTCTCATAATTGATCTGCTCCAGAATCGAAGCGATGACCAGCGGCCACACCAGCTCTGAGCCATCGATGACCTTGAGTGAGAAGCTGAGCCTTTCCTTTTTCAGCGCAAAACCGTACACCCCCATCGCTCCACCCTTGGCGATAATATTCGGATCAGTCAAGAGTGCCGTACATATGAAGTTATGACTCGCGATGATGTCAGGATTTTCGCTCATCCATCCGGTGATTTTCAAAACAGCCTCACGCGTTTTCTCATCCTCAATCAAATCAGGGCAGCCCAGCTTCAAGTAAGCGATCGCGATATGCTTCAGCGGTACAGCAAAAACGGGGAAACCACAGCCGTCTACGCCGAGCTGTATTTGATCTTTTGGGTACTCGGCCAAATAGGCAAACGTCTCCAGCGCTTCTTGCTGCGCGGGATGAGAATGCTCGTAGTAATCGTTTGTGGAAAAACCGCGCTCTTTGGACAAGGCGAGGAATCCAAGATGCTTGCCCGAGCAATTGTGAAAAAGGCGGCGTTTAGGCATTCCTTTCGAGACACAGGCAAGCTTAGGCTCTTCATTGAGCGGATAGGTCGGACATGTCAGCAGCTCGTCTTCTTTAATCCCGGTTTTGGCCAGGATTGACTCCAATCCTTCCATATGATACGTCTCACCACGATGCGATGCGGTAAACAAGGCCGCTTCTCTGCTTGTTAAACCAAATTTTCCATCAATATCTTGCTTGGCTACAGGAATGGCCTGAAACGGCTTCGCTGCGGAACGCAAAAAAGTGACGTGCATCTCGTCCCCGGCAGAATAAATAACCTGACCGTGCTCATTAACCCCACAAACAACGCCAAAATGAACATTTTCTAGTACTTCTCCACGGTACTCTTCAACTAGAAGACTGTAATTCACTCTAATCACCAACTCTACTTAAATATAGGAAAGCCAACTTTGTTATTCTCGTTACTCCAACGATGGTATAAAAATATAAAATATTCTCACAAAACATGCTTCAGAACCATTCAATTCCCGAACGTTTCCTAATTTTACAAAAGAATTTCTCCAATGGTGTTACTAAAAAATACTAGCAGTCACTTCCCTTTTCCGTCAAATTATTTTTTCCAGCATCAAGGAGTTGTGATCTTCCATCCCTAATGCCGAACATTTGTAGTATAATGACGACAGGCGTCTGACTGGATGCCAAACCGAATACGAAATCCATGCATGTGCATGGGAGAGGTTCGCGAACTCCCTCTATAAAAAACTAAGGTGGATAACAGTACCAGTACCTTACCCTTGGTATTGTTTTGTTTTTTTGCAGGAGCAAGTTCAAGAACTCTCTTTCTTCCATTACATTACTGAAGGAGATGGAGAGCATGAAAAAGGAAAAAGCCGTCGTTATTTTCAGCGGAGGGCAGGATAGTACGACCTGCCTGTTCTGGGCCAAGGAGCAATTCGGTGAAGTAGAAACCCTCACGTTTGATTACGGGCAGCGTCACAAGCTGGAGATCGAATGCGCCCAGCAGATCGCCCGTGAATTAGACGTCCCAAACACAGTATTGGATATGAGTTTGTTGAATCAGCTCGCTCCCAATGCCCTCACCCGCACAGATATTGACATCACCCAGGAAGAAGGCCAGCTGCCCTCTACGTTCGTGGATGGACGCAATCTCTTGTTTCTCTCGTTTGCTGGCGTATTTGCCAAGCAGCGAGGAGCACGCCATTTAGTAACTGGCGTTTGTGAAACAGATTTTAGCGGTTATCCGGATTGTCGCGATTCATTCGTCAAATCACTCAATGTGACGCTGAATTTGTCGATGGACTATCCGTTTGTGATCCACACGCCTTTAATGTGGCTGACCAAAGCGCAAACGTGGAAGCTGGCAGATGAACTGGGTGCCTTCAGCTATATCCGCGAAAATACCCTCACCTGCTACAACGGCATCAAAGGAGACGGCTGCGGCGAATGTCCTGCCTGCCAACTGCGAAAAGCCGGACTGGACACTTACCTTTCCACCCGTAAGCAAGGAGAACAAATCTCATGAGTGCAAACTTTGACTTCCGCATTGTCGACCGTATGCAAGCTTTGGGCACTCATATTCAAAAGTCACAGCTTCGCTACCATAACAAGCGTGTACTCGTCAGCAAAGAGTTTACCTTTGACGCTGCGCATCATTTGCACGCATACGAAGGAAAATGCAAAAACCTGCACGGCCACACGTACAAGGTTGTGTTTGGGATCAGCGGCCAGCCCGATGAGATCGGACTCGTCATCGATTTTGGCGACATCAAGCAGATTTGGAAAGAGCATATTGAGGTCTACCTGGACCATCGCTATTTGAATGAAATGCTTCCTCCCATGAACACTACTGCCGAAAATATGGTCGTCTGGATTTTTGAGCAAATGGAAAACCAGCTGCAATCCGAGACGTACCGCAATCGCTATAACGAAGCTCGTGTGGAATTCGTACGCCTGTTTGAGACGCCAACCAGCTACGCTGAAGCAAGACGGGAGTGGATGTAAGCATGAGCTCCATTCCTGTATTGGAAATCTTCGGTCCAACCATTCAAGGCGAGGGAATGGTCATCGGCCAAAAAACGATGTTCGTGCGTACCGCCGGCTGCGATTACCGTTGCAGCTGGTGCGATTCTGCCTTTACCTGGGATGGCTCCGCACGCGATGAGATCAAGCAGATGACTCCAGAGGCAGTCTATCAGGAGTTAATTCGTCTGGGACAGGACCGTTTTTCCCATGTCACCATTTCTGGGGGGAATCCTGCCCTCCTTGCCAGCCTGGATGGACTTGTCCAGCTGTTAAAAAAGCGCGGCATCCGTACAGCAGTGGAGACACAGGGGAGCAAATGGCAGAGCTGGCTTTCTGATATCGATGACGTCACGATCTCTCCCAAGCCGCCAAGCTCAGGAATGACGACCGATTTGGACGCACTGGACAAGATCATACATGCACTCGTAACAAGTAATCATCAGGGACTCAGTCTTAAAGTGGTTGTCTTCAACGAAGAAGATTTTGCCTACGCGCAAACCATTCATCAGCGCTATCCTGCTGTTCCTTTTTATTTGCAGCCAGGAAACGACGATTTGACTGCTACGGATACAGTCAACCTGCGAGACAAGCTGCTAGAAAGCTTTGAATGGTTGATTGATCGAGCGATGGAAGCGCCTGAGATGAATGACGCCAAGGTACTCCCGCAGCTGCATGCACTCGTCTGGGGAAATAAGCGCGGAGTGTAAACCATTTGAAAAATTAGAAATGAAACGAGGTTTATTGGATATGTCGAACCATCAAGAACGCGATTTATCTTCACTGACTCTCTTGGGTAACCAAGGCACTACCTACAATTACTCATATGATCCGAGTGTACTGGAGTCGTTTGACAACAAGCATCCGTATCGGGATTACTTCGTTAAATTCAATTGCCCAGAATTCACCAGCCTGTGCCCGATTACCGGTCAGCCTGACTTCGCCACGATTTACATCAGCTACATTCCGGATATTAAAATGGTCGAGAGCAAATCACTCAAGCTGTATTTGTTCAGCTTTCGCAACCACGGCGACTTCCACGAGGATTGCGTCAATGTCATCATGAATGACCTGATCAAGCTCATGGACCCGAAATACATCGAGGTATGGGGCAAATTCACCCCGCGCGGCGGCATATCGATTGATCCGTATTGCAACTATGGAAAGCCAGGAACGAAATACGAAGAGATGGCCAGCTACCGCTTGATGAATCATGATATGTACCCGGAAAAAGTGGATAATCGCTAGAGGTTTCATTATCGACTTATTTTAATAGATATGGGTGCTTGGCTCTGGCAAGTTCTTTTGCCAGAGCTTTTCTTTTTTCATCGTTCTAAATCTCTACTATTCTTATGTATATGTATTGCGTTATTTAGTGAACAACTGGCAGGCTGATCTCTATTGTTGTCCCTTTATGTTCTTCCGTAAAGATTTGGATGTTTCCTTGATGATTTTCGATAATCTTTTTACTGACCATAAATCCGAGACCCGTTCCGTTTTCTTTGGTTGTGTAAAAGGGCTGTCCCAGCTTTTCCAGGACGTGCTTGGGGATACCGATCCCTTGATCAATAAAACGAATAAAGGCGCGCTCCTCACCTTTGTCCAGCTGAATGTTCAGCTTCCCGCCTTGTGGCATAGCTTCAATGGCATTTTTGATAAAATTAATACAGACTTGCTTGATGTGATTTTCTTCACAATTTATGCAGACATCCTCTCGTATTGCGTCCGAAACAATTTGTACGTTGCACATATTCGCCTGTGCCTCAAGCAGCGTGATCACTTCTTTGATTAACAACGTAACATTTCTTTGTTGATATTGTGCCACTTGCGGCTTGGCTAGCATTAGCAGCTCACCTAAGATCAAGTCGATGCGACCAATTTCTGATAACATAATTTCGTAGTAGATGTTGTTTTCGGAGGATTCTGACTTTAACAGCTGCAAAAAGCCTTTTACGGAGGTCAGCGGATTCCGTATCTCATGGGCAATTCCTGCCGCCAATTCACTGACAACAGACAGCTTCTCTGTTCGAAGCAATAGTTCTTGCGCCTGCTTCTCTTCGGTAATATCACGTATGATAGCCGTCCAGCCGCTCAGCTGGTTGCTTTCGTCTCGAAGAGGAAAACAAGATATCTTTACCTTTCGCTCGTTTCCTGCCTTTGTTTTTCTGATGGTTTCATATCCTTGCATATTTCGTCCCAGTACAGCGTCCTTCCGATTTTTCTCCACTTCACCCTTTCTGTCTTCTGGAATTTGTGGTAGATCAATCGCCTGTAATCCTACAACTTCCTCTGCCGACCAGCCAAAAACCGTCTCGAACGATTCATTGACCCGTACTACCTGATTATCATCATTCATTATCAAAATAGGGTCTAAATTCCGTGTGATGAAAGATTCCAGTTGATAGTTGGTCGCCTTTAACTTGCTTTTGGCTTCTTGATACATTTGCTTATTTAGCTCAACGATTTTCCGCTGCTCTGTTTGGATAGACAACGAAGGGAATGCGAGGGGTCTTTTTCGATAAAGGGGTGATTTCTGCAATTCTTCATCGGTCATATAGTACTCGTGACTTCTCAAAATCTTATTTAAAAATGAAGCCGGTACCCGATTGCTATTATACGCGCAAACAGAAAGAACACCATGGCAGTTCACACTATGGTCAGCCATCGTTTCAAAATGTTCCATTTTCGAGAGAATCTCGCCCTGTTCTCTCCATTCCACATGCGCCCAAGTTCTTACCGTGAGATTTTTCGTCAAATAAGGACTTAAAATTTCACTAAAGTGCGATAAAATGGTGTCGCAATGAAAATCATCGTGGATTGCATAAAACTCATGACTATCATAAAAATGAATATCGTTCATACTTTCTCTAGGCATTACCTTTACAAGCTTTTGATAAATCTGCTCCAGACGCTGCGTGTTATCGATTACCAGCAAATGATGTCCCTTTTCGATTCCCGTTAAAACGAATGAAACTGCATTTTCCACGTAACTCTTTGGATCCTCGTAAAAGTACAAAATATGCCCGCTTGTAATTTGCATAATTTCGTTTAATTGAATAGTCTGGTTATTCACGTGGCACCTCATATCGATGTATTTTCGTGCTTGCTCAATAGTTTACCATACTATGTCATTATCTGATCTATAAACAAATACCTACTTTCTCACCACGATTTACGGGCAAAGAGTCCCAAACCATTCTTCTGAATTTAGAAGATATGACCCTAAAACCGATCGTTCTAATGAGATCCCCCCAAACATCAAGGGGCTTGCAAATATATTATACATCAACAATAAGAGTCCGAAAAAGAACCATCTATCCGCCCATGCAGGCAATAAGCAAGCGTCTATTTATTTGGGGTAAATATTTTAGCAAGATCCTATTTCACCGACATGCTTCCCTTTACAAAAAATGTTACTATGATAGTAAATCCGACTATAGAGAGAAAGGGATGTTTGCCATGAAGCCAATGAATCTGCAAGACTCTTATTTGCATTACCTAATTTCACAGGAAGTTCCCGTGACACTAATCACCAAAAATGGCGTTCCACTTAAAGGCACGATTGCCTACTCCGACTCGTATACGGTCACGATGCAATCACAAGGTAAGCAAAGTCTCTTTTTCAAAGCTGCAATTTCTACAATCACTCCGGTTAAATCCGTACCACTGTCGGAAATCTTAAAATAAGCCTTCCATAATTCGTGAGCCAACAGCCCTGTCTTTTATCCGATAGGGCTGTCTTGTTATTTGCATAATGATTTTATTCGTACTAGGATGGTGCTTGACTTGTCTCGTCGTGAGGAAACCTTCGCTTGGCTCCTGCCTGTTTTTGCAGGGATTTTTCTGCTCACGGGTATGATCTATTTAGTCTTGGTTGAAATCCGTGGAGACAAGTAGAAATACAGTTGAAACGAAGGAAATCACTCCTTTTGCATTTTTATGATTAATAATAAAATGGAGTGGCATAATAAAAGTAAGAATATTAAAATGATTGCTAATGAATTGTTAGTGAGAAAGGAAGTCTTCCCCATGACCGTTGAACGTTTTGTTCGAGAGTCTCGCACATTTAAAGCCAGCCATGTTCTGCCTCCAGACACGAACAATCACAACACTTTATTCGGCGGCAGATTGATGGCGCATATTGATGATGTAGCCGCGATCTCCGCAATGAAGCATGCACGGGGACCTGTCGTCACAGCATCAACCGACTCTGTCGATTTCCTGCAGCCGATTCGAGTAGATAATGAGGTATCCCTCGAGGCCTTCGTAACGTGGTCGCACAAGACCTCCATGGAGGTGTTCGTCAAAATCGTCGCGGAAGATCTACTCACCGGAATCCGCACTGTATGTGCAACCTCGTTCTTGACCTTTGTCGCGATTGGTGAGGATGGACGACCTACGACTGTCCCGCAAGTCGTTCCCGAAACAGCCGAGGAAATTTTCCTGCATGATGGCGCCGCCGAGCGGGCAGAAGCGCGTAAGCTCCGCCGAACACGCAGTAAGCATTTGGCTGATTTACTCGGAACCCGCCGTCCGTGGGAGCCGTAATCGAGTAGGAGGGGGTGACTAACCCCCGACCTCTCACACCACCGTACGTACCGTTCGGTATACGGCGGTTCATCTAAGTTTGACGTAAAAGAAAATACCTATCCTTAAGACTCTTAAGACCTTCG
>NZ_BEXF01000052.1 GCF_002897295.1 Brevibacillus reuszeri
GTGTATGGCCCCAATGGAATATAGAGAACATCTCAAGACATCAGCAGCATAAACAAGACACCAACCATTTTTTGATTGGTGTCCAAGTTTTTGTTTTTTTACTGTCTACTTGACAGGGGGCACTTCACAATGAGAGGTCTGCTTATGGTTTTGTATTCATCGACTTACACTTGTTGCTTGCGGATGTTCATCAGACGGAAAACAGTGCTCAACAGGAAGATGTTCATACCTGCGATCAGAAATCCAATCGAAACCATCAATGTGAAATTCTCGGATCTGAAATCGCTTACACTGAATGCCATTAACAATGCGCCAATGATTGTTGTCGTCCAAGCCATCCATCTGAGCATATCTGCGGCTTTTTTCTCGTTATTCATATATCATGACCCCCGTCATCTAAGATTTTCGTTTCATCTGATGGCTATATTGTAACACAAAATTCATTTGTTGGTCACGTTTTGTTCAAATTTTTATTAAAAAATTGTCAAAAGTTTTTGCGCAAAGCTATTGGAATAGCTGTTGTTACAATTTTCCTTTGTGTCTCAAATGTGAAAACGCCAAAATTACTTTGTTAAAAAACTGTTTCTCGGCACAAATCTCCATAGCAAAAAAAGACCTCCCGCCATTAGACATACATGCGTAAGGGCATGTCCAATAGCAGTGGCCTTTTTCCTTTTTGCTTGGTGAGTTACAGTATTTCTGGTTCGTCCTGACGAATTTTATCTTCTCTTGCTTTATCAGCCTTGCGCTTGAGATAATTTCCAACAGCAATGACAATCAGAGCCAAGGCTACTGGCAAAATGATATGTAGAGCTGGCAGTATCTCTTCCAGGAATGCTCCTACCACTTTGTCGCCGACAATCATTTCACCTGCTGTATATCCAAGCAAAGCTGCACCCAAAAGGACGATGATAGGAAAACGGTTCATCAGCTTCATTAACAGCTGGCTTCCCCAAATGATCAATGGGATACTGATCGCAAGTCCGATAATCACCAACAGCAGATTTCCATTGGCCGCACCTGCAACGGCAATCACATTGTCTAGACTCATAATCAGGTCAGCAAAAATAATCGTTTTCAAGGCTTCCATCATATTGGAACCACCGCCAATATGACTATCCTCATCCTCGCCCTTCAGCAGCTTGATCGCAATCCAGATGAGCAAAAGCCCTCCTACGACCTGTACAAAAGGAATTTTTAATAGCCAGATGGCGATCACTGTGAGAATCACCCGTAACCCAATTGCCCCAAAGCTTCCCCAAAACACTGCTTTCTTTTGCAGCTCTGGACTGAGATTTCGACAGGCGAGCGCAATCACGACCGCATTATCTCCACTCAAGACCAAATTAACAATAATAATTTGCAATAAACTAAGAAAAAAATCTGTCATGATAATAGCTCCTTTCTGTAAAAATGAACTTGTAGTGTCAATAATAGACCTTTATTTTTCATTCTGCATTACTAATTTCAGCTTATTTTTCAATTTCTTTAGAAAATCCGGAAGTAAAAAAGAAAAACCTGTCTACGTAGACAGATCAATATATAAACAAATAATTATTTATCAATATCCTTTTTTTAACTATTCATCATACAAGCTGTTCTGATTTCCCGTTAAAGGCGGAGAGACCCTATGCTTGGTCGCTTGCTCGAAGCCATAGGCGATTTTGAGCAAAGTAGGCTCACTGTATGCCGTACCTACGAATGTTATTCCCTGCGGTCCTTTTGTTATGTATCCACCAGGTGCGATTACTCCGTTCTCTGCATACCCTCCTGGTACGGTAATAACAGGGTAGCCTGCTCGCGCCGCAAGATCTGGACCGCCTTCATTCCCCAAAAACAGGAGTGCATCCAGCCCATGCTCAGCCAAAGCATAATCGATTCCTTGGTCTCGAGCTATCTCCTTGTTTTTTTGCAGGCTATCGAGATAGTCCTGTTCTAATAAAGTACCGCTCGTTTGCTCACACCAAATCAGTTTATCTTGTCCATATTTCAATGTAATCTCTGCATGTGTTTCATTATAGGCAATCACGTCTCGGAGTGAGTGAACGGGTACTTCTGCTGCTACAGTTGACAAATATTCATTCACATATCGCTTGAATTCATAGCGAAGAACATTCCAGTCCCACTCGGTACCATCACATGGAAGAGCAACGGGATCAACGATTGTAGCCCCCTGGTCTTTGAGAACAGTAATGGCTTCTTCCACAATCCGCAGCCTGTCCTCATCCAAATGCTTCATATAATAACGGGGGATACCGATCCTGGCTTGGCGCAAAAATGTTTTGTCTAATAACGTCGTGTACACAGTGCCATCGTCATTCAATGCCCCAAGGACAATCGCTACATCCTGCACTGTTCTTGCCATCGGGCCTGCTGCATCCATGCTCCGGGTGAGCGGGATGATTCCTGACTGGCTTACAAGCCCATCCGTCGGCTTTAGACCAACGATTCCATTTTGACTAGCAGGGCTAATAATGGAGCCTGACGTTTCTGTTCCGATTGCTGCTGCTACCAGATTGGCAGACACGGCGACTGCAGAGCCAGAGCTAGATCCCCCCACAAAAAGCTCACCTGGTCCATATGGATTTAAGGTAAGCCCTCCACGAGAGCTGTAGCCTGCCCACATCGTTTGCGACATGTAATTAGCCCATTCTGTCATGTTCGCTTTTCCTAACAAAACGGCTCCTGCCAAACGCAGCTGCCTCGCAACAACAGAATCCTCGGATGCATAAGAATTCGCTAGGGTAACAGAACCTGCACTCGTATGCATCTGATCGCCCGTTCCTATGTTATCTTTTAAGACAATAGGAATTCCATGCAGAGGTCCCCGACTTCCTTTGCTTTTTCGTTCAGCATCTAAAGCCTTTGCAATTTGCATTGCCTCTGGATTGATTTCTATAATGGAACGCAGCCATGTATCATACTTGCTGATCCGCTCCAAATAGACTTCCACCAAATCTTCCGAGCAAAGCGTGCCCGCTTCCATAGCAGCTTGCATACTGGCTATATCTGCTTCCAAAATCCAAGACTCCAGCTTCTCTTTCATAAATCCACCTCCAGCCTTACTTCTGCCCCTTGTACCCATACACGGAATAGTCCGCTCGTACCTTCCGGATCGCTAGCCACACTGGCAGCCCTCTCGCTACCCAGCGCAGGGCAGACATAATATTTTGTTCATTTTCAAACTGCTCGACAATCACGATGGTCTGCTCATTAATGTACGCTCGAAGCTCGTCCCAGCCCATGGCGGAATACCGGTCTGTTCCGTACGTTCTCAGCTCCAAGAAGTCTTCCCGCTTCGGATCTTTTAGCTGGATCAGGCGGCGTATGGCTTGTGCGCACTCTGGATGAATGGAATGACTGCTCGGCAAAATGGTAAATCCCCTTCCTCGGACGTATTCTCTCTTCATCGTTTGAAAAGAGACGTATCACTTCCTTTCACTTTACTACGGATGGATCAGATTGTCCTAGATGATTTCTGATATCAGCTTCGACATGAGAGCGGTCGACAGGATAACAGGCTTTTCAGTTAGCTCACTCACGAGCTGACGAGCTTCTTCCGAATATCCCATGCAATCCATGAGCAGTAGATCGACTTGATCCCTAAGCGGTTCGAGTGCTTGCTGATACACCTGTTTGTCCAGCGTAAACGGCGAAGCAACAGCAAATACCGGATCAAGGCCATATGGCGTGTATTTTTCCCGCAATGCACTCACTTGCTCCTGCAGCGGTGCAATTACACCCAGCCTCCGTCCTTTTGCAAGTATGGCTACGACAGGAGGGATCATTTGATCCGGCTCCAAAAGAACGGCGCTTTCCGTATGCAGCCCTGGAAATACACCGGTACACAAAAGCAAAATATTCGGAATCCCTAGACTCTCCAGCCCCCTGATTTTTTCCTGCAAGATCGGTTGGATGCTCTCTCTGGACATGACGACCTGTTCCCCGTCAGGCAAGCGTGAGGTCAGAACGTACTCGCCTGGTGCAGGGGAAAGATTTTGCCTGATTGCCTCCACAGTCATTCCATCCAGCACACCGCATTGAATCAGCTCTGCACGTCCTGCCAGATGTGTCTCGATAATCGGCGCTATATCATTGCGCGGAGCTTGACCAATCGTAATCATTCCTACCTGCTTCATATGTGAAACCTCCTTATCTTTGATAAAGGATGAGGTGAAAAAAAGCAGGGAGACCAATCATCTCCCTGCTCCTCATTTCCTTACTTACCAGAGTCCAAGCCCATCGTTTGAAAAATTTTCATCGAGCCGTAGCGCGAAAGGATATGCGCAAACTCAGCCTCGTCATAAAACTGGGTAACTCCATTTGTGAACTCCTTGGCAACCTCAACCGCAAATTTAACGGCAAGTGCAATATCCGTCTCATGGCTCGCACCTGTTCCGCAGCCTGGAACAGCACTCTCGGCGGTGATGGCAACCCCAACCACAGGCGCATTGGTAGCGACTGACGGCTGCAGGATGCTGTTCACGTGGAACAAATCGTTTCCATACGGGGTGATGTCTTGCAGCGTAATCGGGAAGGTGACCGGCAGCTTTCCCGTTGTCATTTCCATAATGCGCAGCAGGTCCTCACTGATTCGCAAAATATAGCCTTCCTTGACCGTTGGCGAGATGGCAATGCCTTTGTGGTTAATGATCCGATTTCCTTTGGTCGTATCGATGGAAAGAATCGCTTCCATCTCTGGAATAACCTCGTATTCGTTCATCGTCAAAATATCAACGGGCGAGCCCATAAAATCTACGGGCTCATGTGGCTGTGTCGGTGCATCCGGGCAAATATGCGTGCTGATGATTACGTCGCCCGCCAGCACGTCGCCATTTAGTTGCATTTGGGCAAGCTTTAGGGCAGATGCGACCGCCGCAATCGCACCGTCTGCATCAGAGACAAGCCCGATTCGGCTAGGACGTGCGCCAATTCCACCCAAGCGTCCAATAATCCCAAAAGTGGGGGCGCTTCCTCCCGATGACTTCCCGTTTTTCCCAGGTACGAGGATTTTAACAAAATCCGTGCTGCCTTCTTCTCCGTTTACGGTTTGAGTCGTTACAGTCACTTCCGGATAATCGTGGAACAGTTTTTTGATGGCTTCGCCGTTTACATAGGCGCTATCCATCGTTTCATATACAGTCATCGTCTGTTTTAATGACATGGTAAACCCTCCCGTGTGCCAGCGCTGATGTCGAATCTTTTTGATCTGCCAGTCAATTATTATTAGCCAAATATATATGGAAGAATCGGTTTGTTGACAGTGCTCTCTACTGCTGACAGCAGCTCCTTGTTGTGCATCGTTGTGCTGAGAATCAGTTTTTCTTTTGGCACGTGAATGATTGCCAGCTTTTGACCTTTTTCAATCTCAGCCGAGACGATCGGTCTAGCAGTTTGGGCGTCGAGGGTCATGATAAGGTCAGGGAATGTACCCAATCTCTCCCCATTTTGCTCCAGCGTCATGTATTCGTTCCAGAACGTCATCTCATGTCCACTAATCACGACACGCCCCACATCAAATCCGCCTGCCGTCTTCAGTTCGAATTCATCTACCTGTCCAGAAGTGACGACGCGACCACCAAGCTTTTTGCAAACAGCCTCGATTGCCGCCTCTCCTTTTGCTCCAAGCAATGCCTCGCCTACTTCAATCGCCTGAAGAATCGCACCCGGTGCACCATTTTCTTTTGCATACGAAACCGTGATCGGGTTGCGTGCTACGACAACGAGGCCGCCTGCTTCTACGGATACTTTGCGAACCAATCCGGCTGCCTGCTGCAATTGCCCACTGACGCACACCTCATGATACAGCTCATCCTTGCCGCCGACTGCTGCCTGATGCGAAATGTAGCCTTCTACCTGATGCAGATTCATCGCTCCCATAGAACCAGTCGGATGGGCACGACCGTTACATGGCAGGTCAATGACAGGCAAACCAGTTACTGCTGCTTGGAACCAGCCGTTGACAGTGGTTCCTGCGCCATTTTCATTCGTAATGATCCCTTTTATCGACTGACCGATCGTGCGCTCCAACAACTGCAAGGCACGAACGTAATGCATCGGCTTCACAAATTGATTCTCAGCAGCCGGTGCTCCGACCAAAGCTACCGTCGCGAGCAAATCCTCATCATTCATTTCATCGGCTGTATATAAATAAGGAGTTCCGACCTCCAGTGCTAGGCGACCTGTTTCCATGCCATCTTCAATCCAGCCGCCACCGCCACCGCCTAGTACACATCCTCCGTAAACAGCTGCTTCCATCATGGATTTGGTAATTGTCATTTTTGCCATATTGTTTCTCCTCCAGATGTTGTTTATTTTTTCGCGAATTTGAACAAGGAGTTACAGAAGCTGTAGATTGCATCCCCTGCGATAAAGCCGGCAGCAAGAATGCTCAGCGTGCTTTCCGCCTGCTTGCCTTTTACCTTAACCGCGATACTGCGAATCAAAATACCTGCCAGAACAGCAAATCCGGCATATGGATTCAAAATCAACAATCCGGTAGCGAACATTACGCCCATTTGACGATTTGCTCCACCAATCAGCTGCAAAATCGCTCCTGGAATTGCCCATAGCAGCAGTTGCTTGGCAATTTCCGGGGAGGTTCCTGCTTCAATCGTGCTCGCATAAACGGCATCCACCGGCGGAATCAAGCCTTGGGAAAAGAAGCTTTGATAAGAGAATGCAACCGTAATCAGAGCGACACCAAAAGCAATCAGGCCAGTGAAGTACTGCTGCTTGCGACCTTCGAGCTCATAAGCCGCATCCGCACCATTTCCCCGCAAAATATAGCCCGTTTTCAAATCGTAGCCCATATCAGCAAAAGCTGGTCCAGTCGCAGCACTAAATCCAACGAGCAGACCGAGTGCCACTGGTGGAAAGCCAATCATCATCCCGATAATCAAAGTAATCAGCGCAATCGCAAAGGCAGGGAACCAGCCAGAGTGCATGGCGGCAATCCCAACAATCAATTCATGGACATAGGCTGCAAACGCTGCAAAGAGCAAAAAGCCGATCAACATGCCAAAGGACATGTGCGTGATAAGTCCACCAGCAAGCGCAACGATGAGCGCCACAACGAGATAGGCGAGGAATCCAAAGCCGAGTACACGTGAGGTTGTTTTTTCACTTTGCGTGTAGCTCATATCCTCTGCACTTGCCGCGCCATCTACTGCCGCAGCTGGCTTTTTCTTTTTCAGAATCACATACGCTACCTGGAACAAGGCAACAATCCCTGCCCCGATCATAAAGCCGTGTGGAATGTACAAGGCATTCAGATCTATGTTAAAGAGTGGCGTGGAGTATTGACGGAGCAAAAGCCCAACCCCAAACATAGCCAGTGCCCAGATGTTCCCGATAAACGCAACACCAAATGCGGACATGGAGATTCCAAGATACGAGCCTAGCAAACCAATCGCTGTGCCGACGCCCAAAAGCAATCCACGCTTGCCGCCTCTGTCTCCTGCAATAATCGCTTCCGCAGTAGCAACACCTGGTGCCCACGTGCCTGTCGCCGGAAACACCTTGGAGCCAAACAGCTTGTACAACAGAGCCGTATCAACAAACATCGCGAGTCCCGCACCAATCAGCATCGGAACAATCAGTTCTTGATGCCCCATCGCAAAAGGAATCCCGATCGGTATCAAGAGGCTGTTTGCTGCACCGAATGTTGCCGAGGAAATCGATGTTTGCACAAGATTTTGGCGGTGAATGGAACGATATTTAGAGAATATCTCCATTGGAATCCGTGCAATCAGCATGGCGGCAATCGCACCAATAATCGAGGTGCTTGGCGTAACCCCCAGTGACGTGATCAATTGCATCCCGATAATCGCCCCAAATACAGACAAGGCAATATTCAAAATCAATGTCGACGGTTCAAATGCGGAGGGGTGTTTTTCTCTTGGAGTCTTGTCTTTGGCCATAATAGCGCCTCCTTCATAAATAGACTTGGCTAAAAAAAATGGAATGATCGCGAAATGGAGCTATCCAACTAAGCTAGTTGTATAATTGCTACGTAAAGCAAAAATCATTCGCTACAGACCTGTAAGCGCATACAGGATCACCAGCATAAAATCCGCGGCTTCGCTCCTCCTCCCCGATCCCTTCACTTCTTTCATTCCGTGATTTTTCACGATTAACTGAAAACTTTGAGCTAAGCTATGCTCGGAGGGAATATAAACTATCTTCCCTAAATTCTTTATACTTTCTGATAGTACAAAAAAAGTCGTTTTCCCCTATGGAAAGCGACCCAAAACTTCGCGCCCCTTTTTGGGCACGATCACAAACGGTATGAAATTACTGAATCGATTGGACGTCGACTCCCTTGGTTTTCCAGACACGCATGGCCACATCCAGACGAAAGCGCACCTCTGGATCGTTCACATCCATTTGCAAAATTTCCCCAATCCGCTCCAAGCGATACAAAACAGAATTGCGGTGAATGAACAATTCCTCTGCCACCCGCTTTGTATTTCCACCCGATTTTAGAAAAGCGCTAAGCGTCGCTACCAGCTCGGTGCCGTATTCCTTGTCGTAGTTGACAAGCGGTTCAATCAAAATGGAGGTCAGCTTCGTCAATACCGGGTGTCCCGCTGCATCCAACAGCAAATCCTCCACCAATATCTCATGAAAATGGATGATTTTTTGTTTGGGCAAAGTGTGCTGACCGATAGATAGAGCTCGATGTGCCTCCATACTGCTGGCGGGAACCTCAACCAGCATCTCGCGTGCTCCCCCAATGCCAGCAGTAAGCTGCAAATCTGCCGGAAGCTCCTTTTCATGGGAAAGCAGCTCCTTTAGCAGTGCTTCAGCATCCTCTCTCTGCTTTTCCACTTCGCCATGGACAGATGAGCACAGGACGATCATCGAATCGTTGATGATGACTCCTTTACGGGTATTTACCCCTGGCTTGTTCACCTTTTGAAGAAGCTGATTGTAGAGAAGCGTATACTGTTCTTCCTGCTTGCTCTTGTCCAGTCCAGACTTATTCGTAATCCGAACAACGATGACGTAATGAAAGGTACGTAGTGACATTCCCAGCTGCTTCGCCCGATAACGAAGCAGATCTTCCTGGTGAGATGACCCGGAAAAAAGCTCTACCATAAAAGACTCCTGCTCACGTTCGCGCTGCAGCTGCTGCGACTGGCGAATCGTAAACTCAATCGCCAAAACAGTAACCGCATGATCAAGACACATTTGCTCGAACCGATCCTGTTCTTTTAATTCCCGGGTAATAGCGAGGTAACCCATGACCCTGCTTCCTACCTGAACCACTCTTTTTTCCTTGATTTCAGCAGGTTGAAAATGGGAAGTGCAGCTTTCGATCTCCCCGTTTTCTTTGAGTACAGCAGTCTCGCAGGAAAGGAGATGGCCAATTAGAACAACCAGCTCTGTCGTTCGCCGATTTAAGACCAGATTCGTAAATTGCTGGTTCACTTCCCGAACCTCGCGCAGCATGAACGCTTACCGATTAAGAATTTGGTCAATAACTGCATGGGTCATATCAATAAAGGAATTTTCCAATGGGATATCAAACAATGGAATTCCGTAGAGCTCGCTCTTGTACAGTGCTTCCTGGGGGATTTCCTGTATGACCTTTCTCGTTTTGATGCCGATCGCCGAGCAGCCCGTCTGATGCATTTCATCCAAGAGGCGACTGATAAGTGCTGGTTCATCACGTACGGAGTAGCCTGTCGTTATGATCAATTCATTCGGCCTAAGAAACCCAGTAAGATCGGGCATTTCCATCGAGGTCATGTAGAAAATCTCTTTGTTGATCCCTGCGTGTCCTGCCATCACCTTTGCACCACGAAATACAGGCAGCTGTAATAGCCGCTCTACTGTAAACGGAGGGTTTTCCATTTTCCTCACCTCATTACTCTTACTCTTCCCATGATGCTACCACATTTTTCTTCAAAAATAAGATGGAACTATGCCACCTTGCTCGTCACCGCAAAATAAAAAAGGCCATCTTCCTGTTGATAGGAATACGACCTTTTGTGCTTTTGCTGACGGAGTTTTTCCGTTTTTGTTTTCGTCTGTCTCGCTCTCATGTCTGCAAAGGCAAAGATGCTTCTGTTTTGATCCGGGTTTCGCTTGCCTTCCCTCGCCAGCTTTTCCCGTTGCTTGCGCGCACTGCTTTTTGCCATGTATTTCACTCCTTTGGTGACGAGCATTCTTGTGGTAGCATTCGAATGTCGTTCTTGCTGTTATCATAGTACGCTTGCACAAACGATGCAACTAAAATAGGGCAATATCCAGTAACACTTGTCCATTCCTTTCTTTTTCCAACGAATATGCTAGTAGAAAACGGGAGGGAGGAAGCACGATGAAAAGAATTACTGCTGGACGAGTCGAAAATCAAGTGTATTCGAATCGGGTTCTGCGTTCGGAATTCGATAAAAACTGGCGCACCTTTGTGTCCAGGACCGGGTATGTTGTTTATACTGCTACTGCCAATCGTGCCAAAGTAACTGTCCTGCTTGCAGATGGATCGAGAAAATTACTTGTCTTTAACCGCGGCGGAAGAGTTTTGGTCGGAGGCGGTGGAACCAGCCATTACAGCAAACCGCATATCGCAAGAAACCTGTAGGATCACGAGTAATAAGGAAAAAGCCCTGTCCTCTATGGAAAATGAAGTGCCCCCTGTCAAGTAGACAGTAAAAAAACAAAAACTTGGACACCAATCAAAAAATGGTTGGTGTCTTGTTTATGCTGCTGATGTCTTGAGATGTTCTCTATATTCCATTGGGGCCATACAC
>NZ_BEXF01000053.1 GCF_002897295.1 Brevibacillus reuszeri
CTTTTCTTTTCGGATCATGCGATCCAAAAACCTATCCGGTATTAGCATAAGTTTCCCTATGTTATCCCAGTCTGAGAGGCAGGTTGCCTACGTGTTACTCACCCGTCCGCCGCTAGCCTCCGAAGAGGCTCGCTCGACTTGCATGTATTAGGCACGCCGCCAGCGTTCGTCCTGAGCCAGGATCAAACTCTCCAATAAAGTTTGTTGCTGGTTCAAAGCTGGCAAATCATTTAATGATAGACTCATTAACGCTTTCGCTGTTCAGTTTTCAAAGAGCATTTTGTTTTGCGCCCGTTCTTTAGGCGACTTTCCTAGTATATCTCATCGCGATCATCTTTGCAAGAGTTTTTTTCAAAAGCTTTTCTCTCGCTCAGCGGCGACAATTCAATACTTTATCAAACAGCTACTAAGAAGTCAACACTATGTTTTTCGTTTTCTTCTTGCTAGTATGCCTCTTCTCGAAGCGACAAGATGTATCTTATCACGTCCATCGTACGAATACAATACCTTTTTGTATTTATACTAAACTTTTTTAAATGAAATAAAAGAGCGCAAGTAAACTCGCGCCCTTTCACTACTTATTGCTCTAATACTCTCGCTATCGATAAATGGCGAGTATCCACCAAATTAATGATTCTTCCCCCCGTCTCTACCATTGGTCGAGTCGGTTGATTTCGATCTGTAAATACAATCTTGCCAATGGTCCCATCGCTTAGCTCAACCACAGTTCCTACAGCAAATTGCGTAATTCCCTCTACAAAAGTCCGAACGATAGTAGGGTCGAGCTTCCCAAAGCTGTCTTGAACAAGCTGTTCAACAACCTGATAAGGAGAAAGAGCTTTTTGATGAACACGATCTGAACACATAGCGTGGTATACGTCTGCTACCGCTGTGATCTTGCTGTACAAATGCAGCTTCGAGCCCGGTAGTCCCAATGGATAGCCAGATCCGTCTTCTCTCTCATGATGCTGTAAGGCCGCCAGCGCCACACCTTCGCTCAAACCATGTGAGGCTTTAATAATCTGATATCCGTACACCGTATGTTTTTTCATTTCTTCAAACTCTTCTGCCGTTAATTTACCCGGCTTCTGAAGAATACGCCGATCAAGCTTCGTTTTTCCGATATCAAGCAACGTTCCTGCTAAAGCAACCTGCATCCACTCTTTTTCAGGCACCTTGGTCCATTTAGCAATCATATAGGAAATGATCCCGACTGCAATCGCATGTTCATACGCATAGCTGTCCAACCGGGAAAAACTGCGCAAGGAAAGCAATACCTCAGGTTGCTTCTGGAACTGCATAACGATCGGAGTAACGACTTCCCGCACTTCCATTACAGGAATGTTATTGCCGCCCTGTACGCGAATCATTAAATTTTTCAGTGTTGAGACTGCTTTATCAAAGGTCTGCTGAAATGAAGTTTTTTCTGGACTGAGCTTCTCATGCACCATATTTTGTTCTTCAGGAGATTGCTCAGTCTGTTGTTCGCCCGGGGATACATTTACATCCTCTATCGGGACCTGCTTGACCATAAATGCATCAAGAATCTCTATTTCCTTTTCGTTCAGGGCGGTTCCTTTTGTAAAAAGAATTCCTCCCAACGAAGTGTATACTTCTTCCGCCAGTTTCGCTCCAATGGTTAGTTGTTTCACTTCCACGATGGGCAAATTGGTCACCATCCGATCCACCATGATTAAAATGATATAGTGTTCTTTTCCCAATTCTACCCTAACTTCAAACCATTTGGCAGGTAAAAAGCATTAGAGAAGCTTATTCTTTTCCTGAAAACGTAAAAAGACGCCCCTTGGCCGGAGCGCCTAATCACACTTTCTTACCTATTCTTCAATTGGATCATTATCATTTGGTTCGTTATTGTCCTGATCCTCTACCAGCTCTTCGGTAGCTTCGTCTTCTATATCTTCATCCTCGTTCGGCGGACATTTGGCTACAGAGCCTACCTGCTCGTTTTCTGAGAGACGAATCAGCTTGACGCCTTGCGTATAACGACCCATTACGGAAATACCCTTCATCTCCGTACGAATGATAACTCCAGAAGTCGTAATAATCATCAGATCTTCTTCTGGCTCTACGACTTTCAAGCCAACTACAGGACCGCTACGTTCTGTTACATTGTGCGTCTTGATCCCTTTACCACCACGCGACTGAATGCGATACTCATCGACTGGTGTCCGCTTCCCGTAACCATTTGCAGTAACGATCAGTACCTCTGCATTCGGTTTGATCACGTCCATGTCGATTACATCATCGTCATCATCTAGGGTAATCCCTTTCACCCCGGTAGCGTTACGTCCCATCATGCGAACGTCGCCTTCATTGAAGCGAACAGACATCCCTTTGTGCGTGCCCATGATAATCTCCTGCTGACCATCCGTCAAACGAACGCCAATCAACTCGTCATCCTCGCGCAGATTGACTGCAATCAATCCACCCTTGCGAATGTTTTCGTATGATTCGAGAGTTGTTTTCTTGATAATCCCTTTTTTCGTTGCAAAGAACAGATAGTGTTCTTCATCAAATTCTTTGACAGGGATTACTGCACTCACACGTTCTCCTTTTTCAATCTGGATGAGATTGATAATTGGAGTTCCCTTGGCTGTTCGACTCAAATCTGGAATCTCATAGCCTTTCAGACGATACACCTTGCCCTTGCTAGTAAAGAACATGATGTAGTCATGGGAATTAGTGATGTACAGATGCTCAACAAAGTCGTCATCTTTGGTACCGAGTCCCTGAATTCCTCTTCCGCCCCGCTTTTGTGCACGGTACGTAGAAACCGGGAGACGCTTGATATATCCATCATGGGTCAACGTAATGACCACATCTTCTTCTGGAATCAAATCTGCATCCTCGATATGATTCTCATCAAACGTGATTACGGTGCGACGAGCATCGCCAAATTTCTCTTGGATTTCGGAAAGCTCTTCGCGAATAATCGCATAGATTTTTCCTTCATCAGCGAGAATCGAGCGCAGCTCTGCAATTTTCACCATTAACTCCTGGTACTCGTTTTCAATCTTTTCCCGCTCCAAGCCAGTCAGACGCTGCAGACGCATATCAAGAATCGCCTGCGCCTGTTCATAGCTCAAAGCGTAATTCGAGATAAGTCCTTCACGGGCTTCTTCTGTCGTTTGCGAAGAACGAATCAAACTGATGATTGCATCGATATGATCAAGCGCAATCCGCAACCCCTCTAAAATATGGGCGCGTGCCTCTGCTTGTTTCAAATCGTACTCAGTTCTTCTGCGGATAATAACACGTTGATGCTGCAAATAGTAATACAGCATATCGCGCAAATTCAGTACACGCGGACGACTATCGACGAGTGCAAGCATATTGACCCCAAACGACGTCTGCATTTGGGTATGCTTAAATAGATTGTTCAAGACAACCTTTGGAATTACGTCACGACGCAGCTCCATAACAATGCGCATGCCTTTGCGGTCAGACTCATCACGCAGGTCTGTGATACCTTCAATTTTCTTTTCGCGCACGAGCTCCGCAATCTTTTCGACAAGTCGTGCTTTATTGACCTGGTAAGGAATCTCCGTTACGATAATGCGCGGCTTTCCTTTATCCTCTTCAATCAACGTCTTCGCACGCATGATAATTGAGCCGCGCCCAGTTTCATAGGCACGACGAATACCACTGTAGCCGAGAATCTCACCAGCAGTAGGGAAATCCGGTCCCTTGATGATCTTCATCAGATCTTGTACAGTAATATCCGGATTGTCGATCATTGCAATAACGCCATCAATCACTTCCGTCAGATTGTGCGGAGGAATATTGGTCGCCATACCTACCGCAATCCCTGAAGCACCATTCAATAGCAGGTTAGGGAAACGAGAAGGCAATACAACTGGCTCTTCCTTACGCCCATCATAGTTCGGAACGAAATCGACCGTTTCTTTATCAATGTCACGTAGGAGTTCCAGCGCGAGCTTGGAAAAACGAGACTCTGTATAACGCATGGCCGCTGCCGGGTCGCCGTCTACAGAACCGAAGTTTCCTTGCCCCTCAACGAGCATATAGCGCATGTTAAAATCTTGGGCCATACGAACCATCGCTTCATAAATCGAAGAGTCACCGTGTGGGTGATAGTTCGCCATAACTTCCCCGACAACATTTGCCGACTTACGGAACGCTTTGTCTGGAGTAAGACCCATGTCATGCATGGCATACAAAATACGCCTGTGTACAGGCTTCAATCCGTCACGAACATCAGGCAAAGCCCGACTGACGATAACGCTCATCGCATAGCTGATGAACGACTCTCTCATTTCTTGGCTAATATCGACTTTGGGAAACCGAGCAGTTTCTTCTGCCATAAAGGGTAAACCTCCAACTGGTTATCACAATACGTTATTATACCATATAGAGAGTGGGCACGTCCAAGAAATCAGGCATGATCAATCGATTCTCCCTATTTCAATTTTATTCCATTACTGTTTGGACATTCACTTATTGTTTGTCATTTGAGCCCCATCTATTCATACAGAAAAAAGCCGAGACGTTTCATGAAGAAAGCGTCTCGGCTGCTTTTGCCTTTTTGGCTTGCCGACTCAAGTATACGATGTAGATAATCAAATATAGGGCAAGCGCAATCAGTGAGTAACGATACATCAAAGCAAAGCTGGTGGCTTTGGCGATCGCGCCCAGGATCATTGCGCCTCCGCCAATCCCCAAATCGAAAGCTGAGAAAAATGTCCCGGTTGCCGCTCCCCTTCTGTTTGGAACCACTCGCTTGATCGTCCACGCTTGCAAGGATGGCTGAACGGAGCCTACCCCGATTCCAAACAGGATTGCCGCCACGATCAGCTCCATTTCTGTCGTGCTGTATGACAAGAGAAGCAAGCCCACACCAAGAATAACCGCGCCCGGCAGCAAGATCCATACCGGCCCCCTGCGATCAAACAGCTTACCGGCCAGAGGACGAACCGCCATCAAAGCAATCGCATTGAACAAGAAGAACAACCCGATATTTTCAATCCCAACCTCGAGCCCAAATAACGTAATAAAGCTGAAAATCCCGCCATAAATAAACCCGATCAATAAATTCAAGAGAGAAGGAAACAGCGCTGCCTTTTCTATCAAGCCGCTCAAAATACTCGTACGTGGGCGCTTCACAGCAGGCAATGCCTTGATGCGAACCAGCCTGGATAAAATCATCGCAAGTACGGTCAAGCCTGCAGATATCGCAAACAGCCAGCCATATCCCCAGTTTTGGGAGACCCAGAGACCGACTAACGGACCAAAGGCCATCGCTAGGTTGCTGAACATCCCGAAGTACCCCATCCCCTCACCGCTACGCTCTGGGGGAATAATGTCAGAGACGATTGTACCGTATGTGGTAGTCACAATCCCCCAGCCTATCCCATGAATAAAACGAATAGCCAAAACCAAAGCCACACTGACCATCCAGTAGTATCCGGATACAGCTAGTAAAAAGATGACCAAGCCTAGCAAAAGAACCGGCTTTCTTCCGATGGTATCCAAAGCCTTCCCGGTAAACGGACGAACAAGCAGCGCCGACACGGTAAACAGGCTGATAACAAGCCCAACAGCGAGTTGATCCCCACCCATATCGGTCACATACACCGGAAGCGTAGGCAACAGCATTTGGAAAGCGACGAACAGCATAAAGTTAGACAGGGCCAAAATTACAAAATCTCTTGTCCATAACGGTTTTATCTCTGACATTGTATACACTCCCATACGACACCGAAGACTCTTATTTATATACAATATCATATATTAAGTTTGAAAAGTCAATGCATGAACTGTTTCTTCCTAGCTTTGATTCAAATGTTTTAACTCCTGCAATGTCTGTTGATAATTTTGTTCCAGACCGATCATGCCGATGCCAGGTGAAAGTATGCAAGACAGCCCCTCCCGAAGCTGCCACATCCCATAACTTTCAAATCCAAATAAAAAAGACACCGACATACTGGCGCCTCTACAATATCTATATCTATTACAGCTTGACGATTGTCTCCATTTCGGAGGATTGAATCGTTATTTTGGCATCTACAAGCAGTCCCAATGCGATAGCTATCATATGAATGAGTTTTCTCATGGTGTATCCCTCCGGTTTGTTGATACCTAAATTGTACAAGCCCAAGTAATTCGCTACCATCGATTTGGCTTGCAGTATCCTTACAATGCTGTAAGCTACACAACCTCCACTTATGTATGAATTCCACTTTCTTTTCCCATACTTTTCTCGCATTTCTTGTCTATCTTTGATGATGTACGAAACAATCATTGAAGGAGTGAAACACAGATGAAAAAAATTCTTTCTGTATCGTTACTAACAGCTAGCTTATTGGCAGGTGGAACAGGCATCATCCATGCTGAAGAGCAACCTGCCCAGGAACAGAAGCTAAATCAAACTCCAGAATATCAAGAACTGCAATCGCTCCTGACGATCAAAAAGGATTTGAATGAAAAACTAAAAGCCCAAACAAGCCAAAACAAAGCCATGTGGGAATCGGTTCGTAGTGGTGTATCAGAGGAAGTACGTGCTGCTGTTAAAAATGTGATGCAGGAAATCAAACCAATCCGCGAAACAAACAAGGCGCTCACGGTGCAACTAAAAGAGGCCAAAGCCGCTAAAGACAAAGCGAAGGTGGCAGAATTGAAAGCTGCTATCGAAGCAAATCATCAAGCAATCAAGAGCAAGCTGACTCCAATCGAGTCTGAGCTTGCGCAGGTCAAAGCACTGCACCAACAGCTAAAAGAGCCGATGGCACAAATTAAACCGATCCGCGAAGCAAAAAAAGCAAACCGCGAAGATGCAACACAAATCAAACAACAGTTCAAAGACAAAATGAAGGTAACCAAGGAAGCCTACAAACATGGCGACAATACGTGGAGTACATCCCTAACAGAAGCGATCGATTTGCTTGAACAGTGGACAGACATCGAAAATGAAATCTTGTCCCAAAAAGCTTCGATTTACGATGCCCTCCAGTAACTATCCTGCATATATGTCCGAACGAAACAGCTCATGCATGGCAGAGCTGTTTTTTTCATGCCCCGTAAAGTATGGGAAAAGTATGGGAATACGGTCTGAATCCCCTGAGGCACTCCCTATCTGTTGTACAATAACAGATGAATCTGAGGTTTTCGGAGGAATGTTATGAGATCCTTTCATATAGCCATCGTCGATGATGACCCTAATATTCGCCAAATTGTAGAAGCTTATCTACAAAAGGAAGGTTACATAACCCATAGTGTAGAATCTGCCGAAGCAGCCATTCATTTAAATGAAACTGCCCCCCCTGATCTATGGGTGCTTGATATCATGCTGCCTGGCATGAATGGATATGAGTTTTGTCGGCGTATTCGAAAAGAATCAGAGACGCCCATTATTATGATTTCGGCTCGTGATGAAGAGGTAGACAAAATATTAGGGCTCGAGCTGGGCAGTGATGATTATTTAACTAAACCTTTTAGTCCACGTGAATTAGTCGCTCGTGTGAACCGGGCGCTACGTCGTTGGGAACGAATGAATAATCGTGGAGAACAAACCTCACCGCTAGTAAATGATCAGCCAGTCAGCAGTTTACTTGTATTGGATAAAGAAAAACGATTAGTATTTTCTCTTGGAGCCGAGGTTGAGGTTACCGCAAAAGAATTTCAGGTCCTTTCGCTATTATCTGAGCATCCCAATCGAGCGTTTTCCCGTGATGAATTACTTACCCTCGTATGGGGCGATGATTACTTTGGTAGTGACCGAGTCGTAGATGATTTGATTCGCCGTATTCGAAAAAAGCTGGACCATCTGCCCTTAGAAACCGTTTGGGGCTTCGGATATCGTTTGCGTATGACAGAAGGGAACCGTGAAGGATGAATCTCCAATCACGCATTACCCTGATGTTTGCTGCACTGCTTATCATTGTGACCGGAATTTCTGCTACCATAATTCACTCTTTCCTCCTGGATAATTTGATTACCCAGCAAAAAAAGGAGCTGACGCTAAAAGGACAGTTTTGGATTGAAAAGATCAAACACTCCGACGAGGCTTTTGAAGCCGAAGACATTGCCGAGCTGGATAAGCTCCTGGTCTCTAATCGCAAAGTAGAAATTCTGCTGCTTGGCAAAAAGAAAAAGGTGCTTTACACGTCTCTCCCCTCATCCAATTTGAATCAATGGCTGCAAGCACTGGAACGTAAAGCAGAAAAACGGACGGATAAAAATATTTGGCTTGTTGGCGGGGATGATTATGTGGTTGTTAGTCTTGGTCTGAAAAATGATGAAAAACAGCGGCTCATTCTTGCATCTCCTGTTCGCGGATTAAAGGAAGTCCGCATGGAGCTTACTGAAAAAATTATCGTCATCCTTTTAATCGGTGTTGGATCGGCTATTCTACTCAGCTTTTTTATCACGAGAAGCATGGTAAGGCCTCTAAGCAGATTGACCAAGGAAATCAAAAAAGTACAGTTTCGCCGTTTCTCTGAGGTCCAATTGGTTCCGGCACGTGGGGAAATTGCTGAGGTATCAGAAAGTGTCTACTCCATGGCGCAGGAGCTGGATCGTTTTCATGAAATTCAACGCCAATTTTTACAGAATGCGTCTCATGAATTAAAGACTCCCCTCATGTCGATTCAAGGCTATGCAGAAGGCATTCGCGACGGTATTTTTGCAGATGACGCGGCGCATAAGGGCCTAGATGTCATTGTTTCCGAAACGAATCGAATCAAGCATATTGTGACTGAAATTACCCTCTTGGCAAAACTGGAGAGCGAAGAAGATTTATTTCATCCTGCGACTCATTCCGCTGCAGATCTAGTCAATCGTGCCGTCGAGCGATTACATCCGATAAAACTCCAACAAAACATAGCTATCGCCATCCGTACTTATGGCGAGGATGGTATCGTCTATGTAGATGACGATAAAATTTTGCAAGCCTTGTTGAATTTAATCGCAAACGGGCTCCGTCATGCAACCGAGCAAATTGAAATTAAAATCCAATCAGGGAAACGCTTTGTGACCATTGAAATAATCGATGATGGAGATGGAATTCCTGAAGATTTGCTCCCTCATCTGTTTCATCGTTTTGTCAAAGGTAAAAATGGAGACGTTGGATTGGGTCTTGCGATTACTCGCGCAATTATCGAGCGCTCAGGGGGAACAATCGAAGTTAAAAACGGAGTATTTACGGGAGCAATCTTTCGCATTACACTCCCTCTTCAGCAACCAGGTAGCCATATATGACACCCGAAGTGTTTCTCTCCTCGGGTGTTCCCTTTTGGCGGCCACAGCTGTATCTGCGCACACAAAAAAACCATCCTTCTCGGATGGCAAGCTCGTTCCTTCAAAACTGGATCTGCATGATTGCTAAGAGTGTGGATAAGTCCTCGACCGATTAGTATTCGTCAGCTCCACGTGTTACCACGCTTCCACACCGAACCTATCAACCTCATCGTCTATGAGGGGTCTTACCAGCTTACGCTGTGGGAAGTCTCATCTT
>NZ_BEXF01000054.1 GCF_002897295.1 Brevibacillus reuszeri
TAATCTCCATTCATTAAGCCCCTCTTCCACTTTGAATTTGCTTAACTTGCGTGTTGACTCCAACTTCAGTCAGAATGTGTTTAGACAGTTTACGAACTTCTTCTATAAAGTAACGATTAGGATGCAATTGTTTCATCTCTTGATTCTTCTTGAAAAATCTACTGATATCACCATCATTGATATGATCTTTAAAGCTGGTGTTGTAAGGTACTGTGAACACAGGGCCTTTGTATCTGAATTTATTGCAAATATTTTTGACCTTGTACTTTGAATCTTTATCGTATTGGCTAATCAAGAGAACATAAGGTTTCTTTTTCAGCGCTGGCGGTAGATTCTCTCTGTTTAAAAAGAATCTCTCCAATATATTGATGTTCTGGTTAACACAAACAACGATGAGATCAGAGATTTCCAAGAGTCCATGGATGACGCTACTATTGGTTCCGCTATGCAGATCCAAAATGACGGTGTCATAGTATTCTGTCGCCTTTTTGTATGCGATGTTAATGATTTCATTCGAATCCTCAAACTGTATTTTGTCTGTCTTGTCTGTACCCTTCAGAATATCCAATCGATCAGGCTCAACAATCAGGGCATTGTTCTTCACAGAATCCCTTTCCATTTTTCCAGAACGTACAGCTCTCTCTAGTGCATCCAAGCCACTACCTGTGATACTAAAAAATTCAGGATTTTGGCTCTTTATTGCTTTAGAGAATATCCGTTCCATCGTGGAATCTGAAAACTGAGGCTGTGATACCAGTGTTCGTATCTGATACTCCATTCCGATCAGAGAGGCCACTGCTGCCGCGCTACTTGTAACGCCATAACCATGCTGAAGCCCCCAAAACGATACAATACCCATGTTATTTCCCCCTCTTCGCCTGATTCCAGACCTTTTTCATCTCCTTGGCACTCTTGTCGAGGATTGTCCCTACAATGCCCATTAGGGTTTGTTTTAGAGCGCCTGAGAGCTTGTTAATTACGACAGTTGGCAGATGTTGATTCATGAACTTACTTTCCAAATCTCTTTCATCTGGGTAAAAGGTGAACGTTTCTTTCCAATCAATTGGATTCTGGTTAAATAAATCTCTTATAAATTCATTCGTGAATGAACTACCTTCGTTCACGATTTGATAGATTGGCACCAGATCTGACTGATTTTTTTCTTGAAAGAAAGCTGACATAAGCTGAACATTTTTTTGCAGTATAGTGTTGTCGTGGGATGTTACTAAGAAGTACACATCACACACTGGCCACTCTCGAATCAATTCAGGATTATTGATATCGATCAATACGTAATCGTATGAATCACTGGCCAGCAGGCTTTCGTAACGTTTCAGATTAACTGACTCTGCGATATCGAAACTATCATGCTGTTGGATATCCGCTTCAGTATCTACTTTGGGATACGTATAGTGGTAGTCTTTGGAGTTGGTCCCGTCTACAATAAGAACTTTATGATGGATAGACAGCAGCTTTGCGGTGTAAAACATTAAGTCCGTTTTCTCGTAGGAACCGATAAATAAGATCTTCTTCATGGCGTTGCCCCATTCTGCATATCTACACTGCTATTTTGATCATTGAAAATAGCTTCTGTATTTTGTTGGTTCACATCGTTGGCTTCGGTCATCAAATCATTTACTTGATCGGTAGTAGGCTGAGAATCGTTCTTTTGTGTTTCTTGAGCTTGCTGACTGTTATTGCGATTGTTCTTATAATCATTCAGCTGTTGAGTAGACATTGAACCCATTGCACTCTCGAGCTTCACGCGTTGTCTACGTTCTAATTCGGTTGTAGCCTTTTGTAGAATGTTTGGATCGCTGTCCATTAGGTCCAGAACATCCTTGTTAGCCGGATATGTCACAATTGCTTTTTCCTGTATGCCTGGTTCTACATAAGACAGTGCGTAAATCGTTGCATCTCGGATGTATGCATCAACAATTGCACTAGAAATATTAAGGATTTCTTTTTCATTCATCTTGTACCACACAGTACCTGTTTGCAGATCTTCTACACGTTTCTTTGAAAGAACGATGTAGTCCTGACCTGAAGGAAATTTAATCCGAACATCAACATAATCATTCTTTTGAAGTTTGGATGGGAGCTCCATCAGACTGAATTCCTGACTACGAATGTCTCTCGCCGTGACTTCATCCTCATAAATGACAGAAGAGGTGACTGCGGAATTCACCGGAAGTTCCACTTTTGCGAGTTTCCCGCGAATTAACTCTTTTGATAAAATCGTTTCTTCTGCCACTGCCCTGCGCGGCATCAGGCGTGTGTCTAGGTCACTTTCTTGAATAGGTTCACCAGAAGAAATATCACGGGTGACAACTTCCACCTTAACCATTTCTTCATTAAGAATTTGCTGGGTCTGTGCCAGTTCTTGTTCAACTGAAACTCGTTGTTCGGTGTACTTATTCTTCAAGTGATCAACATAGAGATAACCAGCAATGATGCAGAGCAGCAGGACAACAAGTGCGCCTACTCCCCCTGCTAAGAGCAATTGCTTCTGACGAAGCCGAATTTTGGACATGATCGTTTTCCCTTCAGATTAATTTTTAAGATACAAGATGATAAAAAGCATAATGACAATAACGCTCAGTAGAATAATGGCTGCCATGTAAACCCTGGTGCTCGTCTTCTTCCGCTTTTGGCCCATGTATTCTTTCAAGAATGTTTCCAGAACGTTATCTGTATCTCGCTGTGATTTATAAGGATCCGGATGTTGTGGAATGACATGCACTATTCCTGTGCCAAGTCCTTTCTGAACATCAGACTGAATCAATTTGTTAACGGTTGGGATACAATAGATCCATTTGCTCTGATCCCGATGTCGGTGTTCATTAGCGAATTCATATACCTTACCTTGTCTCCACTCAATTCCGTGACCGACAACGACTTGCACATGAGCCCTGTAGAACTCCTCCATGTATACCGTGTCACGATACGAACCCAGATCGAGGACGATGTAGTCATAAGACATTTCCAGTAGCTCCGGAACATCATATCGATAGTTTGACTTGTAATAATCCACGCCTTCAATCGTGAAGAATTGCTCATCATTTGGGACACCAGCCAATCCGTCATAGGCATTGGCTATTCTTGAAAAATCGTCTGAGTTGTTAGCCTCTATGATGGAAACATTCCGGCCCTTTCGGGATAAAAAATCGGCTATGAGTATTGCCGTATGTGTGCTACCCGCAGTAGGCTCCACACCTACAACAGCAATAATGACAGTTCCAATAATCGTTTCTACTAGAGTTTGCTTTTCTCGAATGGCTGGAGGATTAATCTCCAGCTCTTCAATTTGTTCAATCCCTTCGATTCCGCTCCGAGATTTCTGAGTCTCTTTTGGGGTCTTGGTTCCTTCTGCAGATTTAGTTTTGGTTTGCTCCTGCATCTGCTTTAGTATGATTTCTTCACTTCCGACATCCCATCGTGCAGCGTTGGCATAGGATGCTTCCTTTTTCAATTGTTCTTGAATGTAGATCGAAAGTGGCTTTCTTTGCAGCAATTCTTCATCGTCTTCATCGTCTTCATCGTCTTCATAACCTTCGATACTGGAGAGACTAGGAGCAACGAAATCAAAGACTTGAAACTTCAGTAATGTGTTGATGGTAAGATCCCCGGGTTCTCGGCCAGGTGCGACAACAATGATTCTTGATTTACGCTTCATTCTGATAGTCCGGATCCCTTTGATCATTCCAAGGTCATCCGTTGCGTTTATATCCACGATGAGAGTATGTATCTGTGCAGCTGATACAGATTGACAATGTTGAACAAAAGCATCTGCACTAAATTTCCCGGATTCTTCAAAAATGATGGTTTCATTCTCAATCGCTTTTTTGATTTCATCGATGAAATCCGGACTCGAAATTATCCCGTACAATGGCAGTCACCTCCTTTCCAAAAACCGAACCCAGGTTCGATTTACAGTTCTAATAATACACTATAAAAAGAACAAATGTCTATAAAGTTCTTTTAAAAAAACAAAATGAAATCATTTACGTTGTATGGTAAACTCAACTCAAGAAAACCATAAGGAGTAAGACTATGATTATTGGTAATAAATTAAGAAGATTACGCAAGGAACGTGGATGGTCCACTCACGATTTGGCTGAACAGGCCGGCGTATCCTCATCTCTCATTAACGATCTGGAGAATGAACGTGATCGAACGGTGACTCTCAGTTCACTGAAGAAAATCAGTGATTCACTCAATATTGCTTTGGTTGAGCTACTGCCAGTTCAATCTCATATGGGAGATCAGTCACTGACTACAGAAGAGAAGGAGCTCTATCATCTATTTCATTCACTAAATCCTGATCAACGATCAGCACTGGTTACTTTTTTGAAGACATTGGATTGATTACCTATAGTACTGCATGGCATTCACCGATTCTCCATTGATCTCCACTTGAAAGTGAAGATGTGGACCTGTACTTCCCCCGGTGTTACCTGATTTTGCGATTAATTGCCCTGCTTCCACGCTTTGTCCTGGCCTAGCCACAAAACTGTTTAGGTGCATGTACTTAGTCGTCATTCCATCACCATGATCGATAGCAACCATATTACCTCCGCTTCCAGCCCAACTGGTACTGACTACTCTTCCGGCTCGGGCTGCATATACATTTGTTCCTATGGGTGCTGGGATATCCGTTCCCTTATGCAACTTCTTTCGCCCTGTAATGGGATGTGTTCGCCAGCCGAATGGTGAAGATATACGCGTCAGATTTTGTTCTGTGGGCCATCCCATGGCTCCATCAACCGGTTGGAAAATTCCTGTGTCATCTTCCTCTACATCACCACTATCACCCTCAAAAGAGATCTTCCCATCGGAAACATTAAAGACATATTCCACTTTATCCATAACTTCTTGAATCTGATCTTGTTTGAGTTTCCCATCCGCTACAAGCATTTGAAGCGTCTCATCGAAATCTCTTAGGTAATAGTGAGTTTCGTAATACGAACAATCGTAAGATTTACCCTTAGCATCGGTACAGGTTTTCTCTACTTTCACCTGTTCCTCTCGAACAAAATAATCTTTGTATCCATAAGCTCTCTCAACACTAGATTTTTTGAAATTTTGATCTAGTATTACAGCATCCACGGCCATAATGTATTGCCAGGAGACTTTTACGCCGGTGACGGTTTCAATCTGTTCTGCTCCCTTCGTGTAGTAATCATACTCATCTTGGGAGCTACCTAACGGCATATGTTTTATAAATGCTATAGGTGCTGCGAATAGTAACATGATGAGCATTAACACCCCGAACACAATACCCAATCCGATTTTTATTGCTTTCTCCGGATCGGAACCTGCGATTCTGGCCACCCAGCCCCACATTATCGACCGCCGCCCTTACCAAACATTTCGAGTTCAAACGGTGATACCTCGAATGACGCATGGATCCGTCTATTCCCTGCAACGAATAATCCTTCTCCCCGGTTACCTGCCAACAGCGTTTCAACCTCTTTTTCAGATAAGGACATCAGGCTCTTCAGAGCAGCGATATCATGATCACCCTGACCCATGATGATTTTATAAACCGGATTGTCCATTAATGCTTGACCAAAACGTTTAACAGCTGGGTCCATAAAGTCAACCATGTTATGAGTGATAACCATCAAGCCACCCTCATATTTCCGGATCCGTTTGGATGTGTTCCGCATAAATTTAAGCGGCTGCGGATAATCAGGATCAACGATAAGATAAGTCTCATCTGATACAAATAAGATTCGTTCATTGCGATCCTCTGCAATTCGATTCCATGCCCAAGAAAGAATGTTGTACGTTTGAGCTTTCAGAACCTTCTCATCGGCCTCTAAGAGCCCGTTGATGTCCAAACATACAAATCGAGAATTACCTTCCAGAGTCGTTGGTCCTGCCCATAGTGCCTGGTCGGCTCCAATTGCTGACGACCGTAAGTATAAGCCTAGTTCGACCCATTCTTTCTGGTGCATACCAGTCTCTTTCCCTTTAGCGTCACAATAATCAACCTGAATTTCGAAAGTACGACTCTTTGAAAACGTGAAAAGGGCTCCAAATCTTTGGTAGAATGGTGTTTGTCCAATACAACATCACCCAAAGAGAGGAGCACCTTTTAGGTGAAGTCTACCACACCCGTTAGCAAAATCAAGACAGAATTTTCGCTGAATAACGCAACGAGCTTCGGAGGCATCAAAGTCTTCTTGGCCTTTCTCGAAAAAATCAAGCTTGCCGAGGCGATGCGCAGCCTCTCCGGCGGCAAAGCGCACAACTCGATTTTCCCTATTCATCTTATCCTGCTCTACCTCATCGTCGGCTGGATGCTCGGCTGCGAGCGGATTTTTCATTTCCGCAAACTGCAACATGACCCGCTGCTGAACCGTTTCCTGGGCGGACGTTGTCCGCATCATAGCTTGTTGTACAAGGAGCTTGGACGGCTTGGCCGGTCGTGTCCGCAGTTGCCGACTGAACTGCGGATACTGAATCAGGAAATCATCCGGCCCTGCCTGCCCTTTGACATCATTCTCGATCTGGACTCCACAGTAGAAACGGTATACGGCGATCAGACCGGCGCGGCCAAGGGGACAAACCCGCACAAGCCCGGGCGTAAAAGCTATCATCCGCTGTTGGCCTTTGAAGGCCAAACCCGCTTGAATCTGAACGCGACGCTTCGGCCGGGCAACACGCACTCCTCCACTGACGCTGCCGACTTCCTGCAGCAAACCTTCGAGCTCCTCGGCGATCGCAAGGTGAAGTACGCCCGATTTGACAAAGGCTTCGGCGGCGAAGACTTCTACAGCCTTTGGGAAAGCAAAGGAATCGGCTATGTCGGCAAGCTCAAATGGACACAGCGGCTGGAAAAAGAAGTTCAGGCCTGCCGCTATTGGACGCGCTATGTTGACGAAGACTGGATCATCGAAGGCATTACCTTGATCTATAAAGCGACGTCCTGGAAGAAGCCGCGGCGCGTGGCGATTATTCGTAAAGCGCAGGTGTTTGATGACGGACAAGGCCGGATCGTGTTCGATACAGACTGGCAATATGAAGCGATTGTAACCAATCTGGAATGGGAGCCGATCGATTTGTGGCGCTTCTACAACCAGCGCTGCTGCATGGAAAATTACATCAAGGAAGCCAAAAACGGTTTCTCGATCGATCGCATCGCCACAAGCGATTTTAAAGCGAATGAACTGGATTTGCTCATCAAGCTGCTTGCCTATAACTTGTTCGAGCGATTCAAACGCGATTGCTGCGAGCCGGTGCATCAAGGTTATACCATTGCAAGGTTCCGTCTGGAGTTCTTTCACTGCGCGGCGACGCTCATTCAGCACGGTCGATCTGTCGTGCTCAAACTGATGAAGAACTTCGCCGAACGCTATGCATGGAAACGAATCGAAGCCAGGGTGGCCTTGTTGGAATGATGATTCACAAAATTTTACATGGAAAGCGAACCAGCCTCTTCATTGGGGAGGGGGGAGGACTATCCACATGTGGATAATCTAGCTCGGACGGACGGGAAATTATCCACATTTTTGCATGGCTGATGCTGACCTTCTAGCAACAATGCCCCGTTATTATAGGCTTTCGAAATTCGGGTTTATCATAGATTGCTGTCTCCCGTTCTAATATGCTGCAAATGCATCTTAAACTTCTGTTCTTCTCTCGCTCTGCTTCTGTTCGTCTTCATCCCAGATGATATACTAGACTCCATTTTCTGTTCGTGTAAGACAACCACAGCTTGTGCTCGGTTATCTCATCTCTATATTCATACACCTTGTCCATATCCTGATAATGTCCTACTGCAGTAATAGGCAATCTGAGGCTGACTCTGCTCCTCACTATCTTGGAAAAATCCATAAACAATCCTTCTTTCGTAGACTCCATTAGAACGTTGGCAACATCATCTGGGATATCCCCAATTTTTCGCCGCGTTAATCTATGTAATTTGGATACGATTACTTTAGACAACAGTATCTTATAATCTTCAAGATCAGACACATACAGCTTATTAAACCACCCATCATCATGGGCGTAGTAAGCAAATCTTACTTTAGGTATTACCTGCAAGGGTTCGGCA
>NZ_BEXF01000055.1 GCF_002897295.1 Brevibacillus reuszeri
ATATCGACTACTATAACTGCAAGCGAATCAAGACAAAATTAAAAGGCTTGAGTCCAGTACAATACCGAACTCAAACCCTTCAGATTGCTTAAATAAAATACGTGTCCAACTTTATGGGGTCACTTCACAATAGGCTGTTTTTTTTATTCTAAGGTCCAGCTTTGCCCATAAGAGTATTGGTGGCGACGCCATCCGCATGAGCATTCGACTCCACAAAAATATAGGATGCCAATATTTGAGTTAAAAATAGTAATTGATATGGTAATAGAGGGGGTGGAGCTTAGATGAAATCGGTAGGAAAATGTCGCTTGCCGCACAAGTGCCACTCAACAAGCTTCCCTTGACTCCCGAATCGATCTGGGAAGCAAAAAGGAGAGAGGGCAATCACCATGATTCCGTTTGACTTTGACTATATGAAGCCTGAATCAATCCAGGAAGCGATCTCCATCTTCCGCCAATGGGAGGCAGCGGGCAAAGAACCGAAATACTACTGCGGTGGGACTTATTATCAATGGTGAAAGAAAGACAACATTCTGTCGCTGCTCAGACACTTTGCTGACTGTGCTTCGAGAACATATGGGGCTGACTGGAGCCAAACCGGGATGTGAAAATGGGGATTGTGGAGCATGTACCGTGATTGTGGATCAGATTCCGCAAAAATCATGCTTGTGGCTGGCAGTAGAATGTGAAGGAAGGCAAATTTCCACCATCGAAGGTCTGCAAAATGCCTCAATTCAACAAGCCTTCAGCGAAAAGTGGGCTTTTCAATGCGGCTATTGCACGCCTGGTTTCATTATGAATTGCCATGCATTGGTAGAAGCATATCCGGAAGCTACTGATGTCGAAATCGAAAATTGGCTTCAATCCAACATATGCCGATGCACAAGCTATCAAGAGATAAAGGAAGCTATTCAGTCGGTCCTTGCAGAAAAGAAAAACTGAGCATCATATTTGAGAAAGGAATGGCCCAGTTTGGGAGATTCAGTTCAACAGAGGCAGTCTAGGACTATATTATCGTGTCCTGGACTGCTTTTACGATGGCAGCAGTTTAGCAACGCAAAAACGATTTTATACTATCTTTTATCCACTTTCACCATAGACTTTACTATTTTTGTTAATTGCTCTGGTGTTGTTCGTCCAGTCATAATGTACCATGTTTTTCCGTTATCATAAGACCAGCCAGCATCCGAACTGACTCCCTCATTTGTTTCAATAACTGTTATTTGTCCTTTTGTCGCATCATTAACAGGATTAGTACCCTTTGGTAAGGTTGCCATAACACGCTTTATCATATGAAAAGCATTGTTGGTATTCTTCGCCCATACTAGATACTCCCAGCCGTTGTCTTTCCAAATAAATGCTCTCTTATTCGCGAAGTAATCCACATCAACCCCGTTGAACTTGATGGTTCCTTCCTGTATTTCAAATACTTCGAATGTGGAGAAAGGCTTTTTTCGATAATGAGGTAGGGTTCCTGCTGACATCGTCATTACATCGAAAGTGAGAGTTCTTGCTTGTCCATCAGGAACTTTTTGTCGTGAAATTTGGAACAAATAACGGTCTTTACTTGCTTCTAATTTGCTCACGAATAAAGGCCCCAGCTGTCGAGAAAATTTAGATGAAGCTACATGAGAAGGAATATATACAGGTATATCTACTTTTTTTAGTACTTCAAGAAACTTTCCATCCCATGTAAACGGTTCGACATCGTCGTCTTGATTAGCGTTAGCTGCAGGTACAAAAGCAATGAGTAAAGCTACAAAGAGCCACATTATTTTCTGCATAAAGCACCTCCACACTTATTTTTTAAGCTGTGGTAATTTCTATGCAGAATAATTTGCGAAACAAACAGGGGCTATCCTTTTTTCGTTGTTCCACCAATAGCTTTGGAATAAAAATGTAATTAATGGTAAAATAAAGAAAACTCTGAGGTTTAGTGTTTTCTAACGGGATTGGTTGTGCGATTAGCTGGGCTGTATTCGGCAGTTCTATTTGAAATGATTACGAAGTGAGAGAGGAGGTATGGTGTGGGGATAAATGGAAATTACAGCATTATAGAAATAATAACTGTAATTTTAGGGTGGCTTCTTATTGCTTTTTTTGCCTATAGGATTTATCAAAAACAAATTGTAAAACCGAAAGTATGGAAGATTCCACTAATAATACTTGTCGGTCTTTTTTCCTTTTCGATTGATTTGGGTATGTTTGATATCATATTAAAGTTGCCAATTTTACCTCTTGGTGTGTGGATCTTGTATTTTGTTTTTAAAGGCAAAGATGAGAGGTGGCAGACTTGTCGATCCTTCGCTTGGTTAGGCTTTGGGGCGAATTTTATTTTCTTTGCATCCACCTTAATAACAATACCAATCCATCAAGTGATATACCCCAAAGACGAACTATCAGTCTATATCTCAAAGGTTGAGAATGCTTCCATTATAAACACTCACCCATCAGCTAAGGACAGATCACTAAATATAGATAGCCTTCAAAATCAACTCGATACAATGAGGCAGGAAGCCATCTATAGTCAACAGTGGTACAGAGAGACCTATATTGATATTGATTCGAATAAAAGGAACGAACGTTTTCCATATCAAGTCATTGGAACATCATCAAAATGGGGTAGTGGTCTTCAGACATTGATTTTTATTGAAGACGATGGAAAAGGAATTTTATTATCAACACCGAAAAAGCAACTTTATTTTCGCTCCAAAGATTCTCTAATAGAGGAGGGAGAATAAAAGTGATGAAGAAAAAGCTAAAGCTATGGTCTCTTTGTATTTTTATTATATTGCTATCTATCATTGTATACTGGTTCTATTTTTCGAAGCCTACCTCTTTTCCAACCAATGAACAATTGGTTGCAGAGATGAATAGAGTCTATCCAGAGGCGACCGCAAGTATCATTCAAGACACGATTCCTATTGACGAGCGCCATGTATTAGCTCCTTTTATTTCCAAAGGGGATGACTATGGTCTTAGCTATTGGGTATGGAAAAATCATAAATGGAAAGTTGTCTCGATTGATACAAAGGGGAAACCAATGCTATGGAAGCTTAATAAAAGCGATCCTTCATCGTTTTATTTCGTATGGAATATTGACCCAAGAGATCAATTACGTTCTATTCATTTTTATTTAATTAGAGACAGAGGATATCACATCACACAAGGGATAGAACATTACAATCCAAGAGTACAAATGGAGAAGAGAGTCTCTCTTCAAGAGAAATCTTATGGATTGATGGAACTGCCCGACGATTGGGTAAAGTTCATGAATGCATACATAAAAGTAGAATCAGCAAAACAATCCCCCGAACGAGATATGTATTTTGGGTGGATTCCATATGATCAGAAGGATAAGGGAATTTTTCCAGAGAACTCTGTAAATGGAGCTTCGTATTCAAATGGTGAAATTGGCTTGGAATATTTGATGATATTAAATAAGGGAGACATCGAGATTCCAAGATAGCCTACTTAGGAGGTGGGTTTATGATTTCGTGGGAATCACTGGTGAAGGTAAACCAATACGGAACGAGGCAATTATTTCGCAGACCTGTTTACGAATATAGGCAAAGTGATAGTTTAAAGGAAGATTTTTTCAACATAACCCTTACCATATGGAGGAAAAATAAGTAAGGGTGATCGTATGAGAAAAAGATGCATGTTGGTTCTACTTCTTCCCATTGGAATTATCTTTTCATCTGCTCAATCAACAATGGCTGTACTTCAGCAGGAAAATAAACCTTCAAATTTTGAACTAATTAAAGGTAAGGATTCGATTGAATGGGTTGAAATGTGGGATGAGCCAACAACACGCGAGGAAAAATTGGAGCGTATGTTAACAACCGAATTACAACGAAGGGCGTTATTTGCTCTCCAAGAAAAACAATTCTTAAAACCAGGCAATGCACACCTGTATAGTTTAGACCCATTCAAGGTAACTGACTTTAGAAAGATGAATGGTGGCTTTTATGAAATTGATGTATTGGTAAGTGTTCATAGAGTGATTGACAATAATATAGATAAGAAAGCAGAAAATTATTGTATCACATTCAGACACAATTATGATTTAGGATTTGTTGTCACAGGATGCGAAAAGATAGCTGAATAGTATTGGTGGTCAGTTTAATAGCAGGAAGAGGATACTTGCCCAACTTCTTAAATTTAATTAGATCGTTAGATGAATAAAAGCTCAACACAGCAGCTGCCTTGTAAAGGCAGCTTATTTCGTTAAGCCGAAGGGCAGTTATCTTGAAGTGCACAGGTTAAAATATGGTTATTAGTGATCAAGCTATCGAACAATATTTGGGGAGGGCCGGCATGGATAAGAAATCTATTTATAAAACAAACAGTTTCTATTGGGATACAAAAGGAAATGACTTCTTAGGAGCAATCGTTCTTCCTTTTTATGGAGCATTTGTCTCAGAAGAAAAATGCCAGCTTTTTGGCGATGTCTCAGGGAAAAAGATACTCGTCGCGGTGCTCGCTAAGATAGGCGATCTCTTCTTTTGACAGTTCCGATTTGATCCGTCGTTGTTGGAATGGCAGATGCGTTCTGCCTTTGATGTCCATAGTCTCGATAACTTCCTCAGTCTTCAACGGCTTGGAATTCGCTTCGCCTTTTTCGTTAAACAGCTGGACGAGTTTTGCAGCCAGCGCCTCCGCCGCTTCCTGCTTAAAGCCTGTTTTGAAAAGTAAAGTATAGGGGTCACCCGACACCCACCCTTAAATTGTCATATATTCAGACGAATTCCTTTTTAGAGAGGTTCAATTTTTATCCCTCCACAATAAGAATAAGCAACCTTACGGGAATGGCGGGTATCCGAACTCAATACCAATTATTTTTCAAAATTTATGCTTCCGAATCCATGTGACCGATGAATTCCCGGATCGGCTGTCGTCTATATAAACAAAGGCATAAATGAATACAAACTAATTTGACGAAGAGGTGTTTTGAAAATGGCATTAACGTCCGCATTCACGAGCTTCAACCTGCCTGTAAAAAACGTAGAACAATCGAAAGCGTTCTTCACCGGACTCGGATTCGAGCTCAACCCGCAATTCCCCGATAACGAGAATTCGGTAGCCATTGTGATCGGCGACAACCTGCAGGTCATGCTGATCAATCAAGCATTCTTTAATACGCTCACGGAGAAGGAATCCGTCGATACGAGCAAGTATGCGCAGATGACGATCGCATTGGCCTTCGAGAGCCGGGAAAAGGTCGATGAAATCGTGAATACCGCGGTCTCCTTGGGCGGGAAATTGCACGCTGAACCTGAAGATCATGGGTTCATGTATCATTGGGGCTTCGTGGACTTGGACGGCCATCTGTGGGCCATTAACTACATGAACATGGATGCGGCACAAGGTTAAGGCTATTCGGAGAGCACACTCGTACTAGGGTTCAAAAAGAAAGACGCCGGGCATCTTCCCCGGCGTCTTCTTCGCGATGATTAGTTTTGTTCGGTATAGGCTTTGAAATTGTCCATGATCGCTTGCCAGCCTGCTTGCTGGAACTCGACGGGATTGGAGCTTTCCGCGTCGAACGTTTCAATGACCTTCGTCTCATTCCCTTGATCGACGAAAGCAATATCCACTCTTCTTCCGTCTTCCATGGTGTAGCCGATCGCCTCATGCCGATTCACGACATCGTAGACGCCGCCAAAATCAAAGCCCATGCTGCCATCCTTCGCTTCCATCCGTGTCAGAAACTTGCCGCCGACCCGCAGATCGTTTTCGGCTCTCGGCGCATGCCAGTCCTCGGACGCTTGATTCCACTTCGTGATGTGATCCGGCTCGGTCCAATAGCGCCATACCTTCTCGACAGGGGCTTGAATGACTGCTTGCACGGTTACTTTCGTCGTGTGACTCTTTTCCATTTTAAATATACACCTCTCTCATGATATTCGTCGTTTGGTTATCATTGATATAGACGTAAGCCAATGACGAAATTCATTGGTCAATTCGCTCTGGCAGTCCAAATCGCGAAAATAATGGCGTATGAATGAAGTTTTGAACGTGCAGGATTTGATTTTCTTTGGTTTCGATGACGTGGATGCCCCAGGGTACCAGGCCAGATCCCTCTTTACCCGGCATATACTGGGCCAACGCCGGATAACCGCCATTCACCGTAATGGGCACAAATCGCGAACCTTCGCAATGCCAGCGAGTAAGCGAATAGAAGGCGGACAAATCTTCCTTGCCGCGGATCCACATCTCGAAGGGCGGCATCGACATGCAGCCTTCCTCGTGGAACAACGCGACGAGTGCAGCAATATCGAATTGCTCGAAGGCCTCCACATACCTGGACAGCAGCTGCTGCTCCGGTTGAACGTCCATGCTGCTGAGCTCATCCGAGCGAAGCTGCGCCCGGTCCATCGTCTCTCGGGCTCTTTGCAAGGCGCTGTTCACCGCTGCCGGCGACATCGCCAACGTTTTCGCGATCTGCTTGGAGGACCATTCAAATACATCCTTTAAAATGAGTACCGCGCGCTGCCGCGGAGGCAAGGTCTGCAGGAGAGCGATGAAGCACAGTTGAAGGGTATCTCTGCGGACGAGCCGATCCTCCGGATTGCCCCCAAAGTCGGGAGACGGCCAGATCCAGGCAGAGTCCGGCAGCGTGTCGCGCGGCTCGACGATGGCGACGGCCGGGTCGAACAGGTCAACGGGAAGCGCGCGGCGTTTGGAATGTCTCAGCTTGTCCAAGCACAGGTTGGTGGCAATCCGATAGACCCAAGTTTTGAACGAGGAATCCTGTCTGAACGTGCTCCAGCTCTGCCAGACCCGAATACTCGTCTCCTGAACGGCATCATCCGCATCGTCCATGGAGCCTAGCATTCGGTAACAGAACGAGGTTAAGCCCGGCTTCAAGCTTGCAAATAATGATTCGTCAAATGCGGTCTCGTTCATCGCGGCCTCCCTTAACAATCTCCCCGAAGGGGGTACCTTCATCCAGGTATATTCATTAATCGGCTCCAGGCCTATGAGGGTGGCTTCTCTAAAGGTCATTGCACAAATTATAGTTCAACATCTATACTATGATTTCCTGTACTACATACATAGGAAATTGAAACAGTTTTCCGCAAACTTTATTCAGAATTCCTTTAGGTTAGTTGTCATAACTGTAGGTAAAACCCATAGCGGAAAAACCACATTTGCTAAAGAATTAGAACAGCACTTACACAACTCAGTCGTGATTGACCGAGATGACCATGCTGAGTTCATCAATACATATTATAAAACTATGCTACCTAAGCAAGGGGCGAATATATTCAAGAACGCAATCTCTCAAACAATTGTTGATTATGCTGTGAATGAAACAAATTTTCACCTTATTTTATGCAATTCTTATCGTTCTCGCAAAGGCCGCTTGGATTTGCTTGAACGTTTTCATCAAAAAGGATTTGTCAGCATTGTTGTGACTTTTGATATCCCCGATCATATTCTTCAAATTCGAATTGCCAATAGCCGGCGAAGTACAAATATCTTCAGGACTGCTTCTAATTTTGAAGAAGTGCTTGAACGCCAACAAGCTGATTCTCATAACGGCGATGTGTTGGCACCAATAGAAGGAGAGGCAAACCATTTGTTTGTAATCAAGGACAGTAGTGAGGTTCGTTCTGTCATTCAAGAGATTGCGAACATAGCTAAAAGCTTATGCTAGTTCAAAGCATGCCCGCGAGCGCTGTTAAAGACAAATTCCTTTCATCTTAGACTGATCCCAAATTTGAATTAATGAAGGTTCAAAACTTTTTCCAAGTATTTCATTTGATTAAGTCAAATATTCGTGTTATATTTGTTATCCGCCTTTCAAAAGGGGCGAAACAAAAAGAACCCAAATTACCTGTTGACTTTGATAGATCATACGTGGTATATTGTGATTCTGGCACTTTTGAAGTGCTTGTAAAAATGTTCTTTGAAAACTGAACAGCGAAAGCGTTAATGAGTCTATCATTAAATGATTTGCCAGCTTTGAACCAGTAACAAACTTTATTGGAGAGTTTGATCCTGGCTCAGGACGAACGCTGGCGGCGTGCCTA
>NZ_BEXF01000056.1 GCF_002897295.1 Brevibacillus reuszeri
CGAAGGTCTTAAGAGTCTTAAGGATAGGTATTTTCTTTTACGTCAAACTTAGATGAACCGCCGTATACCGAACGGTACGTACGGTGGTGTGAGAGGTCGGGGGTTAGTCACCCCCTCCTACTCGATTTTTCGCGTCATTTTTCCAATATTCCGCAAAAAGCTTGGCGAAATATGATGTATGTTATAATAAGGCCTTACTCTATGTCACAGAAAGGAGGAGGGAGCCGATGAACGATAAATATATGCCCGCTTCATCGTCACAGGCAACCAGCTTGCCACTCCCAGGAAATGGGAAACAAGAAGGCCGACGCAAACGTTCTGGGTTGCTAAATGCGTTGCTTCCCTCCCGGACAGAAGGAAAGCGGTCCCCGCTGCCTATGATTTTGGCTATTCTGCTCTGGGGAGGACTCGCATATGCTGGTTATGCTTTTGCTGTTCATACATTGGACAAGCAGCAGCAATTTGTGAACCAGCAAATTCAACAGGTGCATGAAGAAAACCAAAAACAGGTGCGAGTGCTAGGCGAACAATTGACAATGGTTCAGGATGAAATGAAAAATGTGCAATCTGGACTTGCGAATTTGGAAGAAGATTTGGAATTGACTGGAGCGACAATTGGAGGAACGAATAAGACCAAGGAGGCCCTTCAGGATCGAATTGATCAGTTGAACAAGCAACTGGTGGATTTGAAAGCATCTTTGAAAAAACTGGAGGATGCTGCCCGTGCTTGGTAACATAAATCGTTTTTTCGCTTTTTTATTGGCACCCGCTGTCGGGTTTCTGGTAGCTTTTTCGCAGGCGAATCCAGTTGACAAGCTCCAGTTGGAAAGCTTAAAGCTGCCTACCCAGCAAACAAAAGAGCAGGCGGATGCGATTGGAGAGCAAATTTACGCGACCAAATCGCAGATGAGGAGTGTCGAATTTCTCATTGAAGACATCCGTGCCGAATCCGAAAAAGAGCAGAAGGATTATGAGCAACAAAATAACAACCTCGGTAATTTGCTAGCTGACAGTAAATCGCAAACACAAAAGTCTGCGGATGTGCTGGATTCGATTCTTTCTAAAATGCTGGGGAATCCGATCGGGCAATCCTTTGGGAACAAATCCACTGTAAAAGTGTACTCGCTAGAAGAGGCGGGGTACCGTGGCTACATGGCAAAGGTACGACTGAAGGACCCGAATGCGCTAAAAATGGTCCTGGCAAACAATTCGGTGAAAAGCAAGGGTGAAAAGACAAGTCATGCAGGGAAACGGACTGGAGCCATCCTCGCCATTAATGCTGGTGGTTTCATGACGGACAAGCAGGGCAATGTGACACCCCTCGGTATTACCGTTGTCGATGGAAAGATTCGCAACTTTTCAACCGATAAAAAATTGAGCTTTGTCGGCTTCAACAACAAGGGTCATCTAGTTGGGGCCAATATCACAACTGAAGCACAAATCAAGCAACAGGGCATTTTACAAGGAGCCAGCTTCCTGCCGCGACTCTTGCAGGATGGCAAGCGTCTCCCGATTCCGCGTGACTGGGCAAACACGCGCCATCCGCGGACGCTAATCGGTCACTTCGACAACGGCGATTTGCTGTTGATTGTGATTGATGGCAGACGAGAGGGCTGGAGTAAAGGGGTAACCCTGGAGGAAGCACAGAAAAAATTGCAGGAATTCCACGTTGTCGATGCGTTTAATCTCGATGGTGGAGGCTCCAGTGCTTTTTACTATAACGGCAAGCTGATGAATAAGCCTTCAGGTGGCAGTGAGCGTCCAGTTGTAAGCAATCTGGTTATCATGCCGTAAAGAATCAAAATAGAATGGCTGCATAAACTCTTCTGGCTTTTGCTAGAAGAGTTTTTTGTGTGCGCGAAATCAACGGAAATCTCTGAAAAATGCAGGTCCTCTTAAGGCGTGGAAGAAGTATAATAGAAAGGGAAATAATGGAGGGGGACTGACGGCATGAAAAAAGCTCTTGTTCTTGGAGGAACCCGATTTTTCGGGAAAAGACTTGTCCAGCTTTTGGCAGAATCGGGTATGGAGGTAACGGTTGCGACGCGAGGAATGACCGAAGCCGATCTTCCACCGCAGGTAAAGAGAGTGACCGTGGACCGCGATGACGTGCATTCCTTGGCAACACTCGGTTCTGAAGACTGGGACGTCATCTACGATAATATTTGCTACTCCTCCCAAAATGCTCTCGATGCGTGTGAAGCGTTCCGCGGGCGCGTAGGACGTTATGTACTGACTTCTACTTTGTCTGTTTATGATTTCTCACCAGAGAGTCTGAAGGAAGAGGACTTTGATCCGTACACGTATCCCATTGTCTCAGCACCGAAAGAAGAGGTTTCGTATCAAGAGGGCAAGCGCCAGGCAGAAGCGGTCTTTTTTCAACAGCAAGCATTTCCTGTCATTGCTGCTCGCTTCCCGATCGTGCTTGCAGAGGATGATTACACGAGAAGGCTTCATTTTCACGTTGAGCATGTGAGCGAGGGTCGTCCGATTGGTATGGTAAATCCAGAGGCGATTATGTGCTTTATACATGCACAGGAAGCTGCTGAATTTTTGCAATGGGCTGGAACTGTGGAGCTGAAGGGACCGGTGAACGCATGCTCACATGGTACGATTCGGCTAAATGCCCTGATGGATGAGATCGCGGATACTGTAGGAAAACCAGCGATCCTACAGGAAAAAACGGCGGAGGAAGATGCTTCCCCGTATGGTTTTCCCGAATCATTTTACATGGATAACGGAAAAGCTGGCGAAGCAGGATTTTCTTTCAGAACCTTGGATTCCTGGCTCCCGCAGCTCATCAGGACTCTCGCCTCACAAAATAGCTGAGTAAATTGATCAACAATCCATGCTATTTTTTTGGTCGACTCCGTGGTAAGGTATAGCAGAACGTATGTGTCTGTATGGAACCAGGAGGATAAAAGCATGAACAAGAATCGCACTACCGGACTTGCTGTCGCAGCCGTACTATCCGTAGCCCTACTAAGTGGATGTGAAGCCCCGTCTTTAGCTAAATTGCTCTCTAGCGGGGATCAGCAAGCTCAACCGTCAGCTCCAGCAAGCGGCGCGTCATCAGAAGGCTCAGAGAATACGACGCCTTCGTCACAACAAGAGGAGCCGGGTATACAAAAGCCCCCGTCACTACAAGAAACGATTACGATGGTGGAGGGTGTTCCAACGGTCACAAACCCGACTGAGTTGTCCGTGGTAGTGAACAAGCAAAGAGCCTTGCCGGCTGATTATATTCCACCAGATCTGGTTGAGCCAAATGTACCCTTTCCTTTTGATGAAAAGGTAGAAAAGCGCTTCATGCGTGCTGAAGCAGCAAAAGCGCTGGAGGAGTTATTTGCTAAAGCGCAGCTGGATGGAATTGAACTTTATGCGGTATCTGGATATCGATCCTACAAAACGCAAAGATCGCTCTATGAAACGTATGTGAAAACGCAAGGAGCAGAGCACGCTGCAGCATATAGCGCAGTCCCGGGCAAAAGCGAGCATCAGACGGGTCTGGCGATGGACGTGTCTGGAGCAGATGCGAAAACACGCTTAGAGGAGCCATTTGGTGAAACCCCGGAAGGGCAATGGCTGGCAGCCCACAGTGCCGAATGTGGCTTCATTATTCGCTATTTAAAGGGGAAGGAAGCCATTACCGGCTATTCCTATGAACCATGGCATTTGCGATACGTCGGCAAAGAGATGGCGCAAGAAATCATGGCGAAAGGTATCACACTTGAGGATTATTTGTCTGAGGATGGCACCGCCCAAAAACAGTAAAACTGCTGTTACACAATCAAAAGCCGCTCACGAGGAGCGGCTTTTTTGCTTGATTTTCATCTTTTAATGAGGAAGGCGAATATCCGATAACGGCCAATAAACGACTTCAGCGCGACCAACGACATGATCCAGCTTCACAGGGCCGATTACCCGGCTGTCCATGCTGTTGTTTCGGTTGTCTCCCATCACAAAAACACTGCCTTCAGGAATGGTGATGGGATCAAAATCTTCGGTTAGCGTTACACCGGCTGCGGAAGCTTTCAGCTTGTTGGCAGTCAAGTATTCCTCGCCTAGTGGCTTTCCGTTCACGTATAGCTGATCATCCTTTGCCTCCACCGTATCGCCCGCTACAGCAACGACCCGTTTGATCCAGTTGTCTCCGCTCGCATCAGGATGAATAATCACAATGTCTCCGGGTTTTGGATCCTTCAAATAATAAATGGCTTTGTTGACGATGACACGCTCGCGGTCATGCAACGTGCTCTCCATCGAACGTCCCTGAACGACGTATGGAGCCATCACGAACACGTAGATAAAGGCAGTCAAACCGCCAATCAAGACAAACGATTTTAACCAATCAAGCAATTCACTTTTCCATTTCGTCGTACTTTTGGTTTGTTCCATAGACTTGTTCTCCTATGTATGTAGTTTCTGGGATTCACGCTTGGACAAAGGTATCAACGTCCGAAACTGCCCTTTTATTATACATGCTTTACGAATGGATACGAAAGAAGATTCAAGGAAATAGATGGAATTGATTTTCTCCGTGCTAAAAAGCCAAATTTTTGAACAAAGTTCTAAAAAAGTTTGGTCACGAATTTGCCATCATCGGCTATTGTCAGTTTTTCCTGTTTGAGGTAAGATGATGTTGCAAAGAGGTTTTACAGTAAAAATATTAAGTAGTAAACACTTTGTCTCAGTTCATACATACCTATAAATTAAGTAAATAATTTGAAGAGTTCTATTGCTCTTCATGTGCTTAGGTTATATAGTTTTATAGTAAAAGTACTTCTATTATTTACTTTCTGAAAATAGGTGATGATGTGAGCGACATGTCCCGCGCCAGTAAAATTGAGGAACTGGATCGAGTATTTGTCGAGATGGCTCGCTTTTTTATCAGCCATTGGCTGGAAGAAGAAGAGCAGATCAGTCCGAAGCAATTTATTTTGCTACGTGTGCTTCACCATAAAGGGCGAAGTACAGTATCTGAGCTGGCGACAATTCTAAAGCAATCCAATAGTGCAACCACGATTGCGCTAAATCGACTTGTCAAGGCTGGTTATGTTGACCGGGTGCGTGATGAGGAGGATCGGCGCGTAGTGTGGGTCAATCTGTCGCAAAAAGGACTTCCGATGCTGGAGGGTCTATTGTGCCAGAGAAGAGCGCTTATTGGAAAGCTGATGGAAAACCTAAGCGACGACGAGTTGGAACAGTTTACTCATTTTCTTAGGAAAATGAAGCAATGCATGTAGCGATGCCGTCAGCTTAGCAGGTGGGGGACATTTCAGCAGACAATGTGTGTACTACGGGAATGGGAGTGTACACATATGAGAAAGAGCAGCACATTAATGATGGGAACTTTGATTTTGAGCGGAGCATTGTTTGCACAAGCGGCTTGTGCAGAGGAAGCGACTGTTCCTACTACAGAGGCTTCCACTACGACAGAAGCACCTACCACAACCGTTGCGCCTGTAAATCAGCCAACCAGCCCAGCAGCTGGCGGATTCATAATGCCAGGTAAAGACGAGTATGTGATCATCAGTGACAACCAAGGAAATGTTGTAGCTCCAGCATCCGGTTGGGTAGCAATGCCAGGCGAAGATCAATTCGTAAGCGTAAATGGATATCAATATGTTTATGCACCAGGAAGCGGCTGGATTTTCATGCCAGCTGAAGACCAATTTGTAGTGCTCGGCGACAAAACTCCTGTTTTTGCACCAGCGACTGGCTGGGCAGCAATGCCAGGTGAAGACGAATACGTGGTTGTAGCACCAAACTCTACGCCAGTAGTGGCACCAGCATCTGGCTGGAACGCTATGCCAGGCGAAGATGAGACCATTGCAATTGGCCGCAATGCAACACAAGATATTGCAAATCGCACTGGTTGGTCCTTGATGCCTCCAGCAGCTGATAACGACAAATAAATTACCACGAATAAAAACGCTTTGCTCCTTTTGAAGGACAAAGCGTTTTTTGGTTTCAATCGGAGTATTGTTCATGAAGACAGCTTTGATAATGTGAAGTCAATAAAATATATTTTATTGACTTTTTATCGTTTATCAGTAAAAATACATAGGGAAATCAGAAAATTTAAAAAGGGTGTGTCGTTGATGAGAGATTCTCGTTTGGAGCAATTGGCATATAACCTGGTTAACTATTCTGTAAGAGTACAACCGGGAGAGAAAGTGTTGATTAACGCAAAAGGGGAAACACCGGAATTAGTAGCGGCCCTGGTTCGCGAAATTTACAAAGCTGGTGGCAGCCCTTTCGTACAAGTGATTAATCCATCTCTAAGCCGCGAGATTGCGATGAATTGCAACGAAGAGCAATTGAAGGTAATGGCCGAGAACGAAGTAGCTCTCATGGAGCAAATGGACGGCTATATCGGAATCCGTGCCGCAAGTAATATTAATGAAATGGCGGATGTACCTGGAGACAAGCTGGGCATGTACTCACGCCTGTACGAATTGCCTGTGATGAATGTTCGCGTACCCCATACGAAATGGGTTGTTCTGCGTTATCCGAACCCATCCATGGCTCAATTGGCTAACATGTCGACAGCTGCATTCGAGGATTTCTATTTCCAAGTTTGCAATCTCGATTATGCCAAAATGGACAAAGCAATGGATAGCTTGGTTGAATTAATGAATCGGACAGATGAAGTACGCCTGGTTGGTCCTGAAACCGATTTGACTTTCTCTATAAAGGATATTCCGGCTGTGAAATGTGCAGGGCTTCGCAATATTCCTGATGGAGAAGTGTACACGGCGCCTGTAAAAGATTCGGTAAACGGAACGATTACGCATAATGCCCCTACACCTTACCATGGCTTTACATTTGAAAATGTACGTTTGACATTTAAAGACGGTAAAATTGTAGAGGCAACTGCGAACGATACGAAAAGACTAAACGAAATTCTTGATACAGACGAGGGAGCACGTTTTATTGGAGAATTTGCGATCGGGGTAAATCCTTTCATCCGCAATCCAATGAAAGACATTTTGTTTGACGAGAAAATTGATGGCAGTTTTCACTTTACACCTGGTCAGTGCTATGACGAAGCGTATAATGGCAACAAATCGTCTGTACACTGGGACATGGTATCGATTCAACGCCCAGAATGGGGCGGAGGAGAAATTTGGTTTGACGGCGTGTTGATTCGCAAGGATGGTCGTTTTGTCATTCCGGAGCTTGAGTGCCTCAATCCTGAGCAACTTAAAGCCTAATCGAAAAGCTATTGATCGAATTGCTTCAGCCTCTCTTGTGCCAATTGCAAGTCCATATCGAGCTGGAAGAGCATATGCAGGTTGCTTGAGGTCATGACAGCACGACGAGCAGCATGGTAGAGCAAGGGCTTGTTATGCTTGATAACCGTCATGATTTCTACGACAGGCGGTACTACCTGCTTGATCCTGATCAGACTTTGTAAATAACGGAGAAATTTTTGAATAGTCACCTGATCATCCTGATTAGGAATCGTGTCTAGCAAATTACTAAAATCGCGGATGATCATCTTTTTGGCATCCAGAGGCTCATGTATGCTTGTTCGATTCACTAGTTCCACCTCACGGGAAAAAATAGAGTACTATCTTCTTTTCCTCCAAATGGCCGAGAATAAACATGAATTTTGAAAAAAAGTCTCTGATATCTTGTGATTTCAGAGACTTTTTGCATGTGCGCCCAGCATGGGCGTTATCTCTAGGGTTAAAGTCCCGAATGGTGAAGGCAGTAGTAACCATTAGCCTAAGACAAGGGTGTCCACCGTGAGGTGGAATCTGAAGGAAGTTGGCGGCAAACCTC
>NZ_BEXF01000057.1 GCF_002897295.1 Brevibacillus reuszeri
GTGTATGGCCCCAATGGAATATAGAGAACATCTCAAGACATCAGCAGCATAAACAAGACACCAACCATTTTTTGATTGGTGTCCAAGTTTTTGTTTTTTTACTGTCTACTTGACAGGGGGCACTTCAATTTGAGGGAGGTATTTTATTTATTTCCAGTAGGGGTTAGTAGCCTACTTCTACCGAGGCGATGACCACATAGGCAAGATCGTTTATGTCGTCTTTTTCAGCGATTACGACACCACTGCTTGTGAGCATCCCGCCATCAATCACGTCAAACGTCACACTTCCATATGGCAATTCAGCGCGAACTGTTTCCAAGTCGAGCTTGTCCTTGTCAGCGGGAACAGCCAGTCGTACATTTACTTTCATGTTATGAATGTCGTTGTCTGGAAGAACAGAACGAAGGCCCGGCATCGAATTATGATGGATGGCATTTTGTACAGCACGAACTGCTGCTTTGGTAACGTTTTGACCATGTAGATCAATGCCCATTCCGATTTCAATAAACATGACTTTTTCCATTGCCAAATCACTCCTACGTAAGACTTCGGTTATGTACTTTTCCTCCTCCATCTTACCACGAATCGCCCTGAAAGCTTCCCATTCGATAAATTTAAGGCAGTCTCGCTTTTTTTGAAGGTCTCGTATTGTGTTTATCGCGTAGACATGTCATTATTACATGTTGGTATAAACCAAAGATGATTCTTTTCATTAATTGGAGGCAGGTCAGAAGTGGAACGGTATCCTTTTGCGTACGATCCGTCACAACCATTCATTTCGCAGGTGAGCGATTGGGTAGCGGACGTATTTTATGAAATTTTGCCTGAAGCAGGATTCGAAGTAAGAGACGAGCAAATCTACATGGCCTTTCAGCTGGAGCGTGCCTTTGCCGAGAAGCAAACGATCTTTGCAGAGGCAGGAGTTGGTACAGGGAAAACACTTGCCTATTTGTTATACGCGGTCTGTTATGCCCGTTATACGAGAAAGCCTGCAATTATCGCCTGTGCGAATGAGTCATTGATCGAGCAGCTGGTCAAGCCTGAAGGCGATATCGCGAAGCTTGCACGGCATCTGAACCTGACGATTGATGCTCGATTGGGAAAATCTCCGGATCAATACGTATGCCTGCGAAAGCTGGATGAGGCCAGATACCAGCCGGAAGAAGGAGAAGCATATCAGCAGATTTATTTGGAGCTGCCTTCTTTTGTGCACACGCATGAAGCCCTGCAATCCTTTTATCCATACGGAGATCGCAGTACGTACCCAGAGCTGGATGACGAGCGATGGGCAAAAATGAACTGGGATACGTTTCAAGATTGCTTTTCCTGTGACAAGCAGCATCGCTGTGGTCAAACCTTATCCAGAAATCATTATCGCCAATCGGCCGATTTAATTATTTGTTCGCATGACTTTTATATGGAGCATGTGTGGACATATGAGACGAGAAAACGGGGCGGGCAGCTTCCTTTGCTCCCTCCGCACAGCTCAGTTATTTTTGATGAGGGCCATCTGCTTGAGCCTGCCGCGCAAAAAGCATTAACCTATAAGCTCAACCATGCTGTATTTGAAGAGGTTATTACACGCTTGCTTAAGGGAGAGATTCGGGAGTCGCTGGCAGTAGCCATTGAAGAAGCCATCGCCCAAAGCGAAGAGTTATTTTCCCGCTTGGATGAAGAGAGCAAAGCGGTTGTCGGCTCCAATCGCAAAGAGATTCACTTTCATCCAGAACTGCTCCAGTCGATTCACCGTTTCACGAGCCTGGTAGATTGGATCGAAGAAGAGCTGGCACTTGAAAGCGGTCTCTATACACTCGATGAATTTCAATTGCGAATCGTTGGTGAGCATTTGGAAATGATGCAGCTGGCACTTCGATTGTTTCAGGACCCGGGACATGTCATTTCGTGGATGACAGAAGAGGTGACAGGACCGACATTGATTGTCATGCCAAAGCTGGTGCAGGAAGTTCTTCGTGAGCGTGTCTTCTCGCAAAATATGCCGATTATTTTTTCTTCAGCAACCTTATCTGTAGACGGCGCTTTCCAATTTGTAGCAGGAAGCTTAGGGATCGAAAAGTATCTTTCCTTTTCAGTACCTTCTCCTTACGAATATGAAGAGCAAATGAAAGCATTTGTTCCCAAGCTGTCTGGAAACGACCTTTTTACGGATAAAATGAACAGTGCAGTCAAGCAGCTGCAACAGACGCAAGGAAGAGCATTACTGCTGTTTTCGTCGATAGAAGAAATGAAGCAGTTCAAACAAGCGATTGGTTCCTATTCACAGATCGCTCATCTGCATTTTTTGTATGAAGGAGATCAGGAAATTAGCCATTTGATCTCATGCTTCCAAAATGACGAAGCGAGTAGTCTTTGTGCTGTCAGCTTATGGGAAGGTCTCGACGTTCCTGGACCATCTCTATCAAACGTGATCATCTGGTCTTTGCCATTCCCGCCAAACGATCCAGTCTTTACCGCGAAACGAAAAGCAGCCGCTTCTGCTAGGGAAGAGGTAGATATGCCGTATATGCTGCTTCGTCTACGCCAAGGAATAGGCCGATTAATTCGCACCAGAGAGGATCAGGGAATCGTCACGCTTTATAGCGCTGAGCTGCATCGTGATGAAAAGCTGCGCAAACATGTAAAAGCAATTTTCCCTGTTGGTGTGGAATGGATCGAGGAGCCTGCGGACTCCCTCACTTGATTCAAATGAGATGGAGATGTATGACACTTCTGTTACGTTCGACTCAAATTGGCATCAACAGGATATCTGGATGTTATAATAAAGGTTCATCGTAGAAAGAATGAAAAGTAGAATGAAACGGGGAAGGTGTTCAGGATTGGGTAACATCGATTTTGCCAACTTGCCATGGAGTTTGTTCTGGGTCGGAATCTCCTATTTTCTGGTGACTGGTGTTTTCTTTTGTCTTGGCTTTATGCGACTCGTATCTCAGCGTGTGCGCAGTGGGATTGTCTGCATGGCGATTGCAGTAGTCAGCGGGGGATTGTTCCTGAATTATTTGTTTACCCATCACGTTTAATGCACCTGACATAAGCGCTATTATTGTTTCTATCAATTAGATTATGAGGGTAGAGAAATAGAGCTATTGGCACGAAAATGGGCCAGTAGCTCTTTCTTTTTTTGGTGTGATTTACCGGGAAAAATTCAATGATAAATTGTAAACAATTTGTAACGCGTTTATCCACTGAAGCGTCTTATAATCAGGATACACGAGGTTTAGCGCAAGTACGGATGAACTTCGCGATCGTCCGGGTCATTTCCGTAAAATACCGGGCAGGAATGAGGCGATGCAGCATACATAAGTAAGAAGGAGAACGAAAAAAATCTGACTGTGAGTAGTTGTTCACATCCTGAATACGGGCCATGATGTTTGGATAAATTCATCATCCATAAAGATTATGAACGAGACCAACCCCGTTTTCTTCCTCTTCTTGGAAATCAGGGGTTTTTGCATTCATTTTCGCGCGCATTTCCCGATGTGTATTGGCTGCCCCCGTCCACCTACAAAAGTAAAACAGAACAGAAGTAAAAGGGGAGTATGCAGATGAACTGCATGACGAGTACGGTAATCAAACAAAGCAATCACACCTGGGATCACGAACAACGAAGAGCAACAAATGGCAAGAAAACAAGTAAGCATCGCCAACTGAAGAGCAAGGGAGGCCGTCACAATGCCTGAACCAATCAAAGGCACCAGCCGTTACATGGCCGGAATAGACGGACTAAGAGCTCTGGCGGTACTTGCCGTAATCGTCTATCATCTGAACTACAACTGGGCACCTGGAGGACTTTTGGGCGTCGGGATCTTTTTCGTCCTCTCAGGCTATCTGATTACCGATTTGCTCATTGCACAGTGGGCTCGTCATGGTCGCCTCGATATGAAGGATTTTTGGATACGCAGAGCACGGCGGCTATTGCCCGCTTTATTATCGCTCTTGATTCTGGTAGTGGCATGGGTATCCATTTTCTCACCAGCCCAAATGTCAAGTGTACGCGGTGACGTGCCAGCGGCTATTTTGTACGTCAGTAACTGGTGGCTTATCTTTCAGGATGTCTCCTATTTTGAAAAATTTGGTCCGCCTTCTCCACTCGGTCATTTGTGGTCACTGGCTGTTGAGGAACAATTTTATTTGTTCTGGCCGCTACTACTTGCCCTCGGTTTACATTTTGTCAAACGCCGCGGTCCACTCATTATGCTCACTGTCGTCGCAGCAGCATTGTCCGCCCTGGCGATGGCACTCCTCTATGAACCAGGTCTAGATCCTAGTCGGGTCTATTACGGAACGGACACACGGGTTTTTGCCCTTCTTATTGGCGCGGTACTGGCTATGGTCTGGCCGAGCCGAAAACTGTCCCCCGATATATCTGTGAAAGCTCGCATAACCCTTGATACGATTGGCTATTTAGGTCTGGCTATCTTGCTTTACAGCATTTGGAAAACAAATCAGTATGATGATTTTTTATACCGCGGAGGATTAGTCCTGCTGTCCCTCGTGAGCGCTGTCGTAGTTGCCGTGCTTGCACATCCAGCAAGTCATTTTGCCAGATGGATGGGGTGTAAGCCGCTGCGCTGGCTAGGTGTACGTTCGTATGCCATCTATTTATGGCACTATCCCATTATCGTAATGACTACCCCAACGGTTGAACAAAGTGAATGGAGTCAGATCACCCGCGCGATTCTTCAACTGACCGCAACGCTTGTCCTGGCAGCATTGTCATGGAAGTATATAGAAGAACCGATTCGAAGAGGTGCCTTGGGCAAGGTTTGGGCAAATTTGCGTCCCGAGAAGCAAGGTAAGGAATCTAAGCGATATACACGAACTCGATGGATTGCTTCGGGCTGCGCAATCATCTTGTGTGTGACGTATTTCGGCGTTGCATCTCTGCGCTCAGACGCAACAGCAAGTATGCCACTGTCGGATTCAGAAGCAATCGAATCCACGCAATCATCTGGTATGGCGCAATTGCCAGAAGAGCAAGGGAAAAACAGTCAGCTCGATGCTGGGCTTGGTCCACATGGCCCTGTCGTTCCTCTGCCGAGCAAGCCTGAAACGGGTAAAAAGCCTACCACACCCGTCAAAACGAATGACTCGGCTAAAACACCAGCAAAAACTGAAAAACCGACACAAGACAAATCCGCTGGTGAACAAATACAAGATGCGGCGAATGAAAATAAGCCTGACGAATCCAAAGGCACAGATTCACAAGGGAAAGTCAACTCAGAGAACCAAGAACAGACAAAGCCCCCTGAAAAGGTTGCGGTTCGCTCTGGAAAGGGCATCACAGCAGTAGGAGACTCCGTCATGCTTGATGTGGCTCCGCACCTGGAAAAACTGCTCCCCGGCATCGTCATTGATGCCAAAATTGGCAGACAAATGTCACAAGCACCAGAACTGGTAGCAAAGCTAAAAGAAAAAGGATTGCTTGGGAATCGCGTTATCATTGAGCTCGGTACAAACGGCTCCTTCAGCAAAAAACAGCTGGAGAAGCTGCTGCATTCATTAGAGGGTGTCGATCAGATCATTCTGGTAAACACTCGAGTACCGAAGCCTTGGGAGAGTGTCGTGAATACCACATTGGCGGAGGTTGCAGCAGCCTATCCACACACGAGCCTGATTGACTGGTACGCAGCAAGTGCAGGAAAAAGCTCCTACTTCTACAAGGACGGCGTGCATTTAAATCGAGAGGGCTCCGAAGCCTATGCCGCACTGCTTGCCAAGGCTATCCACCCCGCATCTGCCGATCAACCAAAGCATACAGAAGTGAATCAAGTAGCCAGTGAGACAGAACAAGCTGAAGAGGCCAAAGCTGATACGTCAGGTGACGAATCATAAAGCGTACTTGATGGCGAAATATCTGCAATTCTTTTGATAAGCAGCAGGAATTGTGTGCCTTCTTTCGAAATGGATAAGAGACCAGCGAATCAACAGGTTCGTTGGTCTTTTCATGTGCGCCCAGCATGGGCGTTATCTCTAGGGTTAAAGTCCCGAATGGTGAAGGCAGTAGTAACCATTAGCCTAAGACAAGGGTGTCCACCGTGAGGTGGAATCTGAAGGAAGTTGGCGGCAAACCTC
>NZ_BEXF01000058.1 GCF_002897295.1 Brevibacillus reuszeri
AAAACAGTGGATTACATTTTTGTATATGATTTGTCTTTTAGTATTTGGAGTCTTATTTGTACCATTCAATAAAGTGTGGGGCCCACAAAGAGAATTCGATAGCTTTACATTTGCTCCTCTTTGGTCTGGCATCGAACATGGTAGAGAAATTAACGGTTATAATGTAATTTATGAACTCGCAACAGGGAGGTTGTTAGTAGAGTTATTACTTCTAACTTTAATTTTCACTTCCATATATATATTCATAAATGAAAAGAACAAGTGATTTGAGATTTTCGTGAAACCAGAAAATGCCCAGACTATTGAGTCTCGGCATCTTATCAATGAGAATAAATCTACCAAGCTGTCCGGACATAAATCGGAGTTACTGATTGTAATAGACCATAAAAATCAAAGGTTCGCCAGCAGGCGAAGCAACCTTTTAGATATTCGGATCGACTACTAAAAAACGCACAAAAAAAAGACGGTATGCAACCGTCTTTGTCTTCAGGAATTTCAATAATCAGTTTGAATAAGTAGCCGCTTGTTCATCGTTAAATACGGGTATGAGCTGTGTTAAACCAAGTGCAGAAAATACCGCATTAAGTGTATCAATCGTAACATTTTGTTTGGCAGCTTCGATGTTGGAAATTTTGGCTTGTGTCGTTCCTGCCAATCTAGCCAACTCAGCTTGTGATATCCCCAGCTTTCTACGCCGCGCAAAAATCAGGTTTCCCACAGCAACAGAGAAGCTATCTAGATATTCCCGAACTTCGGGAATATCTCTAGCAGACTTCTTTAATTCTTTAAAACTTTGACCCAGTTCTTTACTCATACTGATCAACTCCTTGAAAGTTTATGTACTTCTCTGGGTTGCTCGTAAAATCCTTATATACCAATTCCGCTTCTACTGCGATCCTTTCAAACTCTGCTGAGTAGGTGTTTTGTTTCAATACAGCCTTAACCATTAGTAAGACTTGCAGATTCCCTACCCGATGTTCGAAGAAAATACATCTGAATGCACCAGCATTTTTCCAATTCACTCGGAATTCCAATAAAGGTACATGATTCCGAAGTTCCTTCACCAACCTGATCGTGTACGGAAATCCGCTTTCTGTCTCATCAATAAAATACGTATCCATAGCATCAAGACCGTGAATCTCCAAAAATTCCAACCCTCGCATGATGAATGTGAATAGTTGCATCATATCCGCGTCATTGTCTACTTTTAATCGGATATCGTTAATCAAATCGAGGACAGGTTCATTGCCCAATTCGTCAGGTAGAAATTCAATTATTGTCTTCATTATACCGTATACGATATAAATTGTAAAATATAATTTACAATTTACACCTTCCTCCTCTCATTTATTAGCTCTAAAAAAGTGAGCAAGCAATCTGATTTTATAAGCTCAAACCCTTTTGACAGCCGCATGGGACTTGGTCCCGGAAGGGCGAATTTTCGCCTTTTGACGCGGAGCTTGGGAACAGGTACATAGACAGACGGTCAAGGGTATCAGCACAAAAGTTTTTTCGATTCATGCTATTGGAAGAGAATAAAACTTTTTGCCCCTTGACTGGCTGACTGAGAGACTTAGCTTCCGGGAGGTTGAGGGGCGAAGCCGGAGGCTCGGCCTTCCGGAAGCTTAGTCGAACTGTAACCTGTTACCATGCGGATGTCAAAAGCGAAAATGAGTATTAAATAGAAAAGATCCGGAGCTGTCGGATCTCTCCATGCCTCTTATCTTGGTATGTGCTGCTCTTCTTTTTTTACTTTCAATGGGCACCATCGTTTCACCGTTTTTAACGCTAATGGACTTTCTGATGTCATTGTTCCAAAATCAATAAAATTATTTAAGGGTAGCCCTCGATCTTTCATAAGTAGTGTTTCTGGATTCACACAGAAGTATTTCTTCCGTCCTTGTCGGTTACTTTGTGTTTGTTGTCTTCCGCGTTGCTTGCAATACCCACAATTTTTACATTGCACTCTCTTCACATCCCCTTATACAATATCGGATTGCCATCTAAAGGTTAGGAGAGGACCCGAAGGTCCACCCTCACAAGTGTTTTATTTATAAAAGATAGTTGAACAGTTTTGGCACTGATATTCTACAACCTTTCGGGATTCCCTCGGCTTTTCCAAGTTACCAATGACATGTCCCTTTGAGTTAAAATCCGGAACTGCCGAACGCTGTCCACATTCGATGCAGATCTTGGTGCCCAGGGTCTTCTTCTCTTGCTCAGAGACTGTAAATAGTGCCTCTAGTAAATAGAAGTCGCTGCACTCAGCAATATCATTGAAATAAATTTCCTCAAATACAGCAGTCTGCACAGTATAAGAACCTGCATAGAATTCACTCGAAAATTTCGGAACAATTGCCCTAATATATTTGTTTCCGATTATTTTCGTATTATATTTGAAAGATAAATTAATCGTCATGCCATCACTATTCCATAGAATATAGTTGTCAGAAATCGATATCGAAAACTCAGTACCATCAATATGTTTACAAAAAATAATTGCATCCTCTTTTGAATCTGGGTACTGGTTAATATCGCGCCTGATTCGTTGCTTGGCTTTCTTTTGTTGATCGTTAAGGTAACCCATCGATTTCTGTATTTTTTGGATTTCTTGAATGAGTGACATACGTAAATCGGAAGACGGTAATGATTTCTCCATACGCTGATCGATCAACGCACAAAGCATTTTCACCTCTACCTGATTGAAATGCTTTCCTACCATAGATTCGTACTGATTTAACATATTTGATCATCTACCTTTCGAAGTGGGATATGTAGTGGTGGCGTGAATCTGATCCGAATTACCAGTCAAAGACTGGTAATTCGGGAATGGTGTCCGCATCGCGGTCAAGCATCACCCACTGCACCCCCTTCGAACGGGCACAAGCCAGAATGTCCTTTAAGCATTCAGGAAGGCTATTTTCGTTTTCCAACTCATCTTCCAGAACACAGAGAAAATATCCGTATTCAGATTTAGGATAGTAGATTAATTGACATGAATATGCGTCCTCCAATAACTCATCTGCAACTTCCTGAGTAATATGGGCAGTACTCAGAGTCATCATCGATTCGAGCGAATTTTCTTGATTTTCATCCGGGATCGATTTGACCTTGTTGAAATATAGTTTCGTGCCAGCAAATTCCTCGCCCAAAATATCCAAGGAATCTTCATCTGTTGTATGATACCGTCTTGCAAAATCGTAATAAGATACCCCTGTCCAATCTTGGAAAGCCTTCATAACATCCGGTAAGGCAGTTGGACCCCCAAAAGTCTCAACCTCTTCGACTAACTCATCGTTCATTTTCACCAGTACAACAACGTTCATTTCATAACATCCTTTCAGATTTGGTTTGGGGCAAGCACTGCACTGTACTTGCCCAGTAATAATTGCTGCGACCACATAAAGCTCACGAACGACCATCTTGAGAACCCCTTCCACTTGCAGATCCAGAAGCACTCGGACACCGTTTTCTAATGCTCTGTTATCTGAAGCCTCTTATCTTTCCAGATCGCACTAATCAAAAATTCTCCAATCGGTGCCATCGGCACCGAATTTGGTTCTGGAGGATAAAAGTATGTGAGGACTCAGGTGTACGCATCACCTGAAGCCCTTTTGACAGCCGCATGGGATGGAATCCCGGAAGGGCATTTTTTTCCCTTTTGACGCGGAGCTTGGGAACAGGGGCATAGGTGGGTAGTCAAGGGATCAAGCAAGAAAGTTTTTTTCGACCCGGTTCTTCTTGAAAGAGAAAAAAACTTTTTGCCCCTTGACTACTCGACTGAGAGACTTGGCTTCCGGTGGATGGAGGGGCGAAGCCGGAGGCTCGGTCCGCCGGAAGTCTAGTCGAACTGCCACCTGTTACCATGCGGATGTCAAAAGTGAAAAAAATGATTCCAATAAAAAAGAACCGGCAGCTACCGGTTCTATCCATGCCCTTTAGGCTTGGTTTTTTTGATTTTTCTTTCAAGAAGGTTTTCTAGATTTGAGATGACCTGGTCGTTGGCTCCGTGGCGGGTGTTAAGCGACATCCAGGAACGTAGAGCACCTTAAACGGGATGATCCTCCCCGTTTTAGGTGCTCTAGTTATCGGTTGGAGTAACCCGACAGCGGTGCGTACCGGATCTTAGGGGGCGTATTTTGCCGCCTTAGATCCGGTAGCATTAGCCCCCATATATATTTTGGGATACGATTTCTTTTAGCCACCATGCAAGCTGAATAGAGCGAAATTCCATTGATTCCCAAGCTCATAACGATAACCGTATTTCTTCAGAAGCTCCGTAAGCTCATTCCGAGTACCCCATGAACGTGTACCATCCGCATTTGTATCGCCCAGCTGCAGCACTTCGGCCAATCTTGATTGATAGAAACTTGCGGTTAATGTTTCCGGATTACAATAGGTTAGGTGATTCCGTGGATCTGCATACGTCAGAATCCCGTCTGTACTATGGTAGGCCATTTGATTGAAATATAGGATAGTCCCTTTCCAGAGATCCTTTTTCAGCAAGAAGGCTTTCAATTCATCAGCAATCTGTTTCATCATTTCTTTGTGGAGTTGAACAGATGGCGGCTCAATATCCCAACACTCTACCCAACTTTCATCTGTTATCTTCCGGTCATAGATCATGCAAGTCTTCAGGTCAATTTGAATTTGAACGGGTAGCTTTGTCTGAAGATCAACGCCAGTGAAGAAGAGATAATCTTCATTGTCCAGTTCTGGATATGACCGAATCGATGTATATGCCTGAGCTAGATCCTGCATGATCACCCGCAGTCTATCATCTTCTACCTCTTCTTTTACGGAGGCTCTAAGAAGGATACTCGTAGGGATTGGGAATTCAAATTGACACGCAGTGCATTGATAACTAATAGCTGAAGTCCCATCAGGAAGCTCATTTGAATGCTCATTACTTTGGTAAACGATATATTCAATTTCCTGATCTGGGACTCCAATGTGTAAGCACAACGGGCAATGTATATTTTGAGCAGCTATTTTTTTAGACTCAACGTTTTTATTCATTATTCATTTCTCCTTTTAGGTTTAGATTTTCGTTCTGTTGGCCAGCGCTTTGGCAACTATCTGAATCCTGACTTAATTCGATACTATGAACCGTCACGTCATCTGGGACTTCTAATCTATCTTGAATCGTAAATGTCAATGCATCCATATCAACCAACCAATTTTCCTGTTCCGGGGAATTGTCTTCAATGTCTATTTTTATAACTAATTGTTTTCTCATTTTTATTTCCTCCTATGATTTAACTTGCAAGCTACCATCTTATTTCAAAAGCTCTTCCTTCCCTGAAGGAAGAGCTTTCCGATTCTTATATGGAGAAAGCCAACTGGCCCACTGCAGAAACTTTCGCGTAACGCTCGAACGTAAGTCGCATTCCAGCTCCCGTGCAGAGATGAGGCAGATTCTCGCGAACCAAGGCGTTCGGGAGATCCGGAGGTACTGAATTCCCACATCTGGCGACCTGAGATGCTTTCGAAATTGTCTTTCCTTCAGCATCAATGTTTATGATGTAATTAGATGGAAAGCCCTGAGCAGCAAACAGTTCATGAGGCTCAAGCATCCGGAAACCGATATCTACAATTCGGTAGGAAATGCCCTGTATAACAATCACCAAACCACGGGCATCCTCTACCGTAATAGTGTTCACTGATTGATCCGGTGTCTGTCCGATACTGGTGCCGTTATATTGCATCAAGAAGTCCCCGACCTCCTCAGCGTGATCTTCGATTTCCATTGAAGATACAATTTCACCGTTATACTGAAGAGTTGCCTGTGCTAATCCAAACTTGTTTCCACCTGCAGTAATCGTACCAAGGGGCTGATCCAAGTCGAGGATCCGTGGTCCTTGCCCCTTTCGTTCTCCGTATCCCATCTGAATCAATACA
>NZ_BEXF01000059.1 GCF_002897295.1 Brevibacillus reuszeri
AAAAAAAAAACATGGAAATATCAACTACTTTTTTACATGGTCTGACAAAATTCTCTCTATGTACCTTTCCAGTTTTTCATTGTCTAATTTCTCAGATTCTAGTTTCCATATAACAGGATTTGGCAATCTTATGATTAGGTTTGACGATTTTTCTTCCTCTGGCTTCCTTGGACGTGGTGACATCATCCCACACCACCTCTTCATTAGAAATTTTTTCCTTTAGCATAACAAAAAAGACCCCTCTGCTCATACAGCAGAAAGGTCAGTAATTTAATCGGAAATATCTACATCTTTAATATCTGCTTGGGGCAATGAAAATTCATAGAGTCTCCTAAACTCTTCTACAATGATTCTATCTTTTGCAGAAACTTTAGATAGCCCCTCTTTGATCAATTTATCCATCCACTTATCATCTATCCCGCGATAAGCGAAAAGAAGCATAGCAATAGATTTGGAAACCGACTTAGATAGCCATTCATGAATTGAGTAAACTGTCCGATCAGGGAGAGCACTGGCAACCCTCAAAGGCTCGACTCCTTCTAAAAACTCTTCCCACCAAGGAGAAACTTTCCAGCGTCTTTTGTTACTATCGTTCGAAGGCTCTCTAAATTTTATGTACTCTTTCAACACACCAGCTGCTATAACTCCCAAATCTTTATAGTGATCTCCACCCATCGAGAGCAACAAATTACTGAAATCAACTGCTCTTTTCCGCTTGTACCGTAACTCTATACGATTCCAAACAACATCTTTCAATGCCAACTGTTTATTTTTTTCATACATACAAACAGTGAAATCACTTTGCTTGCTACCAAAATAAAGAGTCAGACCCTTATTGCTCTTGTTGAAATCAAAATCCCCACCGGGTCTCCAGCTATGAAACTTGGTAGTAATCTCCCCTTCTAGCAATTTAAAAAACACATCACGCATAACGAACATACCATCATGGTCATCAATCGCCACATCTATACGAGAGAACTTACCGCCACCAGAAACAACCCCCTCGATTACGTTGTACCAGTTGTATTTATCCACGCCCAGGCGTGTAAACATCACTTCTGAAAAACGGCAACCCTGACCAGTTATGTCGATATGTATTCCCTGCTCTTCTGTACCGTTGTAATAGATGATGATGTGTTCAAATTCAATAGATTCGCCGTAACCCTCATAGTTTTTACGACCCTCTGCCCACCCATCGAGAGGAATACCGATGAATTGATTTAGGAATTCTTGAACCTTTTGAACAGTCCAAAAATCGTAACTGAAGGTAAAACCGAACCAGTCAAAAAGGACTTTAATTTTTCTGCTCTTTACGGGCAAATTTGGAGTCGATGTACAACCTACGGGGGTGTTACTATGGGCCCCGTGTACATGAACCTCCCAATCGTCAAAATCTTCCTCTTTAAAATCATCGAAAGAACTGTTAAAATTAGACATAGAAAAAGACACTCCTCTACGGTACGTTTAGTGATCTAGTCAATTACTAGCTTACCATGAGGGTGTTTTTTTTTCTACCAAAAACGTCATCATTATACTTTATCTACCATTTTCAGCCCTCATATGCTATAACCTTGGGGGCGCACCCCCAAACCCTGCCCAGCGTAGCACGCTGGACCGCTATTCCCTCGCCGGGGGGCAACCCCAGCAACGGGTTGCTGGGGAATCAAAAGGGTGACCTTCTTCTACATCCATCAGATAACCCGCTGTCAAAGGGGTAGTATTTTTACCGGGAACAACACCCGGAAAAAATCTCCACCCTAATCTTTGACATCTGCCATAGACTCAAAAAAATCTATCAAATCCCGATCATCCACTAATGCAGCTGCTACGGTCAAAACCCTCTGGATACTTACCCCATATTTTTCCGCGACAATCGAAAAACGGTCACTCAAAGCAGGTGACAAGTACACATCTAAACGCCTATTCTTCTTCTTATGCGGTTCGAAGGAACACAGCGCGAGGGGCGCCCTCCCTACGGGCTTCCCTCCCCTCACGCCGTTTCCTCCTTCGCACCGGACAGATCCGGACGACAATTCCCCCAATGCAGATCCACAGCAAACGCCTGGTCAAATTCTAATGAATCTTCCAGAGATCCAAAAAGTTTGTGTGTATCATACAACGAGGAAAATTTCTTCACGAACAAGGATGATTCACTGCTCAAACGTTCTCTTGTCTGCTTCCAGTAAGTAACATACATAAAGATCGTGAACGGTAACATCGAGAACGGGAAAATATTGTTCGCTTTCCTGTGCTTTATCTCATACTCACAACAAGCTCTAATTGTCCTGTTAATCTGCTTGTCATCCTGCATGACCAAAATAAAGTCATACCCCAACTTGCGTGACTGGGTAAAAAATTTATTCCAGTACTTTTGCAACGGGGAAGTTGATTTATCTGGGGGAAAATAGTTTCCAGCCTCATCGATCACGACAAGGCAATTCCCCTCCCCTTCATTGAATCCCATATCCTTTGAAGTTTTCAGCAAGAAGGAAATTGCCCGCTCATCCTCCAGCAAATGGTCAGGCAAAAACAAGAAACGATCTGCATACCCTTTCCGCACCATGTACGGAGGGAAACTAAGCGGAAAATTGGCAATTACATGCTTCCCTTTCCCCAAGTACTCCACGATCTTTTCCAAAGCGTGATAACTCTTACCACTGCCGATCGTGCCGACATATTGCCAAATCAAAATACATCAGCTCCTCACCATCTTTATCCAACGCGCAATAACGCGAATGGCATAATACGTAATTACCGCAGTGAGAACCAAGGATAAATGACCCAGCATAGTCGGAAAATCTATCAACCAAGTAATATACCCTAGCTTCACCGAGGAAGGTGGAGAACTAGGAGCCTCAAAGGGTGTATCTGGAAACAGCATGATCAAACCCTGTAAAACAGCTCCTAGCCCTGCAATTATCAAGTTTAGTAAGTCTATAAAAAACTGACCAATCGAGGACACCAAGACCCCTCCCCTACTCCGGCAGAAGCCTACGAATAGAAAGCACAATTGCTATATCGAACGCCAGTATCAGGAACCACCTGACCACTACCGCTATTGGGTCAAACATCGAAAAATTAATATCAAATTTCAATTTCACTTCAGAACCAAAAACAGGAATACTCTTGTCAATCTTAATGATTGGGGTCTGCGGTTCCACATTGAAAACAGACAGCTGCCGTTTTATATCCCAAGGAATACTGAAAGGGAATTTACGTGTCAGCTGATCACCAGCCAACTTCAACGGTTCCATATTAATAGTTGCCGTTTTCGGAAGCTCCCAAGGTGGATTAGTCGTTCCTGGGGGAACAGTCGGGTCAACAGGAACATCTATGTCTTTATCTAAAACGGTCGGGTCACTTATGACGTAATCGGATGGAATGACCATGGGCATATCCCCAGTAGTCGGGAACGGCAAAACAACCGGAGGATTTTTTGTAGTCACTTTCCCTTTAGGGTAATATTCATTTACCAAAACGGTATCACCAGTTGCAACCGTGCCGATCGGAGCCGTGAGGGGAACTCCCATATCCAATGTTTTGTAAGACATGGTCATGTAATACAGGTACCGAACGATAAAGTGCTGAATCCCTGCACTATACGTACCCACTTGAACCTCATATGTGCCTGCAATACCTTTTACAGCAGTAGAACTCTTACTCATCCAAGCAGATTGTGCAGCGTTGTAATAATTGACCGTCACACCATCCGCCACATATTTCCCATCTATCGTCCTGAGTCCGTACAACTCGATATACCAGCCATTACCGGAAGTAGAACCCCAATAAGCATCACCATAACTTACAGGGACATTAACAGGAACTGTACCATCTGGCATCGTGTCAACAGTCGCGTTCAGCTCATCAATGTAGTTGGCCAAATCGTTCCCGATCTCCAAACCTAATGCTCCAGCAATCGAGTAACGAACCCATTTGCTATCAATGGACTTTACAGCAGTCTTAGCGATACCATCCAATTTAGTTACCATTGACACGCCCTGACGCTGAACAAACCCTTTTAACACAGTTTTTGCCGCTTCTTTGGAAGCAAACTGTATACCCGATCTGATCGCGATACCTTCCAAGATCGCCAAGCCCTCCGCACCAACTACCGCAATAACGGGAGCGAACGCAAAAGCGCGTTCTACATACATCGTAGAGAGGAAAGAAACGCACATTAAAATTACGAGTGCCTTACTTAATAACTTTCGCATCATATATGACCTGCCCTATTAACTGGTTTGTCCGTGCCCCCAGTTGTTCAGCTGGTTCCTTCAAACCTTCCGAAACATAATTCGCAAATCCCAAGCCCAACACCATTAGCACCAACGAACCAAAGACCAGCTTTTCCACCATATCCCTCCTAATCAAAAAAGGGATGGGACTCTGCCCATCCCTTGCCGGTTAACTGAGTTAACCTATTTTGCAAGCATGTTGAAAAGTTTCTTGCCATATTTCCACGCCAAGATGATACCCATTACAGTTACCGCAGTTGCCGCAACCGCACCGATCACGGTCATAACTGTTGTTGTCATGGAACTGAATGTTGTAGTCACCTGTGTTGTATCGATAGTCGGATCAGCCGCAAAAGCAGAGATTGCGGAACCTACTACAAGACCAACCGCCAGAGAAGAAGAAACAACTGCTTTCTTGCCAGATTGCCATACGTTTTTCAAAACATTACGCATTATGATACCCCTCCAAAACTCTTAAATAAATTTATAGCACCTGCACACCCGAAACCGAACACAGTAGACCAGCCGAGCCACAGGACACCATCAAAAAAACGATCAAGAACAAACTGGGCAATCACTTAAACGCCCTCCATCCAACAAAGAAACCCAACAAGATCAGCCCACCTAAAAGCACGAACAGACCGCCAACCAGATACAACTGGATTTCTTCGATCATCTTAATGTGCGCTATCATTTCTTGATGCCTGGCTAAACTATCAGCTTGCATCTGCTGGAGAATGGAGATGATCTGATCACCCTGATCAGAAGTCATTGCACCTTCATTCATCTGCCTCTCCCCCTCCAACGCTTGCGCACCCATCTATATACTTTCAACAATGGAACTGCAAGGATGATTAACCACCCTTTCCAGTCCATTGAGTGAATGGCAGCCATTACGCTTCCGAGGACTCCGTCGAACATTCTTCATCATCCTCTGCCAAGTCTCCCAGCTTGTCCAAAATCTCACGATCTCCAGCAAAGACCATTCCCTGCTGTTCGGCTTCCATGTACCACATGGAAATCCTATGCCATTCATGTGCGGTTAACGGCTTCTTAAAAGTCATCAAATTTACCCGCACTACCAGCTGAGTATTTAGAAAGATCGAGAATCAAGTCATCAGAGATATGACCGTTTGCAAAAAGATTAATGTAGTTGTTTCTAGCTGTAACATTGCAAGCAAGTGTTATTTCTTGATCTTTGGCCACATTCGGCAACAACTTGCGATCATAACCAACATAGTAATCTTTGCCTTGACTCTCAATTCTCAAAGTATCAAAGCAAGTGCCGTCCTCTTTTGGGGTACCGGCTTTACGTCCTGTAACTGTGCCTGTAACAATAATCAATTTAATTACCCCCTTCAAAATACGAACAAGTATTCTTAGCAGAAAACACGTTCTGATAGAATTGTAAAAAAAAAACATGGAAATATCAACTACTTTTTTACATGGTCTGACAAAATTCTCTCTATGTACCTTTCCAGTTTTTCATTGTCTAATTTCTCAGATTCTAGTTTCCATATAACAGGATTTGGCAAT
>NZ_BEXF01000060.1 GCF_002897295.1 Brevibacillus reuszeri
GGAACAAAGAAACGCGGCACAGAATGTTTATAGGTCTGTTGAACACGACCAGAAAACTGGCCTAACGACGTTTGGTCAGTTCCATCAACATCATAGCCAGATGCCCAGAGATTAGAGCGCATGACAAGTAAAGGACGGTTGTCAGCGTCATAAGAGGTTTTACCTCCAAATGAAGAAATAACATCATGGTAACGCTGCATGAAGTAATCACGTTCTTGGTCAGTATGCAAATTAGCATAAGCAGCTTGCAGACCCATAATGTCAATAGATGTGGTAGAAGTCGTCATTTGGCGAGAAAGCTCAGTCTCAGGAGGAAGCGGAGCAGTCCAAATGTTTTTGAGATGGCAGCAACGGAAACCATAACGAGCATCATCTTGATTAAGCTCATTAGGGTTAGCCTCGGTACGGTCAGGCATCCACGGCGCTTTAAAATAGTTGTTATAGATATTCAAATAACCCTGAAACAAATGCTTAGGGATTTTATTGGTATCAGGGTTAATCGTGCCAAGAAAAGCGGCATGGTCAATATAACCAGTAGTGTTAACAGTCGGGAGAGGAGTGGCATTAACACCATCCTTCATGAACTTAATCCACTGTTCACCATAAACGTGACGATGAGGGACATAAAAAGTAAAAATGTCTACAGTAGAGTCAATAGCAAGGCCACGACGCAATGGAGAAAGACGGAGAGCGCCAACGGCGTCCATCTCGAAGGAGTCGCCAGCGATAACCGGAGTAGTTGAAATGGTAATAAGACGACCAATCTGACCAGCAAGGAAGCCAAGATGGGAAAGGTCATGCGGCATACGCTCGGCGCCAGTTTGAATATTAGACATAATTTATCCTCAAGTAAGGGGCCGAAGCCCCTGCAATTAAAATTGTTGACCACCTACATACCAAAGACGAGCGCCTTTACGCTTGCCTTTAGTACCTCGCAACGGCTGCGGACGACCAGGGCGAGCGCCAGAACGTTTTTTACCTTTAGACATTACATCACTCCTTCTGCACGTAATTTTTGACGCACGTTTTCTTCTGCGTCAGTAAGAACGTCAGTGTTTCCTGCGCGTACACGCAAGGTAAACGCGAACAATTCAGCGGCTTTAACCGGACGCTCGACGCCATTAATAATGTTTTCCGTAAATTCAGCGCCTTCCATGATGAGACAGGCCGTTTGAATGTTGACGGGATGAACATAATAAGCAATGACGGCAGCAATAAACTCAACAGGAGCAGGAAAGCGAGGGTATCCTACAAAGTCCAGCGTACCATAAACGCAAGCCTCAACGCAGCGACGAGCACGAGAGCGGTCAGTAGCAATCCAAACTTTGTTACTCGTCAGAAAATCGAAATCATCTTCGGTTAAATCCAAAACGGCAGAAGCCTGAATGAGCTTAATAGAGGCCAAAGCGGTCTGGAAACGTACGGATTGTTCAGTAACTTGACTCATGATTTCTTACCTATTAGTGGTTGAACAGCATCGGACTCAGATAGTAATCCACGCTCTTTTAAAATGTCAACAAGAGAATCTCTACCATGAACAAAATGTGACTCATATCTAAACCAGTCCTTGACGAACGTGCCAAGCATATTAAGCCACTTCTCCTCATCCAACGCGTCAGTTTTTGACAGAATCGTTAGTTGATGGCGAAAGGTCGCAAAGTAAGAGCTTCTCGAGCTGCGCAAGGATAGGTCGAATTTTCTCATTTTCCGCCAGCAGTCCACTTCGATTTAATTCGTAAACAAGCAGTAGTAATTCCTGCTTTATCAAGATAATTTTTCGACTCATCAGAAATATCCGAAAGTGTTAACTTCTGCGTCATGGAAGCGATAAAACTCTGCAGGTTGGATACGCCAATCATTTTTATCGAAGCGCGCATAAATTTGAGCAGATTTGTCGTCACAGGTTGCGCCGCCAAAACGTCGGCTACAGTAACTTTTCCCAGCCTCAATCTCATCTCTCTTTTTGCGTTCTGCTTCAATATCTGGTTGAACGGCGTCGCGTCGTAACCCAGCTTGGTAAGTTGGATTAAGCACTCCGTGGACAGATTTGTCATTGTGAGCATTTTCATCCCGAAGTTGCGGCTCATTCTGATTCTGAACAGCTTCTTGGGAAGTAGCGACAGCTTGGTTTTTAGTGAGTTGTTCCATTCTTTAGCTCCTAGACCTTTAGCAGCAAGGTCCATATCTGACTTTTTGTTAACGTATTTAGCCACATAGAAACCAACAGCCATATAACTGGTAGCTTTAAGCGGCTCACCTTTAGCATCAACAGGCCACAACCAACCAGAACGTGAAAAAGCGTCCTGCGTGTAGCGAACTGCGATGGGCATACTGTAACCATAAGGCCACGTATTTTGCAAGCTATTTAACTGGCGGCGATTGCGTACCCGACGACCAAAATTAGGGTCAACGCTACCTGTAGGAAGTGTCCGCATAAAGTGCACCGCATGGAAATGAAGACGGCCATTAGCTGTACCATACTCAGGCACACAAAAATACTGATAGCAGTCGGCGTGTGAATCATTAGCCTTGCGACCCTCGGCAGCAAGAACCATACGACCAATATCACGAAAATAGTCACGCAAAGCATTGGGATTATCATAAAACGCCTCTAATCGGTCGTCAGCCAACGTGAGAGTGTCAAAAACGATAAACCAACCATCAGCATGAGCCTGTCGCATTGCATTCATCAAACGCTGAATAGCAAAGCCTCTACGCGATTTCATAGTGGAGGCCTCCAGCAATCTTGAACACTCATCCTTAATACCTTTCTTTTTGGGGTAATTATACTCATCGCGAATATCCTTAAGAGGGCGTTCAGCAGCCAGCTTGCGGCAAAACTGCGTAACCGTCTTCTCGTTCTCTAAAAACCATTTTTCGTCCCCTTCGGGGCGGTGGTCTATAGTGTTATTAATATCAAGTTGGGGGAGCACATTGTAGCATTGTGCCAATTCATCCATTAACTTCTCAGTAACAGATACAAACTCATCACGAACGTCAGAAGCAGCCTTATGGCCGTCAACATACATATCACCATTATCGAACTCAACGCCCTGCATACGAAAAGACAGAATCTCTTCCAAGAGCTTGATGCGGTTATCCATCTGCTTATGGAAGCCAAGCATTGGGGATTGAGAAAGAGTAGAAATGCCACAAGCCTCAATAGCAGGTTTAAGAGCCTCGATACGCTCAAAGTCAAAATAATCAGCGTGACATTCAGAAGGGTAATAAGAACGAACCATAAAAAAGCCTCCAAGATTTGGAGGCATGAAAACATACAATTGGGAGGGTGTCAATCCTGACGGTTATTTCCTAGACAAATTAGAGCCAATACCATCAGCTTTACCGTCTTTCCAGAAATTGTTCCAAGTATCGGCAACAGCTTTATCAATACCATGAAAAATATCAACCACACCAGAAGCAGCATCAGTGACGACATTAGAAATATCCTTTGCAGTAGCGCCAATATGAGAAGAGCCATACCGCTGATTCTGCGTTTGCTGATGAACTAAGTCAACCTCAGCACTAACCTTGCGAGTCATTTCTTTGATTTGGTCATTGGTAAAATACTGACCAGCCGTTTGAGCTTGAGTAAGCATTTGGCGCATAATCTCGGAAACCTGCTGTTGCTTGGAAAGATTGGTGTTTTCCATAATAGACGCAACGCGAGCAGTAGACTCCTTCTGTTGATAAGCAAGCATCTCATTTTGTGCATATACCTGGTCTTTCGTATTCTGGCGTGAAGTCGCCGACTGAATGCCAGCAATCTCTTTTTGAGTCTCATTTTGCATCTCGGCAATCTCTTTCTGATTGTCCAGTTGCATTTTAGTAAGCTCTTTTTGATTCTCAAATCCGGCGTCAACCATACCAGCAGAGGAAGCATCAGCACCAGCACGCTCCCAAGCATTAAGCTCAGGAAATGCAGCAGCAAGATAATCACGAGTATCCTTTCCTTTATCAGCGGCAGACTTGCCACCAAGTCCAACCAAATCAAGCAACTTATCAGAAACGGCAGAAGTGCCAGCCTGCAACGTACCTTCAAGAAGTCCTTTACCAGCTTTAGCCATAGCACCAGAAACAAAACTAGGGACGGCCTCATCAGGGTTAGGAACATTAGAGCCTTGAATGGCAGATTTAATACCAGCATCACCCATGCCTACAGTATTGTTATCGGTAGCAAGCACATCACCTTGAATGCCACCGGAGGCGGCTTTTTGACCGCCTCCAAACAATTTAGACATGGCGCCACCAGCAAGAGCAGAAGCAATACCGCCAGCAATAGCACCAAACATAAATCACCTCACTTAAGTGGCTGGAGACAAATAATCTCTTTAATAACCTGATTCAGCGAAACCAATCCGCGGCATTTAGTAGCGGTAAAGTTAGACCAAACCATGAAACCAACATAAACATTATTGCCCGGCGTACGGGGAAGGACGTCAATAGTCACACAGTCCTTGACGGTATAATAACCACCATCATGGCGACCATCCAAAGGATAAACATCATAGGCAGTCGGGAGGGTAGTCGGAACCGAAGAAGACTCAAAGCGAACCAAACAGGCAAAAAATTTAGGGTCGGCATCAAAAGCAATATCAGCACCAACAGAAACAACCTGATTAGCGGCGTTGACAGATGTATCCATCTGAATGCAATGAAGAAAACCACCATTACCAGCATTAACCGTCAAACTATCAAAATATAACGTTGACGATGTAGCTTTAGGTGTCTGTAAAACAGGTGCCGAAGAAGCTGGAGTAACAGAAGTGAGAACCAGCTTATCAGAAAAAAAGTTTGAATTATGGCGAGAAATAAAAGTCTGAAACATGATTAAACTCCTAAGCAGAAAACCTACCGCGCTTCGCTTGGTCAACCCCTCAGCGGCAAAAATTAAAATTTTTACCGCTTCGGCGTTATAACCTCACACTCAATCTTTTATCACGAAGTCATGATTGAATCGCGAGTGGTCGGCAGATTGCGATAAACGGTCACATTAAATTTAACCTGACTATTCCACTGCAACAACTGAACGGACTGGAAACACTGGTCATAATCATGGTGGCGAATAAGTACGCGTTCTTGCAAATCACCAGAAGGCGGTTCCTGAATGAATGGGAAGCCTTCAAGAAGGTGATAAGCAGGAGAAACATACGAAGGCGCATAACGATACCACTGACCCTCAGCAATCTTAAACTTCTTAGACGAATCACCAGAACGGAAAACATCCTTCATAGAAATTTCACGCGGCGGCAAGTTGCCATACAAAACAGGGTCGCCAGCAATATCGGTATAAGTCAAAGCACCTTTAGCGTTAAGGTACTGAATCTCTTTAGTCGCAGTAGGCGGAAAACGAACAAGCGCAAGAGTAAACATAGTGCCATGCTCAGGAACAAAGAAACGCGGCACAGAATGTTTATAGGTCTGTTGAACACGACCAGAAAACTGGCCTAACGACGTTTGGTCAGTTCCATCAACATCATAGCCAGATGCCCAGAGATTAGAGCGCATGACAA
>NZ_BEXF01000061.1 GCF_002897295.1 Brevibacillus reuszeri
ATTCCCCTCAAGCCGCTCATAAAGCATTTGCTGCTCTGGCTCAGGCTCACTTGCCTCAGATTGCCTTCCCTCTCTCTGCTTGAGAAAATCAGGAATAGTATCTGGAGCTTCCTTCTGAGGCTCGGCCTGTAGTTCATCTTCTTTGGCCTGCCCTCCGATGTAAATCTGCGGTTTAGAGCCATCATACTGAGATACAAGTCCCTCCGATTCCATGCGATCAATGAGGCTTCTCGCCTCACCGTAGCCGACATTAAGCTCGGACTGTAGTTTTGGGATCGCTATTTCCCCGGCCTCTCTCGCAAGATCGACAGCCTGCAAGTAACGTTCGTCTGCCATATTTTTTTGCGGGTCAGTGAATGAAGAAGTATCAATTCCTTCTCTTTCAGCCAGTTCACGTTGAAAACCCACATTCATATCCAGCACGGCATCGTTAACCTTAATTTCACTGTCCCCAACAACGTCATATTTCGATTTACCGTTGTTTGGCGTATCCGCACTATCTCTTACTGCCTTTTCATTTTCGAGACGTGCGTTATTCACTTGAAGGTCACTTAAATTGATACCTTCCTTTGCTGCCAATTCACGATGAAATTTAATGTCCATATCCAACACAGCATTAGGAACCCGGATGCTTGATTCTCCAACCACCTGATAGGGTAATGCTCTTTCAGGCTGCTTATCGGCGCGATCAGTCGGGGTCAGCTCTTTATTTATAAGGTTTTCAATAATACTTTTGACCCGAACTTCATCGCTTTGTTTATAGAAAACAGAATGTCGGCCTTCATCTTCAACCACAGCATAGGCGATTTGATAACGTTTAGCTTTCTCTGCAAATTCCTTTAATCTGCTTTTATCCAGATCGAATAGCTTAATTTCATCCTTGCTGGCAAGGAGCTTTTTCAATGATTTCTCGCCCGGCTTGTCGCCCTGTTCTCTAGCCTTATTGATGAGGAATATCAACATCTGTTTTATTGATTCGTTAGTCATTTTAGCGGTTTCTCTGGAGAAGTCAGAAGCCATTCGCGTAACAATTGTTGAAACATCACCGCCGATATCAGACATTCTATCGCCCCTCATTACGAATTTTTCACTGGAACAGTACACGTTTCATTGATGACCATTACACTGTTGCTGTATCTTCGCTTTCATCTTCAAGCTCTTTAATATCAACCTCCAGCGCCTTAGCAAGCTTTCTTATATTTTCGTGAGTCGGGTACTTGCGATTCCCTTTCTCGATTTGGGATATGGTTGGTTGCGGAACCCCCGATTTTTCCGAAAGCTTCAGCTGAGTCCAACCTTTCTCCTTTCTCTTTTTTTTAAGTTTATAACTCAACTTTCGCAGCTTAATTTTCCGAACAAAGCCTTGATATAATTGGGCAAACTCGCAATCCATTGCTGGAGTTGACATACAACGGCAGACTGATCCCGTTTGGATTTTGCTTCCGTGAACGCCATGAAAAATGCGATCAGATGCTGCAAAGCCGTTTTGAGATCCAGGTCTCGAACTTCGTCGGAAAACAGGAAAAACAGACCGCCCAACGACCGCGCGTCGTTGTTGTGACGGCGTTCCCATTCCATTACGAGATAACGGGTAAACACGATCGTGGTGTGGCTGATGAGCATATCAAACGAACGACCTTGAAACTCCGTTCCCAGCTTCAGGTACGATTTGGCAAATTTGAAGAACGTCTCAATGCTCCAACGCATGCCGTAGATGCGAACGATCTCAGCCTCTTCCAACGTCAAATCGGTGCTAAGCAGAACCAGCCAATCCCGCCGCCGATGGCGGTTTTGTACAAAGACCAATTTGATCGGCAAACCGCAGGCGGTTTGAACGATGACCGAGCCAAGGATTTCTTTGTTTTTCTGCTTTGGCAAAAGGGCATACAGTTCATGGAGCGTCAGGCTTTTTCCGTCGAACCGGTATCGTTGTTTCATCGCCTTGACCATCCCAATGACATGCAGACCTTTCGCCATCAGTTCACGCAACAGAGGCGCTTGGGTAAACCAACTGTCCATCAGGACAAAGTCAGCGCTAAATCCAGCCTGAATCGCTCGATCAAGCAGAGCCGCCACGGCATCCGGTTTGCGTGAAAGCGCCTCGATGCGGCGTTTGTAGCCTTGGGTACGCTTGGACAGACGTTCCTTCATCTCGCAAAAGCGATTCGTCAGCTTGGCCGAGCTGAGCATGACAAAATCGATGGGCGCAAAGCTGAAGCCATCCGACCATCCGAGCGTGAGCATGTTGTAGCCGCGAGCATATCTCCCCGTCGTATGATCGAAGATGCGGGCAAGCAACTCGGCTTTCTTGCTGCGATCCCTGCGAAGAACCGAATCATCAATGATGAACGTCCGAACGCGGGACGAAGAGGTTAAGGAATCAAAATGCTGAACGACCTTCAGACTCAAGGCATGCAAAAATCGTCGCCAGGCAAAGCGTGGATGGTTTAAGAATCGATAGACTACATCTTTGCCAGGCAACGACTGGCGGCGGTCGCTATGCAGAAGACGAAACCAATTGCGCCCTTCAAACACGAGCGTAAAGATCAGCTGAAAGATGGCAAGACTGGACAATCCGAACGACTTGGAAATGCCGGCTTTGCGCAACAGTTGTCCGATTTGCAAAGCGGAAAATAAAGTCGAGATTCGTTCTTGGCCCTTTTCAGACAGGAAGTTGTGTTGTACCATAGAGTTACGCACCTTTCTGTTTGGGATGGGAAGACTATCCACTTCCATTTTACCAAACGGAAAGGTGTTTTTCTGTCAAGAACGAGATTTTTCAATAAGAAATCCTAGTCATATCAAGGCTTAACACTAATTTTCAAGGTGCGAAAGTTGAGTTTATAAATAACTCGCACCTCCTTGATGACATTATATTCGAAAACGAATATTTTAGTCAACAGTTTTTTATTCTTATTCGAATAATTATTTGAGTAACGGGCATCGCTTATTCTTTTCTGTTATGATTTAAGTAAAATTCTCAGCAATGGTGCGTGAAGTGAATGGATCAGCTAAACAGTATAATTGGAGCCAATATTAAACATTTTAGAAAAGCAGTAAAAATGTCCACTACGACATTAGCTGAGTTATCAAAAACATCACAAAGTACGATCAGTAAGATCGAAAATGGAAGTTCAACCAGTATCGAAATCCTAATACAGATATGTGATGCTCTCAAAATATCGCTTAATGACATTCTTCCTGCCGGCTTATTGCCCGACACACAACCGGATCATTCCGGAAAGAGACAATTACTTGGGTTATTAGATGAACTAACGGATGCAGAAATTAAAACAATACAATTTTTACTCTCGGCCAACATACTTCCGGTAATAAAGCAAATCACCCCTTTATTAACAGCTTTAGATGAGTTGGATGAAAAATCACGTAATAATCTTCACACCCTTCTTTATTCGATATTAAATAACAGGTGATAGCTATATCGTACAAGTTTCGACAATTTCAAGGGAGGGCCAAAATTATACCCCCTCAATCAAAAATAAGAGACTGACCATATAGGGTCAGCCTCTTATTTTGATTTGTATTTGCTTTATTTGCTTCTTTACAGTCTCAACAGACTTGAACAGCACCTTTGCTATCTCCGCTTTATTCATCCCCTTTTCCCGTAGATCGTAGACCTCTCTCTCTGTGGGAGTAAGGATATACTTTAGCTTCCTCTCCTTTTTCAGCTCCGCAACGAGTACAGCGGACGCGTCAGAATGAATACCCGGATGATCACTGTAAGCTTCCCGTACAGCCCTTGGTATGTCCCGGTAAGACGTTTTAGTAATATAATTAACTGCGCCTTTATCAAAGGCATCCAGGATGATTTCCTTGTCGTTTAGAGCGGTCAACATAATTATATTGCTAAGTCCTAGCTGCTTTAACTCCAAAGCCGTATCCAGCCCGTCACATTCGTTAGGACTTAACATGACATCGACCAAGGCTACATCAACGTTATTTTCTTTATAAGCCCTTATTGCTGCCTCTTTACTTGCCGCGCAGCTAACCACATTCAAATCCTGTTCTCTCTCTATGAAGGAAGACAAGCAGTCTTCCCATACTGGATCATCCTCAACCAACATAACATTTATTTGGGTCATCAAATTCCCTCCTATAGCGGTAAAAGAACCTTCTTTTCAAACACACAGTATGGCGTTATACAAGTTGTTCAGTTATAGGAATTTGCAGAATAAAAGTTGTACCTAACCCCTTCTTGGATTGTACATCAATTTTCCCATCGTGCTTATGCATAACATTCATGCAGTAGGCCAACCCTAATCCGAAATTTTTGCTTCTGTTCTTAGTTGTGAAATACGGATGAAATATACGAGTTAAATCTTCCTGATCAATGCCCGAGCCGTTATCTTGGATTTCAATAACGATAGCCTTTCTGGTTTCATATGCAGATATTCGCAGCTGCCCATTTTGTTCCATAGCCTCAGCTGCATTCTTAATCAAATTCCGTAAAACCTCTTGCATATGCACACTGTCACAATACATTTTCACATTGGTTTTGACATGTATAACAACGTCTATATTTTTCTTTTCCAAATACGGTAAACTCATTTCAATACTGGATTCAATGATCTCACAGACCTTATGGTAATCAGGTATAAGTATAATCTCCTGAGAATGTTTCTGAATTCGATCAACCATTGAGAGCATGTGTGAAGTGGAGTCCATTATAGTATTAATGTCTTTTACAATCGGCTTCGGGTTTTCCCGTTCAGCTTCATACTTAATCCGATCAGAAAGTATGTCAATTTTACCAATCTCATTTTTTATAGTATGGTTTAACGCTGATGCCCCGGAAGTAACCGCACGCATCGCACTTTCACGCTTGTTATTATCGAATCGAAGTCTGACCCCTAAAAGTCCATGCTTTGAAATCAAAATAACAAAAGCCATAAACAAAAGGGTTATAACTAAAGGCATTAACCTCCACACTTCCTCAAAATCAAAAAATGCCTTAAACGTGTAGTTCACAAAAATTTGAAAGATGATCGGTGGAAAGGTGAACAAAATAATATAGAAGCGATTCCGTTTAATTAACTGGATGCTCTCTTTAGCATAGCTGACTATCAATAAAGTCATCCCCACCAATAAATAAGGCACACACCACATAAAGAGTATTCGAAAATTATTTTT
>NZ_BEXF01000062.1:0-2500 GCF_002897295.1 Brevibacillus reuszeri
AACCACGAGGATTGGACATGCCGGATACTGCTTGGCGATACTTGTGTTAACAAGGTTCTGCAGGAGCTTGGGGCAGATTTTCCGGAGAAAGTGGCTTCCGTCATTAACAAGACGTATGATAAGCCGATTGTCATGAACCTGGTAACCAGTCCGCTTGATGCAGACCGCATGGATTACCTGCTGCGGGATGCGTATTATACGGGAGTGAATTATGGGACCATTGACATCGACCGGATATTGCGGATGCTGCGGCCGTTCCGTGACCGCGTGGTGGTCAAGGAATCCGGCATGCACGCCGTGGAGGATTATCTGATGTCGCGGTACCAAATGTACTGGCAGGTGTATTTTCATCCTGTCACCCGAAGTTCGGAGATCATCTTGCGTCAAATTTTTCGCCGTGCAAAAGAGTTGCATGACAACGGGTACGCTTTCCGGTTTATGGTCGAGCCGCTTCCGGCCCTGTTTGAAGGCAATATCGGTGTAAATCAATACCTGCGCCTGGATGAAGCACTTATTCAGACGGCATTTCTGCAATGGACCGAGGAGGAAGACAAGCTTCTTGGCGAATTATGCGGCCGTTTCATGCACCGGAAGCTCTATAAATATGTAGAAATCGACAATATCGATTTGGAGACCATCGACGGGATACGCCAAGCGTTCCGCGATGCGGGGCTGCATCCGGAATATGACCTGGAGATTGATTTTCCAACCGATCTTCCTTATGATAAGGTTCATTCTGATATGCCGCTTAACGAGAAGCAGATCCTGCTTCTGGATCGGCATGATGAGCTGCGGGAAATTTCCGAGGTGTCCGATATTGTACGCTCTATCAGCGGCATTCATAAAGGGCGATATCATCTTTATTTTCCGGAGGAGAAGGTGTATCCGCTACTGGAGCAGATGCCGGAGAAGATAGGTGAGATTTTTAAGCAGCAGAATTAACTTGGTGATCAGGACAACCGCAGCATGATGGGTATAAGCAGTGCTGCAGGAAAATATACGACAAGGAAACGACAGGAAAGGAGACGGTAAAATCATGCTGTTCGACACGCATACTCATCTGGATGCTCCCCAATTCGACGAGGACCGGGAGGAAACCATCGCGCGGGCGCTTGAAGCCGGCGTGAGCCGGATGATTAACATCGGATTTAACCGGGAGACCATACCGACCACGATGAAGCTGGCAGAGAACTATGACTTTATATATGCAGCGGTAGGCTGGCATCCTGTAGATGCCATCACCATGGAGGATCAGGATCTGGATTGGATCGCCTCCCTATGCAGTCATGAGAAGGTGGTGGCTATCGGGGAGATTGGTCTGGACTATTATTGGGATACCTCCCCAAAAGAAGTACAGCATCAAGTGTTCCGCCGCCAAATCGGACTGGCTCGGGAACTGAACATGCCCATTGTCATCCATAACCGGGATGCACATGAAGATATCGTAAAGATTCTGAGGGAGGAAAAAGCCGCTGAGGTCGGCGGTGTAATGCACTCCTTCTCCGGGAGCTGGGAAACGGCCAAAATGTGTCTGGATATGGGATTCCATATTTCATTTGGAGGACCGATTACCTTTAAGAATGCGAAGCAGCCTAAAGAGGTATTGGCGCAGGTTCCACTCGATCGATTATTGATCGAAACGGACTCGCCCTATCTGACCCCCCACCCCTTCCGCGGGAAGCGAAATGAGACCGCTTATGTAAAATTAGTGGCGGAGACCGCAGCCGAGATTAAGGGCATGTCCTTAGAGGAACAACGAGAGCATTCAAATAATTACTTCTTAGGAAGTCACCCTTAAATCAGGTTTCGGCCTGTTACTCACTCGTTGGTCAGTTTTGAGAGTTCAACTCTCAAAACGCCTTTTCTTTTGGAGAGGCAATTGATCCTTGAAAACTAGATAACGAAACGAATTTGCGCAATTAGAAATATTCCTTTTAGCTGAACTTGTGTCAAAACAAGTTTTTATAAAAGTAGCAGCGGAAGATTCGTGACAGTCGATCCTTTGGAAGTTTCGTTTCCACCTATTAACTCGTTTAGTAGATCAGGAAACAAACGGACAACAGAGCGAATGGCGCGAAACTGAAGCGTTGGTTAAGCTACTAAGAGCACACGGAGGATGCCTAGGCGCTAGGAGCCGATGAAGGACGTGGCGAACAACGAAACTGCCTCGGGGAGCTGTAAGCAAGCTTTGATCCGGGGGTGTCCGAATGGGGAAACCCGGCTGATGTAATAGTCAGTCACTTCTATCTGAATACATAGGATAGCAAGAGGCATACCAGGGGAACTGAAACATCTAAGTACCCTGAGGAAGAGAAAACAAGAGTGATTCCGTCAGTAGCGGCGAGCGAACGCGGAACAGCCTAAACCAGAGAGCTTGCTCTCTGGGGTTGTGGGACGTCTCACATGGAGTTACAAAGGAACATATTAGACGAAGAGGTCTGGAAAGGCCCGCGATACGAGGTAAAAGCCCTGTAGTCGAAAGTATATTCCCTCCGAGACG
>NZ_BEXF01000063.1 GCF_002897295.1 Brevibacillus reuszeri
GCAGCTGGACGATAGAACGCACGCCCGGAAGCAAACCGGACGGGCGGAGCGTCTTTATACCCTTCACAAATCCGCTCTGCTGCTTCTATAGGATCATGGTCAAATGATTCGTCGTTTCGCTTGCTCTGTAATCCTACACATTGAGTATTGATTTCAAACACCGTGTAATAGCGGAGAAATGGGATTTTTTCAATTTCTCCCGTTTCGTCGTTTTCCTTCTCCAACCATGTCCAGAAAACAACGAATTGCCCCTTTTCGCCTTTTTTGACTTTGCCCCCGGCTTCGCTTACCTGTTTGAAAGTCGCATACTCTCCCGGCTCCAGAAGTAGCGTATTAACGCCCCGATACGGCTTCTGTGTCTTCCAATTGACAGCCGCACCCACTCGCCACGGGCGGCGCCAAGGCACAACCCCTTTTTCCAAAAGCTCTATCATACGATTTGTAACCATTTCATAGATTTTTTCGCTCATGTTAACCTCTCCCTTATGTGTTATAATGGAGGGGCGAAGGGGTCTCAAATCTTCGCCCCGGCTCGTTTGTTCTGCTAAACAAACGGGCCTTTTGATTGTCTTTGGATTGCTCGATCATATTCATTCAGCACTTTGTCCAACTTTTGCGATTTCTCCACAACTTCCATCGCTGTAAAACCCATCCGTTCTGCTAAATCAATGAGTTCTTTTCGCAACTTTTCAATCTGATTACGCAACATCTCAATGTTCATATCGCTATCACCTCCTTTCAAAATGACTTATTCGGACTTGACTTTTTTGGCCCTAACCCTTATTCGGAACCGTTTGCCTGTCTAGCCCTAGCGGCGATGAGCGGAATCCTTTAAGGTTTGTGAGCAGTTTCTTGCTTGCTGTCTTGCCTTACCGTATGAAGTTTTCAAAGAGCAAAATCATTCGTATACCGTAGCCGTCGCAGATTTAAGATCATATAGGTTCTCGCAGGGCAAGGCTGCCCGAAGGGACGACAAAAATTATTTTGAGTGTACTTCTCAAAAAAATTTTTTCGCCTTGCCCGGAGAGGTTCTATATGATCCCATGCGACTAGATGGCTACGGTATGTGAATGATCTCTTTGAAAAACGGAATATGGTAAGGCTGCACGCAGGTTACTGCGAACGGGCCTTGTCTTTACTTCTTCGATCTTGCCCACAAGGTTTTATCTTCGAAGGGTCTACCTGAATAGGTTTTGGAACGATGAAGGAATGGAGCGAAGCGGAATGGAGTCATGGTTCCCTTTGCTTCGTAGTACATGGGGTCCTACCAACAAAACGCGGAAAACATACGCTAAGCCAATTTCCGGATGAAAAAAAGCCGATTTCCTTACTTTAAGGAATATCGGCTTGATATTATAAAAGATGGTTATCCTGTACAACAAGATAATTTGGATACATCTTTATCAAACGTAAGGGCAGCCAGCTTTAGTTCTTCTGCCATTGTCAAATAGGGAGCAAGGGTTTCGCGAAGATCTTCTACTGTTAAACACCGCAAATTTCGCAGTCTCACGGTCTCATTCATTGGTTTGGGTTTCGTACTTCAAAAATTAAACAAGACGATTGGGTATTATTTAGGATTAGATGTCACAGCAAGACTCATTGGTAGGGCCAGATTCCTCGTAACGTTTTCCCAGAAGGCGACCTAATTCAAAGGCTTCCTTAACGGGGTACACCTTCCCATTTGGATGTTGGTTAAGCCAATTTTGGGCTGCACTTTCCGTGCTAAAAAAATGGACTTCGTTGCAGAATGACGACCGAACAGAGGACGTATCATCCGGTGTTACTATTGAGACAACAGCCGTCGTTGGTTCCAGGCTTAAAACACGATCCGGTTCCACTGTCAATCTTATAGGCTTTCCAGTACTGTAACAAGGCGATTCAATATGAACCATATGCCCTATAAGTTCCGGAAACATAAGGGTGTCAAGAGCACACCACGCATACAATTGTTTCTCATCAACTTCAAAGCGATGGGGCGTAGGGATTAAGGTGAGACCAAAACCGACAACACGACCCTGTTCATCGAGTTCCACACTGGATAAGGTCGAGAGAATGTCCTTAACCTCATCGAGGGGCTTCCCGGTTGTTGTTGCAATGTCCTCAACGGTAACTGGTTCACCTTTTGTTAGCATTTGTAACAACGGGCGAAAGAGCCACTTCATGGAGCCTCCTCCCTCTCCCTTGTTCTGGTCAAATAGGGTTACAAGTTCCTGAATTTCAGTTTTCATGACTTTTTCCTCCTTGGATTTTTTTGTCAGTTTTATTGTTTTTCGATGTTACTTACATGATTATATCTACATTCGATTGTAAAATTCTTAGGAAGATATACTTGATTGAATACGTCTTTCGGGGAATCCAGAAACGCTCCAACGTGTTGTCGTAACTTTTGTAGATCTTTAATATGCTCATCTATCATAGTCAGTTTCTCCTTTAACAAATGCTGAAGACGAGGTTCTACCTCCACAGGTTTTTTTTCGAAAATCACTACCAGATCCGTCATTTCCTCCAGCGATACGCCTAAAGATCGGAGTTGTTTGATACCATTGATACAAAATACATGCTCTTGGTTATAAACGCGGTAATTGCCTTCACTCCGCTTAATGGAAGGTAGGATAAGTCCCTTTTCTTCATACAATCGAATGGCTTTTCGACTGACTCCTGTTTGTTGGGCTAGTTGACCAATCGTAAATTGCTCCACTTTCCTCCCTCCTCGTTAACTGGTGGTACCATCAGCTGAACTAACTATAACTAGAGTATACAACCTTCACCTAAGGGGAAGGTCAAGAAGAAAAAGATCTTTTCCCAATGAAATTGATAAGTACAGGGGTACCACCAACATTTTGACATAAAACCCACGCTAAGACATTTTTTGGAATAAAAAAGACAATTATCTCTATGTTAAGAGAAGAATCGTCTTTTATAAAAGCTTTCTTTAACTGAAGACGTACATTAAGGCTTCCTAAAAAGGTGATTAACCTGCACAACAAGATAATTTTGATACATCTTTATCAAACGTAAGAGCAGCTAGCTTCAATCCTTCTGCCATTGTTAAATATGGAGCCATGGTTTCTCGGAGATCCTCCACGGTTAAACCGAATTTGACAGCCAGTGTCGCTGCATAAATTACGTCTCCTGCATTTTCTGCTACCACATGAGCCCCTAACACTTTCAGTGTCTTCTCGTCCGCCACCAGTTTAAACACGCCTGTTGTTTCCCGATTAACCAGTGCTCTTGGAACGGCATCTAACGGCAAGACGGATGTTTTCACTTCATATCCTTTCTCTTTTGCCTGTTGCTCCGTTAAACCAACCGTTGCAATTGCTGGAGCTGTAAATGTAACCCCCGGAACCACTTCTAAATTCAGCTTTTTGTTCAGTCCACCGATAGCATTTCCTGCCGCAACTCCACCTTGATAAGCTGCTACATATACAAATTGAGGACCAAGCGTGACATCTCCTGCTGCATAGATGCGTGAATTCGTTGTTTTTGAATACTCATCGATTACGATTTCACCACGGGGGCCTACTTCAACGCCTGCATCCTGTAAATTCAAGGTTGCCGTGTTTGGTGTTCTTCCTGTGGCAACCAGTAATTGATCTGCCTCAATGATTCGCTTCTTGCCATTTACCTCTACATGGACCTTTTTAATGTCTCCATCTTGTTCGATTCGTTCAAAAGATGCTCCCGTCACTAAGTTGACCCCTTGTTCTGTCAAGGCTTGCGTGATTGCTTCTGAAACCTCAGGATCGTATTCCTTTAACAAACGCGGGCTTCTTTGCATCAATGTGACTTCTGAGCCTAGATTATGGAAGAGTTGTCCCAATTCCATCCCGATATAGCCAGAACCGATGACCGTAAGACGCTTAGGCACCTTCTTTAATTCAAGCAGAGTTGTGCTTGTTAAATAATCGACTTCATCCAGTCCAGGAATGTTTGGCACTGCTGGTGAAGCACCTGTCGCGATTAAGAATCGTTTGGCTGACAACTGCATGCCATTGACTTCAACGGTTTTTTCATCTACGAATTTCGCTTCGCCTTTGATTAATTCAAAGCCGTAGTCATCAATCAAATCCACATATTTTGAGTTTCGAAGATCCGTCACCAGTTCATTTTTCTGCTTGATCAATGGTGCCAAATCAACGTCGCCAGCTGACGTGTGCAATCCGATGAATGGATTATTTTTTGCCAGATGATTGATTTCGCCAGCCCGCAGCAATGTCTTCGAAGGAACGCAGCCAATATTCACACATGTTCCACCAACCGTTCCACGTTCGATGATCGCCACTTTCGCTCCGTATTTCACAGCTTCAATGGCAGACGAAAAAGCAGCACCGCCAGAACCGATGATAATGTAATCATAATCGCCTTCATCGCCTAACTGCACCATTTCTTGCGGTTGTAATTCTTCTACCTCTCCTGGCTGGTATTTGGCTTCAGCAATCGCCTTTTTCGCTGTTTCCACCTCCACGTCATTCGTTAGCTCAAATACAGCTTCTCCGCGACGAAAATCCACTTCAATCCCTTTTGCACCCATGTTTTCAAGAGCAACAGCTACATGCTCTTCACAACCCGTACAAGTCATTCCTTGAACGTTTACTCGATATTTTTTCATGTTAAATCTCTCCTTTTACTCGACTCCAAGCCCGAAATTCGAAACTGCCGTCTTAATTGCCTGTAAATCCGTTTTCTTATCATCAAAGGAAACCGTTACTTCGCCCTTGCTTCCACTGACTTTAATGGCTGTTTTGCTAACGCCATCTACCTGTTCCAGGACGCTTTCTACAACAGACGGTGGACAACAATCCATCCCCAAAACCGTGAATGTCCCTGTTTTAGTTGTTTCAATGGTAGTTTTTACTTCCTGCTTAGCATCTATAGTATTTTGTGCTTCTTTTTCGTTGCTACACGCACTAACC
>NZ_BEXF01000064.1 GCF_002897295.1 Brevibacillus reuszeri
AGTAAGAGAAGCCATTTAAAAAGATCTTGTCCTAATTTTACTGCTCCGGTCACAATTTCCGGCTCACCAGCAGCGAATGCTGGATTAGCAGCGAGCAACATGATAATGCTGAACATCAATACAAGATGGACGGTACGACTGTCTTTGATTTTCTTTAGCACGAATATTTCCTCCTGTTCATAAACGGTAGGTTACTTTCCCACCTTAAAACATGCTCACTATTCTCCATGAGCGAGCCTTAACTCAAGATAATGAATTATGGACTCTCGCGCTTTTCATATTCTTTTCTGTAACTTCGTCCAGCTGATATTCACCAACTTAACGGCAAGAACACTACAATCTATGAGCCATGCTCTCGATCTTCTTCAAGCCCTTGAACAATTTCCATATTGGCCAGAAACAGAGCGTGTATTCCATCACGTTCATAAGGATAAAGTTCTGAGGAAGTCGATCTAATAGCTTCATTGCCTCAGTGAAGGCGCAGCTCCACTATGTAAGTCCTCCGAAGGATAGATAGAACACTCAAAGTCGCTATTAACATTGTCTAAGAGACAACTCTCATTGAGTATCACCCCCCCATATTTAGTCTAAATCTTAGACCTAATATAAAATTTTGAATGTTCAAATCCATGATTCACTCGTGTTGTCTTAATCAACATCCATGAAATCCGGAATCTCATCCTCATCTATCGTTTCTGCTTGTTCTTGAGATGATGGTTGTTGCATGCCCATATCAGGAAGGAAAAAGTTCACCCGTTCAAGTCGTCTTTTCTCTTGGGTTTCAGGCGCTTGCAAATCATCATTGGCAGGCCATAAGCTCAGATCCGGTAATGGCAGTTTCGCTGGGTACATTCTTCCTCGGAATACAAGTGACATATCATCCGGCCACCGGCTGATCTCATCAGGCGTTAATAAAGCACGTCCGGTGTGATTGGCTGAGGACCCATGACTCACTGAATTTTTACCTACATTGTAGCTGTTACCTTGTGTCTCAACTGTGTAGGTTCCGGTACGTTTACTCAACTCTTCGAGTGTTCCTTGATCTGTCGTGAGTAGATAGATCGTATTCTGGACGTTGGCCTTGAGTGTTTTAGCAACAAGGTTTCCGTATTTACTATCCAGCTGCGAGTAGGATTGAATAATCATATGCCATCGCACTCCACGTCCCAAGGATACGGTGAGTTTGGTGTCCATGTCCGGGAAAGGAGGCATATTACCAAATTCATCTAGAATCATATTGGTGCGGACATTCAAACGGCCCTTTGATTTATTAGCATGATCGACCAGTGCATCATAAGCTTGGCTCACATAGAGGGCTGCATACGGATGACGGGTTGTATCCTCGTCCGGAATAATTAAGAAAATGGCCGTTTTCTTATCGCCTACATCTGTAATTTGATGATCTTGATAAGAAGTCAGATAAGCCACCGAAGGATCTGCAAATAATCTGAGTAGCGCAGCTGCCGAGCTGAAGAAACTTGCTCGTGTTCTTTCTGGGGCCAAACTAGCAATACCATATGCTTCTCTGGCCGGATGATCTAGCGGCAAATTATCAAAATAGTCAGTCAGTGGAACATAATCAATGATTTGATTACCAACTCTCACCTTTTTGACTTTCCCCAATTCGATCAGAGTTTTGTAGACAGAGTACATGTGTTTTTGATTATCTTCTGGTGCTTCTAGAGCGACAGCTAAGATGAGTGCTGCAATGACCGATTCCGGCCCATCACGCCATATGGATTCGCCTTTATCCCCACCTGGCTTTTGATAAACAAACATGTGAGCTATGGACCAAGCGTGTTTTGTAGCAAGGGCAACGTCACCTTTTTTGATAGCTTCTACCACAGGTGCGAGATAATTTGTTCTATTTCCACGCCCAGGCTCACGAAAATCAAGATACTTAACCTCATAACCTTGGTCTCTCAAAAAGGTAGATGAACGATCATACAATTCACCTTTAGGGTCGGTAACGATCATCGATTCTTCCGCATGTGCAAGCATCCATATAGTCGGGAACACCAGTCTCCGTGTTTTACCGGATCTCGTTGCACCAATAATCAAGGTGTTACTATCCTTTGTGTCAACGTATGCGAATGGCTTTCTGCCATCCAAATACGCTCCTAGTACGATTCCACCTGCAAGAACTACTGTCTTTAAGTGCCACTTGAAAGCCGATTTCTCCACTTCTTTGTCCGTCATCCATCGGCTCGTGCCGAATTGCCCAGATCCAGAAGCCTCGGGTCCACCGATTCCGTCTTTAATTCGATTATTCCGTTTTGGTACATCTCTCCAAAATATCTTAATGATCAGCAAGATGATTCCCACTTGCAAAATAAGCCAAAGCTGCCAAAGAAATTTTGTATGTAGAAGTTTTATGATCGATTCAATGGGATTAAGATGCTCCAACCAAACATTAATTCCCTCTGGGTATCCTATTTCGGAAAGGAATAACGGTATACGCACAATGCTAGGTAATGCAAGAAAATCCAACAACAGAATAATGTACAAGGAGATCCATCTGGGTTTGAGAAATTTCAGTTTTCTCTTCCCCCTTTTACACTGGACTCACAAAGTAACAAAGGATGCTCCATTGGATCAGTTTCGACTCCATTCTTCTGTGCCAATTGAAAAAGGACACAACGAATATCGCTCAGTTCTCTTTTTATATCCAGTGCCCCTTGCGAAACATAATACTCTAGTGCTTCCTCAAGTAATTTCGTTTGTCCGCCGTGGGTTTTTGAAGCTCTCTGGTAATACGTTCTCGCTTTTGTAGATAACTTCAATCTTCCACCAGCTCTTATACTTTCCACTTCTTCACCCCTCCCTCGGTCTTTAGACCCCCACAGGATTGGGAAAAAAGCACTCCCATGGAATCACCTCCCTGTCAATATTAAAGGACTTTTTACGCATATATACAATGAGCCTATATAACTAAATGACAAAAAAACCTAATTCCAAAGTCCCAATAATTTGTCGAATGCGTTAAACAATTTGTTCGACACTTAAAGTCTTGTTGGAATTAGGTTTATTTATTATTTGTTAGACAAAAAAAATGACAACTTACTCCTGTTCTCTTTCAGCTTCACGCTGCAATCGTTTTTCGTTCTGTCTCCTCATCATTTCTCCCTGTGATTGTGAGCGCATTCGCTCTTGTTCCAGAGAGTTCCACACGGTTTTCCATAATGATTTAGCCAAGTTCATAGACGGATCCTGACCTATACGTTCTCCTTGTCCGCGTGTACGTTCTTTATTGTTTTGCCATAAATAAGGAGCGTCTATGTCGAGGACTTTCTTCAAATTCTCGTAATCCCGTTTGTTAACGACTGGGGTCCTACCCCACGGTTTGAGATCTTCAACTTCCTTCTTAATGCGGTCGATGATTGGATCAAGACGATCTTGAGGTAAATTTAATCCGCTACGTTCGTTCCAATCAGTCACCATTTTCAAGACTTCCTCATACTTCAAACCTGAAGCGAACATGACTTTAGTAAAATTAGAAACAGTCTTTATTACCTCATCTTGTACTCCTAATTGTTTACCTAACATGGTTGTATCCTCAGTACGCTTCTGAAACAGGTCTCTTATATTCAGTTCGGCTATATTTATGCTTCCAGTTCGTCCAGCCCATTCTCGGACCTTTTGAATCAGGATCTCTTCATCCTCGATGCCTTCCTTCAGCACAGCGGTATACTTTTGAGCAACCCATTGTGCGTTATCCGGATCAATCTTGTTTTGTGACAGATCGAATGTCTTCAATGCATCCTGGTACTTTTCCGGATTGACCTGAAGGGACTCGTCTATTCTCCATGGATATGACATTTCAGTATCTAAGGCATCATTGATTTTTTTCCAAGTCTCATTTTTCAAGAAATTAGTATCTGCACCGGCTACTGATTTCAAAATCCTATTGATTCCTTCGACTGAATTATTTTTCGCAAATTCAGTCATGATCTGCCTACGTTCCGAATCCCCTATGCCTAACTGTTTTAGAGCTACGGTCATACAGTACGCCGTGTACCCTTTACCATGCTGATCATCGACCGTTATTTTACCGGTTCTGAAATTTTGAACGATGTTCTCAACATCGGATATCACGACCTGTTCTTTTCTCATCTCCCAAGGGTAAGCTGCCTTGACTCCCATGATGTCTGTTAGTTTCGTCCATTCTTCTTCCGATACTTTCTGGGAAGAATCCTTCAGTATTTTCCCGCTGTCTTTTAAATTAGGTAAAGGAATTCCAGCTGTCTCGAAATATGCCTTTACTTTCTGGTCGGAGTATCCAGCTAATTTCATGGCATTGGCTGCCACCTGTGTTACTTTATCCAATGCTTCTGGAGCTGTATGATTTACATTCTCTATCAATTCTTTCAGCTCATATAAAGGAATCCCAAGATCCGCTTTCTTTACCCAATCGCTTGCCAGCTGAAGTTGTTCCGCAATAGGCATACCCACTTGTCGTAAAGAATCCACGACTTTTGTGAGCACCCTTTGAGAGAAATCATCTTCAGGGCGACCCATGGCTTTTGAAAATTGATCGATGACGACTTGGGCGTTTTGTGGATCAACTGTGGTATATACTTTCTTCTTTGACTCTACCGCAGCTCGTAGCACAACCTGAGATACGCGTTTTTCAAGATCAGCGGCCGCATTGTCTTTAGCTTTTCGGATATCACTTTCCTTGAAGGAATACTGTTTAGTCATGTTCTCAACG
>NZ_BEXF01000065.1 GCF_002897295.1 Brevibacillus reuszeri
AATGCTGCCTAATGAATAACTGTATCTAAATTTTGGGGGTCACTTCAAAATAGCGACTTCAATAGGAATATGTTCTTGTCCCTCGACAAACATACACAATTGCTTGTGTTAGGTGTCTATCTGGAAACTGCCATTACCACCTGTGTGCGGTGCCCGTATACCTATTATCTCTTAAATATTTATCTGTTTTTTGAGCTGTGGCTCCTCCATTCTTTTGATTAAAGCGACATGTAGAAATTCTAAATACAATAATTTAGTATTAACTTTAAGCAGGTTTTTCTTCTCCTGATGCTGCAACATACTGTGATCCTAGTTCCTCTGTATATATTAAAGCATTCACACTTGCATAAAGATCTTTCAGGTGGTGTTCAGTTAAGTCAAGTATTGGTTCAAACATAAATGAGTTTAAGTGTATATTCTCAGGAGTCATTAAGTTTACCTTTTCTAGTATTTTTATTTGCTCTATCTCACTTGGAAAATCAGTTTTAAATTTTCCAAACAATTTACCTGTCTGGTTACTTCTAATTTCTGAAACAAAGGTAGGATTACTGATTCTTTGAATCATGTAGCGTTCTGCATTAATTCTTGTTGCAATGGATAAAACCACTTTATTCTCCAGATTTAAACCTACCTCACCTTGTTCAGCATAGATCTCCTCAGCAACCTCAAAAATTAAATCAAAGACAAGTTTATCAGAATCATCTATTTCTAATGCGCTCATATCTTTAAAAATTTCTTTATAAGAATTTTCGATATCTCTTAATCGAAGCTGTAGAGAATTATTTTTCCAATGCAACATTGAGGTTAGAACATTGAAATTATTGTCATCTCCTATATGTTCTGCTATGTTTCTTGCGAAAGAGATCGACGCTATTAACTTAGCTTTGTTGGTATTTAAATACCTCTTCCAGTCAGCAAATGGATTGCTAATATATTTATATCCTGGATTTATTAGATCAATTGAATCAACCTTTTTGACAGCCATACAAGAGTGAGTAAACTTATTAGTGTTTATTCTATCCTGTACTGTTCTGTAAAAATCAAAGTTATGAGTTAATATAATGATATTGAAATTATCAGAATCAGATAATTCTTTCAGATATTCTATAATTGCATATTTGTTCTTATAATTGAGTGTTTTGCATAATTCCGTTTCAGAGAAGAAGCGATAGCATATTCACTGTCGTTAAGGGGTAATTTTCGAAAATGGTATTATATGGATGAAGAAAAGGGCAGACTTGCAGAATTTTAGAACAGCTCGTTTTTTAAGCGGCAGCCCGTTTTGAATGATGAGAAACGGCGAGCGCAGATGCAAGCAGAACAATGGCATTCAAATACTGGTGAGTTGTGACTTTCTGAATGCCCCGGACATGTGCGGCGTCTGCCGTCAAATAGGTTTTCAATCGGGAGTTGCAGCGTTCTACGCTGGTTCGTTCATTGTAAAGTTCCTTCCAACGCTTTGTATCCCGATGAGGGATGCTGTATCGCCGGAGATCATCCTTCGCATTTACTTTGACGACCATTCCATAGTTTGAAGACGAGCAGGCAGCCATGCCAAGCGGACAGTCGACTTTACCCGTGGCATGCGGGCAGCGAAATTTATGCATATCGCCGTCAACTCCCCAGTATGTCATCGCATAACCCATGGAACAGCACGGTGTTCCGTTCGAGGTCATGCCAGCAGGCGGTTCCTTCTCCCCCCGAAGATTAAGGGGAATGATGGCTTGTGCCTTGACGTTGCGGGCGGCCTCATAAACTTTCATTTGGTCGTAGCCCGCATCGAGTATGAAAAATCGTGTGCTCGTCCTGGACGCTGTTTTCTCGATCAGGCCCGGCGCCATTTCTCCATCATTGACATGCGCCGGCGTTACTTCCAAGGCGATCGGCAATTCACTTTTCGTATCGACCGCCAGATGAATTTTGTAACCAAACCATGTGATTTTATTGCCGAAGGAATCAATTTTTGCGCCCCAGTTCGCATTACCCGTTTGCTCGCTTTTGCGTTTGGGCTGCTTTTTCTCGTAAGCGCGGAGAGCGGCGCTGTCTATGGCGACGTTACTGCCTTCTATGATACCTTCCTGCTGACAGCGTGTGACCAAATCCTCAAAAAGCCGTTTTGCCAAGTCCTTTCTCGTCAGTTCTGAGAAAACTCGGCTTAATGTGGATATGGAAGGAGCTTCTCGATCCAGCGGAAGACCACACTGATAACGAAACCGGAGATCCGTATCCAAACGCTTATGCAACCCTGAAAAGGTACTTATTCCTTCAAGCGGCGCAGCCAAGAGTGCTCGTAGAATACCTTGTCTGCAGTATCCCTCAGCGCCTCGGGGTGAACGGCTTCTCAGTTCCTTGGCATACGGTCTCAGATCGAGAGAACTGAAGAAGATCGGCAATCTCTCCTTGGGTTGAATTTTTAAAAGTTCTTCGAAGGAAAACAGACATTCTTGGAGAATATACAAAGTGACTTCCTCCATCCTTGAGGTTTTTGGGTTTAGTCACTTGAAAACTTCTCCAAGTTGGGGTGAAGTCCCTTTTTTATGTCCGAAAATCCTTACGGCTCAAGGCCTCAGATTACTGCAAAACGCTCATTTAAGAATGTCATGCTGTTTTTCTCGGAAGGGAAAGCATATATTTGGACTGTGATATTCACAGGCTTATTTATCAGTATCGTGTTGGTGAACAACGGAGTTAATAATAGAGGAACCAATAAAACAGCTCTTACGGGGTTATTCTTACTAGCGATTGGTATTATCGGGACTCTCTCGTGGTCAAGCCATGCATCCTCCAATTTTGGAATCATAGGTTTTTGGACACAATTTTTACATTTGCTTTCTGTGAGCGTTTGGGCAGGAATTCTGGTTGTTGCTGGCATGTTTATACCCAGTAAAACAGATGAGTGGAAGGTGTTTTTAAGATGGTATCATCCGCTCGCAATTATCGCTATGGTTATCATCCTTGTATCCGGATTACTTTTAAATATGAGAACAGATCCTGATTATGTGAACTCTTGGATCACTTCATATGGCCAATCCTTATTGTTAAAACATCTATTCGTGATTCCACTTTTGGTCATTGCTTTCTTCAATGGTTTCTTAGTAAAAAGGAAGCTAAACCATACGGATTTCAATCCTAAAAAGTGGGTGTTGGTTGAGGGAATCATTATTCTACTGATCTATACCGTTACAGGCTATATGAATCAGCAGCCAGCCCCTCATGATTTAAATCCTCAATTGATGGAATCATCAGCATCCAAGTTATATATGTGGTTGATTCAAGGAAAAGGAGTGCGGGTTCCTGTTGAAATGACATGGAGTCCGATATCTGTGTTCCTCTTTATAGTGGCACTTTGTAGTATCGTTTCAATGTACCTGTTGTTTAAGAAAAATAAGAATGCTTACGCTGCTCTGATATGTGCCTTCATATTTACGTTTGTTTCATTTGTAGGGTTTATGACCTTAATATCCTGAGCTAAGACTTTAAATGAAATTACTTATCAAAAAGGAGCTGTCCCATAAGTAGTTTAAAGTCTATAAGGGATAGTACCTCTCATCGAAAAAGATGAAGAACGGTCGTTCAGGAGCTTATTCCTGAACGACCGTTTTCGCTTTTTGGCTTATGGTCGCTTGCTTGAGCAGATTATGGGCAAGCGAATGCCTTCCGACCTCTAGGCTCACTTTTGGCAAGCTTCGAAGCAGGAAACGCCGGAATCCCCGGTTGTTCTTTATTTGCCCAAATACACTCTCCACCTCCGTCATGCGCCGGACGGATAATTCGCGACCTTCTTCGCTCCGGAGTTTCTCTCTAGCTCTTTCTTTGTAGCGAAGATAGGTCATACTCACCTGTATTTCTCGATTTCCTTTCGCTTTGCTACAGCGATCTTTGAGCGGACATTCTGCACAGTCCGCGCTGCGGTAATGCCGTATTCGTATTTCATAGCCGCTTTCGTTCTTTTGCTTACTCTCACGTTGGAAGTGCAGCGTTCGACCGCTCGGACACAGCCAGGCACCCGTTTCTTCCTGATAAGTCCAGTTGTCGAGTTTGCCTTCGAATTTTCTTTGTGAAAAGTATTGTACTTCACCAGTGCCTCGCGCTCTTCTTTCTCTAGGTAAGCATAGTTTTCTTCACCGCCGTAACCGGCGTCCGCAATTATGGTCTTCGGTAGTTCGCCAAGGTTAGCTTTTACTTTCTCCAAATGCGGGATGAGGCAGCGCGTGTCTGTTGGCCGCTGATGCAGTGAATAGCCGATAATGAACTGGTTTTCCGTACCCACCTGTACATTGTAACCGGGCTTGAGTTGGCCATTGCGCATATGGTCTTCTTTCATCCTCATAAAAGTTGCGTCTGGGTCAGTCTTGCTGAAGCTGTTTCGATTGCCTAGCAGCTCTCGTTGCATTTCGTACTTCTGCTGCCGGGGAAGCAGGTCTTTGCGTAGTAAGCGGACAGCTTTCTTGATGGGCTTATTCTTCGGCTCTTCTTTCAGTTTTTGTTCGAGCCGGTCCATGGCCTTCTCCAGCTT
>NZ_BEXF01000066.1 GCF_002897295.1 Brevibacillus reuszeri
AAGGTTTTTAACCTGATAGATATGTCGCAAAGTTGCAGATATAATCCCTTTGCCTATGTCAAAAAGGAGAGTGATATCCTAAAGGTCATTAACAACCTGATCAAAAATACCAATGGGAACAAACATGGAGCATCAGATCCATTTTGGGAAAGTGCAGAAAGAGCGCTTTTGCAAGCTATATTCCTCTATATCTTTTATGAATTGCCTGAGTATGAACATAAATTTGCAACAGTATTCACTATGTTGAGGCTGGCAGAGATAAAGGAGGATGAGGAAGACTTTAAAAGCGAATTCGATTTTCTGTTCGAAGTGCTACGCGAAGAAAACCCAAATCATATCGCCGTCAAGCAATATGATATTTTTAAAATGGCTTCCGGTAAAACTGCAAAAAGTATTCTCATATCGGCAGGTGTACGTTTATCGCCATTCGGTATTGAAGAGGTAGAACACCTACTAAGTGACGATGACCTTGAACTGCAAGCGTTGGGAGACGAGAAGACAGCACTGTTTGTATTGATACCGGATAGCGATACCACATTTAATTTCCTTGTAGCTATGATGTATGCCCAGCTGTTTGACTCTCTATATTATCAAGCTGACTTTGTGAGTGGCGGCAGCCTAAAGCATCATGTTAAGTTCTGGCTCGATGAGTTTGCTAATATCGGGCAAATTCCGGAATTTGATAAGTTAATTGCCACCATGCGAAGCCGAAATATTTCAGTAGCACCAATAATACAAAATATGACACAACTTAAATCGCTTTATAAAGAGACATATGAAACGATTATAGGTAACTGTGATTCGATTCTGTTTCTAGGTGGACAGGAGCGTTCTACACTTGAATGGGTGAATAAAGGGCTTGATAAACAAACGATTGACACCAAAAATACAAGTCAGTCCAGAGGAAGGAATAGCTCATCAAGTACCAGTTACGGTACTCAAGGCCGTGATTTAATGACTATCTCCGAACTTTCACGAATGCCAGATAATAAATGTATTCTTTTTGTAAGGGGCCTTGATCCTTTTTATTCTGACAAGTATAAGCTAGAGTCCCATCCTAACTATAAGTTACTTTATGAGGCGAATGAGAATAATTACTTTGATTCATCCATGAGTTTGAAACAATCCCCGTCCTCCGATCCGATAGCTGAATTGGTGAACATGCGAGTTCCCGATAAAGAGTTAGAGGAAAGGATGGAAGATTTAACTGTTGTAAATGTTGATGAGTTGGATAGTTTAGAAAAGCAAATGGATGAGCTAATTTAGCTAAAGCTGAATTAGTCACTGCTAAAGCATATTCCAAAAACCTATTATTCTGATATGAAAACTAAAAATTAAAATATGAAAGAGGTAGATTTTTAAATGAAAAATTTTATCATGAACACTTTCAAAAAACCTGTGGTTGCTAAAGTCCTGTCCTTGTCTTTTGCCCTTATGTTGGCGGGTACTAAAATTTATGCCGCAGCCGGAGGGGCAGAGGGAATGGACCAATTCGACGGTGTTGTTGATGTAATTGCCACTTGGGCAGGAAGAATTGGTCTCGTTGTCGCCTTCTTTGGGGGTATCCAAACAGCATTAGGTTTTAAACAAGATGATGCCGATGGGAAAGTTCGAGGAATGAAGACAATGGCCGCAGGGTTTATGGTCTTTGGTATCTCCAAATCACTGGCACTTTTCGGACTGTAATTGTGAGGGGGCTTGCAGCCCCCTATCTCAAAAAAAGTGGGTGGTGAAATAGTTGGCGTCTTCTCCGATTGAGGATATAAAAGCGGCTTTTGAAGGCTTTAGCGGAATTATTACAGAGGTTACAGGGTTAGTAAATCAGGGGCCTTCCGAGTATCCGGGGGTGTACTCGGTTATAACAGAAATTCATCAAGCCATTCTGCCTGTTGCATACAGTCTGCTGACTCTATATTTTTTATTGGATTTTATGAACAAGTCAATGAACTTCGCTTTTTTCAGGTGGGAAACGGTTGTCTCATGTATGTTAAAACTGGTGTTTGCCAAGTTAGTCATGGAACACACGCTTGACTTGTTAAACATCATTTTCCATGTATCCTCTTATGTTTCAAGTCTTGTGGGAACTACTGGAGCTGATTCATCACTTTATAAAATTGATTTTTCAGCCATGGAAGCTGAGTACGAAGATATGGGCTGGTTCGATAAAAAGCTTTATTCAGTTAAACTGATGCCTTTCGAATGGATTCTGCAGGGGATCAAAATCGTTATCATGTTGATTGTTTTTGGACGACTATTCCAGCTCTTAATATACACGGCTGCTGCCCCTATTCCAATAGCTGCATTTATACACGATGAACTTAAAGAAAAGGCTAAAAGGTTCGTATTCGATTATGCCGCGGTCTGCTTACAGGGAATCATCATCATCATCGGATGTATTGTATACGTGGCGATCATAGCCAATGTATCATTCGGATTCTTTACCGGAAATGGGGCTAATATGGAGCTTTGGAAAGGTATGCTGACTTCATTGGCCTTACTGCTTGTTGTGATCAAATCAGGATCATGGTCAAGAAAGATAATGGGTGACTAAGTTCGAGTGTACACAAAATTTAAGCCTGGTTCAGCTGCAGATCCAAAAGTATGTATACAATTTTAAAGCCGGCAGCCAGGAAGATCCCGTTATTTTGTGTACATTCACCGTCTCTCCTAAATCACTAAACATAAATGAGTACACTAATTGGAGGTACTATGATTGAGATAAGAATCCCCAAGGAGATAAGAACCTATAAAGAAAAATTGTTCTTTGGTTTAACGCTCAGACAGTTGATTTGCACCCTAATCGCCGTTGTGGTTAACGTGCCGCTGTACTGGTTTGGCAGGGACGTTATAGGAGCCGATGCTGCAAGTTGGGTGGTTATATTCGTTGCGATGCCATTATTCTTAATCGGATATTTTAACTATAACGGTATGACCTTTGAACAATTTATAAAATCTGTGATTCAGCAGGAGTTCATTTATCCGCAAAAAAGAAAATATATCACTTTGAATATGTTTGAGCTGCTTACAACAGAAAACCAAAAGGGGGGGAATAAGCGTGCTGTTTCTAAACAAAAAAAGCGCAAAAAAGAAAGCGAGAATTCCTAAATCAAGTCAACAATCCATTCCATATTCCGCAGCTTCTGAGGACGGGATTTTGAAACATGGCAAGGATCGCTACTCTAAAACCTTCTCTTATGTGGACATCAATTATCAGGTTAGTAAGCAAGATGATCAAGAAGAAGTATTTTCGAAATACTGCGAGTTTTTAAACTTCTTTGATGACACTGTTAATCTCCAAGTGACCATAATCAATAAAAGCTTTAACAAAGAAGATTTTGAAAGCAGAGTAATGATTAAGTCTCGGAATGACCATATGGAGCCATTTCGTGAAGAGTACAATCAAATGTTGAAACGCAGAATATCGGGCGGTAAGAATGAGATAAAAAAAGAGAAATTTGTCACGGTCAATATTGAGTCTATTTCCATGGACGAAGCACGCAACACATTCCTGAGAATGGAGAGAGAGACGCAGGCCGTATTCAAAAGAATGGGTAGCTCCATCAGTGGTTTAAACCTTAATGAACGTCTGGAGCTGCTACATGATGTGTATCGTATGGGTCAAGAAGGACACTTTACTTATGATCCGAAAGAGCATAAGAGAAAAGGGCTTATAACCAAAGACCTTATAGCTGCGGACTCTCTTACCTTTAAACGGGATCATATGATAATAGGCGATAAATACGCAAGGGCTATTTACATCAAAGATTTGCCTACCTTTCTAAACGACAAATTCCTTAGCGAGATCACCGATTTCTCTTTTAATCTGATCACGACTATGAATATCAAATCTGTGGACTCTTATAAGGCGCTCAGGATCGTTAAGAAGCAGATTACAGGCATGGAAGCTAATAAGATTGAATACCAGAAACGAAGCCTTAAAAACGGTTATCTGGAGGCGTTTATTCCTCATGAATTAAAGCACTCGCTTACAGAGGCAAATGAACTTTTGGATGATTTGATCAATAAAAATCAAAAGATGTTCCTAACAAACATCGTATTGATTCATTTTGCAGATACGCTTGAGGCATTAAACAAGGATACTAAAGAGATTTCAGCCATAAGCAGTAAATTCCTTTGTCAAACGGGTACATTGCATTACCAGCAAGAAGATGCATTGAATTCGTGCTTACCATTTGGGCTGAATCTGCTTAAAATATCACGGACATTGACTACAGAAAGCACAGCTATTTTCATGCCATTCACCAACCAAGAATTGTTTCAGGAGGGTGGAATGTATTACGGGCTGAATGCTGTATCACGAAAATTGATTATGTTCAACAGGCTTTCGCTGGATACACCGAACGGCTTTATATTGG
>NZ_BEXF01000067.1 GCF_002897295.1 Brevibacillus reuszeri
AAGATAAAGACCGCTGCCAAAGAGACTGCAAGGCAGCTTACACGGACAATAGATCCTCATGATCATGAGGAAGCACATGACGTTATTACATCCTTGGAGCTTCCGAGGGATGGGGTAAAAAAAACCAGAACCGCGTATAAAAATATTAAAAAATCAACAGACCGGATTAAACATGCCAACCATTATATAAAAAATCGCCGCTACCGTGTGCCAACTATCTCAGCACATCGCAAAATAAAGGGAAGCAATGCTACTAAGGGCAGTTCTAAAATCAGTGTCAACAAGATCAAGACATTAAGCAGCAAGTATGTACCCAAAGGGCGTTATTCATCGCTTGGCCTTAAAAATGGGATGAGAAAGGCTGCTTCTTCTGCCGCTTCCTACTTAAAGCTTGCTGCTCAACAGGCTGCTAAAAAATTTGTGGCGGCTATAGCAGCTAACCCCAAAGTTTGGATTGTAGGAGCGGCTGTGGCGGCAGGTATATTCTTCCTAATGATGCTGACAAACAGCATGGGGGGAACCACCACATCTTCAGCTGGTTCGTTTTTTATGACAGATGAAGATAATGCTCGAAAATACAAGGAGGTTGTGGAGAGGCTTAATAATGAATTTCAAGAAGAAATCAACCGGCTTCAAAATAGTGGTGGTTACGATAAGGTTCGAACAGACTATATGAATGAAGATGGTTTTGCCCATGCTAGTTGGGTTGAGATGTTCGCCATTCTTGCAGTTCAATTCGAACAAGATTTAGAGTTCACAGATAAACAAGAAAAATTTATGGAGGAAATTTACGAGAAATTCAATGTTATAGAAACAAGGACAGAGACTGAAAGAATAAGAAAATGTTCTACGGACAGCGATGGGAATAGAGACTGTGAAACGGAAATTAAAACAACACTTGTTATTGAGATTTACACCTATGATATGGAGGATATTTTCGAACAGATTGGTTTCAACGAAGAACAACAAGAATGGGCTAGGCGACTTGTTACCTCGGGAGCGATACAAGAGCAATTTCCGGATTTGGCCCAAGAATTACCTGGAGGGGGAACCGGACCGGGACCGGGGATTCCACCGCCTGAATTTACTGGTGATGTAAGCGAGGCGAGGAAAAAGCTGATTGAAACTGCTCTAACGCTGGAAGGTAAGGTCAAATATTTCTGGGGAGGGAAAAGCGGCCCCGGTTGGAACGATAAGTGGGGAACTCCGGTTAAAGTAACAGCGCCGGGAAGTAGGACGACCGGGACATATCAGCCTTACGGGATGGATTGCAGCGGCTTTATAGATTGGGCATTTAAAACAGCTGGCCTTGGCAACTCGTTTTCTGCTGGCGGTACCTCTTATCAATGGAGTAAAACCTATGCGATCAAGGAAAGCGAGTTAATACCCGGTGATTTGGTATTTAAGAACATACCGGGACAGGGCGGTGTGAATCATATTGGTATTTTCATCGGTAGAGACAGTAAGGGTAAACCTATCTATGTACATTGTCAGGGAGGGACGGGGGTCATTGTAAACAGTTATAAAGGCTTCAAGTACCCGAGAAGACCCTTATTATTTTCAGGAGAGTAGGTGAATATGTGCGAAAGCGTTTTGTCTCTAGTATAGCGATCGCTTCTGTTATCTTCTTTGCAGTATCCGCTGGTTCTTCCTTTGCAGCGGAAGCCACTAAAACGCCGCCGCCTTCTTCGAAGGCGGCAAGCCAAACCAATAAGGCGAATAAGGCTGATCAGAAGCCAGTTACAACCGGATCAACGAGTAAACCAACAAAACAGCCAGAAGCTGAATCTGCGGTAGGGAACATGCTTCAAATAAGCGCTGCTGTTCCTCCAGAATTCGATAAGACTATCCTTGTTAATTTCACATCTACTGACAATGAGAATGTTATGGCCCGACTGGATAAGTTGAACGGATATACGTATGAAGAAGACGTGAAGCCAGGGACTTACAAAGTTGATTTCATTAATGTTGTGGGGGAAAATGCCACGGACTATAACATTGATTCGTCCGAGAAAGTTATCGTCAAGAAAGGTGATACGGTTGAATTCAAAATACAGCTTTCTTTGAAACCCACGGCTAAGCCAAAAGAAGAGCTTTCTTCAAATGAGGAACCTACAGAGGCGAGCGTCGAAAGAATGCTTAACGGGACGGATTCGAGCGGGAATCAGAACGCTGTTACAGATCGCGGTGTTCAAAGCTCCGCAAACAGTGCTTTAAGTGAATCAGCTGCTGTTAAACCAACCGAAAAACCACAGCGGCAAAAATTCACCATACAACCCCAAACACTGAAAATCATTATTGGGATCACTATTATTGCTTTGTTGGCACTCATGGTATTTCTTTATAAACAGATTAGTTACAAGCATGATTACTATGATTGCTAAGGATTTTGTTAAGGAGGTTTTTTTGTGGAAGATAAATTGCTAAAGCTGATGGAGAAAGAAGAGGCTTTGAAAAAGAAAAAGGAGAAAATTGAGGAAGACTTACGGAAGGTAGCCAAACAGATCAAGGAAGTTGAACATCAACAGAAGGTAAGAAATATTGAGGACAGCATAGTGATTTTGAGTAGCCATGGCATTAATTTGAATGATGTAATCAAGGAAATCCAACAAGGGAAATTTGACCATTTAAAGAAAGCTTCTGCTGATGCTGGAGGGAATACATCCGGTGAGGCTGTGGGGCAAGGTTAAATCATTATATCTGAGGGCTGAATAATCGCTATTCAGCCCTTTATTTTGAAGGGAGTATTGTGATGGTGAAACGTAAAAAATGGTTGTTTGTCAGTCTTGGAGTAGTTGTACTGCTTATGATCGCTGGAGCAATGGTGGTGAACACAAGCACCTCAAGAGAAGGTGTCCTAAATAGAATCAGCGCGGCAATAGACAATAACGATACAGAATTGCTCATATCTGTAATGCCTGATGAAATACAAGGCTATCCAACAGTGGAGGATTCGGCTAAATACTTTTTGCAGACAGCAGCTGACAACAAGGAGCTGACAATGCAACTCTTGGATAAGGAAAATTCTGATGTAGCAAACAGCGTTAAAGAAATGCGTTTGAGTGGAGAGTTTCCATTCAGCATAGAAAAATCGGGGAAGAAACTGCTGTTTTTTGATAAATACGTGTTGTTGCCTAAAGAAACTTATGTGACCTTTAAAGACCTTAGCAATGATGTTACGTTGAAACTTAATGGCAAAGAAGTGAAGCGTGAGGACTTACAAAAACCATTACTAGCAGGAAGCTATGAAATTGAAGCTATCAAGTCATCTGCATGGACAAGCATCACTGATAAGAAATCAGTAACAGCTGGAGAAAAGCCGAGTAGGGAATTGTCATTTGACTTAACGGGGTATGTTCTGGATTTGTCTAAGGAACTAAAAGGAGCTGAAATTTTGTTTAAAGGTAAAGGGACAGGAATCCGTGTTGGCGACCCTAAATCAGCAGAGTTTGGGCCTATAGAGGAATCTGACGAGAAAGAGATACAGCTTGCAGCGCAATTTCCGTGGGGAGAAACGTTAAGCTCGCATTATGATAAATCATACTATACCCTTGGTAGCGGATCACACTTCTATTTTATTCCTGATATAGAATTCGCAAACGAGTTGTTCCTTGGTTTTGCAGAGGAATACGCTCAAGCAAGTGTAAAACAAAGTGTTGAGCCTTTCAAAAGTGCCACGGACAAATTCAAGGCTAAACAAGCAAATGCTTATCAGCCTTCAATGTTTGGTAACTACTCTTATAATTTAATTAAAACCTATTTCAATAAGGAAACACCCAAAATTGTAATCGACAAAGAGGGTAATCCGGTCATGCAGCTGGACGGAGTTATTCGATTGAATAGACTGAAAACCGATTATCTTAGGGAAAAGGAGTATGTTTATTCTCTTTCCCTAAAAGCTTTATATGATGAGGAAAAGCAGATATGGAGTATTGATGAGGCAAACTTAGGGTCTTTTGCAAGTATTCCTAATCAAAATGAAGAGGGTAAATACGTTATCACGACTGCAAAAAAATAGAATTGTACACATACACAAGAATGGCCACTCTCGATCAGCGTGGCCATTCTTGTTTTTTGTATACATTAAACGATTCCGGAAAGAGCCGGCAGCTCACATTTTGTATACAGATTATGCTCTGTTGCACATGCCAGGATAGATTTTGTACTTTTTATACTTCGTCAAATACCTCTTTCAATATGTTAAGTGCTTTTCTTTGCTCTTTCTCGCTTCTTTTTAATAGCAGTGCATGGATTTCC
>NZ_BEXF01000068.1 GCF_002897295.1 Brevibacillus reuszeri
GTCTGTCTAATGACACAAACATCACCTTAAAGCCCAAATTCGGATGGATTTTTGACACAAACATCTCCTTACAAAGTTCTGAATGGAAATACTCTCAGTGACACAAACATCTCCTTTTATGCCGCTTGTGACACAAACATGCCATGATCCAATTTAGGTTAATTCCAAAGGGTTTGATGTCACGATTTTTCGCATTTTCTCTATATTCACTTTTGTATAAATCGTGGCTGTTTTGGGGTCCGCGTGGCCCAATAGATCAGCAATTGCCAACAAATCAGCTCCCTCACCGTCGTTATATAGAACGGTTGCACAAGTATGGCGCAGCTTATGAGGCGTTACTTTATAATTATTTGCTCGAACACCTGAAGGTATTGTTGTTTAACAGCCCATTTAAAAAACTGTCTTATTGAGGAAATGATGCGTGCTCTCGTCGTGGCTGCAAAAACGGTGCCCAATTTTGGATGCCTTTTATTCGTATTCGTTGTGGAAAGTTTACCTCGAAGAATTTTTATCTATCAGCACTGATCGGACCTCGTTCCAACTCGATAATTGTACTTATACAACCTCCACGGTATATATACTAATGGTGGGGTACAGTCCCCTCCTTGTATTTAGAGCAAATAGGCTGCCTGACTTACTTTTTCTGGTAGCCTATTTGTCTCGTCCTGGTGATCATTCATGGATCGCAATTTGCCATCTAACCTCTCTTGCACGAGTACTCCCGAGTAATTCTTTTTATCCTGCCAAACTTGCCCTACGATCGATTGTAATGCCGAGTGTTCAGGGAATTCTTCTGCGGGGGTTACTGAGACCAGCTTAACTTGGAGGTTCCTCGAACTCTAGCCTTGGAAACCGACTTCTGATCTACGAAAGAGCCGATCCACCACGCGCTATTATTTGCCATGAACATCCTCCTCGATTTTCAGCTGACGTATAATTGGCGAATTGTTAACGAATCAGCAATGGTTTAACTTCATCAATAATCTTTTCTAACGCTTTTGAACATTGCTCGTACATCTGCTTTGTATTTTGTTCTTTGGTAGATAAGCCAAACATTTCGAGATCCGCTTCACACTTTTTCAATGTTGCAAGCAACGCGGCTTTTTTCTGGGGTTTCGGTACTTTGATCTGATCATCAAATAAATCAACGTATAGCTGGCCATAGGAATCCACCTGTCCAAGAAATACGTTATCAATCGAAACACCTAATTTCTCCAGTTCCGTATCCAACCATTGCCTGTTTAGACCTATCGTGGCAAGCGGTTCGTCCATTATTTTTCCATCCATAATGACCGATTGAGGTTCTTGTTCTGGCCCGACATTTATCCCCAGGTGTTTAGGCGTAAACGGTTGATTTTCCTTGGTTAAAAGAACGCTAACGTCACCGCTTGACTCCATGATGGCGAATTCAACATCGGCAGCTTTGAACACATTCTTAGTTCGAAGCTGTTCCATAAGTTCATCCGTGGTAATCCTTTCTTTTTTTAGGTTATCCTCCATGATCTTGCCGTCCTTAATGAGCACTGTTGCTTTGCCGTCGAATAGGTCTCTTGCCGTTTTGCTTTTCAGCTGTAGAAATTCAATCCCTAAAGAAACAACGGTCCAAACCGTCATCGAAACCAAGCCCAGATACCAAGTGGACTCCAGATCCAACGAAACGTAAGCTGCAAGGTTGCCGATCGTGATTCCGGTGATATACTCAAACAATGAAAGCTCTGATACCTGTCGTTTACCCAATATCTTCGTTAGGACAAAAAGAACCCCCATAGCCAATAACGTTCGCAAAGCAATTTCTACCCAATCCGGCATAATATCACCATTCCTTTCCAATCACATTTAATCGACAAAAGTTAATATGTCCCTATTCCATTATTTTCACACATTTCCATTTGAAAATTTTTCTAACGTATGCTTTTGTTGCGAGACGGAAATATTAATTTCGGTATTGGGAGAATGTAAGCATCTATTCCTATTACCCCTGAAACATTATCCTATCCTAAGGTAAAGGAGGTGACATTCCGTGACAGTTGCTTCTCAAGTGAAAACGTGCGTAGCATCTTTAAAAAGTGCTCAGGCGAGTCTGGAACAATTTGCTTTGGAAACACAAAATCAAGAAGCAAAATCGCTCTTTACGAATGCGGCCCAACAAACCCAACAAATCGTGCAGCAAGTAGAAAGCCGCGTACAACAGTTGGAAAATGAAGAGCCTCAATATAAGGGGTTTTAAGAAAAACAGACAAACCATGAATATTGAGGACATGGCTTGTCTGTTTTCATCGGTGAACAGATTAGAAAAGAGATCAAACCCTACAAGTTGAGTAGGGTTTGATCTCTTTTCGCCACTATTCTTTTGTTTAGACAGCTAACCTTGGATAAACCTAAACACTGCCGCCCCCATCGCCACTGCTAAAGTTGACAGTATCCAAGTTCCCCCTCATTTCGACTGCAGCTTTCCTTTTAAGGAAAACCTCTTTACGTTCTTCCGACCAATCGTCGGTTAAAACGACTGGCCAGTTGTTTATATCCAAATATTTCGGTTCAATTTCGACATTTTCTAAAATCCGTTTTCTACCCAATTCGCTTCACCTCGGTCAAGATTCCTAATTCGACTTCCTTTATATTGGATGCAATTAGTTCTCCTGAATAAATTAAGAAATATATGGATACGACTGATCGGAATTGTTGAACATATGCTTTGCAACTCTCCGATAGTTTTAGTTTCGTCACCGAGAGCACGTAGAATGTGCCTTTTATCCGTTTCGATGGGAATATTCCGTTGACCGATATATGGCAGTAACTACTTCATATTTTTCAGGTAAAGATCTTGTCCGCGTATGTCCTCTTCGTAGAGTACTTTATAGTCATATCCTTATTTAAAGCACCATTTTTCTAACCTCTCATGATCAGTCTCTTGGTTTTTATATCTTACGTTTACAAACGTTTCTTTTCCGTTTCGTTCAAGCTGCCACATATCAAAAACCTTATCTTATGTAAATTATTTTCTAGCAGTTTCTCACTGTTTGGTCTTTCGCAAAATTTAAGAATGTTGGGATCCGTTTCGACCAATATCCAATGATCGTACTTAAGATCACCGAACAATTGAACGTCCTTTTGAAGCTTGTAACTATACCTTTCCCAATAGCTACTACCGACTGCTTCGTTTAATAGGAATATTGGCTCGTACATAAAACACCTTTTTTTGACAAGATTTTGCTATTATCTTATCATAGTCATAATTTTCGGTAAATAATTTTCGCGCCTTATAAGTATATGTTTGTGTCACCAGATACGTAAAAGGGGATGTTTGTGTCACTGAACTAGGACACAAACATCCCCTTTCAACTAATAAGAACCCTTGATTTTATTGAGTATTAATTATGGCATGTTTGTATCATTGGACAGTGTCTAACTGCTCAGGAATAGAGCTATAGTAATATTCGTCTATATTCCATTCATTCAAGTTTGCAGCTTCAAAAATTGTAACTAATCCGGGCAGTGTTTCCTCATCGTTCTCAAATATAAAATCAACATACTCTTTTAATAATTCTATCTTGCCAGACAATAAATCAACGGCGTACCCGTTAGCCTTCGCAAATCCTTTAAACCGCTCAATTTCCTCCATATCTTCATCTGTGGCATTCTCATACCATCCCAAATCCGCATATTTGGCTATGTACTCTCTAGCGCGGTCAAAAAGACCTTGCTTCTGGAAAACGATTGACTTTGCTAAATATCCGTATCCAAAATAAAAAATCAAAGGACGCTTTAGCATTTGATTTAAAGGAATAACAAGTTCACCCCATTTTTTCTTGTTTTCATACATCCGTTCTGCCAAGGACAAAATATGATTAGCAACGCGATCCGCTTCGTTCCAATTGTTCTGCCTGTAGTTTAGTCGGAATAACTCAAACCCTTTATCTAAGGCATTTACATGATCCGACAGCAAATAAAATTCATTGTCTATATCGTTCTGGTTTTCCACTACCAACCGCCTCCATAAAATAGATTCATTTCACTATATAAGAGCATCTTAGCTGTCATTACATAGAAATTTCCTCCATATAATTACAAAT
>NZ_BEXF01000070.1 GCF_002897295.1 Brevibacillus reuszeri
TTAAATCATTACAAAACGCATAAGCGTTTTAACCTTTTATAACGGGTTGTGGATAAATACTATATGGTCTGTAAGTTATGAACAGGATGATTTCTTACTTAAGTAGGTTGTCCGAATGAGCGTATATTTATACATAGAGTGATATGATGATGGTGGGGGTTTTGATGGTAGAAGACATAGCCCAAGCGAAGGCGCGGGAGCTTTTCTTTTATATTTTAGAAGGAAGCTGGAGTATAAAAAGCAAGGTTTACTATTGTGAAATATTCAGATGGTGAAAATAACGACACAAGGGTGCAGACGATGTTATCCAAAGGATCTAGTGGTTATTATGTCGAAAATTAAAGCAAAATAAATATATGTGGGGGTAATAGTGTGAAAAGGATTAAAAAACTTGAGTTAACAATACTTTTATTAATTATTGTTATTTATATCATGTTTTTTGTATTTCTATATTTGCGTGTTGATGATTGGAGTGTTAGCGGATCTTTAGGAGATTCTTTTGGTATTCTTAATACTTTGTTCTCTGGAATTGCTCTGGCAGGAGTTATTTATACTTTGAATCTTCAGCGTAAGGATTCTCTGTTAAAAATAAAGCCTTTACTTGCGATTGAGCTAATAGAAACTAAAGGAGTCTATAAAGTGGTGGTAACAAATATAGGTTATGGGACAGCCTTGAATATTGATTTTTCATCTACAAATGATGGTGAATACTCAATTGACTTTATAGGTAAGCGGATTATGAGCATAAAACCAGCAGAAACAAAAGATCTGGATATTGTTCCTTACTTTGGTGAGACTGTAATGAGTGAAGAATGGAAAGCTCATCTTTACCCTGAATATGCGAATGATATTATTAAGGTGACTATTCTGTATAATGATATTGAATTTAATGTATTGAAGCAGTCTTTTGACCTTGGCCTTGGGGATCTTAAAGTTACAATGACAGAATACATAAAGTGAAATGCTTCTTTATTGGATGTTGTCTCTTTGATCTCTAAAGATCTAACGCTTCTAGTTTTCCAAATCTCAGTTACTTCACCATAAAAACTATGAAGACGAGTTTGCGGTCTTCTTTTTTTGTGGTTTTTTTCTTATCTTCAGCCCGACATCCTCGGCTGTTTTGATTATAGCTTGAACTAACTCTTCAGATTCTTTAATACTCAACTTCATCTTAAATCCCTCCCATGGTCTTAGTATTGACAAGTGGAAAAACATGCATACCTCTCCCCTACTCCATCATATAAATAAATAAGTCTGCAACACCGCAACAGTGTTACTACGTAAATCCTTTAAAAAGGCGGGAGATATATGGCAGGGGATAGAAAAGAACGAAGCGATAAAAAAAGACCGGTCGCTCCTTATATAAGTGCAGGTGCATATGAACAAATCGCTCGGGTTGGTTATGTATGTGATCTTCCGTTAAAAACGATCGGAGAAATGTTGGCCAGAGAAAGTCTAAAATCGAAGGAACTCCTGGATAGCATCAAATTGAATTTCAGAAGAGATTTTATCGTGGACGAGTATCAGTATTGTTTAGGCAATGCTGATAATAAACCATTTCGAATGACATTTATCGGAGAGAAAAAAAGATTGGCCATGAGATTTTATAGCTTTGAACATGAGAAGTATGCAGCATTATCTTATGCTCTGGATTGCTCTCTTCAGATGGCCGTAGGATACGTAATTGAAACGGCAGTAGGACGAAAGGATATTCTGTTCCCCGTATTGGGTAAAGGGATCATTCGAGACTTGGATACGAAGCGAATTGAACAGCTGCGTTATGTCTGCAGATACTTAGACCAACGAAGCCCAGATGTACATCTCACTCTTCCTATGGTAATGACTCATATAATAAGTGGTAGCCTCTCAAACCAGACGAAAATATATAAAACTATTGATGCATGGAGTCAGTAAATACCACTAAATCATTTTAGACCAGCCAGATTAGATTATTTGTTTCATTTCTTCGTAAGTTCCCCCAGCAGCTCACACTTCGAGCTGTTTTTTTATTTAACTTAAATCCGATCTCCAAGTTTGTAAGTAATGCCATGAGTACTTAAAAATGCTTAAAAATGGCCTGAAAATATAAGTTCAGCTTGAAATTAAAAACCCCAAATACATGAATACCACTTTTATTAGAATTTGGAGCAGCTAAAAGACTTATGTAAGTGAAGGGTATCGCCGCGATGTGCGTTAAGACATGGATCCGGATTACTTATGATGAAGTATCAGGGGGGTTAGACAGGATAAGGTTCGACAGGGAACGCTATTTTGTTATAAACCCAAATCAAAATGCTTATCATGCAGTATCAGAACAAACGCAAAGTCATTACGCGGCACTGATAAAAATGATAGCTGCTCTTCTTATATTGTATGTAGCTAGTTATGGAAGGAGGGAAAATGAATGATGGACAAGCTAAAATCCTTGGGGAGTAAGTTCTTGACGGACATCAAAAATGTTGGTTGTAGAGCGAGGGACTTCTTTAAGACAAAAGAAGGTAAACAATTACTCATCCATATACTCCAATTAATAATCATATTGAGTAAAGCTTTAACTGGGATGTAACTTAAAAGCCCGAATTTGATCTATGAGTTCAAATTCGGGCTTTTTTTTCTCGTATCTATTAAGTTGATTCGAAACTATTCGGCGGATCCACCCATTTCGTTTTTTAGTCTCTCTTCTATTCTTTCACTAACATATTTTTTTACAAACAAATCTCTCTTTAAAATATCTTCTTCCTTCCTAAACAAACCGACCTTCATAAGTCGTTCAGAAGGATCTTTCTTGGACCATTCTTCTAAAGCTTCTATTTCAAGTTCTAACCTTACTCGATTGTTTGTAATACGATCAGTAATTTCCTGTTGCCTTGCTGCCAATCGATCAGATTCAGATCTCTCCAGTAATATCAACTTTTCACCTAAGATTTCTTCTCTTATTTTTTGTGTTTGCTCATTAAGCATGTTCTGCATTTCTTTTTTAAATCCAGTCTGCAGCTCTGCAAGTATAATTTCGGTGGTTAGTTCGTTTCCAGTACTCGGGTATTCGTCTGGGAATGGTCGCAACTCAAACGGTGGTGTATCCTTCAGGAAATTGTAAATAGCGCTTAGGGTCCATCCCTTTTGTTTCATTTCTAGAATCTGATAGCCAATCTTTAGATCAAGACTATCATAAATCTTATGTCCACTTTCGAGACGGTTTACATAATGTATTTTTTGCTTTTCCAAGTTTTTAAAATATGTGTTTACAGTCGTATAATGCACTTCTAATTTGTCAGCAAATTCGGTTAGTTGCCAAAAAGTCTCTTCGGACACGGGAAAAACACCTCTCTTCAAGGCTATTAATAGCGTAAAGGCTAGCGCTAGTCAAGTGCAACTAGTTGATGACTAGCGGAATGTTTAGTAGTAGTTGACTATTAATCTATTATTGATAAATCGCCGTTATTATAAACCTTTACAGGACTCCAAGGTGATAACCCTTGATTTAAAAGGATAACTAGCCTATTAATAGTCACTAGTCTAGCGCTAGTTAATGATCAATTGATGATAGATTGCTATTATTGTGTTGAAATCATCTATTAATGATGCTATAATTTCTTTTAGAGGCAAAATGATGCAAATTGATGCAATATGAATCAAAATGTCACATTGTGTCCCAATATGACCCTAATAGGGGGAGGAGGAA
>NZ_BEXF01000071.1 GCF_002897295.1 Brevibacillus reuszeri
ACAAATAAGACTCCAAATACTAAAAGACAAATCATATACAAAAATGTAATCCACTGTTTTAATTTCAAAAAAACACCTCCCTTTTATTATTATATTCCATATGTATAAAGGGAAACGTAAAAATTTACGTTTCCCTTCATTTGTTTTTATTTTGGTTGACCGGTAGGAGGAGTAGGGCTGCTTGCGTTTGGATTCTTGGCAGTATTTACTTTATCCCAATACTCTGTAGCTGCAATATCTAATCTGTTATTAGTTCCTGTCTTATCTATAGTACCCGTAATGTACTCGGATCCATTATGCCAAACTTGATACCATACACCTTTGTAGTCTTGTTTTGTCCATTTTATGTAAGGTCTCTTCCCCCAAATTGTCCATGCTCCTACAGTTGCTCCCTGTTCCACGGCTGTAGTGTATTCGTGTGTTTTTGATGCTGTAAAACTAAGCTTTGATTTTATTTCAGCTGCTCCAGAAAATCCAATTGTCGTTGATGTTTTCATACTCTTTGAATATTTAACATTAACAGCAGTAGAGGATCTATAGTTGTCTTCCACAATCCAGCTTGTGGAATAGGTAACCATTGGTTGACTCGAAGTTATATAAGGTTCTGTATCCCATCCTTGTGAGATTAGTACAAGACTAGCTGGAGAAATAGAATCGTTTAATGTAGAAGGTCTGGAGTTTGCGGCCGATTGTGCAACTAAAGAATCAATATTTTCAATCTCATATTTGAATTTTTCAGGATCAGTATTGAGAGCATTTAATAATGATTTTTTGTATAATTCCTGATCAATAATTTCACCTGTTTCTTTGTCTATACCCTCAACTGTGCCTAGTGATTTCTCTTGTCTCACATCATTTGAAATTGTTCTTGTAGTATCTTCATATACCGTAGGTGCAGACTCAGCAATTGTAATACTTTTTGATTCTAATACAATTGCACTACTATTAGCTTCTTGCGGAGAAGCAAAAGCAGACCCCGTAAGCATTGTGGATACAGCGATGCAGCTTACTAACAATACTTTAAACTTTTTCATTTTTACCGTCCTCACTTTGGTTATATTTTTTGATTCATATATATAAACACCTAAATCTAAGAATAGTTGGAAAATATATCAAAAAACATGTATATATATTTGTATATCAAATTTCTTTGATGCATTATCGAAGTCATGGCATGTGCCTTTCATTTCTTAAATATAAAGACTCCAGGGCTCATGCTACCGGCTCTAAGGCGGCATAGAACGCCACCTAAGACCCGGTACGCACCGCTGCCAGGTTACTCCACCCGATAACAAGAGCGCCTAAAACGGGGGAAATCCTGCCCCGTCTAAGGCGCTCTATGTTCCTGGCTGTCGCTTTACACCTGGCACGGAGCGAAAACCTGAAGATACAAACATTCTTGAAGGAAAAAATATGAACCCGAACTAGAAAGGACATGGAGAGAACCGGCAGCTGCCGGTTCTTTTTTATTGGATCCTTTTTTTCCTTTTGACATCCGCATGGTAACAGGTGGCAGTTCGACTAGACTTCCGGTGGACCGAGCCTCCGGCTGCGCCCCTCCATCCACCGGAAGCCAATTCTCACAGTCGTGTAGTCAAGGGGCAAAAAGTTTTTTTCTCTTTCAAGAAGAACCGGGTCGAAAAAATCTTTCTTGCTGATCCCTTGACCACCCGCCTATGCCCTTGTTCCCAAGCTCCGCGTCAAAAGGGAAAAAAATGCCCTTCCGGGTTCCATCCCATGCGGTTGTCAAAAGATTTCGAAGTTAATCTTCACAACTGCTTCCACCTAACGTTGAGTAAAAAGCAATATACAAGATCCAAACAGGAAAGGACTGATCGAATATGTATGACTTTATCATTGTTTCTTCATTATTGGTCGCTGGCCTTATTTACATTATCGTTTCAAGCTGTATCAAACTTTTGAATAGGGAGGACAATTATCGTGACTAGGAATAATACTTCATCGTTACATACCAAATTGTCATTAACTACTGAATCGAAGCCAGGGCATCGAGAGCTAATGGAAATAATAGCAGAAAAGCTCAAAGGTATTTTTCAGGAAAGAAACTTATGGTTCGAAACAATCATTTTTTTTAATGGGAGGGCTTATAACAGCTCAAGAGAGAGAGTTAATGAGTGCATCAATCCCAAGGACTATATAAACTTTCACAACCCTGAGACGGTGACTGTCATATATGAAGGGCCATTGAAAAGAATCATGAATTATGGTGTTCATAATCCGTTTACTGGTGTTACAGATTGGTCTCTTTTAGAGAGTGTCGAACAGATGGTTGAAAGTTATGGATACCGCCTTGTAGTTAATGATATCAGCGGCTTTACCATCATGAACTAGCGGCGTTTTGGTCGCTTGAATGAGTTTCAAAATTACTGATAGGGAGCTGGATATAATGTTAATATTGGAAAATTTCGAAATAACACGGTGGACGGGAGCCATCACGGAAGACGGAAAGATCAAGCGGATCAAACCAGAGGATTACAGCAATCCAGATATGCCACATGAGTTCCGATTGTTGGATGATGATGATAATATCTATGGATATGGCTTCTCTAGATCATGCGATGATGAAGACGCATTTGCACCATTGGATCACTACGGCCCACTGTACGGTTGTACAGAAATCCAATACTACAATAGGGATAAAATGAAATGGGAAACGCTGTGAAAGAGGTTTTGGCTTAAATATACAAGCTAAGGAAAATGAAAGAACCTGCATCTGCCGGTTCTTTTTTTGTATTATGAGAAATTAGATTAAACAAATTAAGGATGACAGGTCAATTGATTAGAACGTATGTTCGTTATATAATAAAGAAGAGTAAATTGCGTTATATGCAGAGTGTCCAGGTATCCGTGCAGACATATTTCCAAGTATAGTGCGGAACGATGAACAATTGGAGGTTACCAAAGATGGTGTTGATAGAACAGGATGAACATAATGACCAACGGAATAAAACCAATGGGAACAAGATCATCACAACCGAGGAACTTACGATGATTCGAGACTATATCCTTTTACCACACATGGAACAGATGGTCCAAAAAAGCATTGTAGATATTGAATACTCAACCAATATTCTAAAACGTTTATATATCCTGGCGAGCCAGAAAATTCTTGATCAGATCCAGAGGGACATTTCTAAACTGCGTCACGAGTTCAGGAAACGGAATATCAAAGTATTATCTGAAGAGCAAGCAAACCATATCGTATATCATCGTTATTATTGTAGAGGATACGAGGATTGGTTTGGCATGACTCGTGATGTAATGCGAGCGGAAATCAGTTTGCAACTGACAAAATATACAGCACAATTAGCAAAGGTAATCTCCACATAGCCAAGATCCGTAAAGGCAAAAGGATGCCCCGCCTTTTAGACGGGACCTCGGATTAAATAAAAGCGTGAAAAAACTCTGCAATAACTTCACATTCCAGAGTTTTCTCATTCTAAATGCATATTCAAGATGGTTAACCTTCTCGAAATATAAATCTTCTTAGAATGGAGAATCACTATAGCACAAGCATATCGGCAGG
>NZ_BEXF01000072.1 GCF_002897295.1 Brevibacillus reuszeri
TTTAATAAATGTGTTCATTAGAAAGGTTGAATATACACATGACAAAAAGGTAAGATCTTTATCAACCACCTTTTATACAGGAACACTATCCTGTCTTTCTCAAGAAGATAATATGTCAATACATTGAAAGGAATATGAGACAGTGAAATTGCTAAAAAATTTAATTTGGAAGTATAGAAAATCCAACGAGAATGAATGGAAACGTCAAAAGCCATTGGAGACGTTAACTGATTATATGACTCTGCAGCAATGCAAAAAGTATATGAAAACTATCGTTGAACGAATCCAGGATCAGAGTGACGTAGAGGACTTAAACTTTGATGAAGGAACATCAACTATAATTTACTTCAAAACAGGAAAGAAATATTGCTATTCACTTGTACCTGCACCTGCAAGATTAGAGAAAGATACAGGTAACGATTACTGTGTTGTAAAGGCAGAATTAATTTATTCTTCATAAGTAATGAATGGAAAGGGTGTATAAGGATGCCCGATTCGCTGGTCCCTAGAAATAGATCCATCTTACGCTGATGAAATTCAAAATGATCGTGTTACAAATGACACATCGGAGGTTTCTAATATGTCCAAAGATTATGATAATCGAATCGTAAATGCAATTGTTCAAGGTGAAGGATTGGTCCAAGTACATTTTGCTGATGGTCAAGTGGATAGCTTGCCGTGGAGCAAAATAGAGAAAATGACTTTAAACGAAACCGAGATAGAAATTATTAAGAAAGCAAGCGAGGGAATACCCGCGATTATTGAAAAATTGCTGAAAAGTTACGGTGATAGAGTATATAGCTTCAATCCTGAAACAGATTCATAGGTGATGATGATCTTCAATAATAGGAGAAATGAATCTTGCAGAGAAATTCCTATGAGTGGATTTTAACGCGTTAGAGGAGAGTGACGAGTGAAGAGTATGGAATATACTTGTTCAGCTAGAGAATGGGAGTTTTCTAGATTGTTCTCTAGTGTAAGTGGAAGTGATCGAGGAGCAAGGAGAAGCCCCTTTGTGGGTTGTCTTACAACTATTTTAGTATGGATCCTGCTTTTAGCTGTATATTATGTACTCGCCTTCTTGATTCCTGACTTTGGAGATCAATTTAGCTGGATGAAAGGTGTGGCTATTACGCTAGGAATCATAATCGGTGCATTCATTTTTATACGTTCGATTTTAAAAAGCGGTACAGCCCTAGTAATGCCTCAAACGACAGACTCTATTCGTTATTTGATACTGGATGACAGGGGAATATCAATGAATTTTTATAATAATGAGAATGTGGGGATTATGCCCTTCATAGCCTGGGAGGGCATAACTACAATAGAACTGGATATCACGAAGGAACTTCGGTACTATACTGGAGGAAAGGCTTACCCTGCCCGTCAGGAACAGAGAGTGGCAACATTTAATGCGCGATATCCAGATTATCCTCCTGAAGAGGCTAAGGACCTGTATACCGATCGCTTTACGCTACTGATCAAGAAGGAGCGCTCTCCTCTTAGTCATACGATTATTCAAATCCCTCAATCATGGCTGCTAAATGATCATTTTCATCAGTTGTTAAGGCAACTTGAGAGACACAGCGGTAGAAGGATACAGGGGTATGATAAACATGTAGTACAGTTAGTACATAGAAAGGAGTTTGAGAATGGACATTAAGCAAAGAATGGAATCAAAATGGGAAGAGATTACCGCAACAAAAAATGAGCGTGAGGCCCTATTTGATAATTTTGATGCCAATAAAGATAAAATTTCCGAACTGCATTTTGAGGTTGAGATCAAGCAACTGCAATATATGTTTTTAAAACGTGAGCAACTAGAAAAACTAAAAAGAACGGCATCTGACCTTGAAAGCGTTACGAGTATCGAAAAAGTAAACGAAACCTGTATCGAGCTTACTCAAAAACAGCTCATTGAAAACGGATATGAAAAACGGCTAAAGCAAGAAGGGCTTATTTAATAAAATGAATATTGGTTGCTTCTTGTCACATCAACAGAGCTATCGCGTTGAACCAAAGATCTTCTTTAAAGAAGGTCTTTTTTTTATTTTCTAAGGGCTCATGCTACCGGCTCTAAGGCGACTAAATACGTCACCTAAAAGCCGATATGCACCGCTGCTGGGTTACTCCAACCGATAACAAGAGCACCTAGAACGGGGAACTCATCCGTTCAAGGTGCTCTATGTTCCTGGATGTCGTTTAACACCCACCACGGAGCCAAAGTCCAAGTCCTATCTGGAAAACCTTCTTGAAAGAAGAATATGAACAGAATAAAACCACGTTCAGAAGGGCGCGGTTGGAACCGATGACGGTTCCCTTGATCTTATCGATTTTTCGCTTTTGCCATCCGCATGTTAACCGGAACAGGCCTACTAAGTCTCCATCCGACCGAGCCTCCGGCTGCGCCCCTCCTATCGGCTGGAAACCAAGTAGGCAAACCATCAGTTCAAGGGGCAAAAAAACTCTTTTCTTCCTGATTATGTTTCATCGGGAGAAAAGAGTTTTTTTGCTTTAACCCTTGACCAGCCGGTTATGTTCCAGTTCCCAAGCTCCACGTCAAAAGGCGAAAAAACGCCCTTTGGGACCGCATCTCATGCGGCTGGCAACACAAAAAATCACCAGTGAAGGGATAGATAACAATGCCACTTAAACATCAACAGTTCAAACGGATGTGCAATTTTCAGGAGAAGTATTTTACACCGGATCAAATCGAAGATTTGGGTTTCGAGGAAGACAAGGAAATTCCGGACGTATCGTATCACTGGTTTTTCTGGCTTGGGGATGAAAGGTATGAGCAGCGTTATGACTTCAGAACAAAAGAGATCACACTGACGAAAAAAGTGGTTTCTAAAAAACGGTTATCCCGATCCTTCGCCTTATAGTTCTGTCTGACATGTCTGATGGTAACAGAAAATTATTCGCATCAAACGAGAATATACAAAAGAGGGGCACGGTGAATAGCATGGCATTACCTAAAAAAATGTTGAACTGGTTGGATAGAAACGCACCGGGATATGATGTAAGGCCGGATACCGAAAGTGGGCACTGGATTTTTATCAGCTCAAACAGAGGTGCAGTAAAGGCACAGAATTACTTCAATA
>NZ_BEXF01000073.1 GCF_002897295.1 Brevibacillus reuszeri
GATTCCTTGAATATATCCAGCACTTAATAATTATGATATAATTTGAAATTTTTATTTCGATATTATAAAGCACCGTTCTGGCCATATTAGTTTTTTTGAAAATACACTATATTTTCTAGATGATAGTATCCAAAATACTGGTTATTACCCATAATATAATCTTCTCTTGTATTTAGGATTCTAGATGTTTGAGTTTTATATGGCTCTACTTTTACCAATTCGGATTTTTCAGACAAATATAGAATTTGTGATTCTCGATAAATAGCCTCTCTATTAAATTCATAATAAGCAGTATAGATTTGATATCCTTTATATATAGAGATACAAATCAATACACTTAGAATAAACAAGTCATAAATTTTCTTTAAGCTTATTGATAAGTCTTTATATATTGTAGAAAGTATGTTAGTACTTGCTATAATAATGGTAGTAATGGGTAACAAGAAAGCTCTCTTCTCAACATACGGTACCATTACAAGTACTATAACAGAGGCAAAGGATAGTAATACAATTAACAACAGTAAATATATATTTTTATGTGATATGTTTTGTCCTTTTAGGGATTTAACTTTAGACCAAATAAAATATAACACTAACAATAATGAAAAAAATATTAGAATGTTAAAGTTTGTATCAACAAAACTAATTAGGGCTTGCTGAACGCCCCGAAAAGCTGTAAAAAATCGCATAATAACAAGGGATTCGGGATTTGTATGTCGAAATCATATGCAAAGGAATCTTCGGAAAACAGCCCAAAATCCTTGCAGATGGAGCGACGAAAATGTTCAAGCCGACCGCACACCTCGACAATCAATTGATCCTGCCTGGCGATTTCTTTCTTCCCTTCGGCGGAAAACTGGATGAAAAGAATCGTTGGGTTCAGTTGGCACAGTTGGTGCCGTGGGCGGCGGCTGAACAGAAATACGGTCGTTTCTTCAAAGACACCTTCCGCGGTCAGCAAACGATCAGCCTGCGCATGGGGCTCGGCGCGCTGATCATTCAGGAACGCATGCAGTTGAGCGACAGAGAAACCCTGACGTCGATCAGCGAGAACCCCTATATGCAATACTTCATCGGTTTGCCCGGATTTGTGATGAAGCCGCCGTTCCACCATTCCATGATGACGCATTTCCGTAAACGTCTGTCGGACGTGCTGGCCGAATTGAACGAGATCGTCGCCACCCAGGGCGCGAAGGAAACGAAAGACGATGATGACCATTCAGGCAGCGTAAGCGACGGAAAAAGAAAGCGGTCGACGCCTCGCGCCGCTGCAACCGAAACCGAATTCGAACAGCAGGCGCTGTTCGAGGAAACGCTAGTTGAATCGGCAGCGCAAACGCCTGTTGCGGAGCAGACGGTTGAAGCGTCGGCGCCACCGGAAGCGTCCGAACTTGAGACCGATGAGGCCATCGATTCCACCGCGGCGCCGGAAACGCCGGAACAACCGAATCAAGGGACACTGCTGGTGGACGCCACCTGCGCCCCGGCGGATGTGGCGTATCCGACCGATCTGAATCTGCTGAATGAAGCGCGGGAGAAGCTGGAAGCGATCATCGATACGCTGCACGAACCGGTCATCGGACAAACGGCAAAACCGCGCACCTACAGGGAAAAAGCGCGCAAGCAGTTTCTGGCGGTGTCCAAACAGCGCAGGCCGGGACCGAAAGTCATTCGCAAAGCCATCCGCCGTCAGCTGGGGTATGTGGAACGGAACCTCGTCATCATTGCCGAGCAAGCAAAGACGCAGCCGCTCACGCTGCTGAGTCGCAAAGCCTATCGTGATCTGCTGGTGATTCATGAACTGTACCGCCAACAGCTCCACATGTACAGGACGCGGTCGCACCAAATCGAAGACCGCATCGTGAGTATCCATCAGCCGCATGTGAGGCCGATCGTGCGCGGGAAAGCGAAGGCGCGAGTGGAGTTCGGCGCAAAGCTCACCGTCAGCATGACAAAAGGTTACGCTTTCCTGGATCGTGCGTCCTGGGATAACTTCAACGAGAGTACAACGCTCATCGAGACGATCAAGAACTACCGTCGTCGCTTCGGCTATTATCCAGCTGTCGTACAGGCGGATCAAATCTATCGCACCCGCGAGAACCGGAACTTTTGCAAGCAGCATGGCATCCGGCTCAGCGGCCCGGCTTTGGGAAGACCACCGAAGGACGGTCCGACTCGTGAACAGCAAAATCAGGACAAACGGGATGCCGGTGAACGAAATGCCATCGAAGGCAAATTCGGAGAAGGCAAGCGCAAGTACGGGCTTGGCCGTATTCGAGCGCGTCTCGCGCAGACCAGCCTGTCCGCCATCACGCTGCAACTGCTGGTGATGAACCTGGAGCGCAGGCTCCGCGTTCTTTTTTGCCTTATTTTCGCCTTCCTGTTCCGCCGTCGCCCTGCCCTGAATTTCTGCTAAGCAATCGTTCAGCAAGCCCTAATTAATTATGAACTACTCAATACATCGGTTACAAACGATGTGGGATTGAGGTGAAAGGATTTGTACGAGGCGATTAATCCAATTGCATTTCGATTAGGGCCAATTCAATTATACTGGTACGGGATTATTTTAAGCGTAGCTGCACTCATAGGTCTTATCGTTGTTATACAAGAAGGCAAACGGTATCAGATCCATCCGGGGTTCTTTTTGGATATGGTACTTGTAGGCGTGCCATCCGCTATCGTCGGGGCTAGAGCTTACTATGTCGTATTCAAGTGGGAAGATTACCGCAATAACTTCTGGGACGTTTTCAAAATATGGAATGGTGGAATCGCCATTTACGGAGCTTTAATCGGAGCGATTATGGCTATGATTTTTTTCTTTCGTTTGCGTGGCTATAATTTTTGGCGCATTGCAGATCTATGTGCTCCGGGATTGATTATAGGACAATTGATCGGGCGTTGGGGAAATTTTATAAATCAAGAAGCTCACGGAGGGCCAGTATCTGAGGATTTTCTCAGAACAACATTACATCT
>NZ_BEXF01000074.1 GCF_002897295.1 Brevibacillus reuszeri
GGTAGATCCACAAAGTAGAGTAGGTACCCAGCGCCTTTCTTCATTGCTGAAGTAGGTTTCCAAGAACCCCTCCCCAAACCGTACGTACACCTCTCGATGTATACGGCTTTCCACACTAACTACAATGTCCGTTATTTGAAGTCACTTAGCTCAGCAAGCCTAAGTGTAGTTTTTCGTGACACCCAGCTGAACCAGGTTTCGAGCACAAAACTAATGTCTTACGTTGTCTGGAAATCATGACCTGCTCCCATTTTTTCTTTCCCTTGAGGTCTTTCAATTTTCTAACGTGGTGAACCTCCATCTTTCCCATCGTTTCCCCACACCATTCGCAGGTGTTAGCCAACAATCGTTGGACGATACTGGTTCTGCTTCTATAGAAGCTTTCGATGGCTGGTTTGTTATCTACGTCAGCATCGGTTTCATTCTTCCCGTATGAGAAGTTGAGCGACCGATATTGAAAGCCTTCATTATAGAATAGTCCAAACTTTTCACCCTTTGCGGTCTTATAGACCACACCAAGTTGACCATCATGAACATAGTCCTTTTTGTTCTTCATTATCTTGGCGACTTTCGTTTTGTGCTTGTTTGCCAAGGTTTTAAGGAAACTATACCTCATGATGTGGTAGAGACCATTGAGCTTTTTTACGTCTACAGCCAGCTTGTAATAGTTGTACAAACCTCTTATTTCGCTGTTGTATACGCACAGGATTTCGTAATCTCCGATGGGTAGTAGTGGCTTTCGATGTGTAGATTTCCACGTTCCTTCCTGCTCAATGACGAGTGCCTGCTTCTTCAACAAGAAATCTCTCATTTTTTCATGAGGAATAGAGAGAAATGGTTTATTCAGTTTGGACCGCATCCTTTGATGTTTTCCATTCTGTAATACTTTTTCCCCTTCGTCCTTTTTGCACATGTAGATGTGATATCCAAGGAAGAGCACCTTGTCTGCACCATGTGTAACGAGAGTTTTCTCTTGAGATAAGTTCAACTTCAAACTTTCTTTCAAGAATTTAGTCAGTTCAACCTTGACTTGTTCTGCATCTTCTTTGGAACCACTGATTCCAATAAGGAAATCGTCAGCATATCTGGTGTACGTCATACGTCTGAAGGATTCGTCCATTGGGTCCAATGTTGGGCCCTTATATTGTTGAAGACGGACTTCCTTGAGTTTCTTCAAGAAAGCTTTCTTTTCCTCATCCGTTTGACTTTCCCAGCTCAGTTTGGCTATATTTCTCATTTTGTAAATCTTGTTGTCTATAGCCTTGTATTGTTTGCTGCGCTGTCGTTCTTTTCCCTTATTGAATTTCTTGATTACTTCCTCCATGTACTTGTCTAGCTCGTTCAGGTAAATATTCGCTAGGATAGGACTAATAATCCCACCTTGTGGCGTTCCTGAGTAAGTATTATGGAAGGTCCAGTTCTCAAGATACCCAGCTTTGAGAAACTTCCAGAGAAGCGAAATGAACCTATGGTCGTTTATCCTTTTGGATACGATGCCCATTAGTACATGGTGGTCGATGTTGTCAAAGAATCCTTCGATATCACCTTCTACCCACCAACGAGTCCCATTGTTGCTGACTTTGATTTGTTGAAGTGCTGTGTGGCAACTTCGTTTGGGTCTGAATCCGTGAGAAGAGTTCTTGAAGTGTCTCTCGAAAATTGCAGAGAGAATTTCCTCAACAACTGTTTGCAACAGTTTGTCTTCAAATGACGGAATACCCAGTGGTCTCTTTTTGGTGCTATTCTTTTTGGCAATGTACGTTCGACGCGACGGATTCGGACTGAAGGTTTGGTTCTTGAGTTTGACGATAAGTTCATCAATTTTTTCAACTTTAAAGCCGTCAATCGTTTTTCCATCTGCGCCTGGAGTCATGTTTCCCTCTTTTGCGTAAATCTTGCCGTACGCTCTGAAGTAGAACTCCTTATTGTACAAAATTCGGTACAGGTCATTGTGAACGTAAGATTCTTCTTTACTGGACAAGGTATACAATATGGCTTCAGGGTTTCGCATGGTATCTCACCATATCCTTTCGCTTATTGTATGGTTAGGCTGTTCCCCTTCGCCATGTAATGGGCTTTCCCCATCTCGGACTACTACGGGAACTCCGTTACCATATCAGATTTTCAAGTCCTAAAGACTATAGCACCAATTTGCTTTCTTGGTAGAAAATTGGTGCGCTCTGACTTAGGTAATCCCCAGTAAGCACTGCACGCATAATTTGTTACATAGTTTCGGATGCACCTTTCGCCGTTTATCCTTTTACCGGGATTGGGGGAGTGATGTACCAACGATACTTGTAATGTTTTTATACAAGCATCCATACACTCCATCAACACTTAAATAGGCGTGTGTTGACAGTGACGATTACCACCCTCTGGCTAGTGTTCAAGCAGTATAGCTTTCATCCTTGTCTATGCGTTTCACCTTGCAGGTTCAGTCGTGGCTACACCTATTTCGCCAACTTTCCTGCTTTGTCCGACATGCTCCAGTCACCGCGTCAGTTTCCTTTCACGGGTAGTCGGCTGGTGATAGGCAAATGTTGGTATAGCCTAGCTGCTTAAGCAGCAATGCGATGCAGCCCGTCTGGGCGCACAAA
>NZ_BEXF01000075.1 GCF_002897295.1 Brevibacillus reuszeri
TGTGAATGCTAATCTAATTCTTGACCACCTAGTGGTATAACGCTCATAAAAAAATTGACCACCTGAACACCTCTATCCTGTATCTTGGAGTTGTCGAGACAACAAGATATGGGAGGAAAGGAAATGCTTCAGATGGCTAATTATGAGTTTATCAGGAAACAGCACTTCGTGCTAGGCAAACCCATCCGACAAATCTCAAGAGAAAGTGGCTATTCAAGACAAGTGATACGAAAAGCGCTTACTACAACTGAAATTCCAGTGTACAAGCTTTCCAAACAAAAGGCTCGCCCTGTAATTGACTCCGTTAAACCTATTATCTTGGAATGGCTGCGCCAAGATGAACAAGCTCCTCCAAAGCAGCGTCATACCGCAAAACGTATCTTTCAAAGACTTGTAGACGAATATGATTTCACCGGCGGTGAATCAACTGTTCGCCGTTATGTTAGAGAGCTACGGGTTTCTCCACCAAAAGCGTTTGTTCCCCTTGAATTCCCTCCTGGGAAGTTTGCTCAGTTTGACTGGGGTGAAGTAGATATTATTTTGCTTGGAAAGCAGATCACGGTTCAAGTCTTTTGTTTACGTTGTACGTATAGTCGGAAGATCTTTGTCAAAGTATTCCTTCATCAGAAGATGGAGGCACTCTTACAGGGACATGTCGATGCCTTTGAGTTTTTTGGGGCTGTTCCCCAGACCATCACCTATGACAATCTAAAGACTGCCGTTAAGAAAATTCTCCAGGGGAAGAACCGAGAAGAACAAGAACGGTTTACTCAGTTGCGTGCACACTACCTTTTTGAAAGTCACTTCTGTCAACCAGCAAAGGGAAATCAAAAGGGACAAGTTGAAAACCTTGTGAGGTACACAAAACAACAGTTCTTTACGCCAATGCCCTCTGTATCATCCTTAAACGAATTGAATCAATGGCTAATTGAAAAATGTATGGCATACGAGAACCAAAAGGTTCCTCGTTCCTCTATGACTGTAGGGGAAGCATTCTTGCAGGAGAAAGATCAGATGCTGCCATTGCCTTCTCGTTCTTTAGAATGCTACCGCGAGGTATCAGTTAAGAGCAATTCACTTTCAATGATCACATTTGAACACAATGCTTATTCTGTTCCTGTTTCACACGCTTCTACCGAACTCTCATGCCGAGTCTATGCTGATGATCTTGCGATCTATCATAAGGGAGAACTGGTGACTACACATAAACGTTGTTTTGAGAAGGGAAAAGAGATTTTGAACTATGACCACTACCTCGATCTTCTTCTCATTCGCCCAGGAGCTGTTCCATACGCCCGACCATTACGTCAGGCTCATTTGCCATTGATCTATCAACAGTTTTTGGATAAGTGCAAACATCGCCCTAATGGAATGAAAGAGTTTGTTCGAGTCCTCTTATTACAACGGGAGTTTAATTCTTCCTTAGTAGAAGAGACTCTACGGGAATGCTGTGAAAAGGGATTGTTTCAGTATGATGCGGTAAGGCAGATGCTGTATCAACGGACGTTACCAGAACATCGAATTCCTCGACTTTCACTGGCGAAGACTACACATGTGCCGATGATTCAAGTACAAGCGCCGAACCTAAAACAATATAACGACTTGTTACATAAAAGGAGTGTGGTTCATTGAGCACCTCATTTTTGCTCGAAACCTATGCCAAACGCCTTCGTCTACCGACCATTAAGAAGTGTTATAAGGAAATAGCTCACGATGCATTGGAACGCCAAATCCCTTACGAGGATTTCCTTCTCGCGCTTTTGGAACAGGAAGTTATGCAACGTGATGCTAATCAGATCGCTTTGAGAATGAAGCAAGCCAAGTTTCCTAGTACGAAAACCTTCGATCAGTATGATTTTTCTTGTATTCCTTCACTGAATAAACCAAAGATTCTCCAACTTGCTCGATGTGAGTATATTGAGAAAGCTGAGAATGTCATTTTTATTGGGAACTCAGGGACAGGAAAGACGCATCTTTCGATTGCGCTAGGGATGGAGGCTTGTCGTCATGGTTTTACCGTTCAGTTTTGGACAGCTGCTAGAATATGCAACGAGCTAATGGAAGCACAAACTCAGAAGAGATTGCTTCAGTTAGAGAAGCAGTGGATGAAAGTAGATGTCGTTATTCTTGATGAGGTGGGATTTGTCCCCCTAAGTAAAGCAGGAGCTGAGCTCCTTTTCCAGTTTTGCTCTGCACGTTATGAGAAAGGAAGTATGATCCTTACCAGCAACTTGGACTTTGCCAATTGGACACAGGTATTCAAGGACGAACAAATGACTGCTGCACTTGTTGATAGGCTCACGCACCGATCTCACGTTTTTGCGATTAACGGTGACAGTTACCGATTTAAGCAGAGTTTAAAACACTCGTGATCATGAAAAAGTTACCCACCCAACGGGTGGTAATATTTTGCCATGGTGGTCAATTTTTTGATGAGCACGGTGGTCAACTTTTTAGTTGACATTCACA
>NZ_BEXF01000076.1 GCF_002897295.1 Brevibacillus reuszeri
TATTAAAAAACAAAGTCTAGATCTTGTTTTACCCTTGAAGTTAATCACGATGTCGTGAATATATCATACCACATTTAGGTAATTATCACCACTAAAACACGTCTAATAACAACGTTTTTTACAACTTTAATGTGAAAGTTTTTATATTGAGGAGGACTGGGGAGACGTTCTCAAAACAAAAAAACCACCTTACTAGGAAAGTGGTCTCGTTGTTTTTTTGCTATGATCAACGGTCTATAGTCGTCATCAGAATAGGCCGTGATAAATCGTTCATAAAATACTTTCTCTTTTTCATTGACTAAAATTCAAATTCTTCAGCATTATGATTATTACTATCATAGATGATAAGTCTATACCCCTCTATCTCATGTGTCTCGTTGCCGTCAGGTCTATTGTCAGTTTTTCTGTACTTTTTATTTCCTTTACGGTAATAAAATTGCTTAAATCCTTTTTCAGTGTCTATTGAGATTGATAAAAGTTTCTCCCAATTAAAAGTATCTATATTACGTGTCATAGAAGATACTTTTATAAATCCATGAGTGGAATAGATCAACATAATTGCATAATCTAAGAATTTCTTGTTTCCCTTAAAGAATTTTTTGCTCGCAATTACTGCGTCTTCTTTAGTCATGGAATCTATTTCTTCGAATTTCAATTCGTCATAACTCATACTTTACAACCTACCTCCTCTTATATTAATTTTTGCTTGGATTCTTCCAATCATCACGAGCTATATTTACCATATCTGTCATTATTTTTATTATGGCATCAGCGTTAGATTCATGTTTCTGCTGCCCATTATTCGTTTGAGTGAGAGAAACACCGGACTTCCTTAATCTCTTTGCACTTTTAAGGATCTCTTTCACTTCTTCATTTGTATCTAGAAACGGTATCACTTGAATCATGCTACGTGGAACTGCACCAAATACTCGCTGCATCCCTGGGTAAGTAACGGAATACACGCCTGATTCAGACTTTCTACATTCCCATCTTGTAAAGCTTTCATCTGAAATGGCTTTCCGGATCGTTGACCCATCGCTTTGACCCCAAATAGCAGCTGCATCTGATAATGTCAGAACCTCATAGATTGATAATTCCTGTGAAGAACGATAAGAAATCGGACCTTGGATCAAATGAATATCATCTTTAGAAAGGATTCCAGCCCCCCATAAGACCAATTCCCCGTTATCATTTTCTCTGTACCAACAGACATATAGGTTGGAACCCTTACCAAACAATATTTCTCTTATTTCATCGATGTTATTCACAGTTTCGTTTGAATCTTGATGTGCAGCTATAATAGCTGGCCATAATCTCTGTCCGTTTTTTAAAGTAATCTGAAAATAATGTTTCATGGATCCCCCTCATCGTAGGCCATCTCAAAAGATGGAACCATTAAAATTCCCGGCTTACACACTTTGTTACCGGATAAAATCACGATATCGTGAATATATAATATCACAAACAGGTAGTTTTTCCCACCAAATATGATAACTAACACTAGATTTTCGATCTTTTGAAAATACAATTAGATATCGTTCTCAAAAGAAAAAGCCACCCTATGTTAAGAAGGTGGCTTCTTGGTTTTCTATGAATCAATTGTAGATACAAAGTCCGACCGGACTGATCAAAATACAAAGAGAAAGTAACCGCATTGGGACATCAGATTAACAGTTACGATAATAAATTCAATTCCTTACAGGTACACTTGCTCTAGTACTGCGAGTCTCATTTTATTCTGTTTTGTCCAATTGCGAAAACGAACATCTACCTTTATTTTTGGATCTACATAGGCAAAATCTTTTGTTTCCTTAATTGTTGTTTTTAATAAAACGGGAAATACTTCTTTACGTTTGGCCGCGGTTATACCGTATTCCATCATCCCTGCAGGCACAATTTCACCATTTCTTTCAACCCCGATCAACCAAGCTATTTTCCGTTTCGAGTAACCGAGTACGAAACATTGTTCTCTTTGATAAACAACAACTCGCTGCCACAGATCATCAGGACGTTTACCTGGATAATACCGACTATCCCTGCGCTTAATCACAATGCCCTCCAGTTGCTGTTGTTTACAAAGCTCAAATAAAGGTATAAAGCTATGTTCCATATATCTGATCTTTTTTATAACTTCGTTTTCGGTGACGGCCTCCTCTAAAATCTCTTTTCTTGTCATCAAATCTAGGCTCGTCAGATCCTGACCTTTATGCTGAAGAATATCAAAAGCGACAAAGGTTAATCCTGGTGTTCGTTCGATTCCAAGCTTAGGATTCGATGAGAATCTGGCCATCGTTGCCTCAAAGTCTGGTTTACCAGTATCGATATCACTCACCACAAATTCCCCGTCTAGTATAGTACCTCTACCAGCTGCTTCTTTAGCTGCTTGAGTAA
>NZ_BEXF01000077.1 GCF_002897295.1 Brevibacillus reuszeri
AAACGGGAAATTATAGAAGAAACAGGAGCAACCAATCTTCGCGTCCAAAGTGAATTTGGATGTATTGAGGAATATAGACCTCACTACAAACCCGATTTCGATTTGGTTCATATGATTTCATATTATTTTATGTGTACTGTAGATAAGGAACTGGGAAATGCAAAACTTGAGGATTATGAAATTACAAACGGAATGACTGCGGTTTGGATTGATATTAACGAAGCCATCAAGCACAACCGCCAAGTCATCAGGAATCAGGAAGAATCCATGGGTCTTTCCATTGAGCGTGAGACTACAGTACTTGAATTGATTGTCCAGGAGCTTATAAATAGATCCGCTTAATAAAAACCCTTCAATGAACTAGTCATTGAAGGGTTTTTGCTCATTGATATTATTTTCTACTTAACGATAACCACGGGGCAATGAACTCTTTTAACAACCTTATGGCTAACACTGCCTAGCACCATTTCTTGAAGCGCATTAAGCCCTCTGCTCCCGATCACGACCAGTTCAACCTTTTCTTTGTTTGCATAGTCAATAATTGTTGGTCCTGGTTCCCCGTGCAAAATTTTTATCTGATAATTGATCTTCCCTTGTTGAAGCAACTCTTCAACAGGGGCAAGCTTTTTACGCCGGTTTAATTCTAATTCTTCTCTTCCTTGGGCATGCAAAATTTCGCTTTTGGCTTTTGAAAAATCGGCGACAATAACAACTTCAACTTTGCTATTTGGTGATGCTGAAGCAATTTTGACGGCCTCTTTGGTAGCACGCAATGAATTTTCTGATCCGTCAGCAGCTAATAGGATTCGACTATACATTTGATTCACTCCTAGGAAATTAGTTTAATGTGCACTTAATTTTGCATTAGCGTCATTATATACAGCTAATTTATCCACGATTTTTTTACTTGAAGAGTTCAAGCCTTTAATCGTGACACGGTTCTGATTCTCTCTGTATTTAATGACCACTTTATCAATGGCCCCTACAGCAGAATCATCCCACACATGTGAATTGGAGAAATCGATAATGATGTCGGTGTCACTTACTGAAAAATCAAAATTGTCCACAAAACTCTCAACTGAGGCAAAGAAAAGTTGTCCTTCCACGTCGAAAATTAATTGTTTGTTCTGCTGACGCTTGCGCACTTCAATCTTTGAGATTTTAGCTACAAAGAAAATTGCACTCAAGATAACTCCAGCGATAACACCTTTAGACAAATCATGAGTAGCAACAACAATAATAACCGTCACAAGCATCACAGCTGCATCTGATTTAGGCGCTTTCCGCAAGTAAGCAAATGAAGACCAGTCAAATGTCCCAATTGAAACCATAATCATGATACCTACCAGGACAGGCATCGGAATTTGTACAACCAAATCACCCAAAACAAGGATAAGAAACATTAAAAACACACCTGCGATAAGCGTAGATAATCTGCCACGCCCACCCGATTTAACATTGATGACAGACTGTCCGATCATAGCACAACCAGCCATTCCCCCAAAAAAGCCGGTTACGATATTAGCAATACCTTGCCCTCTTGCCTCCCGATTTTTGTGACTACCGGTATCGGTCATATCATCTACAATGGATGCGGTCAATAACGACTCCAACAAACCTACAATCGCCAAAGCTAATGAATAAGGAAAAATTATTTGCAACGTTTCCAGATTAAATGGTACATCCGGTATGAAGAATGAAGGTAAGGATTGTGTTATATTGCCTAGATCTCCTACCGTCCGCAAATCAAATCCTGAGAAAATAGCTACTGCCGTCAACAAGATAATCGCGATGAGTGGTGCCGGAATTGCTTTAAAAAACAAGGGTACTACATATACTATGATGAGTGTTATTGCTACGAAAACATAAGTCATTGTGGATATTCCCCAGAAATGCGGAACTTGAGCCATAAAAATCAAAATAGCGAGTGCATTGACGAAACCAACCATGACAGCTCTTGGGATGAACTTCATCAGCTTCGCGATCTTTAAGAATCCAAACACCAATTGAATAACACCCGTCAATATCGTTGCAGCCAGCAAATAATTGAGACCATGATCTTTAACTAATGGAACCATTAGAAGAGCCATTGCACCGGTAGCTGCAGAAATCATGCCTGGTCGACCACCAACAAAAGCAATGATAACGGCTATACAGAATGATGCGTACAGGCCTACCATTGGGTCGACTCCAGCTATGATCGAAAATGCGATCGCTTCGGGAATTAGAGCCAAAGCAACAACAATACCCGCCAATACATCTCCTTTCACATTAAATAAC
>NZ_BEXF01000078.1 GCF_002897295.1 Brevibacillus reuszeri
TGGGACAACTCACAGGTGATGAGTTAAAAATGGCTGAAGAACGTACAGAGTTGATAATTCCGTCATTAATGATTTAAAGGAGGTGAAAGTACAGAGTAGGGAAGAGGTTATACAAAAAGTTCAAGAATTAACAGCTGGACAAGTTGATCCAGCAACCATTCAAAAGACAGCTGATCGAATCATGAACAAGATGGAATCGATTCAAGGTGAATACTTCCGATGGTGGGAGTTGCTGATCGCGATATTCATGTCAATTACCGGGTACTACATACCGTTATGGATATTAAAATTCCAACGACGAATGAGAGCCATGGAGATGCAAAATGAAGTTGATCAATTCCACGTTTTGATTTCAATTCTAATGCAATTTGATCGGATTTCAGTTGAAACAATTCTCGAATGGATGGAGCAATTCAGCGTAGTATTTAAGCCAGCTCTTAGAAAGTGTCTATTGAACTTTGACAGCGGCGCAGAGCAAGCTTTGCAAACGCTGCGTGAAGAGGCACCGTTCCAGTCATTTGATCGGATCGTAAAGAGATTAATTCGTGCCTATGAAAAAGTATCTGTAGCTGAAGCTTTCGATGATCTTGAAATGGAACAAGAGTATTACGCAAAAGAGAAAGATGAAAGACTGATGCGTCTCATTAAGAAAAAAGCTTCTTGGGCTCAGATTTTGGGATTCGTACCAGGGGCATTACTCATAGGACTTTACCTGGTATTCCCAATGCTTTACATGTCATTTCAGCAACTTACAGTCGTTACTCAACAAATTACGAATTTCTAAATACTTTTTAACTCAAGGGAGAGAATCTTAGTGGAAGAAAATCCGAATATTGGCATGCGCGTTGGCGCAGGTATCTTTTTAACAATTATGATCATTACGATTGTAGTAGGTTTGACACTTGCAGGCCAGGATAGTGCTAAACAGGGTCAAGAGAAAATGACGACAATCACAACAACAATCAGCAGCACAGAATTCAATACGTACGCAAATACCAGAATGACAGGCAGCCAAGTTCTTAATGCTATTCGTCAGTATATGGATCAATCACAATTTGGAATTCAAGTGACCACAGGTAAAGGAACAGTTGATTATTACGGTAATACCTTTAATCCTACAGACGGTACAGTAACTGGTGGCCCAAGTGATAAAAATAAAGATCTAAGACCAGCTGAAGATCCGGCCACATCTTCGTACATTAATCCATCAGGTAAATTCTCTTCAAATATTGTGAGAGATTCGAATGATGTAATTGTAGGAATCGTGTTTAGACAGATGTAACCCAAGGATTCCTTTTCTCCCTTAATTCAGGAGAAAAGGAATCTCAAAAAATGGAGGATTTAATAGTGAATGAATCTCCTAGTTCATTAATGTATATAGCAGCGTGGATCTTGATCATTGTTGTTGCACTCGGATCCGCATCCAATGGAATCACAGCACAAAGTAGGGCTCTGGAAGTAGTAAACCATGAAGTGAAAAAAGATCATCGATTATATATCGACTTCGGATCGGTTGAAGAGGAGACCTATACAGGAGCTGAAGTACTCCAAACCATAAAAAACATGAAAGCCATCGATGCAGATGTTCAAGTCGGATCTAGTTTTTTCACTAAAGATTATGATGTGGAGACCATTGATGTTTCGATGATTGACCTTCAAAAATCGTACAAGGTGAAATTCATCCGAAATGCTGCAGGCAGTGTTACAACCATTAAATTTACATAGGAGGGAATATGGTTGGAATCGCCTTTATCTAAGATCGTAGCTGTACTTATTGCCATAGTACTGATATTCATATACCCCAATTATCAAGCGTCTGAACGGCAAGATGATTTATCTCAAATTGTAGCTCATAGTGCAGTGACCGAATTTGTTGATTCAGTTAGAACCAAGGGATATATTACACCGACAATGTATCAGCAGTTCAATGATCAAATTTCAGCGACCGGGAATGTCTTTGATATTGAAATGGAACATGAGCACAAAAAATATTTTCCGGTATATACCGATCCAGCAAACCCAAATACATTCCAAGGTACTTTTATAACCGACACTGAAA
>NZ_BEXF01000079.1 GCF_002897295.1 Brevibacillus reuszeri
GAGCGGTCTTTATCTTTTCCTTGCTTTGCCTTGAAATATGGTTGCGAAGTGCAGCCCTGATCCCTTTGATATTGCTGGTGGAATGAACAGGTGTTTTTCGGGTAAGCTTCATTTTGTTACTGAGGCCACGCTTAACATATACGTTTCTGGCGGTGGTCTTTATCTTTTTGTCCTGGCGTTCCCTTAAAATATGTCTGCGTAGCCTAACGTTCATCCTCCTGTCACTACTGGAGGGGTGAACAGCTGTCCTCCGGTTAACCTTCACTCCACGCTTAACATGTGTATTCCTGATAGTGGCTTTTACCTTTTCATTCTGGCTCTCTCTTGAAATATGGCTGCGTAGCCTAGCATTCATCCTCCTGTCATGGCTGGAGGGCTGAACAACTGTTCTCCCGTTAATCTTCGCTCTGTTACTGAGGCCACGCTTAACATGCGTATTTCTGACAGTGGTCTTTATTTTTTCATTCTGGCTTTCCCTTGAAATATGGCTGCGTAATCTGGACTTCATCCCTCCGTTACTGGAGGGATGAGCAGCCGTGTTCCGGTTAGACTTCACTTTGTTATTGAGGACGCCCTTAGCATATACATTTCTGACAGTGGTTTTAGATGAAGTACGGGTACGGATATTGTTCTTCCTCATGCTGTATTACTCTCCAGATTAGCCTCCCTTACTTCATCAACCTTGGTCGTCATCATTTTGTATAATTTCGTATCCCTTGGGAACTCGTCATGGAAAGGAACAATCCCTTTACCTTCACCGTTCCCGATAAACATTAGCCCCTGCCCACTATCTGCATTTGTCACATAGCTAAGCTGCGTTTCCGATATGTCCAGCAAAGTCGCTAACTCGCGGCGATCCGATTTAGCTTGATTGAGCATCATCAAGAACATGGAGTTAGAAAGCATCGTTCGTGCAAGGTCTGATTTAAGCAAATCCTCGACGTTTTGGGTGATTCCTGTTGGAATCCCTCCCCATTTTCTGGCCCGTTTGTACAGTTCGTATAAGAAAGCTGCTGAATATTCATTAGCAAAGAGCAAGTAAATTTCATCAATATATATCCATGTCCGCTTACCCTTACCACGATTAAGGGTGATTCGGTTCCAAATTTGGTCAAGCACAATGAGCATCCCCATTGTCTTGAGCTGCTTCCCTAAATCCTTAATGTCAAAGCATACAAGACGGTTATCTATATTGATATTTGTCTTATTAGCGAATACAGACAGATTACCCTTAACATAAAGCTCAAGCGCTGTAGCAATTTCGATAGCTTCCGGGTCTTCTTGCTGTTTGAGCTGTTCATAGAAATCAATTAGTGTCGGTATATCATCTTTCGAAAACGTCTGTAGATACTTGTGGTATGTGAGTTTCAAGCATCGGTCAATAATTGATTTTTCCTTTGGTGTAAGGCCATATCTACCACCGACTATTACCTCGCAGAGAGAGAGTACAAAATCAGATTTAAGCATCAATGGGTCATCATCATCTGCATAGTCCATTGTCATATCCAGCGGATTGATGTAGTTCTTTGATCCAGCAGAAATATGAATAACTTCTCCTTTGAAATTGGATACAAGTCGTGTGTATTCGCGCTCCGGGTCGATGATGATCACATCATCATCCGTGTTGAGAAGCACGTTTACCATTTCCCTTTTTGCCGCGAAAGATTTACCTGAACCCGGCGTTCCCAATATAAAGCCGTTCGGTGTATCCAGCGAAAGCCTGTTGAACATAATCAATTTTCGTGATACCGCATTCAGCCCGTAATACATTCCACCCTCCTGAAACAATTC
>NZ_BEXF01000080.1 GCF_002897295.1 Brevibacillus reuszeri
ACATCAGTTAAATATGCTGATAAATAAGCCCCTATATTATCAACATCTTTTAATGGCTTGATCGTAACGAATCCATGCCCCCATAATTCCCTCAGCTCAGCATTAGGGATAAAAAGAGATTCCACATCATTAAATCTCATAAGCACATGACAATGCCATGCACCACGCCCTTGCGGCTCTACCACACTTATATAATCAATAGTTGTTTTATCTTTATACTTATATTTAAGGCGCTTAATAAATTTATTAAAATCTTTATATAGTTGATTATGATCAGTCATGTTTTCTGCATAAGTCTGAATCAAATGCAATTCATTTGGTTTACCTACAAAATTATTATTTATAAGATACCTGAGACGCTTAAATGTTTGCCGCAATGAATTTTCATTTTCTCCCCGATTTACAGACAAAGAGAACTCTTTCTTCTCCCCTGTTTCTAAATCAACATAATGATGCTTGTCCAGTTTACGAATACGGCTACGCGTGTTCATTTTCGCCATATGCTGAATCTCAATAATATGATTCATAGAGGTAACTGTTACAAGATCATCAGGCATAATAATCACATCATCATTCAGATTCATCACACCCCCTTAGGAGGTCCTTTCGCGATTCTATCAAAACGGTGGTAAGTTACAGTTAAATCAAGTCTAATAGAAACCTCGAAAATCACTCTTATTTTTCTCCTGTTGTTTAATTAAAATCAAGTTAATAGAAAAGATTCGTTTTGAAGTTACGACCTTCCCCGCCCTGCCAGATCGGCAGATGGTTTAAAGGGTGCTGCACGGGGTCCCGATCAACTTTCCTTGCTCCCTTGAATCGGCAGCGCTTCTGCACCTGAAAATATCTCCATCATTACCTGTATCATCTTAGGATCAGCCAATATTGTTTGAGCAATTTCCTCTGAACTCTCCTTCAATACTCTATTAGCCCTATCTTTCATATCATAATTCGCATCCAACCAAGAACCAACAATGTAGGCCACTAAACTATTTAGCGTCATCCCATATCGTTCTGCCATTTCTTCAATTCGTTGCTGATTATAATCACTCAAACGAACTTGTAATTTCTTTTTTGAATTTTCCAAATCATACCGCCTCCTTGACCATAATAGTACCATTATTAAGTCAAAATGGTCAATATCTCCGTTTTCCATATGATGTTAGCAAAAAGATAAGCCGAAGCACCCACTTCGACGATCGAAGGAACCTTCAGTCCCTCCTCACGCCGCTGTGTTCGCTTCGGCATATTTACGTTTCCATTTCACCCAAAGGCCATCCTGGCATCATACAAATGGTCTATTTATACTCTTTTCAGGTTATACTGAATGAACGATACTTCGTTATCAAAATTTTCAGTTTCAACAGCATATTTTTTTTGGTAGTGGGGAGTCGCATTCCCTACTATTTTTTTTGTTTTTTTATACTGCATTCGTTTCCGTTCCGGATATTCAATTCCTTTAGATTTCCGATATAACTTCATACCTGAAGGATACATATGAAGTCGTCCGCCTTTAACAATCATTTTCTCTTTTCCATCAACATTAACACCCTTAATCTTTAGCTTTTCATTACATAAAGCTTTCTCTAAATAATTTTCTGGATCTAACTCTACATCAGTTAAATATGCTGATAAATAAGCCCCTATATTATCAACATCTTTTAATGGCTTGATCGTAACGAATCCATGCCCCCATAATTCCCTCAGCTCAGCATTAGGGATAAAAAGAGATTCCACAT
>NZ_BEXF01000081.1 GCF_002897295.1 Brevibacillus reuszeri
TGATATGCTCCCCTTCGGGTAGACAGTTGAAATAATAAAACTGTCTACCTGCAAGGAGGAGCATTTTTATGTCTCACAGAGCAAAGATTTCCGGTCCGGTAAAAATTACGGCTATTGAACAAATCCTTCGCGGGGAAAATACGCTGAATCGCTTAGCAAAAACACTCGGTATTAAGAATTCGTCAATTAGGCAATGGCTCCAAACTTATCAATCGCTAGGTCCAATTGGACTGCTCAATACTTCGAAGAACGCAGCCTATTCCCAAGAGCTAAAGATAACCGCTGTTCAAGATTATCTAGCAGGCGGTGGCTCTTACATGGAACTTTGCAAACGGTACGGCATTAAATCAACCAAGCAGCTACGTAACTGGATACTAAAGTATAATAGTCATGAAGAGCTAAAAGCTTCCGGCACAGGAGGAGCGCCTATCATGACAAATGGAAGAAAGACTACTTTCGAAGAAAGAATTGAAATTGTAAGGTTTTGTATAGAAAATCAACAAGATTATACTCAGGCCGCACAGCAATTTCAGGTATCCTATCAACAAGTTTATTCTTGGACAAATAAATACTTAAAGTCAGGTATGGATGCACTTCAGGACAGACGTGGGAAACGAAAATTGGAAGAAGAAATGACCGAAATCGAGAGGCTAAGGGCACAGAACTCACTACTTCAAGCTGAGAATCGAAAAAAGCAAATGGAGATTGATTTCTTAAAAAAGCTGAAGGAACTCGAAAGGGGGCCGTTCTAAGTGAAGTACGCTTCGAAGCGGCTTATTTGGCTATTCAAGATCTTCATGAAAGTAAATCATATTCCATCAGTCAACTTTGTGAAATCGGCCGTGTTCAGCGTTCTGCGTATTACAAATGGCTTAATCGGAAAGCAAGTACGAACGAAATATTCAACATAGAAATAATCTCATTAATTAAAGACGCTTACGAAGAAAGAAACGGAATCCTCGGTTATCGACAAATGACGATCAAACTGAATCGAGAATTTAATCTTGCACTCAACCACAAACGCATTTACAGGCTGATGGGCATCCTTGGACTAAAATCTGTATGTCGCAAGAAAAAGAAAAGTTATATTCCTACCACACCGGAGATTACTGCGGAAAATGTGTTAAACAGGGAATTCGAATCCGATGGATTCGGTGAAAAGTGGCTTACAGACGTAACAGAGATGAAATATGGTCTTCAAGGGAAGGCTTATTTGAGTGCAATTCTAGACTTGTCCGATAAGAGCATCGTTTCTTTTGTTATGGGGTACTCCAACAACAATGCACTGGTGTTCAAAACTTTTGATATTGCTCACTTGGCATATCCAGATGTCAAACCGATCTTTCATAGTGATAGAGGGTTTCAATACACAAATAAATCATTCAAAAAGAAACTGGATGATGCCGGAATGATTCAGAGTATGTCAAGGGTCGCTAGATGCATCGACAATGGCCCAATGGAGTCTTTTTGGGGAATGTTAAAGTCCGAGATGTATTATCTCAATAAATTTACTACATACGAAGAATTAGAACGGGCTGTTTCAGAATACATCCATTACTATAATCATCACCGCTATCAAAAAAGATTAAAGTGTATGGCCCCAATGGAATATAGAGAACATCTCAAGACATCAGCAGCATAAACAAGACACCAACCATTTTTTGATTGGTGTCCAAGTTTTTGTTTTTTTACTGTCTACTTGACAGGGGGCACTTCA
>NZ_BEXF01000082.1 GCF_002897295.1 Brevibacillus reuszeri
AGATCGGTTTGTTATTATAATGGTACAAACACGACGCATCACTATGACAAATTGATTGCAAATAAAGCCAATGATTTATGCTTAATGAACTGCACCCCATTTGTTAGACATATCTAACAGTTGGAGGTGCAGTTTTTTATGACTAAATTTACGAAGGATAGCAAATTGGCATTAATTCAAGGGTATGACTCTGATCTTCTATCTCAAACAGAATACGCAAATCAAATGCGTGTAACCAAGTCTCAATTCCAATATTGGTTGAAGCTTTATGAGATACATGGTGAGACTGCCTTTACTAACGGCTATACAAATTATCCGGCAAGCTTTAAACTGGACGTACTCAATCATATGGCTCAATCAGACGCTTCTCTCATGGATACCGCTGCTTTGTTTAAGCTTCCGGACTTCTCCATGTTGTATTCCTGGCAGAGAAAGATGGAGACAGGCGGTTTAGAAGCCCTTGAGCCAAAAAAGAAGGGGCGTCCATCCATGAAGAAAAACCCCAATTCGTCTACCAAACGATCCGTAGTTGAAGGGTCTGTCGAAGCACTTGAAGAACGTATCAAACAGCTTGAAATGGAAAATGAGTATCTAAAAAAGTTGAATGCCTTAGTTCGAAACAAGGAAAAATCACCAAACAAGACAAAGCACAAGCCGTCTGGCAACTAAGGCATAAATATCCGGTGAAGGCACTCGTACAGGTGGCTGGTGTCCCGCGAAGCACCTATTACAACCTTATAAAGTGTATGAACCAACCAGATCCGAATACCGAGTTGAGGGCTGAAATTCAATCCATTTACGTGGAACATGACGGACGGTACGGATATCGCCGTATTCGTGATGAACTGGCAGTCCGTGGGTGGAAAGTTAACCACAAAAAGGTTCAGAGACTCATGAAGAAAATGGGTCTTACATGCCTGGTTCGCGTGAAAAAGTATAAGTCATATAAAGGGAGCGTCGGCAAGATTGCACCGAATCATCTGGACCGCCAGTTCACGGCTGGGGCGCCAAATGAGAAATGGGTGACTGACATTACGGAATTTAAGTTATTTGGAGAAAAGCTGTATCTATCGCCCATTTTGGACTTATTCAACGGGGAAATTATCACCTATACCCTGGATTCACGACCAACCTATTCTCTGGTATCTCAGATGCTGGATGCAGGACTGAAACGTCTGCCGGAAGAACACCATCTTCTCCTTCATTCTGATCAAGGATGGCATTACCAAATGAAGTCGTATCGGCATGCACTTAAGTCGAGAGGCATTCTCCAAAGCATGTCACGAAAAGGGAATTGTTACGACAATGCCGTCATAGAGAATTTCTTCGGCATTCTCAAGTCGGAGTTTCTGTACTACAAAGAGTTTGAATGTGTGGAACATTTTAAGGAAGAACTAAAAAAATATATGGAATACTACAATACCAAACGGTTAAAGGCAAAATTAAAAATGAGTCCGGTACAGTACCGAACTCATTTTGAGAAAGCTGCCTAATGAAATAACCGTGTCTAACTTTTGGGGGTCACTTCATTCTGGCGGCTTTTTTACTATGAAAAATGGATCCTGCCATTTTTAAACAAACAATCTATTAATTAATGTTAAGTTGTAAGTAGGTCTAAGGTCTGGTATAGTATTAGTTGTACTTACAAATGAATGCTAAATGAGTTGGTTTGTTTGGAGAGCTTGGTCAGTGGGTAAAAGA
>NZ_BEXF01000083.1 GCF_002897295.1 Brevibacillus reuszeri
GCAAGTTAAGCAAATTCAAAGTGGAAGAGGGGCTTAATGAATGGAGATTATGAACCTCCTGATCATTGCTTTATTGATCAGCGGACTCATCACATATCTCTTTTATCTTCTACGGAAAAAGCCGAATACGGTCAAGAAGGACCGGGATAGTGAAAATGCAAGGCTATACTCCATTCCCGTATTAGTTGAATACACGAAGGTCAAAATTAATGAATTCGTGACTACCAGCTTGATCGATTTGGGGCTTTCAGGTGAAGAATACGAGAGAAGGCTAGCAATCGTCACTGAACTTCGAAATGCGATGAAAAATGCAATTTCAGGGGATCTTCAGGAAAAAATTTATCTGAAGCAATACATTTACGATTTGCTTGAGCGGAACTATGGGATAAATGAGAGCAATATCAATTGGATTATTCCTTTTGATCAGGCAGAAAGGCTGACCGAACAAGATCAATTCGATATTCTCATGCAACACTTCAAAAAGGAGCATGGATATAAGGCCTTGAGTCACATGATCGAAAAGTACAAGTTGGCCAAACCTAAATATGTCATCGAAGACGGTCAAACGGAATCTTACATCATCACAGGTGAAGAGATCCGGATGATTTATAAAAAAGAGATCCGAACGTTGGATTTCAAAGATAAGTTGAACGTGGTTGTGCAGCGAGTGTATCAGCAGTATAAGGGGTTTGGCGTTCTTGATGAGATTAGAGATATGTCAATAGACGGAGTTTCTGGCGGTGTTTCAGGCGCACCAAGCAAAATGAAATCAGTTGAACATGAAGTCGAGTTTGTTGGAAATATGAGAAATACGAAAAAAGGAATTAACTCCGTATGGATTTTCTACAAAGGTAAATCCATTCACATGTCGTTTCTCTCATTTGAGAATGACTTGGAGCTAAAACGTGTTTGTCAAAACATCTATAAATACAATAATCCTGGTCCGCTAACAGAATCAACCGGCTACATCGTTAACGACATGAAAGATGGCTCGAGGGTCGTTGTGGTACGCCCCCCGTTTGCAGAAACTTGGGCATTCTGGGTTCGGAAATTTGATCTCCCGAATATGGATCTGGAATATCTAATCCCAGATAAGTATGACAATGCAATTTTGGCTCGTAAAATGCTGAGATTCTTGATGCAAGGAGCACAGACATCTGCATTCACTGGAAAACAAGGTTCAGGTAAAACATCATCAATGATGGCATCCATGAAGTTCATGTATGCAACTCTAAATCTTCGAATTGTGGAATTGATCTTTGAGCTTAATCTTCGGCAACTTTATTCATTCCGAAATATAATGACGTTTCGTGAGCTAAAAGATATACCAATTCAAGAAGCACTAAATCTTACTAAGAAAACTGATGGAGATGTAAACATTCTGGGTGAAGTTGCCAGTCAAGAAGTCGCTTCTCTAATGATACAGATGACACAAGCTGCTAGTTTGTTCACACTTTTTTCTCATCATGCTTCCACAACAAACGATCTTATCAAATGGCATCGTGATGCATTACTTCAAACTGGTGCATTCAACAATGAACGTATTGCAGAAGAAACAGTTGCCAAAGCCATTAAATGGGATATCCATTACGAGAGAGATGAAGCAGGTAATCGGTACATCGAACGGATCACTGAAATTACACTTGTTCAATACGATAACTCATTCTTCGATAACGAGGATGATT
>NZ_BEXF01000084.1 GCF_002897295.1 Brevibacillus reuszeri
AAATCAGGGTATCATAGCAGAACATCTGATAACACAGGTATATGATGCCATCATACTTACAAAATAAAATAGACCGCATCCTATTAGATGTGGTCTATTTATAAGCAGCTTTTATGACGGTTTTACTTCTTAGTATACGCTAAACCTTCTATTATAATACATCTCACTTTTAGGTATCTATTAATAACCCTGATTCAGCCGGCTTATGGGTCGTTTTCAATAGTACGTTTAAACCGAAAATTAAAAGCATATACTTAATATAGTTAATCTTTAATAGTCATAATTATTTTTTTCGGCAAATAATATATAAGATATTAAACAGATTTAATGAATATATTTTATATAACTTGGGTTAAATATGAAAGGTTGGTAACTTTCATAAAGGAGGTTTTCTTGGGGTACGGATCTGGGGTACGGATCTGGGGTACGGATCTGCGTTAGTTATAAAACTCGATCATTCTTCCTATAATCTCTCATGGAGGGAGGTGATAACATTGTTTAATGAACTTTTAAAAGAATACCCTTGGTTGATTCTTATGGCCAAAGTATTAATCGAGTCGGCCCTCAAATTGTATCTTCACTTGAGGAAAAAGAATAGACTGGACAAATTTATTAAAAGCAGAAGAAAGAAGCCAAATTCTGATAGTAGATCAGAATCTGGCTCAGAAAAAAAGAGAGCTTAACAATTTAGTTCCTGCTGGCGGGGGCCAACCCGTTCCATCAGGTAGTGCTGAGGGTGGCTGGAACCATCCTCGGCTCTTCTATTATATATGCCCATCCTCACTGTTGTCATACCCATAAAAATGCTACTTTTAACAACTTAACGCGAATTCATGTCCAACTGATCGATTCTACTGCTGCCGTTAAATCCTCCATACCTGGTGTCATATAGATCATGGTCATTTGGATATTGGGTGTTCCATCTTCCTTGTAATGACCCATTAACACAATGCCCTCCAGCTGCTGCTGTTTACAAAGCTCAAACAAAGGTATAAAGCTATGTTCCATATATCTGATCTTTTTTATAACTTCGTTTTTGTGACAGCCTCCTCTAAAATCTCTTTTCTTGCCATCAAATCTAGACTCGTCAGATCCTGACCTTTATGCTGAAGAATATCAAAAGCCACAAAGGTTAATCCTGGTGTTCGCTCAATTCCAAGCTTAGGATTCGATGAGAATCTGGCCATCGTTGCCTCAAAATCTGGTTTACCGGTATCGATATCACTCACCACAAATTCCCCGTCCAGTATAGTACCTCTATCAGCTGCTTCTTTAGCTGCTTGAGTAATCTCCTGGTACCGATAACTCACATCATTCCGATGTCTTGTATATAATTTAACTTGTTCCTGTATGTCCAAAATACCCCTAATACCATCTATCTTTAATTCTGCAATGTGCTTATTAGATTCGAAGGGTTCTGGAGCATCTGCCAATAACATAGGATCAATCATCCCTCATCCCCCCTATAAATCAGGGTATCATAGCAGAACATCTGATAACACAGGTATATGATGCCATCATACTTACAAAATAAAATAGACCGCATCCTATTAGAATGTGGTCTATTTATAAGCAGCTTTTATGACGGTTTTACT
>NZ_BEXF01000085.1 GCF_002897295.1 Brevibacillus reuszeri
AATCACTATAGCACAAGCGTATCGGCAGGTAGGAGCTGGATTGATTATGATTCCTTTAACGATATTCCTTGGTAAAGCGTAAACCTTCAGGCTGATGTTACCGGCTCTAAGGCGGATTTAGCATCCACCTAAGAGCCGGTACACACCGCTGTCAGGTTACTCCACCCGATAACGAGAGCGCCTAAGTCGGGAAAATACCGCCCCGTCCAAGGCGCTCTATGTTCCTGGCTGTCGCTTTACACCTGCCACGGAGCCACAAACCTAACGAACCCCAAAAAAATGGAGAGAACCGGCAGTTGCCGGTTCTTTTTATTATAGTCGCATTTTCGCTTTTGACATCCGCATGGTAACAGAGACAGTTCGACTAAACTTGCAGCGGACCGAGCCTCCGGCTTCGCCCCTCAATTCCGCTGCAAGCCAAGTCTCACGATGAAAGGATCAAGGGGCCCAAAACTTTTTTCTTCAACTTCTGCAGAAGTCGAAAAAACTTTTGGACTGAAACCCTTGATCCTTTCCCAAGTCTCTGTTTCCAAGCTCCGCGTCAAAAGGCGAAAAAACGCCCTTCCGGGACACAGTCCCATGCGGATATCAAAAGAATGCGAAAGGGGAACACCCTCAATGAATATGAAAAACCATATAACTTTAAATTGTTACGTAGATGAATTATTAGGTACTACAGACGGTAAATTTGATCACTTGGAGCAGGCATGGTTTACAGTTCCAACTGAATGGGCTGAACAACGAATTAAGCCCCTTTGGTGCTATACTTCCATCCAACAATTTCAAGATGAATATACATTGGATCATACAATTGATTGGTTTCCTGATGCCGTTCGTGATGGGGTGCTGTTGGGTTGTGGTACTGGATGCCCTCCAGAATATATGGCTAATCAGAGCTTCGAAAATCATAAACTGCCGAGCAAGATAGAGGCGGATCATACAGGGTTCATTGTTGTATATGAAGTATCAGAAGATGTAGAGGATTCAACCGTTCATACGTTAGAAGTACCCAGTGATATAGATTCTGAAAGTGATGTTCTTCGATGGTTTAGGCAGACTTATACGGATATTAGTCCTTCTAGAATTTTGACTGTCGGGCGAAAGATTAAGTTACCGCCTGTAACCATTGGACAACGGGAATTAATCGAAAAACTCAGTGATGTTTTAAGTGATTTAAGTGAAGAAAGCCTAAACAATGATGAATTCAATGAGTATCTATCTGAACTGGATCTATTTAAGCGATGTTTAAATGAATCTGCTCGTTTCTTGCAGGATGAACTATCAACAATGATCTAATGGCCAGATTAAATACTTGATATCCGTAGTTACTGAACAATTAGCCGGGAGGATATAAACATGAATATTGTATTTATGAATCATATGGTAAAAGGATCTGCTTATAAGGAAGCGGCACAAATATGGATTGGGGAAGAGGAGGGGAAATGGCGTATCGGATGGCGAGATATTGAGGCAGATGGAAAGGAACATGAAGAAGTTTGGTATGAAGGTAGCTCATGGGAAGAC
>NZ_BEXF01000086.1 GCF_002897295.1 Brevibacillus reuszeri
CCGACTCAAAACCGAGGAAAGATAAATGTATGGATTTACCTTTATAGAATATCCAAACGCTCTGATGTCCTTGATTTGGCTTCTTCATACTGTCCATGAGCTCCAGTTCATTCTCAATAGACTGTAAATTGCTAGGTAATCCAGATACGCCTCCAGACACACCGTCAATTGTCATATCCCTTATTTCATCGATCACACCAAAACCCTTATATCTCTGATAAATTCTTTGAACAACGATATTCAGTTTATCGTGATACGTAAGCTTGCCTTCCTTGTATGCTTTGTTATAAATATCTCTAATTTCTTCTCCTGTAATAATGTAGGATTCCGCTGTCCCGTCCTCAATAATGAACTTGGGCCTATCCAACTGGTAATCCTCTATTAATTTTGACAACGCCTTAAAACCATGTTTTTGTTTGTACAGATAGAGCAATACGTCAAAACGATCTTGATCGGTGAGATGGCTTGGGTCATTAAATGGAATAATCCAATTAACATTTGTTTCGTTAACACCATACTCTCGATCAAGTAGGTCATATATATACTGCTTGAGATACACTTTTTCTTGAATATCCCCTGATGTAGCGTTTTTCATAGCATTACGAAGTTCTTCGACGAGCCCTGTTCTTCTTTCAAACTCCTCTCCAGATAACCCCATATCAAGCGGATTGCTGTTTACAAAATCATTGATTCTTTTTTTTACGAATTCAAGAATTTGATCTTGCTGAAATCTTTCGATTTCCAAGTCATCTTTTCTTTTTGGAGTTGCAAAGGGCTTCCGAGTAAGCTTGTAACAAAGAAGGATAATTAAGCTGAAAATGATCAGGACGATTATTGCAAAATTGATTAATGATTCGCCCATTAAGAAGCCCCTCTTTCAATCATCTTGACTTGCGTATTGATACCAACCTCTGTGAGTATATATTTAGCGTTTCTTCTTAAATCTTGTATGAACTGATAGTTTTCATGATTTTTACTGATGTTTCGATTCCTTGATATAAACCCTTTAATATCCCCATCATTAAGGTGATCTTTAAAAGAGGTATTGTAAGGCAACGTTAGAATTGGTCCTTTATATGAATATTTGTTAGCAATATTTCTGACTTTATATTTAGACTCAGGATCGTATTGCCCGACGAGTAAAACATGAGGTTTCCGCAATAGTGCTTTGGGCAAACTTTCTTTATCTTTAAAGAACTTATCTAAAACGTGAATATTCTGATTTACACAAACTACAATCAGATCGGAATCCTCAAGCAACGTATTAGTAACAGGGCTATTCGATCCACTATGAACGTCTAATAAGACAAGGTCATAATACTCCTTCGCTCCGTTATAGATAATCCGCATAATTTCATTTGCATTATCAAACTGACTTTTATCTGATTTTTCACTGCCTCTAAGCAGATCTAACCTGTCTCGTTCGATAAATAAAGCATTGTTCTTAAC
>NZ_BEXF01000087.1 GCF_002897295.1 Brevibacillus reuszeri
GACGGAGTTATCAAACTCTGTACGTTCTTCAGCCATTTTTAACTCATCACCTGTGAGTTGTCCCAAGACCTGATACTTCTCAGGTGTCGGCTTACTCAATATCTGGTGAGAGGCATTAAAGTGAAGAAACAGGCACAAAATGATGATGCCGATAAAACTTAACAAACTCACTATTATTCGCTGTATATAAAACCACTCAATAAGAAGCGGTGAGTTTGCTTCTTTAAGAAGCATGGTAATTCGATAATGCTGTCGGGTGTGCTTTCCGGGTACCAGACGGTCTACGACCCATCGAACACCCGGCCACCGATACATTTTCTTTTCCCACTGTAATCTTTTTGAACGCCCAACGTAGGTGTCTTCATCCAGTTCACCTAGTTTTCGAACTAACATGTAGCAAAATACGGCAGCTGCATAAATGACGAGTAATATGATGTAACCCATGCGCCCCCGGTAAAAGTCCTCGGTTACGGGGAAATATCTTTCAGCCCATGACTTTACGACAAATGTAAGAAGTATAGGGATAAGTGCAATGATTGGTAGGCCTTTCAACTTGTAACCCAACAATCTACGGCGTTGTAAATCAAATCGAATTTGTTGAACGAATTTGTTTATAGAATTCAGATACATGGAACCTTTACCAAGCATTTTGTCACCGTATTCTTGAACCATGCTTGAAACACCCGCGAATATCTTTAAGTACCTGTTAGGTGCAACTGTATAATATTGATCCAACTCATTAGGATCACCTGAAGTGATTATTCCGTGAATCCGTTCAGTTTGAAGTTTAATCGTATGTGGTGATGCTTGAGCTGCATGATAAATCGCTTCATCGACCATACGAGATTCTTGATAATGGTGTCTTTCGTCTTCTAGGAAGTCTGAAAATTGCTTCAAAAGACGATCTTCTACTCGATTAACAAAGATAGTGATGAGAAGACCATTCGAAACCAGCGCAATTAACATCCCGAAGAATACGGCGATGAAGCTCATACTTGCTAATCCGATCAGAATTAAAACGATCAACATGGTCCCGAGAATCATGTACGAAATTCGAATGGACTCTTTCCGGATGGTAAATTCATCATACGTGCTAATGGCTGAGAGCCTTTTTCTTATTTGCAAAAGCTGACTTCTCAGGACAGGCACCTTGGTGAAGCGATTATATGATTTTTGATAAAATCGCATGAGTTTCGCATTAGTTTTGTTAGTAATTGAAGACTTGGATCCCCACATACTTCCGGAGCTTTTTCGATTCGCTTTGACATAGAAATAAGCAAAAATGAGTCCGGATATGAGCAACGCAGAGCCCGATATCACCGAGAAGTACAGCCATTTATGCACTCGCGCCCGCCTCCCAATACTGACTAATAAATTGGTCAAACTCAGATCGGTCTTTGACTTTCATTGCTTTTTTCATTTCCTTGATTTTAGTTTCTGAAAT
>NZ_BEXF01000088.1 GCF_002897295.1 Brevibacillus reuszeri
TGAATTGCACCCCAATTGTTAGACACACCTAACAGTTGGAGGTGCAGTTTTTTTGTCTAAGTTTACTGCAAAAGATAAATTATCAGCAGTTCTTCGCTATTTGTATGGTAAAGAGACTCATGCTGCTATTGCTAAGTCTATTGGCACACACAAAAGTATGGTTGGAGTATGGGTGATGCAATACGAGAAACACGGTGCAGAAGCGTTTATTACATCATATACAAGGCACTCGACACAGTTTAAACTAGACGTACTCAATTACATGAATAGTCATGGGACGTCTCCGAATGAAACTGCAGCCATTTTTCAAATCTCCTCTCCTAGTTTGATTCGAAAATGGAGGTCGCAATTTCAATCACAAGGAATAGACGCCCTTATACTAAAGAAAAAGGGGCGCCCAGCGATGAAGAAGGAAAATAAGAAAGCAACACCCATGGAAGGATCAGTTGAGGCATTACAGGCAGAAGTAGAGCGTTTACGTATGGAGAATGCTTACTTAAAAAAGTTGAATGCCTTAGTTCAAAACAAGGAAAAATTACAAAGCAAGACAAAGCGCAAGTAGTATTTGAACTAAGGACTGAATTTCCTGTAAAAGCATTACTCAAATTCGCAGGTATTCCACGCAGCACCTATTATTACTATGTAAAAACCTTCGGTTCTCCAGACAAGCATGCTGAAGTAAAGACAATGATTCAAGCTATTTACCATGAACATAAAGGACGCTACGGATATCGTCGCATAAGGGACGAACTGAGAAATCTTGGGCAGCTGGTCAATCATAAAAAAGTACAACGCTTAATGAAAGAATTGGGCCTAAAAAGTATTGTTCGGATGAAAAAATATCGCTCCTACAAGGGGAAAATCGGTAGGATTGCCCCAAATATTTTAGACCGTAACTTCCAAGCAGGAAAACCAAATGAGAAGTGGGTAACGGATATTACGGAGTTTAAATTGTTTGGTGAAAAGCTATATTTATCACCGATGCTGGATTTGTTTAACGGAGAGATTATCGCTTATACAATTGACTCAAGACCAAGATACTCTCTTGTTTCTAACATGCTAGAAGATGCCTTTAAGCGTCTAAGCGATAAAGACCATCTCTTGATCCATACGGATCAAGGTTGGCATTACCAAATGGGCAAATACCAACATGCATTAAAGGAAAAGAAAATCACACAGAGCATGTCGCGAAAAGGGAACTGTTACGACAATGCTGTCATTGAGAATTTTTTTGGCATTTTAAAATCGGAATTTTTATACACACAGCAGTTTGAAAGTGTTGAACATTTTAAACGAGAGTTAGCAAAATATATCGACTACTATAACTGCAAGCGAATCAAGACAAAATTAAAAGGCTTGAGTCCAGTACAATACCGAACTCAAACCCTTCAGATTGCTTAAATAAAATACGTGTCCAACTTTATGGGGTCACTTCA
>NZ_BEXF01000089.1 GCF_002897295.1 Brevibacillus reuszeri
CATCCAAAAAAAAGTATTCATGATATGCTCACTTCCTCATGAATAGATATAGCATAGGATAATATATGTAATACCGGACGCAATGCATGGATGAAGTGGCTATGAAACTCAAAAAAGGCAATTGTCAGGTAGCGATTAGGTTAGCCATTATATTATTTTATATTTACAACGAAACAGCGTATTTTGGGATGTCTCCAAGGAATATATGACCTCGCATCCTGGAAGCGATTACATCCTTGTTGGTACTTTAGAGCGAACTGATGTTGACTCGAGTCGTCCTGTGGTCAGGGCAACAATGTAACCGTTATTATCAAAAAATCTTCCATTCGTTAATAATGCTCAGGGTAACTTCAAAGGATTTTGCAAAAACGGCTTCCTTCCAGGCCTCACCTATTCTTGTTAAATGGAGGTGATTTTTCATGCTCAGTCAGAGAATTGTATTTCATTCGAAATACTATAAAACGCCTGTTTTGTCTTCTTGGGTGTATTCCAGTAACGATATGAATTAACACCCCATACTATAAGGAGTGAGATTCATAACCTTATTGGAGGGGAAATTCATGAAGAAGCCAACTCTTCGATTGCTTATGATCATAGATAAATTGGAAGTGGGAGGAACAGAGACATATGTGTCCGCTGTTGTCGAAGAGATGGGAAAAAGAGGGGTCTCCATTTATGTAGCAGGTAATCGGGGGAGTTTGTTGTCCAAGTTCAGGGCGCTTGGTTGTCCAATATTTACGAAAATAAACGACCGGCAAAGATTGGAGCAATGGATTATCAAGCATAAGATCAACGTCATTAATGCTCACCATGAATCTACCGGAATAATCGGTAGCGCCCTCAGCAGAAAGCTGAGAATCCCTTTTGTCTACACCATACATGGGACATACTATCCTCGGGCACTGATCACGAAAATAATGAAGAGGTGTTATAGTCGTCACGCGGTTATTAGCGTTAGCTGGCCGGTTAAAAAGTGGCTGGAAGAGAAAAATATCCAATCTGTATTAATTCCAAATGGAATTAATACGCAGCATTTTAGATACAACAGAAACCAGCAGTTGCTCACACAATTAAACATTGCCAGTAAGTCGAAAGTGCTATTGTATGTCAGCCGAATAGAGGATGAAAAAGCAGAGATATGTAAAAGTTTTTTAAGAGCTGCACAGCGCTGTATGGATTCCTCCCCAAACATGCATGTCGTAGTGGTTGGTGGTGGACCAGGGTTGAATAGTGTCAAGAAACTAGCAGCCCGGTAGATTTTATTCCTAAACGTTGGAAGAAGCATGTTTATGGTGATGATGGAATAATTAACCGACACTATTATGAGATGGCTGCACTAACAGAGTTGAAAAATCATATTCGTTCAGGCGACATATCCGTAGTCGGTAGTAGACTTCATAAAGATTTTGAAGAGTATCTTGTT
>NZ_BEXF01000090.1 GCF_002897295.1 Brevibacillus reuszeri
TGACCCTAAATGATACATAACAGACCCATCAGGAGGTGTGTTAATGGCTAGAACAACGTCTAAGGATGCAAGGCCGAGGGTGGATTGCAGCAGCGGAGTCAAGGCATCATTACGTTCAGTACGTGAGGCGTTGAAGTGCAAGACCGATTCAGAAACACTCGCGTATTTATTGGCCCTATATGATGATTCTTATGAGAAGATAACGCTTGTGAAGGATAAACAGTATCGTGAGAAGGCAGAAATAATTGATCGGCAACAATCATTCTAATTCTGTACACAAATAACAATCCTGGCGAGCTGCTTCAGATCCATTTTTGTACACAATAAGAGTCGAACCGGCGAGATCCGGAATGATTTTTTGAGTACGATTCTGTCCACTTAACTAAAGGATCAAAACAACTTTATAAGGAGTGTGTGTACGTGTCGAGAGCAACAATACAGGTTCCAGATGAATTGAAAGTGGAGATAGAGAACTTGAAAGATAAGTTCAATGCAAAGACAACATATGGCGTCATTGAAAGCTTAATTCAAATCTATAAAGATTTTCAGAATTATAAACAGGAGATAAAAAAAGAGAAAGCACGTTTGGAAAAAGAGGCTTTAGAAATAGGTGAGGATCACAAGCAGAAATTTGTCGCACTCAAGCAAGAACTTAATCTAAACGAGAATTCTTCGGCGCTTGAATTTCTCTTACATCATTACACGACATCAAACAGACTTGATAAGTCTACGTTTGAGCTGTATCGGTCTTTAAAGTGATGCTGAATCGTCTGCGGAGGGGAAATGCGTAAAGCTGATACAGAGGACATGGCGTTAGTTAAAGCGTACTTGGAATTGCCAGTCTTACTAGATGTTTTAGAGCTGAACATCCAAAAAATGAAGGAAGCTGATTTCAAGCTTCGCCACATATTTGAATTGCAGCTAAAGAGTATACAAGACGAAATTATAAAACAGCAGCGTTCTATTAGGCAGAGAATGAGGCAAAAGGGAATTAAAATAATTGACGAGAAAAGAACGCCTCATTCCCTTGCTGCTGAGTTTCTTTGCAGAGGATATGTGGACTCCATTTCGATGCTTTGGGGTAAGGTGAAAGCTGATGCAGAGATTATGCTTGCAGATCATTTGGGTGTAGATATTAAGCGGATTGAAAGAGATTGAGTGGTTTTAAGTTAATGCAAAAGAAAACGGAGGCGTACGGTATGTACTTTGTAAACGATGCCCATCAAAGTAACTATTATAAGCTTGTTGAGTTTTATCATTCGGTAAATGATCCAGAGTATAAGTCTTTATGTTATATTCTTGCGCTGCCCGAAATTTACAACCGGACTAGTGGGAAGTTTGGTGACGAAGGCCCCATGGAGTGGATGTACAAATTTCAGGACAAGGAAGTTGAAGTGGAAGA
>NZ_BEXF01000091.1 GCF_002897295.1 Brevibacillus reuszeri
GGAACTAGCGTCAACCACATGCCCTTTCCGTTCCAACCAGATCGTGCTGCTTTCTTTCCTTGCTTCAATGCTTCAATTGCCTGTCCGAAATTCATCATGTCATACCTCTCCTTTTCATAATTACCGTTGTGTTAAGCACCCATCTAAAATGCGAGTCCAGTTTGGATTTCACCCCAATTTATCAGTCTATGATCTTTTGGGATGTGCATATATAAGTCGTGCTCGCTCACCCCGCTGATTTCTTTTGCTTTAACTCTTCCAGTAGATTGGCAAGCATATTGAATCCAAAATCTTCTCATTCTGGTTGCCTCCCTAACTATTTTGATAAACGCTGAATATTGTCGATACCGTACTGCCAACCACTGACATTCGTTAATTGGTAACGATTATGAACATATTGGATATCAGCAATTACACCCTGATAGCCCGTTGATTTTACTTCCACTTTGTCTCCACGTTTGATTTTTTTGGGCTGCTGCTTGTTCATTCGTCATCGTCCTCCGATTCTGTAATAAGTTACCCGAGAACTTTTCGGGTGTTAAGATTAATTACTAATAAATTTGTATAGTTCTCGCCATGCTTCATCTTCCGTTTCTGCGTCTACTAAAACCTTAACCTTTTCGCGATGAATGGGATTAAAGAGAAACCCACTATCATTTTTTTCCATTTTCCATAGTAATTTGAAATGATTTAGCATTTGAACACCTCGCTATTCACATTACATAGTAGATTTAAATTACCTAAACACACGTCAAAGTATTGATATAACAACGTTGGTATATCGTGTACCAACAGGATTTACATGGAGATGCGAGTATGATAGGCTGATACACCAAGCGAATCCCTTACTCGGATTGCCCTGTTCGCTCTCAAATCATGCTCGTAGAGGCTCCGTGTCAATCCGTCTATACTGTTGGTACATCATATGTAACCCCTACAGCCTGTAGGGATGACCAGTGCTTCTCGACAAGTTAATATAATACACAATTTGATAAATCACCACATCTTGATTCCTTTGCCTTTTGTCAGTTGCCAGGCGCCAATGCAGAAAACTTCTTGTTGGTTTACGCATTCAAAGCATTCGTCTTTATACTCACATTTCTCTCGAGCTTTCAGCATTGATTGCCTGGTGACAAGTCTCCCCGTGCTCCCTTTGTGAATATATCTCTCTTCCGTATCCACAATGCAGTATCGCGGGTCCTGAGATAGTTCTAAAAGCTCCAAATACGATCTACCGTTTCTCCGCACTTGTCACCACCCCCATTTATCTCCCTGAGCATTTTGTTAAGCATCAAACACAATCAACTGCCCCTTATTGGGTGCATAATAGGACTCTCTTTCAATGCCATTCACATCGTCTTTATATGCCTGCTGCAATACCGATGAAATGA
>NZ_BEXF01000092.1 GCF_002897295.1 Brevibacillus reuszeri
GTTAGTCTAATCGGTACTATTCCTCTTTTCTAGATAATATGCTAATGAACAAGCTATTCTTGTAAAACTTTCATAGTATGAAGTAGAAAGACGTCGTGATTAATTTCAGAAAGGTCGTGTGCTAAATGGAATGGAGCATGATTTTTGAACTGATTGATCCGAGGTTGTTAATGGTCGTTGCGGCTTGTTGGGTAATTGGGTATATTTTGAAAATAACGCCAAAGGTTCCGGATTGGAGCATTGTGTACATTGTTGTTGTGTTCGCAGTTATCTTCGCTGTAGGTATGATGGGCTGGGGGATAGAGTCGATCATTCAGGGGATTCTGACGGGGGCTTTTGCTGTATTCGGTCATCAGGCTGTGAAGCAGGCTGCAGAAGGTATGAAAGACAGAGGGAAATGAAGAGGAATTGTTCTGTAAAGCTATACTCCTTTGACCGATATAAACAATGAATGTACATCTGAGAATTCAAAGGAGAAATATGCATGAACATATTCGATTTTACAGGCACTTTAATGAGTGGAAGAGAAGTTTCACTCGAGGAGTATAAGGGGAAAGTCATTCTGATTGTGAACACAGCAAGCCAGTGTGGGTTTACCTTTCAATATGCAGATTTACAGCGCTTATATGATCGTTACAAAGAAAAAGGGTTTATCATTTTAGGGTTTCCGTGTAATCAATTTGCAGAGCAAGAGCCGGGTACGAATGAAGAGGTAAATACCTTTTGCATGATCAACTATGGCGTTTCCTTTCCGATGTTTCAAAAAGTTGAAGTGCGCGGGGAAAATGCTCATCCTCTGTTTAAATTTTTATCTGCATCCAAGCCATTTGAAGGGTTCAATCCATTTCATTCCGTAGCCAAGTTGTTAACCGCTATGTTGAATGAGAAATATCCTGATTATCTGGCTGGAGATTCAATTAAATGGAACTTCACGAAGTTCCTGATCAGTGCAGAGGGCGAAGTTGTCAAAAGATTTGAAGCTACGACGGACCCGTTAGATATGGAGCAGGATATTGAAGTGTTGCTGCAATCATAATTTGAATGCTTAAAAGACGAGTCTTAAGGACTTGTCTTTTTTTTATTGCAAATGAGGGTCTTATTGATTTGGGCCTTATTGTTGCCTAAACGCCCTGACCATTCGAGTCCAACAACATAAGATAAGGTGTGGTTAAAAACAAAGGAGGTATGAATCATGGGTGAAGTTGTTGGAGGATACGGCGGAGGATACCATGGATTTGGCAGCGGAATTGGAGTAATCCTCGTATTGTTTATCCTGTTGGTTATCATCACAAGTGCATTTATCTAATATGGCATAGTAGTTTAAAAGAAACCCCTGCAGCTATGCTGTCAGGGGTTTCTTTTGATATGGCCGAGGTAGACTGACAACTT
>NZ_BEXF01000093.1 GCF_002897295.1 Brevibacillus reuszeri
GGGCTCCGACTATTTGTAAGCACACGGTTTCAGGTACTATTTCACTCCCCTCCCGGGGTGCTTTTCACCTTTCCCTCACGGTACTGGTTCACTATCGGTCGCTAGGTAGTATTTAGCCTTAGCAGATGGTCCTGCCAGATTCACACGGGATTTCACGTGTCCCGCGCTACTCGGGGTTGGTCTCGGAGGGATACCTGTTTAGGTTACGCGACTGTCACGCCCTATGGTCAGCTTTCCCAAGCTGTTCACCTACAGGTATCTTTTGTAACTCCGTGTGAGACGCCCCACAACCCCGCCAGGTAAACCTGACGGTTTAGGCTCTTCCGCGTTCGCTCGCCGCTACTGACGGAATCACTATTGTTTTCTCTTCCTCCGGCTACTTAGATGTTTCAGTTCACCGGGTCTGCCTTCTCGTACCCTATGTATTCAGATACGGATACCATCCCATTACAGATGGTGGGTTTCCCCATTCGGAGATCCCCGGATCAAAGCGTGCTTACCGCTCCCCGAGGCTTATCGCAGTTCGCTGCGTCCTTCTTCGGCTCCTAGCGCCAAGGCATCCACCGTGTGCCCTTAGTAACTTAACCACGACGCACAGGATGTGCTTGTTTCTGCGTTGTCTCATGGATGAGACGAACTTAGCAGGCCATCCTTGCATTTGTGTATTACTAAAAAGTACTTACACTTTAAATATCCTTAGCAATTACATGCAGTATCCAGTTTTCAAGGAACAAATACAGTTACTCATAGGAGTAACCGCCTGGCAACGTCCTACTCTCCCGGCTCCCTGCGGAGCAAGTACCATCGGCGCTGGAGGGCTTAACGGCCGTGTTCGGCATGGGAACGGGTGTGTCCCCTCCGCCATCATCACCAGACAATGTTTCTTATTTTCTTAAAAGTGACAAGGAGTAATTTATCATATCTCCCAATCAGCTTTCAAGTATTATTTTTTGGAAAATGGTGGAGCTGAACGGGATCGAACCGATGACCTCCTGCTTGCAAGGCAGGCGCTCTCCCAACTGAGCTACAGCCCCATAAGGAAACCAAAAATATTCAAATGGTGGGCCTAGGCTGACTCGAACAGCCGACCTCACGCTTATCAGGCGTGCGCTCTAACCAACTGAGCTATAGGCCCTCAGAACCCACAAAAAAAGACGTACTACTTCGAAGGCCAAAAGCTGGGGCGCTTCAAAGATCTATATACGTCAGGGAGTTGATGCTCCCTCAAAACTGAGCAGCGAATGTGCGTTAATCGTCGTATCTCCATAGAAAGGAGGTGATCCATCCGCACCTTCCGGTACGGATACCTTGTTACGACTTCACCCCAGTCATCTACCCCACCTTCGGCGGCTGGCTCCTTGCGGTTACCTCACCGACTTCGGGTGTTG
>NZ_BEXF01000095.1 GCF_002897295.1 Brevibacillus reuszeri
TACATTCAACACTTTATTTGGAGTTCATCTACATCATTACCTATTTAAGATCATCTCCCGAGTGCGGCGATCTACGGTAACTATTTTTATTATGATACAGAAGAGGTTCAAAAGATAGTCGATACAGGAGAACACAGCCGTCAAATATCCCAATAAAAACATCCGTTACGTGCTATCGCAGATCCAGAAAATGAATTTAGAAATGCTCGAATCGTTCAACAGGGAGCACAAATACCGTAGCACCACCAACCTGTACTTCGACCGGAAGCGGTAAATAGGAATCTGTAGTACCACTCATTGGGGTTACCGGAGTGACCAGCTGCTCACGAACCTTACAGCTTGTGCGAATGACACTAAGCACGCTTTCAACCTGTGAATCGTCTACCCCAATCATAAAGGTGGTATTTCCCGCCTTCAGGAAGCCGCCTGTGCTGGCAAGTTTCGTTGCCCGAAAATTAGCTTTGACCAATGCGGCAGAGAGACGGTTGCTATCTTTATCCTGTACAATCGCAACAATCAATTTCATGGTAAACCCTCCTTGTTTAATTTGGACATCGTGTGCCCCTATCACTACTTATTTGACAAACAACCTCAAAAATCCTTTAATATCGCGTCTTCCAGGTGACGATTCATTTCCCGTTCGACCTGTGCCGGTGTCTTGGAAGCATCCACGATGCGAATTCGATCCGGATTACGCTCTGCTACCAGCAGATAGCCCTCCCTAACTTTCTCGTGAAATGTCAGGTTCTCCATATCCAGTCGATTCCATTCTCTTTCGGCATTCGCTGCAATCCGTGAAAGGCCAATCTTCGGCTCGATATCAAACAACAACGTCAAATCCGGCATCCGGGTATCGATGGCGAACTGATTGATGCTCCACACCTCTTCCATCCCCAATCCGCGTGCATATCCCTGGTAAACCAGGCTGCTGTCCACGAATCGGTCACAGAGCACGGTCAGTCCCTGCCTTAATGCCGGCTCCACCTTCTCCACAAGATGCTGTCGGCGGGCTGCCGCATATAATAATGCTTCGGTGCGTGCATCCATCGCGGTGTGCTCCGGATCCAGAATAATGGAGCGAATCTTCTCCGCAATCTCAATGCCCCCAGGCTCGCGGGTAATCAGATAAGGGATCGAATGATTCTGCATAAAGGCGGCGAGTCTGCCCATCATGGTCGTTTTACCGGATCCTTCTCCTCCTTCCAGGGTAATAAATAGTGGTCTGCGATTATTCATAAGTATCCTGCTTTCATCTTTTGTTGATCACGGATCTGGAAAGTTATATGTGTCGACTATCGGTATCAGTGTATACTTC
>NZ_BEXF01000096.1 GCF_002897295.1 Brevibacillus reuszeri
GTATTCCATACACTAATGGCATTAATTAGAATGTTTAAAGCACTTGCACGTTGTAGCTGGTCTTGTATTCCTCGTTCCCGCAACTCACCTCGTTTTCCAAAGAATAAGGCTCTCGCTAACCCATTCATCGCTTCTCCTTTATTTAGTCCTCGTTGAATTCGACGGCGTAGTGTTTCGTTAGATATGTAATCCAAAATAAAAATGGTCTTTTCGATTCTCCCCATTTCTCGCAAAGTAGTTGCAAGTTTATTTTGTCTCGCATACGACCCTAATTTCCCCATCATAAGTGAACCGGACACTTTTCCTTCTCGAATAGAATGAGCTACACGTAATACGTCATCGAAATTCTCTTGAATAATTTTTGTATTAATACGACCACGGAGTATATTTTCTAATTTTGGGAATTCATTTGGCGTTTGGATCGTGAATAGCTTAGAGTCAGCTAAATCACGTAGCCTTGGTGCAAAACGAAATCCTAGTAAATGACTCAATCCAAATACTGAGTCGGCGTAGCCAGCTGTGTCTGTAAAATGCTCTTCAATGTTTAAATCTGTCTCATGATGAAGTAATCCATCAATAACGTGTACAGCATCACGAGCATTGGTATTAATGACTTTCGTATAAAAACTTGAAAATTGATCACTAGTAAATCGATAAATGGTTGCTCCTTTTCCAGACCCATAGTGTGGATTGGAATCGGCATGTAACGATGAAACACCAACCTGTACGCGCATTCCATCAGAGGAAGAGGTACTTCCATCTCCCCAATAGGAAGCTAGTTTAAGCTTATGTTGAAAATTCACTAATGTCGCTTGTGCACGACTTATAGCATCATCGAATAAACGCCATTGCGCTGCATTAGCCATTTGATGATAGGTAACTCCTGGTGTCGCTTCTGCCATTTTAGTAAGTCCTATGTTAGTTCCCATCGCCATGAGAGCAGCCATGAGAACTACTTTTTCCTCTCCCTTTGGTGGGCGATTGGTTGAGGCATGTATCAACATTTCGTCAAATCCTGTCCAGTGTGCTACCTCCATTAAAAGATCAGTGAGCTTTATTCTTGGCAACATATTATATAAAGACAGGCTAAAAGCTCTCGCTTCTTCGGGTGTATTCTTCTCCAAACGGTCCAATCGGATCTTAGCCTTTTCGATATTTACTCCTTCTAGAGAATCAAGATTATTTGAAACCCATGTAAGGCGTTGAGCTAGTGACTTTCTTCTTTCCTCAAGATATTCATCTGCCGATGAACGAACGGCTAGTTTAGTTTCCGTAAGACGAGTTGTTTTCCAATCTTCTTTAGGAACAAGATAC
>NZ_BEXF01000097.1 GCF_002897295.1 Brevibacillus reuszeri
GGAACTGACCCCATAACGTGAGACAAATCAAAACACCTTCAAGAGAATGCGACCATGTCGTAAGATATGGGGACAACTTGGAGGTGTTTTTCTGTGGCAACGAGAGTAAGCTATCCCGCGGAAATTAAACTAAAGGCAGTTGAAATGAGGATGGCGGGCGTATCAGTGAGTGAAGTAATGGAACACCTTTGTATCAAGAACAAAACGCAGGTGGAAACATGGTTACGTTGGTATAGAAACGGCGAAACTCACCGCTTTGAACAACCAGTAGGTAAGCAGTACACATATGGAAAAGGGCCAGAGGTTACATCTGAAGTTGAAAGATTGAAACAGGAAAATCGCTTCTTAAAACAACAATTGGATGTCTTAAAAAAGTACAAGGAATGGGAAAGGAGGTGTCACCAGAAGCAGTAGTCCAGTGGATAGATTCCATAAAGGGAGAGGTCTCCGTACAACAAGCGTGCCTATGGCTGGGCGTTGCTCGTTCCACCTACTATCGGTGGAAAAATCAAAGGAATACACAACCGATTTCAAAACCACTCGTCACCCGTATTAGTGAGCTGTGCTTAGCACATAAATTTCGCTATGGATACCGAAAAATCACAGCACTTTTACGCCGAGAGATGCAAGTGAATCATAAACGAGTGCAACGGATCATGAGAGAAGAAGGCTTGCAATGTCGAGTGAAAGTGAAAAAGCGAAAGGGAATCGGACAACCATTCCAAATCGCTGATCATCTTCTAAAACGTGATTTTCATGCGGAACAACCATTGCAAAAACTAGTTACGGATATTACTTACCTGCCTTTCGGCAGCAAAATGCTGTATTTATCCAGCATCATGGACTTGTACAACGGCGAGATTATCGCCTACAGTATTGGAGACACACAAGATACCGGTCTAGTTTTAGATACTTTGCATCAGTTGCCCACAGTAGCGAGTTGCATGTTACATAGTGACCAAGGTTCCGTTTATACATCCAAGGCATTTCAACAGGCTGTAAAGGAAAAGGGCATTATCATGAGCATGTCCCGTAAGGGTACACCTGCTGATAATGCCCCCATAGAATCGTTCCATTCCACGCTTAAGTCTGAAACGTTCTATCTTGAAGACTTTACCTGTACAACGACGGCCATCGTTGCACAGATTGTTCAAGACTACATTCATTACTATAACTTAATTCGCATTCAAACGAAACTAAACAACCAGTCGCCGATTCAATTTCGGCAACTGGCTGCTTAATTGGCTAAGGTGTTTTGATCCCTGTCCTACAGACGGGGGTCAGTCCC
>NZ_BEXF01000098.1 GCF_002897295.1 Brevibacillus reuszeri
GTGAAGTGCACCCCTTAAAGTAGACATTGGAAAAACACCCTGGTGTTAAAACCGATGATTATTTTAGGGGGTGCTTTTTTTCATGGCTAAAAAGGGGCAAAAATTCCAATCATTTAGTTTTGAGTTAAAGAAGAAAGCGATTGAGATGCGGTTACAGGGAATGACTAAGCAGCAGGTGGCGGATGAATTAGGGATAGCGGATGTGCAACGTCTGAAAGTATGGATGAGGCAATTCCGGTTGTATGGCGATTTTGGTCTTATAGATCGTCGTGGACGACGGAAGGAGTACGTGGATAAAGATCGTTACATGAAGCGTTTAGAGATGGAGAATGCTGTCCTAAAAAAGTGGTTAGAAATTACGAAGAAGGAGGTGTACAAATCAAGTATCAACTCGTAAACGAACTGAGAGATCGTTACTCCGTCCAAGCTTTGTGTAAGGAGCTTGGGATATCGAGAAGCGGATTCTACGCCTATTTGAAACGTAAGAACAATAAAAAGGACGAGACAGCGAAGCAACTCATTCTCTCCCTTTACAAGAAATATGATGGTATCTATGGCTACCGTCAGATCCAAATGCATTTGTATCAAGACCATCAGGTCTTGATGAATCACAAAAAGGTACTCCGTTTGATGCAAGAAATGGGAATTCGTTCTCGGATACGTCGGAAGAGAAGGCATATGGTTGGATCAACTGTTAGTTACCGTGTTGCTGAAAATCGGTTACAACGATATTTCCATGCAACTCAACCGAATCAAAAATGGGTAACAGATGTAACGCAGTATCGAGTTGGTGACAAATGGCTGTACCTTTCAGCTGTAAAAGATCTGTTTAACAATGAAATTGTGGCTTACCACACAAGTCTTCGTAATGATAATGATCTCGTTATACAAACTTTTCTTAAGGCATTTGAAAAACATAAGGACGTGACTGGATTGATCGTTCACAGCGACCAAGGATTCCAATACACGTCCCACGCTTACCACGACATGCTGCCAAAGGTTGGCGCCCAAATCAGCATGTCCCGTCGAGGCAACTGTCATGACAACGCCTCTATGGAAAGCTTCTTCTCTCATCTCAAGACAGAAGCTCTCTATCCATATGATATACGAACTATGGAAGAGGTACAAAGACGAATTGAGGAATTCATCCATTTTTACAATAACGATCGACCACAAAGGAAATTAAACAAACTGACGCCGGTTCAGTACCGACGCCAGCTTGCAGCTTAGGTGTTTTTTTAACTGTCTACTAAATAGGGTCTTGACCA
>NZ_BEXF01000099.1 GCF_002897295.1 Brevibacillus reuszeri
TAATGTCTGATTATCGGCAGGTGACGTGAGTGTGAGCGTTGGCGGGTTGTTGGTGATAGGCTCAAGTGCAAAAACGTTTGTCACACCATTACAGTTAAATCCGATATTGGTTTGCATGTCCGTGTTGGCCTGGGATAAGAGATTGTGCATATATCGCATGCTTACCTCTGACCCATACGCCGCAGAAACTATTGCATCGGCCAATTCGTTATAACTCAGCGGTGGCGTTGCATTGTTATTGCCATCATTCATCGTCATCAATACAAAAGCGGTCTTACTGGCTGTTACAGAAGTAGAAGGCGCTTTTACCGATGAAACGCCAGAAAATGCGGCAGAATTTGGCGACAGGACATTCGCAACATTTCTAAATGCATAGGTAAACATGTTCCAGTTTAGCGCTGTAGGTGCTCTGAACGTATATGCGCCGTCACCTGACGCAATTTTTTTATAGGCAATCACATACTGCCAAACACCATTTACCGTAGACTTTGCTAATGTCCATCCTGACGGTAATGTTACTGCTGCGGTTGTACTAACCGCAAAATGAGCGACTACCAAGTCGCCAACACTTGCGCCTGTTGGTACAGGTGCTGTCGCAGTTGTTGAGCCAGATGTATAAGCAGGCGTTCCAGCCCCCACATACTCCACCTGTTTTTTGCCTGTTGTCGGGATGGTGTAGTCGATGGTTAGGGTTGGTTGGAATACTACTGTCCCGTCTTCAAACGAGTAAAAAGAGTGAAAACGGTCAAATGAAATGGTTTCATCTGTAAATTTTAGCAACATGCCGTTATTTGCTTCTCCGCTAACCCATGCTTGTACTAATGCTTTTATGTCAATTGTGTAGTCTGTGTTTGCGTTCCCTCCGATTGATGGGGACGCATCGGGTGTGTCATTGAAACTAGGTTGCGTATTCCAAGTAACTGCATTTGTCCAAGGCGACGTGACTTTATGCACACCTATAGGATAAGCGACAGCTGAACCGCCAGATTTCCGCAATTTCAACGACGCGCTATTAATGATAGCGTCATTTGGGATTAATCCTAAATCGAAGAATAGCAACTCGCGGTATGTGATCGAGGTAGCTCTACCAACAGAAATAGGATTACCCGAAGGATAACTACCTGACGGTACTGCTGTGTTGATTTCGTTATCTCTAGTAACAGAGTTTGCTTTAGATAATGTAACTACTGGCATGTTCCTCCCCCTTTCCTATCGTAAATGGCCGTT
>NZ_BEXF01000100.1 GCF_002897295.1 Brevibacillus reuszeri
GGGTGACGGCGTGCCTTTTGTAGAATGAACCGGCGAGTTACGATAGCGTGCGAGGTTAAGTTGAAGAGACGGAGCCGCAGCGAAAGCGAGTCTGAATAGGGCGCAAGTACGTTGTCGTAGACCCGAAACCGTGTGATCTAGCCATGTCCAGGGTGAAGGTAGGGTAACACCTACTGGAGGCCCGAACCCACGCACGTTGAAAAGTGCGGGGATGAGGTGTGGCTAGCGGTGAAATTCCAATCGAACTCGGAGATAGCTGGTTCTCCCCGAAATAGCTTTAGGGCTAGCCTCGGAATTTAGAGTCTTGGAGGTAGAGCACTGATTGGGCTAGGGGCCCTCATCGGGTTACCGAACTCAGTCAAACTCCGAATGCCAATGACTTATGTCCGGGAGTCAGACAATGAGTGCTAAGATCCATTGTCGAAAGGGAAACAGCCCAGACCATCAGCTAAGGTCCCCAAGTATACGTTAAGTGGGAAACGATGTGGAGTTGCCCAGACAACCAGGATGTTGGCTTAGAAGCAGCCACCATTTAAAGAGTGCGTAATAGCTCACTGGTCGAGTGACTCTGCGCGGAAAATGTAACGGGGCTAAACGTATCACCGAAGCTATGGCAGTCCTTACGGACTGGGTAGGGGAGCGTTCCAAGCAGCAGTGAAGCCGTACTGGAAAGAGCGGTGGAGCGCTTGGAAGTGAGAATGCCGGTGTAAGTAGCGAAAAGACAAGTGAGAATCTTGTCCACCGAAAGCCTAAGGTTTCCTGGGGAAGGCTCGTCCTCCCAGGGTTAGTCGGGACCTAAGCTGAGGCCGAAAGGCGTAGGCGATGGACAACAGGTTGATATTCCTGTACCACCTCTGTTCCGTTTGAGGAGTGGCGTGACGCAGGAGGATAGGGTGAGCGGCCTACTGGATGGCCGTCCAAGCAGCAAGTGTGGTGTGTAGGCAAATCCGCACACCGTCAAGCACAAGCTGTGATGGCGAGGGAAATTTTAGTACCGAAGTCCCTGATTTCACACTGCCAAGAAAAGCGTCTAGCGAGGAACAAGGTGCCCGTACCGCAAACCGACACAGGTAGGCGAGGAGAGAATCCTAAGGTGCGCGGGATAACTCTTGCTAAG
>NZ_BEXF01000101.1 GCF_002897295.1 Brevibacillus reuszeri
GAAATGACTTGTAAAATAGTATCGGAAAGGGGGTGAGATACATGAAATTTAATGCTGCTATTAGTAACATTAAACAAGTCAATCCACTCTTTTCCGAATGTAACATTAAAGTACTTTATGCAGGCGCTAATAGAAATAAATCATTTATTTCCAAGCAATCAGTTGACCGTGCTTTGCCTACGATTTACAACATTCCGATTGTGGGCGAGTTCCTTGAGAAGAAAGAAGACTTTGGTACTCATGGCGGTAAGGTAGAGATAACGGACCAAGAAATTAAGTTCGTTCAAACCACTAAGCCATATGGTGTTGTACCTGAATCTGCAACAATCTATTGGCAGCCTATTGCTGAGAAAGATGGAGTAGTAAATGAATACTTAATCATTGAAGGTGCTTACCTTTGGACTGGAAGATATTCAGAAGCTTCAAAAGTAATAAGCAATAGCAAAGGCCAAAGTATGGAGATCGAGATTATCAAAGGCGATTTCAACAAGGATAAGCTGTTTGTAGTTGAGGATTTTGTATTTAGTGCGCTTTGCATATTAGGCGATGATGTTGAGCCATGTTTTGAGTCAGCTGATATTACAGCGTCTAACTTCAGCAAAGACGATTTTAAACATGAGTTCACTACTATGTTGAAAGAATTGAAGATGTCATTATCTACTGATGATGATGTTCAGAAATATAGTGAGGAAGGTGAGAGTGTGAATTTGTTACTTGAACTTCTGGAGAAATATTCTTTCACAGAAGAGATGATAGCAGAGAAAGGCGTTAATCTTTCTGAGATTACCGCTGAAGATTTGGAAGCAAAGCTTATTGAGTACACAGCGGAAACTGGGATTCAAGAAGATAGTGCTGAACAGGATGTAGCGGAAGAAGCAACCGAATTCACTGAAAAGGGTGAAGAAGTCGCTGAGGAATTCACTGAAGGTGAGGTTGCCGCCGAGACAGCAGATGAGGTGCAGGATGATGTTGCGGCTGATGAAGTGGAGCAACCAATTGAGGATTTTACTTCTCAAATCGCTGAGCTTCAAGAAACAGTGAGCGGTCTGATTCAGGAAAATAAAGCCCTTCAAGAAGAGCGCGATCAGTTATTTGCTTTCA
>NZ_BEXF01000102.1 GCF_002897295.1 Brevibacillus reuszeri
AAGGACTGATATAAGCTAAGCAGCTTATCGACGATGCCAGAGATATTAAATTGCTTCTTAACGAATTCACGTCCTGCTTCTCCCCAATTTTTTGAACTTTTCTTAGACCTTAATGCAGTAAGAATCAGATTTTCGATCTTGCTTATTTCAAGAGTTTCCTTGGCTCTGTGATCTCCGAAGTAATACCTCCAAGCAAGCTTGAAATTATCTGGCTTCACAATTCCAAAAATCCCCTTTGCACCGATTGCAATTACAGGCCGCTTGCAGGACATCGCTTCAAGAGCTACTCGACCTGTTCCTACAACAACGTCACTAATGGAAAAAAAGGCCGATGTATCTAGGCGTTCACCCATTACATGAATACGATTACTGTGTTTTCTAGCGCATCATTTGGAATTTTTCTTTTACCAGATTCATTTATTTCATTTAGCGTTTTTAGAGCTTGCAATAATGGCTCTGTACCTTGTGTAGAACGAAATTCAAGAGATTTAAGAAAAGTAGGAGTATATTTTCTTAGATAAGAATACCGATTTTCTAACAAATCTAGATAATCGTAATCCATCGGACGGGCTAATTTTTGGGCTTCTTCGACGGAAGAAACAATTTTATCCCACGGCATAATCATTTCAATAGCATTAAATGGATCAAGCCCTTCATTTCGTGCTTGGATAAGTGCTGCACCAATATCTGCAAAATGCACGACTTTTTCATTCACTGCTTTTCCATTTTCTTTTTGCATTTCCTCTTGTGTTTTACGTCCTTTTGATTGCAAGATCATCATTTGTCGATCATGAATTTCAATTGCTTGATCAATTAGATCTTGGCTTAGTGTTACTAGATAGGAAACAAGAATTGCATATTTCTTTTTTTCTTTAAACCTTCGAAATGAGTGTGGTTCATACCTTGCTCCAATACGAGATAATTGAAGTAACCGATTGGGATGGATTTGCTCTGAATTTATCTCTAATTTTAAATCTCGTATATATTCTAAGCGCTTTATTACTTTTAAAAAGGCTTCAGGTGAAGATTGGCCGGGAAGTTCTCTAAGCCATGCTAAGGGGGTTTTTCTATTGTCTACAAAGGGATCTATAAGTTTATCT
>NZ_BEXF01000103.1 GCF_002897295.1 Brevibacillus reuszeri
CATTAAATCCAGGTACACCATTCAGTGGCTTGCCCGTAGTAGTAAAGTGTTTGATAATCGCTTTACCTTCAGCAGGCTCGAGTTCGATTTCAAACAAAGTTGGGAAGTGATAACGCCACCCTTGAACGAGTGGTGCAAATTGTTGGTTATTATCCCTTTCCTCTTCTTCTCTTCTATTTACTGCTTTTGGGGCCTCCAACAGTCCTCCCGTGACATAAACAGGAACATTCGCCACGTTAGTCCCTTTCCCTGTCCATGGTAGTTTAGTGAGAGAATAACTAATGGATGTTGAATCTTGATAATAGGATTTAGGGTTTCGTGCCATTTCGACTGATCGAGATTTTTCCCAAATCTGATCTCCATACTCACGGGAATAATCGAACTTGCTTACACGAACATCCTTTATTTTTCGAGACGAGTTAAATTCAAACATATAGTCGAAACCATCCACATCAGTAACGGCTCCTGGTGGTTTTGTTGTCGTCCATTTACCAGCGGAATCACTCCATGTGTCATAGTAAACCATACCAACAAAATAATAGATGTTTGGATTGTTAGGATGTTGAAACATCCTACTGTCCCCAATAGCTTCTGCTTTACTCGGGTCGAATACAAAAACCGTCGTGATCACCGCTATTAAGCAAAGCGTCAGCTGTAATGATTTCTTAATTCTCGATCTCAGCATATTGCTGCTCCTTACTTAAAGGGATTAACAATCGCCACGATATAATCCTCTGGTTTGTCTGTCCTAAAGGCAATGTAATCTGCCATATTCAAACGAAATTTAGTCCAATCATAATGTTGAATGTATTTTCCACCTTGGAAAACATCCGACGTGCTGGTAACTGGATAATAATTCGTTGCTGTCCCGTCCTTATGGTTTACAAAAGCATTGTCTACACCAGTCCGATACTTTACAAAGTCATTATTGACCATGAAAAAGATTGGTGTACCTCGAACTGAGCTTCTAATTGCGATATAGTCTTTCACCTTATCCTTTTCAAGTTTGATATCATAAATGATTTCTCCATTTCCAAGTTTGATCGGCAATTGATTAGCATTAATGAT
>NZ_BEXF01000104.1 GCF_002897295.1 Brevibacillus reuszeri
AGCTACGTCCGCATAAATGAATTTAGTTGTGCGTTGTTTGGTGCGGTCAAGAGGACTTGAACCTCCACGGTGTTGCCACCACTAGAACCTGAATCTAGCGCGTCTGCCAATTCCGCCATGACCGCATGTTAAGCTTGGCAATAAAACACTGGTGAGCCATGAAGGACTCGAACCTTCGACCCTCTGATTAAAAGTCAGATGCTCTACCAACTGAGCTAATGGCTCGTAATATAAAAATGGTGGGGAGAGACGGATTCGAACCGCCGAACCCGGAGGGAGCAGATTTACAGTCTGCCGTGTTTAGCCACTTCACTATCTCCCCATGAAACATGGTGCCGGCAATAGGACTTGAACCCACAACCCCCTGATTACAAGTCAGGTGCTCTACCAATTGAGCTATACCGGCGTACTATTATAGTATAAGGTATCATTCAAGAAAAATCAAGTCTTTTTTAGTGGAAATAAACTTTTTTCATATCTGTGAATGATCGCCATCTGTTTACATTAAGATGGCGGAGCTGACGGGACTCGAACCCGCGACCTCCGGTGTGACAGACCGGCGTGAACTCCAACTTCACCACAGCTCCATATTTGGTTGTACCCAAGGGCACTCCCATCTCACTTGAGCAAGAGGAACATTCGACGTAGTTCAAGTGAAAAATTTGGTTGCGGGAGCAGGATTTGAACCTGCGACCTTCGGGTTATGAGCCCGACGAGCTACCGAGCTGCTCCATCCCGCGATGATCAGGACGATCGAGTGTCAGCGTTACCACAGGACGTGGTGCTTTTAGCTGACCTTCCTTATCCTTTAAAATATAAGTGGTGGAGGCTGACGGGATCGAACCGCCGACCCTCTGCTTGTAAGGCAGATGCTCTCCCAGCTGAGCTAAGCCTCCCTATTCCCCAACTTTCGTTGGGCCCCAAACAGTTGTTGGGTTCCCCGAAAAGTACTCGGTGTTGCTACGAAGCTTCACTTCACTTTTTGGGGTAAAGTATGGTGACCCGTAGGGGATTCGAACCCCTGTATGACAGCGTGAAAGGCTGCTGTGTTAAACCGCTTCACCA
>NZ_BEXF01000105.1 GCF_002897295.1 Brevibacillus reuszeri
AATCGAGTAGGAGGGGGTGACTAACCCCCGACCTCTCACACCACCGTACGTACCGTTCGGTATACGGCGGTTCATCTAAGTTTGACGTAAAAGAAAATACCTATCCTTAAGACTCTTAAGACCTTCGGTCAGCCAATAGCCATTATCCAAAGTTCTGTGAAGTATAGGACTGCACGCAATACGCCAGTATCTCTTACGAGAATTACCCCATTCGAAGGCTTTTGCTTTGGGCACTCCCAAGGTAATAAGCCTTTTTACTTTTGTTCGAGGGTTCTTCCACTGTTTCCATAGGCACATACGGAGCCTTCTTCTTATCCATTCGTCTAGACTGGAGAAGACCGAAGGTGTGTCTGCAAGTGAGAAGTATCCCGCCCAGCCAATAAGGTATCTATTTAGCTGTTCAATTCGATACTCCATGGGAAGCGCTTTTGACCTTGAGGTAAATTCTCGAATTCGTTGTTTTACCTTCTTCATGCTTTCTTTCGCGATTCGAATCTTTGGATCAGACTGGTGGGTAAAGCTAAACCCTAGAAATTTTCGTTTCCATGGCCGGTCTACTGCACTTTTCTCAATGTTCACCTTAAGTTTTAATTTATTCTCGATGAACCAGGAAATAGATGCCATTACCCGTTCGCCAGCCTTCTTTGAAGAAACGTAGACATTACAGTCGTCCGCGTAGCGGACAAATCTGAGCCCTCGTTTTTCTAGCTCCATGTCCAATTCATGCAACATGATGTTGGAGAGCAGCGGACTAAGAGGTCCACCTTGCGGCACTCCTTCCTCGTTTGCTGTCTCCATCCCGTTAATCATGATGCCCGATTCTAAATAGCTTCTGATAAGCCTGAGTAGTGTCTTTTCCTTGACATGTTTGGCGATAAGCCCCATTAACTTGTCATGGTTTACTTTGTCAAAGAATTTCTCTAAGTCTAAATCAACAACCCACCGTTTCCCCTCTTTCATAAAACCTTTAGCCTTCCGAACTGCATCATGTCCTCGCCTATTTGGACGAAAGCCATAACT
>NZ_BEXF01000106.1 GCF_002897295.1 Brevibacillus reuszeri
AACAAAAGAGATTGGCCGTAGGAAAAAGGAATATGAAGCGGTTGATCCGGCTGAAGCACTTGTAATATTCGGTAATTAATCGCTGTATTAGCAAAGGGCACAGCTACGGTTATATGCCGATTATTTACCAAAGTGGACAACTTCAATAATACATTCCCTAAGTGATATTCAGATTTCATATGTCTTAGAGCAAAGCGATCCGCAAGAAGTTCCTTCCTAGTTGCAAACTGATTGCTCAATGTTTTTAATAATGGAATATACCCCATGCTCTCTGTCAGTAAAACGACCAAGAACATTTGAAGCGGATCGCGTCCCCTGCAGTGATACCATTCATGGAGTAATATTGCCCTGATTTCCTCTTCGTTGAACATGTTCATAAGCCCAGTAGAAATAACGATACGTGGTTGCCAAATCCCCATTGCCAGAGCAACAAATGCGTCATCTCTTACAACCATAATTTCTGTATTCCAATCCTGGTATACCTTGTTTAGGTATACCGTTTGCTGGTGATCCGTATTATTTCTAAACGTCCGCATCCATTTCCAAGTCAAGAATAATTGTCTACCTGATCTGCCAACTAGTCGCACCACTGTATACAAAATGACAAGATTAAATAAAACTTTTATGATGTCATGCCCCAATGTGTCTTCCTGTATAGCGGTTAAGCAGTATTGTATTATATTCCAATTGAGTGGTACACCTAGCACTTGATGCGCAACATACCAACCCATTTGGATCAGCACAAATGAGCCCGTGAGTAACATGATTAAAAAAATCAGATTTGTTTTTACAGCCGATTTCATGATGAACTCCCGTGATTCATTTGGTTCAGTTTATCTTGTAGCTTAGAGATCAATTTAGGGTCTGCTTCATCCAATGCATCGATCATATGACCAACAACTAAATCTCCAAATTCACGGATTAGTCCTTGTGTAACCTCTTTAGTTTGTTCTGATAAGAATTGCTCTTTGGTTTGTATAGGTTCAAAGAACGTTAATCTTGCCCTACCGCTCCCC
>NZ_BEXF01000108.1 GCF_002897295.1 Brevibacillus reuszeri
CTCAATTAAGTTAAATTTGGAGGTTAAAAATCATGAATGAAGTCAAACGGATGTACCTGAAAGGGTTAATTTCAGCAGCGTATCGGATGGCTAGTAACCTTCTTAATAAAGAGGAAGATGAACTGACTGTTCAAGAGGCCGAGCTGTTGAATGCTGTAAACCACTGCTCTGAATTCAATATATCGGACAAATCAGTTGATGATATTGGGAGAACAGTGTCAGTATTCACATACAGATCTTTTGTCGGCAATTATGAGTACCATGAGATTTTTGGTAAACGTGATCTTGTAGCATACGGAACAATAATCAGTTTGGACGAGAAAAACTATGCTGTTCTCAATGTCATGTTGAAGTCGGATAAACAGATCACTTTAGAAGTGAAGGGGCCGATAAAATGATGCAACATATCATGGTGCGGGCAATAGAAAGCTTTACAGTTTACAATCACGACGGAACGATCCTAGAAGGAGAAGTAGACGAGGGGCAAGAGTTCGTCGCCAATCTACATGAAGAAACGGAAGAGTATTTTACCAAAGACAAGTACGGAAGAGAAATATACGTAGGTGAATTAGACAGGTCTGGCGCGCTGCAACTAGACGAGGCATTTGAAATTGTCCAAACCATCAAGTTTTCCGAATTAAGACCTGGCACTTACATCGGACACGGAGAAGATGTGATTACACAAGAAGAGGCTCTCAAGCGTCATGAGCAAGGAGATGAAATCCCTATGCTTACAATAACTGAGGAGTTCATTTCATCGGTATTGCAGCAGGCATATAAAGACGATGTGAATGGCATTGAAAGAGAGTCCTATTATGCACCCAATAAGGGGCAGTTGATTGTGTTTGATGCTTAACAAAATGCTCAGGGAGATAA
>NZ_BEXF01000109.1 GCF_002897295.1 Brevibacillus reuszeri
AAGAATACGCTTCGTTATAAATGGAATCCATTTATGTTTCAGAAAACCACCTCCTACACCCTTATAATAAAATAATTATATCTAAATATCATTATTATTTTTAAATCACAATAAATTAATGGTTGCATTTTGCAAATATTTTATGATATAACTTTTACGAGGTGATTCAAATATGGAAAATGCACGTGAATTGTTTCAAATCATGACTCGTAGATTTGGTCTTCTGAATAAAAACTGCTGCAGTATCGGAGGAAATGACGTTTCTTTAGTTCAAAGCCACATCTTGTATGAGATTGACCGGCAGCACAACCCTTCTATGCAACAGATTGCTGAAACACTAGGAACCGATATTACGACATTTAGCCGACAGGTCCAGTCCCTAATCAAAATGAATTTAGTTAAAAAAACACCAGATCCGCAGGACCGAAGAGTTCACACACTTGCCCTTACGACGGAAGGTAAATTTATTGCAACAACCATTGATATGCAGATGAATGACTATCTTAACGAAGTATTCTCTTATATGACCGAGTTCGAAAAAGAAACAGTGCTTCATTCCGTTAAAATTTTTAACGACGCGATGGCGAAATCCAATAAATGCTGCGGCCCATTATCTGAATCATAAAATTGATCTATAGGAGATGAATTATGATGTTGCTTCATTCTTACGTTGCAGAGTATTTAATGAAAAATGACCTTCACATTCAAAAAAGCCGAGAGATAACCAATAAAGAACTCAATAGAAAAAAATCCCGTAACCTGTTCTCGTTTTCAAGGCAACCACGCATGAATACCTGCTGTGTCTCCTGCTGCTAAGCTTATATTTCCTACA
>NZ_BEXF01000110.1 GCF_002897295.1 Brevibacillus reuszeri
GGAAGACAATGTTCAATAAATTGATGATTGTAGCCCATCCTGATGATGAAATAATCTTTGGAGGAGCTCAACTTATCAAGGGAAAAGGGTGGAAAGTTATTTGTGTAACTAATGGAAAACACAAAGTGCGGGCAAGAGAGTTTAAAAAAGCAATGAAAGACGTAGGAGCCGAGTATGAAATGTGGAGTTATAAAGATAAATGGGAAGGAGATTTTAACCGAAAGGCTTTGAAAAAAGATATCGCACAGGTACTGCAAGCCAATCCTCAGATCACGATGATTGTGACCCACAATAAAAAAGGGGAGTATGGCCATACTCAACACAGAGCATTGCATCAGGTTGTCAGAGAGCTGGCTCAGGAGAAGATGTATATTTTTAAACGCTCTAAATATAAATTGCCTGAAGATCTGATCAAGCAAAAATACAAAATTTTAAAACGATACAGAAGTCAGGACATTGAATGGCTAAAGAAATATACGGATTACGAAAGTATTCGGAAATTAAGTTAGTGTATAATAATCGAATGTGCGGCAATGTTGTTTGTTACAGCGAATAGAATGGACAGTCCCTAAAGTAGTTATACTACCGGAACAGCCCATTCTTCGCTTCAAATGTCCAATTTGCTAAATGGAGACATTTGAGAGTGAATTATATTCTTCTCTACGGGTACCTTCATCTGGAATAGTTACGGTTGTATAAGGTATAAAGTCATCTGTATAGGTAACTAATTTACAATTTCTCATATATTCCTCAGTGTCCCGTTTCTGTGTATGTGACTGAATGTTCTCTCTTCGAATACATACGTAATTTTTCTTAGACACATAAT
>NZ_BEXF01000111.1 GCF_002897295.1 Brevibacillus reuszeri
TATTGTCATCGGTGGAGGTCAGGCCGGGCTTGCGGCTGCTTACTATCTCAAACAAAATTCAGTGAATTTCCTCATCCTTGATGGTCACAGGGAGGTTGGTGATTCATGGAGAGACCGCTATGATTCTCTTCATCTGTTTACGCCAAGAATGTATAATAGTTTACCTGGTGCTCCCTTTCAAGGTGATCCTCAAGGTTTACCACATAAAAATGAGGTTGCCGATTATTTGAAAAATTATGCGAAGCGTTTAGAACTTCCTGTTCAAAGCAATACACAAGTTACATCATTAAACATGAACAATGGAATCTTTGAAGTCTCCACAACGAAGGGTACGTTTAGATCAAAAAAAGTTATAGTAGCCACCGGTCCTTTTCAGAAGCCACTAGTTCCTTCCTTTCATGACAAGCTTGGTGATGCAGTTATACAATTACATTCTTCTGAATATCGAAATAAGAACCATCTCAAGGAAGGGGGTGTTCTTGTTGTAGGTGCAGGAAACTCTGGGGCCCAAATTGCCAGTGAGTTGGCAGATGATTTTGATGTGCATCTGTCTGCAAGCGGTGAGATCCAGTATAAACCGTTACATATTTTCGGGAAGAGTATTTTTTGGTATTTCGACAAGGTGGGCTTTTTAACAGCAAACCGCAAAAGTACGTTAGGTAAATGGTTGCATGCAATGCCAGAACAGATTTATGGAAAAGAGTTAAAGCTGCTCATTCAACAAGGAAGGATACAACTTCATGCAAGGACGGAAAAGATAGTAGATCAAACGGTGTATTTTCAGAACGAAGAATCTCCCATACATATCGACAAC
>NZ_BEXF01000112.1 GCF_002897295.1 Brevibacillus reuszeri
CCGTCTCCTACGAAATTGCGCCTGCTCCAGACGAGTCCCATAAAACGCACGCCCAGTTCATAGAAAATTCGGAGCAAGCTAAGGTCGTTGTACAGCGGGTCGGCTCCTTCAAGAGAGAGAACAAACCCGATTTTCCCTGCCTTTTTCGCAGCATTGATATCGTCCACACTTTTACATACCATGATTTTGTCCGGTGCCTCATCTGCCTCTGCGTGAAGCGCGCTGATTTGCTGAAGCGCTTTTCGCAGCCCCATCTCTGGCAAAAATTTGCTCTCGATATAAATGGCAGCGACGATGGTCTGCACACCACCTGCCAAAAAGCCAGGCAAATAATCCGATACAATCACGTTTTTTCTACCGTTCTCCCGCTGAATGGCCACATCCAGCAGCAGATCAAAATGAGCATCAATCATATGTGTCATACGCCGTGTTTCTCTCCTATTATATGGCTTGTTTTTCTCTATCTCTGAAATCTCTTACGCTTCCCTTGTTTTATCGCAAATTCTCAGGATTTAGTGGTTCCAGCTCCGGCAGCACGAAGCGGCCATCTTTGCGGACCAGCCGATCATCGAACCAAATTTCCCCTCCGCCGTACTCCGGTCGTTGGATCATGACCATGTCCCAGTGAATGTTGGAATTGTTTCCGTTCGAAGCATCGTCATAGCATTGTCCCGGTGTGAAATGGAAGCTGCCATCAATTTTTTCGTCGAACAAAATGTCCTTCATCGGTTCTCGTATGAAAGGATTGACGCCGATCGCAAACTCGCCAATATAGCGTGCTCCTTCATC
>NZ_BEXF01000113.1 GCF_002897295.1 Brevibacillus reuszeri
AGTCCGAGTTGATATTGATGGCCAGGTTTCCGATTATACATCTCCCGTTTTATTGCAGGAAGGCGACTATGTCGCAACAGCGATCATTCTAAACCAGAATGGTGAAGAACTCACAAGAGTAACAGAAAACATTACTGTCGATCCGCCGGCTCCGGGGACGTTAACGGCTCCTGTTGGTGCTGTGGGGGATCTGGATGCAAACAATCAAAGACCATTAACAATCGGCTTTAATCCAACACAAGGATCGCTGCAAATTCAACATGATGGCGGTCCATGGGTGGACGAACCTGAAATCTTAAATCAATATAACGGCACAACTGAGGATCCAAGCGCTACAGAGCGTAAATTTACACTGTTTGTCGATAACGTTGTAGATTCTGTTTATAAAGCCCGAGTAACCGATGGAGTTAACTTTAGCTCGGAAACCCTTCTAGTTGTGACAGCTCAAGTTTATGATCCGTCTTTCTTCAGAGACATCGATGATAAATTACTGATTGATTTCTCGAATCTTCCGACGGGGAACTGGTATAAAGAATACTCGGTGGATCAAGGGTCTACATATCATGAGTACACTGGACCGATCGATATCGGTGCAGCGCTGCCTATCAAGGTCCGCGTTACGGATACTGGATCTGGTCAAGTTCTTATCGAAAAAGAATATATCACGCCAGCATTGAACGGAACTAATCCAAACCCTAATCCTGGTGTTGATCCGTCTTGGGGAACTGAGGTAACGGCTGCAGATCAGGAAGCCATTCTAAACGTTATCGGCGGAGGGTTATC
>NZ_BEXF01000114.1 GCF_002897295.1 Brevibacillus reuszeri
ACGGACCATACTACGGTTCGTTCGGCCCCGCTTGGCTTCACCTCAGCCTGCAATTCACGGCTTTCGCCGACGGCAAGCTTAAGCTGGTCCGGGCTCACTATAATCTGCTCCGGAGCTGGCTTCGTTCCCGATTTCGTCAGCGTAAACTCGTCCACGACACGTCCGCCAACCGTTTTGGTTACAAAATGAAGCTCGTCTCCCTTCACTTCCACGGAGGCGTACATCTGAGTCTGTTCGTCGTCGACCACCTCATGCCATCCCCGCTCCGTATGGGAGTAGAATTTGGGACCTGACGATCCCGCTACAACGTAAGTCGTGCCCTGACCGTCCGCAGCGATTTGATTGTCCATCATCGGGTAGGAACGAATATAAATATGATCATGACCGTTTAATACAAGATCCACGCCAAATTCCTCCAGCACGGGCGCCCACAAGCTGCGCACCTCGGCGGTATCGTAAATGCTGCCGTAAGGCCCGCGGTGGAACATCGCGACGGTCCATTTCTTGTCATTGTCAGCGAGATCCTGCTGGAGCCATTGCTTCTGCTTCTCCAGCTGATACTCGCTGTTCAGCATGATGAAATGAACGTCTTTGTAATCAAATGAGAAGTTCGTTCCCTTCAGGCTGTCCAAACCATTGCCCGGCTGGTTAAAGTGAGCCAGGAAATCCCCGTTCTCCTTGGTCCCCATCACTTCATGGTTGCCGATGGTCGACACTAACGTCGTATTCAGAAAATGCTTCTGGGCCTCATC
>NZ_BEXF01000115.1 GCF_002897295.1 Brevibacillus reuszeri
GACTGGCAGAGCAAATACAATTGAACGCGTTACTGAAAAATACGTATACATCAAGACATCCAGCGGGAACGAAGCGAATCGTATTCCCCGGGAACGTCTGAGACAAGCCCTAGCTATTCTGTTTCACCAAAGAGTAATCACCTTAAAAGAATTGATCCGGATTCAAAAGTTTTCAAGCGCACTTGCTGCTTTAATCCGGATTATTATGATCGATATCTGTAAGGTACTGCGAACGCCAGCCGGCGTTCGTCTTTCTTTAAAGGGATTGCGATACATTTACTCTGGAATCAGCAAAGGGAAACGTGATGTGAGGATCGTAAAACAAAACGGCGGTTTGTTCGTCTTGATTAACTACTTTACCGTTCGATCGGACACGGCAGCAACCTGGAAGGATAACCTTCGCGAGCTGGGATTTGATTATAAATCCGTCATGCTCGATCCGGGGGAGAAGACCCTTCATGAAACTAAGCGGAAAGGGAAAACAGTGAAACCGCTAGACCTGGATGAATATGCAGAGTTCGTGAAGCAACACAGTGATATCATCTATCAATTTTTAACGATCGATAAGATTGGGGATCCGGAAACAACACAGGCGAATACGCTTTATTTGGAGCGGGCAGTTGGCCGAAAGCCAATTCCGGTATATCATGTCCAGAATTCGCTGGCCGTGCTGCAGGATTACATCGATCAAGGCTATGAGGTCATTGCCATTGGCGGTTCCGTCTTTGTTGGTCTTAAGCGTCGTGCA
>NZ_BEXF01000116.1 GCF_002897295.1 Brevibacillus reuszeri
TCCGTCCATCAGCATGAGTGTTGCTACGGTGTGCCTCAGATCGTGGAATCTAATTTTGGGAACTTCGGCAATCTTAATGATGTTGTAGAAAGTCCGTAGCAGGTTCCTAGGCGATACTGGCGTTCCCTTGGCTGTACATATGACAAGATCATTGTCCTGATACGCGATGCTTGCAGCTTGCTTCTCTTTTAAGATGAACCGCTCTTGTTTCAGTAGAGCATTCAGTGTCCTAGTATCGATTGAAATGGTTCTGGAACTGCTCTTGGTTTTGGTTTGCGTTAGAAGCTCCTTTCCGTCGTGACTGAGTGTCTGTCTTACATTCAGCACTTCATTATCGAAGTCAACATCCTTCCACCGAAGACCGAGAATTTCACTTTGTCTCATTCCAGTTGCAAGAGCAAGATGAAATGCAACGTAATAGCGGTCGTTCCGAGCGTGTTCGAGGAATCGGCTTACTTCTTCGATTGACCAGACGCCCATTTCCTTGCTTATTACTTTCGGTGTTTCAGCATCCCTTACAGGGTTAGATGAGACATACTTCCTCTTCATAGCAGCCTCGAATGAGCTCTTAAGGATTTTGTGAATATCCAGGATGGTTCGGCTAGATAAGCCCTTATCCTCGGACAACACGACATAAAACTTCTCGACCTGGGCAGTAGTGATTTTGGCGATTTCATGAGACCCCA
>NZ_BEXF01000117.1 GCF_002897295.1 Brevibacillus reuszeri
TGTGCGCCCAGCATGGGCGTTATCTCTAGGGTTAAAGTCCCGAATGGTGAAGGCAGTAGTAACCATTAGCCTAAGACAAGGGTGTCCACCGTGAGGTGGAATCTGAAGGAAGTTGGCGGCAAACCTCCGGTCTGAGGAACACGAATCTCATATGAGGCTAGCATTCGTTGGATGAGCCTGCATGTCAAGGTAAAGTCCTTACTGCCAAAGGCGAATGAGAGTAAATGAGGCAGATAGATGGAGGGGAAGATAACGCTCTTACCTGGGGAGACCTGACCGAAACGCCATGCTCACATGGTAACCTTCTTTGAAAGGAGAAGCTGAACGATCAGGAGTCAGCAGAGGTCATAGTACCCTAGTAAGGGACGCCTGAACAGGGAAGGACCGAACATCTAGGAAGAACGAGAAGCTAGGCGTTCATTCTTGCTAATGAGGCAGACAATCCGTAAGGACTTGCTCAGAGGAGGAAGTGGTGAATTCCACGGGGGACTCTGAGAGGGCTGAAGTAAGAATGGCACAAGTAGAAAGAACGTTCACGCGAAAGGAATACCTCAACATGATGAAGCAACTTCTGTCACGGGAAAACCTTCTGACAGCATTAAAGAGAGTGGAAAAGAATAAAGGAAGCCACGGTGTGGACGGTATGTCAGTAAAATTCCTACGTGAACATAT
>NZ_BEXF01000118.1 GCF_002897295.1 Brevibacillus reuszeri
TACCACGATTGCTCTGCAATGTTAACGCAACTTAAAAAAGAAATCGAATGGTTGAAAGAAGTGGATTCAACTGCCCTTCAATCCACATTGAATGATTTGGATTTCTCGTACAAAAAGTTCTTCAAAGAGAAAAAGGGGTATCCGAAATTCAAGAGTAAGAAGAATCCTAAACAGTCCTATACATGCAAAATGAACATCAAAGTGGAAGGGAATCGTATCAAACTTCCTAAACTTGGATGGGTTGCGTTTGCAAAATCACGAGAAATCGACGGACGTATCCTGTCAGCTACAATTAGACGCAATCCTTCGGGAAAATATTTTGTGTCTGTTCTTTGCGAAACAGAAGTTTTGTTGCTACCACAAGTGGAGCAGACTGTAGGGATTGACCTTGGAATCAAGAATTTCGCCATTCTCTCTACTGGTGAAAAGGTGGAGAATCCCAAATACTACCGTAAGTATGAAAAACAACTGGCGAAGTGGCAACGAATTCAATCTCGCAGACAAAAAGGTAGTAAAAACCGAAATAAAGCACGTATGAAAGTAGCTCGGCTTCATGAAAAAATCGCAAATACCCGCAACGATTTTCTTCATAAGCTGTCAACCAAGCTGATCAACGAAAACCAAGTGATCTGTTTAGAGGACTTGCAAGTAGAAAATATGGTCA
>NZ_BEXF01000119.1 GCF_002897295.1 Brevibacillus reuszeri
CATTGATGATTTTTAACTTCTTCTCCACCGGTAGTAGGAGTGAAATCAACCATATATACAGTCGTTTTCTCAGCCGAATCAATTTCAGCCGTTGCTCCTTTCATTCCCTCCATATGATCTGCATTTACAACCACTTCAGTTCCTGGTTTTAATGGCGCCTCGCCTGCATTTTGTAATTCTTCATGGATGACCCATTTGTGATTCTTCACTACTTCTCCACCATTCGTTGGTGTATAAGAAATAGTGTACACCGTCGTATCATATGCTCCCACAATCTTCGCTGTCGCACCTTTCATACCTGCCATGTGGTCTGATTCAATAATCGCTTGAGTTCCAACTCCATAGGTTGGATTCTTTGCTTCTTTTAAACCTTTAGGCACTTCTCCAGAACCGGTGTGTTCCATGTTACCATGATCCATTTCCCCCGCATTCTCTGGGCTTTCGGGCTCATTATTATTAGCGTTGCCGCAGGCCCCCAAAACTAATAAAAGGGACATGAATATTAATATTACAGCCATTGGTCTAAATTTCTTCTTTAACATAATTAACTCCCTTCATGACATGAATATTTGCCCTGATTAGAACAGAGGCATTAAAAGTGTATCCTTAACAGTGATATTATAATTGGTTTACCCTCTCTGTAAAAAATGTATTCATTATTCAT
>NZ_BEXF01000120.1 GCF_002897295.1 Brevibacillus reuszeri
ATAGGAGTTAGATACACAGAAGATCAAGCTCTACCGAAGGATTCACCTTTTTTGTTGTTATCAAGCGTCACAAATTGAGGAGTTTAAAGTAATGTCTGTCACATAAAAGGGAGTATTTCTATCTTGGGTTTGCCTGCAGTCACAAAAACAGGAGTGTTTTATAGCTCTGCTGTCACAAATCGAGGACTTATCGTTCACTTCTGTCACAAGATAAGGAGTAACCCATTCATTTTTTTGTTCAAAACTTCACCATAACGATATAAGAAGCTTCTAGGCGTTCAATCGAAGGTAACAAATTGGGCGAAATAGCCTTCATCCTACTCCCAAAGTTGTGACATTTCTACTCCACAAATCGTGACAGGCGACTCCTTAATTAGTGACAATCAACTCCCCCAATTGTGATTTCTATACTCCTTAATATGTGACGTTCAACTCCCTAACTTGTGACAGAAAGGCGCTAGAAAGCCAATAGAATCAATAGATTCTGAGACTTGTAAACAAACAATCATTCTTATAATCATTTAAAATAAATAAACATTAATATAAAACAAGCATTATGCGTCCAGCCTTCGGCTTTTTCTTAAATTTATTTTTCTGTCACAAAATAAGGAGTGGAAATATGTAGAACTTTGAAGGTAATAT
>NZ_BEXF01000121.1 GCF_002897295.1 Brevibacillus reuszeri
GGGTCAGGCCATTCTGATCCCGCAGTTTATCCTGTACCGCAACATTGGGCTGTTTGATAATCATCTCGGCCTCATTATGCTTGGGAGTTTCAGCGTGCTGGGGACGTTTATGCTGCGGCAATTCTTCATGGGGGTGCACCAGGAATTCATCGAATCCGCCAAAATCGACGGTGCGAGCCATCCGCGGATATTCTGGTCCATTGCGCTGCCGCTGGTAAAGCCCGCTGTGGCTACCTATGCGATTCTGCGTTTTATCTGGACATGGAATGACTATCAGAATCCGCTCATCTTTCTTCGAACGGATCGGCTGTTTACGATTCCGCTGGCGATGCAGAAATTTACGTCTTTAAGCGGTGAGTTTTATTCGCTGATTATGGCGGCGGCCGTGTCGGCCATATTCCCGCTGCTGATTGTTTTTATCATAGGTCAGAAGAGTGTCATCGAAGGAATTGCACTGGGCGGGGTCAAGGGATAGGCACAAGGACATCCCGGAGAATCGCGCTTCTATTAGAATGATATGATTGGGGAGGGCTCGATAACGATGATGAACAAGAAATGGTGGGCAGGGATACTTGCAGGGACGATGGCATTCAGTCTGCTGTCCGGCTGCGGCGGAGGCACGAAGGAACCGAGCGGTA
>NZ_BEXF01000122.1 GCF_002897295.1 Brevibacillus reuszeri
GACCTAGGTTTTCCATTTTCGCCTATATTGATGCTATCCGCAGTCGCCTGACTGGAAAAATATGAGCAAAGCAATCTGGCCAGAATGTTTATAGCTCTGGAAAAGGACCCCACCTGCATCAGGCGGGGTCCTCTTATCATAAGCCTCTGGAACGGACTAAACTGTGATTAATATTTCATTTCGGCATAGAGAGGGTATTGATCTGTAAGCTCAGCCACCATACGGCCTGCTTGTTCAAGGGTCGCCTCGTCTTCAGGCTGCTTCAATGTCATGGCAATAACCTTCGCGATGGTAACCATCGCCTTCTCATCCATGCCGCGGGAAGTTACCGCAGGCGTACCGATGCGGATACCGCTCGTTACAAACGGACTCGTCGGATCGAACGGGATGGCATTCTTGTTCACGGTGATGCCGATAGAATCCAGCACCTTCTCCGCGTCTTTGCCCGTAATATCCAGATTGCGGGTATCGATCAGCATCAGATGGTTATCGGTTCCGCCGGAAACGATGTTCAGCCCTTCCTCGATCAGCGTATCGGCCAGAACTTTTGCGTTCTTCACCACATGCTCCGCATAGGTCTTGAAGGACGGATCCAATGCTTCACCAAGGGCCACAGCCTTGG
>NZ_BEXF01000123.1 GCF_002897295.1 Brevibacillus reuszeri
ATGAAGATTGGCTTGGAGGAAGCGAAAACGACCCTGCCTGAGAGCTTTGTGCTTTTTTCGTAGTGCAATCATGCTGCGATAAAATTCATACAGCTCAAGGTTTTGTTTTTCGGGATTCCATTCCATGCATTTGCGGCAATCGGGATCTCCATCTCCGGTTAATCCGACTTCATCGCCATAAAAAATACAGGGAGTTCCCATGAAAGTGAACAGGAATACGACGGTGAGTTTCATGCGCCGGGTATCTCCTCCCACGCGCGTGAGCAGCCTAGGAGTATCATGGCTGCACAGCAGATTGAAGACCACTTCATTGGTCTGCTGGGGGTAACGCATCAGAATGGATCCGATACGGTTAGCAAAAGTGAGCCCATCCATATTGCCATTGAAGAATTCGAGCACTTTATCAGCAAAAGGATAATTCATCACCGAATCGAACTGGTCACCGGCCAGCCAGATTAAGGAGTCTGACCATACCTCTCCCACGATATAAGCTTCAGGATTGGCCTTCTTGACGACTTGTCTGAAGTCTCTCCAGAAATGATGGTCAATTTCGTTGGCGACATCAAGTCGCCAACCGTCCAGCTTGATCTCCTTGATCCAGTATTCGGCTACG
>NZ_BEXF01000124.1 GCF_002897295.1 Brevibacillus reuszeri
AATTGCAATGCCTGCAAGGAAACCTATAGCGCCGTTAAAACATTCATTGCTTCGCATCCTGGGCTTCCCGTCACGTTATTTCTGTACGCACAGGATGCTGACGAGGCTGAAGAGATGGTCAACACCAATGAATTAGCAGATTTTCAGGTGGTATGGGCGGATCGGGCACTTATCGATTCGTATAAAGTGAACCGGTTTCCCTTTGCGTTTTACTTATCCGATGAGCAGGTTATCCTCAACAAAAGTGTCACCAATTACTTGCATCATTTTGAGCAAATGATGACACAGCTACCGCATGCAAAACCTTCAGCCTTTAACAAATCAGCTTAATCGTGAAGGAGGCTCAAGGCCATACACCATGAAATATGCAAACCTGATATTTGAGGTTATGAAGCAGGTGTACCGTGTTTCTCCACGCATGTTCTCAAGGGCCACTGTTATTTATCTGGCTGAGGCCTTCTTGCCTGTAGCACAGATCTATATTACGGCTCAAGTCATTAACGCTGTTACGGGTGTGCTGACCCGTGGTGAAACGCCTCTTAGCGCACTGTATTGGTTGGTTCTTCAGTTGACGGTCATATTGCTTGGAATCGCGCTGAGCTCCTTTC
>NZ_BEXF01000125.1 GCF_002897295.1 Brevibacillus reuszeri
TCAGTTTTGAAGGAGTATTTCTCCTTTGCGGGCCTATAGCTCAGTTGGTTAGAGCGCACGCCTGATAAGCGTGAGGTCGGCTGTTCGAGTCAGCCTAGGCCCACCATTTGAATATTTTTGGTTTTCTTATGGGGCTGTAGCTCAGTTGGGAGAGCGCCTGCCTTGCAAGCAGGAGGTCATCGGTTCGATCCCGTTCAGCTCCACCATTTTCTAAAAAAATAATACTTGAAAGTAGATAAGAAGATATGCTAAATTAGTCTTCGTCACTTTTGAGAAATGAGAAAAATCGTCTGGTGATGATGGCGGAGGGGACACACCCGTTCCCATGCCGAACACGGCCGTTAAGCCCTCCAGCGCCGATGGTACTTGCTCCGCAGGGAGCCGGGAGAGTAGGACGTTGCCAGGCGGACGTAAAAGGATCGTCTGCTAAAATCGCCTCATCCATGAGGCAACGCAGACACTAGCACATCCTGTGCGTCGTCGTTCTTTGAAAACTGGATACTGCATGTAATTGCTAAGGATATTTAAAGTGTAAGTACTTTTTAGTGCTAACCAATTGTGGTTAAGTTACTAAGGGCACACGGTGGATGCCTTGGCGCTAGGAGCC
>NZ_BEXF01000126.1 GCF_002897295.1 Brevibacillus reuszeri
TGGCTAACTCTATTTTGGTGCCCATTCTATTCATTTGCAGGCCTCAGTTATTCGGACAGATAGGTCTAATGACTGCCGGTGCTGAGACAAACCCTCGTGTTCAGTTTAAAGGAACCGTTTCCGTTCAATTCCCTTTTAGCCCTTGTTGGAATTTATCCGCACCCAATTCAATGGCGCCTATCGCATTTCGGTAGCCAATTTGTCTTCTATTCCTTCTTCAGTGCGTTGTGAGATTTTTAGAGGATCCACAAATTCAGGAACCCCTATTTATGTGGTTTCACAACCTGTGTTCCCCTTGAAGGAATCCTTCTGGAAAGCTTCGAGGGCTCTTCATTGTAATCCGACAAATGAATACAACACTCCCATTCAAAATTAATATGCGCCACTTTCATTACTCCGCGCGCCCAAGGATAAACGGTCGCAGCTTGATCGTGTCTTTTTTGTACTGTCTACTTGACAGGATTTTGACCAAATTAGCGGCCTTCTATGGGCTCACACCCATTCCCCTGCTCAATTGCCTACATACAATACACTAATGAACAGGAGTGATGTTATATGACATTTTTTACCTCCTTTTGGACCTGGCGGAGGGTT
>NZ_BEXF01000127.1 GCF_002897295.1 Brevibacillus reuszeri
GCCTTGGGCAATTATTAATCTTTCAAGCCAAGTATTAAAATCAATTTCATATCTGATAGTTGGTGGATCCTCAAAATATTGTTCGTGGTTGTGCCACATCAAATATCCTTTTCCAGTATCCACTCTATCTGAGTCGATGAATAAATAATCTCCAACATAATAACAAATAGGAATCCAGTTTTTAGGCATGTAATTTAAGTGGTATTCATCCATTTGTTTATGGCTTAACAAGTCAAAACCTGTCCCGAACTGGTCTCTAAACAAATAGCATCCGTTACAATACAACAAAAATTCAACATACTGATCTGGAAGTGTCCAGCCTTTTTTCTGGCATAAATTTTGAATGTCACTTAGTGATGCAGGGGAATTAAATGCTGATTTAGTCTCATTCAGATTACCGCTGCTGTAATGTTGAATATATTTATCATTATTTAAACATTTTCTATATGCTTCTAAGTTGTTAACTACATCTGATGCCAATTTTTAATCACCCTTTATTGTAGCTGTTCCACCAAGCTGTTATAAGTTGTTGATGAATTGATCGAGGAACAGGTATTAAATTAGATTTTTCGTTTCCACCAC
>NZ_BEXF01000128.1 GCF_002897295.1 Brevibacillus reuszeri
ATTGTTTTATTAATCACTCGAATGCTTCGTATGTTGCCTCAAAAATGTCTGGCTTGCAGGGGTAATATTCACCCTTTACTCCTTTAATGATGTAATCTCCAGCATTTGCCCTCATCGTGCCTTCCAAAGTTTCAATAACTACGATTTCCCCGTTGTATTCAGAGTCCAACGGCTTCCCTACAAACTCACATATCTCAATATAGTTGGATAAGCCTTTGTATTGCTTTGCTTCAATCACAACTGGCTTTTTGCGATACTTTGCCATTTAAAATTCCTCCCCATTTATCAAATCGTGTGGTTTGTTAAGACACTACAAGCCAATCCTCTGCCAACATATCCGTTTGACTAGCCAGCCAAGGAACAAAGCAATTGTCTGCTGTCTTCATTCCGATCCATGGAAGCTTCTCTAAACCGAGTGAATTGACGTCGCTTGGGTTGTAACGACATACTGGAACTAGCGTCAACCACATGCCCTTTCCGTTCCAACCAGATCGTGCTGCTTTCTTTCCTTGCTTCAATGCTTCAATTGCCTGTCCGAAATTCATCATGTCATACCTCTCCTTTTCATAATTACCGT
>NZ_BEXF01000129.1 GCF_002897295.1 Brevibacillus reuszeri
AGGGGTATACACAAAAAGAAGTGGCCTATAAGATGAATATGACTCTGAATGAAATCAGGCAATTCGAAAAGATAGAAAGAGATATGAGCGATGTTGGGCTTGAAAAAAAAGAATGGCGTAGAGTATATAAAAATTAGGACCTGTTGATACCAGGTCCTTAGTCGCAGACTACATCTTTAAAGCATCTTTAAGGCCCTGCTGTAATACAAGTGAGAAGTTTATTCCTAGTTCTTTTCCTGCATCCCTCATCCACATGGGAACGGTGCAATTCACTGTCACGGATTTGTTTTTATGCCCCTCAAGATAGGGTAAGATGTTACACTCAATATAAACAATACGATCCGTTGAGTTGTACAGTTCGATGTCTTTAGCAGGGGTAGGGGGAGGAAGTTGTTCGTTTTTGTAAGTTAGTTCGACCAACCTTGAGATCAACAGGCTTTTGGCATTCAAGATAGCATTGCTTTCTGAAGAATGTAGCACAGCCGTTCCTGGAAAGTCTGGGAAGTAAATGCTAAATCCATCCGTTGAATGTTCAATCACGGCAGGATATAAAAAGGCACCGTCAGACATTTT
>NZ_BEXF01000130.1 GCF_002897295.1 Brevibacillus reuszeri
ATATGAACAGAAAGGAGGGGCCGTGTTGCACAATGTGATCGTAGTGACAAGCTGCCTGTCCGATGAACGAGCGGAAGCCGTCCGGCAATCTGCGGAATGAGAGGGGCAGTCAGGCAGGCCGTTGTAGGCATCATTCCGGAGCTTGAAGGCCGCGTGTATGATGTATACCCTCCGGATGGGGCCGTTGAGCCTCTTTTTGCGGCCATCACGCTCGGTGAGGACGTATGGAAATCCTCATGGGCGGGGTACCGGCAGGTGGTTCGCTTGAAGCTGTATGCGAATCCTACCGAATTACTGCAGCTGGATCGCTGGGCGAATCAATTAATTCCGGGACTTCACCGCAAGCGGGTTACCGGAGCAGATGGGAACAGCTTCAAGCTGCATTATTTGGGTGTGCCGGAAGCCGACAAGTTCGATCCATCCACAGGCAAAATGATCCGAATCATGCGATTCGGTGTCTATGTGCCGGAGCTTTCAGGAGCCGGTTTCACCGGACAGCCTGACGAATGGCTGAGTGCGCTGGCAGCCTGGACGGGAGATGTGCTGGGCAATTCCTGGAGCATCTACCAC
>NZ_BEXF01000131.1 GCF_002897295.1 Brevibacillus reuszeri
GCCCTGGTTATTTCCACGCCGATTTCTATTGTGTCGGCCATTGGGAATGCTGCGAAGAAGGGCGTTCTCATCAAAGGCGGTGTATATCTGGAGGAAATGGGTGCTTTAAAAGCAATTGCTTTTGATAAAACCGGCACGCTCACCAGAGGTGTTCCTGTCGTTACGGATTTTAATGTATTGAATAAAGCTGCCAATGAAAAAGAATTACTCTCCATTATTACTGCCTTGGAGTATCGTTCTCAACATCCTCTTGCCTCTGCGATTATGAGAAAGGCAGAAGAATCCAATATTTCTTATTCGGACATTACGGTTGAGGATTTCTCTTCGATAACAGGCAAGGGGATTAAGGGTAGCGTTAACGGAACGACATATTATATAGGAAATCCAAAACTCTTTAAGGAACTGCAAACCGTTCACTTTACTCCTGACCAAGAACAACTGGTTGCGTCCCTCCAAAATCAAGGGAAGACGGCGATGATTGTTGGTACAGAAAAGGATATTCTTGCTGTGATTGCTCTAGCAGATGAAGTTCGCGATTCCAGTATGGGTGTTATTCA
>NZ_BEXF01000132.1 GCF_002897295.1 Brevibacillus reuszeri
CATAATTGATTGCAATAATTCCAATTGAATCCCCCTTATAAAGAAAGGATCCAGGAAAGGGAATGCCCTCCCCCGGATCCCTTTGGCAATTTAGACCACATGGACAACGGGTCGATGACGAGTTTTCTTCTCCCTAACTCATTAAGTCACATAACCTTTTCCTACAATTTTTTGGTCATTAGATAAACAGGGTAGAACTCTCGGCTCTTGTCAGGTATGCTTTTGTTCTAAATGATTCTTCCGGATAGCCGGTAACCATCTGCCGCTACTTCAGGGGCCAGGAATTCCAGAAAACATAAATCCTCCACCTTAAACTCTTTTAATTTAATGAGGCACCTGAGAGCTGAAATCATTCCGACTGGACAGATCAGCATGATAGAAAACGACATCTCCATCCTCTAAATTGAACCGGTTGCCGAAGGAGTCAAATACCAAACGTTGATATCCTTCAAGCTGCCATTGATTCATCAAAGGCGCATTAATGTACTGAAGATGAGGGTTATTCAGATCCCCATTGCGAATAGACTCAATGTTAAAATTCACAATG
>NZ_BEXF01000133.1 GCF_002897295.1 Brevibacillus reuszeri
CGAGGAAGTGATTGAATACGAAGCGAGTGCATCCGATTGTCTTGTTAATGAGTGTCGTTTGTTCTTTGTTTGGATAGAGACGAAATTTGTACGCTCTGTGCATATTCAATCACTCCTTTCCTTCTGAGACTCAATATATTTCTTAATCACATCCAGCTGAACCGTTCCAACGGTGGCAACAAAGTAGGCGTTTGTCCATAGTGAAGGAAGCCTGCTTTTTAGATGCCTAAATTCCATTCGCATCACTCTGGATGTATAGCCCTTTAAGTGTTTCACGACTCGATGAATTCCGAATTGCGGGTCACACTTGATGAGCAAATGAACATGATCAGGCATGATCTCCATTTCAACAATTTCAGCACGTAGTTCCATAGCCTTTTCAAGAAACAACTCTTTTAATCGAATGTCTACTGGTTCTGTCAAAACCTTTTTACGATACTTTGGGCAAAAGACAACGTGATATTTACAGTCAAATACGATATTGTGGTTAGTTTCCACTGATCTACTCAAAACCATCACCTATGGTTAATTATACCATAC
>NZ_BEXF01000134.1 GCF_002897295.1 Brevibacillus reuszeri
TCCACATCCGATTGAAGGCGTTTGAGCTGCTCCTCCAGCGAGAAGGTTTCCTGATCCAGTTTACCTTCGCGAACCTTAAGATTCGTCAGTTGACTCTGAAGTTCTTCCTTCGCCGATTCGTTTGCTTTACGGGCAAATTCAGCAGCCTGGATCGCTAGATGTGTCGACTTCTCCTCGTCTTCAAGCTCAGACAATAACTTCTGTGCCCGAACACGGTTTTCCTGAATTTCTTTTGCTTCCTTCTCGTGGCTGCTCTTCTCCTCACCGGCTAGCTCTGCTTGCTCAAGGACGTGGCGCAGCTCATGATCGAGCTGCTTACGGTCTCCAGCTGCCTGCTGTTCCTCGACACGCTTGTCGTCCCCGGCTCTTCGAAGCTCGTCCAGTTTATCCTGAGATTCAACCATTTGATTCCGGACGCTTTCAATGCCCTGCTGGAGCTTCTCCAGCTGCTTCTCGGTTTCCGAAATTTCCTGATCCAGCTGTTCCAGCTGACGCTTACGGCCCAGCAGACTGTTCGTTTTCTTATGCTGACTGCCGCC
>NZ_BEXF01000135.1 GCF_002897295.1 Brevibacillus reuszeri
GCTGTGTCGAGAAGTTGCTTGTGTATACGGCAAGTGCGGTGTTGTACACATTGCCGCTTGCATTCAATGCTGCAGCATCGTCAATCAGCGCCTTTAGCTGGTCCTTTACAGCCATACCTGGAGCAATGCGGGCTTTGGTAGCCTGCTCGAATGCATACCCCATTTGGATAAGCTGCTCTTCAGTGAAGGCATCGCCCGTAATCTGGAGGTTAATCGGCGATCCATTGCTGCTAGCGAGTGTACGATAGCCCGCCGGTACCGTAATGCTTGGATAACCCGCCTTGGCGGCAATGCCTGTTGTGGCACCGTTCATCCCGATGAGTGCATCCAGGTTGTACTTGCTCATGAGATAGTTGATCCCATTCTTTCTGGACCATTCGATATCAGCTGCTCTTTGAGACAAGTATTTCTGGTAATCTGCAGAGCCCGGTGTCATATCATACGACTGGCTTTCGATCAGAATGCTCTGCCCGTATTTCAAAACATCCGGACGGGTGCTGTTATAGTTAATGACATCCTGCAAATTCCTAATCACTG
>NZ_BEXF01000136.1 GCF_002897295.1 Brevibacillus reuszeri
CATTTAGTGATGTGGGAGAAAAACCCTATACGCCGAAAAGGTATTGTTAATTCCAAACAGATGGAAGACATCAAACGAACCTTTGCTAAGGAGATTTATGCCGATGAGCGTATGCTTTTAAATCAAGAGAAAACAGCAGCGCGAGAATTGATAAGGAACATGAGTAAAGACGAACTTGGTAACGTTGTTAACCTTATGAGGGAAGTGAAGGATCTTGGACGTGATATCGAAACTGAACTTAAAAGCATGGGTTCGGGACAAATTGGTATTGCGCCCAAGCTTTATACCAACGATCAAAAAGAGGTTATGAATCAGATTAAGATCATTGGTGAGATGATTCCGGATAAAGGCAGAGTGGCTTATCAATACATGCCTGAAGATGTGAAGGAAGCAGTTACGGATACAACGAAATGGTTTCTTACCCAACCGGCTTTTCAGGATTCATTAAGGCGATACTATGGAGCCGTTGAGAACATGACTAAACAGTATTCCTTCAAGGAAAGTGATATCCGAAAAGCTAAAGACAATGCGGCC
>NZ_BEXF01000137.1 GCF_002897295.1 Brevibacillus reuszeri
GCGGATCTGTCATTCCCGTGAAACCCATCATGTCTGACACGCAGGACCTTTCGTCCATGCTGCTTCAGGATGATGCCTACATCGGATTTACGGCAGCCACGGGCGGTTCCTATCAGGACCATGACATCTATTCCTGGCAGTTTAACAACTACAGCGGACTGATTGTGCCTGGCACGAATCAAGGACAACAGGAAGTAGAGCAGGCCCCGACCCATATCCAAATTGTAAATACGGTGCCTTTAAGAAATGCAAGCGGCCTACCTGTTTTCTTCCAGAAGGATACTAATGGCAGTAACGGCGTACTGGGCGTTAAGCCTGTGACCGGTGCAGCCGGAGATACTCCAATGGACGGCATAAAAGCCGGGGGATCTACTGCAGAGATCCAAGCGGAGGTCCGAACTATCGATGGGGACCTTATCGCCGGTTATCCGGTTACCTTCTCCATGTATTATGTATTGGCAAATACTCAGGTCGACATCGGCAGCGGACGCAAGGTATGGTCCGAAACGCTTGCCGACGATTCCGATATGTAT
>NZ_BEXF01000138.1 GCF_002897295.1 Brevibacillus reuszeri
GCATTAGGTTGGTAGATCGGATTGCTTTAGGATTTACCCGTTTGTCGATCCTTGATTTGGAACACGGCAGTCAGCCTATTTCCAACGAAGATCAGAGCCTTTGGCTAGTTTTTAACGGTGAGGTTTATAATTATCAAACATTAAAAAGAGAACTTGAAGAGCTTGGTCATACGTTTAAAACGAACACAGATTCTGAAGTCATCATCCATTTATATGAGGAGTATCAGGAGCATTGTTTAGAAAAATTGCGTGGGATGTTTGGATTTGCAATATGGGATCGGAGGAAAAAACAATTATTTGCTGCTCGTGATCATTTCGGAATAAAACCATTCTATTACTATACGGATAACACTCAATTTGCCTTTGGCTCCGAAATTAAAAGTATCCTTTCTTTGGATGGTCTGAAACCCGCCGTTAACTCAAAAAGTCTGTTCCATTATCTAACATTACAGTATGTGCCCCAACCAGATACAATGTTTGCTGGAATAAAAAAGCTAGAGCCAGGTCACTATATGATTGTCGATC
>NZ_BEXF01000139.1 GCF_002897295.1 Brevibacillus reuszeri
CAGGCTTTTCGCGTCATCCCATACCTGCTCGGATACTTCGCTCTTCACAACAACACCCTGGATATATCCCGATCCATCGCGAAGCTGCAGGAACTGAATCTTCCCGCTGGAACGCTTGTTGTTAATCCAGGCGCCGATCGTGACGGTCTCACCGACATGCTGGTTGACGTTACGAATCACACTTTTGGTGGCCATGCTTAAATCTCTCCCTTATATCACTACTATTTAACGGTTAGAAGCTTGTACGATACGATGCGTATCCCGAGCAATAACCAATTCCTCGTTGGTAGGAACTACGAGAACCTCTACCTTGGAATTCGCCGTTGAAATACGACGCGGCTCGCCGGAACGAATGCTGTTCAGCTCCTCATCCAATTCTACTCCGAGATAGGTAAGCTGCTCAAGCACTCTTTGACGAAGAACGATCGAATTCTCACCGACTCCCGCCGTAAACACGATAACGTCCACACCGTTCATTGCCGCAGCATAAGAGCCGATGTATTTACGAACACGATAT
>NZ_BEXF01000140.1 GCF_002897295.1 Brevibacillus reuszeri
GAATAGCGTGATCTCCCGATCTCACCCCGCCTTTGGCCTCCAGGAATTTAATGGCAGACTGATTATGAATATTATAAAAACCAAAATATCGATCCACGCTGTCCTTAATCTTTTTAATTCCGGCAGTCCATAGCTGCTCCGCCATCCGATCCCACTCAGCGCCTTCCGCATCGATGAAAGGGCCCCATAATTCAGCTGCACGCTCTTCATCGCCCACGTTGAATCCTAGAGCTCCTACCATCTCATCTTGATCATACATAACCGTAAACCACCGGTTTAGCTCCCCTGATTCACCGAACTCCTCCTGGAGTGTGCTGTATATCTCCTCTTCCTGTTCACCGCAATAGCCTACATGATGTTGATGGATCGCATTCAATCTTGCAATAAAGGACGACAGCTGCTTCAGCTGGAGACGACCGTTCTCACTGCATATTGTCATATGAATTCTCCTTGCCATGAATAATCTTATTTCTGGTGGACAGCCATCAAAAGCATGCCCTGCACCATGGACCCG
>NZ_BEXF01000141.1 GCF_002897295.1 Brevibacillus reuszeri
GCGTGGACTGTTGTTCGGTCTTCCTGTCGGAATTAAGGATAACATCGTAACGGAAGGACTTCGCACAACATGCGCAAGTCAGTTTCTGTCTAATTTTACGCCAGTATACGATGCGACGGTTGTCGGTAAATTGCGTGCAGCAGATACCATAACAATCGGGAAGCTGAATATGGATGAATTCGCAATGGGGGGCTCGAACGAGAACTCCAGCTTCTACCCCGTACGCAACCCATGGAATCTGGATCGGGTTCCAGGCGGATCAAGCGGAGGCTCGGCAGCAGCCGTTGCTGCGGGCGAGGCATATTTTGCGCTGGGATCGGATACAGGTGGATCGATTCGTCAACCCGCTTCCTATTGCGGTGTCGTTGGATTGAAGCCAACCTATGGACTGGTGTCCCGGTTTGGCCTCGTTGCCTTTGCCTCTTCGCTGGATCAGATCGGACCCCTGACTAAAAATGTCGAAGACTCCGCTTATGTCCTGCAAGCTATCGCAGGTTATGACCAGATGGATTCA
>NZ_BEXF01000142.1 GCF_002897295.1 Brevibacillus reuszeri
TAACTCCATTGATTTGTTTCAATCGTTGCTCTGTATCTTTGATCGCTTGTTGTAGATCACTGCGACTTTTTAAATTGTAATCTGTTATTAGCTGGAGCTGCTTGGACAGTTTCAATATTTCAATGTCGGTGCTAAAATCTCTACGCGAATTTCTCCTTGTTGCCTCTTCTACCTTCCGGTTAGTGAGCGCCCGAAGCAACGCAATAGTCAGCATGAAATTAACCGCCAATGAACCTCTTTTATATTTGTAGTTCCTTGCTGCGTCAAAAATTTGTGTTCGAGTCGGCTTCCTTTTAAAGCGGTATTTGTATTTCCGTTTTGATTCAACAAAATTAAATTCTCTAAGCTGAGTTCGTTCCTTGATACGATCTTCTGTGTATTCTGGCCCTAGGGTTTTTCCGCGAACTGATCTTTCCATGCCAGGAGCCTTGAACGTCATATATTTAACATGACCTTGCTTCATCGTGTACCCAAGTCGCTTCATGTTCTGCATAAACTCTT
>NZ_BEXF01000143.1 GCF_002897295.1 Brevibacillus reuszeri
AATGATCCTTTTGGGTCACATCTCTGGTTACATCGCTGGCCACTTCTAAGGCCACATCTCTAGTACGCTTCTTTAAGCCATTTCTACATGCACTCATTCTTTGGAACCCAACCTATCGAAATCTTGTCTAACCCGACCTTGCAACCACCGTAAACGGCACCTCCATTCGCTGCCCGTCTGCTGTCTCAACAACAAACAGCCACGTACCCGGCGTGGTGTTAAATCCCACATTCCATTCCCATTCGATATAGCCACTCTCGTCCGCGGTCTCCCATCCCAAATATTTAGCCGTACTCTGACCACTCTTATAATAAACGGACAATTGCGCGCTGGTTCCCGGCTCCACTTTTACTTTCACTTTTGCCTGCTTGCTCGCCACAGCCGGATTGGGCTTCTCAAGCAGTTCGATCCCCCCGCTTGTCTCCGAGCCGTCGCCGTTACCCGAATCTGCCCCTCCTTCGCCGGTATCCCCGATCCACAGCCTCTCCTGAGCCTTC
>NZ_BEXF01000144.1 GCF_002897295.1 Brevibacillus reuszeri
GATACAATTTTGTGCCTTTCTGATAATCACTATTAATATACCATCCACTATGCGTTTTATTGGCATGCTGGGAGACACAATTATTACAGCAATGATTCTGTTGTTCACTAATGACTTTCACCTTGCGAAAAACACAAGTTAAACCTTCAATCATACTTGGGTAATCCAATTTAACATCATGTTGTCTCAATTGATGTGGATTAATCAGGAAGCAATCTTTACACAGCGTATAAACATCAGAAGGGGAAATAATTTTAATATGGCATCTATCACACCTTGTTTCAACACTTAGTCCAAAGAAGCGCCTAATCTTCATTACATTAGAAGTCTCCTTAATATCAACATAAATAAAAGCTGACATCTTTTCTGCTAAAAAAGTGCACATTTATAATAAAAAATTTTAAACGCATCTTAACCAGACAAGTGAAATAATAATGTTTCAATAATTATTTCAAAGTCACACTAATTTCTGAAACCAGTTGCTCT
>NZ_BEXF01000145.1 GCF_002897295.1 Brevibacillus reuszeri
GTTTGGGCCAGCGTGCCTGTTTTCAGATTAAAATCCTTGGCAATCTTGCGAATGATTTCCTCTACCTTGGCATTGGTGAACCGATAGGTGTCGTTGCTGGACAAATAGCGCAGCTGGTCGTAGGCCATCAGTTTCACCTGGGCGTCCAACCCCCATTCTTTTGAAAAAACATAGCCATAAAACAGGTCCTTGTTATCCTTGCGGAAACGCACAATGTCACCATTCTCCACGTCAAATTCCTTGCTCTGCGCCAGACCATTGTTGACGTAGTTGATATCAAGACTCGCCGGCTTTGCCTGACGGCTTGTTTTCCATGTAATATCCGTTACGATCTGCCCCAGATCCCACACGCTTCCATTCTTTCGGTCAATCATCAGCTCGATCATGCAGCCACCTCCTTAAGGAATCTTGAGAACCCGGCCAATCGCCAGCTTCCGAACCTCATGGTCCTTGATTCCGTTCAGTTTTTGGATGTCC
>NZ_BEXF01000146.1 GCF_002897295.1 Brevibacillus reuszeri
GACCATGGTGGGACAGCCAGCGGGCGGTCTTCAGCGTCCTCTCATTCGACTTCCCGGTCAGCTTGATATGCTTCTCATCGTTGATATGCTTCAGATCGAGCAGAACCAAGTCGGTATGCTCCAGCAGCTCCGATATTTTCTCCGGCTCATTATAACCGTTGCTGTCAAGGGTCGTGTGCAGATTCCAGCGGCGCTTTACTTCCTTAAACAGCTCGGTTACAAAAGGATACTGCAGTGTCGGCTCGCCTCCGGATACGGTCAGCCCTCCACCGGAAGAACGATAGTAACTTAGATAAGGCTCAATCTGAGCCAGCACATCCTCTACCGTCATTTCCTGTCCTTCATGCAATCCCCACGTATCCGGATTGTGGCAATATTGACACTTCAGCAGACATCCCTGCATGAAGAGTACAAAGCGGATACCTGGACCGTCCACCGTTCCGAACGTTTCTATGGAGTGTA
>NZ_BEXF01000147.1 GCF_002897295.1 Brevibacillus reuszeri
CATGGTTTACTTTGTCAAAGAATTTCTCTAAGTCTAAATCAACAACCCACCGTTTCCCCTCTTTCATAAAACCTTTAGCCTTCCGAACTGCATCATGTCCTCGCCTATTTGGACGAAAGCCATAACTGTGTTCGGAGAACATCGGATCGAAAACTGAGGTGAGAGTCTGAGCGATTGCCTGCTGGATAAAGCGGTCTGTCACAGTAGGAATCCCTAGCAACCGTACCCCACCGTTAGGTTTCAGGATTTCGACCCTTCGGACTGGTTGCGGTTGATAGGTACCATCCTCTAACTGCTGGCGGATGGAGTCCCAGTTGGTCATGATATGTTCACGTAGGAATTTTACTGACATACCGTCCACACCGTGGCTTCCTTTATTCTTTTCCACTCTCTTTAATGCTGTCAGAAGGTTTTCCCGTGACAGAAGTTGCTTCATCATGTTGAGGTATT
>NZ_BEXF01000148.1 GCF_002897295.1 Brevibacillus reuszeri
ACTGGAAATAAAACCGTCGATGATAACAGGGCATCCGTGTGCAGCTGCACCGAGAATCAGCCCCGTCAATCCGCCGATTTCATAACCCCCGACTTTGGAGAGCACATCCAGAGGATCATGCGCATGCGGTTGATTGACTTGTATAGCCTGCTCCACGACGTTAATCTTATGTATCAGCCGCTCATCGGTTACGCCAGTTCCTCGTCCCACAACCTCAGAGGGTTGTTTGCCTGACAGAACCGAGAAGATCGCGGCGCTTGGCGTTGTATTCCCAATGCCCATCTCACCGGTCACGAACATCTGCGTCCCCTGGGAAGCCAGCTCTGCCGCTATCTCTGCTCCGGTTATGATGGATTGCAGCGCTTCCTCTCTGGTCATGGCCGGTCCTTTAGCCATATTGGCGGTTCCTCTGCCAATGTTCCTTGAGAGGAGCTTCTCATGGTTCA
>NZ_BEXF01000149.1 GCF_002897295.1 Brevibacillus reuszeri
TCCTATAAGTCTGGTGATGATGGCGGAGGGGACACACCCGTTCCCATGCCGAACACGGCCGTTAAGCCCTCCAGCGCCGATGGTACTTGCTCCGCAGGGAGCCGGGAGAGTAGGACGTTGCCAGGCGGTCGCAAAAGGATCGTCTGCTAAAATCGCCTCATCCATGAGGCCACGCAGACACTAGCACATCCTGTGCGTCGTTGTTCCTTGAAAACTGGATACTGCATGTAATTGCTAAGGATATTTGAAAGTGATGTTTAAGGTACGTCTGCTAAAGTCTCCAACGTCCTGTTGGAACGCAGACATAACCACATCCTGTGGTTAAGTTACTAAGGGCACACGGTGGATGCCTTGGCGCTAGGAGCCGAAGAAGGACGCAGCGAACTGCGATAAGCCTCGGGGAGCGGTAAGCACGCTTTGATCCGGGGATCTCCGAATGGGGA
>NZ_BEXF01000150.1 GCF_002897295.1 Brevibacillus reuszeri
TAGCCTATTCCGAGTACTTTTCGGGGGCCCCACAACAAAATAAAATCGGGAAGTAGCTCAGCTTGGTAGAGTACTTGGCTTGGGACCAAGGGGTCGCAGGTTCGAATCCTGTCTTCCCGACCATGATCTTTCTATTTAAAATTGTTTAGCCTCACTTAAAAAAGAGGTTGACAACACCAAAGAAAGAGTGGTAAGATGTGATTCTGTGACTTCTGAAAGGGAGGAGCAGACAACAAAAAACATCCAAAAAAAGTGTTTGACACGGAATGTTGGATGTGCTAACATGGAGTTCCTGCTAGTTTAGCAGAACTTAAAATGCTCTTTGAAAACTGAACAGCGAAAGCGTTAATGAGTCTATCATTAAATGATTTGCCAGCTTTGAACCAGTAACAAACTTTATTGGAGAGTTTGATCCTGGCTCAGGACGAACGCTGGCGGC
>NZ_BEXF01000151.1 GCF_002897295.1 Brevibacillus reuszeri
CTAATCTCCACCTTTGCAAGCCACTGGGCCGGAGGGGGTGATGAAGCATGAATTCCTCATCCATCTGGGAGCAAATCGGCCGTCAGTTCTCTTTGCGGTGGGGCGAGCTTCTGGTATCCGTTGGAGAACATATTCAGCTCGTTCTCATCTCGATGGTCATCGCCATCATCATTGGAGTTCCTGCCGGAATTCTGGTATCCAGGTATAGCTTCCTGCGAACCTGGATCATAGGCGGAGCCAGCATTCTTCAGACTATTCCAAGCTTGGCTCTGCTCGGCTTTATGATCCCGCTCCTCGGGATCGGCATGAAAACTGCGATAGCCGCACTGTTCCTCTATTCACTGCTGCCGATTATCCGCAATACCTTCACCGGTATCAAGGATGTGGACCCCTCAGTTATCGAAGCGGCACGCGGCATGGGAATGACGGGAACCCAA
>NZ_BEXF01000152.1 GCF_002897295.1 Brevibacillus reuszeri
ATGTACATCATCAATACCGTTGTGCTCTGCCTTGGTCCCCCGTCCGTCATCATGAGCGGTTGACCGAATACGTTGAAGGCTCCGGCCGTTGTCATAACAAAGGTATAGATCAGCGGAAAACGAATCGACGGCAGCGTAATGCTCGAAAACCTGCGGACCGGTCCTGCTCCGTCCATTTCTGCTGATTCGTACAAATCCTTGGATACGCCGCTTATGGAGGCGCGGTAGATAATCATGTTTCCACCCACGCCGCCCCATATCGTAATGACAATGATAATGAGCCAAGCGTAGGGTTGATTTGCCGCCCAGACGGTTTCCGAACCGAAGATATTATTGGTGATTCCAAGCTGCTTATTAAATATTAATGACCAAATAAGTGCCGCCGCGGAAATCGAGATGAGTCCGGGTATATAGAGAATGGACTGGATGACATTT
>NZ_BEXF01000153.1 GCF_002897295.1 Brevibacillus reuszeri
AAGCGTCTCAGAGGAAACCTTCAAGGTTGTTCAAACAGCCGTTGATTACGCCGCAGCTTCTGGCGGGCATTTCGACCCGACCATCGGACCGATCGTCGATCTATGGGGAATAGGCAGCGAGCATGCGGCCGTGCCAGAGGATCGTAAATTGACTGCGGCAATGCAGAAAATTGACTACAAGAATGTGACCTTGGAACCTTCCTCACACGCCATCATGCTGAAGAAAAAAGGCATGTCGCTTGATCTCGGCGCAATCGCCAAGGGCTATGCCGCCGATGTGATCGCGGATTATTTGCAGCAGCAGGATTTCAAATCCGCCATTATCGATCTAGGGGGCAATGTCCTCGCGATGGGTGCAAAACCGAACGGTTCCCCCTGGCATATCGGTATTCAGGACCCCGGGGAACAACGCGGGCAGCACCTGGGCACCCTT
>NZ_BEXF01000154.1 GCF_002897295.1 Brevibacillus reuszeri
TGTTTCTGCGTTGTCTCATGGATGAGACGAACTTAGCAGGCCATCCTTGCATTTGTGTATTACTAAAAAGTACTTACACTTTAAATATCCTTAGCAATTACATGCAGTATCCAGTTTTCAAGGAACATATTTATTCTTTTGGTGGAGCTGAACGGGATCGAACCGATGACCTCCTGCTTGCAAGGCAGGCGCTCTCCCAACTGAGCTACAGCCCCATTATAACCCAAAAAGGGATTATAAGACGAGAGTGATGCACCCTCAAAACCGGAAAGAATGCAATCTGTGTAATGCTCCATAGAAAGGAGGTGATCCATCCGCACCTTCCGGTACGGATACCTTGTTACGACTTCACCCCAGTCATCTACCCCACCTTCGGCGGCTGGCTCCTTGCGGTTACCTCACCGACTTCGGGTGTTG
>NZ_BEXF01000155.1 GCF_002897295.1 Brevibacillus reuszeri
CGCCTGGCAACGTCCTACTCTCCCGGCTCCCTGCGGAGCAAGTACCATCGGCGCTGGAGGGCTTAACGGCCGTGTTCGGCATGGGAACGGGTGTGTCCCCTCCGCCATCATCACCAGACTTATAGGATGTAAGTCGTTCTGCGTTCTCGCATGGACGCGAGGGCCTTTAGCAGAACTTCCTTTCATCTTTTGAAGGAATGCTCCTTCAAAACTGAACAGCGAATGTGCGTTAATCGTCGTATCTCCATAGAAAGGAGGTGATCCATCCGCACCTTCCGGTACGGATACCTTGTTACGACTTCACCCCAGTCATCTACCCCACCTTCG
>NZ_BEXF01000156.1 GCF_002897295.1 Brevibacillus reuszeri
CCTGGCAACGTCCTACTCTCCCGGCTCCCTGCGGAGCAAGTACCATCGGCGCTGGAGGGCTTAACGGCCGTGTTCGGCATGGGAACGGGTGTGTCCCCTCCGCCATCATCACCAGACTATATGAGAGTTGTGGGGTCCCCGGAAAGTACTCGGACTAAGCTTCAACGCTTAATCGTCACTTTTTGGGGTGCAATACTTCTCTCAAAACTGAACAGCGAATGTGCGTTAATCGTCGTATCTCCATAGAAAGGAGGTGATCCATCCGCACCTTCCGGTACGGATACCTTGTTACGACTTCACCCCAGTCATCTACCCCACCTTC
>NZ_BEXF01000157.1 GCF_002897295.1 Brevibacillus reuszeri
GATGAGGTTGATAGGTTCGGTGTGGAAGCGTGGTAACACGTGGAGCTGACGAATACTAATCGGTCGAGGACTTATCCACACACTCTTAGCAAGCATGCGTATTCAGTTTTGAAGGAATGAATCCTTCTGAAAAAACTATTGACTTTATAGGTTGAATCTGATAAAGTTAATAAATGTCGGCGAAAGCCTAACTATGAAAATGCTCTTTGAAAACTGAACAGCGAAAGCGTTAATGAGTCTATCATTAAATGATTTGCCAGCTTTGAACCAGTAACAAACTTTATTGGAGAGTTTGATCCTGGCTCAGGACGAACGCTGGCGG
>NZ_BEXF01000158.1 GCF_002897295.1 Brevibacillus reuszeri
CCCGGATCAAAGCGTGCTTACCGCTCCCCGAGGCTTATCGCAGTTCGCTGCGTCCTTCTTCGGCTCCTAGCGCCAAGGCATCCACCGTGTGCCCTTAGTAACTTAACCACGACGCACAGGATGTGCTAGTGCATGCGTTGTCTCATGGATGAGACGAACTTAGCAGGCCATCCTTGCATTTGTGTATTACTAAAAAGTACTTACACTTTAAATATCCTTAGCAATTACATGCAGTATCCAGTTTTCAAAGAACGAATGTTGAGGCAACCATGAGGTTGCTCGCCTGGCAACGTCCTACTCTCCCGGCTCCCTGCG
>NZ_BEXF01000159.1 GCF_002897295.1 Brevibacillus reuszeri
TTCGGGTCTACGACAACGTACTTGCGCCCTATTCAGACTCGCTTTCGCTGCGGCTCCGTCTCTTCAACTTAACCTCGCACGCTATCGTAACTCGCCGGTTCATTCTACAAAAGGCACGCCGTCACCCGTGCGGCAAACAAGTTTGCTGCATAGGGCTCCGACTATTTGTAAGCACACGGTTTCAGGTACTATTTCACTCCCCTCCCGGGGTGCTTTTCACCTTTCCCTCACGGTACTGGTTCACTATCGGTCGCTAGGTAGTATTTAGCCTTAGCAGAT
>NZ_BEXF01000160.1 GCF_002897295.1 Brevibacillus reuszeri
TTCGGGTCTACGACAACGTACTTGCGCCCTATTCAGACTCGCTTTCGCTGCGGCTCCGTCTCTTCAACTTAACCTCGCACGCTATCGTAACTCGCCGGTTCATTCTACAAAAGGCACGCCGTCACCCTTTTAACGGGCTCCGACTATTTGTAAGCACACGGTTTCAGGTACTATTTCACTCCCCTCCCGGGGTGCTTTTCACCTTTCCCTCACGGTACTGGTTCACTATCGGTCGCTAGGTAGTATTTAGCCTTAGCAGAT
>NZ_BEXF01000161.1 GCF_002897295.1 Brevibacillus reuszeri
TTCTCTCCTCGCCTACCTGTGTCGGTTTGCGGTACGGGCACCTTGTTCCTCGCTAGACGCTTTTCTTGGCAGTGTGAAATCAGGGACTTCGGTACTTACATTTCCCTCGCCATCACAGCTTGTGCTTAACGGTGTGCGGATTTGCCTACACACCACACTTGCTGCTTGGACGGCCATCCAGTAGGCCGCTCACCCTATCCTCCTGCGTCACGCCACTCACTCAAACGGAACAGAGGTGGTACAGGAATATCAACCTG
>NZ_BEXF01000162.1 GCF_002897295.1 Brevibacillus reuszeri
CATGGTTTACTTTGTCAAAGAATTTCTCTAAGTCTAAATCAACAACCCACCGTTTCCCCTCTTTCATAAAACCTTTAGCCTTCCGAACTGCATCATGTCCTCGCCTATTTGGACGAAAGCCATAACTCATATGTTCACGTAGGAATTTTACTGACATACCGTCCACACCGTGGCTTCCTTTATTCTTTTCCACTCTCTTTAATGCTGTCAGAAGGTTTTCCCGTGACAGAAGTTGCTTCATCATGTTGAGGTATT
>NZ_BEXF01000163.1 GCF_002897295.1 Brevibacillus reuszeri
GTTGCTCGCCTGGCAACGTCCTACTCTCCCGGCTCCCTGCGGAGCAAGTACCATCGGCGCTGGAGGGCTTAACGGCCGTGTTCGGCATGGGAACGGGTGTGTCCCCTCCGCCATCATCACCAGACTTTTTGAGAGAATGCTTCTCTCAAAACTGAACAGCGAATGTGCGTTAATCGTCGTATCTCCATAGAAAGGAGGTGATCCATCCGCACCTTCCGGTACGGATACCTTGTTACGACTTCACCCCAGTCATC
>NZ_BEXF01000164.1 GCF_002897295.1 Brevibacillus reuszeri
GATGACTGGGGTGAAGTCGTAACAAGGTATCCGTACCGGAAGGTGCGGATGGATCACCTCCTTTCTATGGAGATACGACGATTAACGCACATTCGCTGTTCAGTTTTGAGAGAAGCATTCTCTCAAATAGTCTGGTGATGATGGCGGAGGGGACACACCCGTTCCCATGCCGAACACGGCCGTTAAGCCCTCCAGCGCCGATGGTACTTGCTCCGCAGGGAGCCGGGAGAGTAGGACGTTGCCAGGCGAGCAA
>NZ_BEXF01000165.1 GCF_002897295.1 Brevibacillus reuszeri
CCTGGCAACGTCCTACTCTCCCGGCTCCCTGCGGAGCAAGTACCATCGGCGCTGGAGGGCTTAACGGCCGTGTTCGGCATGGGAACGGGTGTGTCCCCTCCGCCATCATCACCAGACTATATGAGAGAATGCTTCTCTCAAAACTGAACAGCGAATGTGCGTTAATCGTCGTATCTCCATAGAAAGGAGGTGATCCATCCGCACCTTCCGGTACGGATACCTTGTTACGACTTCACCCCAGTCATCTA
>NZ_BEXF01000166.1 GCF_002897295.1 Brevibacillus reuszeri
ATAGAAGTCAGCGCGGTGAGCGAACACGACTTGTATAAGCATATCCCAAAAGACCATAGACTGATCAATTGGGGTGAAATCCAAACTGGACTCGCATTTTAGTCAGGTACTTAACACTACGGTAATTATGAAAAGGAGAGGTATGACATGATGAATTTCGGACAGGCAATTGAAGCATTGAAGCAAGGAAAGAAAGCAGCACGATCTGGTTGGAACGGAAAGGGCATGTGGTTGACGCTAGTTCC
>NZ_BEXF01000167.1 GCF_002897295.1 Brevibacillus reuszeri
AGAAAACCAAAAATATTCAAATGGTGGGCCTAGGCTGACTCGAACAGCCGACCTCACGCTTATCAGGCGTGCGCTCTAACCAACTGAGCTATAGGCCCGCAAAGGAGAAATACTCCTTCAAAACTGAGCAGCGAATGTGCGTTAATCGTCGTATCTCCATAGAAAGGAGGTGATCCATCCGCACCTTCCGGTACGGATACCTTGTTACGACTTCACCCCAGTCATCTACCCCACCTTCGGCGGC
>NZ_BEXF01000168.1 GCF_002897295.1 Brevibacillus reuszeri
AGAAAACCAAAAATATTCAAATGGTGGGCCTAGGCTGACTCGAACAGCCGACCTCACGCTTATCAGGCGTGCGCTCTAACCAACTGAGCTATAGGCCCGCAAAGGAGAAATACTCCTTCAAAACTGAACAGCGAATGTGCGTTAATCGTCGTATCTCCATAGAAAGGAGGTGATCCATCCGCACCTTCCGGTACGGATACCTTGTTACGACTTCACCCCAGTCATCTACCCCACCTTCG
>NZ_BEXF01000169.1 GCF_002897295.1 Brevibacillus reuszeri
TTCTCTCCTCGCCTACCTGTGTCGGTTTGCGGTACGGGCACCTTGTTCCTCGCTAGACGCTTTTCTTGGCAGTGTGAAATCAGGGACTTCGGTACTTACATTTCCCTCGCCATCACAGCTTGTGCTTGACGGTGTGCGGATTTGCCTACACACCACACTTGCTGCTTGGACGGCCATCCAGTAGGCCGCTCACCCTATCCTCCTGCGTCACGCCATTGCTCAAGCG
>NZ_BEXF01000170.1 GCF_002897295.1 Brevibacillus reuszeri
TTCTCTCCTCGCCTACCTGTGTCGGTTTGCGGTACGGGCACCTTGTTCCTCGCTAGACGCTTTTCTTGGCAGTGTGAAATCAGGGACTTCGGTACTTAAATTTCCCTCGCCATCACAGCTTGTGCTTAACGGTGTGCGGATTTGCCTACACACCACACTTGCTGCTTGGACGGCCATCCAGTAGGCCGCTCACCCTATCCTCCTGCGTCACGCCATTGCTCAAG
>NZ_BEXF01000171.1 GCF_002897295.1 Brevibacillus reuszeri
CTTGAGCAATGGCGTGACGCAGGAGGATAGGGTGAGCGGCCTACTGGATGGCCGTCCAAGCAGCAAGTGTGGTGTGTAGGCAAATCCGCACACCGTCAAGCACAAGCTGTGATGGCGAGGGAAATTTTAGTACCGAAGTCCCTGATTTCACACTGCCAAGAAAAGCGTCTAGCGAGGAACAAGGTGCCCGTACCGCAAACCGACACAGGTAGGCGAGGAGAGAA
>NZ_BEXF01000172.1 GCF_002897295.1 Brevibacillus reuszeri
GGTGTGCGGATTTGCCTACACACCACACTTGCTGCTTGGACGGCCATCCAGTAGGCCGCTCACCCTATCCTCCTGCGTCACGCCACTCACTCAAACGGAACAGAGGTGGTACAGGAATATCAACCTGTTGTCCATCGCCTACGCCTTTCGGCCTCAGCTTAGGTCCCGACTAACCCTGGGAGGACGAGCCTTCCCCAGGAAACCTTAGGCTTTCGGTGGACA
>NZ_BEXF01000173.1 GCF_002897295.1 Brevibacillus reuszeri
TTCTCTCCTCGCCTACCTGTGTCGGTTTGCGGTACGGGCACCTTGTTCCTCGCTAGACGCTTTTCTTGGCAGTGTGAAATCAGGGACTTCGGTACTAAAATTTCCCTCGCCATCACAGCTTGTGCTTGACGGTGTGCGGATTTGCCTACACACCACACTTGCTGCTTGGACGGCCATCCAGTAGGCCGCTCACCCTATCCTCCTGCGTCACGCCA
>NZ_BEXF01000174.1 GCF_002897295.1 Brevibacillus reuszeri
ACTAAAAAGTACTTACACTTTAAATATCCTTAGCAATTACATGCAGTATCCAGTTTTCAAAGAACGAATGTTGAGGCAACCATGAGGTTGCTCGCCTGGCAACGTCCTACTCTCCCGGCTCCCTGCGGAGCAAGTACCATCGGCGCTGGAGGGCTTAACGGCCGTGTTCGGCATGGGAACGGGTGTGTCCCCTCCGCCATCATCACCAGACT
>NZ_BEXF01000175.1 GCF_002897295.1 Brevibacillus reuszeri
TCGTTCTTTGAAAACTGGATACTGCATGTAATTGCTAAGGATATTTAAAGTGTAAGTACTTTTTAGTGCTAACCAATTGTGGTTAAGTTACTAAGGGCACACGGTGGATGCCTTGGCGCTAGGAGCCGAAGAAGGACGCAGCGAACTGCGATAAGCCTCGGGGAGCGGTAAGCACGCTTTGATCCGGGGATCTCCGAATGGGGA
>NZ_BEXF01000176.1 GCF_002897295.1 Brevibacillus reuszeri
GGCTCCTAGCGCCAAGGCATCCACCGTGTGCCCTTAGTAACTTAACCACAATTGGTTAGCACTAAAAAGTACTTACACTTTAAATATCCTTAGCAATTACATGCAGTATCCAGTTTTCAAAGAACGAATGTTGAGGCAACCATGAGGTTGCTCGCCTGGCAACGTCCTACTCTCCCGGCTCCCTGCG
>NZ_BEXF01000177.1 GCF_002897295.1 Brevibacillus reuszeri
TCCAGCATCGTGCGAAACATAGACCACGAAGCATCTGCAATGGATTTTGCTAACTTGTGATTTTTGACCATATTTTCTACTTGCAAGTCCTCTAAACAGATCACTTGGTTTTCGTTGATCAGCTTGGTTGACAGCTTATGTAGAAAATCGTTGCGGGTATTTGCGATTTTTTCATGAAGCCGAGCTA
>NZ_BEXF01000178.1 GCF_002897295.1 Brevibacillus reuszeri
TCGGTACTTACATTTCCCTCGCCATCACAGCTTGTGCTTAACGGTGTGCGGATTTGCCTACACACCACACTTGCTGCTTGGACGGCCATCCAGTAGGCCGCTCACCCTATCCTCCTGCGTCACGCCACTCACTCAAACGGAACAGAGGTGGTACAGGAATATCAACC
>NZ_BEXF01000179.1 GCF_002897295.1 Brevibacillus reuszeri
GGTTGATATTCCTGTACCACCTCTGTTCCGTTTGAGTGAGTGGCGTGACGCAGGAGGATAGGGTGAGCGGCCTACTGGATGGCCGTCCAAGCAGCAAGTGTGGTGTGTAGGCAAATCCGCACACCGTCAAGCACAAGCTGTGATGGCGAGGGAAATTTTAGTACCGA
>NZ_BEXF01000180.1 GCF_002897295.1 Brevibacillus reuszeri
CTTAGCAAGAGTTATCCCGCGCACCTTAGGATTCTCTCCTCGCCTACCTGTGTCGGTTTGCGGTACGGGCACCTTGTTCCTCGCTAGACGCTTTTCTTGGCAGTGTGAAATCAGGGACTTCGGTACTAAAATTTCCCTCGCCATCACAGCTTGTGCTT
>NZ_BEXF01000181.1 GCF_002897295.1 Brevibacillus reuszeri
AGGTTGATATTCCTGTACCACCTCTGTTCCGCTTGAGCAATGGCGTGACGCAGGAGGATAGGGTGAGCGGCCTACTGGATGGCCGTCCAAGCAGCAAGTGTGGTGTGTAGGCAAATCCGCACACCGTCAAGCACAAGCTGTGATGGCGAGGGAAAT
>NZ_BEXF01000182.1 GCF_002897295.1 Brevibacillus reuszeri
AAGCACAAGCTGTGATGGCGAGGGAAATTTAAGTACCGAAGTCCCTGATTTCACACTGCCAAGAAAAGCGTCTAGCGAGGAACAAGGTGCCCGTACCGCAAACCGACACAGGTAGGCGAGGAGAGAATCCTAAGGTGCGCGGGATAACTCTTGCTA
>NZ_BEXF01000183.1 GCF_002897295.1 Brevibacillus reuszeri
AGGCGCCGGGCTTGGGGCTGCAGGCGCCGGGCTTGGGGCTGCAGGCGCCGGGCTTGGGGCTGCAGGCGCCGGGCTTGGGGCTGCAGGCGCCGGGCTTGGGGCTGCAGGCGCCGGGCTTGGGGCTGCAGGCGCCGGGCTTGGGGCTGCA
>NZ_BEXF01000184.1 GCF_002897295.1 Brevibacillus reuszeri
GCAAGGAGCCAGCCGCCGAAGGTGGGGTAGATGACTGGGGTGAAGTCGTAACAAGGTATCCGTACCGGAAGGTGCGGATGGATCACCTCCTTTCTATGGAGATACGACGATTAACGCACATTCGCTGTTCAGTTTTGA
>NZ_BEXF01000185.1 GCF_002897295.1 Brevibacillus reuszeri
CGCTTGAGCAATGGCGTGACGCAGGAGGATAGGGTGAGCGGCCTACTGGATGGCCGTCCAAGCAGCAAGTGTGGTGTGTAGGCAAATCCGCACACCGTCAAGCACAAGCTGTGATGGCGAGGGAAATTTAAGTACCGA
>NZ_BEXF01000186.1 GCF_002897295.1 Brevibacillus reuszeri
AATACGCATGCTTGCTAAGAGTGTGTGGATAAGTCCTCGACCGATTAGTATTCGTCAGCTCCACGTGTTACCACGCTTCCACACCGAACCTATCAACCTCATCGTCTATGAGGGGTCTTACCCGCTTGCGCTGTGGGA
>NZ_BEXF01000187.1 GCF_002897295.1 Brevibacillus reuszeri
GAAGGTGGGGTAGATGACTGGGGTGAAGTCGTAACAAGGTATCCGTACCGGAAGGTGCGGATGGATCACCTCCTTTCTATGGAGATACGACGATTAACGCACATTCGCTGTTCAGTTTTGAGAGAAGCATTCTCTCA
>NZ_BEXF01000188.1 GCF_002897295.1 Brevibacillus reuszeri
CTCTCATATAGTCTGGTGATGATGGCGGAGGGGACACACCCGTTCCCATGCCGAACACGGCCGTTAAGCCCTCCAGCGCCGATGGTACTTGCTCCGCAGGGAGCCGGGAGAGTAGGACGTTGCCAGGCGAGCAA
>NZ_BEXF01000189.1 GCF_002897295.1 Brevibacillus reuszeri
GCCGCCGAAGGTGGGGTAGATGACTGGGGTGAAGTCGTAACAAGGTATCCGTACCGGAAGGTGCGGATGGATCACCTCCTTTCTATGGAGATACGACGATTAACGCACATTCGCTGTTCAGTTTTGAGAGAAG
>NZ_BEXF01000190.1 GCF_002897295.1 Brevibacillus reuszeri
GTTGCTCGCCTGGCAACGTCCTACTCTCCCGGCTCCCTGCGGAGCAAGTACCATCGGCGCTGGAGGGCTTAACGGCCGTGTTCGGCATGGGAACGGGTGTGTCCCCTCCGCCATCATCACCAGACTTATAGGA
>NZ_BEXF01000191.1 GCF_002897295.1 Brevibacillus reuszeri
GCCGCCGAAGGTGGGGTAGATGACTGGGGTGAAGTCGTAACAAGGTATCCGTACCGGAAGGTGCGGATGGATCACCTCCTTTCTATGGAGATACGACGATTAACGCACATTCGCTGTTCAGTTTTGAAGGAG
>NZ_BEXF01000192.1 GCF_002897295.1 Brevibacillus reuszeri
GGTTGCTCGCCTGGCAACGTCCTACTCTCCCGGCTCCCTGCGGAGCAAGTACCATCGGCGCTGGAGGGCTTAACGGCCGTGTTCGGCATGGGAACGGGTGTGTCCCCTCCGCCATCATCACCAGACTAT
>NZ_BEXF01000193.1 GCF_002897295.1 Brevibacillus reuszeri
CAGGTTGATATTCCTGTACCACCTCTGTTCCGTTTGAGTGAGTGGCGTGACGCAGGAGGATAGGGTGAGCGGCCTACTGGATGGCCGTCCAAGCAGCAAGTGTGGTGTGTAGGCAAATCCGCACACCGT
>NZ_BEXF01000194.1 GCF_002897295.1 Brevibacillus reuszeri
CGCTTGAGCAATGGCGTGACGCAGGAGGATAGGGTGAGCGGCCTACTGGATGGCCGTCCAAGCAGCAAGTGTGGTGTGTAGGCAAATCCGCACACCGTTAAGCACAAGCTGTGATGGCGAGGGAAATTT
>NZ_BEXF01000195.1 GCF_002897295.1 Brevibacillus reuszeri
TTTGAGAGAATGCTTCTCTCAAAACTGAACAGCGAATGTGCGTTAATCGTCGTATCTCCATAGAAAGGAGGTGATCCATCCGCACCTTCCGGTACGGATACCTTGTTACGACTTCACCCCAGTCATCTA
>NZ_BEXF01000196.1 GCF_002897295.1 Brevibacillus reuszeri
TTCCCCATTCGGAGATCCCCGGATCAAAGCGTGCTTACCGCTCCCCGAGGCTTATCGCAGTTCGCTGCGTCCTTCTTCGGCTCCTAGCGCCAAGGCATCCACCGTGTGCCCTTAGTAACTTAACCACA
>NZ_BEXF01000197.1 GCF_002897295.1 Brevibacillus reuszeri
AAGTCTGGTGATGATGGCGGAGGGGACACACCCGTTCCCATGCCGAACACGGCCGTTAAGCCCTCCAGCGCCGATGGTACTTGCTCCGCAGGGAGCCGGGAGAGTAGGACGTTGCCAGGCGAGCAACC